>NZ_CP036422.1:2082500-3282500 GCF_009388985.1 Halioglobus maricola
GGTGGACCTGTGCGGCCATGCGACACTGGCCAGCGCGCACGCTCTGGCTGCACATATGGGTGTTGATGCTGCCGAGATGAAGTTTGCTACGCGCAGTGGGGAACTGCTGGTGCGGCGCTCGGGTGATAGCTACACACTGGATTTCCCGGCCTATACGGTGACTGCTGACGCAGTGGATGTTGCCGTGTGTGATGCTCTCGGTGGCATGGCGAGTGAGGTGTGGTTTGCCGAGGGTACGCGCAAGAAACTCTTTGTGTTCGAGTTTGAGGAGGATGTGGCGAAGCTGACGCCGGATTTTGCCGCGCTTGCTGCAGCCTCAGAATTCAATGTCATCGCAACAGCTCCCGGTGATGAATGCGATTTTGTCTCTCGTTTCTTTGGCCCCCATGTGGGGATCAATGAAGATCCGGTAACAGGGTCAGCCCACTGTGCGCTGGTGCCATACTGGGCTCGACGGCTCGATGTGGCCAGCCTGTCTGCGCGGCAAATTTCAGCCCGCGGCGGTGAGCTCGAATGCGAGCTACTGGGTGACAGGGTGCTTATGACCGGCAGGGGCGTGACCTTTATGACAGGTGAAGTGGTGCTTTGAGCCTACTGTTTAAAGCCTGGAGACCACGTCGATCATGCCTGCAGTCACAGTCGCCACGTCGTCGCTGTTCATGACCAGCGGCGGCATGGTGTAGACCAGCTTGCCGAAAGGGCGTATCCAGATGCCGCGTTCTACAAACATAGGCTGCACCTCGCGCATGTTTACCGCCTCTCGAAGCTCGATAACGCCGATCGCGCCAAGCGTCCGTACGTCGGCGACCTGCGGTAGATCACGCGCGGGGGCGAGGCCAGTCGCGAGTTCATCGTGAATGCGTTGCACCGTGCGTTGCCAGGGCTGGGACAGCAATAGTTCGATGCTGGCAATCGCAGTAGCGCAGGCCAGGGGGTTGGCCATGAATGTAGGCCCGTGCATAAATGCGCCAGCGTCGCCGCTATCGATACCCTCACTTACGCGTTTATTGGCAAGCGTAGCGGCCAGTGTCATGTAGCCGCCGGTCAGGGATTTGCCCAGACAGAGCAGGTCGGGCTCTACATCCGCGTGTTCGAGCGCAAACAACTTGCCTGTGCGGCCAAACCCGGTTGCGATCTCATCGAAGATCAGCAGTACATCGAAAGCATCACATAAGGCGCGCAACTTACGCAGGTAGTCTGGCGAGTAGAATCGCATGCCGCCCGCTCCCTGTACCACAGGTTCGACAATGACCGCCGCGATCTCGTTGTGATGTTGCGCCAGGATGTCGCTGATCTCCGCCATGTCGCTTTCCGGGCAAGGGCCGTCGAAAGGGCTCTGGGGCGCGGGTGCAAAAAATTGTTTGTTTAGCACCTCGCCAAACAAGTGATGCATGCCTGTGACGGGATCACACACAGACATAGTGGCCAGTGTGTCGCCGTGATAGCCGCTGCGCAGCGCCACCATTTTCTGCTTGCTCTGACGGCCGATGGCCTGCCAGTACTGAATGGCCATTTTCATGGCGACTTCTACGGCAACCGAACCCGAATCGCTGAAGAAGACCCGGTCGAGTGAGGCGGGGGTGAGGTCGGCTAACATTTTTGCCAGCTTCACCGCCGGCGGGTGAGTGATGCCGCCGAACATGACGTGCGACATCGTCTCAAGCTGTGCAGTGACAGCGCGGTTCATCACCGGGTGATTGTAGCCGTGAATTGCGCACCACCAGGACGCCATGCCATCGATCAATTCGCGGCCGTCAGCCAGTTGCAGACGCACACCGCTGGCCGCAACGACCGGGGCGATGTAACCGGGGTCGGCTGCCTGTGCATAGGGATGCCAGACGTGGGCGCCATCGCCCTCCAGCAACTCCGCCCATGTATCGCTGGCCAGTGTCATGGCAGAGCCTCCAGAATGGCCGGGTAGACAGCGTCGAGCATGGTTTGTTGCGCACTGGCCTTGGGATGGATGCCGTCGTCCTGCATCAGCTCTGGGTGGACGGCGACGTCCTCCAGGATAAAGGGTGCCAGCTGGCTCCCCGATGTCTCGGCGACGAGGGTGAAACTCTCGCGAAATCCACGGGTGTAGCGGGATCCATAGTTTGGCGGTATTTCCATGGGGAGGAACAGGACCGCGGCACCCGCGCCCTGCGACACACGGGCGAGTTCACTGAGATTGTCGCGGAACGCGCTGAGTGGGAAACCGCGCAAGCCGTCGTTTCCGCCCAGCTCTACAATGACCAGTGTCGGTTCATGTTCCTCCAGCAGTGCCGGCAGACGACGCAGGGCTCCGCCGGTGGTTTCCCCGCTGATACTGCTGTTGACCACCACGGTACCGGGGTGGTCCTGGGCAATTTGTCGCTCGAGCAGGGCAACCCATCCCTCCTGTAAAGACATGCCATAGGCCGCACTGATACTATCACCGAGCACCAAAATGCTGTTGCCGGTTTGCTGGGCGGTGGCCAAAGAAGGTGCGAGAAGGAATCCAAGCACAGCAACAATACGTAACAGGCGGTAAAGGGAACACTGCATGATAAAGGCCGAAAATCTCCAGAAGTCTGTCCCCGTGGCCGGGGGCGAGCTGGAGATACTGAAAGGGATCACACTGGAAATCAAGTCGGGGGAGAGTGTCGCTATCGTCGGCGCCTCCGGTTCGGGCAAGTCGACCTTGCTCGGGCTGCTTGCTGGGCTGGACGAAGCCAGCGGCGGTAGCGTGGAAATCGCCGGGGTGGCCCTCAATGACCTGGACGAGGATGGCAGGGCGCTGCTGCGCGGCCAAAAAGTTGGCTTTGTGTTCCAGTCATTCCAGCTGCTCCCCGCGCTCACAGCGCTTGAGAATGTCATGCTGCCGCTGGAACTCGCCGGTCACGCGAATGCTCGTGCAGAGGCCGAGGAATTTCTCAGCAGAGTAGGGCTCAGCGAGCGTATCACGCACTATCCTCGCCAGATGTCCGGCGGAGAGCAGCAGCGGGTAGCGATCGCCCGGGCATTTGCCAGTCGTCCGGCACTGCTGTTTGCAGACGAGCCGACCGGCAATCTCGATACGACCACCGGCGATCATGTGATAGAGCTGTTGTTCGAGCTGAACGCACAGGAAGACACCACCCTGGTGCTGGTCACCCACGACATGGGGCTTGCCCAGCGCTGTGAGCGCAGACTGGTGATGGAAGCCGGCAGCCTGGTTGAGGAAACCTGAGGTGTCGATTACCGCGACTCGTATGTTGGCCAGAGACTGGCGAGGTGGTGAACTCGGGGTTTTGATCCTTGCCCTCGTCCTGGCTGTGGGGGTTGTCTCGGGCATCAGCGCCTTCACTTCCCGTCTGCAGAATGCGCTCGAAATGGAGAGTCACCGATTTCTCGCGGCTGACCTGGTTGCGCGCAGCGGGCGTCAATTGCCGGCCGAATGGCTCGATGAAGCCAGCACAAGAGACCTGGATGTCGCCACTGTGTTGACCTTTCCATCGATGGTTTACGCCGGCGATGAAGCAATGCAACTCGCCTCGGTAAAAGCGGCGAGTGACGCCTATCCGCTGCGAGGGGAACTGGGGTTCAGCAATGATGCCTTTGCCGAGGTGCAGCAGCGCGAGCGTGGCCCCCTCGCCGGAGAAGTATGGCTTGATTCGCGACTGTTCCCTTTGTTGGGCGTTCGTGTTGGCGACATGGTCGACGTTGGAGACGCCAGTCTCAAGGTGAGCGGAGCTGTGCGCAGCGAACCTGATCAGGCTGTGGGAATGTATGGTTACGGCCCTCGGCTGTTGATGCACTACAGCGACATCAACGCCACGGGTGTCATCCAGCCAGGTAGCAGAGTGAGCTATCGCCAGTTGTATGCAGGTGATGCGGCAAGTCTCGCCAGTTACAAAACGTGGCTGGAAGCGCAGCTTGCGCCCGGCCAGCGACTGATTGATGTCAGTGATGGCCAGCCTGGGGTCGGCGAGGCACTCGCCCGGGCAGAGAGCTTTCTGCTATTGGCGGGCAGCCTCGGCGTTGTTCTCGCCGGAGTGGCAATCGCGCTTGCAGCGAGGCGTTTCAGCGAACGCCACAACGACTATGTTGCCGTAATGAAGAGTCTCGGTGCCACGTCCGGAGTCATTAATCGGCTCTATGGGAAGAGCTTGTTTCTGCTCGGAGCCCTCGCGACAGCGCTGGGCTGCCTCCTTGGGTGGTCAATACAGACACTTTTTTTCACCCTGTTCGCCGACCAGTTGCCGGTGCAGCCTGCTCCGAGTGGCGCGCGACCCTACCTGATAGGCGCAGCGACCTCCCTGACTTGCCTGTTAAGTTTTGCCTGGCCACCACTACGACGTCTCGGGCAGGCCAGCCCATTACGCGTGCTGCGCAAGGATATTCCGCTTCACAGTGGCAGAACCCTGGGCGATTACCTGCTCGGGCTCACCGCAGTGAGCCTGCTGATGCTCTGGTATAGCGGCGACTGGAAGCTGACCCTGGCGGTGCTGGCTGGCCTGGCTATTACTGTCGGCCTCGGCATGCTGTTGGCGCTGACTTTATTGCGTGGTGGGCGGCAGTTGGGCATGAGCGCTGGCAGCATCTGGCGCCTGGCCTTGGCAGGCCTACAACGTCGGGGCACTGCAAATGCGCTGCAAGTCGTGATTTTCGCGATGGCGATCATGCTGTTACTGATGCTGGTGCTGGTGCGCACATCTCTGGTGGATGAGTGGCAGATGCAATTGCCCGACGATGCGCCGAACCACTTTATGATTAACATTGGCCCTGACGACATGCAGGCCGTGGACCAGACACTGCGCCAGGCCGACATTCATAGCGAAGCGCTCTATGCCATGATTCGTGGCCGCATGATGGCTATTAACGAGGAGACACTGCCTACCTGGGAGGAAGCGGAAGCGGCTGGTCACGAGCGCCATCAGCGCGAGGCCAACTTTACCTGGTCGGAAAGCCTGCCTGCGGAAAACACCTTGCTGGAAGGTGTCTGGTGGGAGTCGGACTCAGACGAGGCTGTGGTCTCAGTGGAGTCGGGTTTTGCCGAACGATTTGAGCTATCTATAGGCGACGAATTGTCACTTCTCGTAGGCTCACAGCCACTCACGGCGAAGGTCACAAGTATCCGTGAGCTTGACTGGCAGTCCATGCGGCCCAACTTTTTCCTGATTTTTCCGCCCAAACTACTGGCCAACTATCCCGCCACTTTCATGACCAGCTTTCATCTTGCACCGGAGAATAAGTTGTTCCTGAATCAGTTTATCCGTGAATTTCCGACGGTGACGGTCATCGAGATGGATATGGTGATCGACCAGATTCGCAGCATCATAGACCAGGTGTCCGCAGCCATCGAGCTGGTGCTTTTTGTGATACTGGCCACCGGGGGCCTGGTACTTGTAGCCGGCGTGCAGGCGAGTGTAGATGCGCGCATGCATGAGAGTTCAATTCTGCGAGCGTTGGGGGCTAGCAGACGGCTGATCCTCGGCGGTTTGTGGATCGAATTTGCCGCGCTTGGTTTCTTCGCAGGACTACTGGCTGTGATAGCGGCCGAGATGTCAGTGGCTATCCTTCAGTTATGGGTAATGGATATGCACTATGTCCCGTCCCCGTGGCTTTGGCCGCTGGGGATTTTCGGGGGCGTCGCCTTAATCGCAGGTCTGGGAGTGTGGAGCTGTCGGCGCGTGGTGTCCCACCCGCCAGTGGCAGTGCTCAGGGAGCTCTAAGTCAGGCTTCCTTGTCGCCTATGCCGCGAAGGAACACGCGTGTACCCATCTCGACCTGACGGTGCAGGTCGATGTGACGCTCGAACAACTCAGGCGCATCGATGCGCAGGGTGGCGAGGCCGTAGATGCCTGACCAGCCAGCATTGGCGAGGTAGGTCAGGCTGGCATCGCTGTGGAACCGCCCCTGGTTAATACCCAGCTGGATGGTCTCCTGCACCAGCAGCAGGGTCTCGCGACTTGCTTCTCGCAGTTCAGGGTAGCGAGCGGCTGGCTGCACGGCGGGGCCGAACATCAGTTTGAACAATTGAGGATTGGCCGCAGCGTAATTGACGTAGGCATGCGCCACCGCCAGCATCTGATCAGAGGCTGATTCGCCTGCATCACCGCGAGCATCGCGCAAATCCACGAACAACTCTCGATAACCCCGGGTAGCCATTGCTGCCAGCAATTCGCTCTTGTCTGCGAAATGGCGATAGGGTGCCGTCTGGGAAACGCCGATAGCTCTGGCCAGAGCCCGCAGGCTCAAGTCTTCTGCGCCCGTTGTTTTAAGTTGATCGACGGCAGTGTCGAGCAATTCCGCTCGCAGGTTGCCGTGGTGATATGTCTTGGGGGTTACTGCTTCAGTCATATCCGCATTAAATCAGCATCGTTAACATTGGTGCAAACAAAAAAGGCGCCGTCCGTGAGGAGGGCGCCTTTTTATTCGAGCCTTGGACTACGGCAGCAAGTGCTGGACCGCGTCGCGCTCTTCAGTCAGTTCCTGCTCGGTGGCGGCCATTTTAGCCTGGCTGAACTCACCGACTTCCACGCCCTGGACAATGCTCCAGTCACCGCCTTCACAGCGGCAGGGGAAGGAGTAGATCAGACCCTCGGTGATGCCGTAGGAGCCGTCTGAGTAAACACCCATGGAGACCCAGTCATCGCCTTCGGTGCCAAGCGCCCAGGAGCGCATGTGGTCGATCGCGGCGTTGGCAGCAGAAGCAGCAGAAGATGCACCGCGAGCCTTGATGATGGCGGCGCCGCGCTGCTGCACGACAGGGATGAACTCACCCTCGTACCACGCCTGGTCAACCAGGTTGATAGCTGCTTCACCAGAGACCTTGCAGTTGAACAGGTCCGGGTACTGGGTGGCGGAGTGGTTGCCCCAGATCGTCATGTTGGTCACGTCGTTGACAGTCTTGCCTGTTTTCTGGGCAATCTGGGTCATGGCGCGGTTGTGGTCCAGACGAGTCATGGCTGTAAAGTTGCGCGGATCGATGTCCGGCGCGTTGCGCTGGGCGATCAGGGAGTTGGTGTTGGCCGGGTTGCCGACGACCAGAACCTTGATGTTCTTGCTGGCGTTGTCGTTGATTGCCTTACCCTGTACCGAGAAAATGGCAGCGTTAGCTTCCAACAGGTCCTTGCGCTCCATGCCTGGGCCGCGGGGGCGAGCGCCAACAAGCAGGGCGTAGTCAGTGTCTTTGAAGCCAACGTTTGGATCGTCGGTGCAGACGATGTCAGATAGCAGCGGGAACGCGCAGTCCTCCAGCTCCATCTTCACACCCTCGAGGGCTTCCATGGCGGGCGTAATGTCCAGCAGCTGCAGGATCACGGGCTGATCGTCGCCCAACATTGCGCCAGAGGCGATACGGAAGAGCAGGGCGTAGCCAATTTGGCCCGCGGCACCGGTGACGGTCACTCGAACAGGTGTTTTCATCTGAGATGGTCCTCACTATGGATAAGGGTGGGGTGTTTCGGAAGGCGCACATTGTCTGAGGAACGGGCTCAAAATTCAAGCTACCCCATACTATGGTCGATATCATCTTTGGAAATGCTGGCTGTGGTTGCTTTGATCTAGACGGATTGAGAGCGTCAGACGACCTTCCGAGACTCCGTTCGAGTGCATCCCTAAAGCACGCGTACCCCAGCCTCGCGCAGCATAGAGCAAAGCGCGATCAAGGGGAGCCCCTCCAGGGAGGTAGGGTCGTCCCCAATCATGCGCTCGAACAGCGCCACCCCCAGCCCCTCACATTTAAAGCTCCCGGCACAATCCCAGGGCTCTTCTTTGTTCAGGTAGTAAGTGATCTCAGCATCTGACAACTTGCGAAATTGCACGCTGAAACGTTCTACCTGCACCTTTTCGATGCCTGCATCGCGACCAACCAGCGCAAGGCCCGTGTAAAAGTCGACCCGACGCCCCGAGCTGGCACGGAGTTGCCCGGCAGCGTTCTCGAAGTTTCCCGGTTTGCCAATGCAGCTGCCGTCGATAGAAGCTACCTGATCACTGCCAATCACCAGGGCGGTTGGGTTCAGGGTGGCCACCGAGTTCGCTTTGGCCAGGCACAGGCGCTGGGCGAGGGCGGCGGGATGCTCGTCCAGCAGCGGCGTTTCGTCCACATCTGGTGCCTGGCATAAAAACGGTAGTTGCAGGCGTTCCAGCAACGCGCGGCGATAAGTCGAGGTGGAGGCGAGAATGAGGTGCATATCCGGGTAATCCAACGCTGTGAATAAGTGTGAGAACTGCTTGTATTCTATAGGAATTTTCTTTGACAAAGGGGGTGCTCATCACTATGATGCGCGCCTATGTTGACTGAGCCCCTCCCCAATGTGCTGGATGTACGCAAAGCATCCGCGCGTGGCGTGAGCATCAGTGGTACGCTGAAACCCCTGGATTTACCGCGTTTCAAGGCACTTTTAGCCGATGAAACAGGAGAGATTCGGGCGGATTTGGCGTTTTCTCGTGACGAGGAAAACCGCCCTGTGGTGCAGGTGGAAATAACGGCTGAAGTGGCCGTCATCTGCCAGCGCTGTCTCAAATCCATGCCCCTGGGCCTGGACGCAGAGAACACACTGGGTATTGTTTGGAATGATGATCAGGCCAAACACCTTCCGCGCCACCTGGACCCGCTGATCGTGCCAGAGGACGAGGGATGTAATTTGTGGGAACTGGTGGAGGATGAGCTCATGCTTGCCCTGCCATCCTTCAGTTACCACGATACACAAGATTGTAAAGAGATACTGTCTGGTTACACCGGGCAGGGCGAAGAAGAGGAGGCCGGCGCCGAGCGCCCCAATCCCTTCGATGTTCTGGCCCAGTTGAAGTCAGACGACTAGCACTAGGAGATAGTCATGGCTGTTCAGAAAAGTAAGAAAACCCGCTCTCGTCGCGGCATGCGTCGTTCCCACGATGCCCTGTCCGGTTCCACTCTGTCTGTGGACCAGACTTCCGGTGAAACTCACCTGCGTCACCACGTGAGCGCCGATGGTTTCTACCGCGGCAAGAAAGTCGTAGAAACTGGCTCAGACGACTAAGTCAGTTCGGGACCTGCTCACGGCTTTGTCCCCACGGTTTAACAGACCGTATCCATATCCGGCGCCGCGCCCAGCGGCCGCCACGCAGACAGCGCTCCCGAAAGGCAGCGCTGTCAACATTCCTGCCCCCCTAGAATTTTTATGGCCCAGCGCACCCGGTTTTCGGTTGGCGTCCTGTGCCTGCACGCATAAACTCAAACCAGAAACTTCAGGAATTGTTCATGTCTGAATCCAATATCGCGTTTGTCTTTCCCGGTCAGGGCTCACAGAAAGTGGGCATGCTGGCAGCTGCCTACGAGCAGTATGAGGCGGTGCGCGACACCTTTGCAGAAGCAAGTGAAGCGCTCGCCTACGATATGTGGGATCTCATCCAGAATGGTGAGCAAGAGGCGCTGAACCTCACTGAGACTACTCAGCCTGTACTACTTACCTCGAGTGTTGCGCTGTGGCGTGCATGGCTTGAGCAAGGCGGCGCCAAGCCCGCGCGCATGGCCGGCCATAGCCTGGGTGAGTTTTCCGCCCTGGTGGCCAGCGGGTCGCTGGCCTTTGCCGATGCCGTGCGTCTGGTGCGCCAGCGCGGACAGTTTATGCAGACCGCTGTGCCTGTAGGCGAGGGCGCGATGGCAGCTATTATCGGTGTTGACGACGCGCGTATTAATGAGATCTGCGCCGCGGTCGACGGTGTGGTCGCAGCAGTGAATTTTAATTCCCCGGGACAAGTGGTCATTGCAGGACATACCGCTGCAGTTGACGAAGCCATCGTCAAATTGAAGGAAGCCGGCGCCAAACGCGCTTTGCCGCTACCCGTAAGCGCACCTTTCCATACAGAACTGATGAAGCCCGCTGGAGAACGTCTCGAAGCGGCACTCGCAGAGATTTCCATCGCTGTGCCGGAGGTACCTGTTGTTCACAATGTGCACGCGGATACAGAGGCAGATCCCGAGAAAATACGCGCTTTGTTAGTGGAGCAGATATACAGCCCTGTGCAATGGACTCGTTGCGTCCAGCAAATGACGGGCAGTGGCATTGAGCGCATTGTCGAGTGCGGACCGGGTAAGGTGCTCAGCGGGCTGAACCGTCGTATTGATAAATCCCTCGCCAGTTTTTCACTCGAGGAGCCAGAGTCTCTTGCCAGCACGCTGGCGGAACTTGGCTGAATAACTGACATTATCTGTTGAATACAAGGAATATGAGTATGACTGAAGAGAGCAGGGTTGCCCTTGTCACAGGCGCGAGCCGCGGTATTGGTCGCGCGATTGCAGAGCGCCTGGCGGCCGACGGTTTCATTGTTGTAGGTACCGCGACGACGGAAAGCGGCGCTGAACGTATCAGCCAGTACCTGCAGGAGGCGGGCAATGCCGGCTGCGGTATGGCCCTGAACGTTGCCGACGACGAGAGCGTTACAACCGTGGTAAAGACGATCGCAGAGCGCTATTCAGCGCCCACCGTACTGGTTAACAATGCCGGTATTACGCGAGACAACATCCTGATGAGGATGAAGGCGGACGAGTGGGGCGATGTGATCGATACCAATCTGAACGCGCTGTACCGTGTGAGCAAGGCCTGTTTGCGTGGTATGACCAAAGCTCGCTGGGGCCGCATCGTCAATATCACGTCTGTTGTCGGTTCGATGGGCAACATCGGCCAGAGTAACTACGCGGCGACCAAGGCTGGCGCAGAGGGCTTTTCACGGGCCCTGGCTCGCGAGCTGGGTTCGCGTTCAGTAACGGTGAACGCCATTGCGCCAGGTTTTATTGATACAGATATGACTCGCGAGCTGAACGACGATCAGCGCGAGCTGATGCTGGGCCAGATCCCTCTCGGACGCCTCGGAGAGCCCGGTGAGATCGCAGCACTGACAGGCTTCTTGTGCAGTGACGCAGCAGGCTATATTACGGGCGAAACAGTCCATATAAACGGTGGTATGTACATGGGTTAAGCCCATGTAAACATTAAATAAAGTACCTTCGCGGGTTGGGCGCAAAAAAAAGTTTATTACTCTTGGACAAAACAGAGTAAAATGCGCGCTCAAGCCACTATAAGGTTTGCACAGCACTAATCTCAGGAGTGACAAATAATCATGAGCAGCATTGAAGAACGCGTTAAGAAGATCGTTGCAGAACAACTTGGCGTGAAAGAAGAAGAAGTTCAGACCGAGGCATCCTTTGTGGAAGACCTGGGCGCTGACTCACTGGACACCGTAGAATTGGTGATGGCGCTGGAAGAGGAATTCGAAACAGAGATTCCCGACGAGGAAGCTGAGAAGATCACCACTGTTAAGCTGGCGATCGACTATATCAACGAAAACCTCGCCTGATATACACCACAATTCCCGAGAAGCCGTTTCTATGTGTATAGAGCGGCTTTTCTTCTTTATGCTTCCCCGAATTTAATTCCAGAGGAGACAGAACCTTGAACGGCAGACGAGTTGCGGTAACGGGGCTGGGTATGGTGAGTCCGGTTGGCCATACTGTCGCTGAGACCTGGGCGAATATTCTTGCTGGCAAAAGTGGCGCAGCGCCCATCGATACCTTCGATGTCGAAGCGTACAGCACCCGGTTCAGCGCCAGCGTGCGTGATTTTGATATCTCGGCATACCTTCCACCCAAAGATGCCCGCAAGATGGATACTTTTGTCCAGTACGGCATGGCGGCGGGTATTCAGGCCTTCGAAGACTCAGGTTTTGAGGTCACTGATGAGAATGCGCCGCGTGTCGGCTGCGCCATAGGCTCAGGTATTGGCGGTATTGGCCAGATCGAAAAAAACACTGAGATCGTGGCCAACTCTGGACCTCGTCGGATATCACCATTCTTTGTTCCCGGATCTATCATCAACATGATTTCCGGCAACCTCTCTGTGAAATACAACATGCAGGGTCCGAACCTCGCTGTGGTAACGGCCTGTACGACAGGTACCCACAACATTGGTCTCGGCGCGCGCATGATCGCCCAGGGCGATGCCGACGCAATGCTGGTGGGCGGTGCCGAGATGGCAACTACACCTGTCGGCCTCGGTGGTTTTGCCGCGGCACGCGCACTGTCTACTCGCAATGACGACCCAGCCGCGGCTTCCAGGCCCTGGGACAGGGACCGCGACGGTTTTGTGCTGGGTGACGGCGCAGGTGTGATCATGCTCGAAGAATACGAGTCAGCAAAAGCGCGCGGCGCTAATATCTACGCTGAGCTGACCGGCTTTGGCATGAGTGGCGATGCTTACCATATGACGCTGCCTCCCGAAGATGGGCGCGGCGCAGCAGCCTCGATGGCCAACGCTATCCGGGACGCGGGTGTGGCGGTTGAGAATATCAACTACGTGAACGCCCACGGCACCTCAACGCCGGCCGGTGATGTGGCTGAGAGTAAGGCCGTTGAAACCGTGCTTGGCAGTGCCGCCGATCAGGTCGCCGTGAGTTCCACCAAATCGATGATCGGTCACCTGTTGGGCGCGGCCGGTGCCGTGGAAGCGATCTTTTCGATTCTGGCGATTCGCGACCAGGTGTGTCCTCCGACGATCAATCTGGACAATCCTGACGAAGGTGCGAATCTCAACTACGTTCCGCACACACCACAAGAGCGTGAGATCCACAGCGTGCTCTCTAATTCCTTTGGCTTTGGCGGCACCAACGGCACCCTGCTGTTCAGCCGTCTGGACTGATTTCCCGCTCGGTGGCCACAGGTCCCTCGATCTGGATTGACGGCAGCCCGGCAGAGGCGTTACCTCTGCCTGACCGGGGGCTCGATTTTGGCGATGGCCTGTTCGAGACGATGCTGGTGCACCAGGGCAGCCCCCTGTTGCTGGACTACCACTGGCAGCGGCTGACTGTCGGCCTGCAAACTCTCGGTTTCCCCGATACTTTCGACCATGCCAGAGCATGCCTGGAGGCGGCTTGCCATTCGTTGGCCAGCCACCCCTGGGTGGCTTTGCGACTGACGGTCACTCGCGGCGGCGCTCCTCGCGGTTATGCCCCCCCGGCAGACGCGGAGCCACGGGTTGTCATAACAGCAGCGCCTCTCTCTCAGGACCGCCGCGAGCTGGCGGCTCCTGCGCGCATTGACTGGGCGGAGCTTCGCTGGTCCAGCCAGCCTGCGCTTGCCGGCCTGAAGCACCTCAATCGTCTCGAGCAGGTCATGGCCGCTCGCGAAGCGCAGCGCCAGGGACTGGACGAGGTTCTGGTGATGGATCAGTCGGGCAACCCCTGTTCAGTCAGTGCTGGCAATATCTTCCTCGCCAGTGAAGGGCGGCTGCACACACCGGCGCTTGAGTTGTGTGGGGTGGCGGGAACCCGGCGGCGTTTTGTGCTTGAGCAAGTGGCGCCTGCACTTGGTATTCCGGCAGAAGAGGGTGTGGTCACGCGCGAGCAGATCCTCGGCGCCGATGAGTTGTTTTACTGTAACAGCCTGCGCGGTTTACAGTCTGTAGCGGCGCTGGGTTCAACAGAGTGGCAGAGCTTTCCCCTCTGTGAAGCACTGCATCAGCAATACTGGAAATCGCTGAAGTGCTGAAGCGTCTGTTGATTGTATGCCTGTTATTCGCCGCGTGTGCGGCGCTAGTTGCCTGGCAGATAAAAACCTACTGGGAGCAGCCACTCGAGATTCCAAGCGCTGGCTACGCATTGGAAATTGCCCCCGGCCAGACTCTAAAATCGGTCGCCTCCCAACTCGAGCAGGACGGCGTTTACGCCCACCCCTGGCTAATTAGGCTTTACGGCCGATACAGCGGCCTCGACCAGAGCATCAAACGCGGGGAGTACCTGGTGCCCGCCGGTACAACGCCACTGAGCTTGCTGCTGCTACTGGAAAGCGGCAAGGTTGTCAGCTATCAGGTAACGCTCCCGGAAGGAATAACGCTTGGCAGGGCCCTTGAAATTTTGCAGGCGCAGGCGTCGCTGCTACACGAACTTGATGGCGTGCTGGATCATCGCATTGCGAAGCTGACTGCTGCATTTCCCGGCAGCGAGGGATTGTTCTTCCCGGACAGTTACCGCTATGAAAAAGGCGATTCAGACTGGGATGTCCTGCAGCGGGCATACCGCGCGATGCAGGATGTGCTCGCCAGCGAGTGGCAGGGGCGAGAAGAAAATCTCCCTTATCAATCTCCCTACGAGGCCCTCGTGATGGCGTCCATCGTAGAGCGCGAAACCGGGGTAGCGCACGAGCGCGGAGAAATCGCCGGTGTCTTCGTGCGGCGCCTGAACAAGAACATGCGCCTACAGACAGATCCTACAGTGATCTATGGCCTGGGCAGCGACTACAGCGGCAATCTGCGCAGAGTGCATTTGCGTGATGATAGTAACCCTTACAATACCTACCGCCACAAAGGGCTGCCGCCGACACCAATAGCCCTGCCAGGCCGCGAGGCTATTCATGCTGCACTGCACCCGCTAGCAGGCAAAACACTTTATTTTGTCGCGCGCGGCGACGGCAGCCACTATTTCAGTGAGACGCTTGCCGAGCATCAGCAGGCCGTGCGTAAATACCAGCTCAATCGCAGATCAGACTATAGATCCAGTCCGGGGAAACGCTGAACACCATGGAGCCCAGAGGTTTATTCATTACAGTTGAAGGCGGCGAAGGCGTCGGCAAAACCACCAATATGCAGTTCCTCGAAGATCATCTCCGGGAGGCGGGTGTGGACATGGTCGTCACCCGTGAGCCCGGTGGTACAACGCTTGGCGAAGATGTTCGCGAACTCCTGCTCAAGCCCCGCGAAGAGGCTATGGCTGCTGATGCGGAGTTGTTGTTAGTGTTTGCGGCAAGGGCACAACATCTGGCTCAGCTGGTTGAGCCCGCGCTGGCGCGCGGCCAGTGGGTGCTGTGCGACCGTTTTACAGATGCCACCTATGCCTATCAGGGGGGAGGCAGGCAGCTGCCCATGTCCACAATTCGCGAGCTGGAGCAGCTCGTTCAGGGCGATTTGCGTCCGGACTACACGTTGCTGCTGGATTGTCCGGTCGATGTAGGCATGTCCCGCGCGAGTGCCAGAGGCGAGCTGGATCGTTTTGAGCAGGAGCAGGCCGAGTTTTTCCAACGGGTGCGAGACACGTATCTGCAGCTCGCTCGCGAGAGCAGTGGCCGCTACCACGTGGTGGACGCTTCGCGATCGTTGGAGGATGTTGAGAGCCAACTCGAGACCGTTTGCACTGAATTATTGGCGTGCTGGGGAGTGCGTCACCCGTGATCGAACTTTCCGGTTTGCCCGCGATAAGCCCGCCGCTGCCCTGGCATAATGAAGCCTGGGCTCAGCTGCACCAGCAGCTGGCGGACGACAGGTTGCCGCATGCTCTGATGCTCGCCGGGCTGCCTCATACCGGCGCGGATCGGCTGGCCCTGGCACTCAGTCGTTTACTGTTGTGTCACGCGCCATCAGGCGGCCTGAACTGTGGCAAATGTCATGGCTGCGAACTGAGCGCCAGTGGTACCCACGGCGATTTTCTTTGGCTGCAGCCCGAAGAAGGAAGCCGGGTTATCAAGATTGATCAGGTGCGCAAGGCTGTCGACCTTGCTCAGCAGACGGCGAATTTTGGCGCGCGTAAAGTGATTGTACTGGAGCCGGCTGACGCGATGAATGTGTCAGCGGCCAACGCCTTGCTCAAGTCGCTGGAGGAGCCTTCGGTGGGCACGCATCTGGTGCTGGTCTGTCACCGCCCCCACGCGGTGCCCGCTACAATTCGCTCGCGCTGCCAGATGCTTAAGTTGGCTACCCCCACGACTGACGAATCGCTGTCGTGGCTGGACCAGCTCACAGGTGATCGAGAGGGCAGTGCGCAGATACTGGACGCCGCTGATGGTAAGCCCCTGCTGGCGGAGTCCATCTACAGGCAGCCTGCAGACAAGGACCAGCACGTAGCGCGCTTGACTTGCCGCAGCTTGTACCAGGGCAGTGTGGCCCCGGCTGAAGCGACCAAACTCCTTGCCGCAACGACAGCCAGCGAGATAATCGAGCATTTGTTAGGGGCGACCCAGGTTTTTATCCGCAATCAGGTCGGCAATGCCTTGCAGCAAACCGCTACCCGAGAGGCCTTTGCGCTGCTCGACGAGCTTGGCAGGATGCGTCTTGCTGTAGAGGGGGGCGCCAACCCGAATCCACAGCTGCTGGCGGAGGTGGTGGTGGGAAAAGTAGATGAAATATTGGGCCTTGCCCACGCCGATGGTACTATCGGGTCGTAACCAAGGGGCGCGTAACGCATGGACGGAAGACAAAATAGCCGCAACGGAATCCTGTCGCTGACAATCAAGGACAAGGCAGTCCTGTATTCAGCATATATGCCATTTTTAGAAAACGGTGGCTTGTTCGTCCCAACCAACAAGCCTTATTCCATAGGCGACGAAGTGTTCATGCTGCTTACCCTTATGGATGAGCCTGAAAAAATCCCCATTGCAGGCAAGGTAGTCTGGGTGACGCCGAGAGGTGCCCAGGGCAATCGCACGGCAGGTATCGGCGTACAGTTCAGTGAGCAGGACGCTACCGCTAACGCCAAGATCGAGAACCATCTGGCCGGGGCACTCGATTCCGAGCGCCCGACACACACGATGTAAAATCTTAGATATTTCGCATTAAGTTTGGCACTCAAGTTATTGATTATTAAGAATTAATAGCAAAAAAATGGGCTCCAAAACTGGAGCCCAACAAGACCATTAGGAGTGAAACATAAAGGAATTGCTTCCCTTCAAGAGCATTGGGTATGCTCCCGCGACCACCCGACTAAACTAGGGGATAGGCAGCCACGTACTTAGTATCGCTCAATTCTGGTAATTTTCCACAGGCTTGCAGGCGGTTTCTTAACATATTTTGTAATAAGCAAAGCTGCTTAAATTATATTCAGTAATAAGACTGGCGTGATAACTCATCGAGCAACCGCCTGGAAGTCAGTCAGCTAACGGGTTTGCGGGCCACTTCGCCACTCGCAACGGAGTTCAAATGAGCCAGCATCAGATTAAGCAGCAATATCTCGATTATCAGCGTGGCGACCCGGTCGAGGCGTATGTGGCGTGGCGACAGGGTGACTGTGAAGGCCGCTTGCTGGTCGTTGATTTTGAATTTGCGTCCTGGTGGCTCGCCAATGAGCCGGTTGTACCCCTCACTGCGCTGTACCTGTGCTCGGACGGCCAGGTTCACTGCGCTGTAGTCAGTGCTGATTTGGATGCCAGCGAGAAAGACGCCGCAAGCCAAATGGGGCGCTGGGCTCAGCAGTATAAGCTGCTTGTCGTCCGGCTGGGCGCCATCTTGCCGCTAATGCAGACCGCCATCCCCAAGCCATGGGGCCAGGAGATCTGGTTTACCGGTGTTGAAGAGCGGGGAGTGTGCGCTTTCGGCGACGATCACGCGAGCGCTCTTATTCCTCAGCTGCAAGCCGTTCTCCCGGGGGATGCGTATGGTGCGGCCGGCTTGCCACTGGTGCTGCTCAAGATTCTCGACCCATCGGCCGACGATGTCACTGGCGACCTCTATTTTGAAATGCATGAAGAGAAGCGAGAAGTTTACGTGGTGACTCATGTGGACCGCACAGCCTGGCCAGATGGTGTAGGCGCAATCCGCTATGGTTTCGCCGAGGACAAGATAAAGGCCGCGGGTAACGAGCAAGCCTTTCGAGAGGCCTATCTCGAAGCCGTTCAGGCGTATGAAGCGGTGCGCCGCCAGATTGACGAGGGTGATTCCTCTGCACGACTGCTATCGCAGGAGCGGGAATTGCGTCTGGAAATGGACAGCTTCACCCATATGCGGCCACTGGCAACGGGCGATGTGGTCGTAGTGCCACTGCGTATGCCGCACTCGCTACAGCATGGCGTGCGCACAATTGAGTTCCAGACGCCGGTCTACGAACGCAAGATCCTGTCCTTTGCTCAGCGCGTTCTCACTCAGGATCACTGGGATACTGCACAGGCCTTGCCGGATATGCGCCTGACGCCGCCATCGGAACAAACATTTGAGCAGTTGGATGCCGCTGCCGGTATCCGCTGTGAACGTATTGTAGATTTCGAGGACTTCGAGGTTCGCCGGCTAGTGGTAGAGGCGGGGAGTGAATTCCTGCTAGAGGCGGCGCAGAGCTACAGCCTGGTGATACTGGTCGAGGGTGAAATCCATATAGAAGGCTTATCATTTGGCCCCGAGCAGGCCTTTATCCTGCCCGCAGGTGCGCTTCTGGCAGGCGCTTTTGGGCCGCTTGTTGCATTGCAGGCGCTGCCTCGCTCCTGAGCAGTTGAACCGGCATCGGCTTTGTGGCAGAATCTGCGCCCTTGCGACACCTCCAATCGCCGCCCGCGTGGCATTTTTCTTTCCTAATAATCAAATAGTTAGGCGCAGAAAGTTGCAGCGGATTCTAGGTACTGCCTGCCAGTATCTTCTCTTAATTGCGGCCCGGAGGCGCATATGCGGAAGTGGTGGAATTGGTAGACACGCTAGATTTAGGTTCTAGTGCAGCAATGTGTGGGGGTTCAAGTCCCCCCTTCCGCACCAATTTTTGACAGGTGTCGCGCCGCCTTGAGTTGTGGAGCGAGCACTACAGACTTATCGATTTATGAGGAAATACCATGCAGGTTTCTATTGAGACGACTTCTGGCCTGGAGCGTCGCCTGACCGTGGGCGTACCCGCCGACCGCGTTGACGCGGAAGTGGTTACTCGCCTTAAGAAGGCAGCTAAAAACGTACGTTTGCCCGGCTTCCGTCCTGGCAAGGTGCCCATGAAAGTGATGCAGCAGCGCTTCGGTGAAGGCGTGCGCCAGGAAGTGCTGGGCGAAGTGATGAGTCAGTCTTTCCAGGAAGCCGTGGTGCAAGAGAAACTGCGCCCTGCAGGCCAGCCCAGCATCGAGGCCAAGTCACTCGACGCCGGCAAGGATCTCGAATACATCGCCACCTTCGAAGTGTTCCCCGATGTAGAAGTTGTTGAATTCGACGGATTTGACGTCGAGCGTCCCGTTGCTGAAGTCAAAGATGAAGACGTAGAGAACATCATCGAAGTTTTCCGTAAGCAACAGGGCAGTTGGGAAGATGTGGAGCGCGCCGCAGCGCTGGAAGACAAGGTCGTGATTGATTTTGTCGGCACCAAGGACGGCGAAGAATTTGAAGGTGGTAGCGCGGAAGGGTCTGAGCTTGAGCTCGGTTCCGGTCGCATGATCCCCGGTTTCGAAGACGGCGTCGTCGGCATGTCTGCCGGAGACGAGAAGACACTGGAGTTGACGTTCCCTGAGGACTACCACAGCGAAGAGCTGAAAGGCGCCGCGGTCGAATTCAAGGTCACCGTAAAAAGCGTACAAGAAATGACCCCCGCAGCACTGGACGAAGAGCTCTTCGCCAAGTACGGCGTGGAAGAGGGCGGTGAAGAGCAGTTCCGCAAGGAAGTCGGCGAGAACATGGCCCGCGAATTGAAGAACGCTGTCGAATCCAAGGTCAAGCAGCAGGTTATGGACGCTGTGATTGACGCCCACGATGCTCTGGAAATTCCCCAGTCGCTGATCGCTCAGGAAGTCGACGTCCTGCGCAATCAAATGCTCCAGCAGTTCGGCGGCGCTGGCGGCCAGGATTTGGACCTCAAGTCACTGTTGCCAGACGACATGTTCACCGAAAATGCAGAAAAACGCGTGAAGCTGGGCCTGCTGCTGTCAGAGCTGATCAACAAGTTCGAGCTGAAGGCTGACGGCGACAAAGTCCGCTCCACCATTGAGGAAATGGCCTCTACGTACCAGGAGCCGGAAGAGGTAATCAACTGGTATTACTCCAACCAGGAGCAGCTTGCGACCGTAGAATCCAAAGTTCTTGAAGACCAGGTGGTTGAAAAACTCCTCGAGAGTGCCAAGATAGTGGATAAGGAGTGCAGTTATCAGGACGCTATCGCACCTGCAAAGCAGGACGAAGAGGAAGCCTGATACCGTATCTCCCTCCCGGGCGGCAGTCCATCTGACGCTGCCGCCCGTATATATCACAGAAGAAATACTAGGGACGATACGATATGCCATTTCAGCCAGACGGGCGCAATTCTCAAGACATCAATAACCTGGGCCTGGTGCCTATGGTGGTGGAGCAAACCTCCCGCGGGGAACGCTCTTTCGATATTTACTCCCGCCTGCTCAAAGAGCGCGTTATCTTCGCTGTCGGCCCCGTCGAGGACCAGATGGCCAACCTGATCGTTGCCCAGCTCCTGTTTCTGGAGTCTGAAAATCCCGACAAAGACATCCATCTCTACATCAATTCCCCCGGTGGCAGCGTAACCGCTGGCCTGTCGATCTATGACACCATGCAGTTCATCAAGCCGGATGTGTCCACCATGTGTATTGGCCAGGCAGCCTCAATGGGCGCGTTTCTGCTCTGCGGTGGCGCCAAGGGCAAGCGCTACTGTCTGCCCAACGCACGCACAATGATCCATCAGCCATCAGGTGGCGCGCAGGGTCAGGCTACAGACATAGAAATCCAGGCCAAGGAAATCCTCATTATCCGCAAGAAGCTCAACGAGCTGATGGCTGGTCACACCGGTCAGTCACTTGAGGTGATTGAGCGCGATACCGAGCGGGATCGCTTCATGAACGCCGAGGAGAGCAGGGAATACGGTCTGATTGACGAGGTTGTGAACAGCCGTAGCGGGGCTTCGGAATAGGCTCACAGAACCTGCCTATTCAGCCTATCGGGGCTTGCAATAAACTCGAAAAAACATCATCTTAGAGTCTCCGGAAACGGAGATTTTCCATATATTGTGTATAGGGCGTCTTAATGAGCGACGAAACCACCAGTTCTAGCGACGACGGCGGAAAGCTGTTGTACTGCTCCTTCTGCGGCAAAAGCCAGCATGAAGTGCGCAAGCTGATCGCTGGACCCTCGGTCTTTATCTGCGACGAGTGCGTCGATCTCTGCAACGATATCATTCGTGAGGAAGTGCAAGAGAGCAGCAGTGATGGCCAGCAGGACCATCTTCCCGTCCCCCAGGAAATCAAAGGGATCCTGGACGAATACGTCATCGGCCAGCAGCGCGCCAAGAAGGTGCTGTCGGTTGCGGTGTACAACCACTACAAGCGTCTGCGCCACGGTCAGAGCCGCAACGAAGACGTCGAACTCGGCAAGAGCAATATCCTGCTGGTAGGACCTACCGGCTCAGGAAAGACGCTTCTGGCAGAAACACTCGCACGCTTGCTTGATGTTCCCTTCACCATTGCCGACGCAACCACCCTTACTGAGGCGGGTTACGTGGGTGAAGATGTCGAGAACATTATCCAGAAGCTGCTGCAGAAGTGCGATTACGATGTGGAGAAGGCCCAGGTGGGTATCGTCTACATCGATGAAATCGACAAGATTTCACGCAAGTCTGACAATCCTTCCATCACCAGGGATGTCTCCGGTGAAGGTGTACAGCAGGCGCTACTCAAGCTGATCGAGGGCACGGTTGCATCTGTCCCGCCTCAGGGCGGCCGCAAGCATCCGCAGCAGGAATTCCTGCAGGTCGACACCTCGAATATCCTGTTTATCTGTGGCGGTGCGTTTGCTGGCCTCGATAAGGTGATTCGCAATCGGTCCGAGAAGGGCGGCATCGGCTTTAACGCCGAGGTCAAGAGCAAGGACGAATCCAGTAACGTCGGTGAGTTGTTGTTCGAACTGGAGCCAGAGGATCTGGTGCAGTACGGGCTTATTCCTGAGTTTGTTGGCCGTTTGCCGGTCATTGCAACGCTCGAGGAACTCGATTCCGATGCGCTGGTCCAAATCCTGACCGAGCCAAAGAACTCGCTCACCAAGCAGTACAGCAAGCTGTTTGAAATGGAAGGTGTTGAAGTAGATTTCCGTGAAGACGGCCTGCGGGCTGTGGCCGAGAGAGCCATGGAACGCAAAACCGGTGCTCGTGGTCTGCGCTCGATACTCGAAGGCATTTTGCTGGACTCTATGTACAACATCCCTTCTCGGGATGATGTCAGCAAAGTGGTGATTGACGAATCAGTGATTCGCGGTGATTCCGAACCTCTGCTGGTCTACCAGAACAGCGAACCTGCAGCTCGCGCTGCATCTACAGAAGATTAAGCAAGCGGGTAGCCCGGCGCTGCCGGGCTGCACTTGCAAGCGGGTGCTTGTATTTCCGGAGCCTGCCCCAATATCCGGTAAACAATGCCTTGAACCCCGCCCAACCCGGAGATAGTTATGGGTTTACCCTCAGCAATTGAACTGCCCCTGTTGCCACTGCGTGATGTCGTTGTGTATCCACACATGGTATTGCCACTGTTTGTGGGCAGGGAAAAGTCTATCGAGGCGCTTGAAGACGCCATGGCCAACGACAAGCAAGTGCTTCTCGTGGCCCAGCGCAATGCCGCAGACGACAACCCCGGTGCCGACGACATCTACCAGGTGGGCACGGTTTCCAACATTCTGCAGCTGCTCAAATTGCCTGATGGCACGATCAAGGTACTGGTGGAAGGCGGTTTCCGCGCCTCAGTGGACAGTGTTGATGATGGTGAAAACTTTGCCGTTGCAGCTGTGCGCGAGGTTATCAGCGACGACATTCCCGACGCAGAAGTCGAGGGCTTGCTGCGCTCGACCAATACCCAGTTTGAAAAATATGTGAACCTGAGTAAAAAGGTTCCCGCAGAGGTCCTCACCTCGCTGACCGGGATCGATGAACCAGGGCGACTGGCCGATACCATTGCCGCCCATATGAGTGTCGACCTGGAAGAAAAGCAGCGCATCCTCGAAATTGCCGACATCAAGTCTCGCCTCGAGCACCTGATGGGCCTTATGGAAGCCGAGATCGACCTGTTCCAGGTTGAGAAGCGCATCCGCGGCCGGGTCAAAAAGCAGATGGAGAAGAGCCAGCGCGAGTACTACCTCAACGAGCAGATGAAGGCCATCCAGAAAGAACTGGGTGAAATGGATGAGGCGCCCAATGAGTTGGACGAACTGCAGGCCCGCATTGAAGAAGCCAAGATGCCTGCTGAAGCCAAGGAAAAAGCCGAAGCTGAGCTGGGCAAGCTTAAAATGATGTCGCCCATGTCGGCGGAGGCGTCAGTGGTTCGCAGCTATATCGACTGGATGGTCAGCGTACCCTGGACGAAGCGCAGTAAGGTTAAGCACGATCTTAAGCGCGCCACCAAGATTCTGGACGAAGACCACTTTGGCCTGGATGAGGTCAAGGACCGCATTGTTGAATACCTGGCCGTGCAAAAGCGCGTACGCAAGGTAAAAGGCCCTGTACTGTGTCTGGTCGGCCCTCCCGGTGTGGGTAAGACGTCGCTGGGTGAGTCTATTGCCCGCGCTACCAATCGCAAGTTTGTCCGCATGGCGCTCGGCGGCGTGCGCGATGAGGCTGAGATTCGCGGCCACCGCCGGACCTATATTGGCTCCATGCCCGGTAAATTACTGCAGAAAATGGCAAAGTCCGGGGTGAAAAACCCCCTGTTCCTGCTCGATGAGATCGACAAAATGGGCATGGACCATCGCGGTGACCCGGCTTCCGCCATGCTCGAAGTACTGGACCCTGAGCAAAATCATGCCTTTAACGACCATTATCTGGAAGTCGACTACGATCTGTCGGATGTGATGTTCGTTTGCACCTCCAATACCATGAACATCCCGGGCCCGCTGCTGGACCGGATGGAAGTAATTCGCATCCCCGGTTATACCGAAGATGAGAAGCTGAGTATTGCGGAGCGCTATCTCATACCCAAGCAACTCAAGCTTAACGGTCTCAAGGTTGACGAGATCAGTATTGAAGCCGCCGCTGTTACCGATGTGATTCGCTACTACACGCGGGAAGCGGGTGTGCGTTCACTGGAACGCGAAATTGCCAAGGTGTGCCGCAAGATGGTCAAGGCCATTACTCTCGAGGAAATCGAAGGCGGCAGTACGGTCAATAGCGACATGCTCGCTGACCTGCTGGGTGTGCGTAAGTATAACTACGGTATCGCCGAGGAGCAGAACAAGATAGGGCAGGTTACTGGTCTCGCCTGGACCTCTGTCGGAGGCGAACTGCTCACGATCGAAGCGGTTGCTGTGACCGGCAAAGGACGTCATGTAAAAACTGGCTCGCTGGGTGATGTCATGCAGGAATCCATTCAGGCTGCCAATACCGTGGTCCGGAGCAGGTCTCAGTTGCTGGGTATTCCAGCGGATTACCACGAAAAACACGACGTACACATTCACGTCCCCGAGGGCGCGACTCCCAAGGACGGCCCCAGTGCAGGCATAGCTATGTGTACAGCACTGGTATCGGTGCTGACCGATATTCCGGTGCGCGCCGACGTTGCGATGACCGGTGAAATTACGCTGCGTGGAGAAGTGCTACCTATCGGCGGACTGAAGGAGAAACTCCTTGCAGCGCGTCGCGGTGGCATCAAAACCGTGATCATTCCGAAAGAGAACGAGCGCGACCTCAAAGAAGTGCCCGATAACATCAAGGAGCACCTCAATATCAAGGCTGTGAAATGGATCGACGAGGTGCTTTCGATGGCGCTGGAGACCATGCCAGAGCCGCTGAGTGACGAAGACTATCTCGCCAGTACGGCCGCTGTGGCCAAAGAAGTGTCCGACGAGGAAAAAAATCGCATAAATACGCACTAGGAGGGGGCTTTTTCGTTGACCGCGATTCCCGCTCTGGTATAAAGTCGTGCGTCTGATCAGTGACCCCGAAACCTAAGCACAGCAAGGGTTTCGGGCCATGACAGCGAAACTAATTCGAATGCCCACCCCCGGGCAACAAGACTAAAATTTCACCTGACTAAAAATCCAAGGGGATAAGTGTGAACAAGACTGAACTAATTGATGCAATTGCCGCTGCTGCGGACCTTCCTAAAGCTTCTGCCGGCCGTGCGCTGGACGCTGTTGTTGACAGCATTACTGAAGCGCTGGCCAAAGGTGACCAGGTTTCCCTGGTTGGTTTCGGCACTTTCGCAGTCAAGCACCGCGCAGCACGCACCGGTCGTAACCCGCAGACTGGCGCTACTATCGAGATCAAAGCTTCCAACGTCCCCAGCTTCAAAGCTGGCAAGGCGCTCAAGGATGCCGTTAACCAGTAAGTCCTGTTAGGCAACCCCGAGTTTACTGTTAAACAACGGGTTACTGACGAGACAAAAAGGCGCACTCAACGGTGCGCTTTTTTTTTAGTTCCGCGAGAGAGAAATCATGCTTCAAGACATCCGAGCCAATGCCCAGGGCACAGTCTCCAAAATCATTGTCGGCGTTATCGTGGCCGCTTTTGCGCTGTTTGGCGTAGAGTCGATCCTATTGAGCGGCGGCAGCGGCGGTGTAGCCGAAGTCAACGGTGAAGAGATCAGCCCCCAGGAATTGCAACAGGCGATGACCAACCAGAAACGCCGCCTGATTGCCATGATGGGCGATAACCTGGATCCTAGCTTACTGGATGACCAATTGATCCAGGGGCAGGTAATGGAAGGGCTTGTCCAACGCAAGCTGATGGTACAGGGCGCGAAGGGTATGGGACTTACTATCTCCGATCGCCAGCTTGGCGCCATTATCGGCGAAATGGAGCAGTTCCAGGTGGGAGGTCAGTTCTCGCCGGAGCTCTATCGCGGCACGCTGTCTGACGCTGGTTACACGCCGGCGTCATTCAAGGCAACGCTGGGCGACGATCTGATCGTCGGTCAGGCTCGCTCGGGTCTGGCGGGTAGTGAGTTTTCCACTCCTGCCGAGCTGTCTCTCAGCGCACGACTGGTAGGCGAGCAGCGCGATATTCGCTTCCTGACCATACCGATCGAGGGCTTCGCAGCGCAGACCGAGGTCAGCGAGGAGGACATTGCGGCCTACTACGAGGCCAACGCGAGCTCTTTCCTATCCGAAGAGACTGTGGATATCGATTATATAGCGTTGCGTGCTGAAGACTTCCGCGAGCCGGTTGACGAAAGCATGTTACAGAACGCCTACCAGGAAGAGCTGCAAGCCAGCCAATACCAGACCGAGAGCGCGGTATCCCATATTTTGTTCGAACTCCGCGATGAGGAGAGCGCTGACGAGTGGGCGGCTCGCGTGGCGGAAGCTCAGGCAAAACTGGATGCGGGTGCAGATTTCGCAGAACTCGCATCAACGGCTTCTGACGATATCGGTTCGAAAGGCTTTGGCGGCGAACTTGGTTATACCGCGGGCGAAGTATTTCCCGCCGAGATGGAACAGGCAATCGCCGCCCTGGAAGTAGGGCAGGTTTCCCAACCTGTACAGACCGAGGCCGGGATTCACCTGATTAAGGTGACTGATCGTCGCGAGGGCACGCCACCGACTTTCGAGGAGTTGCGAGCTGACCTGGAAGAACGCGAAGGCATGGCGCAGGCGCGCGTTGAACTGATGAGCACCGTAGAGGCCCTCAAGGACCTGGCATTCAACGCCGAAGATCTCTCTGGGCCGGCGAGCGAGATGTCGCTGGAGTTAAGCCAGGAGAAGGGTGTCTCGCGCTCTCAGCAAGAGGGACTGTTCAGCAATGCCATGCTGATTTCCGCGGCGTTTTCTGACGACGTTCTGAGCGCCGGATACAACAGCGAAGTGATCGAGCTGAGCCCGGATCTCTGGGTTGTACTGCGCGTCAATACTTACAACGAAGCGGCTGTATTGCCCCTGGAAGCGGTCAGGGACAGTATTGTAGCCTCCTTAACTGATCAACGTTCGCGTGAAGCCGTAGGGGAAGCAGCACAAGGCGTTGTCGCCAGTCTGCGCGCAGGGGCGAGCGTTGAAGCGCTGGCGAACGAACAGGGGTATGAATGGCAGGTTGAGCTGGGCGCTGATCGCCGCAACCTGGTCGTCCCTGGCGAAGTATTACAGAGCGCATTTGCGCTGGCCGCACCGGCAGAAGGCGAGAGCAGCGTCGACTACGTTATCAGTGCGACAGGTGATGCGCTGGTATTTGAACTCGACCGGGTGACGTCTGGCGACCTGCAGGCGATGGCCGAGGGTGAACAGGCCGCACTGCGCCAGCAAATGTCTGGTGAGGCCGGTCAATTGCTCGATTCAGAGATCCAACAACGCCAGCGTGACAGCGCTGAAATCAGTGTCATCTAAGGGATACCATGGCCAAGCAAATTCTCACACTCAACCAGATTTCCGTGAAAGGCCTAGAGCGTCTCTCGCGGGAGGATTACGAAGTCGCTAGTGAGTTCGCTCATCCCGATGCCATTCTGTTGCGCTCACACAAGCTGAAATCCGATGATATTCCCGATTCTGTCCTGGCTATAGGCCGCGCTGGGGCTGGTACCAATAATGTGCCAGTAGCCGATTGCAGTAAGCGCGGCATTCCCGTGTTCAATGCGCCAGGTGCGAATGCCAATGCAGTGAAAGAACTTGTAGCTGTTGGCCTGCTGCTGGGGTCCAGGGGCATCGTCGAGGGCATCGACTATGTAGCCACGCTCGCGGAGATGTCCGACAAGGCTGAAATGAACAAGGTTCTGGAAGCCCAGAAGAAGCAGTTCAAGGGCAGCGAGCTGGTGGGTAAGACCCTGGGCGTTGTGGGGCTGGGAGCCATCGGCTCGATGGTCGCAGAGATGGCGCTCACGCTCGGTATGGATGTGGTGGGTTATGACCCTGCGCTGTCAGTGGAAGCCGCCTGGCGCCTGTCCAGCCAGGTCCAGCGTGCTGACACGCTGTCTGCACTGTTCGCCAAGAGTGACTACATCACCCTGCATCTCCCCGTGTTCGATTCGACACGCGGCCTGGTCAATGCCGAGTTGCTCGCCGCGGTGCGTGATGGTGCCTGCCTGTTGAATTTCGCTCGCCAGGAAATTGTCGACGAAGAAGCTCTGCTCGACGCGCTGGAAAACGGCAAATTGCGCAAGTACATCGCAGATTTTCCATCCCCGGGTTTTATCGGGCGAGACGACGTTATCCTTATGCCGCACATCGGTGCGAGCACTGAAGAGGCAGAGGACAATTGCGCGATTATGGCTGCCGATCAGCTACGGGACTTCCTCGAGAATGGCAATATTCGCAACTCTGTGAATTTCCCCAACCTGACCCTGGAACGGGTGTCTGGATGTCGCTTGTCTGTCACCAATGAGAACGTTCCCAAGATTCTTGGCAGTGTACTTTCCATCCTGGCTGACGAAAATATCAACGTAATAGATATGCTCAACAAGAGCCGAGACGATATCGCCTACAATTTGATTGATATCGCGTGTCATGCATCCGACGAAGTACTCGATAAGATGCGCGAGCTCGAAGGCGTGATCAACGTTCGCCTGATCGGCGACTGCGACTAGGCCTGCGCCGGGCTGCTGCCGTGTCCAAGCCCCTGGACCATCTGGAACAGCAGCTCGGTTCCAAGAGAGATTTCACTTCACCACCGCTTGAGCGGTGGCATCCTCCGCTTTCCGGAGACATAGATATCTACATTCGCGCCGACGGCAGCTGGATTCATGAAGGAGACCCGATAACCCGTGACTCCCTTGTGCGTATGTTCGCCAGTATTCTGCGGCGGGAGGACGACGGTGATTACTACCTGGTGACACCCGTCGAGAAATGGCGCTTGCGTGTTGAGCTACACCCCTTGATCGTTACTGACGTGGCGCTGCGAGGTGGGGAATTGAGTTTGACCCTGAATACGGGGCGGGAGCTTAGCGCCGGGAAGGCGCATCCACTGTTTCTGGAGGCCCGCAAAGACAATGTCGCAGCGGTTGAGTTGTGGCACGGCCTGTCAGCACTGTTTTCTCGAAATGCGTGGTATCGGCTCGTGGAGCTCGCTGACGAGGATGGAGTGATACACACCGATGAGTACCACTTCAGCCTTGTCTAAGGTTAACCGGTAGGTTTATTCCTCCGGCGCGGGCGAGTGCGCGGCGTAGCGCTGTTGTTTCAAGACAAGCGCGTCAACGAGGACATTGCCGGCCTCGGTGAGCAGAACGTCGCTGTCATCTTCGTCTTCTTCCTCAGTAGCCGCCTCACTATCAGCATCGGCGACTTCGTCAGTCGAAGCTTCTTCTCCGTCTGAGGCTTCCTCGTCAGTTTCCTCGTCATCCAGAGAGGTCAAAGGCTCTTCACCCAGGGCCACTCGGCGCCTGTTCTCAATTGCCAGAGCCTTCTTTTCCTGTGATTCACGCAGGGCGATGCGAGCTTCCTCGTTGAGAGGAATCTCCTTCAAGTCGCGGGTGCCGGCGGCGAGGGCGATCTGGTCTTCGAGGTAAACGAAATCCGGATTAGTGACAGAGCGCTCCTCGAACAGTTCAGTAATGCGTGGCAGTACAGAATTGAGATCATCGTAGCGGCGATGGCGCACGCCATTGATCTGGTCCCAGTTGAGGGCGTGGTCCAGCGAGCTCTCGCCGATCTGCTCTGGATCGTATACCGAGGGGAAAGTGACATCAGGTACTACGCCGCGGTGTTGGGTAGAATCGCCCGAGATACGGTAGAACTTGCTCTCTGTGATCTTCAGCTGCCCTTCGGTGAGTGGCGTGAGGGTCTGCACGGTACCCTTACCAAAGGAGCGATCGCCGACAATGATGCCTCGCTCATAATCCTGGATCGCACCGGCAAAAATCTCCGATGCCGACGCACTCAAGCGGTTGATGAGGACCACGAGAGGGCCCTCGTAAAAGTCACTGCGTAAACGTTTGCCATCGCGCCACACCCTGCGTGAGGAGTGACGAATTTGTACGGTAGGGCCATACTCGATGAACAGTCCGGTGAGTTCATTGGCTTCCTGAAGTGAACCCCCGCCATTGTTGCGCAGGTCTACCACCAGGCCATCGATACCTTCTTCCTGGAGTTCCTCAAGCAATTTCTTAACGTCACGAGTGGTGCTCTTGTAGTCCTTGTCGCCGCGGCGCATCGCTTCAAAATCTATATAGAAGGCCGGAATGTCGATGACACCAACTCTAAGCGTCTGCTCACCATTGGGGATTTCCAGTATTTCCTTTTGCGCGGACTGCTCCTCCAGCTTCACCTTGTTGCGCACGATAGTGATCAGTTTGCGCTCGTCAGTGGATTTGGACTTGGCGGGTATGACTTCAAGGCGCACGGTGCTGTCTTTCGGGCCACGGATCAGCTCGACGACTTCGTCCAGGCGCCAGCCGATAACATCTTCAACCTCACCTTCTTCGCCCTGGCCAACCCCTACAATGCGATCGGAGGCCTGCAAGTCGCCCTGCTTGTCGGCGGGGCCTTTGGGCACCAGGCGAGAGACTTTGGTGTACTCGTCTTCCAGTTGCAGAACCGCGCCAATACCTTCAAGCGAGAGGCTCATATTGATATTGAAGTTCTCGGAGCGGCGCGGCGAGAAATAGTTTGTGTGAGGATCGTACAGCTCGGTAAGCGCGTTAGCGTAGATCTGGAACACGTCCTGGCTGTTGTACTGTTGCACGCGTTTGAGCTGGTTGCGGTAGCGACGAGACAGGGTCTCGGGAATTTCTTCTGCAGGCTTATCTGCCAGCTTGAGACCCAGCACCTGATTCTTCAGGTGTTTGCGCCAGCGATCATCCAGTTCTTCCTGGGTGTCGGCCCAGGGGCGATCGTCGGTGTTCAGCAGGTAGGTTTCATCGACGGTGAAGTCCATGGCCTCTGTCGTCGCAGGCAGCGTCTCGAGCACACTTTCCAGGCGTGTCTCAAGGCGCTCGTGGAAGCGGTTGAAAATCGCGTAGCCGGCACTGAGGTTGCCCTCGGGTAGTTGGTCGTCCATGACATCGCGGTACTGCTCGAATTCAGCAATGTCAGCAGCAGTGAAGAACATCTTGCTGCCGTCGAGGCTGTTGACGTAAGCGTCGAGGTGCTGAGACGAGAGTTCATCGTTGTACACCAACTTGGCGTAGTGGCGATCCTCTAACTGTTCTACCAGCTCGACGATGGTTTCACGTTGGGCGTCGCTGTATTCGATCAGGGCATGTGAGGGTAATGCCAGGGTTCCGAATGCCAGGGCAAAAAGGGATTTGCGACTCAGGGCCGCGATTGTGCGCATAGTGCTCAAAATGTAGGTACCAACTTGTGTACTGACTAGAGTTATTGAGGCCAAGTGTACCCGCACTACGGGCGGGTGCCTACCTCGACAAAAGCATTAACTATGATAGACCCGGGGTGGAAAAGTTCAGCGCCTTTGCTGGTCTTTTATCAGGCTTCTTAGGCATTCAATCCCCGCTGCACGCTGGGCCGCGTCTGAGTTGGCGAAACCGAGGGCAATGCCGCGGGGCTTTTCGCCCCCGATATAGTACGAACTGAGGGGCGTACCCCCGAAGCCTGCCGCGACGAACTCGCGGGTCAGTTCCACATCGTCGACCCCGGGGATGCGAAGTACAAGGTGCATTCCGGCACTCTCGGCCACCGGCTGTGCAAGGCCTGCGAGTCGCGACTCGATCAGGGCCGATAAATGTAACCATTTTTCCCGGTAGAGCACCCGCATCTGGCGTAAATGGCGCTGGAAATGCCCCTCTTCGATGAATTGAGCGACGGTGGCCTGCTGCAGAAGCGGCGATTCTCCATCCATATGCTGTTTGGCGTTCAGGAAGGGTGCGACCAGTGGCGTAGGCAATACGAGATAGCCTATGCGCAGCGCAGGAAACAGCGTTTTACTGAAACTGCCCATATAGAGTACCGGCGATTGGCTCGACATACCCTGAAGGGCCGCGATCGGATGGCCGTGAAAATGGAACTCGGAATCGTAGTCATCCTCGATCAGCCAGGTGCCGGTGCGTGCGGCCCAGTCCAGTAAGCGCAGCCGTTCAGGCGCACTCATTATGCCTCCCAGAGGATAGTGGTGACTGGGCGTGACGTACATCAGCTTCGCGTTGGTCTGTGCTGGAAGCGCACTGGAGGTCAGCCCCCCGGCGTCCACGTTTACCGCAGTCAGTTTTGCATCCAGTGCCTGCAGGGCGCGCCGCGCACCGCTGTAGCCCGGGTTTTCTACCAGCACTTCTTCGCCCCGATCCAGCAGAACCTGGGCGCAGAGAGAGATCGCCTGCTGGGCTCCCTGGGTAATGATGATCTGGCTCGCGCTGCAACGTACCTGCCGGGATACACGCAAATACCCCGCCAGTGCTTCCCGCAGCGGCTCAAACCCCTGGTAGCCGTCATAGCCGAGTAGTCGTCGCCGGTTTTGTTGCTGCCGTTGAAGACGGTTCCACGCCCGCAGCGGAAATGCCTTCAGGTCTGGAACACCGAGAGTGAAAGGTAGCTGCTTATCGCCTCCGGCCTGTGCCTCTCTGGCGAGGCTCAAGCCATAAGCAGACAGCTCGGGCAGTTCACAGGATTTGTCCCAGTGCACAGCGTCGGGATGTGCGCGATCGAAACCTGCACCCACGTAAATTCCACTGCCAGGCCTGCTGCTCAAGTAGCCCTCGGCGCACAATTGGCCCAGGGCGGCGGTAACGGTGTTGCGGCTGATACCCAACTCGCTGGCGATCTTACGTGATGCCGGCAGGCGCAGGCCTTCGCGCCAGATTCCCTCGCTGACGCGACCGCTGATATAGCGATACAACTGCCTCTGCAGGGCTTCTTCGCTGTTGAGTGCGATACCCTTGAGTTCCGCTATCTGCATATTGGCTCCATAAAAATATAATAATTGGCGCTTATCGTAGGTCCAATATTCTATAGCATAGCCATGTATTCCAAAAAAACTATGGGGGCAGGTTAGTGCAGTCAGAACTCGCACATCACGACAGGGCGCAGGTAAAGCGCTCCAGGGAGCGCGCAACGTACCATCGCGAAGCTGTCTACAGGCTGGTTGATGACCTCAAATTGGGGCATATCGGCTTTAGCTGGAAGGGGCAGTTACACGTCATTCCCATGACAGTGTGGCGCGTCGACGATCATCTCTACTTCCACACGATGAACAAGAGCCGTATGCAGAAGCTGCTGGAAGCTGGTGCAGAGGTCTGTATTTCGTTCGCAGAGTGCACTGAATGGGTGTTGGCCAAGTCGGCCTACCACCACAGCGCTAACTACCGCTCAGCGGTCGTCTACTGTACCGGCGAGCGAGTGACTGAGCCGGATGAATTTGACCGGGCCTTTGAGGTCTGTATCGAGCAGTTGGAGGCTGGCCGCTGGCAGCAGGTGCGGCCGCCGAATGCGCAGGAGCGCAAAGCCACCGCACTGATGAAACTAACGATCGTCGAAGGGGCAGGGAAGTCCCGTTCTGGTGGTCCCAATGAAGAGCCAGAGGATCTCGATCTACCGGTTTGGCATGGGACAGTGCCGGTCTGTCCGTTTCATTCACAGGAGGAATAACGCGACAACAGCGGCTAAATTGGCGCGAGATGTATCGACGCCGTAATCGGCACTCCCCGGATAATGCGGTTGTTATGAGCTACTGCCTGAGTTCAATCCACACCGAGCGCGAGTGGGCAACCACAGTGCCGTCTCCGCGAGCTACCGCGGTGCCGGCAAAATATTTTCTGCCTTCCTGCCCCAGAGGCCAGGCGTAGACCACAAGTTCCTCGCTTCCGGAGACTGGCTCGATAATCTCACCATCGAGCTGCCCGAGAACTGCATGGCGCAACTCGCCGCCCATAGCGGCAAAGTAGCCCGGGCAATCCAGAGCGCTCCAGAGTATTTCCTCGCGAACATTGCCGTCGCTATCCAGAAGATCGCTGCGCAGCCGCCAGGGGCAGGCTATAAGATGCCAGTCATCGACTGGCCCAGGAAACAGGTCCAGCCCATCATGTGCCGGGCGATGCGGGCCACAAACAAAGCAGGTGCCGAACACATGTTCGTGATAACAGGGGAAACCCTCGCTCGCGGATGTCGCCTGCTCGAGCGTCGGCGCGGGCGGGAAATCGCGGTCAATCGCGCAGGGCGTGCCGCTGCCTATGGGAGTTTCGCCGTCGAGGAGGACAACCTTGCCTGCTTCCTCCACACCTATGTGCAAAGGCTTGTCCAGCGGCGGCGGCTGCATCAGTCGCACCCGCGCAGGGCCGGAGATATGCGCGGCAATCACGCCACAGCTGTATCCGCCATTGCCTGACGTTGGAGGGCCATTGAAGCGCGAGCTGATCGTGGTTTCTATAGACATTGGCATTACCTCAACGATTGGCGGGAGGGATGTAGTCGAACCTGGACATAATCTCGCGGTGATCATCGACGAGACGCTGAACTTGCGTGGGCTCGAGGGTCTCAGACCATTGATTCTTGCGCCCAGCGCGAAAGAAACGACTTGAATTCGGGCTGCGCTCCACGAAGCCAGATTGCTCTTCGAAGTTTTTCAGTTTACTGAAGCTGCTGTGCTCGATGGCTCGATCCAGACGCTTTGGATCGTCAGGGAGGCCCAGGAATTGGGTCAACTTTGCAAAGTGCGTGTGGGGCTCATCGAGCAGGTCTTCGTAGCGTAGAACACAGGTGGCGCCACTCTGGTCACGGGTCCAGCTCTCAACATGCGTTGACCAGGACGCAAGTACGCTGGCGACATTGTTGTCGTCGGTAGGCGTCCCCGTGTTATCCGACCCCATAAACTCGATCGCCTGGTCGGTGTCCAGACCAAAGTGATCGGCTAGCGAAAGGACGACATCCAGTGGGTTGCGCACCACACTGATCGCTCCACTGGTAATGCTCATGTCGTGTAGCGGGACATCCTCGTAGGCGCCAAGGAAGTTGTGGGTCTTGACCATGATAGTGCCGCGCCGGCTTGCGGCTATATTTTGCTGCACCTTTGCGCGAAGCTGGCAGATCGTCTTTCGGTCAAGCTGTTGCAGGTCGTTATCTACAAGAGGCTTGTACCAGCTCGCGTTGGACTCGTTGGCGAAAAAATCACCGAGATTGTTGATGTCGGAGGGCGTTTCACTGTCGGCTATATAGTTGTGCAAAAAAGCGCGCACCCAGGTGTTCCCCGACTTGGGGTAGGAGGCCATCCACACAATGTTGCCCATTTTTGCTCTCGTATTTCTGCGCGTTCACAATGAAGATTGAGTATAACACCGTGTGAGCGGCAGCAAGTCCTGGAGTCCAAATTGCCAACGGTCTTGTAAGTAGCGATAAATGATATACCCATTGGGTTTGCGGGCGTGTATAAATACTCCCGGATTGCCCACCGCAAAAGGAACAGCATGAAATACCTGAACGCTTTCGCCTGCGCCCTGATGATGTTAACAACAGCGGCTTGCTCGAACCCGGTGCAAAAGGCGCCCGAGCCAGCCCCCTGGGCCTACGGTGCGATGGCCTCCGTGGCCAACCCACACGCAACTGCCGCGGCGATGGCCATGTTGGAGCAAGGTGGCCACGCGGTCGACGCTGCCATAGCAGCACACGCCGTGCTCGGCCTAGTTGAACCCCAGAGTTCCGGTATTGGTGGCGGCGCATTCATGGTGGTGCATGAACACGAAAGTGGCAGCCTGCTTTTCCACGATGGCCGCGAGACCGCACCGGCTGGCGCAACGGTGGATATGTTCATGCGCGATGGTGAGACCATGGGTTTTCTGTCCGCTTGGCAGAGCGGCACCGCTGTCGGTGTACCCGGTGCGATAAAACTCTACGAAGACACACATCGCAAGTATGGCAAGCTACCCTGGGCTGAACTTTTCCAGCCCGCGATCGATCTCGCCAATGAGGGCTTCGAAGTTTCACCACGTATGGCCGCTTTCCTCCCGCGCATCGCGGCAGTTTCGCGGTTGGATGAGAACCCGGGTGCGAAAGAGTATTTTTACCCCGGAGGCAAACCTCTGCTGGCGGGTACGCTGCTGAAAAATCCTGAGTATGGCGCCACGCTCAAGGCGGTAGCCGAGCAAGGGAGCCGTGCTTTCTACACTGGCCAGCTCGCCGAGGCCATGGCGGCGGCGGCGCAAATGGAACCTGCTCCCGGAACGCTTAGCACCGCAGACATTGAGGCTTACACCACTGTAGAACGTGACGTGGCCTGTGCGCCATTTCGCACCTTCACGATCTGTGGCGCCTCGCCACCATCCTCAGCGGCAGCGCCGATCATGATGATGGCGATATACGACCAACTGGTGGGCCCCAGTGCGTCTCATGAGGACAAGGTGGCCGCCTTCGTCGACGCCCAGCGGCTGGCCTATGCCGATCGCGATCACTATATAGCGGACCCTGACTTCGTATCCGTTCCGCTGGACGGATTGTTAAATGCCGCTTATCTCACTGAGCGCGCAGGGCAGCGTTTTGCGCCGGATGAACCGGCCGTTCAAGGCGATCCGAGTTCTTATATCGGCAGTGGGTCGGCGAGTGTCTTTGGCAACGACAGTACCGATGAAATAGCCGGCACCTCTCATCTGTCTATTGTTGATGGCGATGGCAACGCCGTGTCCATGACGGCAACCGTCGAAGCACCCTTTGGCTCCTCGCGCTGGGTGGGGGGCTTTCTCCTGAATAATCAGATGACGGACTTTGCTCGCGCCTATCAGCCAGATACACCACCCCAGGCAAATGCGATTGCACCAGGCAAGCGCCCGCGGTCCTCTATGTCGCCGATAGTCATCTTCGATGAAGCCGGCAGGCTTAAAATGGTCACGGGCTCGCCTGGTGGCAACTCCATTCCAGCTTATGTGTTCAAATCGATGGTGGCCGTGCTCGACTGGGGCATGACGCCGGAAACCGCTGTGGCTTACCCCAACATCATCGCCAGAGGCGACAAGGTGCGGGTGGAAATCGCGATGGAAGAGGGCAAAGCCCTCGCCAACGCGCTGAAAGCAAGAGGATATAATGTGGAAGAGCGGGAGGGTGAAAACTCAGGCCTGCATCTGATTCTAGTGGAGGACGGTGAACTCAAGGGTGCCGCCGACCCCCGGCGTGAAGGCACAGTAGGTGTACTATCAACAGCGCCCTAGGCCATCTTTGCTCTAGCCCAGCTGTGCCATTAGCGCATCGAAGTCCCAGTGCGCCTGCATTCGGGTGATGAGTCCCTCATCATTGACCTCGTAGACTGCGAGCATATCGCAGTCTGAGAATTTTCCTCCGCCCAGGTCGTTGCGTGCCACCTGGGCCACACAGCAACAGTATGCGCCACTGGTCCAGCGCTTGTTCGCCGTTATCTCGATTGAGGACGGGCCGATCACGGTGTCCCAGAAGGCCTCAATAGCGGCCCTGCCTACATGGCCATTGCCGGAGGGGTCCATGGGAGATTTTCCAACAGGATCCTGCACGATGGCATCGTCAGCATAGAGCGCCAGCCACGCTTCCTTGTCGCCAGCCGAGGCGTACTTGATTGAGTTCATGTTGGCTTTTACTGCCAGATGGTTTTCATCCGCCATTTTCTGCTCTCGTAAGTGATATCAGTCAATCAAGGATAGCAGCGAGTGCCTCCTTTGCTCGATCAGATTCTTATACCAAACGCGGTAACCGTGGCTTCGAGCGAGCGGAGCCATCCAGACTTGGATACCATAAGCGGCCAAACAATAACGAACACAAGGAAATCGCCATGTCAGACGCAGAACAAAAAGTGCTCGACGGCTCCGCCTGGGACGAATTCTGTGATGCCCTGAAAGAAGCCGGTAAGGTTGTTCGCAGCGAAAAAGCGCCCGGCGACGCATTCAGCCAGGCCGAGGGGTACCGCTATCTGACCCGCCTGTTGCGTGGAGGCCTGGAGAGCTATCTCGAATTTTCCGACCCCATGTTCCCTGTGTTGCGCTGCGGTGCACACGAGACAATCAAGTTGGGGGCAGACAATCCGGACAATCGCTATGAGAGCGCGTCCATCCGGCCCGAGTTCGATTACCGTATCTCGGGTAATCGCAATACCGTCGACTACTTGGGCATCAGCTCTATCGTCAATAAGTATGGCTCTGGCGGCACCATGGAAGTGACAGGGCATATCGACCATCGCGAACTCGATATCGCCAATGATGGCAGTTTTGAAATCATCATCAGTCGGACCGAAAAGCCGGGCAACTGGCTGCCGATGGGAGAGCACTCAAACTCCATAACCGTGCGCCAGACATTTCAGGACCGGATCAATGAGGTTGCGGCCGATCTGAAGATTGAGCGAATCGGCGCTGCAGATGATCGGCCACGTCCGTTATCCCCCGAGAAGTTGGTGCGAGGCCTACAGGGCGCAGGCATGTGGGTGCAGGGCGCCGCCACCATGTTTGAAAACTGGGCGGAGAGTTTCCTGCCGACGATGAATGATCTACCGGCAGCGGATCAGGACTATTGTCAGTCTATTGGCGGCGACCCCAATATTTTCTATTTCCACAGCGCCTGGGAACTGGCTGACGATGAGGTCATGGTGATTACAGCGCCAGAGATACCAGAGTGCCAGACCTGGAATTTTCAATTGAACAACTGGTGGATGGAGTCACTCGACTACCGCCATCATCGAATCCATTTCAATAAGCATACGGCACATTACGAGGACGACGGCTCGGTGCGTGTTGTCATCTCCCACGACAACCCGGGTGTCCCGAACTGGATAGAGACCGCCGGTCACAATATTGGCACTATGTGCTGGCGCTGGATCGGCGCTGAAAAACACCCGCTGCTGGACGTGAAAGTGATAAAGCGGAATGAGTTGGCATGAGTGATGCCGTGGTATTCGATGCCGATGCAGCCATTGCTGCGGCGCAGGAGCAAACTGGGTTCACCTCGCTTGGAGATGAGTTTTCCCGCGAAGGGTTGGCAATGCTGCTGGCAACCTACGATGCACACATTCGCGACCAGGGCGGACGAGAGCGCTGTTATCAGCGAGTTGTCTACCAGATTGCCACGCGACTGAAGCTGGAAAATGCTTTCGCTACCATCGACGGCTGGCAAGAGCAGGAAATCGTTGCGCCGATCTTTGTGACCGGGCTGCCCCGGTCAGGCACCTCGGCCCTGTTAAACCTGCTTGAAGTGGCTCCCGAAAACCGCTCGCCACTGCAGTGGGAAGTCCAATTTCCCGATCCCTGGCCTGGCAGTGCTCCAGGCGACAAGGACCCTCGCTACGACTACCTGGCCAAAGCGCTGGAGGAATCACGCAACTCTGAGTTTGCCAAGATTCACTTTGTCGATGCAGACACCCCCGAAGAATGTGTATTGCTGCATGCCTACGCGTTCCACGGCGTCCAACTGGGTTTTGAGATAATGCTCGAACCTTATCGCAGTTGGCTGCTCGGACAAGACCTGACGCCACTCTACGCGTTTCAGAAGAAAGTGATGCAATTGCTGAACTGGCGCAACCCTGGCCAACAGTGGCTGTTGAAGGCACCAGCTCATATGCTCGGGATAGAATCTATCATTGATGTATTTCCCGACGCGCGTTTCGTCTGGTGCCATCGCGACCCGCAGAAAGTCATTCCGTCTATCAACAGCCTCAACAAGGTAGTACTGGATATGTATCTGGGCGAATACTCACACATCGATATGGCTGAAATGGGCCAGGCTGTGATGGAATGGTATGCGATGTCATTGGAGCGCGGCCTCGCCAGCAGAGCCGCGCTGCCCCCAGAGATGTTTATCGATTGCTCCCAGCAAGAATTCGTCGACGATAATATGGCGCTGGTGCAAAAGGTGTACGACAGCTTTGAAATACCACTGCCAGGCGAAAGTCGCGCGGCAATGCAGGCACATGTCGACAACAACCCGAAAGGTAAACACGGCAGGCACGAGTACCGGCTAGAGGATTACGGCCTCAGTGAATCCATGATCGCTGACCGGTTTGCTTTTTATACGAAAGATACTCGCTGGCCCATCAGCGGTTAGCCACAGGAGATAGGTCATGCGAGCAGCTGTTCTACGTGAAGCACACAAGCCATTGGAAATCCTCGATGATGTGGAGGTCATTGAACCCCGCGCCGGCGAGGTGCAGGTGAGTATCCGTTTCTGCGGCCTCTGCAGCTCAGATCTCGGATTTATCGTGGGCAAGTCCCCGCTGATGGGGCCGATGGTGCTGGGGCATGAGGCTTCAGGAGAGGTGTCTGCGGTGGGCGAGGGCGTTAGCCATCTGGCCGTCGGCGACCATGTGGTACTCACACCCTGTGCGCCCTGTGGTGCCTGTTACTACTGCCAGCGAGATCAGCAGAACCTGTGCGTCAACTCAATGAGCATCTTGTCCGGCGTGTTGCCGGATGGTCAGAGTGGCCTGAGTTTAAATGGCCAGCAGATTTTGCGCGGAGCAGGAGTCGGAGCGCTAGCTGAGTACGTGACATTGCCGGCGACTGGCGCGATCAAAATAGATAAGGATATTCCCCTGGATCTCGCCTGCGTGATCGGCTGTGCTCTGCAAACCGGCGTGGGCGCAGTGCTCAATACCGCCGACGTTGAAGCCGGAGCGAGCTGCGTGATCACCGGCCTTGGCGGCGTGGGTATGGCCGCCGTACAGGGAGCTAGAATTGCTGGGGCTTCGCTCATAATTGCGTCGGACCCGGTTGCAGCGCGGCGCGACCTGGCGCTGCAGTTTGGCGCCACGCATGTCATAGATCCAACATCGGATGACCTGGCAGCGCTGGTGCAGGAATTGACTGCCGGGATCGGCGCTGACTACGTTATCGAGACGGCGGGCAAAGCAACGCTGATAGAGCAGGGCGTTCAGCTGAGTCGCATCGGAGGCACTACCGTGGCTGTTGGGTCGCCTGGATTTGAAGAACATCTGACGATTCCGAATGTCGTCCTGTTTCAGGCGCTGGAGAAAAAGCTTTGTGGCTGCCTGCTTGGTTCTTCCAATTCACTGTTCGAAATTCCCCGCCTTTTGCGCCTGTGGCGAGCGGGCGATCTCGATATGGCCGGGATGATAACCCACCGACGGCCGCTCGCGGAGGTCAACGAAGGTTTCGCAGACCTGGAGGCAGGCCGCGGAATACGCACAGTGATCGAGATCTAAGCAGGCGCATTTTCGACACAGCGAATACCGCCTGGAGCCTCGATGAGCGATGCGCACTTGTTGCAGTGGCTGCAATTGTTGCGATAGTTCGGGTTGCTCATCGCGTTGTTAACGTAGTGGGGATCTTTCACCAATGGGCGACCCATCTGGACGAAATCAAAACCCTCGCGCATGACTTTCTCAAGACTTTCCAGTTCTGTACAGCCACCGATATAGACCATCTGACAATTCACCCGGTCGCGTATTTTGCTGGCGTCGCTGAGAAAGAAATTCTCTTCGTAAGGATAGTGCCGAAACAGGCGCGGGCCATAGTACTTGAGCCCCAGGCGCGCGATGGGATTGGTTTCTACCTCGAGCATACCCTTGTCCAGTGTCTCTCCGCGAAAGTAGACCATAGGGTTAAAGCTGCTCGTGCCCCCAGAACAGATGAGGGCGTCAATGCCTGCATTGTCGAGCATGGCTGCTACTTCAATCGCTTCATCGAACTGTAAACCGTCTCGTACGCCGTCGGTCATGCCCATCTTGCCCAGGATCGGGAAATCGTCGCCGACTGCCTCGCGTACTGCGTCCAGTGCCCGCAGTGGCAGGCGCATTCGATTCTCCAGGCTGCCGCCATACTCGTCCGTCCGGCGATTACTTCGCGGGCTGATGAATTGGGAAAGACCATAGCCATGGCTGAAGTGGATTTCGATCGCGTCGAAGCCAACGCTCTTCATAAATAGGGCGGCGTCCCGATAGGTCTTAACAAGGTAGTCGATGTCTTCGAGCTTCATCGCGCCGGCAAAAGGCATGCCCGCTGAGATGCCGAGCATATTGAGCTGGCGCGAGGGACCGAGCGGTCTCTTCAGGCGCTGCAGCTTACGGTTCTTGGTGAAGTTACCGCAGTGCGTCATCTGCCCAGAGACCTTTACGTCCGGGGCAACTGACTTCAGCTCAGTAATCAGGTGCGTGTATTGCGGGCGAAACTGCTCATCCATCCAGGGCATCTGGTCGTTGATTCGGCCGTCAGCTTCCGTCGTGCAATAGCCGATTGTGGTCATCGCAGTACCGCCGGCGACAATTTCCCTGTGAAAATCGAGCAGCAACTCGCCGGGCACACCGTCAGGCGACTTGCCCTCATATGTGGCGGCTTTGAGAATGCGGTTTTTCAGTTGCAGCTTGCCGAGCTTGGCAGGGGAAAATGCTTTCTGCAGATGTTCACTCATGGGCTTGGTCTCGTATCAGGTGAGTATCTCTAAAGTATGTCGGCTCAAGCCATCGCGGTGGAATAGCCACCATCTACAGCCAGGGTCTGGCCGGTAATCCAACTCGCGGCGGGCGAGGTCAGGAAGAGTACCGCAGCGGCTATGTCTTCCGGTGTTCCCGCTCGTTTAAGCCCCTGACGAGGATACATCGCCTCAACCATCTCAGGCATATGCTCAAACACCGGGGCTGTCAGGTTGGTCCGTGTAAAGCCAGCCGCCACGGCATTGGCGCGTATGCCTGCCGGGCCCCAGCTGATCCCCAGTGTTTTCATTAACTGCGATAGGCCGGCCTTGGCCGCACCGTAGCCAGGGGTCCATTCATAACCGAAGTAAGTCGTCATCGAAGCGATACCAATTACGCTGGCACCGCCATCAATCTGGCTGTTCTCGAGTAGCGGTTTACAGGCTGAGCTGAGGTGAAATGCGCTGGCCAGGTTGATATTGAGAGAGGCGTCAAATCCCTCACTACCCCATTCGTCAGCCTGTGCGCCACCCGCATTGTTAATAAGAATGTCCAGTGCATCCAGGCTTTCTGCGAGATCGGACAACGCAGTGTGCGAGGAGACATCCAGGGCGCGATAGTCGAGGCCGGAGAGGTCGTGCTCGTAGTCAGTAGCACTGGCTTTTCTGCCGGTGATCACCACCTTCGCCCCAGCTTGCTGGAAAGCCTTGGCTGTCGCGAGGCCAATACCATTGGAGCCGCCTGTTACCAGTACATGGGCACCGCTGTAGTTGAATGTTACGCCTGTTTTCATCGTCCTGGACTCCCTTTTTCAGCCAAAGTCTGAATACTCAGCCGCCCCAATATATAAAACACTTGTATTAAAAATCCTAACTGAATAGCTTGTTAGGCCTGCCAAATGACGAGACGGACTAACAATATGAACGATAGCGATTCCGCTGCACTTTCACTGCCACCAGTATCTCAGATCGGCTTCGTTGTGCGCGACCTTGAACAGTCGATCGCCCGATACCAGCCCATCTTCGGCGAATTTGTGGAAATGTCGCCCGGTGAGATGGATTGGGAGTATCGGGGCAAGACTGAGCCAGCTGAACTGAAAATTGCTTTCGGCAAAAGTGGCGACGTGGAGATCGAGTTAATCGAGTGGGTTTCCGGCGAGTGTCCGCACAAGGAATTTATTGAGGCGGGCCATGAGGGGATGCAGCACCTCCGTTTCCTGGTCGATGATGTCGACGCCAAAGTAAAGGAAGCTGAAGCCCTCGGTTATCAGCAGATCTGGTACAAACGCTTCGCCGAAGGCCTGGCGGCGTCCTACCTCGAGAAGGAAGGCGACCCGCTGATAGTGGAACTTTTTGAGAACAGCCACGGCTGAGTCGCATTGTATGGCTGAGACTATCCGCATATCTGATCTGGCTGCCCCGCGTTATACCGAGTTGCAGCAGTCCATTCGCGATTATGGAGAGACCCTGTCGGTCACCCTTGATGCTCAGGAGATTCTTGCCGAGGCGTCGGACGCGCTCGGGCTCGAGGACTGGGGCGCTCAGGACTTCCGGGAACGTCTCGAACTGCTGTGCAGTGAGTGGAGCAGTGACAGCGGCCTGAATGCGCTTGGCCGTTCCAGTTTGCGAGCCAAACTTTTGTTGTATGCTCGCAACCGCCTGCTGATCCAGGACTTACTGAAACGACATCCGGAGATACACGATGTTGAAATCAAGGCGCCAATTATTGTCGCGGGCCTGCCGCGCTCGGGCACAACGCATCTGCTGAACCTGATGGCCGCAGACAGGCGCCTGCGCGCTCTGCCTCTGTGGGAGTCCTACGAGCCAGTGCCTGTTCCCGGTGAAGAAATTCTGCCGGACGGTACCGACCCGCGGTACCAGCGCTGTGCCGACGCCTGGGCGATGACCTCGCAAACCTTGCCTTATCTCGCGGCGATGCATCCGATGGATCCGGACCATATCCACGAAGAATTGGAGCTGATGGGCCCGGATTACGCCTCGTACAATTTCGAATGGTTGTGCCAGTGCCCCCGCTGGCGGGATCACTACTACAGCAGCGATCAGACGCCGCATTATGAGTACATGAAGACCGTGCTCAAGATACTTACCTGGCAAGACGGCGACAACGGTGGCAATACACGATGGGTGCTCAAGTGCCCCCAGCATCTGGAACAGTTGCCGGTATTACACAAGGTGTTTCCGGACGCCACCATCGCGATCACGCACAGAGACCCGGTGTCTGTGATCCAGTCGGCCGCTACGATGGTTGCCTATGGCCAGCGGATGTCACGTGATGACATCGATCCCGCAGCAATCATCGACTATTGGTCCGATCGCATCCATCACTTGCTGGCGGCTTGTGCCAGAGACCGCGCCGAGCTGCCAGCGGAGCAAAGTATCGATGTCCCGTTCCACGAATTCATGGCGGATGACCTGGCCATGGTGCGCAGGATCTACGAGATCGCGAAGCTACCAATGACCGCAGAGGCCGAGCGTGATCTGAAATCGTTCATCGAAAACCATCCAAGGGGTAAACACGGCCGCGTGGTTTACGATTTGGCCGAGGATTTCGGAGTCGATCCCGCAGCGCTGAGAGAACGCTTTAACTTCTACTATGCTGCCTTTCCTGCCGCACCAGAGTCCTGAGGACTACTATGAGAAACCCGATCTACAAATCGCGACCGGTAGAGCCTAATCCCGCTCGCTTTGGCGGTGAACGTATCAACGACTTTATCGTTCTATCGGAAGCATTTTCCAATGCGTATTTGATAGAAACAGGTGAGGGTGCTGTACAGATAAACGCTGGCATGGGAATGGAGGCACCCGTTATCGAGGCCAACTTCCGCACTTTCAGTGAAGAGTCTGTGCGCGCACTGATCCTTACCCAGGGTCATGTTGACCATGTCGGCGGGACAGCCTATTTTCGCGACAAGAATCCCGGGCTGCAGGTTATCGCGAGTGAGCACAACGCCGAACACCAGGCCTACGACGCTCGACTGGCGCCTTTCAGGGCAGGGCGCTCAGCATTTGCGTTTACCGAAAAATTCGCCGAGGCATTTCAATACTATGCAGAACAGGGTTACAGCGAGTTCCCGGCCCAGGACACGCCAACGCCGGATATTGGGGTACAGGATCGCTATGCATTCGAATTTGGCGGTATGCAGTTTGAAGTGCTTGCGGTTCCAGGTGCTGAGACCAACGACTCGGTAATCGTCTGGCTACCGCAGCACCGGATTTGTTTTACCGGAAACCTGTTCGGCTGCCCGTTTGGGCATTTCCCCAACCTCGTCACTATCCGCGGCGACCGCTACCGGGATGCCTTGGTTGTTGCAGAGGCTGTAAAAGTCGTACGTGATCTTGACCCAGAGATGATCTGCTACGGCCATCACGGGCCCATCATGGGACAAGAATTGATACGCAGTGAATTGGACGCTCTCCATGGCGCCATCATGTACGTTCATGACGAAACGGTGAAAGGCATGAATGCGGGGAAGGACGTACATACGCTGATGGCTGAAATATCGCTGCCCGAAGCGCTAGAAGTCGGGCAGGGCTACGGTAAGGTATCCTGGAGTGTGCGCGCAATTTGGGAAAACTACGCCGGCTGGTTTCAGCATTCGTCCACGACTGAGCTCTATGCCGTACCTCGCACCAGCATCCATGGCGATCTGGTGGAGCTGGCGGGCGGTGCCGGAGCACTGCTGGAACGCGCGCAACAAAAATTTGATGACGGCGAGTACGAGCAGGCTCTACATCTTCTGGACATTGTTCCTGCGACAGCAGATGGCGCCGAGGCTTTGCGCGTGGCCGTTCACAGGGAGCTCGGCAAGATGACAGACAACTTCTGGCTGCAATCATGGCTGAAAAAGCAACAAGGCTAGCGATATGAGTGAGAACCGTCAGCAGTGGCAGGCGTTACTGGATGAGTTAAATCAGCGACAAGCCACGGCCGAAGCCATGGGTGGCGAAGAAAGGGTCGCCAGACAGCATGCCAAAGGGCGGCTCACTGCAAGAGAGCGAATCGATGGCCTGTTTGACCCCGATACATTCAACGAAATAGGCGCGCTTGCCGGTAGCAATCACCCGGGCGGGGAAGCGCCGCTCGCGGGCGATGGCGTTGTCGGCGGAACCGGCATGATACAAGGGCAGACGGTAGTGGCCCTGGTAGAGGATTTTACCGTCAAGGGCGGCTCCATCGGCCACGTAAATGCTGCCAAGCGCGCTCGTCTGGTGAGGCTCGCAGCGGAGCAGCGCCTGCCTCTGGTCCTGGTCCTGGAGGGCGCTGGCGAGCGAGCCAGCAATAGTTTAGAGCGATACCCGAATACCCCCAATGATCTGCAACTGGTGGCCGACCTGAAAGGCAAGGTACCGGTAGTCACCATTGTTCTGGGCGCGTCAGCCGGTCATGGTGCGCTAACGGGGATGTTTGCCGACTTGATCATCATGCTTGAGGGAGCTGCCCTGTTTACCGCCGGGCCACCGGTGGTCTTCGCTTCCATGGGCGTCGAATGCACCCCGGAAGAGCTCGGCAGTGCACAGATGCACGCGACCGAGAGTGGCGTTGTCCATAATATCGCTACCAGCGAACAGGATGCGTTCGCCCAGGCCCGGTACTTCCTGACCATGACCAACCGGCAGGATGAAGACAATTCACGCGCTCAAGGCAGTGCCCGACGCTACATTGTTGACGAGCTGCTCGACATTATCCCTCCAGCCGGGCAAAAGGCCTATGATGTGCGTGCAGTTGTGCGCGCGATTGCCGACGATGAGACCGTATTTGAGCTGCAACCCGGCTATGGCAGTTCACTGGTCGTCGCATTGGCAAGGGTTGGCGGCGTTGCCACTATGCTCGTGGCAAACCAGCCGGCCGTGCAGGCAGGCGCAATTACCTGTGAGGCTGCGGAAAAGGCGACACACTTTATCGAGGTCGCCGAGCAATTCTCGCTGCCGCTGGTCTTTTTGCTGGATAACCCCGGCGCGATGCCCGGCCCTCAGTCTGAGCGAGCGGGCATTCTCAAAGCAGCTGGGAAAATGTTCGCCGCCCAGCGGCGCTATCGTGGGCAGAAGATTGCAGTAACTCTGCGCAAGGGCTTCGGTTTTGGTTCATCGGCCATGGGGATGAACCCCTGGGACAGCCAGGCAATGAGCCTGGCGCTGCCCTCCGTGTCTCTGGGAGGGGTGCCAGCGATTGGCGGCGATGTAGCGGCAAAAGCCAGCGCGGAAGAATCTGCAAAAATGCAGGACATCCAATCGGGGGCCTGGGTGCCTGCCGATTCCATGGCCTTTGACAAGATCGTGAATCCAGTCGATCTTCGCAACGAGATCATCGACGTCTTGCACCGCAGTCGCTATCGCAGTGTTTAATAGATCTGTAGCTGGCGGATCTTTTCGAAACTGGCGAGCTGGTCTGCGGCGCTAACGCCGGGTAAGCCACCGCGAAGAATCAAGTGAGTCATCCCAAGCTCTTCCTTGTAGCGCGTCAGCGTTTCGCTCACATAGGTGATAGAGCCCACGATCGCTGTCTCGTCTGTCGCCTGGCCGCGATGCAGTCCCGCTGAGCTGAGTTGTTCTATCAGTGCTGTCTTGATTCTCTCTGCCTCGGCCTGGCTTTCCACCGTGTAGACCGTTCTCATTATCGGCGTAGTGCTCTTAACAGCGCCCGCTATCGCTCGATAGGCTTCCAGGTTTGTGGCCAGAACATCATATGACTCCAACGGAGATGCCAGGTAGGGCAAACCGAGCTCTGCAATTTGTTGCAAAGCTTTTGGGCCAATGGCTGCCGCCCACAACCGTGGCTCAGGCTGCTGGAGAGGCAGAGGAGACAGCGCTATCGGTGTTTCACCGTGCCAAAGCGCTCGTATCTGCGCGAGACGCTCTGCGAACAGCTTGCGCTTGTCACCCGAGCGAATCTCAAAGGCCTCGAACATTTTGGGTTGAATCCCACGCCCAAGCCCGAGAATGAGCCGGCCATTGCATAAGCGGTCCAACACGGCAATCTCTTCTGCTGCCAGCATGGCGTTCCGTATCGGCAGGAGATAGGACACACAGCCCAGCGCAATGTCATTGGTGACCGCAGCGGCGGCAGCCAACAGGAGCAGGGGCGCGGGAACACTGCGCTGGCCACTGAAGTGGCTCTCTGGTACCCAGAACGAGTCAAAGCCCAGCGCCTCTGCTGTGCGCGCCTGCTCGGCCAGACGGGCTCCGCTACTGATCCCTGTCCAATCCCAGGGGGTAATGCCGAGATGAATGTTTCCTGATGCATGCATGGGCCTATAATACAGCCCCATGCGATCAAAACACGCCAGACTTGACCGATTTATCAGCTATCACAAGGGTATCAGCAGGAGGGCGGTGAAGCCGTTACTGGCCCAGGGCAGGGTGCGCGTTGATAACCTTTCTACTTGTAGTGCTGACACCGTTATCGGTGAATTCACGCGGGTCGAGATTGACGACGAAGTTTTACAAGCCAAACAACCGCGCTATCTGATGATGAACAAGCCCGCTGGTGTTGTCAGCGCGACTCACGATGCGCAGCACAAAACAGTCATCGATCTGTTCTCGGGTGAGGACGTCGGAGACCTGCATCTGGCCGGTCGTCTCGACTACAACTCAACCGGGTTACTGCTGCTGACCAATGACGGACGCTGGTCTCGATGGTTGAGCGATCCACGCGCGGGAATTGTGAAACGCTATCGTGTGACCCTGCGCGACCCAGTGACCCAGCCCATGATAGAGGCCTTTCAGACCGGCATACACTTCCCATACGAAGATCTTGTGACCCGACCTGCAGCGCTGAACGTTGTTTCTGCGAAGGCGCCCTATATAGCCGACGTGGCACTAGGCGAGGGGCGGTATCACCAGATAAAGCGTATGTTTGGCCGTTTCCGCAACGAGGTCCTGGCGCTGCACCGCTATGCCATCGGGCCCTACACTCTGCCCGTCGACCTCGAGCCGGGTCAGACACGAGACGTAGAGCCAAAACTACCGTCACACTGGTCATGAACTAACCGTTCTGTCTGGCGTCCAACAACAGCGCGGCTGGTGGCGTCTTTTCCTGCACTTCTACAGGAGTAATCCACAAGCTGTTCAAGTAAATTGTGGATTAAGCGGTATACTTGCCCACGAAGGAGAGAGACTTTTTATGAACGACACCGTCCGTGGCTTCTGGGCATTCTTGACAGATCTGATCAGGTCAAAGTGGTACTGGGCTGGTCTGGTAGTGTTAGGCCTTTTTATGGAAGGCGTAGCGCTCTACTACCAGTACGTAGTGGGCGATGATCCCTGTCAGGTGTGTATTCACACTCGGATATGGGTGGCGGCATTTACGCTGCTGGCCTTCGCCATGTGTCTATTGCCAGCTCGACGCTGGCTAAATGTCGCGGGCCACCTGCTCACCGTGGTGTGCATGGCAGGCCTGTGGGAGCGCTGCAAGTATCTCTGGGATGTGGAGAGGGGCAGGGGCGACGGCACCTGTGAGATCTACCTGAATTTTCCAGATTGGTTTGCCCTGGATGTGTGGTTTCCGGCCATGTTCGAAGTGCGCACGCTGTGCGGCTTTACGCCGGCCATGCCCTTTGGTTTCACGATGGCCGAGATGTTGATCACTGCGTCTTCCTTGTTGGTTGCGGCATCCGTGATTGCGCTGGGCGTTAATCTGGCGGGAAGCGGGCGGTGATGACCGCCGATAAAACCCAATGAGAGATTGTCCCGGCGTATAATGCTCGACCCCGCACTCAATAAGCTGTAGACATTGACCACTGCCCGTCGCGAATCCAACCTAAGATTCTTTCTCCGCTATGTCTTTCATCACAAGCGCTCATACACGCTTGGGGTCGTCTTCATTTTTCTGACGAACTACCTCGCGGTCAGTATCCCCGCTTATATCGGCACCAGTGTCGATTTGCTGAGCGGCGAGCTGGCGGCGAATGACAAGGCGATGACCCAGGCAATTGCCATGGTGATCATCCTTGCTTTGGTCATGGTAGTGACCCGTACCGTTTCCAGGATTCTCTTTTTCAATCCGGGCAGGGCGATTGAAAGGGAGCTGAAAGACGATGCTTTTGCACGATTGACCCGCATGCAGACCGGGTTCTATCGAGAGCATGAAACCGGCACCCTGATCTCCATTGTTAATAACGATATCAATGGCGTACGTGCGCTTGCGGGTATTGTCATGTTGCAAGTGTTCAATGTGATTTTCGCCTTGTCACTCACACCGCTCAAGATGTGGGCTATCTCGCCTCATCTCACCTTGTACTGTATTTTTCCTGTACTCATCACCTTCTTCATCGCGCACAAAGGCATCGCTTTCATGCGCAGAATGATGAAAATTCGGATGGTAGAGCTTCAGGAGATGTCCTCCAGCACGGTGGGATTCCTGACCGGCATCGAAGTGATCAAGTCGCATGGTATTCACCAATGGGCTGAAGACAAGTTCGATCGTGAAAACGTCAAGATACTGAGCCGGTCGCTATTGCTGGCTCGGGTGCGCACCCTGATACTTCCGCTTATCGGGTATACCGACCGAATTCTCAAGGTGATGATTTTGGCGATCGGGGGAGGGTACCTGCTGAATCAGGACCTGACACTGGGTGAACTCACGGCATTGCTTTCTTATGCCTCCCTGTTGGCAATGCCCTTTATTTCCCTCGGCATGATTTTCTCGGCCTGGCAGAACGGGATAGTCAGCCTGGAGAGCTTGCGCCGTATTCTGGATGAGCCCTTGATCGCCAAGGATGGTGAGCGGCTTGCCCCGGAGAGTCGGGATAAGTTGTTCAGCCAGGGGCTGCGAGTCGATGGGCTGACCTATACCTACCCGGGCGCAACAACACCGACGTTGAAAAATCTGTGCTTCGAAGTAAAGCCGGGGCAAACTGTCGGCATCCTCGGCAGGGTGGGTTCAGGAAAGACCACGCTGGTCAATTGTATCAATCGATATTTGGATGTTGACCCCGAACAGCTGTTTATCGACGACAACGACCTGACAGAGATATCTCGCGCGGACTTGCGCAGCGCCGTACGCACAATCACGCAGGAGCCATTTCTGTTCTCCGACACGGTGACCGAGAATGTTCGGTTCGGCTCTGAGTCTCTGCAGGAACCTCTGAGTCTCGATCAGGTGCTTAAACAAAGCGATATGCTGGATGAAGTTAGACAGTTTCCGGAGCAGGAAGAAACGCTGGTGGGAGAGAAAGGAATTCTCCTATCTGGCGGGCAAAAACAACGGCTGAGCCTCGCACGCGGTTTGTACACGCCGTCCAAGCTGATGATCCTGGATAACGTACTGTCCGCTGTCGATAACGAGACGGAGCGGTTCCTCCTCAACCAGATCTTCAATAACAGTCGTAGCCAGAGCACCTTGATCGTCTCTCATCGCGCGACAGTGCTGGAGCAAGTCGATCACATCCTCGTTCTTGAGGAAGGGCGTATTGTCGACCAGGGAACGCACGCCGAGCTACTACAGCGATCGGAGATTTATCGGCAGACCTGGGAGCTGCAACAGCACGACGGAGGCACCGCAGAATGAGTGAGACATCTGTCGACTGGCCCGTCGTGAAACGTTTCCTGAATCACTTCAAGCCCTATAAAACACAGGTGTTGATCGGCCTTGCCCTGATTCCTGTCTCCGTGGCCTTCAGTATTCTATTTCCCTGGCTGATCATGCAGGTCATCGATCAACAGCTGGTGCCGGGTGTTTACGATGGGCTCATGTGGTGGACCCTGGGCCTGGTGCTTGTGCTGATCGGCAACTATCTGGCTGACGCGATATTTAATTACTCACTGCAGTCTGCGGCGCAGCACGCGATCAGAGATATCCGGGCAGAAATGTTTGATCGAGTTCTGCACTTCCCTCGCCGGTATTTTGACAAGACGCCTATGGGCGTCACCCTGACTCGCTTGACCAGCGATCTGGAAGCGATCAGTGAGTCTTTTACTCAAGGCTTGCTCAGCATGGTCAGGGATGTACTGATAACGGTCGCGCTGCTTGTTTTCCTGGCGATCATAAGCTGGAAACTCACCCTGGTACTGATCCTGATTGGCCCTGTCATTTACTACATTACAGAGCTCCTCCGGCGAAGGCTGCGCGACGCCTACCTGAAATCTCGCGTCGTCTTGTCCCAGGGTACTGGCTATCTGCAGGAGTCGCTCAGCGGCATTAAAACGGTGCAGCTGTATAACGCCGAGCAGGAGGTGCTCTCCCGCTACCAGACCTATACCCGCGGTTTTTATAAAGCTCAGTCCAAGTCAAATCTGTATGATTCCGCGCTGTACTCAATCATTGAGGGTATTACCACCGTCAGTATGGGGCTGATCATCTGGTACGGTTCCCGGGAAATCCTCGCCGCGACAATATCCGTCGGTGTGCTTGTTGGTTTTATCAACACCCTGGACAAGATTTTTGTTCCTATTCGCGATTTCACTTCCCAGATGGCATCTATTCAGCGGGCATTTGCGGCCTTTGACCATATCGAGGAAATATTTCAGCAGGACAGCGAGCATGTCAGCACGCAAGGCGAACACCTTTCGGTATCAGAGCTCGGGGTGCTAGACAGCTTTGAGACACTGGTTTTTGACGAGGTCAGGTTTCGCTACACCGAGACAGGCCCCTGGGTGCTGAATGACGTGTCCTTTCGCCTTGGAAAAGGTGACAGAATTGCACTCGTGGGCAGTACAGGCTCAGGCAAATCGACCATCCTCCGCCTGCTAACCAAGACTTACGACAACTATCATGGGTCGATCAAACTCAACGGTATTGAGTTGAGCAGGATTCCCAAGGCCGAGGCCGGGAAGTTCTTTTCGCTGATGCAGCAAGAAGTCTTCCTGTTTAACGAGAGTATTGAATTCAATATTGGCTTGTCCCGGGAAGGTATCGACAGGGCGGACGTTGTTGAGGCTGCGCGCTATGTCTACGCTGATCACTTTATAGATGATCTTCCAGGTGGCTACGCATTTGAGCTGCAGGGCAATGGCGCTAACCTGTCAGCAGGTCAGGCTCAGCTCATTGCTTTCGCCAGGGCGATAGCCGGCGGGAGTGAAGTAGTTATGTTAGATGAGGCTACCAGCTCGGTGGACTCTGTGACTGAGCAGCTCATTCAGAAAGCCATCGACCATGTATTTATGGAAAAAACGGTTATCGCAATAGCTCATCGCCTCAGCACAATTCAGCATTCAGATCAGATACTGGTGCTCGACAAAGGCGAGATTATCGAGCGCGGATCCCACGGCGAACTAATGCGACAGCAAGGGTTCTATGCCAATCTTGTAGAGGAACTTGAAACCTAGGTTCGCTCTAGCCAGGCAGAATATAGTGTATTAGCACATAGCCGGTGAGTAATATCGCAATCCAGAGTGCGGTGGTGCCGATCGGCCAGGAACGGGCAAACAGTGCGCGCTCCTCGCTATCTGCAGTTTCCGGCTGTCCCAGATAGTTGGCGGTAAGATGGCGGAGCAAGCGCTGTCCAGCGCTGCCCACTACCTCGCCTATTTCTTTCACCGGTTGCACCATCACGGCGAGACGCTGTAAAGCCGCCGGCACGCCTCTGCGCCAGAGCCAATCCACGTCGAGACTGATGGTTTCCGTGCGCTTCATCAGCGGCAGCAGCAGGAAGAAGGCCAGCCCGGAGAACAGCAGCAGTTGCAAGTAGAAGACGACTTTACCCGGCGAGTAAGCCACATAGTCAACCGGGTAGGGCAGGAAGCGGTATAGCCACTCAGGAAAGATGCCGAGCAGCAGACAAAGCGCAGAGAAAATAATCATGGCCAGCGCCATATTCCATGGCGCGTCTTTGGGCCTCAGGCCTGAGTCTTTCTGGAAGAATACAAACCAGGGGAACTTGATCCCCGCGTGAAGGAATACGCCAGCAGAGGCAGCCGTAAGCAGCATGTAAACCCACACCAGACTCTCGTCAGCGGCAGCCTGGGAAATCATGCTCTTGGTGGTAAAGCCCGAGGTCAGTGGGAAACTTGAAATCGATAGGGCGCCGATGATGCAACAGATCGTAGTAAGAGGCATCGTGCGGAACAGTCCGCCCAACTCGGTGCAGCGGTTTTTGCCAGTGCGGTAGATGACCACCCCGGCACTCATAAACAGCAGCGCTTTGTAGATGATATGGGCAAAGGCATGCGCAGCCGCACCGTTCAGCGCCATGGTGGTTCCGATACCAATGGCGCAGACCATGAACCCTACCTGGTTCACGACCGAGTAGGCCAGAATACGGCGGATATCATTTTCCAGCAGGGCATAGATAATCCCGTACACCACCATAAACAGGCCGATACCAATCAACACTGGTTCCCCGGGGAACAAAAGCATCAGCGCCAGCACTGCGGTCTTCGTGGTGAAGGCGGAAAGGAATACAGAACCGGTGGGACTGGATTCCGGATAGGCATCTGCCAACCAGGCGGAGAGGGGCGGCGCTGCAGCGTTGATGAGGATGCCACAGAGAATCATCCAGCTGTTGAAGTCCTGTGCCAGCATGGGTGTAATCTGGATAGAGCCTGTACTCACCACAACGCCTTCGATACCTACCTTCAATATCACTCCACCGAGCAAATGCAGGATTGCGTAGCGAATGCCGGCCGCGCGAGATGCGGGCGTGCCACCACTCCACACCACGACTGTGGAGAACAGGGCCATGAGTTCCCAATAAATAAAGAGGGAAATCAGATCACCGGCAAAACTGACACCGATGGCGCCGGCGGCGTACAAAAATGCCGCAGCCAACTCATGCCATTTCGCTGCGCGAAAAGCGAAGAGGCCGCCCACGAAAGCCATGAGCGAGAAGATGGTAGCAAAGAGTCGCCTGAGTGGGCTGCCTTCTACTGGCTCGATATCGTAGGACAGGAATCGCACCGTATCCTGCACGCCATCAGGTACCTGCCATACGGCCCACAGGGTCAGTAGCGGCGCGAACAGTACGATGGCAGTGCGCAGGTGCCCGCGAGCCGGGCCGATGGCCAGGGCCGCCACCACCATGATTAGCGCGGGTGACAATACTTCAGGCATCGACATCGCGCTCCGCGTAGTAGTCGCGCGGTCGTTTTAGCAAGTAACCCAGACCTTTGGCGAACAACACCATCAGCAGGCAGCTAAGAAAACCGTATACAGCGCCGAAACCAAGCCAGCCGTCGACGGTAAAGTAGCCTTTTACGTACCACACCAGTTGCGCTAAAACAGTCAGGGCCAGTACTGCAGAGAACCCCCACCACAATTTACGTATGGTGGACGGCCTTACGAGCCAGTGGTCGTCGTTGTGGTTGCTCATCGCAGCATCTCCTGCACCAGCTGTTGTTCCAGCTGAATAACCGGCCCGTTGAAGAAGAAAAAGCCCAGAGTCAGTAAGGCCGTAAGGCTCAGCGCGAGCACTACCAATGGGGGCGCTTCGCCGTGCTCCTTGCCCCCTGGCGGCTCATCGACAAACCAGGCCATAAAGATGATAGGTAGAAAATAGGCCGCATTCAGTACCGTACTGATGATGATGGTGAATATGGCGACCAGATTATCCGCCTGGAAGGAGCCTGCCAGAATATACCACTTGGACACGAACCCTCCCGTGGGTGGCACGCCGATCATACTAAGCGCACCGATGGTAAAGGCCGCCATGGTCCAGGGCATGCGCCGGCCGATGCCGCGCAACTGGTGCAATTCGGTTTTCTTTGCTGCGGTGTAAATTGCGCCGGCGGCAAAGAACAGAGTGATCTTGCCGAAGGCGTGGGCCACCATGTGGATGGCGGCTCCAATTTCTGCCAGTGGTTTCAGTACCGCAGCGGCCATGACCACATAGGACAACTGCGCCACGGTGGAGTAGGCCAGCAAGCGCTTCAGGTTCTGTTGGCGCAGTGCCACCAGACTGGCGGCGATAATGGTAAAAGCCGCCGCATAAACCAGCCAGCCTGCGCTGGGTGTGGCGAACAGGAAATCCACTCCGAAGACGTAAACGATAACTTTGGTCACCGTGAATACGCCGGCTTTTACAACGGCGACCGCGTGCAACAAGGCACTGACCGGGGTTGGCGCCACCATGGCGGCTGGCAACCAGCGGTGGACGGGCATCACTGCGGCCTTGCCAACGCCGAACACAAACAGTGCCAATAGCAGGCCCACATCAGCACCCGAGATATTGCCTTCCAGAATACCGCCAGCGGTAAAGTCGCCGGTACCGGCTACGTGATATGTCCAGATGATTGCCGGAAGCAGCAGGCCGATCGAGGTGCAAAGCAGAATGCTCAGATAGACACGGGCAGATTTTACTGTCGCCTCGTCACCCTTGTGCGATACGAGAGGGAAGGTAGATAAAGTGAGCATCTCGTAGAACAGGAACAATGTCAGCAGGTTGCCGGCGAAGGCTATGCCCATCGTGGCAGCGAGGGCGAGGGCGAAGCAAGTATAGAAACGCGTCTGTTTCTTCTCTTTGTTGCCGCGCATATAGCCGATGCTATAGATCGAATTGATAATCCACAGCCCAGAGGCCAGGGCGGCAAACAACATTCCGAGGGGTTCCACCTCAAAGGCCAGGGTGACTCCCGGCATGAGTTCGCCAAGCATCAGTGCCGGGCGCTCGCCGGCGAACAGGTCTGGCAACATCCCCCAGACTACCCATGCCAGAGTAGCGGCCCCAACCAGGGTGACTGCCTCTCGCAGGTTGTCTGACCAGCGCGCCGCTAACTGTATACCCACGGCAGTGACCAGAGGCACGCAGATGGCCAGTGCTATGGCGCTCATAGTGTTTGCCTCAGGAGCAGTTGCGCCGCGGCGGATGACAGGGCCAGCGGAAACTGTGGGAACAAACCGAAAAAGATATTGGCGATGGCTACCAGCCAGGTGACCAGCAGCAACTGTAAGGGGGCTTCTCCATGCACTGCCTCCTCGTCAACCGGGGTTTTAAAGTACAGGGTCTCGATGATGCGCCAAACGTAAGCGAGCGCCATCAGCGAACTGACCAGGATAATAGCGACCAGCACCCAGGCCAAACGCCCCTCGTCGAGGGCTGCATTGATCAGCAGCCACTTGCTGATGAAGCCCGCAGTGCCAGGAATACCGATCAGGCTGAAACCACAGATCACCATGGCAGCGGCTGTCCAGGGCATGTTGCGGGCGGCCCCGGCGAGTTGGGCAAGACTTAAATCGCGATAGTGATAGCCCAGCCCGGCTATGGCCAGGAACAAACCACCCTTGGCCAAAGCGTGGTTAAACATGTGCGAAGAGGCCGCAGTAAGCCCGGACTCGGTCACGAAGCTGGCACCCAGCACGATATAGCCAATTTGCGCGACTGAAGACATTGCGAGCAAGCGCTTGATATGCCCCTCAAATACTGCCACTGCCGAGGCTACCAGTATGCCGAGCAAGGCCAGCGGCATCAGAAACAGGGAGAACTGCAAGGCATGCTGTTCGAGATTGGCCTGGAACACCCAGAAATCGAAGCGTATGAGCACGTAAATAGCGACCTTGGTAGCGCAGGCAGCCAGGAATACGGTCACCATGTGAGGCGCGTGGGCGTATGCGTTCGGCACCCATACGTGCAAGGGGAAAACAGCCGCCTTCAGTGCAAGGCCTATGGTGATAAAACCTGCCGCCACCAACAGCGGATTGATATCGGTGACGCCACCGATGCGAGCCGCCATATCAGCCAGATTGAGAGTGCCCGTCATCATATAGACAAGGCCCACACCGATCAGATAGAAGGTGGCGCCGATGGTGCCCATGATCAAGTATTTGAAGACGGCGGGAAGTGCCCGTCGATCCGGCCCGCCGGCAATGAGTACGTAGCTAGCCAGTGACGATATTTCCATAAAGACGAAGATATTGAACGCGTCCGCTGACACCACGATTCCCACCAGCCCCGCCAGCGCCAGCAGCCAGGCGGAATAAAATAGAGGCTGTCGCTCGAGTTCTATCTGTCGGTCTACACTTGGCCGGCTCGCGAGCAGGGCGGCCGCGGCGGCACCGGTTACGATCAGCAACAGCAGCGCGCTGAAAGCCCCGACTGACAGCTCGATGCCATAGGGGGCCTCCCAGCCTCCCATGTCGTACTTGAAATGGGCCCCATCAGCGACGGCGATGGCCATGTTCAGGGCAATGGCGAAGCTGAGAAGAGCGACAGCAGTCGCTCCCGCCCAGGCCAGCCCTCGGGGTTTTAGCAAAAGAACCAGCGGTGAAAAGAGCATCGGAACGATGACCTGCAGAGCCGGTAGGTGGGGAGTTAGATCCATGGTTTCAATCAGCGTCCAGAATCTCGTTTTCTTCGATGGTGCCGTAGGCTTCGTAAATGCGAACGACAATAGCCAAGCCGAGAGAGAGGGTAGATACCCCGACCACGATGGCGGTCAAGATCAATACTTGTGGCAGGGGATTTGAAAAAACCTGATTCTCTACACCTTTTTGAATAATTGGCGCAGTGCCGCCTTCTACCTTGTCCATGGTGATATACATCAGGAACACGGCAGACTGGAAGATCGACAGGCCAATCAGTTTCTTCACCAGGTTAACCTTGGCGATGACGGTATATAGTCCAACCGTGAGCACGATAGCGAATACCCAGTAGTTGAAGTAGCCCAGTAGTTCCAGCAGGTTCATGAGCGCATTGGCCTCGCGGCGAAAGCGTGGAAGATGGTGAGGAGGGCGCCACAGACTGCCATCCCCACACCAGCCTCAATTAGCAGTATGCCCAGTTGTTGCCCTTTGGCAGGGTCGGATGCCAATACCGAGTATTCCAGAAAATTGCCGCCCAGCAGAACGCACACAATGCCCACCGCGCCATAGAGGCAGGCGCCGCCAATTACCAGGCCCATGAGTACAGACTGGGGCACTGCTCGAAGGGCTGCTGCTTCTCCTTCGAGAAGAGCGTACAAAATGACGCCGGAGGCGATCAGAGCGCCTGCCTGGAACCCCCCTCCAGGTCCATACTCGCCGTGAAATTGAACATAGAGGCCGAACAGTACAATAAAGGGTATGAGCAATCGTCCTACCACCTGCGGTATCAGGTGGTGCCGCAAACCCGAGGCCTCAGGATCGTAGGAACTGCCCTCCGGTGGCTTGACGCCGAGAATAAACAGTACGCCGATACTGGCTGCAAAGACGACAAATACCTCCCCAAGCGTGTCATACCCACGGAAGCTACCCAGCACGGCAGTCACCACGTTAGGGAAATCCATTAGCACGGGAGTGTTCTCGAGGTACCAGGGGGCCAGATGTTGGTGCACCGGCGCCTCCGGGTCACCCAGGCGAGGCTTATCGAATGTCGCGTAAATCATGATGGTGGCCAATATTGCCACCACTACCATGGCCAGCCGCCGACCGGATCGCACCTTTTTTTCCCGCTCGACAGTGAGCGCCAGCGCAGAGAGAAAAATCACCGTGGTGATCCCGGCGCCGACAGCGGCTTCAGTAAGCGCCACGTCGGCCGCGTCGAGAATAAAGAAGTTGGCGGCCATCAATAGACTGAAAATCGAAGTCAGCATGACCGCGACGAACAGATTCTTGGTGCGAACAATAGCCAGCGCGGTGATAACCAACAGGGATAGTAAAAACAGTGCGAAGATGATGATCATGGCGTGTCGTTCTCGCGCTGTGTGGCGGTGGGGCGCATTCCCGCTTGCAGTGCCGCGTTTGCCAGAGCGTAGCTGGCTGTGGGGCCGGTGAGGAGCAGGAACAGCATAATGGCACCAAGCTTGAGCGCAGCCAGAGTAAAGCCGGCCTGAAGAATCATACCTATAAATATCATGATAGTGGCCATGGTTTCAGTCAGGCTAGCGGCGTGCAACCGAGTATAGAAATCCGGTAACCGCAGCGCGCCGATGCCGCCGATCACGACGAAGACAGCGCCCCCGCAGAGCAGGAACCAGCTAACGATATCCAGGGCCAGGTCAATCAAGATCTTTTACATCCGTTGCGCGAGGTTTCTTCTGACTGAATTCGAGAACCGCCAGTACACCTACCAGGTTGATCAGCGCATAGGCCAGTGCCAGGTCGAGGAAGTCCGGTCGCCCCATCAGGAACGCGATGACCGACAGTAGCAATACGGTTTTGGTGCCGAACATATTTACCGCCAGCACCCGGTCGTAAACAGTCGGCCCGCGCAAGGCGCGGACTAACGCGAGCACCATGGTCACCAGGATAGCCAGGGAGACAGCGATATACATTTCAGTCCAACCTCAGCCTGGCAGTGCGTCGTTCCGCTTCGCCGCTCTTAAGCCCGGCCGCGCTCGCGCTGGTTAGGCAGTGCACCAACAATCGATCTTCATCTACGTCGATGGTCACAGTCCCTGGCGAAAGGGTAATGGAATTGCCCAGTATGACTTTGCCGGAGTCGGTTTTTTCTTGAGTGGTGAGTTCGACCAACTCGGGCTCGATCGGCAGCGACGGAGACAGCACGACGCGTGCGACTTCTATACTGGACTGGATAACTTCACCGAGCACCCACCACCAAAGTGCAGGTAGCCGCACTAGCGAGCGCACCGGCATTGCATGGCGAAAGAAACCCATGCGCTGGGCGAGCCAAAGACTCAGCAGGCTTGAAAAAACGCCCAGCCCGATCAGTAAAGGCTTGTAGAGGCCGGACCATAGCAGCCAACAGGTGAACAAAATCGCCATGAAGCCCGCCAGCTGCGATGATTTGGCGCTGTAATCTGTGTTCATTTCCTTACTCTGAGCAGGGGTAATGCTGGCGCAGCGAATCGTCGACCGCAATACGCGCTGGAGACTCGGCAGTTTCATCTATGTCGAGAACGACCAGGTCATTGACGACAGTATCGACCACCTGGCGCAATGGCAGCGGGTCACCGAGGCAGAATCCCGCCAGGCTGCCTGGACGGTCATACATGTCACGCCGTGGCATGCGGGTACGCTTCGCTCGCTCTGTCAGGGAGTCAGCACTCCCGGTGACGACTTCTTTGGCGATACGTGCGTCTGTCTCGACAGCGCCATCGATAAAGCCCTGGATGTAGCGTGTGCAGTACTGCCCATCAGCTCCCTCGGGATCGGACTGCAAAAACGTACAGTGAGCAACCAGTTCGTGAACTGTCAGTACTTCCAGTGCACGGCTGCTGTTGGCAAAGCTCATAGCCAGGAGGAGGGGCAATAAAAATGCCACCCGGCTGGAGGGTCTGGCGTTAATCAATTCGGACATTATGTTCTCTATAGGATCAGGTGCATTAGACCAGAGCCCAGTATAGATGAAAACAGATACGACTCGGAAACTACAGTCGTCGTCACAAAGAAGTTTCGGTGTTAGCGCCTTGCCATCCCCAGGAATGAATCAATGGCGGCAAGGGCAGGGCGGTGCTCACGGTAATCGACAGGGATGGGATACAAGGCGTCGTCCACTTTCAAAACGAGAGATGGAAAAGAATTCACCCCAAGCTCACGCCGCAGCGATAGCTCCATTTGCAGCTTGCTCTCTGTTTCTGCGCTAAGTAGCTCTGCGGCAAACAGATCAACATCAAGCCCGAGTTCGCCTGCGAGAACGACCAGGGTGTCGTTATTTGAGGGATTCATGGCCCTTAGATAATAAGCTTGCTGAACAGCATCGATCATCGGCTGCTCAGCGTTCTGATTGGACGCGGCAAGCACAGCCCGGCATGCAGGGAAAGTTGACCTGCGTGGCTTACAAAGTCTCCAGAAATCAAAATTGAATTGCGCGCCTGTCGCTGCGGCGACGTCTTTCCAGTAACTCGCGATCGTGTGCTGCTGTGCCAGCGGCATCGGTGCGTCCGTGTCCGGCGCAAGACCTCCAAGCACATTAACAACATCAATCTCTGAATCAAGGTGGAGCCGCAGCTGGTCCCAGGTATTGCGATAACCCCAGCACCAGCTGCACATGGGATCGTGGATATGAAACAAGGTCGGCATGCGGAGAGGGTAACGTTGATCCATTAAATGCTTAAGTAAATCATGCACAGCTTTCAACAGAATATAACTAATAAATTCAGTAGCTTACAAAACCTTCTTTTCAAGTATTTTTAAGAATTGTGTATTCGAAATCAGTCACACGATCCTGGTGTAGGGTTTTCAAGTAAGTTCATGGCAGGTTCATCCGTGTCGCGGCGCCTGTCCCAATGATCTTAAGTAAATCACAGCATATATCAGTGATGAGCAATAATTTATTGCACTATGAAAGGTGAAATGACAGTAAAACATCGTTGAAATTATATTTACTGACAGTTAATATAATTCCAAGACCTGTTTATTGGAGAGGCAAAGTGGCACCTACGATAGAAATATCCAAAGAGCTGTATGCAAAGTTAGAAAAATTGGCTGTAGGTTTTGATACGCCAGAGGGCGTGATTGATCGATTAGCAACCAATTACGATTCGAGCAATGTAAGCACCGACACAGTGAACGTGCCCCAACCGGCGGCCAGCCGGCTTGATGCTGACGACCAAAAAAGTTTCATCGCAAAAGTTTTCGCAGATGTTTTCGGTGTCACACCTCGCCCTTTCGGGCAAAAGGCCGGACGGTGGGTTGGAGTTAGCGACGACAACGATGGGGTCCAGTGGAACGTGGCATTACCAAGAGACTCAGCGGAAGCTTATCTGGGCGTTAATTTGGAAGGCATGAAATACAGAGATTGGCCAATCGCGCGGTTGCTGCTGTCCGAGAAAGAAAACCTCACGCTAATAGAACTTCGAGACGTAATCTCTGCGGCAGACCTGATTACTGTGCATTTAACTAGAGATGCATGGCAAGCGGCTGCCAGGCCGCAGATTAAAGAGAAGCAAATCGGTGTCTCAGGTAAGGCGCTGGCCGCCCTTGCCGAGCAGGAGTGGAGAGCTATGGTAGATGAGGCTCTGGAATGCCTAGATGCTGCCCAGGGTTTTCTAGCGCGAGGCAAGCAGGAGGTTACGCTCGAAAAATCAGGCGAGTTAGTTGAGAGAGAGACATCGCCTCATTTGACGTTTAGAACGCTTATCTGGGATAGCCCCCCGACGTCTATGGAAGAGGCTATGGCATGTATTGAAGCCGCCCAGCAACGGTTACGGCCAGTGTATGACTGGGTAGAGGGTCACTTGCTAGGAGGAGTAAATTTGGGCTTATACGACGAGCATGAAAGCGGGTATTGGGCAGTAACTGAAGAAAAAGCGAAGGATTTAGTGGGCAAGAATATATATCTACACAAGAAGCAGGCGGGGCCGTCATGGCATGGAGGCTTAGTCACTGCTTACCGCGTCGTGAACTACGAGGACAAGCCCAGGGTGATCTTTACGTACAAACCGGCTTTGCCACAAAAGGGCGTAAAGGCTCCTAGTTTGAAGTGGGGGCCTTATGCTGAGAAGCTTCTCACCGAAGACGGCATTCACTTGCTGCACAAAGACCCTAAAGGTTTGGGTTTATGGGGGCCAGCGGGTAAGAACGCTGCAGAATAGCGAGTGATAGGCTTCAGAGCTGCATGATCGCCTGTACATCGAACATACGCTTAGAATGGGCACGAAAATGGCTGCAAGGAAAACAAAGAGAGACTACGAGGGAAAATACCGAATAGGAAAGGGGCCTTCGCGTCAGCTAAAGCCGCACAACCAAGTCTCATGGGACAAAGTGGTCAGGCTGGCGAACAGCCGTGCTGACGGTAAAGTAGACTTTGATGAGTTATCAGCTCTAGTTAAAGATCATGAGCACGGAACGCAGACGGCGGAGTACCCATACCAATTCATAACGTACTGCATCAAACAAGATTGGCTCGTCCGGGCAGACGACGGCTAGCTGCATTGGCTTGGAACTGATCTGAGAGACAGTGTCGCATTCTCGATGTCTGCTTTCGCCTAAAAGCGGACATTAGGGCGGAGGTGTGGGATTTGCATTTTTGCTACTGCCCGCGAATTGCGAATACTCTCGCGATGGCGATAAAACCAAGGATCAAACCCAATAACAAACCTACCGGCATTACCGGCACAGGCTGTGCAGGCGTAGTCGGAGTAGTCGGCGGAATAACGATCGGAGCATCGTGCAATTCAAACGCGAGGTTAGCGGGTTGCGGGGCAAACCATGCGTTCCCATCTGCATCACGACTCCACCTGAGATCGTTGGTAGTGGCTCCCTCAACCCAACTCCATGACTCAGCAAGATTTGTACTGTTGACCACAGACAGGTAGTAGTCAGTGGAACCTAGCAGGGCTATCGGCGCTGCAAGGTTGAACGTGTATTGGTAGATCGGATTAGTACCTAGCTCGAGTCCTCCGGTGTCTACCCGCACGGCAGCAACACCAGACAGTTCGATCAGTGGAAGGACTTCAGGAGAGCCACCACCATCATCCGCAAAGATGCGAATGGTGAAGTTGTCCGTCGGCAAACCTGAACCATAGGCACCCCAGGCCACAACTGCCTGAATACTGGTATCCGATGCGAGAGAGAACCGCTGGGCCTGCTGGTTAACGAAATTAAACGTGAAGTCTGACTTGTAACCTCCAGTTGTAGCAGGCGGGGACTGTGAAAATACTGGAGCACCAAATGCCTGAGAGGCACTGAACAAAATGAAGGTTAGGGGAACAACCCTGAATAGGGTTTTCAATCTAGGACTCAGCATAGAGCTTCTCTGGTTTTTGTATGTCAGTTCAATCTAGCGAAATACACCTTAGTTTAACAGTCTAGCGTCGCGGCTCAACCCCGGATTACATAAACTTCCTTTATCGAGTTTTCGAATTACTGACTAGATAGGACGAGATTGGAATCCGCCAAACTTCTTCTTTGAGGTGAAAGCAGAACTTTCTGGATAGCTCAGCCTATTCAAGCCATCCAATATCCGCTTTCGCCTATTTTCGGACTTCGGTCTATCCTTGATTGGTCAGAATTTGTAAGGATAAAAAATGATAGATGCCAGCACTCATGAGGCAATGGCGATGTGGTCTGCAAATGCCATCACCAGCTTCTCAATTTATTTGACCTTCACGTTCGCCTATTTGACTGCCGCTTACTTGGCAGGCGCAAAACTTACGAAGTACCAGGTATTCGTCGTTAGCACGCTATATAGCGCTGGCGCTCTCATATCTTTATTCGCGGTAATCAATAACCTCGAACTGTACACGGTTCTACTCAATCAAGATGAAACTCTGCGATCTTCCATTACATTTAGCGGTGAATTTTGGACGTATTACATAACACCTCTTTTTATGATCGGGATAGCGGTCAGCTTGTCCTTTATGTGGTATATCCGTCATCCCAAGACGGAATGACCGCTATGAGGTGGAAGCGGACCATTGATTTGGAACTAGAACTAACCTTGGATGCCACGTCGTGTCGGGGCTCTTATAGCTAAGTCGTAGCCAAAGACCAGACGTGGATACGCAGTTGCCCGACTACGCGCGGCCAGTGTTCGTGCGTCTGCAGCAGGATACTGAAATCACGGTGACCTTTAAGCTGCTGAAGGGGAAGCTGCGCGAGCAAGCCTACCATCTGGATAGGGTGGGTAAAGATCGAGTGTATGTGCGCCACCCTCGCAGCGGTGACTATCGGGTGCTGGATGACGCCTTTTATCAGATGATCCTAGCGGCTGAGGCGGGTTACTAGGAGGGGATGCCTGCCTGCCAAGCCGGGAGTGAAACCTTGAAGTCCATTTCAATCTGCAGCCTTTCGCAGGTGGCGGCTGTGCTGGAGAAGGAGAAACGTGCCCTGGGTCTTGATTGAAGATGTCGTGAAGATGACGACAATCGACAAAGAGTTCACCATGAAACTCCTTTTGAATGCGCATCAACTAAGTCCCACTCGGTCTTTTGCAACAGCGAATTGGTCAGAGTAATTCGGCAGAGATGGTCAGGGTATTCCGGCAAGCCGGTCAAACGGTCGCAGCGCCCACATCAGTGATTCGAACAGTCGGGATGCCTTGATAGGAAAAATAGCGGGGGAGGGCCGCAGTTTTTGGACGGACATAATTGAACATCACAATCCGGCTTCCTCCAGTTAACGCAATGCATGCCTGGACTGCTAATCTGATCCAATCAAAGATCGCGTGCCGCCGCACGGAACGTATTGATGCTTTTCCTGCAGGTTTTTTCATATTGGAAAATGTCCGCCGGACGGGATCCCCTGTCCTTCATGACCAGCAATATAGACCGCCTTATATGAGCGGTAGCGTAGAACTCATCATTCAAACAATACACCTACTTACCCGCAGGGCACTCCTGCAACTTTGGGGTAGGGGATTACCGCCTGCACGAAAGGTTCTCACGTTTTCTTGGAAACTGGCGCCTCGGTCGCTATTTCTTTCCAACTTTACTTGTTCGTCCATCCATCTGAAAAACAGCATTAAAAATAGGATCGTTAAGCCATTGATTTAGCGGGGAAAACGCACAGAGCGTGAGATTGTCATTACCCACTTAGACGCACTAACGATGCGGCTATTAGCAAAATCCGTAGTAATTTTGAGATTGTTATAAATATCAATCTTTTAGAGATAATATCTCAAAATATAATCAAGCTTTGACTACATTAGCACTTCAAATACTCCGGTCAAGGTCCGGGTGAATCGACCATGTTCGTTTTAGATGAGGTTTCCGATGACTTTCGGGCCGCTTCCATTTAACTTAGCAATCACTAGAACCGCCTAAAGATAAACTGGAGATGGATCTCAAGCTAATGTCCCAGCCTTATACAATTCGGCTTTTTGTTCCTGACGGCAATCCGGATGACCTTAAAATAATCGACAAAATGAACTGGACAGGTGTAGGCCTCGAGGTGAGTAGAGATTCCTGGTCGAAACACAGGGCTCGCCCAGAATTTAATCAGGCAGGTGTATATATCCTAGTTGGATATGAAGAGGCCGATGATCTGCCTACTGTATACGTGGGTCAGGGCGATGGCGTCTTATCCAGGATAGATGCTCATGAAAAAGAGAAAGATTTCTGGGATCGTGCCCTCACGTTTGTCTCTAGTAATGGTGGGCTTAACCGAGCTCACATAACATGGCTAGAATGGGCTTTGATCAAAAAAGCAGCAGAAGCTAGCCGCTGTAAACTAGCCAATGGAAACACGCCGAAAGAGCCCGTCCTAACTGAATCTGAGAAGGCCGATACGCGGCAATTCTTGAACGAAATTCTCAGTGTGCTTCCTCTAGTCGAGATCCGATTGTTCGAAAAAGCAACAATCATTAAGGCGACAGATAATGCCCTCGTCCAGAAAGCCACAACGCTTGACACGATCATCGTACCAGCCCAGCAAGATGGTTTTAACGAAGTATTTGTGGGCGAAAATTGTTGGTATGCGATTCGTATCGGCGGAGGGAAGCTGAAAGATATCAAGTACATCGCTGCGTATCAGACCGCGCCTGTGTCGGCAGTCACGCACTTTGCCCAGGTCGAATCTATCGAACCCTACGGAGATGGTGGAAAATATAAGCTAAATTTTACCGCCCCTGCCCAAAAAATTGGCCCCATTACTTACGGAAATGCGAAGCAAGGCATGATGCAAAGCCCACGGTACACCACCCATGAAAGGCTCATTAATGCGAGCTCTCTGGACGATCTATTTCCGAATTGAATGGTTCCGACCACTCAACTGCTTGCCTACCTTCCCAGGCTGTATCCCTGTCATAGAGTGGCCAACTCCGAGATGAAAGCAGGAACACAGGATTCTGAAGGTACGTTGTCATTACTCTTGGTTCAAGTACAAACCTGATGTGAGAGCTTTTTCCAATCTTACCAATGTTGAACCAATCGTGAACTTTCGTTACCAAATGGCACCGTGTGCCGAGAATATCCAAACCCGTTACTGTTATCCAAAGCAGATTGGTACCAGGTGAAGTCATTGTTGGCCTGTTAAGCTCGCTCAACAGACTTCAGGTAAAGTGTGATATCGCCCGAGCTCGCATAGATGCTACCAAGTATTCTATTTCTGAGCGGTGCTCTTCCGATGGATTGATCAAACAGAGTTGTATTGGAATGAAAGAAAGAGGTTCTTATCAAACCAAGTTGGAAATACCCTCTAATAGTGTTCTTGAGAGGAATTGTCGATGGGGGCGGCCAGTGTTTTCGCCCGTGGATGGCATCGAGGAAGACCTTTTATGGCGGTTTAAGGGCCTTAATGTTGCAATAGGCTTCGTAAATGAAGAAAACCATAGAATTATTGGAAGCGGGGTTATGGTGGCTCCTGGTTTGTGTTTGACTGCAAGCCATGTCATCGAAGAGACATTAAGGAAACAAGCATTACTTCACACATTTGTCGATGACAAAAATATGCGAATTTGGTCGCCTGAGGACTTTCACGCTCAGAGATTTTCAGCCCGGTTGCTTCCTTTCCAAAGGCCTGAAATGAAGTATTCAGATGTAGGGGTTCTATCATGCTCGCCTTTCTCTTCTTTTAGTGATTGTGAAGATTATCTCTTTGCACCGCTAAGAATAGACGTACCTAAAATCGGTGAAAGACTGTGGACCACCGGATATAGAGAAACGCTAAATGATGGTGTGCCTACGGTTGCTTTTTTTATTTCCTCTGGCTTGGTTACCGAGCAGTACCTAGAAGGAAGAGGATCCCACCTGCAAGGACCATGTATCGAAGTTGCGATGGAAGCCTTGGGTGGTATGAGCGGTGGAGCAGTGTTTAATGAAGATGGCTATATCGTAGGTGTAATATCTTCATGTCTAGGCGACCAGAATGACAATAAGGGGCCCACTTACGTGACATTGCTTTGGCCATCGCTACTTTCAACGGTCCATAGCCCATGGCCGGATCAGTACTGGCCTAATCAAGTGGGTGGACTACAAGTTTCAGTTGAGAATGGTGGAGCAAGAGTATCTGGTTCTGCAAGATGGAGTGATGAAGGCTCTATGCTCGTTACTTTCTATAAGCAAAGCGAAAAAGCAATGACTTCCGTACTACAAAAATCTGGGGTCGATGTTCTCGCATATGGATTTGAAATATCTGATTTTTTCTACGAATACTTTGAAGAGTTTTTGGAGGAAAAAGGCCAAGAATACCTGCCTATGATGGACAATGAGCTTTTCCGTAAATCGCTTTCAGAGAGTCCTGTAACTGAGGTTATTAAGTTATTTCGATGCGTAGATACTATCGGTTTGGAAGGCATTGAAGACCTGGAAGTTCAATCCATATCTGGACTTGAAAACGGCTGTATAAGTGTTAACGCCACGTTCAACATACGCGGTCTATTTATGGTTCTTGAAGTTTCGAGTCTTGAGTATCAGTGTCATGAGGAAAAAATCAACAAAAATGAAGCGTTACATAATAGGCAGATCTATGGCGAAGTTGTTAGATACGAGCACTATGTGAGGCCATATTATCGTGTGAATTTTGCATTTGATACTAAGCAGGAGCATCCATCCAATCTCAAGATCCAAACAATAACATTGAGAGTGTGAAGGCCGTAGGCCAATAGAATTAGCACATACACCATTTCTTCTTGCAAGCCTATGCGAGCCAAAGAGTAACTGCCATACCTTCGAATAATTCATTGGGCATATTGTGAGCTATACAAAAAACCAACATGTTATCTCGCGTTGGATATTAAGAAACTTTAGAAGTGACGACACTGCGACATTAGATCGCGACAAGAAAAGAGTGTGGACACATACGGTATATCACGATCCTGATAAAGGTAATGTCTTGAGAGATATACCCTTACCAATAGCGTCCGTAGGAATGAAGAAGGATTGTTTTACACTTTCAGATGGAGAAACAGGCTGCAAATTCGATATTGAGGATGAGCTTTCTGTATATGAAAAAAAGACGTCGGACCTTTTCAATTCTCTAGTAAAAGAGCATGATTTCGAAAAACTACTAGAAGTGGAAGGGCATGATTATCCCCTTGAGATGCTCTTAAACTATGCAGTTATTCAAGTTGTACTGGGGCTGCACAATCCACAGAATAAATCTGAATACACTCATGAAATTCTAGAGTATTTTACTTCGTTGTTATTGCGAGATTTTGAAATAATTCGTACCCAGGTAGACAACCCTCGGCCTGAAATTGCTGCTCTTATGCAGGGAGACTTATACAAAAAAATGAAGAGGGTGGTGAACTCTTCATCACCTAAAAGAGACATCTGTAACACGCTTTTGGTTCTATTTATGATTGCGGAGTGCGAAGGCCTCCCAAGCCTCATTAATTTCTTACCTACTATACGAAACACTTTATTCAGAGGCATCTATGTTGAGGCTATTTACCACACGGGTTATGAATTCGATGCAACAGGCCCTAGGCCTGTATTTACAATCGGCCCGAATATCATGTGCCTTGACTCCGAGAAAGGGCTTCTTGACTTACCTTTATCACATAATCTTGCCATACACTTTTCAATTGGGAAACATGAATACTACAATTCATCGCTGGATATTTTTAGTGCGGATCCGAGTAAGTTATCCTGTAAAAAGAGCAAAAATATCAATGTTTACAAGGTATCTCATGATTATATCGACAACATAACTTCAACCATAAATGCCATAAATATCTCTCAATCTAATACTATCTATACCCCTCACTGTCTAAAAGATGTAGAAGACTATCTTGCTTTGCAGGCTAATAATGAGGCTTTTTACCGTACACCTGAGGCCCCAGAATTGGTTATCACATAGAACCTGGCGTAAACAAACGTGGTGCTATGCGCAGAAAAGGGGAGGCATAACCTCCATCGAGCTTACGACTCGAATGGCAAGAATTACATGACGGCGGTTAATCCGAAAAGGAAGGGCGTTATTCTTGAGAGTCTTCATCCTGCTTGGTCATGAGCACCAAATTCAGTCTGAACCATTTCACAAATTGCTTTAATCTCGTCATTCTTTGGATATAGGGCTTGGTGGGGAATCGCATCAAAGTCCGCACCCCAGAATCGAGCTTTGGGGATTGCCAGCTTTGCCACTAATCGAACACCTAAGTCTAGGGAAGCCTGTTTCCTCTCAGTACGTATGGGAAATGAACCAACCAAATAGCCTTCCTGAAAATGTGGCCTCAAAGCCGAGTATGGACTCGCGCTTAGAAGCCGGACGTTGAGAAGCTCATCTTCAGTAGAGTATGTAATCGTCCCTTGAGGGTGCGGAAGCGCGAAAGCAAAAAGGTACCCCTCGGAATCACATTTTTCCAGGGCAAAGGATGCGGCAACACGGAGAGAATGCGTTAGATCGATCAGCGGCGTGTCGCATACTTCGTAGTGTTGAAGGATCGACCACAGCAGTTCGGGGAACTTTTTAAGTTTTTCTATTCCTTCGATATTTGCTTTATCAAGCTTCGAGAGTAGCATTTGAGAACAAGCATCCAGCTTTTGAAAACGTCGACTAAGCTCGTCGATCCGTAGGCTTTTTCCGGGACTCCGAAAAATTGATGGGTAAATAGAGCTAAGACCAGAACTGAGTAAGTAATCTTTCGGTTGGCCCCTAAAAAACAGAGTGTAATCTGGATTATGATTCGCGATACGGGCGACTACGGGAACCAGTTCGCGGAATGTATTTACCCTAAGAGGCTCACTCTCCCGTATTTCTCTATTAGTCGACTTCTCATTCGAAACGATCGAAAGGTGCGACCAGACTCTTTGGTTCGATAGCGATCTCATAGTATCAACCGGACATAAACTAGAGGGATGATATATAACACAAATCTTGGTTCATCGAACGCAGCTTCATAAAACATGGGCCTAAAAAAAACTGACAGTCTAAGCTGATCCAGGTTAGGCTTGAACAATTGTTCACAGGCGGAAAATGACTTTCTATGCCTCTATCTAGCGCAATCATCGAGACCATCTCGGGTCTGAGAACTAGTTTACTTGCTGTAAGTATTCTTCCAATTCTGTAACGTTTACGATTTCTTGGTCGACAAACAAGTTATTCTCTCTAATATCTGGTAGCAACACTTGATCCGCATAAAAACAGCCGGTTGTACCAGGGTCCACCTGGGTACCTTTACTCCCAGAGGAAATTGGGTGAGCGTTTCCTGCTCTAAGCTGCTGGCGCATCAAATCATAGGCTGGCTTCCAGCCCGTGATACTCGTAAAAATACCATGTAATGCTGCCAAAATTGCAAGGCCAGAATAGTCCAGGTCACCCCAGAACGAACATGCAATGTCTTCTTCTGAGTGTTTTTCCCACCAAGCAATGAAACGCTGAAGGGTCCGATCAGACGCTGGATGCATCTGACTGATAGAATAGCCACCCGCATCCCTGATACGGGACGCCGAGCCCCTAAATCCTGCCGTGTAGACGATAGCTATCTGGCTGTTTTCTAAGCGGAAAAGGTAATCGGCCATCATCTGAAAACTGTCCTGGTTTTCAATAAAAAGAACCGATGAAAATTCTTCGGGGATATACACGTTGACGAGGATTGGCCGTGGGATCACCTTATCACTTCGATGTGGAAATGCTGATACGAGGTATTCTTCCTTATTATCCAAGTATTTTGAGTCGCCCCAGAAGTGGCGAGCCGAAAGGGAGCGAAGTGTGGCGGGTATACTAAGCGCCACCTCTAAAGACAGAAGCTGGTTTAATATCTCTTGAGCGCCTTTATTCGGATACTGGAGAGGATTGACACCGATAAATTGACGAGCAGTCGCATGAGACCACTGCATGGAGCTGGCGGCCTGCTGCCACTCATCCTTATAGGGTAGTTTTTTGGGGCGATTCAGCCACTGCCTGACCGTTTCTTCATGGTCGCTGTTGAATCGGACTTTAGCGTTCTCATAGACTTCTTTTCCAGTCTCAGCGCGATCTGGCTCAATCTCAAGTATTCCGAAATCCGCCTCGAGCTTCTGAATTAGTGACCAAACAACAGGCGCATCTTCGCTGTTGTATTCAAATAATGACGGTGTGGATTTGGGGGTCAACCTTATTAGGAGCCGAGTCCCCGTGTCGGCTTTGTCGAGAAAACTCGACAAAAGACGGTTGATATCCTCATAATCAGACACCCAGATGGGCGCATCGGCTGGCGGCACTAGACTCATACTGTACGTTTCACACCACGTCTTCCATAAAGTCCAACATGACTTGTTGGCTGACAGTCTTTCTATGATTCGCCCACAGGGCCTTGATTTTATCCTTGTTGCAGGTTTTTCTATCCACCAGTACCTGTGTTTCTAGTTCTCCAATCTTTTCTTCAGAAGGACATTTGCTGAAGACGACCTGATTGCTAATCAGATCTAGGAATGGTCCTGATTTACTAGTGGGCATGATGAAAATTAGTTGTAGACCCAAAGCTTCGGTAAGGTAGTTAATCACCTCGCGAGAGCGCGTTTCATCCATTTTGGAGAAAGCTTCATCCACGAGAACCATTCTGCAATGTGCATTTCCCTCGTTGAATTTAAAGGCTGATGTCACAGCCGCTGATCGAATGATGTAGGCTGGCGTTTCTAGTTGGCCGCCAGAACCAGTTCCATAGGTACTAAGCGCAATCTGTTCCTTGTTCTCCGGGGTTTTATAGATTTCATAGTGCCGATAGTTTCTGTAATCACTGATGCGTTCCAGTTCTCGTAGGGCAAACTGAGTGTCCTTGTCCAATAGCATAGACATCAGTCGGTCACGGACTTCTATAGATTTATCGCTCAGTTCGGCATCGAATAGGGTAGTCCCATCGCCCAAGCTTGGAATTTCGATTATCTCCTTGAAGAAGCGATAGAAATCATAGAACTCCGGAACCCATTTATAGGCGAAACTAAAACGTTCTTTATCCGTACCAAAGACATGATTATCGAGCTCGCTGTTCAGATCATCCAACAAACGCCGACCATCGTTGATGGCCTGGTAGATTGAATGGCAAAGATTTGTCACAAACGCTGTATTGAAGCTCTCTTTTAACTCTCCCAGCTTCTCTTGCTTGCCCACTAATACATTATTGTTGAGTATGTTGTTTACGACCTCTATCTCGGTTTTGAGGCCAACAATCTTCTTGAAGTAGGTGTCGTCGTGTTTAGGCCCAAAATTCTCGGGGAACACGATGACGTTGTAGCTGTTGCTATTTTGATTATGGGCAGAGACTTGATAGTAAAGATCGCGATCAAACTTTTCTAGATCTGCTTTGGCTCTCTCAATGACATCAGAAAAATCAAAATCACTGCCTGCTTGTGCCGCTTGCGCGTCCGCGTGTACTAATCTTTGAGATGCATCATGACTAGGGTAGATCTGTGCTGCCTTAACTACAAGTTCTTCCTTGGTACCTTGTTCTTCTTCAAGTTTTTCCTTTTCATCAGCCAGTCGCTCTACCTTTTCCTTTAAAGTGGTTGACTCCTTTTGGTGGTTGCCCAAGGTTTTATTTAAGGCTTGAATACTCTGATCAATGGCTTCGTGCTCGGAATTGAGTGCTTCTAATCTCTCTTCGAGCTCCTCAAAGTCCGATAGATCGAGTGACTCAAGCTGATATTCGGCCGCCTGGAGGTCACGATAAAGAGACAGCATTTCATTAATCATAGAGGTGCAATGTATAGGCCGTACTTGATCCATGAGATCTTTTATACGACCTACGCGGTGGTATTCAGCAGAGACTAATTCAAGCTGGCCACTTAATTGCTTAAGTTCGTTATTTTTAGCGATTAGCGCTCGTTCTCGAGCGCCTTGGCCAAATACGAGTTCACCATCACTAATATCACACCGAAACATGCTGTAGTTACCAGAACCCAGGCCATCAGGTGTGACAGCTCGACGCTGGTCCTTAAGTTCATTTTCGTTACTTACCCGCAAGAGATTGCCGTAAGAGGCTTGCACAAAATATTCAGCATATTTGTGAGTAAAGGTCATCACGTCCAGGATTGAACCTGGTTCAGAGCATTTACGCTGGGCATCATTTTGGGCCTTTCTTCCCTGAATAATTTTGGCGGAATTACGCCTGCCTTTCAGAGAGCGAACTAGCCGTATAGCATCCGCTTCATAGTCAGGCTCAACCAATATCGAAAACCTGGCCCCCCCCATATAACCTTCAATCGCCATTTGCCACTTAGGATCTGAGACTTCAATGTAGTCACAGAGTACAACTGGTTTTGCACTGGGGCACTGTTTTTCAATCGCTTCAACTGCCGCAGAGATATGAGGAGGATAGCTAACGGTATGGCCCTGAAGCTTTTGTATCTCTTTCTCTTTTGATCTGACCTGTTCCTCGACGCGGGCCATTTGTCCGTGCTTGGTACCATGTAGAGACAACACCTGATCACGAAGGTTTTTAGTAGAACCATCACGCTCGTTATCACTAAGCATTGCCGCAAAAGCGTTGTGAGTCGACTCAAGATTTACCACTTCATCGAGCGAGTGCTCCAGTGAGGCAATATTCACCCAGTCCTTAGTGAACAACTGCTGTGCGTCAATATTGCTGTCAGCAGGTCCATCTATCACCTGCTTTAACAATCTGTTGAAACCGGCAGTATCCACGTAGGGGATGTCGACTCCTAGAGAAGTCTGCTTGAGTTTAGAGGACAGCTCCTTAGCCGCAGTATGATTCTTCCCAAATTTCTGGTTCTGTGTCAGGAAAGGCCCAGCGACGCCAGTGAGCCTCCCCTTAATGAACTCAATAGACTTATCAAGTTCATCCTTGGTTTTAAGTGTATCAATGCCCCGACGCTGCGCTTCGAATTCGACAAGTTGGCTATGAACGTGCTTTCGTTTCTCGATCGATTGCTCGATGTCCCTTTGCATTTCACTAATCGATTGCTCGTTGTTACGCTGTTGATCCTTTGCTGCGAGATAGTCCCCTTGCTTAACTTTGTTTTGACGTGCAACTTCGGCGTACTCGGTAACGCACAAATCTAGCCAACTGGCTATGTAGGATTCTGAAGAGGAGAGAGCGTTGTCTAGATTCACAATAGCATCGTTGATGGTTCGCGTTTCTTCCTCCATTCCGTGTATTGTCTTCATGAGTTCTGCGACCTGACGGATGTCATCAGAGATATCCTTAGGTTCCAGTATCTGGTTGGCCACAAACTCTGAGATGCTTTTCACCGGTTTGTAAGCCATGAAGTTGGAGAACGTTCTGGCAGCATGCTTTGCTTCCCGGTCCGATACTGCGGAAGAAGACCCTTTGAACGCTCCATAGAGGCGACGTAGGTATTGGCCTTTCTTGTCATATACCTCGACCGCACTCTTTCCTAGCTTTATCTGGAGACTCTGGTCTACTCGCTCAAAAGTAACAACAGTTTTCCCGATTTTCTCCTCTAGAATGAAGTGGTCTAGAGACAACTCATGACCTGGCACAATCAGGAATTTTATTTCTTCCTGCCTTGCCTGTTTGGGACTGGTACTTTCATCTAGCTTTGCACGCACACACATGACTGCGGTAAAGGGCTCCGCCGACTCGCCTTGAGTGGGGTGGAAGATACCCGCAATGTAACCATCCGTCATACGTAAGCGAGAATAACTTCCATCGTCGCACCCCATTACATAGGAGGCTAGCGTGCGTACCTGTTTTCCACCACGGCCTCTTTGAGTGGTTTCATCCTGCCCAGGATTGTAGTTATACAGATTCTCATAGGCTGCGGTCATTAATGATTGGAGACCGTCTGCCGCAGTGGTTTTACCCGAACCATTACCACCTGAAAACAGGTTGATAGGGCCAAAGTCGCACTCCATATTGGGGATATTGCCCCAGTTTACGTAGATAATGCGCTTACAAAACATGCCGGGGTTCCTTATTGTTCATAGCTCCTTCAATCGGATACAGCGTACTGAGTACATCGTCGCTGACAAACGTGGCAATCGACGGTTGAATACTGACCCAACTATCCTTATCACCAATACTTTCTTCCAAATTGAAATCGATCAGTCGCAATTGGCGCAGCTTCTTGAAGATCGCTAAGCGCTCACCTTGGACCTCAGGTAAAGGCCGCTTCAGTAGACTCTTATGGGAAATGGCAACGCTCTCCATTGCTATTAAGACGCAACCGTTCTCATCAACGTGCCCCTCACGAAGGGATTTCTCATATTCCACACGCAGTACCAGAATGGTGGCAATGTCCTGTTGGCTGGGTTTAACGCGAAAACCTCCATTGAATGGCGTGTCTTCAATGTCTGGCATACCTGAAACCGTTGCTCCGGGTGGAAATAATCGAATAAATCCAAACTTTCGGTCATGCTGAATGCGAACCTTGAGTGGTGACAAATAGTCCTCGACTAGATCCTCACACTGTACATAGCGGTCGTACAATTGGGTCTCTACCTGGCTTTTTTCACGTGTGATCACACCGTGATCCAGTAGCCGTATCACTAGTTCAGAAAACTCGTCATTAGATATATGGCTTTGACTCAGCGCTTCTTGAATAACGTCCGTTATCATTCCTCTACCTTAAAGCTCATTCTTATGTTGACGATCATCTCTTACCAATTCGATGGTGAATTCGTCATAACATCCATAGTATTCAGAATCAGTAACTTGGTTGCCTGTCGGGGTAACCCGAAACTCCAAATCTGAATTCAGATTATTCACTGCCCCAATCTCGATGACATGCGCCATCGCAATCAGGTCTTTCGCGTCATCGACTGACAGGTCGCGAGTTGATATCCGCTTGCCTGCCTTAAGCGAGCTCACAACATAATCACTGACGTGTTTTCGATTGATCATGAAGGCTTGATCAAGTACTTGCTGTATCATCAAGTCTCGCTGAGCGTCCTTATCGATAGCTTTCTGCTCATGTACTGAGCTATCCACCCATTGCTTCTGTTTGCGCTCATTGAGCCGTATCTGCTTAGGGTCTACCAGAGCAACGCTCATCGTAGCCATCAGATCGGAAGCTAGGGCCATGCGTTCTTCATAGTCCGAATCCGATAAATCGGATAACTCGGCACAAATCTCCACGAGATCATTATTGTTATGGCTGTTCATGTAGCTGATTTGACGGATGATGATGTCTGCTCTGCGGGTAAAACTGTTAAGTGAACGTCGCAGCGCAGGCAACATGATTTCTGATGCGTTCCGCATGCGCTGATCAATCGTTTCGAGAATATGAATGAGATAGGACCGCTCATGTTGACAAAGGTCTGGAACGGTCCTACGAAGTGACTTCTCTGCATCCGCCTTTTCTTCTCGGCTTTTCCTTTTGATTTTTCTTATCGATTTATTGATATCTTCGCGGTGTTTTTCGACGCTATCAGCAGAAAGTCGGACCGCTATATCCGGCGTAAAGCGTTTCTCCATAAAATCAAAAAAGTGGTCAGTGGCCTGTTGCGCTAGTTGCTGTGCTTCTACTTCCCGGACCAGTTCACGTTTACGTTCTTCTAGTTCAGAGATGACATCGGTAAAGTCCGTGATGATTCGTTCAGAGTACTCATAAGCATCTAGTAGATCATAGATCTCACCACGACGATGGAATGCCTCCAGGGCGTTGAGTGTATTGCGAGTATTGCGGTGTCGAGTACGAATCTGGGTATTGTCAGACTCTACCAGGGCGAGGGTAAAAATCCTGCCCATTCGGCTGAATGGAAATGTCGACTGCAAAGTGGCCGTATCCACTTGTTTTTCAAGCCATCCTGCCTCGAGAAGCTGGTTTAGTGTCCAGGTGGCTTGATCTCGATGTGATTTAAACCGCTGTTCCTTGGTGGCCCCTTCGTCTTCGAAGATATGGGAGGAGGAGCGTGCTATGGCTTCTTCAAAGATTTCTATTAGCTGCTCGCGGCTGAGGGAGGACCCATAATCCGCATTTGAGCTGTATTGACGTTCATAGAGCAGTGACAGGCACTGCACAACCTGCTCACGGTATTTGCTCGTCAGTGGCCTGAAAAAATTGAATCGTTCGTCAGTAAAAAACATGACTTACCGGTTTCCCTATTGGAACAGCAAGGGCTGTATATTTCTATAAGTCCTAGTGATGTTTTAGGCATTAGCCTTAATTCCAAGTGCTTTCCCGTAGATCCTTTACTGCTGAGTGATGAGGCGTAAGAGCGACAGCACTAAGCTAGATATTCCTTATCCTTTGGTCCCGGACATGACGTGGTATCAGTCGCAGAGAACTGCAAATTGTACGTTTTGCAACCAAATCACCTGTTCTGGGCAACTAATCAGGTTCAATAGTGGCGTTTCTTCTAGACTCATTAAGCCTAGGGTTTACCGAAAGATATTGATACTACTGTATATTTGAACATGTAGCATCCTGGCATAGGTAAGTTGGCCGATGTTTGTTTAAATTCTTTTTGAGGAGCTACAAGGATGACCCTAAATTCCCACGGCTACACCTCATACATGACACGGGAGTTTCTATACGAGCTCATCTGGACGACTCCACGTACTCAGCTTTCCAAGGTGTTTGCCATAAGTGATGTAGCCCTTACAAAGAAGTGCATCAAACACGACATCCCGAGGCCGCCCGTTGGGTATTGGGCAAAGGTCGCTCATGGAAACCAGTGAAGCGACCCAAGCTACCAGAAGGTGCCGAAGATCTCGAATTGGTTGAGTGTGTATACACGACTTCCCCGTCACCAACTGTGTTAGAAAAAGAGATTAACCGTCTCCCGTTGGATGATGAGCGTATAGCTGCCGCCATCAGTGCGACCCTACCAGAGTCACTGAGAAGCGCACATCCGCGCGTCCGGGCGTTTAAGTCATCCCTACTGAAGAAGCCCTTCAACCGCTATGGGTTTGTCGAGAGTCCTTATAACAGCAGTGACAGCCTAGACATAGTCGTTACGGAAGGCTCGCTACAGCGAGCCTGCTTGCTCACCAGCGGGCTGATCAAATTGTGTACAGCATTTGGTTGGGAGTTCGGCCATGCATCGCCTAAGTATGGACGGGGAAGGGGGGATACTTACTTCAGGATCGGTGAAGAGAATGTGAAATTTCGTATCAAAGAAAGGGTAACACAGCATAAGCGAGAGCTTACAAGAGAGGATATTCAGCATAAAAAGAAATGGGGATACGTGTCGGGACCCAAGCACGAATACGATCCAACTGGGAAGCTGACTTTCTCGATCGAAGGAATTGCAGCACCAGCAGATTATAAATTCAAATGGACGGACTCAAAGAAGAGACTAATTGAAGAATGCATCCCCGATATCATCGAAGCATTTATAGTGGCAGCAGAGCAGCAGGTCAACCGCACGAAGGAGCGTATAGAATCTAAACGACTCTACGAAATCGCGGCAGAAAAAAGGCGAAGAGAGGAGGCGAAACAGCGAAGGCAGCAGGAAATGATATCGGCACTAGTGGCGCTCGCTGAAGAGCATGAGCGCGTTGGTAAGATTAACACCCTTCTTGAAGATATGGCGAAGAGTTACCCAAATAACTGCAATGTTCAAACCTATATTGCTGAAGCGACGCGACTGCTTAGCGATTACGCCCCCTTATCGAACCCTGATCGATTTACCGATATATTTAAGCATAAGCCAGAATACTACTGAATAGAATTGGGCGGGAAGGAAAACTCTAGCGATCTACATGTGTGTATTTGAAGAAACGGACAGCCTTGCTAAGAAGTGGGGCCAGGTCATCCAGCTACCGCTGGCCAATAGCTCGGAGCGGCTGCAAGTCAGTGATGTCGCGGCCTCTTTGTCGCTCGAGTACTGGGAATCAGTACGCCTACTACTGCGAGACGACTTATTACCCTCAGCTGTAGTACTTCACCGGGCTCAATTTGAGGCTATTACGAGATCTCTATGGCTTGCCTATGCAGCCAGTGATACACAAGTCTCCAAATTGACTGTACATCTCTCGTTCGAATCAGAGCAAGCGGCGAAGAACATGCCTCAAGTCATGAAGATGATGGAATCACTAGAAAAAAGTGGCCCTCATGAGGCCTTCTCAGCCCTTGCCCGCTTTAAGGACAACTCCTGGAAAGCGTTGAATTCGTACGCGCACGCAGGGGTCCATCCAATCAGCAGACATCGGGACGGATATCCGACTGAATTACTTCAGGATGTTCTCCGAAATGCGAATGGGTTGGCCTTAATTTCTTGTATGCATGCAGTTGTTCTCTCAGGTCAACAAACGCTACAGCGCGACCTACTACAGATAGCTGCGGAATATCCAGAGTGCATGCCGCCGCCACTATAGGGCGGTCCCTAAGTGAAATACAATGACTACTCTTGAGAGCCATTACGTGAGGCTTGTGATCCACGACATGCAATTTCCCTGCATTCAACTCTGAGTTGAGATAACTGAGGAAGTGCCTTCTGATTATGCGCAGTATTCATTGGCGGAGCGAGTTTTCGGATCATAGCTTTCTCAACCTTGTGCTCAGGCATATCTGAAACAACCCAGGAAATTTCAAGGTTGGCATCTATCCAGGTGATAATCGCCGCCGTGTTCTCTGGCGAAAATTTGTAGTTTTTTTGGTTACTTTTCCCACAAAGAGAGCCCACGGGAGGTCGATAACCTAATGTAGCACCAAGCCCCCGAAAGAACGTGGCAGGGCTTTTATGTCGGAGTTCCTGGCGGAAGAGCCTTGTCTCTAGTGATTTCCTCGCGATGCCCAGATACAGCAGTCCACTTTGATCGATAGCACACCGCAGCCAACCTGGAAGATCACCAGAACAAGTAACGAAAATGGCGTAATACCCCGGACGATCAGGAATTACTTGACCACCGTATCTTGCCGGGATCCTCCGTGTTAATAGCTCCTCAGTGATTAGATCAATCATTTATATATACCCGGATTCGGTTCGCGGTAGGTCATAGGGGAATTTCTTGATCGCCGGGGCTCGTATATGGGTTGTAGCCTCGTCCAATGTATCCGGAGTCTCATTTTAATCAAAGTTCTGCCACACAGTGATGAAGCCCACGACTAGTGGCAAATTTTTGACTTTAGTTTTAGCTATGAGCACGCGCAAACCTTTGGATGGGCACACAAAAATACCATAATAATCAGGTGGATACAGGCACTATGACTCCGTGACATGAGGACAGTTAGTAACTCACGATTACTATGTTAGTGATTATTATCGACTACTATTAGTGCAGTGGAGGTGTCTCATGGAACAAAAAATTGAAGACATACGTTACATCGCCAGGTCCATTCTTGGCCGGTCCGACGATGAGACGGAAAGGTGGTTGTTTTCCCCTTGTCCAGAGCTAGGCTCAAGAATTCCCGCCATCGAGTGTCAGTACCTTGAAGGCGAGATGGCCGTGCTCAGGTGGCTCGCACGCACCGCCAAGCTCGAGAAAGAGATAACTGGCTGTAACGATACCCAGGAGGAGCTTGACTTACTACGCAAGCTGGACTGGATGCGTCAGACACTTGCTGCCGTAGTAGTGAGTGAGGAGCAGGGAGAGGTAGAGAAGTTCGCAAAATGGAATCTTGATATCAAACCGCATCGACAGCTAATCAAGCAGGGTTTCGAGACCACCGATGGCAAGCGAATTGACATGGAATCCGCCTTCAAGAGCGAAGAGCATCCCTTCCGTGTCGCGATAGTCTGTGCAATGTGGCTGACCGGCTTTGATGTGCCGAGCCTTTCAACGCTGTATCTGGATAAGCCGCTTAAAGCTCACACGCTCATGCAGGCGATAGCCCGGGCCAACAGGGTGTATGAGGGCAAAAATAACGGTCTTATCGTTGATTATTGCGGCATTCTAAAGAATTTACGGAAGGCACTGGCGACCTTTGCCGGATATAAAGGGGAGGGGGATGATACGACCGACCCGCCGCCGGGAAGTGACCCTACTAAGCCCAAAGAAGAGCTACTGGCGGATCTGGAGGAGGCCATCGAATCGGTGCGCGGCTATCTGGAGCATCGCTCATTCCGCCTTGAAGATGTGCTAGAGAAGACAGGCTTCGAGCGAAACAAAGCTATCATTGATGCTAAAGAAGCGATTAATGAAAGCGATGAAACTAGAAAGCGCTTTGAGATTATCTGTCGCGAGGTCTTCAAAAAGTTTAAAGCCGGCCTGTCAATCAAGGGCGTGAATGACTATCGCCATGCTTATGACGCTATCCACATTATCTATAAGAGCCTGAAAGACGATGTAGATAAAGCCGACATTTCCGATATTATGCAAGCGCTACACAAGATAGTCGAAGAATGCATCGAGCCCAAGGAAGTAAGAGATGCAAAAACCAGCAAGCTATATGACATTAGTCAGATCGATTTTGACCGACTTCGAAGAGAGTTCGAACGCTCTCCTGCGAGGAACACTACTGTCCACAGTCTAAAGGAAATTATCGAAAAGAAGCTTCTGATAATGTTAATGCAAAACCCTACGAGAATGGACTTCCAGCGGCGCTATGAGGAAATTGTTGATGAATATAACAACGAAAAGGATCGAGTTACCATTGAGCAGACTTTCGAGGCACTACTAATACTAGCTGTAGGATTAAGCGAAGAGGAAAAACGCGCTGTCAAAGAGGGGCTCAATGAAAAATCCCTGGCACTGTTTGATTTGCTGTTGAAGCCGGAGCTTGAGAAACGAGAAATCGAGCGTATAAAGAAAGTGGCAGAAGGTCTCTACAGGACACTAAAAGAAGAGCTAGCACGGCTCCATAACTTCACCGAGCGCCAAGGCGCAAGAGATCAAATTAAGGTGAAGATTAAGGACTTCCTCTGGGATGACAAGACTGGTCTCCCAGGGAGCTTCGCCCCGGAAGAAGTGGACGAGAAGACAGAAGCCGTCTTCCAACATCTAGTTCTTTCAGCGCGAAACGAGACAACTCGTTCTGCCTTCGAACTATAACGGAACTGTAAGGGATGTAGATATATGATTCTCGGCGAATCAAATTGCTGTAGGCCGCGAAGGAGTGCTTGAATAATGGCTCGAATTTATCCCACCAGAATTGGTGTTCCTGAGCCTGGTGAACTCTCCATCGAGGAATACCACTCAGGGTTTATTGGAGTCTTCTATATTCCACCTCACGAGCGCTTAAGAGAGGCGAGACTAAAATCTGAGAAGCCCGAACTATATAAGCGGCATATCCTAGATGTTGATATCACGAAAGACTTCGTATCAATCTATCCGCTGAATACACTGCCTCGAAACTCGGGTTTTCTCGAGCCGAAATATGATGTGGTTCGTAGTATAACGCTAGAAGGTTTTGGCTTCGGATTACCAGAATCAACTGAAGAAGTGATAGAAATGTTGGAAGAATTGCCTTCGGCATTTATAAAAGACTATGACTTTGGGTTGGGTTTATTGAAAGACTTCATGCCGATTATCGACTTTCTGGAGCAGGTAGGTATTGAGCACTTAGTAATTAGTAAGACAGCCGAGACTCACATTTCAGAAAAAGACTCGATATTCACAATGAAATATCGAGAGTTTGAGGAGTTCCGGAAAAGCATGAATAGAATTACGAATCGTGCACGTCTAGCATCAAAGAAGATAAAGTCAGTTACTACGAACAACCTAATCGCATATTTTCTTGATAATGAAGATTACCCGCAGAAGCCCTATTTTGTTGGCAACGATGCGTTAACAAGATTAATTGCAAGATCCTCACCTTCAATACCTCAAGGTCTTTCAAAGTCTGAGCAGAAAAAGGCCGTTGCTCTGATTGAAGAGAACAAGAAGGCAATTGCGAAAGATAGCCCGGAAAGTCTCGTTAAACTTCAGAATACGATAGAGCTTGTTACTTTGGAGCAGCTGATTGAGAAGTATGAACGGATGATGCAGCGCCGATTGTCAGAGAGTCACTGGCAGAATTTGCTCAATCAGAACCCGTTCATTCTCAATCTGGCGTTCGGTTATCCCATTGTAAAAATCCATGATCAAGCTTCGGTTGGCGGAAGAAAGTTAACCGGAGAGGGGGATAAGATTACTGACTTTTTGGTTAAAAACAGTATGACAAACAATTGTGCAATATTCGAAATAAAAACGCCTCAAACAAAGCTACTGAACAAGACGCCATACCGTGAAAGTGTCTATACACCATCCAAGGATGTGGCTGGCTCTGTTAATCAAGTGCTAGACCAGAAATACAAATTCCAAAAAGAAATTGCGATGTTAAAGGAGAACACTGGAATTTACGACATGGAGGCCTATGCAACACAATGTGTTTTGATTGTCGGAACTGTTCCTGAAGATAAAGAGGAGAGAAAGTCATTTGAGCTTTTCCGAAGAAATTCAAAGGATGTAGAGATAGTCACATTTGACGAACTACTAAACAAGCTTAAAGATTTGCGTGATTTTCTGTTAGAAGATAGCGAGAGCAGCTGATAACGCCAGGATAATTCCCAGAAAAACGGTACGACTTAAATTTTAGAAAGGACTCACGAGACGTAGTATGACTAGGATTGTCGAATTATCAATTGAAAACTTTAGAGGCATTAGCTCATTCTCGCAAATGTTTGATAGAGACGTGGTTTGTCTGGTCGGGCGAGGCGATGCTGGGAAAACGAGCATACTCGATGCAATAAACTATGTCCTTTCCTCTGCATGGAACTTGCCTATTTACGATACAGATTTCTACGGCCTAAATACCAGTAATGCGCTCGTGATATGTGTTTCGTTGTCTGATGTTCCTGAAGAGCTTCTGACAGAAGGAAAGTATGGTCTATTCATAAAAGGATACTTGCCGGATATAGGACGCGTCACAAACGAGGTTTCCTCTGAAACCATCCCCGCATTGACCATAGAGCTTCGTGTCGAGGAAGACCTTGAGCCTAAATGGCGTGTATTAAGTGGAAGAGCAGGGCAAGCGAAAGATATATCAGCTCGAGATCGAGCCAAACTGAATTGCTTCATGATCTCAGACTATGTAGATAGCCACTTTTCCTGGAACAAAGGAAATCCTCTGTATGCGCTCTTCAAAAACGAAGCCCCTGACGAACAACAGGAAAAGGTTGTTTTAGAAGCAATTCGCGAAGCCAAGTCAAAACTTGATAGCGCTGCTTTTCAACATTTTGAAAGTGTCACGGGATCTGTAAGGGACCATGCCGCAATATTAGGTCTAGATATTGATGCAATCCAAACGACTCTTGACTTCAAAGACATGAACATAAAAGAGGGAAAGGTTAGTCTTCATCTAGGAAATGTACCCTTCAGGCTGATGGGCAAGGGGTCGAAACGTCTTGCTTCGATGGCTATACAAACCGCAGTAGCAAGAACTGGTGGCATCGCTCTCATAGACGAAGTAGAGCAGGGATTAGAGCCGGACCGGGTCAAGCACGTTGTTAGAGCCTTGCAGACTGGTAGTCCAGGCCAGGTGATCATGACAACACATTCTCGTGATGTTGTTACTGAACTAGAAGTAGGTAGTTTACTCATAGTGCACAGTGATAGAAGTACGGGGACAATCAAGTCTGAATATCTTGATATCGATAGCACTAAAATCCAGGGTGTCGTTCGTGCTTGCCCCGAAGCTTTTTTTGCCAAGAAGGTGATAGTCTGTGAGGGGGCGACTGAAGTTGGAATTTGTCGTGCGATAGACAAATACCGAATTTCGAAGGAACGAACACCTATGTCTTTTAATGGGTGTGCGTATGTAGACGGGACAGGAAATTCTTTCTCTAAAAGAGCGATCGATATTTCACAGGCAGGCATAAGTGTGTCTGTGTTATGTGATTCAGATGTGGATCCCAAACCTTCTAAAGATGCTATGAGGAGCGAGTCTATAGCGATCTTTGACTGTGAGTCCGGAAACTCAATCGAGTCGCAGGCATTCCGAGACCTCCCATGGAGCTCAATTCTCAAGGCTGTGGAGTATGTCATAGATTCTCAAGGACGGACGGTTGCGTCAATAGACGATGCCTTACGAAGTAAATGCGAACCGCCTACTGTATTTAGTGAGAACTGGCGGGATACTGATACCCCAGAAATACGGAAAGCTCTCGCTGCTGTCTCAGTAGTCAGGGACAAAGAGTGGTTTAAGCGAATAGATCACGGTGAAAAATTTGGAAACATAATACTTAGCTCCCTGTTAGAGATGGAAGGAAAATCGCTTCGCGCAATCATTGAAGGGCTTAATGAGTGGATTGATGAGTAATGGACTATTCGTCTTTTCTTTCACACGATAAGGTGCTGTTGGTAGCTCCCGCCGGCTATGGAAAGACCTTCACTCTTGCTCAGTGTTTGAAGCACACCACGGGAAAGAGCCTTATTCTTACTCATACACATGCCGGTGTCGCATCTATTAAGAAAAAGCTAAAGGATGAGCAGGTAGATACTGCCAAGTTTAACGTTGAGACGATAAGCAGTTTTGCGCAGAAGTATGTACAGTCATTCTACTCTGGTTCAGATGCGCCAGAACAGGATGATAGAAAGAATTATCACCCATTCATCCTCACTAAAGCGATCGAGATCCTCTCAATTTCAGCCGTTCATCACGTTGTCACAGCGAGCTATACAGGCATCTTTGTCGATGAGTATCAAGACTGCACACACGAACACCATTCACTAATTATGACTCTTGCGAAGCACCTTCCGCTTCGAATTTTTGGTGACGCCTTGCAAGGCATATTCAACTTCAACGGTGACCTGGTGGATTTTTCTTCGGATTTAGATGATTTCTATCGATTTCCGCCGCTCTCAACGCCCCATAGATGGGAGCTTGCTGGGAATGCAGCACTTGGCAAAGCGCTGGACACAATTAGAAGAAACCTCGAAGAGGGGGAAGACATTGACCTGAGCCGGTACGACACCACCATTGAATATGTTAATGGATCAACTGGTTATTATGTCCCGGGCAGCCCTCCAGCGCAGAAAATAAAGGATGTCAGAAAAGAAGGAAGTCTTCTGATTATTCATCCCAATACTGTGAATCTTGAGCCACGATTAAAGTTTTCTAGTCGCTATAAGGACATTACGCCTATCGAAAGTATCGATGACAAAACCTTCTATAGGCTCGCTCGAGCCGCTGACGAGTTTGATGCAACTGAAAAATATCCAGTGCTTAAAAAATTGGCCGGTGAACTGTATACCAAAACAGAAGTGGACAAGTGGTTCGGTCCTTCCGACTTTAAGAATAAACGCGGCGATGCAGCAAAAGGCCATGTAAACGATTTGAAGAACTGCCTTGGAGGAGGGGGGAGCCTTAGGACTCTATCAGCGGCTCTCGAAAAGGTAGCAGACTTGCCTGCTTTTTCATGCACAAGGAAAGAGCTTTTGCGCAGCCTCAATAAGGCGATTGACATTGCTATGGCCAAAAATCTTTCTGTGTATGAAGGCATGAAGGAGCAGCGAAATAATGTACGGAGAGCGGGTCGAAAGATAGAGGGCAGGCATATTGGCACCACGCTTCTTACCAAGGGGCTTGAATTCGATACAGTTGTCGTTCTTGATGCCCATAGGTTTGAGTGCCCTAAACATCTATATGTAGCTCTGACACGCTGCCGAAAAAGACTCGTGGTCATTGCTAACACCCAAAAATTGTCTCCCTACAGACCCTCCTAAGTTCAGCACAAGGTTCCAACAGCCCACAATTCAAACTTAGTGCATCTACGCACTGGACCAGAGGAAAGTAAAGCTGGCCATATATCTCGGGGAGGTTACCCCTAGCGTAGGCCTTTCCTGAACGCATCGCCTTTGGTGCCTAGTACCGTTCACCCCAAGAATTCACATGAATTCAAGGAAATAGGGCATCAGGTATCTCAATCTCACATGTGCCCTGAATCTCATAATTAATGCTGTTTTACACATCGCTGTGGACAACTACGTGTCCAAATATTCTATTTAACATAATATATATTATGCGCATATGTGGATAAATCCACCGAAATGGTCCTATTGGCTGAAACCGCTCTATTTAAGCGTTAAAACGGGATCTGAACTGATACCTGGGTCAGATATGGGAACTCGCCTGCTGGATGATGGTCGATCTATTACGCGTCCTAAAAACACAGCTTGATGCAAACGTTCACCGCAGAACCGGCCAGGCAAGATAGATTGCATCGAGGAATACTGTTGGCCGCGATCTGCTCACTGGTTGTTCATGCAGTGGCTATTTTGTTTGCGTCAGACGGAGATGATTCGCTCGGCGTTATCCGTGCCAAACCAAGGCCGGTCTCTGTGTTTCTATCCACAGTGAGAGCTCAACCACCGCCATCCAGGGCCCAGGTATCGAAGGATGAAAATACCGCTGCTGATCACACAGCTATAATTGACCTGAGCAGGCCCAATACCCCCGCTAATGCAATTCCAGGCCAAAAACAGCCCTTGCCAGAATCCCCCGAACACCGCCTGGATTTAAGCTATGGCGCGATTCGGCACGCTATTAACCAGATCAACGAAGCTTTGGAAAAGCCCCGCACCCTGACGGATAACGGCGCCGTGGTCATGGACGTTGCTCTCCTTAAGTCACTGAATGAAGCCCAGCGACAAATAGCCATGAACATAGACAGCCTCCCTGATCTGAATGGCTTCGAAGGTGGCAGCTGGGTAAGCATGGTGAGGGTTGATGACCATTGTTTTCGGGTACGTCAGGCGAATCCGCTTGAGCCCATGTCACGGGAGACCTGGCACAGGACGCCTTGCAAATAATTGCAATGAACGCGACCCGCTCTGACCTGCACCTAATAATGTTATTATGTTAAATACTACGCTCTTCTGAGTGTCCAAGTTCTCCTGTGTTGGTCTTTAGGCAACCGGCGCATAATGCAGGTGTATCGACTGGCAGTGATCCACTGCTAGCTAACTCTCGCCATTTGGATAACGGAAGCAAAAACGATGAGAAACATATTGGTTACTGGTGCCAACAAGGGGATTGGCCTCGCTGTCGTAGAAGAATCGCTACGCCGTCACGCCGATGTCCAGATGTTGCTGTGCTCACGCGACCCCGCCCGGGGCGAACAGGCGCTGGCAACTCTCATTCAAAGGGACGCCTCGTGGCGGGATCGGGTCTCTGCCGTGACACTCGACGTTGCCGATGAGGAATCGGTGCGAAGAGCCAGGGGCACCCTCCTCGCTCAACAGCCAAACTTAACGCTTCACGGTATCGTTAATAACGCGGGCCTTGGGTTGGGTACTGTTGCCCAGACGATCGATGTGAATCTTCTTGGCATCCATCACGTGTGTGAGGCATTCGCACCGTTAGTCGGCCCCGGTGGACGCATTGTTAATGTGACTTCTGCCTCTGCCGCCAACTTTGTTGCGAACTGTAGCCCTGAACGACGGGCTTTCTTCACAGATCCAGACATCAGCTGGACTCAACTGGCAGACTTTGTCCGCACCTGCGGTGAGTTGGAACCGGCCAGACTGGCTGAGTTCGGCTTTATGAGTGATTCGCCCTATGGTTTTTCCAAGGCCTGCGCCAACAGTTATACGCTTTGGCTGGCACGCCAGCACCCTGCACTGTATGTAAATGCGTGCACGCCGGGATTTATTGAGACTGATCTCGGAAAGGAATTCCTCGGTACACGCTCGCCTGCTGAGGCCGGCATGCGCCCAGCAAGTGAAGGCGCACACGTCATCCTGGAACTGTTGTTTGGCCAACCTCGCGGCACTGGGCACTACTATGGCAGCGACGCTCTTCGAAGCCCCATGGATCGCTACCGCGCGCCAGGATCAGCGGAATTCACTGATCGGGACTGAGATCATCCGGTCGCCGGCAAAAGAACCCATGTACACCCTGCCCGCCTGGGGAACGGCAATAGTTGCAGCCCCCATGGGTGAGCCTTTGCCCGCGTACACAACCTCAAACGACTGCATGTCCTCGGGGTCAATGGCCACAATTTCATAGGCTAGCCCGCAGGCATCGTAGGGCTCGCTTAAGCAAGACAGTGTATTCAGCAGTTTGTCGGTGTGTGTGGCCACCCACAGCCTGCCATCGTCTCCCCAGGCGCTGTTATCAGCGCTCGCAACGGGCGCACGATCAACGATTTCAGCCGTCGCAATGTTTACTTTCCAAACCTCGCCGGTCATATACATATTGGCGAACACGTGCTGATTGTCCGCTGAAATTTCGATGCCGTTGGGTTGTATGGCTTCAGTGCCTGCAATGATTGAAGGCTCCCTCCCTTGCTGCCACCGCCACAGATCCCCGGTTTCAATGCCGAGCAGACCTTTGGCTGTAGCAAGATTCATGTTCGTCTTGAACATGCGGGTGTAGATGATGTCTCCGTTATTCATACCGACAACATCGTTTATGAATGTATCGGCCAATGGTTCGATACAGCCGCGCCAGCGCAACGAGGTTTCAGTGCCCTCTCCCATCAACTCGAACAACTCAATGGACTCACGACCACCTGCATGGTTCACCACCAGGTAGCGCCACGACCCGTCGTCGAGGCGGTGCAGGTGTGTGCCGTGAGGGCTCAGTGTTGAAGCTTCGGGGAGTACACATGCCGGGTCGCCCCAACGATCTTCGGTGTCGGCGATCTCGGACGCTGCGGTGATAAGCGGGGTCAGCATTTCCGTACGCGTGTCGAACAATGAAATACCGCCTGCTCCCTTACCCATATGGCCGAAGTGCGCAAGGAGCAGGTGGCGCTCATCTGGAAGCGCTGCAATATCTTCGGGTGTGCCGATATCACAATAGGCGCGGGTATTTCCCTTCGATTCGCACCCCTCTACAAGCATATGCGGATCGCTACAGCCAGAGATCAACCATCCAAGGCAGAGAGCGGTGAAGAGTCTAAAGCTTATGGGTGACGGCATTGTATTCACCTAGATATGGCCCTCGGCGAGCTGCTTGACTGCATAATCCACGGCCCTGGCTGTAAAGGCCATGTACGTGAGTGATGGGTTCACGCAGGACGACGATGTCATGAACGAACCGTCTGTCACAAACAGATTTGCCACGTCGTGGGCCTGGTTGTACTTGTTCAGGACCGCCTGATTCGGGTCATCTCCCATCCGCGCAGTGCCCATCTCGTGGATACCCTCACCCGGCATACTCATTCCCTCACTTGCGGGCAAGGAAAGCACTGCTCCGGCGGCTTTCATGATGCTGTCCGCTTGCTTCTCGGCATCAGCTCTTATCGCCAGTTCGTTCTTGCCCCAGGTGAAATCGAACGCTACCTGCGGAATGCCAAATCGGTCCACTTTATTGCTGAGCTTCATCTGGTTGCTCTCGCTGGGCAGGCACTCGGAGAAGTACGCCAGCGCCCACAACCACTGGCCGGGCTTGCGAAGATCGTTCTTCAGCTTGCTTCCGAAGCCCTTGCTGTTGAAACGTGCGCTCCAGTCCAGACGGGCGACGAAAGTTTGATAGCCGTATCCGCGCAGGAAGTCAGCGTCCTGGTCCTGTTCTCCCACGTTGCGGAACCTGGGGATATACAATCCAGTGGGGCGCCTTCCACTGTAGTAACTGTCCATGTCGTCCAGGAACACGCCGAGATTCATGGTGCCCAGGGGGTGGTCCATCATGTACTTGCCCAGCACCCCGTTGCTGTTGGCCAGGCCATTTGGGAATACTGCACTAGTGGAGTTCATCAGGACTTGAGTCGTGGCGACTGTGGAGGCGCACAAGAAAAACACTCTGGCTGAGTAGCTCCGCCGCTCTCTAGTCTGCGTGTCGATCACATGAACAGCCGAGATTTTCCCTGTCTCGGGGTCATGTTCCAGACGGTCTACCAGAGCATTTGCGACCACGGTCATACGCCCTGTGGCTTTGGCAGCGGGTAAGGTAGAACTCTGTGAGCTGAAGTAGCTGCCGGTCGAACAACCACGAGGGCAAGGGCCGCAATAGTGGCAGGCACTGCGCCCAGGCAAGTCTTCGGTCAGAATGGCTGCACGTCCGTTGGTGAGGGTGACGTTAGGCATCTTTTTCTTGAGTCGCTCGCCAATGGTTTCTTCGAGCGCATACCAGGGCATTGGTTTTTGAAATTCGCCGTCGGGTAGTTGCGGCAGGCCCTCATTGCGGCCGTTAACGCCGATAAATTTTTCCACATAGCTATACCAGGGGGCGATGTCATCGTACTCGACTGGCCAGGGTATCCCGTGTCCATCGGTCGCGTTCGCCTTAAAGTCCTGCTCGCTGAACCGATAGGTCTGTCGACCCCAAAGCAGAGAACGCCCTCCCACCACATCGGCACGCGCCCACATGAACGGCTTGTCCGGATCATTCACATAGGGATTGTCTTTGTCGTTGTTCCAGAAATGACGATTGGCCTCGTTGAAGGAGTGGCTGACCCTGCTCTGGATCGGATATTCTTCCTTGTAGAGCTCACGCGGTTTCTTACCCTGGAAGGGAAACTTCCAATCCGGAGCGTGCTCGCCCGTGTAGTCGACACTGTGCTCCAGCGGTTTGCCGCGATCCAGCACTAGTACGTTCAGCCCTTTCTCTGTAAGTTCTTTCGCCGCCCAGCCACCGGAGATACCCGAGCCAACAACGATGGCATCGAAATCATAGTTTGTCGTGTCAATAATATTTGCCATGCTCAGAATCCCCCTGCCCAGCTGCTATCGTTGGGCCCAAGTGGGATATTGCCGTCAAATGTCATCGGCATGGGGTTGTAGCGCAAGGCCTCTTTGGAGCCTCTCTCCGACGTAAAGAAACCCCAGATAGTGAGCTCTTTGAGTTGGCAAATGAAGGGTGCGTCGCTGATAAAATCTCGCTGAACATTCCCAAACTCGTACCAGGGGTGATCGCTGGCGTCTTCCTCGAGAGCTTCGAGTATTTCAAGCTGATCGCTCGGAGGAAGCAAATCGAAACGATTGCCATACTCCTGTGGAATGCGTTGCTCGATGTCGGCCATGCCGGCATCAAATATCCCCCTCTCTTCATCGCTAAACCAGTCTGCAGCCATCAGCTCTATGAAATGAGGCACTCCGGCGTCGATCGCTCCCGGACTATCGCTCTTCGGGATAATCACCTCGCACATCGCCGCCAGAATCTGCCGCTGCTCTTCGCTCAGGTAGTCGACGTCAGTCGTGTTGTAATTGGGGGCACTTGCCAGATATACGCGCTGTTCTTCCGTGAGCGCTATCCCCAGCTGGCTGGCAGTCAAACCACTCACCATGATGGCAGCGCACTGTAGAAATTCTCGTCGATTCATGATGTCTTTCTCCTGGGAATCAGCGACGGCAAGATGCCTATGCAGAGCGTGATCAGTACGCAGACGGCGAGCTGATAGGGCCAGACACCAAAGTAGTAGCCAGCCGCCTTAAAGGCGCCATAGCCCATATAGATGGCGTCAATATGCGTGAGGTGATACAGCTCGTAGAGCGCGACCGCCGTCGCAGGCAACAAGAAATAAAGATAGAGCCCAATCGCACTCGCGATAATCCAACGCTTTCTATTTAGCATATTCTTGAGTTACCCAATGTGTGAGCGAATAAACTCAATACCGTCCCGGTAGAGTTGCTCGGGTGAATCGAACGCATTGCGCCAGACGTTGGCCGCCACTGCAAGCTCTGGGTCGGACGTACCGAAAGCCTCGATAACCAGCCACCCGGAGTAATCTATCGCCTCAAGCGCAGCGAAATGTCCGTGCCAGTCTACTTGTCCGGAGCCAAGCGTACCTCGGTGGCTTTCACTCAAGTGTACATGGTTGATCGTGTTTTTGATGGTCGCGAGGGCGCTAGCGGGCGCTTCATCTTCGATATTGGCGTGGTGGGTATCGTAGTGTACGCCGACATTATCCAGCCCCACTTGTTCAACCATACGGTGACAATCCGCTGCGGTGTTAATCAGGAACACCTCGAACCGATTCAGCACTTCGAGCCCGAGTTTTAGTTCGCGGCCCGCCGCGTACTCCCCCGCCGCCCGCAGGTACTGTGCAGACCAGAGCCACTCTTGTTCAGTCGCGCCGCGACCGGTGAAATACTTGTGCGCTTGATAGATACCGCCGATCAGTATCTCTGCCCCAATGGCGGAGGCATCGTCGATCGCGCGCATGATGTTGTCCAGCGCTGCCGCTCGAATCGCCGGGTCGGGCGAAATCGGGTTGGTATCTTCACCGACAAACGCTGACGCTGTGCGAGCAAGCCCAAGGTCGTTGCAAGCTGAAGCGAGCGTCGCCAGGTCTGCCGAGCTGTGACCAGACATGGGGATCTCCACGCCATCAAAACCAGCTGCGGCGAGCCCTTCAAACACCGGGATTTTATCGGGGCTCGTCTCGACGCCCCAGAGCAGCATGTTCATGCCGATTTTTACGTTCACTGGGGAGTTCCGGGTTCGCCGATCACCTCAGGCTGATGCCCTCCTCGCTTTCTATCGAACAACCAGATGATGCCGAATACAGGTAGCAGCATCAGTGGCACATAAGCTACAGACTGGAAGGATTCAACTGATGCATAGCGAACGACTTCACTCATGGCCTCCGGCGAGAGTGAAGCCAGCTTGTCAGCACCACCCGCTGCTTGTGCCTTGGCTGCGTCGAAAATGCCGCCCATGCGAGGCAACACAAACTGGATCGACATGCCCCCGGCAAAGCCCATAAGGCCCATGGCCATGGCGCCACCACGAGGGAATCGCTCGGCCACAATGGCCAGCATCGTTGGCCACATATAGCAGACGCCTATGCCCCATACGGTGGCAGCAGCAAACGCGAGCAAGGGTGTATCGGCGAGGCTAAGAAGGTATAAGCCAATGCCTGCAGCAAGGCAGCTGACAAACATGAGACCCACCGAGGAAATACGTTCGACGATTGGGCCTGCGAAGTGACGCATGACGAACATCAGCGCACTGACGTAGACAAGCAACAGAATACCTTGCATGCCGACGATGTTGGAAAGCGCGATATTTACCCACTGACCGGGTGCGAGTTCTGCCGCGGCTGTCAGGAACATGCATGCCCAGAAGACCCAAAACAACGGCCGTTTGAGTAGCTCCGTAAACATTTCGCCGTAACTTACACCGGCGGCTACGCGTTCTGTCTCTGGGAATGCAGAGCTGGCCACCATCCATGCGAGCACCACTGCCGGCACCAGCAGTACAAACATATTGATTTCCCATGGAAGCCCCATGGCGCTGATAGACACGCCCAACAGGCCACCTACGACGATGCCCGCGGGCCACCAGGCATGGAGAATATTGAGACGGTGCGTCTTTTCCTCCGGATAAAGTGCTGCCACCATGGGGTTCGAGGCCGCTTCAACTGCGCCCCAGCCCAGCCCCGTGAGCAACAAACTGACCAGCACCACCGTTTCCACGGAAGGTCCAATGGGCATCGCAGCCGCTGCCAATAAGCCGAGCGCGCCTGCCACATAGCCTAAAGCGGAGAGCAGAAGCATACGTTTCATTCCGATAAAGTCGACCAGCGCGCTGCCAAACAACAGCGTCAGCGCAAAGCCCGTGAAGGTGATACCCAGCGCCTCCCCAACCATGGATGCGGAGTTGGCAAGATCGATCTTGTCGTAGATATCCGCCTGTAGATTAGGCGCGATATTGGCCCGTACAGCAAAACCCAGGCCGATCATAAAGATCGACAGGTTGCCCACGTAATAGAGCCGTTTGCGATTGATGTCTGTGTTCGTCATTTGCGTATCCAGTATTGTTATTGTTGGTCGAAATTAACTGAGGCCGAGAATGCGCCGGTTTACCGCATCATCTGCGCCGGCGCCGGCGAAGTCATCAAAGGCCTTGTCGGTGGTACGAATCATATGGTGGTTGATAAAGTCCACGCCTTCCGCGGCACCGTCCTCCGGGTGTTTCAGACAGCACTCCCACTCAAGTACGGCCCAGCCATCGAAGCCATACCTGGCAAATTGACTGAAAATTCTTGAAAAGTCTACCTGCCCGTCGCCGAGGGAGCGGAAACGGCCGGCACGATCTTTCCAGCCCTGGTAGCCGCCATAGACGCCACTGCGACCGTCCGGATTGAATTCCGCGTCTTTCACATGGAACATCTTTATCCGCTCGTGGTAGTGGTCGATAAATTGAACATAGTCCAGCTGCTGCAACAGGAAGTGGCTGGGGTCATAGAGGATATTGGCGCGCGGATGGTTGTTCGCGGCCTCGAGAAACATTTCGAAGGTCACACCGTCATGTAAATCTTCACCGGGGTGAATCTCATAACAGACATCTACACCGGCTTCGTCAAAGGCATTCAGAATCGGCGTCCACCGCTTGGCCAGCTCCGCGAACCCTGCTTCGACCAGTCCGTCCGGCCGTTGCGGCCATGGGTACATGGTCTGCCATAGCAGCGCCCCGGAGAATGTTGCGTGAGCATTCAGCCCCAGGTTCTGGCTTGCCTTGGCCGCTAGCAGTAGCTGCTGTACAGCCCATTCCTGCCGGGCCACGGGATTACCTTTGGCGGCGTCAGGCGCGAATCCGTCAAACAACTCATCATATGCAGGGTGGACCGCAACCAACTGCCCCTGCAGATGCGTCGACAGTTCGGTAATCGCAATGCCATTGCTGGCGCAGATACCCTGAAGCTCCTGGCAGTAATCCATGCTTTCTGCGGCCAGCTCCAGATTGATCAGCCCGGACTCCCAGGTGGGCACCTGTACGCCCGTGTAGCCGAGGCCTCCGGCCCAGCGAGTTATATTCTCCAGCGTGTCGAATGGCGCATCAGCGCCGACAAACTGGGCGAGAAATATAGCGGGTCCTTTCATCTTGTTCTCCCTTGAATCAGTGTTGTTCGAAGCGATGCCACTTGGTGTCGCTGGCGCTCGCCGTAACAGCCAGTTCGATAAAGGCCATGCCCCGCACGGCTTCGGCGATTCCCGGACAATCGCGACTGCGAACGTCGGGATCGGTGTTTTGTTCCCGTGCACGAATTTGGCCGGCAAAGGCCGTATAAATATTGGCAAATGCTTCAAGATAGCCTTCGGGGTGCCCCATCGGCGTTCGGGTGTTAGCCGAGGCCAGCTCACCAAGATACGGCCCGCCTGTGCGGAGCATCTCTGCCGGCCGGTCGGGCCACTTAAGCCACAGTGTGTTTGGTTCTTGTTGAGACCACTCAAGCCCGCCAAGCGAGCCATACACGCGGATCTTCAAGCCATTCTCTTCGCCCACGCACACCTGGCTGGAATGCAACAGGCCTTTCGCACCGCCCTCGAAACGCAGTAACACAGAGCCGTCATCGTCGAGGTCCCTGCCCTCGACAAACGCCGTTAGGTCAGCGCACATCTCTGTAATCTGGAGCCCGGAAATATACTCTGCCAGATTGGCTGCGTGCACGCCGATGTCGCCCATGCAGCTGCTGATACCTGCGCGGGTAGGATCGAGGCGCCACTGTGCCTGCTTGTTGTCCGCGTCTTCCTGCCGGTCAGCCAACCAACCCTGCGGATATTCCACCACTACTTTACGAATGGTGCCGAGCTCACCTCGAGCAACACGTTCTTTCGCTTCCTTGACGAGCGGATAGCCGTTGTAGGTGTGCGTCAGTCCATACAGCTGCCCGGTTTGCTCTACCACTGCGCGCAACTCCAGAGCTTCAGCGAGATCAAAGGTGGCCGGTTTGTCCGACAACACATGAAAACCCGCCTGCAGTGCCGCTTCGGCAACGGGGAAGTGAAGGTGATTGGGAGTGACGATCGCCACAAACTGCATACGTTCGTTTTCTGGCAAGGCTGCTTCGGAAGCGAGCATCGTCGAGTAATCTGGGTAGACACGGTGCTCATCGAGGCCCAGTGCAAGACCTGAACGAAGGGCTTTCGCCGGTTCGCTGCTGAATGCGCCGCACACAAGCTCTATCTGACCATCGATAGCCGCCGCCATGCGGTGAATTTCGCCAATGAAGGCGCCCTCGCCTCCTCCAACCATACCCATCCTGACTTTCGTCATGCGGGAACTCCTGCGGATTTTATGTTTGTCAGTCGCAGTGTGCCGGGGTCGGGATTACATTGCTTGGAGAATTTCCGTTATCATTAGAACAAAATCGGCAAATTAGAACATATATGACAAGGCTTGTTTTCGATTCACTGGACAACCTGGGCGCTCAGTTGACGGTACTGGACCTGGTAGGCGACACCCACGCCTGGATGAAAAACGCTGAGGGGCGCTTTGTATATGGCAATCAACTGTTTGTTGCTCGTTTCGGCATGTCCAGTAGCAGGGAGTTACTCGGCAAAACAGACTTTGATCTGGCCCCACAGACTATGGCGCAGCGCTATACCGATGACGATAGGCGTGTACTCGCCGGGAATGCCGTTAGCGACAGGCTGGAGATGATCGGTTCGCAGGGGGCCTCACTTGAGTGGTTTCTCACATCCAAATGGCCTGTGTTCAACACCGCGGGCAATATCGTCGCGAGCTTCGGCATGAGCCGTCACCTCAATCGATCCGAGCGCAGTGCCGTTCCTTACCGCGAGCTGGACGTTCCCATCAGCTATATTCAGACGCACTTTGCTGAGAATGTATCGGTAAGAGAGCTGGCGTGCGCGAGCAACCTCTCGGTCAGCGCACTGGAACGTCGTTTCCGCCGGCACCTCGGTAAAACACCACATCAATACATCGTAGAGGTGCGCCTGGAAAATGCCCGGCAACTTCTACTGGAAACAGATCGTCCCGTTGGAACTATCGCGATAGAGACAGGGTTTGCGGACCACAGCCATCTGACCCGCAGTTTCCGCAAGCATTTCGGCTGCGCCCCAAGCAGTCTTCGTGACTGACCTCAGGGCAGATCTTTCACCCTGATATTTCGGTACCAAACCTTGTCGTTGTGGTCCTGTAATCCGATGTGCCCTTTCAGCAGTGACCCGTAGTTGGGGCGCGACGTGAACTTGCTCTTTTCATACATCGCCTGCCACTCGGCGCTGCCCTGCTGAAATTTCGCCGTCATTCTGCCGTTGAGCCAGAACTCTACGTCTGCGCCGTCGGCAATGATATGCACCTGGTTCCAATAGCCGGCGGGCTTGGATGTATCGTGATCGGGCACGATCATGTCATAGAATGCGCCTGAGCGGTGACTGGGTATTGATGCGTCTTTATGAAGAGCGTTGTCCAGCACCTGCATTTCATAGCCTGTGTAGTGCATATTGCGCCCACTTTCATCTGCTCGAATGAATATGCCGCTGTTGCCACCAGGGCTGATGGCCCACTCGAGTTTGAGCTCGAAATTGGCGAACTGTTCCCGGGTCATGATGTCGCCGCCCCAGCCTACACGAGCAAGACATCCGTTCTCGATGGTCCAACCTGAATTTACCTCTTCTTCTTTGTAACTGCGCCATTGGTCCAGAGATGTACCGTCAAACAACAAGCGCCAGCCCGAGCTGTTCTCTTCCGGACTTAATCCGCTTATGCACTCGGCCGCGTCTATAACAGGATCTTCGCCGCAAGCACTCAGGCACACAGCTGCAAACAGGGGAATGGCGATATTCTTGATCATGTCGGGGGTCCTTAATCTAAGGTGTAGCTCAGTCCAAGCCGGAAATTGCGCTCCTGCCCGGGGAAGCCGACGGAAGTTTGGTAGTTTTCGTCCAGTAGATTGTCTGCCGAAAGCGCGATACGCCAACGATCAGCGGGCAGCCAGGTGAACGTCAGGTCCACCAGATGATAAGCATCCAGTTCAGACTGCTGGGCCTGACCGGTATGGCGTGACACTGAAAGCTGCTCACCGGTATAACGGTACTGTAGAGCACTCGTCAGCGTGGCGCTAATATCCCAATAGGCGGCGGCAGCCCCCTGCCATTCAGGGCGACTGGGCAACTCTACGTCTTCGCCGGGCACATCCATATCCGTAAACGTCAGTTGGCCGTCGAAGCGCAGGGCATCGCCAGCTTGCCACTGGCCGTAAAGTTCAACACCCTCGCTATCGACACGGCCGCGATTAATATTACGGAATGTCTCCTCATCGAAGTCGACCAGGTTCGTATACTCGTTTTTGAAAAGCGTGGCCTCGAGCGTGACTTTGTCCCCGCTGAACCAGTTCAAACCAATATCCCAGGTTTCTGCTTCTTCGGGCTCCAGCTCCGGGTTGCCTACCAACGCATGGCCGAGAGCGAAGAAGCTGGGGAGCTTGTACGCTTCACTCCAGTTGGCGCGCAGCGCGAGCCCCGAGCTGAACTGCCAGCGTACGCCGGCTCCGGCGGAAGTCTCGCTGTCAAAGCCGTCCGGGTCGTCATAGCGAATGCTCGCTTGTATCAGTAGTGGATCCAATGGCGCAGAAGATACACCCGCGAATACCCCCTTTATTTCCCTGTCCAGGCTAAAGTCGGTCGGGACGATCAGGCCAAAGAAATCGACATAGCCGTCGCTATCACCGGTCTCATCGCGGTAGCTGGCGCCAAGGGCGACATCCGTTGCTGCACCAACGGCGAGTTCATTAACCCACCGCAGCTCATCGCGTCGATACTCTGTATCAGAGCCGTTCGGCGGCACCTCAGCGTAAGGGGGAATACCGGGAGAAAACGCTTTCGCTTCCTGATCTACACGGCTGGCCGTCAGGGTGCTAGCCCATGCTTCTGAAAATTGCGCATTCCAGCCGAGTGAAAAAGTATCGTCGCGGTACTCACCCTGATCCAGGTCGTCAGTGAGGGCGAACTCGGGCCCGCCACTCTGTTCGGGATAACTGGTGTTGTCACCGTCGGCATAACGATAGGCAAAGCTAAGTTCGTGCTCGGAGCTTGCTTGCCAGCGCATACGTAAGTCCGCCTGGTCACCTGTGCGAGTACTTCCCTCGACGGGCTCGCCATCATCCCTGTGCACCAATTGCAGGCTGTACTGCAATGCACCACTGTCACCGGAGAAAGACGCGTGATAGCGAGCGAAGTCATCCTCGCCCAATGAAACGCCCACGCTTGAGCGAGGCTCAGCAGAGGAACTGCGCGTGATAATATTGATAACACCGCTCAGTGCATCGGAACCATAGATTGCGGACTGGGCACCGCGCACAATTTCAATGCGCTCGACCATAGCCGGGTCCAATCTGCCGAAATCAAAGCTGCCGCCGCGCGTGTTGGTGGGGTCGTTGACCGGTACTCCATCGATGAGAACCAGGGTGAAATTGGCATCGCCCCCGCGTATCGACACCGCAGTGAGACCGCCGGGGCCGCCCTGTTCCTCGACGACAAGGCCTGGGGCAAGACGCAACACATCGACAACATCGCGAATGTCCTGTGCCTCGATGACATTACTGTCGAGCACCGATACTGAAGCTGTCAGCTCCTCCTGGGGGACATAACTGCCCGTAACGAGCAGCTCTTCCATGGTTTGCGCGGACAAGGCGCTGCTCCACAGGGTTGCCGCGCTCAAGGCGGCAGCCATTGACTTATACATCTAGTGTTTTCCTGTTACAGCTATTCTTTGCGCTTGAACCCGAGTCTCTCGCCGTTGTAATGCAAGTAGAACTTCGGTGACGGGTTATCGCCATCTACCTCGAATTCCAGCTTCACGACTTCACCACCTGCGGCGCCAGAAAAACGAGTTTCGCTATCCTGGGTAAGAACCCCCTCCCCGCGCAGCGGCACAGACATATAGAGGCCCTCTTTACGCTCACTGATAGAAATCGTCATAAAGCTCAATTTGTACTTACCCACGAATCGGGCGAAGCCGCGATCAAAGGGAACCTCCTGGAGCTCTGTGGCTGTCCACGGCTTGCTGCGCCCCGAGCTGGCACTGCGAATCTCAGCGGCCTCCTCCGGGCTTACGGGCGAAGCCTTGTTGCCCCAGCTGCGCCTCAGGAAGGTCATCAACCCTGCAAGAGTCTCATCGTCCAGTTCCTTGAGGTGGCCATGCGGAGGCATGACGCCGTCCCACTGTTCGCCATTTATTTCTATCGGCCCGCTAAGCCCTTGCAGAATGATGCGGCCAAGCCACTCCGGAGGCCCGGTCACCCAATCAACGCCTGACAGCGCCGGCGCAAGCCCCGGAGTGCCCTTGCCGCTCTTGCCATGGCAATTTCCGCATGTGGGGTAGTACGCCCGGCCTTTGTCCATCAACGCCAACTGCTCGGGACTCAGTGGCTTGATGCCGAGCGCCATCTCGTCACCCGGCCAGGTAAACGCCAGACGGCCGGCGAGGCGAGCTTCCCAAAGCGGGTCGTTTTCACTAATCGTCGCATCGGTGAAGGTGGGGGGTGCTTCCGCCAGATTGGCGGGCACAAAACCGTCGGCCAAGGTCATGGATTCGAAGCCGGCCAGCATGGCCACCTGTTGCCAGCTGTTGCTACCGCTGCGGCTGCCTGCAAGCGCAAGCAACTCAAGCAGGGCTGCGTCCGGCTCTTCAGTGGACGTCAGGTCACCGCGAATGCTGCGATATGCACTTGCAGTAAGATCACGCAACGCTGCGGCATTTGCATCATCCTCAATGCCGAGCTCGCCTGCTGCGTAGACTTCTTGCAGAAATTCAAGCTCTTTACCCAGCACTGAGCGGACCACTGCCTGACGCAAATATAGGCCCGCATGTTTGCTGTCCAACAGTTCGACCAGGCGCGCGCGAACTTCGGCGCTATCGCTGTGTTGACCCATTGCGAACGCCAATTGGAGCAACACGCTCTCCTCTGCATCGATCAGCAGTTCACTCGCCTGGATCAGTTGTTCGCCGCTAAGCACGCCTTCGGCTGCGCGCAGGGCCTGAATACGGCGATGGGCATCGGGCAGTGCCAGTATCTCCATCAACAACGCCGGCTGGAGTTCCCCGCGCCCTTGCAAGGTCCATATTGCGTGCAGCGCTGCAACAGTGTTGTCGCCTTTCGCCACCGCCGCCAAGCCAGCTGTCACCGTTGCGTCGCTGACCAGTAAGAGTCGCTGTGCTGTGTCCCTCACCCAGCCGTTTGGATGGCTGAGATAAGCGATCAGTGTCTGTGCGTCAGCGTCGCCAGGTTTGATCGCTGTCGCAGTTTCATTCTCTTCATAACTAATGCGCCAGATGCGACCCATGCCTATAGGACGCTCAAGCTGGCGCTGTAGGATCTGCTCTCGCAATTCATCGGTAAGGAAGTGTTCATCCTGAATAATGCCGCGGTACATATCGATAACGTAGAGAGCTCCGTCTGGACCATTTGCGGCATCTACCGGGCGGAAGCGCTCATCGGTTGATCCAAGAAAGTCTCGTTGCCCCCACTGTTCATCTGCGTAAAGCTGTTTTTCACCGCTTATCTCGATACCGTCTGAATCAATACTGATATGGGCAACGACATTGCCTGCCGATTCAGGGACAAAGGCATGCCCCTTGTATTCAGCGGGGAACTGGTCACCGCGATAGATAGCAATGCCCGATGCGCCAGTGGCAACATTGAGACGGCCATCTTCGCGCAGAGTGCCCTCCAGGTAGGCTCGATTAACACCGGGATTTACCCTGACGGAATGCACTTCAGGAGGATCAACCAGCGTGACGCCCACGCCAGCGTAGACGGCGTCAACCCCGGGAACGGCGATCTGATCAGCCTGGAAAAAATCAGTCTGCACCCAGGTGGAATTGTGGTTGTAGTAGAGGCGCCCAACATCGTCTTTGGCAATACCCCATTGGCCGCGGGTGATCCCCTCAGCACTTTCGAATTGCCCGTCTTTGAGACGCATACGGCGGGCTGATTTTGAGTTGTAAAGCCAGTTGTCGAGACCAGGTAGCAATCTATTCTCACGGTGCTCGACATTAACCTCATCCTTACTATCGGCGTATGGCCCTACCCGGGTCGGTGAGCATGCTGCCTCGTCAGCGACCTCACACAGGAGCAGGTCTGGCGGCACGCCGATCAGCACCCCATCGTTGACCACAGCGACAGCGCGCGGGTTTACCAGCCCGCCTAGCACTACTTCGCTGCGATCCATAAGGCCATCACCGTTGTCGTCTGTCAGACGAACTACCTGACCGACCGGCTCATTGCGACCGGTGCCGTAGGCGTCGGGCATGTAGCCGCGCAGTTCGACGACATAGAGCCTGCCAAATTCATCCCAGGCCATGGCGACGGGGTCTTCCACCATCGGCTCTGCTGCGACGAGTTCAATTTTGAACCCAGGCGCGATGCGGAAAGACTCGAGCGCTTCCGCCGGGCTAAGTACCGGCGCTGGCGCGTTGTCCAGCGTCTTGTAGAACGATACTTCCTCCCGATTTTCACGCAACGAGGTCAGGCCTATCTTGTTGAGCGCGAACTGCTCGCCGCAGGCAGCTGGCGTGATCTGCAGCTTTCCTCGATTTGCCATCATGCCGCTCCGCACTCGCAGCACGTCGGTTTCATCGATACTCAGGGTCGCGCCATCGCCGACGGTAACGCCGGTAAAGGTATAGGTGTCGCGCTCCGCCAGGCCAACGGCTTCCGCTTCAATGACTTCATCCGGGGTCACCAGTTTGCCTTCAGCGCGACCACGGTAGAGCAGCACTTCGGCATAGGATTCGGTGCCGGCCATCTCGCCGCTGTCGTAGCGCATGCGAATTCGGGTGGGCGTGTCACAGACAGGAATGTCGAAACTGACCCTGACATCGTGGAAACGTCGACGAGACTCGAGCACCGGATTCTCACCGGCAGGAGAGCCAATGACAGTGTCGCCTTCTATTGTTAAGCCAGTAATGTCGGACGCGATCCAGTCTTGCGATGTCAGTGCGTCCTGCGCCAGCGCAACCGGGTCCATTTCCTTGATACGAATGAAGCGCCAACGCATTATGCCCTTGCCGCCGGAATGGACCTGCAATGCCACAAAACCAGTGTCGTCAAAACCGTCGACAATGTCAGCGGCGACGACACCATTAATCCATGTCTGGAGCTTGCCCCCTCTCGCCTCGATTTCAATGTCGTTCCAACCGTCGAGTTTAATCGCTTTGCGTGCTTCCTCATTGATCTCAAGGCTGGCCAGCCAGCCTCGACGCGCTTCATCATAGATGCCACCACTCCAGGCACGCTCTGAAGCGTCCAGCTCGTACTGGTAACCATAGACGCGGCCGTCTTCCTCCCTCTGCTTGCCACGGAACATGACTCCGGAATTGCCGGGTTCATCCCAGCGCATCTGCATCCGCAGATTGAAATCGCCATAGCTTTTTTCGGTGCGCAGGAAAGTATTGGCACCCGGGCCGTTGCGGCCAACGATGTCGACACCCTCGGCTTGAAAAGTCGCGTCGCCGCCGATTTTCCTCCAACCGTCCAGGCTGTTGCCATCGTATAGCCAGCTATACCCCTCTTCGAGCTCCATTGTTGGCTCTGATTCGCCCTCGAATACGCCGAGATACCATGCGCCTGCTACCGACAGAGTAATAAGGAGTAGGATAATTTTCTTCATGTGATTTCTCGTTCTTCAAGATTCATGCAGGCTAGAAGGCCGTGCGTGGCAATATACGTCATTTGTTGGCACAACCTGGCGTTCAGGGCGCCGAAATCTTCGACAGTTTCAGGGCTTATGCCGGCTAGACACAGAAGTTGAGTCACGTCGTGGGACGTTTTCTTTGCACGTAAAGCAAGCATGCGCTCTGCCGCCGGATCGTCCAGCGGTGTATCAGTATTGAGCACAAGATGGCACCAGGATGCCAGCGCGAGCTCGAGGTGAGCGAGCCTTACACCGCGCTGCAAGTGGGGTAGCCAGCGCTGAGGGATCTTCACACTGCTATCCATAAAGATCTGTTCGCAACGGTGCCTGAGTTGAGGGTTTGAGAATCGCTGCAGCAAGGCATCGCAATAACTGTTGAGATCAAACCCAACAGGCACATCCAGCCCGGGCAACAATTCATGTCGCATCAGTTCGCGCACAAAAGCGCCCATTTGGGGGTCGGCCATGACCCGATCCACGGTCTCGGTGTTACTGAGCACCCCGATGCACGCTATCGCTGTGTGTGCGGCGTTCAACAGACCCAGCTTCATCGCCTCATAGGGCCGGATATCATCAACGAAGGTGACACCTGCCAGCTGCCACGCAGGGCGCGGACCGGCGAAATTGTCTTCAACCACCCACTGACTAAAAGGCTCCGTGGCGATTGCGCTTGCGTCATCGGCGCCAAGCTGTGCCGACTGCAGCAACCGCTGCTCCTCAGTTATAGCGGGAACAATGCGGTCCACCATGCTGCTGGGGAAGCTCACCGAATGCTCGAGCCAGTCGAGCATCTCGGGCCGCACTCGTTTGACAAAATCAAAAATCCTCTGCCGGAGGAGCTGGCCATTCTCGACAAGATTGTCACAGCTAAGGACGGTGAGCGGCGCGCGCCCCTGATCAAAGCGACGGGCTAAACCCATCGCAAGAACACCGATCGCAGTCGTCGGCTCTTCAGGAAATTGTAAATCCCGGGCTAGATCGTGATGCTCCCAATCCGTTTTACCTCTCGCGTCGCTACAGTAACCCTTCTCGGTAATCGTGAGGCTGACAATATGTGTCGCCGGTGCCGCTATGGCAGCCAAGACGGCCTCGATGTGTTCGCTCGCCACCAAGACCTTGGCAACAGCACCGACAACCCGCAGCTCAGTATTGGAACCGTCGTCCGCGAGCAGGGAATAAAGACCATCCTGGGGCTGCAGCTGTCTGGCAACAGTGTCGCTGCGCAATGAAACACCTGTGATCCCCCAATCTCCTCCGTTCTGATTCATCGCCAGCTCGGTATACCAGGCCTGATGTGCGCGATGAAACGCACCTATACCCAGATGCACAATGCCGACACCCAGGCGACCGCGGTCGTACTCGGGCAGTTTTACCCCGGATCCCAGTGCGTTCAGCTGATTTGTGGCGAGGCGATTCACAGTCGGTACGCATCCTTTGCCAGTTGGTACGCAAGGTCGTGTGCGAGTTGTTCCGCCTCTGGCAGGGTGAGACGGTGCTCCGCAACCAACTGCGCGAGGAAGCGGCAGTCTATCCGCCGAGCCACATCGTGGCGGGCGGGAATGGAAAGAAATGCTCGAGTGTCGTCGTTAAAGCCGACTGTATTGTAGAAACCGGCCGTCTCAGTAATCTGGTGACGGTAGCGGAGCATGCCCTCCGGGCTATCGTGAAACCACCACGCCGGGCCCACTCGAAGACAGGGGTAATGCCCCGCCAGCGGTGCAAGTTCACGTGCATAGGTCGTTTCATCGAGGGTGAAAAGGATGAGAGTAAAGTCTGCCTCGTTACCCACCCGGGCCAACAGCGGTTTCAAGGCGTTTACAAACTCGCCAGGCAGAGGCAAGTCGGCGCCTTTATCACGTCCGTATTGAGCGAACAAACTGGGGTTGTGGTTTCTTGATACGCCTGGGTGAAGCTGCATAACCAGCCCGTCTTCCAGACTCATCAGTGCCATCTCGAGGAGCATCTGGCCGCGGAAGAGTTCTGCATCGGCTGCGCTGAGACTCCCCGCGAGTGCGCCGGCGAACAGGGTCTCGCATTGCGCACGCGGCAGGTCGGCCGTAGTCGCCGATGGGTGACCGTGATCAGTCGAAGTTGCGCCCATGCTCTTGAAGAAAGCGCGTCGCTCGCGCAAAGCATCAAGATAGCCGCTGTAGCTGCTGCAGTCGATGCCACTGATTTGCGCTAATTCAGTGATGTTGTCGGGAAAATTCTCATATTCCGGGTCTACAACTGGATCTGGCCTGAATGCTGTAATCACCCTTCCCTGCCAGCTGTCAGCGGCGAGTAGCTGGTGCGCATGCAAGGGATCCAGTGGCGACTCTGTTGTTGCAATGACTTCAATATTGAAGCGTTCAAACAGACTGCGGGGCAAGAATTCAGGCCGTGCAAGCTGGCTGTTTATTTCGGCATAGAAACTTGCGCTATTGCTTGCACAAAGCAACTCGTCGATACCAAAAACAGCTGAGAACACATGGTCCATCCAGAGCCGGGTGGGTGTACCACGGAACAGGGAATAATTCTCTGCAAACAACTGCCAAACGGCTGCCGGGTCCGCATCAGAAGATTGACCGCTGGCCTTGGAGATCCCCAGTTGCTCCATACTAATACCCTGGCTGAACAGCATCCGTAGCAGGTAGTGATCAGGCTGGATAAGCAATTCCGTGGCATTGCCAAAGGCTTTGTTGTGCGCGAACCAACGGGGATCAGTGTGGCCGTGGGGGCTGATTATGGGGAGATCAGCGACCTGATGATACAGGGCTCTGGCGATATCTCGCTGCTGTGGGCAGCTGGCAAATAATCGGTCAGGATGTAGGAGCTTGGACATCACATGGTCTCCATCAGGTTGTCTATTACTCGCTGCAAATGCCCGTGCATTGCATCACGAGCGGCGCTCGCGTCCTGACTGCGGAGCGCGTCAACGATTCGCTGGTGGTCCGCGACAATCGGGCGTGAACCCTCTTCCCGCACGCGCCGGTGGAAGTGGGTACTGATCTCGGATTCCTTTCGCAGCTGCCACAGCCACTCGATGCTTGCCGTCAACGCGCTGTTTCCACAGGCGTTGGCAATGGTGCGGTGAAACTCAAAGTCGATCAATTCGGCTGCTTCAACTGCCACTGAATCGTCTTCCATTTGCACCAGTAGGCTATTGAGCGTGGCAATCTCCCCGGGCGTAATGCGTTGCGCGGCAAGGGCACAGGCCTCCGCTTCGATCAGTCGCCGTGCCTCCAATATCTCAAAAGGCCCTGGCGCTTCGCCAAGACCAAGAGTGTCATGCGACTTTGTCGTCTCGAGCACATAGACACCAGAGCCAGAACGGACTTCTACATGACCGGCGAGCTCAAGCGCAATCATTGCTTCGCGGATGGTAGGCCGGCTCACCTCAAACTGGGCGGCGAGTTCCCGCTCAGCCGGCAAGCGCTTACCGGGCGTGAAAGTGCCCGACGCAATAAGCTCTTCCAATTGGCGGGCAACCTGAAGATACAGGCGCTGAACCTTGATCGCCTGTATTGGCGAATCCCTCTCAGTCGCAGCCATGCTACGGAGCCTCCGTCTGCGTATCAGCCAACATCTGAGCCTGCATGCTGATCTGGGCGGCCGCGAAACTGTGTGCCTGAGTCATGGCGTTTTCGGTACGATGCAGGCAGTCGAGAATCAGTTGGCCAAAGAAAGGAAAGCCGGTTCGTCCCAGACACTCTATCTCCTGCTCAGTTTCTCTGTTCACCAGAAACAATCTGGATGAAGGTGCTTCACGCGCCACATCGAGGTATTTCCGCAGTTCAATGCTACCTTCAGTACCGACAATGAAGCTTCGACCGTCGCCCCAGGTGCTCTGCCCTTCAGGGGTATACCAATCCACCCTGGAGTAGAACGAGGCGCCATTGTCACCGGTAAGTGATAATTCACCGAAGTCTTCAAGGCCTGGCTTGTCAGGGTGGCTAAAATTTTCCACTCGAGCGAAATTGACTGATGCGCTGCTGCAGCCCGCGTAAGTCAGGAACTGCTCCACCTGGTGCGACCCGATATCGGTCAGGATGCCGCCATAACGATCTTTTTCAAAAAACCATGCCGGGCGGGTCGCTTTGGCAAGTCGATGCGGTGCCAGATTGAGCACTTGAATCACTCGCCCAATCGTGCCCTGGCGAATCAGTTCTCCAGCCTGCCAGGCAGCATCGTTGTGCAGACGTTCGGCGTAGTAAACGGCGTATTTTTGCCCCGTCTCAGCCGCCACGTCACGCGCTCGATGTAACTGCTCCAGTGAGGTAAAGGGCGATTTGTCGGTAAAGTAATCTTTGCCTGCGCGCATCACCTGTATGCCGATATCGCAACGCAGGTCCGGAATGGCGGCGCTGTTGACCAGACGGATTTCAGGGTCCTCAAGAATCTGGGCAAAGGATTCCGCCACCTTGACTTCGGGATAGGTTTCAACAAACCTGGCGATGCGATCAGGATCAGGATCGTACACGTATTTCAGTGTACCCCCCGCATCTCTCAGGCCATTGGTCTGGCCGTAAATATGACCGTGATCCAGAAATGCACAGGCGAAGATAAATTCACCCGGCGCAACAACCTTTTCCGCTTCAGCACTAGGTGCGTAGTTCGCGCCGTCTTTGATGTCCATTAGATCCAACCCATGGCGACAGAGGTGCTATAGACGACACTGGCAAGCACCATGACAATACAGACAATCATGGCGGTGTTGTAAAGCAAGGCGCGGCTACCAGTCGGACAATCATCGCCGAGATAGCTGCGCTTATTGTTCAAGACTAACCAGCCAATGTAAGCGATAGGCAGAAGGATCCCGCAAATGGCAGAGGTAGGCAGAATCACATATGCGCCCATGCTGGACCAGAGGAAGACACCCAACACTGCAGGTGTTGGCAGCAATAACGCCAGCCGATACTTTGTGGAGTGGGCGGGCCAATCAAACATCGCGCCAGCAGCAGCACCGCAGCACAGCATGTGCATGACCAGCGATCCCACCGCCATACCGAGGATACCGAAGGCAAATACCAACCTGCCGGTAACCTCGCCCATGCCTGTGCCAACGAACATCGCGCCCGCCTGGGAGGGACTAAGCTTTCCCTGGATACTCATTTCACTGCCGTAGAATGCACCTGCGGCGGCAATAGATATGAGCCCTGTCACCAACAGATAGGGCAACACAAGGCCGATAACGATGTCATAGCGTGACAGTTCTCGCTGCGCCTTGCCCCAGCCGCGGTCAAGCAAGGTGTAACCGTAAACAAAAGTCATATTGATACCGACGGCCGTTCCGAGCGCCGCCATCACCGTGGTGACACCTGCGGCGTCATCGGGCAGCTTATTGGGAATGTAACCTGAGAGCACAGCTCCCCAGTCGATCTGGCCGTTACTACTGGCAGCGATCACTACCCAGGCAAAGGCGACGATAATCATGCCACTAAGGAGTTTGATCGCAGTCTCGAAGATACGAACAGGCCGTCCGCCGGCTCCGTAGTTCCAGGCGGTGAAAGCGCAAACTGCCCAGACCAGAATGGCGAGAATAAACAGGAAACTGTCGCGCCCCGTATCCCCTGCCTCATAGCCTGTAGAGACATTAATGATCTCTTCCAGCATGCCGGCGCTGAGCGGGTAGTGAGAAAACCCCCAGATGATACTGGAAGCCAGCGCAGCTATCGCCCATGCCCAGGCCAGCCCGGGATGCACATGATCTCGCATGGCGGCAAAGGGTTTAATGCCCGTGCTCAAGGTTTGATGCGATAGCGCGAACAGCATAATACAGCCGATAATCATAGCTGCCGGCTGCACCCACAGTAATTCATAACCGTAAACTGCGCCGATGGTCAGTGAGGTGATGGCGCTGCCGCCGCCCAGGGTCATTGCTCCCTGCAGCCAGCCCGGGCCAGATAGTTTCAGATAGGCTGGCAGACGCGCGGGCCAAGGACGCTGCGCAACCTCGGCCAGATATTGTTCCTGATCACTCATCGGTACGATGCTCCCATGTCAATATTGGCCTCAATGTCAGCACGCTTTCGCAAGGCGGATCCGTCTATACGCTGGTCCAGTGCCTGCTGGTAAGTTACGGCATCTAGTGGAAAAGTGACTTCACGTGACTCCCAGCTAGACAGGAGCATTGCATTGGCAAGGGCCAGCGAGTTCAGCCCCTCCTCTGCCGCCGCCAGAAGTGGCTCATCGCGTTGAATAGCAGCGGCAAAATTACGCATGACGGCGGCGTGCTGATTAATGTCTCGGTCAGGCGTAATGTCCTCGGTGGTGGCATCCGGGACGCCGAACATCTCCTTTGTATTGCGGCTGAATTCGCCGGTGGCAGGAGAGTTTCGGGTCAGCGACAAGCGCTGACCGTCAAAATTCAGACTGCCCCGATCGCCGATGATGTCGAAGCGATTAACGCCTGGAGCCTCACCGGTAGAACCCACGAAGAGACCGGTGGCGCCGCTGTGATACTTCAGCAATGCAGTGGCTTCGTCTTCCACTTCAATATCGTGGTAGCGGCCAAATGCACACTCCGCCCAAACCGATTCAGGCATGCCACAAAGCCACTGAAAGATATCGAGGTTATGTATGCACTGATTGACCAACAGCCCGCCGCCCTCGCCCTTCCAGGTGGCGCGCCACTCGCTGACCTGGAAATAGACTTCCGGACGAAACCAGTTAGTCATCGTCCAGTGGGTGCGAGTAATTTCGCCCAGGGTGCCGGCAGTAATATGCTCACGCATGGCGACGAACAAAGGATCGGAGCGCTGATTCAGCATTAATGCAAAAATCTGGTCGTCGCTTTTCGCCGCCAACAATTGCTCCCCTTCGGCCAGAGAGAGGCCAATGGGTTTCTCCATCATAACGTGGAGACCAGCGTCGAGGGCGGCTTTGCCAGCGTGCAGGTGGTCAAAGGTAGGTGTGGCGATCAGAACAGCATCACAGAGGCCGCTGGCGTAGAGATCAGCCTGCTTTGCAAAGTGTTGCACGCCCAGATTTTCAGCATAGGGCGTGCGCGTACGTGAGCAAACGGCTGTCAACTCAAACGGCCCGGCCTGTCCGCTGTTCACGTTATCAATGTGCTGACTGGCAATGTTGCCGAGGCCAACAATCCCCAGGCGGATAGTATCCATGCAGGTCCTGTGAGTATGTGCCTCTTGCCAAGTCGTTCGGCATCGGGCAGACTTTAGATCGGTAAAGTGGTCAGGCCAATTTAGGGATTGAGCGCTTTGCTGTCAAGCACTAGCACACAACTACTCCACCAATACGGCGCAAAGAGTACCCAAACAATGCAACAGACATGGCGTTGGTTCGGCCCGAAAGACAGCGTAAGCCTGGAAAATATCGTGCAGGCTGGCGCGACAGGTGTCGTCACTTCACTGCACGACATTCCCACCGGTGACGCATGGCCTGCTGAAGCTGTAGTCGAGCGGAAAAACGCGATTGAAGCGCATGGCTTAAGCTGGGATGTGGTAGAGAGCATCCCTCTACACAACGACATCAAAACGCGCAGCGGCAATTACGAACAACTCATCGAAAACTACAAGACATCGATCCGCAGCGTAGGCGCCGCGGGCGTGAACGTGGTGTGCTACAACTTCATGCCCGTCGTTGATTGGACCAGGACCAATCTCGCATACGAACTGGAGAATGCCTCACAGGCTTTGCGCTTCGAAATGACAGACTTCGCCGCCTACGATGTCTATGTACTCGAACGCGAAAATGCAGCCGCTGATTACGACTCAGAGCTACTTGCCCGTGCGAAAGCGCGGCTCGATAGCATGTCGGCACAGGAAAAAGCACTGCTGGAAGAAAACATTATTGCGGGACTGCCCGGTGGCGAAGGTTCCTACGACCGGGACAGTATCCGCACGGCAATAGCCGAGTTTATTGCCTTGGGTAATGACGGAATGCGCGCCAACCTGTTTGCCTTCCTGCAAGCCATCATCCCAGTAGCCGAAGAAGCTGGCGTGCGCATGTGCATACATCCCGATGACCCGCCCTTCTCGCTTTTCGGCCTTCCACGCGTGGTATCTACCGCCGATGACGCGCGCGCCCTGATGGCGGCGGTTCCCAGTGTAAACAATGGTTTGACGATGTGTGCCGGCTCCTTTGGCGCTCGCGCCGATAACGATCTGATCGGGATGGTACGGGAATTCGGCCCTCAGATTCACTTCGTTCACCTGCGCAACATCAAGCGCGAAGATGACGGGTCATTCTATGAATCAGAGCACCTGGACGGTGACAACGATATGGTTGGCCTGATCTCGGCGCTTCTGGACGAAGAACAACGGCGCCTCGAAGCAGGTCGTACCGATACTATTCCCATGCGTCCTGACCACGGTCACCTGCTCGGCGATGAAATAGGTAAGGAAGGAGTGAACCCCGGCTACTCCTTTGGCGGGCGCTTGAAAGGCCTCGCGGAATTACGCGGTGTGATTCACACACTGGAGCATTTGCGCAGCTAAAGTCTAGTCAGACAGTAAGCGCCATTGCGTACATTGATGCCGCGAAATTCCTCGTCTTCCTTGCCGAGAGCTTGAATACGGAAGGCGCCCCCGAAAAGCCGTTCGACCTCGTCAGATGATATCGCAAACGGTGGCCCATCGAACGCGCGCTGGTCGTACTCGATAGTAATCAGCATTATTTTAGCGCCCGGCTCGAGCGCATCACACAGCTTGGCAGCATAGCGTTCGCGCATCTGCGTGGGTAATGCTACGAGTGAAGCCCTGTCGAAAACCGCGCGACAAGCAGCAAGCTCGTCATCCGGCAATGCAAAATAATCGCCCTGGTAAAACTCAAGCCCCGGCGCAGTGTGGCGCTGGAGCTCACCAACGGCTGCCACCGAGTGCTCTATTTTGTTCTCGTTAAAAAACGCTTCGACCGCTGTCGCACTCAATTCATTCGCCAGAACCTCGTGACGTTGCATCAGCCAGACAATATCCAGCGACTTGCCCGCCAAGGGCACGAACACCCGACTGCCCGCCGGCAAAGCCAAAGCACTCCAGTAATTGCGCAGTTGCGTATTGGTTTGCTCCTGGTGAAAGCCGATATTCTTCGACTCCCAGCGGCTCTCCCAGAAAGATTGTTCCATCTCAGGCCTCTAGCGAGGCAATAGCATCTGCGAGCGCGAGACAGCGCTGGGCCTCCTCAACATGCAGAGCCTCCACCAGCCGTCCGTTGACAACAACGACGCCCTTGCCTTGCGCCTCGGCCTGTTCAAAGCCAGCGATCAACTCTCTTGCTGTGGCTATCTCTGCATCGCTGGGCGCAAATGCCTTGTTGGCAGCTGCGAGCTGCTTCGGATGGATCAGGCTCTTGCCATCGAAACCCAGATCGCGCCCCTGAATACAGGACGCTTCGAGCGCCGCCTCGTCGTCCAGATCCAACTGCACACCGTCGATGACATCGAGCCCATTGGCGCGTGCGGCATAAACACAGAGGTTCAGTGCTGCGATAAAGCCCATTCTGTCGGGTGTGTGGCGAACACGAGTGTCCTTGGCCAGGTCAGATGTGCCTAGCACGATACCTTTAAGGCGCGGGTGTGCCGAAGCGAGCTCCCCGATATTCAAAATACACTGAGGTGTTTCCGCCATTATCCAGATATCGATACCGGTATCACAGCCGGCCATGTCCGCCGTAGCAACAGCCTGCTCAACTTCAAGCGCAGTAGAGACTTTGGGGACGAGTATCCCATCTGGCCTGGCTTTACTGTTAGCTATGGCGGCGAGGTCGTCTGCGACCCACTCACCGTCCATCACGTTAATGCGGACGATGATTTCCCTGTGCCCATAGCCCCCCTCCTCCAGGGCCGCGACCACCTGCTCGCGTGCCTGCTGCTTGGCATCCGGGGAAACTGAGTCCTCCAGATCAAGAATCAAGCTGTCTGCGGGCAGGCTTCTGGCCTTATCCAGGGCGCGCGGGTTGGAACCAGGCATATAAAGCATGGAGCGTCTGGGGCGTACTGACATGGGCAATACCGAACTGAGAAATGCGGTGTTCAAGCTTACACAAAGTGACACGACAAGGCCCGTGTTTTGGCAGAAATGGCCCTGTTGCAGTGCCACTACGGGTCTACAATGAATAGCAATAAAAAAAGAGGTACGGCATGGATATTAAACTGAACGAACAACCCACAGGGCCGCTGGCCGGCATTCGCGTGCTGGACATCACCGCCATGATTACTGGCCCGCTATGTAGTCAAATGCTCGGCGATCTGGGGGCTGATGTCATCAAGATCGAACCCACCCATGGCGAGGTCGCTCGCTGGATGGTGCCGCCAGAGAAAAACGGCCTCACCGGTTTTTACTGCCAGATGAATCGCAACAAGCGCAGTCTCGCTCTCAATCTACAGACCCCGGAAGGTGTTGAGGCGTTGAAAAAGCTCGCGCTTGACGCTGACATCGTAGTGGAGAATTTCCGTGCAGGCGTCGCCGACAGACTCGGCATAGGCTACGAGGACCTTAAACCGCTGAATGATCGTCTCATCTATGCAGCCATCACCGGCTTCGGACCCACAGGTCCCTACTCCGATCGCCCGGCCTATGACCCAATCGCACAAGGGCTGGTCGGCATGATGCATATTCAGGGGGCACCATTTGGCGGCAAGCCCCAACTGATCCAATCGGCCATCGTGGACAAGACCACCGCCACTACAGCGGCGGGCGTTGTCATGGCCGCTCTCTATGCCCGCGACTGCAACGGCGGCACAGGCAAAGGCCAGCGTGTGGACATACCAATGATTGATGCCTATGCCGCAAACTCGCTGCCCGATATGCTGCCAGTGGACACGTTCCAGCCTTCCGATATGCCCGACGCCCAACCGCTTGCGGTACTGCGTGCGTTTGCTACCCAGGACGGGCATGTGGTGGGCATGGCCCTGCAGGACAACCACTTCCTTGGCTTGTGCGAAGCACTGGAGTGTATGGAGTTACTGGAGCGGGATGGCATGAGGAATGTCGGCGAGCGCATCGCTGATTTCGGTCCCTGGCTGGATGCCATCGAAATCGAAATCGCCAAGTGGCCGACCGATGAACTGCTCAAGCGATTCGATGCCAACGGAGTACCTTTCGGCAAGGTAAAGACCATCCGCGAGTTCGCCGAAGACCCTCAGGCCCTGCACAACCGGACGCTATTCGATGCTGAGCACCCTGAGAACGGGCAGATGCGCTACGTGCGCTATCCTGGGCATCTGTCGGAAACGCCCGCCAGCATGCATAAACATCCCCCTACTCTGGGGCAGCATTCAGACGAAATCCTGGGTGCTATCGGCTACGACGAAGAAGCGATAAAGCAATTGCGAGAGGCTGGAATTGTCGGCTAAGGCCTGGCTTTACGGCCCACAGGCAGGTCGGCTGCGACCTGCCTCAATAGCCGCTTGCGATATCCGCTCGCCTGGCGGTAGCTCTCTATAGCGGGGAACTCGAGCATAACCTTGGCGATATCCTGACTCATGGCCAGCCGCGACACGCCTTTGTAGATGCCGACATAGGAACCGAGCATTGCGGTGACTGAGCGGCTCAAATGCATATACTCACTATTGATCACAATACCCTGTCGGGCCATAACACTCGCCAGTCCCATTGCAAGCTCGAGCCGTTTGATCAATCCCTCGCTGCCCTCTCGATAAATCGTCAGCGCAAAATCCAGCCCCAGGGGCGCGATCGCGGCCTCAGAGAGTGCCTGTTCAACCAGGCGAAGAATCTCACTGCGTTGCGCCTCTAATGCTGCAGGTTCTATACCGAGTTTGATCATTGCCGACGTAATGGCGTGCGCATCTGCCGCGAAAATTGCCTGTAGGTAATTCAGTGCCGGGCGCCAGATATTGCTCACATCGACGCTGTTACCCCAGTCGATAAAGTACAGCTCGTTGCGCTCATCTACCAACAAGTTGCCCTGGTGAAGGTCGCCGTGAAATTCCTGATACACCAACAGGTGTGACAGCAAGGTGTGCAGGAAGGCGCGTCCAACCTTGCGCCTGCTGCGCAAATTTTTGCGCCCCTGCAGTGGCCTAAAGGCGGTACCCAGGCTGGCGCCTGTTTCGATATATTCCATTTCGATAATGCGCCGCGTGGTGGCATACACCTCTGGCACGTGCCAGCCACCGGTGTATCGGGCTCTCTCGCCGAAGCGAGTTTGCACGGCAGATTCTGCCTCGAAATCGAGCTCGGCACGAAAGCCTTCGACGAAAACATCGACCTGGTCCAGCCAGGAACTTAGAAACGGCGAAAGTTTTGAATGCGGCGCCCAGTACTGGCTACTGAGAATGGCCAGCTTGATAACGGTTTTCCCGATCAGAAACTCCCGCTCAAGATTATGCCTGCCCACCTTTACCACCAGGGTTTGCAGTTCCTGCTTGCCGCGTCTATTCAACACCGGTTTCTGCGCCACATACACAGATGCGATAGATCCAGACTTGAGTGGCTTACTGGCATCAAAGTCGTAGTAGCGCTTTGACGGTGACTCGCCGAAGCACTCTTTGAACGCCTGCTCTACTTCCCAGGGAGCCATTGGTTCAACATCTTCCTGGAAGACTTCCAGCGCGCTGCTGATCTCTTCGGGCAGGAAGTCAGAACCGGATGCGGCAACCTGAGCCATCTTGATAAAGAAAGGGCCGAACTCGCGGACCATCTGGGCAACCACACCCGCCTGAGCCTTAAAATCTTCCGGGTCAGTATCAAAAAATTCCCGGATATAGGCGAGTGCGCCTACTTGCCGGCGAAAAACGTCGAGGTCGGAGCGCAGCACGCCAGTCTGGTCATAGAGTTCGCGCATGTGGTGGTTGTTGCTGCGCCGCATCGCTTTGATCTGGTTGAGCACATCGACGATCAAGGGCTCGTAGGCGCCGAGCACAATGCGTGCGACATCAAGGCTGACTTCACCCAGCCCCTGTAGTTCAGGCTCCGCCATCAGATCATTAAAGAAACTCCAGAACTCCTCAGTGACCTGCTCGGGAATAGGAATCACGCTGCGCGCAGTGACCTGGTCCATGAGGAAACGGATCAAATTTTCCGTGCTCTCCTCGTTGGGCAGGATATTGTCTTCACGCAACTTCTTGGTGACGTCGCGAATCTGCTCGGTAACAGGATGCCTGCGCAGCGCCACAAATAATGCGTCCAGCGCTTCATTGAGCTCCGGCTCGGTCACATCCGCATGGCGATTGATGAGTGTGGCGAGTGGCCGCATTGCCACATAGATTTTTGCCAGCCCACCAGCAAAGGCGCCTGTGGCGCGCATTGCTGTACCCGTTCGATCACGGATGATCGGCAACCATTCCTCCAGCCGGGGCTGGGGGTCTGCGGGAGCTGCAGCTGCGGTCTTGGGCAAAATACAATCCGGGCCAGCATTTCAGCCAGCACAAAATTCTGATTTGGGGTGGAGACGCGCCGCTGGTGATACCGGCTCAGGCACGCCCTGACCGCCATTGTGTACGAACAGATTGGGCCGAGCAAGCTGTGCTGTCGTTAAACGGCAGCATACCCTGTGCATAAAGTTGCAGCAGGCATCAAATTGCTCTAGTTTCTTGTGCATCTGTAATACAGGCCCCCGATTGTCGCTTTGCGCGAGCATTCGGGCTATCACATAGGACGTGTATCCATGGGTGTTCTCCAATAGTGGACGAAAGCACCACAATTGTTGCTAACCGCTACGAGATTATCCGATCCCTCGGGCGCGGAGGAATGGGCGAGGTTTATCTCGCGATGGACGTAACCCTGGACAGGGAAGTCGCCATCAAGTACTTGCGGAGTGACCTTCCCGAGGGGGAATGGCGCGAGCGCATGCGCGGCGAAGCACGCTTACTGGCGCAACTGAATCACCCCAACATCGTTCAGATTCACGACATACTCGATGAAGATGACGTACCAGCGATGGTCATGGAATACGTCGATGGCCGGAACCTGTTCCTGTATATGCGTGAGCATCGGGTTGACCTGTCGCAGCGGCTGCACTGGCTCGCCCAAATAGCCTCCGGGATAGCCGCGTCGCACGATCAGGGGATCTGCCATCGCGACCTGAAGGCCGAAAATGTCCTCATCGGGCCTGGCAAAATCGCGAAGGTCAATGATTTCGGCATTGCCAGCGAAGGCGGCGACCCACAGACCGACATACTCGCTCTCGGCAATCTTGCCGCCCAGGTATTGGCCGATTGTCGGGAGGCACCGGCTCCCGGCATTCCACTGTTATTAGAGCGTATGTGCGCAGACAATCTCTCGCGGCGTCCAACCGCAAAAGAAGCCGCACATCAGCTACAACTGGCCTATTACGAATCGACCCAGGAAGAGACACCTCTGCCTGGCCAGGTTGACGAGCACCAACTGGCTCAGGGGCGCAAAAGAAAGCTGGCTTTCGCAGGCGCCGCCAGTATCGCTATCGCTATTTGCGCGACCTGGTTTTTGACCAGGCCAGTGGTCGTCAAGAATGTCGCTGTGGCGCCGGCAAGCATTCTCGCCGCTCAGGAATTTGATGACAGGCAGTTGAGGCTTTTGCGTACGGCGCTGAATCAGAGCTTGCGGCAGAACGTCATAGACAGCCCGAACCTTGCCCTTGTCAGGTATAGCGAGCAGGAGCTCGAAGCACAGACACCCTCAGAGCTGCTCGCTCTGCTCGCCGCCGACAGCCTGCTCATACCCACGCTGGATTGTGGCGCACATACCTGCGAACTCGCCCTGGATAGAGTTGAGGCTCCTGATGCCTCAGTATCGCACCAGCTGAACACAACCCTGCTGCTTGATTCCGCCCTTGACGTTGCTCAGCTTGTCAGCGGTCAATGGCACACTCTATTTCCCAATAGCCGCATGACAACTGGGCAAGCGGCAGACGCCATCACCGAAGACGACTACCGGTCCTACCTGAACATCTACCTGGCGCACGAGCAAAGCAGCCTTCCGGCAGTCGAGATGTTCCAGGATCTAGAATCGCTACTCGAAAGCGCGCCCGCCTATGCACCCGCCTACCGTCTGCTTGCAGACGTGGGCAGCCTCGCCTACCAGACCATGTCAGACCCCAAGTATCTGGAAGCAATGGAGCGCCAACTTGAAAATGGTGATCGGCGTGTATCCAGCCCTCAGGCCCTGGACTATGCCTGGTTCGATTTTTACCAGGCCAGCGGCGATATAGAGAAAATGCGCTCCACCCGGGCCCGCATTATCCAGCACGACCCAAACCCGGTGTTAGCAAACTACATGCAGGGAGATATAGAGAGCGCGGCACTGAACTTTACTGCTGCGGCTCAAAATTATCAGCGAACACTGGACCTGCAACCGACCAGCGACCACTACTACCAACTAGGCAGAAGCCTCTACTTTTCCGGTGACTCGTCCGCCGCTGTCGATGTGCTCGAGAGCCTGGTTCAGCGCTTTCCTTATCATGCCCAGGGCCTGAACCTGCTTGCGATCATTCAATTCGAAAAATGGGAGCTTGCCGAGGCCATATCGAACTGGGAGCGCAGCCTGGCGGTGCGGGACGACCCTCTGGTGCGCAGCAATCTCGGAAGTGCCTACCTATACCTCGACGACTACGACACCGCCAGAGAACAATTCATCAAAGCCTATAGTGCAGATAGCCAGGATGCGGTCATGGTTCTGAATCTTGCCGACGTCGAATCTCTGCTGGGTAACATCGCGAGAGCCAATGCACTTTATGGCGAGCTTGTAGAGCGTTATCGAGCCGAGGATCCAATGGTTTTTCCTGAGGCCGCAGCGCAAGCCGCAGCGCATTTGGGCTTGTACGAGCAGGCGCTGGGCATTGTTAAAAACCAGGAAACAGACTTCAACGGAAATCCCTTGAAGAACTTTTCAGATGCGCTGGTCTATACGATCGCCGGGCAAACGATATCAGCGTTGGTCGAAGTGGACAGCGCCATTAAAGCGGGCCTTGCTGCACAATTCTTCGACCTCCCCTGGTTCGACCGACTGTGCGCCGAACAGCGCTTTGTTCAAATTATGAGCGAGGGCGCAAATAGCGCCCGCTGTCCCTGAATCATCCCCGTGCTCGCTGCTTCAACGCGGCCAGGCGTTCGCCCATCGCGGAAACATCGATGGCATCGTTATAGCGATTGGACCTGTCTCCCTCCATCTCAAGCGCATCGCCGAGGCTGCTCTCCCAACCCTCGTTCATCATCGCCTTGATTTCACACAGTGCCTCAGGCAGGCAGGTCGCTATCTGGTGCGCGGTATCCAGTGCCTGGCTCAGCAGTTCGTTGTCGGGGCATACCTTGTTAACCAGCCCCCACTCCATACCCTGGGCGGCACTGAAATAGTCGCCCGTAAAACTGATCTCGCGAGCGCGATTAATGCCGACAAGGCGCGGCAGCTTTTGTGACAAGCCCCAGCCTGGTATAAGACCGACCCTTGCGTGCGTGTCTGCAAACTTTGCGCTTTCAGCGGCATAGAGGAAATCGCAGGCGAGTGCGATCTCGAAGCCGCCAGTAACCGCGAAACCATTTACGGCGCCAACAATAGGTTTGCGGCATTGACTGAAAGCCGTCATCACCCGACTCCCCGGCCCCATGTTGCCTTCACTCATCAAACCGTTGCCACCAGACAATTCTTTCAAATCGACGCCGACGGTAAATGCCTTGCCACGGCCGGTGAGTACGACAGCGACGATGCTGTCATCTGCATCCACCCGACCGAGAGCTTCTATCAGGCCGTTGAGCAGCGCCACACTGAGAGCATTGAAGCTCTCAGGCCGATTCAACTCAATCAGCGCGACGCCCTCACCCCGGCTCAACACTAGCTGCCCGTCTGCCAATTCCTCTATGTGATCAAACATCGTCTGTTTTCCTCCTATTGCTTATCAATTCCATCAATGTCGAAACATTATTGAAATAAATTTGAACGATTCAAGGTGCAACCATAACATCATCAGCTTCCAAGAAACGTGACACAGGAATAGCACCATGTACCAATTTAGTGATCGCTCGCGGGAATTGCAGGCACGGCTACAGCAGTTCATGGATGAATATATCTATCCCAACGAAGACGCGTACCACCGGCAACTCAATGGGGCGGAGAACCGCTTTGGCGCACTGCCACTCATGGACGAGCTAAAAGCGAAAGCAAAGGACGCGGGCCTGTGGAATCTCTTTGTACCTCCTTCACTGGCGCAGTTCGTCGATCACGAGGGGCTCAGCAATTTCGATTACGCCCCCCTGGCCGAGGCTATGGGCCGTGTCTTGTGGAGCCCGGAGGTGTTCAATTGCAATGCTCCGGACACTGGGAATATGGAGGTGTTCATGAAATACGGCAGCGAGGCACAACAGGCGAAATGGCTGACGCCGCTGCTTGACGGAGAGATACGCTCAGCCTATGCCATGACCGAACCACAAGTGGCTTCATCCGATGCCACCAACGTCGAGCTGCGCATAGAACGCGACGGAGACGAATGGGTACTAAATGGCCGCAAATGGTTTATCACCAACGCAATGTACGAGCGGACCAAGATCTTCATCGTCATGGGCAAGTCGGACCCCGGTCACGAGAGCCGCCACAAACAGCAGAGCCAGGTGCTGGTTCCCAAAGGTACTCCGGGGCTGAAAATTGTTCGACCGCTGACCACCCTCGGATACGACGATGCCCCCATTGGCCACGCAGAGCTGCGTTTTGACAACGTGCGCGTACCGGCAGAAAACATACTGCTAGGCGAGGGTCGTGGTTTTGAAATCGCACAGGGCCGCCTTGGCCCCGGCCGCATTCACCACTGTATGCGCCTGATTGGCATCGCCCAGCGCTCGCTGGAGCTTGCCTGTGCACGCAGTGTGAGTCGGACCACCTTCGGGCGGACTCTCGACCGGCACCAGTCTGTCCGCGAAGACATTTCCAAGAGCTTTTCAGAGATAGAAATGGCGCGCCTGCTGGTGCTTAAAACCTGCGCAAAAATGGACGAAGCCGGCCCCAAGGGTGCCATGGACCTGATCGCGGCCAGTAAAACAAGCGTTCCAATCATGATGCAGCAGGTTATTGATCGCTGCATGCAGTTGCACGGAGCCGGAGGTCTCACTGAAGACTACTGCATGGCCGAGGGCTTCAACTATGCGCGCTGGTGCCGCCAGGCTGATGGCCCGGACCAGGTGCACCAGATGGCACTTGGGAAAATGGTCATCAAGCGATTCACAGAGGAATAGGACTATGGCCCAAGGCATGGATGGACTGTTTTCGCTTGAAGGTAAGGTGGCGCTGGTAACAGGTGCCTCCAGCGGGCTTGGAGCGCATTTTGCAAAAATACTGGCAGCTGCCGGGGCCACGGTCGTGGCCGCCGCCCGGCGTCAGGAAAAGCTGGAAACGCTGGTCGCTGACATCACTGCCGCCGGCGGGCAGGCTGCGGCAGTGGGAATGGACGTTACGGATGCCGCGAGTGTCACCGAGGGAATCGCCGACATCGAGCAGACTCACGGCGGCATAGACATCCTGGTAAACAACGCCGGGGTGGCTGGATCGCGGTATAGCCTCAACGTCACTGAAACCGAATTCGATCATATTATGAACGCTAACCTGAAGGGTGCCTGGCGCGTTGCCCAGGCCGTAGCCCGACTGGCCAGCGCCAATGAACGCTGCTGCAGTATCATCAATATTGCCTCCATCCTGGGTTTGAGAGTTAGCTTCGGCGAGAGTGTTTATGCTATCTCCAAGGCAGCCGTCGTGCAGATGACCAAAGCCATGGCGCTGGAGCTAGCGCCCAAGGGTATTCGAGTCAACGCCATCGCCCCGGGCTATTTTGCTACCGAGATGAATAGCGAGTACCTGAATTCTGACGCCGGGCAGGCCTACCTGAAGGGAACTCCGGCGGGACGAATGGGGGATATCGACGAACTGAGCGGCCCGCTCTTGCTTTTGGCCAGTGAGGCCGGCAGCTTCGTTAACGGGGCCATCCTGCCTGTCGACGGCGGCCACCTGGTAAAAGCGCTGTAAGGCAAATGTAATATCACGTAATTGCCGCTGGGAACCCTTGTAAGCGATGCTGAGCTTACTCCGTTGGAGCAATAACAGCTTACAAACACCAAGAAAGGGCACAGCAGTGATTATCAGCCTTGATATCAAGGATTACGCCGAAGTTCAGCACATGTTCCGTCGTTATCCCCGCGCGATTTATGGCCTGGCCATGCCTTATACCCACGAGAGTGTGTTCTCCGATATCCTCGCCCAGGGCGAGGATTTGTTCATCTCCGCCCACGGCAGCCCCGACTCGATTGGTCATCCGCTGAGTACGCCTCGTTTCGACGCGGCCGAACTAGCTCAATGGCTGCAGGAAAAGGTGGTGCCCTGTAACTTCTTCGGTAATATCTATATTGCCGCGCCCGGTGCTGACCAGAAGTTCATCAATGCCCTGCTCGATCAACTCGGCGAAGAATTTGAGGGCCGTGTTCACGGTCTATTCGATTTCGCCTACAGCCAGATCATGCCCCCCAGTCGCGGTGACTGGGTTCAGGCAGCCTGAAAAACACCCAGTAAACGCCAGGCAAAAAAAAGCGGCCATCCCTGGCCGCTAATTTCCGCGTGGTGTGCATTCCCATGCACGGTGTTATCCTGCCTCTATCCTTCAACCAGCGCTATTACGCCTAATTACAGGCAATAGGGGTAAGCTGGTTGCACTGTTCAGGGAATTCGACTATTTTCGTCGGAGATATAGGGGAGCTTGATCCTGATACCGGCTAGATCACGGAAGATTGGCCAATTAATAGACAAGGCGTGGTTCCATGGCGCAATTGCGCGACACTAACACTAAGCGAAGCTTCTCGCTCCGCACTCACCATACTATCGGCCGCTGCGCGGAACGTTCCGATACGGTGGTGAGCAGCCCAATTACTTCGAGAATTCACCTTTCCATGGAATGGGACGGAGACCACTGGAATGTGCGCGATCTATCCAAAAATGGCACCTGGCTAGGTGCTAAACGTCTACAACCCAATGAGAGCGTACCTGTGCGGCTTGGCGACACCATTCATGTCGGTGCCCCCGACATGCCGCCGCTGGAGTTCATAGACGACCAGCCTCCCAGTTCTGGCCTGATTGCCACCACAGACGACACCCCGGATTTGCCTCTGGAGCCTTTTATATTCCTGCCCAGTGCGGATAACCCACAGGCGGTGCTCATTTATTCCTACCACCGCCACTCCTGGCTACTGCACCCGATGGAGCACGACAATGTGCAATCCAATGAGCGGGTTATCCACCATGGTGATTACCTTCGCTATGGCGGACACGAGTGGCAGGTATTTCTTGCTGAGACCGAACAGGTCACTGAGATCAATATCGCGCCAGAAAAGAAGCTCGAGGATATCGAGTTTATCTTTGACCTCAGCCGCGACGAGGAGAACACAGGTCTGCAGCTCCAGTTCGGCAGCAAACAGGTGAACCTGGGGGAACGCAGCCATCATTACCTGCTGATGCACCTGGCACGAATCCGCGCAGCAGACGCTGGCAATGGCTACGACCAGAAAACCCAGGGCTGGATCGATAACGAGCAGCTCAAAAAAGATCTGGGCATGGATATGCCACATATCAACATCATGATTTTCCGCGCCCGCAAGCAGATTACGGAAAATCTCGAACACACCCTCGACTCCGACCAGCTGATCGAGCGTGGCAAAGGACGGATGCGCTTCGGCAGTCCGAAATTCAGAATCTTCAAAGGCGAGAGCCTGGCCTACGCCCTCCCCAGCGCTGACGCCTCAGTACGGTAAGGCGCATGCCCTCTGACGCCGGATCTGTACTCGCCGGAAAATATGAAATTCTCCGTGCGCTCGGCCGTGGCGGCATGGGCGAGGTCTACCTCGCCCAGGACTTACGACTCAAGCGCAATGTCGCGGTAAAATACCTGCGTGGCGACCTTCCCGAGGGCAATTGGGCCGAGCACCTCCGTCGCGAGGCCCTACTGTTAGCCCAACTTAATCATCCGAATATTGTCCAGATCTACGACATAGTAGAAGAAGATGGCACGCTTGCTTTCGTCATGGAGTACGTCGAGGGGCGCAACCTCTTCCTGCACTTGCGCGAGCACCGTGTGGATTTGGGTGAGCGCCTGCGCTGGCTTGCGGAAATTTCAGCAGGTCTGGCCGCCTCCCACGAAGCCGGTGTCTCCCACTGCGATCTCAAAGCCGAAAATGTGCTTATAAGCCCTGCGGGCACGGCCAAGGTCAATGACTTTGGTATCGCCAGTGAAAAAACTGATCCGGCCGAAGATATAGCGGCACTGGGGCGACTTGCCGAGTCCATGCTGGCAGATCATCGCCACAGTATCAGCCCTGCGATGGACGAACTGCTTGAATCTCTCGCTCACCGGAAGGCCTCCGCGCGACCCACCGCCGCCCAGGTGGCTGAGCGCTTTCGATTCGCCTGGTATGAGTACTACCAGCAGGAAACCCCCCTCCCCGAGCAGATCGCCCCGGCACAGGAAGGTTCGGGAAATCTACAGTGGTTTGGCGTTTCTGCAGCACTACTGGCACTCATCGCGGCTACTCTGCTGTACATGAGGGAGCCAGAAAAAATCCGCTATGTTGCGATCGCCCCAACCGAAATTACACAGTCAGCCCAGTCCGCGGCAGGCCAGGACTATACGGCCCGCGCTGTGGTCCAGAGCTTGCGCGAAACGACTGTTGCAGCGGAAGGACTGGCACTGGCCGATTACAATGCCGGAGACCTCGACGAAAATCTCACACCCGCCGAGACCATGACAGCACTGGGTGCCGATACCCTGATAACCAGCAAACTCGATTGCACTCGAAGCCCCTGCCAATTGGAGTTGGTGCAATTCAGCGGTTCTCATGCACGCCGCTCCGCGCCGCACCGCATGGAACTGCCGAGCCAAACTGCACTGGCAAGCAGAGAGATGGCACGAGAGCAGTGGGCCGCGCTCTTCCCCGATAGCGATTTGCCCGCGAACACAGATATGGTCAGTGAGCAGGCTTATATCGAGTATCTGAACCAATTTGCGCGTCATGAGAATAACGCCAGCCCCAACTCAGACACTGTGTTCCAGCTGGCTGCGACTCTCGATAATGCGCCCTCCTTCGCTCCCCTGTATCAGCTCTATATTGAGACTGCTTTTGAGCTCTATGCGGCCACGGCTTCGCCAGCCTTACTGGATCAGATCGAAAGCAGGCTGGCTCTCGCAGACCGCGAATTGGCGTTACCGGAACGGCTGGATTTTGAACGTTTCCAGCTAGCCCTGGCCAGGGGAGATCTCGGCCGTGCAGACACACTGAAGAACCAGATTGTGAGCCGAGGGACAGATCCTGCCCGCGCGAGTTACCTGCAGGGAGAAGTTCTTCTCGGCAGTGAACGCTACGCCGAAGCGATACCCTACTTCGCAGCGGCTACCATTCTTCGCCCCTCTGTTCGCTATCTGACGCGCCAGTCTGTCAACGCCTACAGGAGCGGTGATTTCCACGAAGCCCAGCACGCGCTCATCGTTATGCAGGACATCTATCCCCACAACACACGTGCGCTGGATATGCTGGCAAGGCAGCAAATCTCTATTGGCCGGCTGGATCTTGCCATCGCCACCACAGAGCGGAGTCTAACGCTGTCGGATTCAGCCACCACGCGCGCTACATTGGGCATCGCCCACCTCCTCGACGGAGATTACGCTGCGGCCAGAGAAGCGCTAAGCCGGGCCTTCCAGGCCGATAGAGGGATGACCCTGACCCTGCTGCAGCTGGCTGAGGCTGAAGAATTGCTCGGCAATGAGCCCAAAGCCGATCAACTGTATAAGCAGGTGATTGATCGGGAACAGGCCGGTGATCTTCTATTATCTCCCCAGGCGGCTGCACTGGCTTATGCGCACCGCGGCGAGACAGATACAGCTGTGCGATTGACCCGCTCATCACACCGCCAGATCAAGGGGCTGCGCCATGCGCGAGCGGCTGCGCTGGTCTATACTCTCGCCAACATGCACCTTGACGCACTCAATCATATCGAAGAGGCCCTGGACGCGGGGTCGAAGGGCCACTACTTCAACCTGCCCTGGTTCGACCCTTTGTGTGCGGAAACCCGTTTTCTCGAACTCATGGAGCAAGCGGAAAATGATTCCCGCTGCGTTGCCCTCGCCATATCAGGTGCGGAGTAACACCGTTGAATAAACCCGACGGCTGGTTCCCCCCGCGAACCTGGCTCGCGGCGTACACAAAAGCTGATGGGGCCGCCGACATCCTGGCAGGCGTTATCGTAGCGATAATGCTGATCCCGCAATCACTCGCGTATGCGCTACTCGCGGGCCTGCCACCGGAGATGGGACTCTACGCTTCAATCCTGCCGCTGATCGCCTACGCCCTACTCGGAACCAGTCGCACGCTGTCGGTGGGCCCTGTTGCCGTTATTTCCCTGATGACAGCCTCTGCCCTGGCCAGAGTAACCGCCACCGGTGAGGTGGACTACGCCAGCGCAGCCATTGCGCTTGCGGCTCTATCGGGTGTAATGCTGGTCGGCATGGGGTTTTTGCGCTTCGGCTTCCTCGCAAACTTCCTCTCCCATCCGGTAGTTTCAGGCTTCATCACCGCATCAGGCATCATCATCGCACTCAGCCAATTGAGCCACTTGCTGGGGATTACTGGCAGCGGGAGCACCCTGCCCGCACTGTTGTCCGGGCTTGTCAGCCAGCTCTCGCAGAGTAATGTCTACACGGCGCTTACTGGCATCGGCGTGCTGACATTTCTGCTGTGGAGCCGTAAAGGGCTGGAGCCGCTACTTATCCGGCTCGGCACCCCGACGACCTTCGCTGCGATACTCGCTCGCGCTGGTCCGGTATTCGCAATTCTGGCTACCGCATGGTTGAGCTATCGCCTCCACCTTGGCGATCATGGCGTCGCGTTGGTAGGTGCTATCCCTGCAGGTCTGCCTGCGCTGTCTGCCCCGCCTGTCGAGCTTTCCCTGTGGCGGGAGTTGGCGGTGTCTGCGCTGTTAATCTCGATAATAGGGTTTGTAGAATCCGTATCAGTGGGGAAAACGCTTGCTGCAAAACGTCGCCAGCGTATCGATCACAATCAGGAGTTAGTCGCCCTCGGCAGCGCAAATATCGCCGCCAGCATTAGCGGCGGCTTCCCGGTAACGGGAGGATTCTCTCGCTCAGTCGTCAATTTCGACGCCGGCGCCCACACTCAGGCCGCAAGTATTTTTGCTGCAGCGGGCATTGCCCTGACCGCGCTATTCTTGACACCTGCATTGCTCTACCTGCCTAAAGCAACGCTGGCAGCCACCATTATTGTTGCCGTCATTTCACTGCTGGATATCAAAGTATTAGCCAAGGCCTGGCGCTATGCACGTTCAGATTTTTTTGCGGTCTCGATCACTATCATCGTCACCCTGATAGCGGGGGTCGAAATCGGTGTTCTATGCGGCATTACATCGTCTATCCTGCTCCATTTGCACAAAACCACCAGGCCGCACGTTGCAGTGGTCGGGACGGTTCCGGGGACCGAGCATTACCGCAATACAGAACGCCACGAGGTCATCACCTATCCCTCGCTTGTGTCGATCAGGATCGACGAAAGTCTTTACTTCGCCAACGCAGGTTATCTTGAAGACTACATTTATCGGCTGGTCGCCGAGCAAAACGAACTGAAGCATGTCATTCTCCAGTGCACGGCAGTGAATGAGATCGATATGAGTGCGCTTGAAATGCTGGAGTCAGTCGTCCACAGCCTTGCTGAACAGGGTATTACACTTAATCTCAGTGAGGTCAAAGGGCCGGTGATGGATGCCTTGAAGGAAGTTAATTTCCCGTCCAGCCTCTCCGGAAAAATCTATCTCAGCCATCACCAGGCGGTAAAAGCCCTCAGGCTGGACGAGCCGGAGCCCTATATCATATGACGATGCCACCCGAATCCAAACTGCTAAAAAACCTGGGGCTGGTGGGGGCGGTATTGCTTATTGCCCTGCTTGCGACCCTAACCCTGTACGAGGAGGACCCTTGCGCCAACCCGGACCTGGATATCAGCGGCGCGGTTCTCGCCGAGGAAGAGGAGCAGTCGGCCATGGTGAATCGTGCAATCGTGGAGCGCGCCGCCTGCGAGCAGCGCGAAGCTAAGCCCTAAAGCTGCGGCCGCTGCCCACGCTGAAATATCTTTAAAAAGCCTCGTTCCATCGCGCTTTCAGCCGCGACACCCAGCTTTTCCTGCCAGTTCTTCTTGTGCACAAAACGCACTTCGAAAACGTCCCACTCTTCCAGGCGCTGTTGCAGGAAACTATCGGATGTCATGATCTCGTCGACCAGGCCCTGATCCACTGCCTGCTGCCCATACCAGACTTCTCCGGTTGCGACCGCGTCCACGTCGAGTTGCGGGCGATTGCCGGCGACAAAGTCTTTAAACAGACCGTGCGTGTCCTCCAGTTCCTGGGTGAACTTCTCGCGGCCTTTGTCGGTATTCTCGCCAAACATGGTCAGCGTTCGCTTGTATTCACCAGCAGTGAACAGTTCAAAATCGATATCGTGTTTCTTTAATAATCGGTGAAAATTGGGCAATTGCGCCAATACGCCGATGGAGCCAATAACGGCAAACGGGGCAGCGATAATTCGGCTCGCCACACACGCCATCATGTAGCCGCCACTGGCAGCCACTTTGTCTACGGCAATCGTCAGCGGTACTTCTGCATCACGAATGCGCTGCAACTGGCTGGCGGCGAGGCCATAGCCATGCACCAGGCCGCCGGGGCTCTCAACCTTGACCAGTATCTCGTCGCCGGCGCGTGTCTCGGTAAGGACTGCCGATATTTCTTCGCGCAGGTTATCAGTAGCGCTGGCCTTGATATCACCATCGAAATCCAGCACATACAGGCGGCTGCGCTCGGCATCTGCGGCTTTTTCTTTCTTGCGTTTCTTTTTTTCCTGCTTGGCTTTTTGCTTCTCGGACTTCTTCTCTTCCTTGAGTTGATCCTTGTAGGCAGCCTCCGGCTCGACTGTTTCACGAATAGCCGCACCAATGTGTTTATACTTTTCGTTGAGGTTGCGGATCTCGATATGCCCCTCGTTCATATCCGAGCGCTGGCGCTGGCCAATCGCTACCAGCCCCGCCACAAGGATGAGGACTGCCGCAACAAGGGTTACAGACTGCGCAAGAAATAATCCGAATTCAAACAGGTACTCCAAGATTTACTCCAGTTTTAACGTTGTTTAGTGGCAACAAAGTGCCTGATCAATTGGCCAGCAACCGAACTGGCGGGGGGAATGACGGGCAAATCACTGTAGTGAAACCATTGCGCGTCTGCTATCTCGACGTGATCGGGTGTGAGCTCACCACTGCGATACTCGGCAAAGAATCCGAGCATCAGCTGATTGGGGAATGGCCAGGCTTGTGATTGAAAGTACTCAAGTTTTCCAACCTCGACACCTACCTCCTCACGAACCTCGCGAATAAGCGTCTCTTCAGCATTCTCTCCAGCCTCAATAAAACCTGCCAGGGTGCTGTACATAGGGCCAGGAAAGTTGGCATTGCGCGCCAGCAACAATTCATCACCGCGAGTGACCAAGGTAATAATACATGGCGCGATACGCGGATAGATTATCGTGCCGCAAGGCGAACAGCGCATCGCGCGCTCGCTAAGATCAGCGGACATCTCATTGCCACAACGGCCGCAGTATCGATGGTCACGCTCCCAATCCAGCAATTGGGCTGCCCTGCCCGCTACAGAAAACAGCTGCTCGTCTACCCGACCGAGTAATTGGTAGAGTGAGCCGGCATTGAACTGCAGCGGGTCTACTTCATCTCGCTCGTCAATTTCGAGGGCAAACAACGGCTGTTCTCCCCAGAACCCAACGAACTGGCGGCGCCTTACCTGCCATCCTATCCCTCGGGTAACCTGCTCCTGCAGCAAACAGAGATCGGCGGACCGCATATCAGTCACCAATTTACCGTTCTGGAAGACCACGTGGAGTTCGGGCAGGCCACCCTCGGGGGGCGCATTGTCGGGTCGGAACATCTGACGATCACAGAATTGAAAATGACCGGCTATAGTATGCCCCCGGGAGAGTCGGAGCAAGGGGACCAATGTCGGTGTCTATCCGGCCGATTTTTGGCCCCGCCAGCGCGCACTAGACAGGGAAATCCCGTATCATCCGGCCTTCGATTTTTTATACGACTCAGGACTATGAACGAATCAGCCGCCTCAGCTCTGTGGAAAAACTTTCTCGGTCCTTCCCCCACCTGGTACAAGCAGACGATCGTCGCATTCCTGCTGCTCAACCCTGTTTTACTTTACATCTTTGGACCCTTCGTTACTGGCTGGATTCTCATTGGTGAGTTTATCTTCACCCTGGCACTTGCCCTGCGCTGCTACCCCTTGCAGCCTGGCGGTCTGTTGGCGATCCAGGCCGTCATTCTGGGGATGACGTCACCAGATTCCGTCTACCACGAGACGCTGGCGAACTTCGAAGTCATTCTGCTGCTGATGTTTATGGTCGCCGGCATTTACTTTATGAAGGAAATGCTGCTGTTTGTCTTTACCAAAATCCTCCTCAAAGTAGAGTCGAAAGTCTTGCTCTCGCTCCTGTTCTGTCTGGTTGCAGCCTTATTATCAGCCTTCCTGGACGCACTCACGGTAACCGCCGTGCTCATCAGCGTCGGTGTTGGCTTTTACTCGGTCTATCACAAAGTGGCCTCGGGAAAAGGTCTGCATCACGACAATCACGATCACTCGCAAGATGACTCCGTCGAAGAGAACAACCGCGAAGATCTGGAAAACTTTCGCGCTTTCCTCCGCAGCTTGTTGATGCACGGCGCCGTAGGCACTGCGCTCGGCGGCGTTTGCACCCTGGTTGGCGAGCCGCAGAACCTATTGATTGCGACGATCGCTGGCTGGGACTTCGGTACATTTGTCAAAATCATGGCGCCGGTCACCATGCCGGTTCTGGCCTGCGGTCTGGCCACTTGCATGCTGCTGGAGCTGTTCGGGAAATTTGGCTATGGCGCGAAACTGCCGCCCAGAGTGCGCGAAGTGCTGGAGGAGTTCGAACAGAAAGAGTCCAGTCAGCGGAACAATCGCGCCAGGGCCAGGCTGGTGATTCAGGCGCTGGTCGCAGCGTTACTGGTTGCCGCACTGGCCATGCACTGGGCTGCCGTCGGCTTGATCGGCCTGATGGTTATCGTGCTTCTCACCGCGTTCAACGGAATTATCGAGGAGCACCAGATCGGCAGCGCGTTCGAAGAGGCCCTGCCCTTTACCGCGCTGCTAGTGGTATTTTTCGCCATCGTCGCGGTTATTCATGACCAGCACCTGTTCACGCCGGTTATCAATGCGGTTTTGGCGATGGATGCCGATGTTCGCCCGGCGATGTTCTTTATTGCGAATGGCGCACTCTCGATGATCAGCGACAACGTGTTCGTGGCAACGGTATACATCAATGAAGTGAAGGACGCGCTGGACGCTGGCACCATTACGCGCACAGAATTCAATCAGTTGGCGGTAGCGATCAATACCGGCACCAATTTGCCGAGTGTCGCCACCCCTAACGGCCAGGCCGCGTTTCTGTTCCTGCTGACATCCGCCCTCGCCCCACTGATCAGGCTCTCTTACGGCCGCATGGTGATCATGGCTCTGCCCTACACCGTTGTTCTAGGCGGCGTGGGACTGGCTTGTGTGAGCGCGTTTGTCTAGGTCAGATCTCGCCACAACACCTTGCCGCCGTTGCCTGCAGCGATAGCTTCCAGCTGCGCTTCGTGGGCAGCCAGTTCCTCTGCGCAAGGTTCGATAACCGGCAGTGATGCACGATCCTGGCCCAAACGGACAATACGCTCGCCCCGATTAGACCCGTCTGAATCGCCATCGCTATCTGACAGCGACAGCGCGGTTTGCCCGCCTGTCATCGCCAGATAGACATCCGCGAGAATCTCCGCATCCAGCAATGCGCCGTGCAACTCGCGGCTGGAATTGTCCACCATGTAGCGCGAACACAGTGCATCCAGATTATTACGCTGCCCCGGGTGCTTGCCGCGCGCAAGAATCAAGCTGTCGACCACACTGCACACTTGTGCCAGCGGCGGAAACTGCTTACCCACCCGCTTCAGCTCGGCATCGAGGAAGCCGATGTCAAACGGTGCGTTATGAATAACGAGTTCTGCACCATTTACGAAGTCGAAAAATTCTTGCGCGACTTGAGCGAACAGTGGCTTGTCGGCGAGGTACTCGTTGGTGATACCGTGGACCTCGATAGCACCCTGGTCGATCTCCCGCTCGGGGTTGATGTAGACGTGGAAATGGTTGCCTGTCAGCTGGCGACTATCGAGCTCCACACAACCAATTTCGATGATCCGGTGACCCTGACTGACTTCCAGGCCGGTAGTCTCCGTATCCAATACAATTTGACGCATCGTGTTACTGCTTCCTGATGGTTTAACTCAATTCATCGATACCGCGGTTGGCGAGCTGATCCGCGATTTCGTTTTCTCGGTGGCCGCTGTGGCCTTTAACCCAGCACCACTCAACCTTGTGCCGTTGATTCTGCTCATCCAGGGCCTGCCAAAGATCGACATTCTTCACCGGCTTTTTGCCCGCGGTTTTCCAACCCTTGCGTTTCCAGCCTTCCAGCCATTGCGTGATCCCGTTTTTTACATACACGGAGTCGGTGGTGAGGGTCACCACACAGGGCTCGCGCAGTGCTTTGAGCGCTTCGATAGCGGCTTGTAACTCCATTCGATTGTTCGTTGTCGCAGGATCACCGCCGTATAGCGACTTCTCGTTCCCCTGATAGCGCAACAACGCACCCCAGCCGCCGGGCCCGGGATTACCTCTACAGGCGCCATCGGTAAATACTTCAACATCTTTCAATGAATAATTTCTCCACTCGGCCGCCGGCGAACGGCGCCGACGTGAGGGCCGCGCGTTGGCGCGGCAGGTGCAGGACTGGGTCTGGGCGCGGGCTTCGGTACTGCAAGGCCCATGAGTTTTTCACCGCGGCTGCGCAGGCCCAGACGGCTCTCGGTCAGCCCCGGCTGCTGTTTGATGGCGTGCACTACATAGACACCGCCCAATGGCAGGCTGTGGCGCCCACACCAGCTATCGAAGCGCTCTAGCAAGCTGCGCAGACGGCCACCACCGATGCCGGGCACCGTATGCAGGAAGCTACTGCTGTCGGGATCACAGCCAACCAGTCGCAGCCAATCGTAGAGGCGGTTCTGGGAAACCGGGTGATGCCTGCGCCACGGGGAGTAACGCCCCAGACGTTTAGCCAGCAAGCCCAGCCCACGAAAACTAAGGGGATTAAAGCCTACAATCAGCAAATGCCCCTGTGGGGTTAGAACGCGCTGAAGTTCGCGCAGCACCTGGTGCGGGTTGGTACTGAATTCAAGGCTGTGGTGGGCAACGATGACGTCGACGCTATCGCTGGCAAGAGGCAGCTCGCCCGCATCGCAAAGCATTCCCGCGGTGCCGCCAGCACGCGGGCCCGCATAGATGTGATGATGGATTCGCCCGTCACTGATGAGGGATTCGTCTCGAACGGGCCCTAACTGCAGGATATGGTAGCCGAAAGCGGTATCCAGGTGGTGGTTTACTCGAGTGCGAATTTTGTCGAGCACGAGTTGCCCCGGCTCGCTACCGTACCAGGATTCCAGTTCGTTAAAAATCTCGCTAAACTGCTGACTCATCAGTTGGCCCGCTGGCTCCTCGTCTCCACTACACAGCGCCATATTACTGTATTTATCCACCATTGAAACGGTTTCACATGCTCACAGTTAGACCTATTCCTGCATATGACGATAATTATATCTGGCTCATCACCCGCGATGGCACCGATAAGGCATTCGTGGTCGACCCGGGCGACCCAGCTCCCGTCCTGCAACGCCTGGAAGCAGAAAAGCTGACTCTCTCTGGCATCCTGGTAACACACCATCATTTCGACCATGTAGGCGGACTGGGGCCACTGCGTGATGCTTATGGCCCTGTCGTTTATGGCCCCGACAACCCCGCGATTGACGGCCTGGATCGTATTGTTCATGCCGGCGATTGTGTCGATGTGCTTGGCGAATCATTCGAGGTGCTTCAGGTGCCCGGCCACACCCTGGACCATATCGCTTATTTTGGCCCTGCAGCAGCGCAGCTGTTCTGTGGCGACACCCTTTTCGCCGGCGGTTGCGGTCGTTTATTCGAAGGCACTCCGGCCATGATGCACGGCTCCCTGGCAAGCCTGGCGGCACTGCCGGCGGCTACCCGTGTTTATTGCGCCCATGAATACACGCTGGCGAATCTTGCCTTTGCGCGGGCCGTTGAACCCGACAATGTCGCACTTGCCGAGCGGGCCATCGCCGCGCAAGCGACCCGAGAGGCCGGCGAGCCGACCGTGCCATCTACGCTGGCCATGGAACTTTCGACCAATCCCTTCCTGCGCTGCTCGGAACCGGGCCTGCTGGCGTCCATGAAAGCCCAGGGCAAGCTGGACGGCGAAACCCCGATCGAGGTCTTCGCCGCTGTCAGACAATGGAAGGACAGCTTTTAACTGAAAAAGACTAGCCTCGAGACACGCCCCTGACGGACAATGACACGCCGGCAATAGCCGACCCTAGAAACGACCTTAAGTAAGAATATAATTATCTTTAAATTCAGAATGTTACGACGTATTTTTGCAGCTATTTCTATAGTCGCCAGTGTGGCCGCATGTCAGAGCTTGCCGGACCAGCCACGCAGCACCTCGGACCGCGAGACCTATACTGAGCCCAGCCCGAAGGAAATGTTCGGCTCGGATCAAGCTATCGCCGAGACGAACCCCCCAAAGGACCTTTGGGAACGCATACGGCGGCAGATGACCTGGCAGAAAATCCACAACCAGCAGGTTGGACAGGCCCGCGACCACTATCTGCGCCAACCTAACTACCTTCCGGTAGTGTCTGAACGCGCCTCGCTCTACCTTCACTACATCGTGGAGGAGGTAGAGAAGCGAGACATCCCCATTGAGCTCGCCCTGCTGCCTTTGGTTGAGAGCACGCTTAACCCCTTTGCCGTGTCCTCTGAGAGCGCCGCAGGCCTGTGGCAAATAATGCCGGCCACCGGACGCTGGCTCGGGCTCTACAGCGATTGGTGGTACGACGGCCGGCGGGACCTGCGAGCGTCAACTGATACCGCCCTGGACTACCTGGAATCACTGCACAAGGAATTCGACGAGGACTGGATGCTCGCACTGGCTGCCTATAATGCCGGCAAGGGTCGCGTCGGTCGCGCCCGGCGCGCGAACGAAAAACAGGGCCTGCCCACTGACTATTGGTCGCTCAAGCTTCCACGCGAAACCCGTCATTATGTGCCTCGCCTGCTGGCGCTCACCCAGATCGTCGCCTTCCCGGAAGCGTTTGATGTCGAAATTCCGCCTGTTGCCAATGCACCGGCATTTGAGATCGGCAACACTGGCGGACAAATTGAACTGGCCAGGGCCGCCTCTTTGGCCGGCATCGACCTGAATATGGTGCAGGCTCTGAACCCTGGCCAACTGCGCTGGGCCACGTCTCCCGAAACAGCCCCGGAGCTGCTCCTGCCACTGGGCAGCGCGGCTGCGTTCCACGCGGGAGTCGCGCAGCTGACTGACGCTGACCGGGTACGCTGGGAACACTATCGCATTGAGAGCGGTGACAACCTGATCCGTATCGCCAGGAAATTTGATACTGAAGTCGAGTTGCTACGCCAGGTGAACGATATACGTGGCAGTATGATTCGCGCCGGCGACACACTGATGATCCCCCAGGGTAGTGACTGGGCAACCAGTCTGGCCATGGCAGATCGCTCCAATGATGAACCCACTCGCCGCGGCTATCGCGTCCGTCGAGGAGATTCACTCTATCGTATCGCCGGCAGATTCAAGATCTCGGTGCACGATATCATCGCCTGGAACTCACTCGATCCAAATGCATACCTGCAACCCGGACAGCGACTGACGCTGTACGTCAGCGGAGGCTGAGGCCCCATGTCCGCTGCGACACGCCTGGAAACAGGCCTCGGCAGCTGGGCTTTGCAGCGATATCCTCGCCGCAGCAAGGACCCCCTGCGAGCCTGGTGTGGCGCAGACTTGTTGCTTATTGAAGCGGCGTCCGAACGCCAGCCCAGCCAGTGCCTGGTCGTAAATGACGAGCACGGAGCGCTCTCCACTGCGCTCCAGCCCGCACTGAGTTGGACCGATTCAGCGCTGGCCGCACTCGCCACGGAAAGCAATTTACAGTCCAATGCTCTCGCTCCAGTGCCAGTCTGCTGGAGCACTTCTGTACCCGCTCTGCGCCCTGAGCTGGTAGTGCTACGCGTGCCCAAACAGACCGCCTATTTTGAATACCAGCTCGCTGTGCTGCACGCACTTATGCCTGCCGGAGCCGAACTGCTATGCGCAGGCATGGATAAACATCTTTCACCTCACACTGCAGACACTATCGCCCGAGTCTTTGGTCCTACCGAACGCCACCGCGGGTCCCGCAAGGCGCGCATGTTCAGCACCTGTCGCGATGACGCCAGCCCCCTGGCCACGCCGCTTCCCTCGCGCTATCGCTGCGATGCCCTCAATGCTGAACTGGTGGCGATGGCCAACGTCTTCAGTGCTACCAGCCTCGATATCGGCAGCCGCGCGCTTATCGACAAACTGCACCTGCTGGAACCGGTGCCACGTGTGGCCGACCTGGCCTGCGGCAATGGCGTGCTCGGCCTGTGTGCCCGACAGCGCGGCCTCGGCGAAGAATTTCACTTCTTCGATGAGTCCGCCATGGCGATCGCCTCAGCTGAGGAAAATTGGCAGAGCCTGTATCCAGACGAGGCAGCACACTTTCATCACGGTGATGGACTACTGGCCAGCACCAAGCAATTCGATATGATTCTCTGCAACCCGCCTTTTCATCTTGGCCACAGCGTGGATGATTTCGCTGGCAGGCGCCTGCTACAACAGTGCAAGACAAGGCTCGCACCAGGAGGATCCCTCGTGGTTGTGGCCAACCGTCACCTGGCTTACGCAGAAACACTGAACCAACACTTTGACCAGGTCAGTGTGCTTGCGAACGACAAAAAATTCCAAATCTGGCGCGCCGTGTCTGTTGCCTGAGCGGTCCTTCGGGGGTATGTTGTGTCACTGCTGGATAGCAGCGCTGCTGCGTTCCAGTCCAAAATAATCTTCCAAGGACTTTATTGATGAACAACACTCTGAGCCGCGCCACTCGCGGATTTGCCATCGCCCTCGCGGCCTTCTGCCTGCCGGCACTCGCACAAGAAACCCCAGCTTCCGAGGAAGCCGGCGATGCAAACGTTCGCGCTTCTATCGTGCAGACTGAGGCTGTGATCACCGGGATCGACCTTGAAAATCGACAGGTAACTCTCAAAGGCCCTATGGGCAATACCACCACAGTCCACGCCAAAGAAGAACTGGTCGACCTTGAAGACGTCACAGTAGGCGACAAACTGGTCCTCACCTACCTTTCCGCACTTGAAGGCGAGCTGCGCGAGCCTACAGAAGAAGAAATGGCCAACCCGTGGGTTGTTCTCGAAGATAGCGGAGAAGGCGTTGTAGACGGTGAACCTGTCGCAGGCGGCGCACGCCTGGTGCGCGCTGTTTGCACTATCGAAGGCATGAACCGTCTGCTTGGCACAGTGACGCTGCTCGATCCGAATGGTCGCGCTCACCTGCTTGAAGGTGTTGAGCCCGAGAAGATGTCCGGCGTTGAACTGGGTCAGACCGTTGTCGTGGTTTATCGCGAAGCCCTGGCTCTGACGCTGGAAATGGTTACCGCTGAACAAGACGCCGCTGCAGAGTAAATCCTCAGCCTCTGCGCATCCTTGCTGCGCTGAAAGATACCTGTTCCGTCATCCGCTCCCCGCGGGGTTGATGGAACAGGTTTCCATCCAACCCCGGGGAGAATTGCGTAAGTGAAGTTCGTCCTATCTACATCGTTTAGCTCGGTCGCCCACCTGACAAGACTCGCTCCAGTCGCCGACACACATGGCTGGCATGCAATGTCGTTTTCAGATCACGTCGTCAACCCAGAGCAAATCAATACGCCCTACCCCTACACGGACGATGGAAGTCGGCGCTGGGAGCCCTTTACCGACTGGCCAGATCCCTGGGTCATGATCGGCGCGCTGGCAGCCATTACAGAGAAGCTTCGCTTCACAAACAATGTGTTCGTTCTGCCCATGCGCAATCCTTATCTGGTCGCCAAAGCAATCAGTACGGCGGCGATTATTTCCAATAACCGTATAACACCTGCCTTCGGTGTCGGCTGGTCTCGAGATGAATTCGAGCTTATGGACCAGGAGTTTACTACCCGCGGTAAACGCGCCAATGAGATGATCGAAATTATGCGCCTGCTATGGAGCGGCGAGATGGTGAGCTACGAGGGCAAACACTATCAATTCCCGGCGATGGAAATGAACCCAGCGCCTACTGAACGCATTCCGATCTGGATCGGTGGCATTTCAGACCCCGCGATGAAGCGCGCCGCTCGTCTGGGCGATGGCTGGGTGACGGACCTCCAGAGCAGTGCGGACATCGTTGCGTCGATAGAAAAGATCCGTCAGTGGCGGGCTGAATTCGGACGTGAACATGAGCCTTTTGAAGTGATGGCCACGCCTAATGACGCCTGGACTGCCGACGGCTATCGGCAGTTGGAGGACGCTGGCGTAACCCATATCATGACGATGCCGTGGCCTTTCTATCACGGCGACAGCCAGTTACTTGAACACAAGATCGATAGCATCAAACGTTTCGCGGATGATGTTATAAGCGCATTCAGTTAGCGTCGATCACTTGTAATCGGCCCAGTCCGGTAAAGTACAGAGCGCATTTGATTGGTTCAGCACCAAACCCGGCGAGGCCTCGTCGGTAGCCGTCGAGTTGCGGGCGATAACGCTCTGCCTCGTGCTGTAGAAACGCCTCCACACTGTCACCTTCCGCGGGCACACTGCTCTTGTAATCAATGATCCAGCGCGTGCCGGTTCCCCGATCAACAAAGGTGCGATCAACAATCAGCTCCTGAGCAGAGCCATCGGCTGCCACCAGAGTGATTTCCAGTTCATTGGCGGCAGCGCCATGTTCGCTGCTGAGAATCCATCTGCCAGCCTCCTCATCTGCCAGAGTTCTGTTCACAGCATCAAGGACGCGGGTAGTCGCCGGCTGCAGCAGCGCCCCGCCCAGACCCAGTTCACGCAAGCGCAGTGCCACACCTTGATCATCGTCTGGCGACAGTTGCTCCGGCAGCCCCGGCATCATTGCCAAGCGTTCCAGCTGTTCGTGAATAACAGTGCCCACGTGTCGGTCGGCTCGATTGAGCGCCTGTTCGGGTATATTGGGAGCGCCCTCTTCGGCTTGCGCAGTCAGATTTGGTACTGGCGGCAACGTCAGTACCCGGGTGAGCCCGACATCTGCACTCGCTGCTTGAGCCGGGGGCTCCAGGGGCTCGTGCAAGGTCATCTGGCTGCAAAAGGTTGGCCAGATCCGGCTGAGCAAAGCGCCCTCAGGTGGCGGTTTGATCTCAGCGGCTTCGCCGGGATTGCGCTGACTGGTCTCTCCGAGCACTGCCGACAACGTCAATTTTTTAACCGCTCGAGTCGCCCCCACATACAGCAGGCGGGTGGTTTCGAGCCGGGATTTCTCCGCTCGCTGGGCCTTGAGGAAGTTATACAGACTCGGAGCATTTTTGTCGCTGTGATCATCTGCAGCCAGCAGAAAACCCCTGTCGCCGCCGGGAGTTATGTATTCATCCCAAAGCAGGATGTCGCGACCGTCGCCCCGGGTGCCACGCCCAAGCGCCGGAATGATGACCCAGTCAAACTCCAGTCCTTTGGATTTGTGCAGTGTCATCACTTTTAATTTGGCTGACGCGCCTTCGCCACTCGCATAAAGCCGAGCAATCCGCTCGTCCAGCCAGCTGATATCGAGGTATCCACAAACGCTCTCGGCCTCCTGAAGCAGCTCGAAGAAGCGCTGTGCGTCTTCGAGGTAGCGCCCGTGCACGACCGACTCAGGTCCGCCGAGGCTCAACCAGAGCTGCTCGACCCAGACTCGCAAGGCCAGGCGCTCCCGTTTATGCCATGCCCAATCCAGACACACTGCCAGTCGCTCCAGCGCCGCGCGGCCACTGCTGGAAACGGTCTCTGGCCATGCCCTGGCACGTAATACAGCCGCGAGATTCTGCCATCTGGAATGCTCGCTGGACTGGGCCAATGCCAGCAAATCTGCGGTATCAAGCGCCACCCATGGCGAACGCAGCAGACCGTACCAGGCGACCCTGTCGGCGGCATTGGCAAGCGCACGACACAGGTTGAGCAAATCGACAATCGCAGGCGAACCAGAGAGAGGGTCCATATCCTCAGCCGCGAAACCAATGCCCCGGCGGCGCAATTCAGCGAGCGTTACAGCGAGTTGACCACGAGACCGGCCGAGTAGCGCGATCGATGCATAGGTTTCATCGTTCAACTTCGCTTCGATCTGATCAGCGATAAAACAGGCTTCCTGCTCCGTGGCAAAATCGCCATGAAAAGCATGCTGCTCTATCGCTGCCTCCACGAGTACAGGCTTTACTGCTGTCGCAGGCGTGTAGCTGACCATGCTGCGCCGCACATCGCTGTGCGGTGGAAACGCTTTGGCAAACGTGTCATTCACCCAATCAACGACCGCACTACTGGATCGAAAATTGCTCTTGAGATCGACTGCAATGGGTTCAACACCATTGAACCCGCGGTCGCGAGCGCGCAGGAACAAGCCCACGTTGGCATTGCGAAAGCCGTAGATCGACTGCATGCCATCACCGACGATAAATACCGTGCGCGGCGCCGTGGGGTTTGCCTCATTGTATTCACCCCAGCCTCGGGTCAAGCGCCCCAGCAGGCGGTACTGGTTGATGGCCGTATCCTGAAATTCATCCACCAGAATATGCTCGATGCTGTAGTCGAGCCGCATTGCCAATTCAGTTGGAGCGTCGTCCTCACCGAGCGCATCCAACGCCGAGAGTGCTACCTGCGTATGGTCGACCTCGCCACGGCGCTCGAATACGAGCAGCAAACAGGCTGCGACGAGGGGGAGCACGTGCGAGAGGTGCACCACCAACTGCCAGGAAGCGGCGTGCTCGTCCATATCGGGAAGTGCAGTCACCGCAACGAGCGCTGGCAGCAATTGCTCCTGTGCGGCCATTCGCTCCAGCAGGTCCTTGCAGTGGTCCTTGTAATCCTGGGCTTCACCCTTTCCAGCGGGAAAACCGTTACGCACGTTGACCGACTTGCGATATTTGGCATCCTGAGTGAGAAGCATGTTGATAAGGGAGCGCCAATAGGAAAGATCCGAGCTTTGCGCGCTTGGAAATTCATCCGGTACCGGCTGCTGCAAATTGTGCTGGGCGTAGCAAAACAACTCAAACAGCTCGTCTTCAAAGGGTTCTAAAAGTGAAGCCAGTTCACCAAGTTTCTCGTCAACCAGCGCTGCTACCATCGCGTGCAGCCGCTGCTCCGCCTCTACCGGGGACGCCCTTACCCCCATGTGTTCATGCCACTGATCTCGTTTGCCCAACATGGTCACAAGCAGGTCGCTCATGCGTTGCCAGTTGTTATCAAAGTGCAGTAATAGCTGCTCTAGATCTTCCGCTTCGGGTCGTTGACTCTCCAGCAGCTTGAATAAATCAGTGACCGCCTCTCGGTATAGCGGACTCGCGTCGTCGACGGCCTGGGCCTGCCCTCCAAACTGGCTCATGATCGGCAGCTGACGCGTGAGACCGGCACAGAAGCTGTCAATGGTTTTGATGTTCAGCCTCGAACTGTCGCGGGTCAGGTGCCACCCCTGCGTTTCGCCCGCGACAAGCGCGGCTTTAGCCAGCTCTCGGGTCGTAAGCTCGTGCTCACCCTCACAGGCGCTGTTGCGCTGCGCAGCGAGCAGTGCCTGCATGACGCGCTCGCGCATTTCGGCGGCTGCTTTGCGGGTAAAGGTAATCGCCAGAACCTGCTCCGGACGTTGCACTCTGGCCAGCAGCGCGAGAAAGCGCTGGATGAGAAGCTCTGTTTTGCCGGAACCCGCAGGGGCAGTTACACAGAAACTGCGCGTGACTTCCAGCGCATTCCTGCGTTCAGCCGCGTCGACGATACTCATGCTTGCGCCTCTTGAATCTGTACCCGGCACACCGCTTCCAGGCCGCAATAATTACAGGCATTTGCGAGCGGATCTACCGTGGCCTCCCCCGCCACGAAGGCCTCTGCCAGTGCTGTTAAATTCTGCCGCCAACTGTCGACCAGCGCCGGCCAGTCGTCGATACCCTCCTCCCAGCGTTTGATCGCTGCGCCGACATCATCCTTGATGCCAGGCACACCAGTCGCGGCCCCGAGGCCGACAAACTTGCTTTCGCGCGCTCTTACCTGGGCAAAGCTGGCAGCGTCGACGCCAGTGGCTATCCCATAGAGCGGTAACTGGGGCTGGCGCATGCGCTCGCCAAGCCAATCGGCCAGGCCATTGCGTCCGGATTTATAATCAATTACCAAACGCTCACCGCCGGCCAGAGTGTCTATTCGGTCTACTCGCAGACGAAATGGAATTCCCGCCAGCTCCATTTCCAGCGAAGCCTCTCGTTCAGTGACCGCAAATGGGTCGCGCTGACTCTCGAGGGCAAGCCATTCGAGCATCAGGTTTTCGAGTCGTTGCTGCTCGATATCCAGGCAGGCAGCCCCTGCGATTTGTCGCTGTGCCTGTGACATCTCCGCTACGGCGGTCGCAGCTGCGCGCCGGGCAGCCAAACGCCGCTCAGGCTCAGGCATTGCCACAAGCGTGTCACTGTTCTCGATTTCTCCCCAGAGAATAAAAAGCGCGCCATGGAGCAGATTGCCCCGCTCAGAGGCAGACAAACCCACCACGGGGTCGCCGAGCGGTTCGAGGTGAAGTCGGTGACGGGCAAAGGCCTTGAATGGGCAGGCAGCCTGGTTCTGCAGAATGCTGCTACCACCGCTAATTGTCTCGAGTTCAGGGCCTGCTGCCGGCGGCGCTGCGCTGTCAACAACGGTCTCGCGGTTTGCGTCAGCTTGTCGCCGCCGCCATTCCTCGGGGATCGTTGCAGTAGAGGAAGCCGCCGTGATGTCGAAACCCTCCAACAGGGCGCTGGGAAGCTCAGACACGCCGTCAATCTCGAGCGCGTAACTGATGAACAATGAATTGCAGGCGCCTCGATACTGGCTTAACAAGCCGACGGCATACTCCCATTCGCGCTCCGGACTGCAATGGGGCATGTCTGACGCGCGCTGCAATGCGGTCGGAATAAACGGATTGGGACGGGCCGGAGCGGGCCAGCGATTTCCCTGAAAACCACTCAACCACAGTGCGTCAAATTGCAGGCCTGCCCCCTCTAGCGGCCCCAGCACCTGGATGGAGCTGTCGGCCGTCTGGGGCTGCGACACCTGATCCTGACAGCAGCGCCGCAACAGCGCGAGGGCACTGGCCAGCGTGATTTCACCACTGTGCTCGTCAAAGCCGGCAAATGTATCGAGCACCTCAAACCATCGTGTCACCTGCTGATGTTCGATACTGTCCAGTGGCCCACTGCCGGGCCATTGCCAGCATTCCAGAATGGCGCCGATGCTGGCCACCCACGCCGCAGGAGTTTGCTGTGCATGCAGCAAGCGCAGCTCATCGGCCTTGCGCAAGGCGGCACCCAGGGCTGTGCCGCTCTCTCCGGCCACCTCAACCTGCTGGGCCAAATAGCGCAGTCGTCCAGTGTCAATACTGGCCGCCCCATCCTGGCTCAGACGCTTAACCAGTTGCACCAGTTTGTCTTCATCGAGGTCACTGGCCATTGTGAAGCGCGAGCCCAACAACATCAGCAGAACATCGAGCTCAACTTCGCCTGTCTGTACCTCAAGCATTGCGAGTGCATCTCGCACCACGGGTGCCCGGTCGAGTGAGATGCCGGTCGAGAAATTCACTGGCAGGGAAGTGTAGTTGGCGCCGAGGCAATCAAACTCTCGACGCAACGCATACTCCAAAGCCGCGCGATCGCCGTGCATATCAGATAGCACAATGCCGAATGTCAGCGCCGGTGTCTCTCGGTAATGCCTGGCTGCAGCCGCGGCAACAGCATCAATTTCGCTGCGCTTGTCATCGAACGCGATAACTTGCGGCAACACATCGCCCTGCGCGCCGCTGATGGGTGCATGCGAAGCAGCTAATTGATCGAGTGAATCGACAAACAACCGGGGGATATCGTCGAAGTCGAGAAGGCGCACCTCATCACACGGTTCCAGCCCTGCCACGCCAAGAAGATCGGTAAGAGCATCACTGAGCGTGCCCGCTGCCAGGTCAGCAAGCACAGCCTCCATTCGCTCCAGCCAACGCAGGTAGCAGGCACAATCAGGATCGAGCTGGAACTGCGAACGTATGCCTCGCTCTGAAATATCAATCCTTGCACGTAACAGATTCTCGCGCGCCTGCTGCGCCAGCGCGGCAGCGCTGTCCAGTTGCAGCAGATGATAGCCGCCATTGGCGGCCTGATCCTCTTTGATGACCCGCTGCCACAGTTCGCGCATGTGTAAGCTACTGAGCAATCGTCGTGGCGCCACCTGCCCCAGCGCCACTGCCTGACGCCAACGTTTTTCGAGGTAGGCCTCGATTGAATAGACCCGAACAGAGGGCCAGCTCTGGAGCCCGGCCTGTGCCTGGCGAACATTCCAGGCCTCCCTGAGCTTACGCCCGAGGCGCAGGTTGGGCGTGAGTATGACCCTCCCCTGCTCCAGAATGGGGTACAGGGGCGTTAAATCGTACGCGACAGCGTTTTCCGTTTGCGGCAACGTTGCCTCCTGCATGTGCTGTGTGAGCGCCTATCAAAAACGTGCTCGCTGCTATAGAATGTCGCGCCGCCGTGGCCCGAATACTGCGGCGAGGAAAGCGTTTTACTCTATCAGGTAACGTCCATGAGCAACAACGAAGTACACAATATTAACGTCGACTCCCAAGGCGTTCTGATCACTCCCGAGCAGCTGTGGGAAGCACTGCCGATGTCCGACGCCGTGAGCCAGACCGTCGCCGACAGTCGTCAGGTCATCTGGGACATCCTCGACCGCAAGGACCATCGCCTGTTTGTCGTGGTAGGCCCCTGCTCTATCCATGATACCGAAGCCGCTATGGACTACGCTCGCCGCCTCAAAGCCCTGGCGGACGAATTGGACGATACCCTGTATATCGTCATGCGTGTCTACTTTGAAAAGCCCCGCACCACGGTGGGCTGGAAAGGCTTAATCAACGACCCGCACCTGGATGACTCGTTCAAGATCGAGGAAGGCCTGCACATCGGCCGCAAGTTGCTGCTCGATATTCTCGAGCTCGGCCTGCCTACGTCCACCGAGGCGCTTGATCCTATTTCTCCCCAGTACCTGCAGGACCTGATCAGTTGGTCGGCCATTGGCGCCCGGACCACCGAATCTCAGACACACCGGGAAATGGCCAGCGGCCTCTCCTCTGCCGTGGGTTTCAAGAACGGTACGGACGGCGGACTGACAGTGGCTACCAATGCCCTCAACTCGGTATCCAATCCGCATCGTTTCCTCGGCATCAATCGCCAGGGACAGGTGTCGGTATTTACCACCAAAGGCAACGGCTACGGCCACATTGTCCTGCGCGGCGGCAGCTCAGGCCCGAACTACGATTCTGTACATATTCGTCTGTGCGAAGAGGCGCTGGAAAAAGCGAAACTGGCCAAGAACATCATGGTCGACTGCTCCCACGCCAACTCCAGCAAAAAGCCGGAGCTGCAACCGCTAGTCGTTGAGAACGTGGGTAACCAGGTGATCGAAGGCAACAATTCAATCCTGGGTCTGATGATTGAGTCCAATATCAATGCCGGCAATCAGTCGATCCCAGCCAATCTTGAGGACCTGGAATATGGCGTTTCGGTCACTGATGGTTGTATCGATTGGGAGACCACCGAGACTACCCTCCGCAACTTGCGTGACACCGTAAAGGATGCGTTGAAAGCGCGTCAGTCTGGCTAGACATCGCAGCTGACGACTCATAAGGCGGGCTTAGGCTCGCCTTTTTTGTGTTCAGCCATGCGTGACCGCATGTGATCACCCGCAGCCGCGCACAAAAAAGGCGAGCCGGAGCTCGCCTTTGATGGGAGAGAGACAGAACTCAGTAATAAGCCTGAGACTTGTCCGAGTGGTCAGTGGTGTCGCGGACGCCGGCAAGCTCAGGAAGCTGCTCGAGCAGCGTCTTCTCTACGCCGCCTTTCAGCGTCTGATCAACAGCAGAGCAGCCCTGACAGCCGCCACCGAATTCCAGAACAGCAAATTTGTCCTCTGTGAGCTCCACGAGGCTAACTTCCCCGCCGTGGGCGGCGAGTGCCGGGTTCACCTCGTTGTAGAGCACATAGTTGATGCGATCTTCCAGCGGGCTGTCCTCATTGACACGGGGCATCTTGGCATTGGGGGCCTTGATGGTGAGCTGACCACCCATGCGGTCCTTGTTGTAGTCCACGAGGGCGTCTTCCAGGAACGGCAGTGAGCGCTCGTCGAAGTAGGCGGTGAACTTATCGTACTTGCGCTGCTCATCCTCCTCTTTGATGTCGCCATCGCGGCAGTAGGCGATGCAGGTTTCAGCGCGGGGGGTGCCGGGCTGGTTGATAAAGACACGGACGCCGAGTGCATCTTCCTGTTTGGAGAGGAGTTCAGCAAGGTAGTCCTGCGCAGATTCGGTGATAGTGATCATGCAAATCGATCCTGAGTAAATCAGTCGGGTATATTATGGGAATTGGGGCCGTGTGGCGAATATTCAAGAGCCAAAACTATATCAAATATTTTTGATATAGCATCGAAGACCTGCTAGGATGCGCCCCGATTTTTGACAAATATCAGGTTGATCATGAGCAGTACCCCTAGCAATGCCCTCCTCCAGGCTCTCCAGCAGCGCATCCTTGTTATCGATGGCGCCATGGGCACCATGATTCAGGCTGAAGGCCTTGAGGAAAAGGACTATCGCGGGGAGCGATTTGCCGAGCACGGTACTGACCTCAAGGGCAATAACGACATTCTCTGCATGACTCGCCCGGATATCGTCGGCAAGATCCACCGCGCCTACCTCGAAGCTGGCGCAGATATCATCGAGACCTGTAATTTCAATGCCACCTCGATCGGCCAGGAAGACTATAACCTGGGCGCTGTGGCGTATGAATTGAACCTGGCCTCCGCCCGGGTGGCGCGCAAAGTGGCAGACGAGGTCACTGCAGAAACCCCGGACAAGCCACGATTTGTCGCTGGGGTGCTTGGCCCTACACCAAAGACTGCATCGATATCACCAGACGTTAACGACCCGGGTGCCCGCAGCATTACCTTTGAGCAACTGCGCCAGAGCTACCTCGAAGCCACGCTCGCACTCATTGAAGGCGACGTCGATCTGATTCTGATCGAAACCATTTTTGACACCCTGAACGCAAAAGCGGCCGTGTTCGCAGTCAAAGATGCGTTCGCCCAGGCTGGCGTCGAACTGCCCATCATGATCTCGGTGACCTTTCCCGACGTCAGTGGGCGCGTATTGTCCGGCCAGAACCCCGAGGCCTTCTACAACGCGATTGCCCATGCCAAGCCGCTTATCGTCGGCAGCAACTGTGGCCGCCGCTACAAGGAAATTCGGCCGTTCCTGGAGGATCTGTCGAACGCCGCCGAATGCTACTTCAGTGCCCACCTGAATGCCGGGCTCCCAAACGCCTTTGGGGACTTCGACGAAACGCCTGAAATCATGCATGAAGACTTCGCGGATTTTGCCGAGCGTGGATTTCTCAACCTCGCGGGCGGTTGCTGCGGCACAACGCCGGAGCACATTCGCGCCATCAGCCAGGCTGTTGCCGACAAAGCCCCCCGCCAGATTCCACAGCGCAGTAAAGCCGCGCGCCTGAGTGGCCTTGAGCCCTTTAATATTACCGCTGACAGCCTGTTCGTTAACGTTGGCGAGCGCTGTAACGTGACCGGTTCTGCGCGGTTTAAGCGCCTGGTCCTTGAAGGTGACTATGAAACCGCACTGGATGTGGCGCGCACCCAGGTTGAAGACGGCGCCCAGATCATCGATGTGAACATGGATGAAGGCATGCTCGATGCCAAAGAAGCCATGGTCACGTTCCTCAATCTCATCGCGTCCGAACCCGATATCGCCCGGGTCCCCATTATGGTCGATTCGTCGAAGTGGGAAGTGATCGAGGCAGGGCTGCAGTGTATCGCGGGTAAGGCCATTGTTAATTCCATCAGCCTCAAGGCTGGCGAAGAGGAATTCCTGGAGCAAGCGCGTCTCTGCCTCAAGTATGGCGCGGCTGTGGTGGTGATGGCATTCGACGAAGACGGTCAGGCCGACAACCTGGAGCGTCGCAAACAGATCTGTAAGCGTTCCTACGATCTGTTGGTCAACGATGTCGGCATGTCGCCGAACGACATAATTTTCGATCCCAACATTTTTGCTGTGGCTACCGGTATCGAAGAGCACAACAATTACGCGGTGGATTTCATCGAGGGCACGCGCTATATCAAGCAGGAACTGCCCGGTGCGCTAGTCTCCGGCGGAGTCTCGAACGTGTCCTTCTCGTTCCGCGGCAACAACGCGGTTCGCGAGGCTATTCACTCAGTATTCCTGTACCACGCTATTCGCGCAGGGATGGACATGGGCATCGTTAACGCGGGCCAGTTGGCGGTATATGACGAGTTGGCAGACGACCTGCGAGAGGCCGTTGAAGATGTGGTTCTCAATCGCCGCGAGGATGGAACCGAACGCCTGCTGGATATCGCAGAGAGATATCGAGACAGTGGCGGTGGCGCGGCTCGCGTTGAAGACCTGAGTTGGCGTGAGGAAGACGTTGCGAAGCGCCTGGAATATGCCCTGGTAAAAGGCATAAACACCTACATTGTTGAAGATGCTGAAGCCGCGAGACAAACATTCGAACGCCCGATTCAGGTGATCGAAGGCCCATTGATGGACGGCATGAATGTGGTCGGCGACCTGTTTGGCGAGGGCAAAATGTTCCTGCCACAAGTCGTGAAAAGTGCTCGCGTGATGAAGCAGGCCGTCGCCTACCTGCAGCCCTACATTGAGGATGCCAAAGAGTCCGGCAATTCCAGCAACGGCAAGATTCTCATGGCCACGGTGAAAGGCGACGTCCATGACATCGGCAAAAATATTGTTGGGGTGGTGCTTCAGTGTAACAATTTTGAAGTGATTGACCTGGGCGTAATGGTGCCCTGTGAAGAAATTCTGCGTGTAGCTAAGGAAGAAGACGTCGACATCATCGGCCTCAGTGGCCTGATCACGCCATCGCTAGACGAAATGGTGCACGTCGCAGCAGAAATGCAGCGCCAGGAATTTGACGTTCCCCTGCTCATCGGTGGCGCCACCACATCGAACGCCCACACCGCGGTAAAAATAGACCCGCAATATGATCGCGATCTGGTTACCTACGTGCCCGACGCATCGAGAAGTGTTTCCGTCGCTACCCAATTGATGGGTGATGGCAAAGCCAGCTTTGTAGAAGAGCGTCGCGAAAACTATGAGAAAGTCCGTGAGCGTATTGCAAACCGCGAGCCTCGCAACCGCCAGTTAAGTTATGAAGCGGCGATACAGCGCGCTCCCGAAATAGACTGGGCGGGATACCAGGCCCCGAAGCCGGCGTTCACTGGTGTGCGCGTTTTCGACGATTTCCCGCTGCAAGACCTCGTAGACACTATTGATTGGACGCCCTTTTTCATCACCTGGGAACTCGCCGGAAAATTTCCTGCCATTCTCGAGGACGACAAGGTCGGCGAACAGGCCAGCGACCTGTTCCGTGATGCGCAAGCCATGCTCAAGCGCATTGTCGATGAAAAACTGCTAACCGCACGTGCCGCTATTGGCTTCTGGCCAGCGCAGCGCAAAGGAGCGGATGATGTCGCACTCTATACCGATGAAAGTCGTTCTACCGAGCTGGCGACGCTGCACCATATGCGCCAGCAGACCGAGAAGCCCGGCGACAAACCCAACCTGAGCCTGGCCGACTATGTAGCGCCCGTTGACAGCGGCGTCGCGGACTATGTGGGCGGCTTTTGCGTCACCACTGGCCTTGGCGTAGACGAGCTGGCTGCGCAGTATGAAGCTGACCACGATGACTACAACAGCATTCTGCTGAAGGCCCTGGCAGATCGGCTGGCTGAATCCTTTGCTGAGTACCTGCATCGCCATGTACGCACCGAACTATGGGGTTACGCACCGGATGAAGCGCTGGCCAACGAAGACTTGATCCGCGAGCGCTACCAGGGAATACGCCCCGCCCCTGGCTACCCCGCCTGTCCCGACCATACTGAAAAAGCGACCTTGTTCAGTTTGCTGGAAGCGGAGAAAAATTGTGGTGTGAAGCTCTCCGAGAGCTATGCGATGACGCCGGCTGCCTCCGTTAGCGGTTTCTACTACTCCCATCCCGACGCGCGGTACTTCGCCGTTGGCAAAATTGGGCGCGACCAGCTTGAAAGTATCGCCGCCCGCAAGGGGGAATCGGTGGACACCATGGAGCGCTGGTTGCGCCCCAACCTGAATTAAAAAGGAGATAAGTCCCGGATGACGGATCAGCCCCACGACGAGCAGGAAGAGAAGAATTCGCTTAACCCGTTTCAGGTTATCGCCAGCGTGTTCGCCGCTGCGCTTGGGGTTCAGAGCAGTAAAAATCGAGAGCGGGATTTCAAGCAGGGCCGCGCCGGAACGTTTATCGCGGCGGGAATCATTTTCACGCTACTGTTTATCGGCGTGATGGTAGTAATTGTACAGTTGGTATTAAAAGGGGCCTGAAAGGCGCCCGACGGCTAGGTGCCGGTCGGGCTGCGTACAGTCGGGCTGAGTTCAGGAAGGCATTCCTGAGAGCCAGAGATACATGAAAAATACAACGATGGAAATGACAGCTGTTGCGGCAACTGCGTCGGCAACGCCATTGTCATCGCCAGCTGAACTACTCTCTTCGGACATCTTCTACTCCTGTGGGGGTCCTGATTCGGCCGCCATTATAACAGCAGATTCGGCAATCCCAAGACTGCACAGGCCGTTCTGCTGAAATTCTATTAAACCGTTCTAACCTTATGAATAATCTTACTATTTACCGGGCAGTCAGTTCTGCTAATATCGCTTTCCATTTCTCCGGTCACAGAACTGGATAATCCACACGGGAACCACCAGATGTACGTTTACGACGAGTACGACCAGAAAATTCTCGATGAGAGGGTCGACCAATACCGCGGCCAGACCGAGCGTTTCCTGGCCGGCACCTTGAGCGAGGAAGAATTTCTTCCCCTGCGCCTCCAGAATGGGCTGTATGTTCAGCGCCTGGCCCCGATGCTGCGCGTCGCAGTGCCCTACGGCCTGATGAACAGTGCCCAACTGCGCACTGTCGCTCGCCTCTCGCGGGACTACGACAAGGGCTACGTCCACATCAGCACCCGCCAGAATATTCAGTTCAACTGGCCGGAACTGGCAGAAGTACCAGAGATGCTGGCAGAGCTCGCGAAAGTGCAGATGCACGCGATCCAGACATCCGGCAACTGTATTCGCAACACCACAACCGATCAGTTCGCCGGCGTGGCTCGTGACGAATTGGTAGACCCCCGCCCCTACTGCGAAATTATTCGCCAGTGGTCTACGCTCCACCCCGAATTCGCTTTTCTGCCGCGCAAGTTCAAGATCGCGGTCTGCGGTACCGAAGAGGACCGCGCCGCCATCCACGCACATGACATTGGCATCGAGCTGGTGAAAAACAGTGAAGGTGATGTGGGCTACCGGGTCATCGTTGGCGGCGGCCTGGGTCGCACACCAGTCATCGGTGTGGAAATCTGTGCGTTCCTGGAAAAACAGCACCTGCTGAGCTACCTGGAAGCTATCCTGCGTGTTTACAACCAACACGGCCGCCGGGACAACAAGTACAAGGCCCGCATCAAGATCCTGGTGAAGGCGATGGGTATCGAGGCTTTCCGTGAGTCGGTAGAAAGCGAGTGGGTACACCTCAAAGACGGCCCCACTACTCTTACTGACGCCGAGATCGAGCGCGCGAAGTCATTTTTCACTGAACCGGCCTACGCTGAATTCGATAACACCCCTGATGCCGAACTCAGCGCCAAAGCGGATGCCGACCCAATCTTTGGCAACTGGGTCAAGCGCAACACCGTGGAACATCGCGTCAACGGCTATCGCATCGTCAATATTTCACTCAAGGCCACCGGCTACGCCCCCGGTGATATCACGGACGACCAACTCGAACTCCTGGCCGATCTTGCCGACCGCTTCTCTTTCGGAGAAATTCGCAGCACGCATCAGCAGAACCTGGTGCTTGCCGACGTTCCCAGCAACGAGCTCTACACACTGTGGCAGATACTGCAAAAGGCTGGCCTGGCCACAGCGAATATCGGCTACCTGACCGACATGATCTGCTGCCCGGGTGGTGACTATTGCGCGCTCGCAAATGCCAAGTCAATCCCGGTTGCTGAGGCCATCCAGGCCCGCTTTGACGACATGGACTACGTCTATGACCTCGGGCCACTGGAGCTGAACATCAGCGGGTGTATGAACGCCTGCGGCCATCACCACATCGGCCACATCGGCATTCTGGGTGTGGACAAGAAAGGCGAAGAGTTCTACCAGGTCTGCCTCGGCGGCAGCCAGGCAAAGGACGCGTCCATCGGTAAGATTCTAGGCCCCTCGTTCCGCCAGGAAGACATGCCCGACGTAATGGAAAAAATCCTCGGCACGTACGTTGATTTACGCAGCGAGGACGAGCAATTCCTCGACACCTATCGCCGCGTGGGCATCGCCCCCTTCAAGGAGAAAGTCTATGCCTAAGCTGATCAAGAATGGCGCTATCGTCGAAGATACAAGCCCGGAGGTACTAGACCTTGAGCAATGGCTTGATTGTGAAGAACGCGCAAGTCGCGCTGTTATTCTGGAGCCGGGAGAAACGTTGGCGCCCCTGCTCGAACACCTCAACGAGATCCCATTGGTAATGGTGAACTTCCCCACCTTTATGGACGGCCGCGGTTTTTCCTACGCGCGTGAATTGCGTGATCGCGGCTACACGGGTGAAGTACGTGCTGTAGGTCACTTCATACGCGACCAGCTGACATACCTTGGCCGCTGTGGGTTCGACGCTTTCCAGTTCGACGATGAAAGCCTGCTCGAGCCCTCTCTTGAAAGCCTCTCCGATTTCTCGGAGTACTATCAGGCATCCATCAATCAGCCTTCTCCGCTGTTTCGCCGCCGAGCTTAAAACGCCCTTGGCTTGAAAAGGCGCGGCTAAGGTCGCGTCGGCACGGCTTTACTGGTATCACCATCCGCGCTTGATTACACTGGCTGTATGGATGTCTCGATCACCTTTGCCTTCTTCCTCATTTTCACCGGCGCTGCTATTTTCGCGTCGCTAGCGTTGGCCACCCGCCAACCCTTGATCATCGCCTACATCGCCCTGGGAGCTTGTATCGGCCCCTATGGCATGTCACTGGTCACTGACACCCAGTTACTGGCGGACATTGGTCATATCGGCATTATCTTCCTGCTGTTCCTGCTGGGCCTCGACATGCAGCCCCAGGCTCTCTGGGCGACGCTGCGCAAGTCAACGGTAGTGGCATTGTTCAGCTCGGCAATCTTCCTTTCCATGGGTTTTGCCGTGGCCTATCTGTTCGGCTACTCCACCACTGACTCGCTGGTCGTGGGCGCTGCGATGATGTTTTCCTCGACCATTATCGGCATCAAACTCCTGCCCACGACGGTGCTGCACCACCGCCACATCGGCGAACTCATGATCGGCCTGCTACTTATTCAGGATTTGCTCGCAATTATCGTGCTAATGGTTTTGTTCAGTGCTGCCGGTGATGGCACCGAGAGCATGGGCAAGACTCTGGCCATTTCGCTGGCTGGCCTGCCCATACTCGGCGGCATCGCCCTGCTCTGCGTGCGCTATATCCTGCTGCCTCTGATCGCACGCTTCGACCGCTTCCACGAATACATTTTTCTGCTTGCCCTGGGTTGGTGCCTGGGCCTTGCAGAAGCGGCCAAGGCGCTGGGGCTCTCAGAGGAAATCGGGGCCTTTATTGCCGGCATCACGATCGCAACAAGCCCAATATCACAGTACATAGCGGTCAACCTGAAACCGCTCAGGGATTTTTTCCTGATCCTGTTCTTCTTCTCGGTGGGCGCTCGTTTTGATCTGGCGATGCTGCAGCAAGTCTGGATGCCGGCGCTGGTACTGGCGGGACTTGTGCTGGGATTGAAACCTGTGGTCTACCGGTTCCTGCTGAAAGGCGTGAGCGAAAAACGCCCCCTGGCCTGGGATCTCGGGTTCCGACTTGGCCAGGCCTCGGAGTTTTCGCTGCTCATTGCCTATGTTGCCGCTGGAGCAGTCTTAATCAGCGAACAGGCGTCATTGCTCATCCAGGCGACCACTATCATCACCCTCCTCGCCTCTTCCTACATCGTCGTTCTGAACTACCCTACGCCGATAGCGATCTCCGATCGCTTGCGTCGTGACTAGGGGCATTTCGGCGTTCGCCTAAGAGGGCGTACTCCGAAACCAAAAAAAAACCGGCCACTAGGGCCGGTTCTTCGAATGATCAAAAGTTGGCTGAGTGTTACAGCTTACTTTCGAATTCAGGCAGCGCGTCAAACAGGTCGGCTACGAGGCCGTAGTCAGCAACCTGGAAGATCGGAGCGTCTTCGTCCTTGTTGATAGCAACGATGACTTTAGAGTCTTTCATACCCGCCAGGTGCTGGATCGCACCGGAGATGCCTACCGCGATGTACAGGTCAGGGGCGACGATTTTGCCTGTCTGGCCAACCTGCATATCGTTGGGTACAAAACCAGCGTCGACAGCGGCGCGAGATGCACCGATAGCAGCGCCCAACTTGTCGGCAATGCCTTCGAGCAGCTTGAAGTTTTCACCGTTCTGCATGCCGCGTCCACCGGAGATAACAATATCTGCGGAAGTCAGTTCGGGACGGTCAGAGACAGCAACTTCTTCGCTTACAAATGCGGAGATGCCAGCGTCGTGAACAGCGTCAACGGCTTCAACTGCAGCGGAGCCACCTTCGGCGGCAGCGGCGTCGAAGGCCGTGGTGCGAACTGTGATAACTTTCTTCGCATCGGTGCTCTTCACGGTAGCAATAACGTTGCCCGCGTAAATGGGACGCTTGAAGGTGTCGGCGGATTCAACCGAGGTAATCTCGGAGATCTGCGCTACATCCAACAGCGCGGCTACACGCGGCATGGTGTTTTTGGCGTCGGCAGTGGCGGGAGCGATGATATTGTCGTAGCCAGCGCCAACTTCAGCGATCAGCAGGCTAACATTCTCAGCCAGTTGGTGATCGTAAGCGGCGTTGTCGGCAACCAGCACCTTGGCAACGCCAGCGACGGCGGCAGCGGCCTGGGCAGCGGCATCGCAACCGGAACCGGCAACAAGGATATCAATGTCAGCGCCCATAGCCTGGGCAGCAGTCACCGCATTCAGGGTTGCGCCCTTGAGGGAGCTATTGTCGTGTTCTGCAATTACCAGAGTGCTCATGAGATCACCTTCGCCTCGTTCTTCAGTTTGTCCATCAGCTGATCAACATCTTCAACCTTGATACCGGCCTGGCGCTCGGCGGGCGGCTCAACGCTCACCTGAGTCAGGTGGGAAGTCACTTCAACGCCGAGATCAGCGGGAGTGAACACATCGAGCGGCTTTTTCTTGGCCTTCATGATGTTTGGCAGTGACGCGTAGCGCGGCTCGTTGAGACGCAGGTCAGTGGTCACGATGGCAGGCAGGTTCAATGCAACAGTTTGCAGACCTCCGTCAACCTCGCGGGTAACGTTGACCTTGTCACCCTCAATAACAACTTCAGAGGCAAACGTACCCTGGGCCATGCCGGCCAGAGCGCCCAGCATTTGACCGGTTTGGTTGTTGTCACCGTCAATGGACTGCTTGCCCAGGATAACCAGCTGGGGCGCTTCCTTCTCGACAACACCCTTGAGCAGCTTGGCGACCACGAGAGGTTCGACGGAACCCTCGGTTTCAACCTGGATGCCGCGATCGGCGCCCAGGGCAAGTGCGGTACGGATTTGCTCCTGGCAAGACTTATCGCCAACAGATACGGCAATAACTTCGGTGGCTGTGCCCGCTTCCTTGAGGCGTACAGCCTCTTCTACAGCGATTTCACAGAAGGGGTTGATAGCCATCTTGACGTTATTCAGGTCAACATCACTACCATCGGCTTTGGCGCGAACTTTGACGTTGTAGTCAACGACGCGCTTAACGGCGACAAGAACCTTCATGGATTCTCCAATATGATTGTTTAGAGTGGGTTAGCGGTGCCAGGGCGGTCAAAAAGCGCCCGGTACGTAGTGTTTCGGCGGGGTATGTTGCCCATATTGCCCCCCGGGGTCAAGGGCGATATACGACAGCGATATAGACTAAATGAGACAGATCAATGATTCCCACCATCAGCGGCGTTTATAGTCATTTATGCCCAGAAATTATATACTTGCGCACCTTTGGGGAGACGAGCTCGAACATACAAGAAGCTCGCTGCTATACACAGAAGCACCCGTCGGGGAGCAGCACCTGACAGGCGCCGACCTACTAAGAGGAACACACCGTGGAAAGAGAATCGATGGAATTCGATGTTGTCATCGTTGGCGCAGGCCCTGCCGGGCTGTCCGCCGCATGCCGCATCATGCAACTGGCTCAGGAGAAAGAGCAGGAAATTACCGTCTGTGTGGTTGAGAAAGGCTCTGAAGTCGGCGCCCACACCCTGTCCGGTGCTGTACTGGAACCACGCGCCCTGAACGAACTTTTCCCCAACTGGGAAGAATTGGGCGCGCCCCTGAACACCAAGGTCAAAGGCGACAAGTTCTATTTCTACACCAGCGCCACCGGTGCGATTACCCTGCCTAACTTCTTCATCCCCAAGCCAACCCACAATGAGGGCAATTACATTGTCTCCATGGGCAACGTCTGCCGCTGGCTGGCTGAACAGGCAGAGGGCCTGGGCGTTGAGGTGTATCCGGGCTTCGCCGCATCCGAGGTGCTGTTTAACGAAGATGGCAGTGTGAAAGGCATTGCCACCGGTGACATGGGCATTGCCGAAGACGGCAGCCAGAAAGATTCCTACATGCCCGGCATGGAGCTACACGCCAAATACACGATGTTCGCCGAGGGTTGCCGCGGCCACCTGGGCAAGCAGCTGATCGAGAAATTTGGCCTGGATGCTGGCAAAGACCCCCAGCACTACGGTCTCGGTATCAAGGAAATTTGGGAGATCGATCCCGCCAAGCACGACGAAGGCACTGTCGAGCACGGCCTGGGCTGGCCCCTGTCCGAGAACAGCGCTACCGGCGGTGGTTTCCTGTACCACGCGGAAAACAACCAGGTATATCTGGGGTTGATCACCGACCTTAACTACTCCAACCCACATCTGAGCCCTTTTGAAGAGTTCCAGCGCTGGAAGCACCATCCCACCGTGAGCAAGGTGATCGAAGGCGGCACCCGCCTCACCTATGGTGCCCGCGCCATCACCAAGGGTGGCTACAACTCACTTCCGAAGATGCACTTCCCCGGCGGCCTGATCATCGGCTGTGATGCCGGCACCCTGAACAGCGTTAAAATCAAGGGCAACCACACCGCGATGAAAAGCGGCATGGTCGCAGCGGAAGCTGTCGTTGAAGCCATCGGCAAAGGTGAAGAGCGTAAAACTGACCTGGACAGCTACGCCACAGCATTTGAGGCATCCTGGGCGTACGAGGAGCTGTACACCACGCGCAACTTCTCTGGATTCATGCACAAGTTCGGTTTCCTGATCGGCTCCGCCATGGTCTGGATCGACCAGAATATCTTCGGCGGCAAACTGCCCTTCACCCTCAACGACGACAAGCCTGACTACGCGGCCATGAAGCCGGTATCAGAAGCCAAGCAGATCGACTATCCGAAGCCGGACAACAAACTCAGCTTCGACCGCCTCTCGTCGGTGTTTCTCTCCAACACCAATCACGAGGAAGATCAGCCCTGCCATCTTCAACTAAAGGACGCGAGCATCCCGATGGATGTGAACATGCCCAAGTGGGATGAGCCGGCGCAGCGCTATTGCCCGGCCGGCGTTTACGAAATCGTCGAGGACGAGGAAGGCAAGCGCTTCCAGATCAACGGCCAGAACTGTGTCCACTGTAAGACCTGCGACATCAAAGACCCGTCGCAGAACATTACCTGGGTAACACCTGAGGGCTTTGGTGGTCCGAATTACCCAAACATGTAGCGTTTGATTGGTGGTTCCAGAAAGGCGGGCCTTGGCTCGCCTTTTTTAATGGCCGGCAGGCTATAGGCCACGACGCTAAGAGTCGCCGAACCAGCTCAGAGAATCATGCAGCGTTACCACACTACCAAGAATAATCAGCGTAGGTGCTCGGGGTTTCTCCCGTTCGACAATATCGACGATAGTGTCTAGCGTTCCGGCTAGCACACGCTGTTCTTTTGTGGTCGCCCGCTCAATAAGAGCAATCGGTGTATTGGCGGGACGGCCGTGCTCGATGAGCTTCTCACAGATGACAGGAAGCCCCACCAGGCCCATGTAAAAGACGACGGTTTCCGTTTCGGAAAGAAATTTTCCCCAGTCGAGATTGATGGTGCCGTCCCTGAGATGGCCCGTGGCAAACCTGACCGACTGGGCGTGATCGCGATGCGTCAGTGGTATACCTGCATAGCAGGCGGCGCCGTTGCCAGCGGTGATGCCGGGGACGACCTGAAAAGGGACGCCATGCTGTGCCAGAAGCTCGATTTCTTCACCGCCACGACCGAAGACGAAGGGGTCACCGCCCTTAAGCCGTACGACTCGCTTACCCTCTTTGGCTAGATCTACCAGCAATTGATTGATCTGTTCCTGGGGTACCGCGTGATCATCACGGCGCTTGCCCACATAGATACGCTCTGCGTCGCGGCGAGACATCTCCAGAATAGGCTCAGAAACGAGGCGGTCGTAGAGTACAACGTCGGCCGTCTGCAACAGGCGCGCCGCCTTGAAGGTCATAAGGTCAGGATCACCAGGACCGGCGCCGATGAGATAAACCTCTCCTACATAATGCGCCTGGGTATTGGCCAGCTGCTCTTCCAGCATCTGTTCGGCCCGGCTTTCGCGGCCTCCCAATACCTGCTCGGCCACAGTGCCTTCCATGATCTGCTCCCAGAACAGGCGCCGCGGCGTCTCCTCGGGTATTGCCTCTTTGACCCGATCACGATAACGGCCGGCAAACTCGGCTAGCGCACCATAGGCGCCGGGCACTTCGGATTCCAACTTGCGGCGCAGTTTACGCGCCAGCACTGGGCTCCTGCCGCTGCTGCTAATAGCGATCAATAAGGGGTCGCGATCCACGATGGAAGGAAAGATGAAGCTGCATAACGCAGGAGAATCTACCACGTTGACCGGCAGATTCAGTGCGGTCGCGTCAGCATGAATCTGCTCATTCACAGACTGCTCTGGCGTCGCCGCGACAACCAGCATACGACCATGCAGATCGGTCTCGCGGTACTCAGAGCGCTGCCAGGTACCGCCGTGCTCAGCCAGCAGGCTTTCCAACTCGCTGCTGATCTCTGGCGCCACCACGGTAAGATTGGCGCCTGCACGCAGCAACAGGCGCGCTTTACGAGTTCCGACAGTACCTCCGCCAACCAATATGACGGGGGCGTCTTTCAGACGAAGGCAGACCGGTAAATATTGCATCAGTCGGTGAGAACTTCAGTGCCACCCATGTATGGCCGCAGCGCCTCAGGCACTTCAATGCTGCCATCTTCCCGCTGATAATTTTCCATGATGGCCACCAGGGTCCGCCCCACAGCAAGACCAGAACCGTTAAGCGTGTGCAGTAATTCGGGTTTGCCGGTTTCCGGATTGCGCCAGCGGGCCTGCATGCGGCGCGCCTGGTAATCACCGAAGCTGGAACAGGAAGAAATCTCGCGGTAGGTGTCCTGGGCCGGCAACCACACTTCCAGATCGTAGGTCTTGCGGGCGCCGAAACCAATATCGCCGCCGCAGAGAATCACTTTGCGGTAAGGCAGGTTCAGCAGCTGCAGCACTTTTTCGGCATGGCCGGTGAGTTGCTCCAGCGCCTCATCGGATTGGTGTGGGCGCACAAGCTGAACCAGTTCGACTTTCTCAAACTGGTGCTGGCGAATAATGCCACGCGTGTCACGGCCGTAGCTGCCCGCTTCACTGCGGAAGCAAGGTGTATGGCAGGTAAACTTCACGCCGTCATCGCCCAGCTCGGCATCTTCGAAGATGCGATCGCGAGCGACATTGGTCACTGGCACCTCGGCGGTCGGAATAAGATAGTAGCCCTGATCGCCTTCAAGTTTAAACAGATCTTCCTCGAACTTAGGTAACTGCCCGGTGCCGCGCAGGGAATCCCTGTTGACGATATAGGGCACGTAGATCTCGCTGTAGCCGTGCTCAGCCGTATGCAGATTGAGCATGAACTGAATCAGGGCGCGATGCATGCGGGCAACGTTGCCGTACATCACGTTGAAGCGAGAACCGGTAATCTTGCCTGCAGTCTCGAAGTCCATCTCACCAAGGGCCTCACCCAGTGCGACATGATCCTTGGCAGGAAATGCCAACCTGGTGGGCTCGCCCCAGGTCGCCACTTCCACATTGTCGTCTTCAGTGGCGCCCTCTGGAACTTCCTCTGCGGGAATGTTGGGCACTCCGAGCAACAGATCCTCCAACTCCAGCTGCACCTGCTTGGCCTGGCCAGTGAGATCGTCGATTTGAGCGGCGATCTTCTCCAGGGTTTCATTCACCTGGGCCTTGGCATCATCGACACTCATACCCTTGCCTATCAAGGCGCCAATCTGCTTCGAGGCAGCTTTGCGCTCTGCCAGCAGGCTCTGGGATTCCACATCGGCCTGTTTGCGGCGCGCATCCAGCGCCACAAACTGTGCTACGTCAAATGTGAATCCGCGTTTCTTCAGCGCTTCGGCGACCGCTTCCGGGTCCTGCCGAACGACCTTGATGTCCAACATAATGTTTTCCTAACTCGTCTAACGTATCTATCTAGCTTTTCTTGAGGGCCGGTTTCAGAACAGCGCCCGGGTCAATTGAATCGATAATCCCGCCATCACGACACACAGTATGGCGCTGGCGGCCATATACCCGAGTGCATGAGCCGTATGCCCGCTTTCGAACATGGCGATGCTCTCAAGGGAGAATGTCGAAAACGTGGTAAATGCTCCCAGGAATCCGACCATCAATACCCCACGCCAGTCCTGGTGAATCACCTGTCGCTCAATCAATACGAAGATGACACCAATCGCAAAGGAACCAGCCATGTTCACCAGCAAGGTGCCCATAGGCCAGCGGCCCTCCCACAGCTGGTGAACCCAGTCTGCGAGCAGGTAACGCGAGACGGCACCGGTGGCGCCGCCCAGGGCGATAAACAGCAGATATTTCATGAGATCAGGCGGAGTGGCTTAATCGTAGCGGCGTATTGTACTGGTTTTGTCTCGCTCGCGCAGGTAGTCCAACTTTTCGCGGATTTTCTTTTCGAGGCCGCGATCAACCGGGTGATAGTACTGCCGGTCCTTGAGGGATTCGGGAAAATAATTTTCTCCAGCGGCATAACCGCCCTCCTCGTCGTGGGCATAGCGGTAGTCTGCGCCATGATCCATTTCTTCCATCAATGTGGTCGGCGCGTTGCGCAGGTGCAGTGGAACCTCCTCACTGTCGCCTTCAGCAATTTCCCGGCTCGCAGCGTTGTAGGCGGAATAAACCCCATTACTCTTGGCCGCGCAGGCAAGATAAATAATGGCCTGGGCTATGGCCAATTCCCCTTCTGGACTGCCGAGTCGCTCTTGCACCTGCCATGCATCGAGACTGATCGTAAGTGCCCGGGGGTCCGCATTGCCGATATCCTCGCTCGCCATGCGCACTACGCGGCGTGCGATGTACAAAGGGTCGCAGCCGCCGTCGAGCATGCGGCAGAACCAATACAGGGCTGCGTCCGGCGAACTTCCTCGCACCGATTTGTGCAGTGCGCTGATCTGGTCGTAAAAGAGATCGCCCCCCTTGTCGAAACGACGCAGGGAAGCCTGCAGCACCTCGGCCAGCGTGTCTTCCGTAATAGCGCCGCTGTCCGCAAGGTCGGCTGCCAGCTCCAACAGATTTAGCGCACGTCTGGCATCGCCGTCCGCCTGGTTTGCAATCAATTGCAAACAGTCGTCACTCGCACTGATTTCATCGCCCAACAACACCATTCCGCGCTGTAAAACACCGGCCAGGTCATCGGCGTTGAGCGAACGCAGCTTATACACGCGCGCTCGAGACAATAAGGCGTTATTGAGCTCGAACGAAGGATTCTCAGTGGTGGCGCCGATAAAGATCACAGTGCCATCCTCGACGTAGGGCAGAAACGCGTCCTGCTGTGACTTGTTGAATCGGTGAACCTCGTCCACGAACAACACAGTGCCCCTGCCGGCCGCTTTGTGCTGCCTCGCCTGGGCGATGGCTTCACGGATTTCCTTGACCCCGGAAAGCACGGCAGATATCTGCAGGAAGTGGGCATCGGCGCGTTGTGCTGCTATACGCGCAAGCGTGGTTTTGCCGACACCAGGAGGGCCCCAGAAAATACAGGAGTGCAATTGACGCTGCTCAATGGCCCGCCGCAGCGGTTTACCATGGCCTAGAATATGGCTTTGACCAGCGTAACTGGCGAGATCTACTGGCCTTAAACGGGCCGCGAGTGGCTGGTATCCGGGCTCAGCTGTATCTCCGAAAAGATCACTGGCCATGGAAGAAAACATCCACACCTTCAGGTGGTGTGAACTGGAAATCATCGACCGACAGACCCGCATCGCGAGTCACATCGCTGAAACTGATGGCAAGGCGCTGGCCCAGGTTATCAATGACTTCCATGCCCTCCAGCTGACCTGCCGCCAATTTTAGTGTGAGGCTCTGGAAGCCTGGCTCTTCACTGCGTGGGGTCAGGGTATATACATCGCTCGCGGAGGAGTCGACGCGATAATTTTCGCGCAGCGCGCCCACATCACCGCCGAGCACCTGTAGCGGTGAAGCGGTAGTCCCGCTGTCCGCGGGGCGGCGGGTCACGGTTTCCAGATCCCGATCGTAGTGCCACACATAGACGGGGTCGGCGACGATCAACTGGCTATCAGGTGACTGTATGTCCCAGTAAAAGTAACCGGGCCGCAACAGGCCGAAGCGGCCCTCGGTAACACTCACGGGCTGATCAGCGTCAGGGGCGAACTGCTGCTGCGAGAAGCTACCGCTCATTTGCGCTACATCCTGCAGCTGAGAGATGAGCGCTTCGGCCGCATCTTCTTCGGAACGGACAATGCCCGCGATAAAGCACAAGCCCAGTACGGCTACCGCCAGAATTCTTGTTCGCATGGTGTATTAGTCTTCTACAGGGGGTGGCGCCAGAACCTCGCGCTGCCCATTGGTGCCCATTTCGGTCACGACGCCGGCCGCTTCCATAGCCTCGATCAGACGCGCCGCCCGGTTATAGCCTATGCGCAATTTCCGCTGCACACTGGAAATTGACGCGCGGCGACTCTTGGTGACGTAGTGCACAGCCTCGTCATACAACGCGTCACTCTCATCATCTTCGTCAGCCGAACTTGCCTTAAGTTCCCCCGCCGTCACCGGCGTCTGGCCACCCTCGTCCAATAAGCCTTCGATGTAGAGCGGCTCGCCGCGCTTGGTCCAATCCGCTACAACACGATGAACCTCCTCATCAGAACAGAATGCGCCGTGTACGCGATTCGGAACGCCGGAACCGGGTGGGAGGTACAACATGTCACCGTGACCAAGCAGCTGCTCAGCGCCGCCCTGATCAAGAATAGTGCGTGAATCGACCTTGGATGAAACCTGGAACGCAATGCGGGTAGGCACGTTAGCCTTGATCAAGCCGGTAATAACATCCACCGACGGTCGCTGTGTGGCGAGAATCAGGTGAATTCCGGCCGCCCTCGCCTTCTGTGCAATCCGGGCGATCAACTCTTCCACCTTTTTGCCGACGATCATCATCATGTCGGCGAACTCATCGATCACCACCACAATGGCGGGTAAGCGCTCAAGGTTTGGCGGGGTCTGTTCCTCGTCTGTTTCGGCAAATATAGGATCAGGCGTCCACAAGGGATCAGGGATCTCAGTGCCAGCTTTTTTGGCGTCGTCTACTTTGCGGTTATATCCCCCGAGGTTGCGAACCCCCAGAGCCGCCATCAGCTTGTAGCGACGCTCCATCTCGGCAACACACCAGCGGAGGCCGTTGGCTGCGTCTTTCATATCGGTGATCACGGGTGTGAGCAAATGCGGGATGCCGTCGTATACCGACAGCTCCAACATCTTCGGATCGACGAGGATCAGGCGCACGTCCTCCGGGCCCGATTTGTACAATAGGCTGAGCAGCATGGCGTTCACGCCGACAGACTTACCTGAGCCGGTAGTACCCGCCACCAGCAGGTGTGGCATTTTGGCAAGATCGGCACACACTGGCTGGCCCGAAATATCGTGACCTAAGGCCAGGGTTAGCGGTGACTTGGACTGTTCGAAGGCCCTCGAGGAAAGCACCTCGCGGAAATTCACGATCTCCCTGTCCTCGTTGGGAATCTCTACGCCAACCACGGATTTTCCGGGAATAACTTCCACCACCCTCACTGAGATGACTGCGAGCGAGCGAGCGAGATCTTTCGCCAGGTTGGATATTCGGGAAACTTTTACCCCTGCTGCAGGCTGAATCTCGAAACGAGTAATCACAGGGCCTGGATAAACCGCCGTGACCTGCGCTGTCACACCGAAATCTGCGAGCTTGAGCTCAAGCAGTTTGGAGAGCGCTTCGAGCGCATCTTTGGAGTAGCCCTTAGTCGGGTCTTTGATTTCAGCGTCCAACAATTCCAGATGGGGTAGCTCGCCCGTTGCCGGAACATCGAACAGCGGTTGCTGTTTCTCTTTCTCGACCCGCTCGGATTTTTCGGCTTTGGGCTTGAGCGACTTAATTTTGGGAGGCTTGCGCTTTTTCTCTTTCTCGACATGCTCTTCGATAACAACCTTGCGGGCCTCGACAGCCTTGTCGCGCTCGCGTTTGTCACGAATTCCATCGTAGGTTTTTGCCACCCAGGTTTTGCTTCTGGCGAAAGCCGTAATCGCCCACGAGCCGAGCCTGTCCATCAGCTTGAGCCAGCTAAGGTCGGTAAAGATGGTCATGCCAAACAACAGCACCGCCAGCAGAATCAGGCGACTGCCTACGGCACTGAAAGCAACAGTAAATGACCCGCCAATGGCCTGACCGAGGATGCCGCCCGCGCCCTGTGGCAAGGGTGAATTGCCGGTATCATTCATCGCTGCAAGCGCGGTGCCTGCGATCATCACCAGCACCAGCCCGAGCGTCCGAATACCAAATGTCACCCAGTCAAAACCGTGTGGGTTATTGCGTTCCAGCAACAGGATCAGGGCGCGATACGCCAGCAGAATGGGAAAAAGGTAGGCTGCATAGCCCACCAGGGAGAAAAACACATCGGCGAGCCACGCTCCGGTAGGCCCACCCAGATTGGAAATGCTGCCGCCGCTGCCGCTGGCGGACCAGCCGGGATCGGCAGGGCTATAGCTCGCTAGTGCGAGCACCAGGTACAGACAAACGGCGCTGACACCGATAAAAGCCCCTTCGCGCAATCTGGGGCCCATGAAGGTCTCGCTGTTGGTGGATTCTGCCACGTATATGTTGTCCCTGGTCCGGTCTTGGCCCTAGTCCTCTGCACCGCTGACGCGGCGTCGCTATAAGCCTTATAGCAAGAACTAATTGTCACCCAATTATTTATTTATTTCAAAGAGTTATAGGTTTTAATTAGAATTCACCGAGCCTTTGCTCGATCGACACCTTTAAATTAACATAGTCCGTCCCCATTTCGGAACCAACACACCCTACAACAGGTAAGCAGCAATGAGCGAAGCCAGACACATCCCCCTGATCATCCTTGGCAGCGGCCCCGCCGGCTACACCGCCGCAGTTTATGCGGCCCGCGCCAACCTCAACCCGGTGGTTATCACCGGCATGCAACAGGGCGGCCAGCTCACTACCACCACCGAGGTAGAAAACTGGCCAGGTGGCCACGCTGAACTGCAGGGCCCGGAACTCATGCAAAACATGCAGGAGCATGTCGAGCGCTTCGATACCGAGGTCGTTTTCGACCACATCGACGAAGTTGACCTTGAGGCGCGCCCGATCGCGCTCAAAGGCACCGCCAATTACACCTGTGATTCGCTGATAATTGCCACTGGCGCGTCTGCCCAGTACCTTGGTCTGCCCAGTGAAGAAGCCTTCATGGGCAAAGGCGTGTCTGCCTGCGCCACCTGCGATGGCTTCTTCTACCGAGGCAAGCAGGTCGCGGTCATCGGTGGCGGCAATACCGCCGTTGAAGAAGCCCTCTATCTGGCGAACATAGCCGAGCACGTGACAGTGGTACATCGCCGCGATTCACTGCGCTCTGAAAAGGTACTGCAGGATCGCCTCTTCGCCCGCGAAAAAGAAGGCAAAGTCACCATTCTGTGGGACCATGTGCTGGACGAGGTTCTCGGCGACGACTCTGGTGTTACCGGCATGCGCGTTAAATCGGTCAAGGACGACAGCACTCGCGATATCGACCTGGCGGGCGTGTTTATCGCCATCGGCCACAAGCCCAATACCGACATTTTTGCAGGCCAGCTCGACATGAAAGACGGCTACATCGTCATCCAGAGCGGCCTCGAGGGCAACGCTACCAGCACCAGTTCACCGGGCGTATTCGCGGCTGGGGATGTGGGCGACCACATCTACCGCCAGGCAGTCACCTCCGCTGGCTTTGGCTGCATGGCCGCCCTCGACGCAGAGAAATACCTGGACAACCTTTAAATCCAGCGCTCGTTACGAGCGTCTTGCAAGAAAGGGCCGCAACCGCGGCCCTTTTTTGTATCATGAGCAATATGCAGGCCATCACCCAACTTATTAACGACGACAGTTTTCCCCCGAGCGAGCAGGCGCTTGACTACCCGAATGGCCTGCTGGCTGTCGGTGGCGATTTATCCCCTGCCCGCCTCATGGCTGCGTATCGCCAGGGAATTTTCCCATGGTATGAAGAGCCACAGCCTGTGCTGTGGTGGACGCCCGATCCAAGGTCAGTGCTGTTTCCCGATCGACTTCACATTTCGCGCTCACTGCGCAAGACCCTGCGAAAAGACCGCTTCCGGCTCGCCGTCGACCAAAACTTCGAGGCCGTTATGCGCAACTGCGCCCAGCTGCGAGGAGACGGCCTGGGCACCTGGATTGGCGACGATATGCTGGCGGCATACTGTGATCTGCACCACATTGGTCACGCGCACTCGATCGAGGTCTACAACCCCGCAGGAGAGCTGGTCGGCGGCCTGTATGGCATCGCTATCGGCCGGGCGTATTTCGGTGAATCCATGTTCAGCGAAGAAACGGACGCATCCAAGGTCGGACTCGTCGCTCTGGTCAGCATTCTGCGCCGTGGGGGCTTTGGGATTATTGACTGTCAGGTCGAAAGTGATCACCTGAACAGTCTCGGGGCAGAGAACATCTCAAGGCTGGACTTCGAGCAACGGCTTGGCGAAACTATAGATGTCGCCCATGATCCTGAAATCTGGCGTCTACCAGCCACTTGTGGAGAACTTTTGTGACCTCTTCCCTGCGGGACCTCAAGGTCTATACGACCTACCCCCACAGCTGCAGCTACCTGGAAGACCAGGAGGCCACCACTCTGTTCGTCGATCCCCGGCAGGAGGTAGACCAGACGCTCTACAGTAATCTTTCCGTGCTGGGTTTCAGGCGCAGCGGCAATCATCTATATCGCCCCCACTGCTCCAATTGCGAGGCGTGCATCCCGGCGCGTATTCCAGTCAATAAATTCCAGCCCAATCGCAATCAGAAGCGGGCCCTCAAACGCAACGCTGACCTCGAAATAGAAGTGACAGGTGATATCCGCGACCAGTCGGCGTTCGAGCTCTACCGCCGCTATATCGAACAGCGTCATGCCGACGGCGACATGTACCCGCCAGATCGCGAGCAGTATCAGTCCTTTCTCGACAATGCCTGGGAGTGCACTCGCTACTACCGATTTTACCAGGGCGGCAAACTCACTGCGATTTCAGTGGTGGATGAGCTGCTGGACGGCCTCTCTGCCATTTACACGTTCTTCGACCCCGACCTCGATGACCGGAGCCTCGGCCGTTACGCCATCCTCTGGCAGATTGAGAAGGCGGCGGAGATGGGTCTGGACTATCTCTATCTCGGATACTGGATCAAGAACTGCCGCAAAATGAGCTACAAGTCGGAATATCGCCCTCTGGAGCTGTACCTGAACGGTCGCTGGAGCCTGCTGACCTAGGCCAGATCGACGCCATTCTGCCGCCACCCGCAAGCCAGCTATATTCACGCTTTTAGCGGTGGCGCAACGCCAGCGTTTAGGGCAAAATGCGCCCCTTATTTTCCTCCGAGGATTGCTGCCGCATGGCAAAAGAAGACCAGATTGAAATGGAAGGCGAGGTTATCGACACCCTTCCCAACACCACATTCCGGGTTGAGCTGGAAAATGGCCACGTGGTGACTGCACACATCTCCGGTAAAATGCGCAAAAACTACATCCGCATTCTGACCGGTGACAAAGTCCGCGTGGAATTGACGCCCTACGACCTGACCAAGGGCCGCATCACCTACCGCGAGCGCTAACAGCGATCAGCTGGCGCGGCCTGGGCCGCGCCTGCGAACCCAAACGCGCTCGCTACGCGAGCTCGACCTCTTCCTCTTCTACCCGCACTTCCAGCTTGTCGTCCGCTTTATTGAGCCGGACAAGTGCCGTGCCGCCTGACTGCGCAAGATCTCCAAACAGCACCAGCTCCGCAAGCGGCTTCTTGATGTGCTCCTGGATAATCCTGGTCATCGGCCGGGCGCCCATATTGCGGTCGTAGCCCTTCTCGACAAGCCACAGGCGAGCATCCTCATCCACATCGATAGTGACCCGCTTCTCGTCCAGCTGACCCTGCAGTTCGGTAAGGAACTTGTCCACGACTGTGAGAATAACAGCCTCATCAAGGGGCTCGAATTGCACGATGGAATCCAGACGATTGCGGAATTCCGGCGTAAACATGCGATTGATCGCTTCCATGCCGTCCGTACTGTGGTCCTGCTGGGTAAAACCAATCGTCCGACGGCTGATATTCTCAGCACCGGCATTCGTGGTCATGACCAGGATTACATTGCGGAAATCGGCTTTGCGGCCGTTATTGTCTGTCAGCGAGCCGTGATCCATTACCTGTAGCAACAGGTTGAAGACCTCCGGGTGAGCCTTTTCGATCTCGTCCAGCAACACCACAGCATGGGGGTTTTTGGTCACGGCATCGGTCAGCAAACCGCCCTGATCGAAGCCAACATAGCCCGGAGGCGCGCCAATCAGCCGCGAGACCGTGTGCCGCTCCATATACTCGGACATATCAAAACGGACTAATTCAAGGCCCAGCTGCATCGCCAGCTGGCGTGTCACCTCGGTTTTACCCACGCCGGTGGGTCCGGCCAGGAGGAATGAACCAATCGGCTTGTCCGCCGACTTGAGCCCGGCCCTGGCCAGCTTGATCGAAGTGGCAAGGCTGCTGATCGCATTGTCCTGCCCAAATACGACCATTTGTAGATTTTTCTCGAGCTTCTGCAGCACAGCTTTGTCGTCTGACGACACGGTTTTCGGGGGAATGCGGGCAATCTTGGCGATCACAGTCTCGATATCCCCGACCCCGATCACTTTCTTGCGTTTGGACGCTGAGAGCAGCTGCTGGTAAGCCCCTGCTTCATCGATCACGTCGATAGCCTTGTCGGGCAGGAATCGGTCGGTGATATATCGGTCGGAAAGTTCGGTCGCAACTTTCAGCGCCTTATCTGTATAGCGCAGGCCATGATGCTCCTCAAAACGGGACTTCAACCCTTTGAGAATCTTGTAGGCATCCTCCACGGAGGGTTCCATCACATCGATTTTCTGGAAACGCCGGCTCAAGGCCTTGTCCTTGTCGAAAATGCCACGGTATTCCTGGAACGTCGTCGATCCTACGCAGCGCAGCTTGCCAGAGCTCAGCAAAGGCTTGAGCAAATTCGAGGCATCCATCACGCCGCCTGAAGCTGCTCCGGCACCGATGATTGTGTGCACCTCATCGATAAAGAGAATGGCGTGATCGCGTTTCTTGAGCTCTGCCAGCAGACCTTTGAAGCGCTTTTCGAAATCGCCCCGGTATTTGGTTCCAGCAAGCAGAGATCCGAGGTCCAGTGAATAAACCACCGCGTCCTGCAGCGTCTCAGGCACGTCGCCGTCCACGATTTTCTTCGCCAGGCCTTCGACAATGGCGGTTTTTCCGACACCGGACTCACCCACCAGCAGCGGGTTGTTCTTGCGTCTGCGAGCCAAAATCTGGGCGACACGTTCGACTTCGGGTGCACGACCGATCAGCGGATCGATATGGCCCTCGGCTGCCTCTTTGTTGAGGTTGGTTGCGAAATTGTCGAGGGGATTACCCTCGGAGTCGTCCGCGGCAGATTCTTCGCCCGTCGCAGTATGCTCGGGGTCGGATGATTCGCCCTCTCCCCCCACCTTGGAAATGCCGTGGGTGATGTAGTTGACCACATCGAGACGCGCAACATTCTGGGTCTTGAGGAAAAACACTGCCTGGCTCTCAGACTCACTGAAAATCGCCACCAGCACGTTGGCGCCGGTCACTTCGCTCTTGCCGGAAGACTGAACGTGGAACACAGCCCGTTGCAAGACTCGCTGAAAGCCCAGCGTCGGCTGCGTGTCACGGTCCTCCTCGTCCTCGGGGATCAGCGGCGTTGTCGCGTCGACAAACTCCACCAGGTCGCCACGCAGGCCACCGATATCCGCTCCGCAGGCTTTGAGTACCCGGATCGCACCATTGTTGTCCAGCAGGGCCAGCAACAAGTGCTCCACGGTCATGAATTCGTGCCGCTTCGATCTCGCGTTGCGGAACGCATCATTCAGTGACTGTTCCAGGTCATTACTCAGCATATACCTCTCCCCGGGGGGTCTCCCTCAGTTCTAGCCTTCGGACGCTTCAATTTCGCACAGCAGGGGATGTTCATTCTCCCTGGCGTACTGATTTACCAGCGCCGCTTTGGTCTCGGCAATATCGCGCGTGAAAATACCGCACACACCCTTACCCTGGGTATGTACTGTAAGCATTACGTGGGTAGCCTGCTCCCGGTTCATCCGGAAGTATGTCTCGAGAACCTCCACCACGAATTCCATCGGGGTGTAGTCGTCGTTAAGCAAAACAACTTTAAAAAGCGGCGGACGCTTGACCTCTGGCTTGCTCTCCTCGAGCGCAAGGCCGCCATCGGCATCGTGCTCTTCTTCGCTCAACCGTATGCCGCTGTTGTTTCGGATGTAATCCACGCTACTGCTCACTGCTTCTCACTACTTTTCTTGCGCTGTTAACTACTGGATATGGATACAATACTCGGGTTTTCAAGGGGGAGCAATCTGGTCATCTTCAGGACGCGGCGCTTGCAGGTAGAAATGTTTTAACCGACCATCCCTCATTCATGGCAAAGATTATTTTACTCAACAAACCGTTTCAGGTGCTAAGCCAGTTCAGCGACTCGGATGGACGAGTTACGCTTGCGAACTACTTATCGGCGCCGAATTTTCGAGCGGCAGGTCGGCTGGATTACGATTCCGAAGGATTGCTCCTGCTCACCGACAACGGAACCCTGCAGCAACACATTGCCAATCCACGCCACAAGCAGTGGAAGACCTATCTGGTGCAGGTTGAAGGCGAAATCAGCGATGAAGCATTGAGCGATCTTCGCTCTGGCGTGACTCTCAAGGATGGCCCCACCCTGCCCGCCCGTGCGCGGCGCATAGCAGCGCCCGACCTGTGGCCTCGCCATCCGCCTGTGCGAGAACGCAAGACAATCCCGGATAGCTGGCTGGAACTTTCCATTCGCGAGGGCCGCAATCGCCAGGTTCGACGAATGACGGCGTCAATTGGCTTCCCCACCCTGCGTCTGGTGCGCAGCCAGATCGGGGACTGGGCCCTGAATGATCTCGCCCCCGGAGAGCACCGTACGTTAGAGGTGAACGTGCCAGGACCGAAGACGCCGCGCCGGAAACAGCCGCCGCGACGCGGCCCCCACCAAAGGAGAAAACGATGAGTCAGGATGAGTGTTGGCCACCCCATGTCACGGTCGCTACCGTGATTGAGCGGGACGGCCGCTATCTGATGGTGGAAGAACACGACGAATTGGCCGGCGGACTTGTCTTCAACCAGCCCGCAGGTCACGTCGACCCCGGAGAACGCCTGCTCGATGCTGCACTGCGTGAAACTCTGGAAGAAACCGGCTGGGAGGTTGAGCTGACCGGCGTCATAGGCATCTCATTCGCTACCGCGCCGAACGGCATTACCTACTACCGGACCAGCTTTGCGGCTAGGCCTTTGAAGGCACTTGAAAACGCAGTGATCGACCCCGACATACACCGTGTGCACTGGCTAACCTACGAGGAATTACTCGCCAATTCTGCTAAGATGCGCAGCCCATTGGTACTGCCCACCATAGAGCAGTATCGGATGGGTCACCACTACCCATTGGATTTCGTATACATCGATGAGCCCCAAGGCTGGCACTAAAGTTATCGTCGGAATGTCCGGCGGTGTCGACTCCTCCGTTTCTGCCCTTCTCCTGAAGGAGCAGGGCTACGCGGTGGAAGGCCTGTTCATGAAAAACTGGGACGAGGACGACGGCACCGAATATTGCACCGCGAAGGAAGATTTCGCCGATGCCCAGGCCGTGGCGGACAAGCTGGACATCAAGCTGCACGGCGCCAACTTCGCAGCCGAATACTGGGACAATGTGTTTGAGCATTTTCTCGAAGAGTATCGCGCCGGCCGCACGCCCAATCCGGACATTCTGTGCAACCGTGAAATCAAGTTCAAGGCCTTCCTCGACTACGCAGTGATGCTGGGCGCAGACTACATCGCCACAGGACACTACACCCGGCTGGGTGAAATCGACGGCAAAGCGGCACTGCTGAAAGGGCTGGATGGCAACAAGGACCAGAGCTATTTTCTGCACGCCGTAGGGCATCGCGAGCTCAGTAAAACCTTGTTCCCGGTAGGTGAAATCGAGAAACCGGAAGTGCGGGCGCTGGCTGAGAAGCACGACCTGGCCACAGCCCGGAAAAAGGATTCCACCGGTATCTGCTTTATCGGTGAGCGACGCTTCAAGGACTTTCTACAGCAGTATCTCCCGGCCCAACCCGGCGACATCTACAGCCTGGAAAACGAGCACCTTGGGCGCCACCAGGGCCTGATGTATCACACGATTGGCCAGCGTCAGGGGCTGGGCATTGGCGGCCTCTCAAACCACTCTGAAGCGCCCTGGTACGTGGTCGACAAAGATCTGGAACAAAACCGCTTGCTGGTTGCCCAGGGCAATGAGCACCCGGCGCTGTTCAAGTCTTCGCTGACTGCCAGTGACATCCACTGGATCGCAGGGAACCCACCTGAGCTGCCACTGAGCTGCAGCGCCAAAGTCCGTTACCGCCAGCCTGATCAGGCCTGTACTGTCTCCCGCGAGGGCGATGGCTACCGCATCCATTTTGAGGCACCGCAGCGCGCAGTCACACCGGGTCAGTCGGTCGTACTCTATCAGGGAGACACCTGCCTCGGTGGCGGCGTTATCGAGCAAACAGCATCGTGAGGCAAGATTTGAATCAGCTGCAAAGGCAGACCCTCGCCCTGGCAGGGATCGCTCAGGCCGCCCGCATAGTCGATCAGGTCTCCAAAACCGGGTCCTATCCCATAGAATTTCTTGAATCATCGATTCACAGCTTGTTCGAGTTTGATGCCTCGGATGTCGCCCAGGTATACGGCGGCGCAGCCGGGGTCAAGCTTGGCCTCAACAACCTTTCCGCGCTGCTCGCCAATCGCGACGGTGCAGAAAACCGTGACGTAGTGCGCTATGTTTTCGGCATGCTCTACCTTGAACGGCAGTTTGCCGCCAGCCCTGAGATGATGTCTGTGGTGCACTCGCGGTTGGAGCACACCCAGTTCAAAGCCGAGCACTTCGCAGGGCATGTGGGCCAGGTGTGCCACAGCGTCTCCGGTATCTATCAGGATACGCTCAGCAAGCTCAAGTTTCGCATCAAGGTCTCTGGCAGTGCCCAGCACCTGCAGGACGAGGCCAATGCAGACATTATCCGCGCCCTGTTACTCGCCGGTATCCGCTCGGCCTATCTTTGGCGGCAACTGGGCGGTCATCGCTGGCGACTGCTGTTCCAGCGCCGCAAACTACTTGAGACCGCGCAACAGCTGTCGCGCGACTTAAGCCTGGTGTAAAATTCGCCACCCCGCTATTTACGGAGCTTTTCATGGATTTATCAGCCCTCACCGCAGTTTCCCCCGTCGACGGCCGTTATGGCAGCAAAACCGCCGCCCTGCGGGATGTTTTCAGTGAGTATGGCCTGATCAAGCGTCGCGTACTCGTAGAAATTCGCTGGCTACAATGCCTGGCAACCCACCCGGGTATTCCCGAGGTGCCAGCACTGTCAGGTGCCGCGAATGCTGTGCTAAACACCATCGTCGACGAATTCGCTGAGGTCGATGCCCGCCGTATCAAGGATATCGAAGCGACCACCAATCACGATGTAAAAGCGGTCGAATACTTTATCAAAGAGCGCTTCGCCGGCAACGAGGAGCTCGAAGCCGTATCCGAATTCGTCCACTTTGCCTGCACCTCGGAAGATATCAACAACCTGTCTCACGCTCTGATGCTGCGCGACGGAGTCGATGCTGTACTTGTGCCGGAGATGGAAAAAATCGCCAGCGCGCTGGTTGCACTGGCTAACGAGGCTGCCGCTGTTCCGATGCTGTCGCGCACTCACGGCCAGACTGCCAGCCCCTCGACCATGGGCAAGGAAATCGCTAACGTCGTCGCGCGCCTCCGCCGGCAGCTAACCCTGATCAGCCAGGTCCAGTATCTGGGCAAAATCAATGGCGCCGTGGGTAATTACAACGCCCATTTCTCCGCCTATCCGGAAGTAGACTGGCAGGCCACTGCCGAGTCTTTTGTTACCTCTCTGGGCCTGAGTTGGAACCCTTACACTACCCAGATAGAACCCCATGACTATATGGCTGAACTGTTCGACGCCATAGCCCGCTTCAATACTATCCTGATCGATTTCGACCGGGATATCTGGGGTTATATTTCGCTCGGGTACTTCAAGCAGAAAACGATCGCCGGTGAAGTCGGTTCCTCGACCATGCCGCACAAGGTAAATCCAATCGATTTCGAAAACTCCGAGGGCAACCTGGGCCTTGCAAACGCCGTCCTGGCACACCTTTCCGCCAAGCTGCCTGTGAGCCGCTGGCAGCGCGACCTGACTGATTCGACCGTGCTGCGCAATATGGGTGTAGGTGCTGGGTACTCTCTCATTGCCTATCAGGCATCCATGAAGGGCATCGGCAAGCTACAGCTCAATGCGCAGCGCCTCGCCGATGATCTGGACAACAGCTGGGAAGTACTCGCCGAGCCGATTCAGACCGTTATGCGACGCTATGGGATTGAACAGCCCTACGAGAAGCTCAAGGAGCTCACTCGCGGTCAGGATATGAGCAAGGCTGTTATCCAGGACTTTGTCAGCAAGCTGGACATTCCCGACACGGCGAAGCAGGAACTGCTGGCACTGACCCCTGCCAACTATATCGGCAATGCCATCAGCCAGGCTCAGGCCATCGAATAAATGACACTGACGGCGGGGGCAGAACTCAAGCTCGACCGGGAAGAATTTCTCGCCCGCTACTGGCAGCAGCGCCCGCTACTCATGCGCGGCGCAATACCCGCTTTTGAGCCGCCCATCTCGCGCCATGAACTCGCCGGTCTCGCCTTCGAGAGCGACGTCGAGTCTCGAATTATCGACACCAGGGGCGACAACTGGGAACTGCTTCACGGGCCGTTCTCCGAAGCTGACTATCAGCGCTCGAACCCATGGACCTTATTGGTTCAGGCGGTAGATCATCATGTTCCCGCTGTGGCGCACTTGCGTCGCCTGGTTGACTTTATCCCGAGCTGGCGAGTAGACGATGTGATGGTGAGTTACGCCGTCGACGGCGGCAGCGTGGGGCCACATTACGACAACTACGATGTATTTCTCGTTCAGGGCGAGGGGCGCCGGCGCTGGCAGGTAGGCCAGCATTGCGATTCTTCAACGCCGCTGCTTCCCCATGAGGATTTGCGCATTCTCAGTGACTTCCAGCTGCAGGATGAATTCCTGCTGGAAACGGGGGATATTCTCTACCTACCGCCTGGCGTGGCCCACTGGGGTGTGGCCGAAGGTGAGTGCACCACCTTTTCCATTGGATTTCGGGCCCCCCGGGTCGACGATCTCGTCTCTCGTTTTGCCGATGCACTGCTCGCCGACTCAAACCGCGAGGAGTTCTATCACGACGCCAGGCTGGAACCGGCAAGCCGCGCAGGAGAGATTCGCCCACGTGATCTTGAGCGCGTTCGCGCCCAGTTACTGGCTGCGCTGGACCAACCTGTCGATGACGGCTGGTTCGGGGAACTGGTGACGGAGCCCCGTTACGACGTCACACCTGAAGAAGATGAGCTGACCGAACAGCTAGCGCTACTGGATACCCCTGGTGTGACTGCCCGCCTTGCTCCCGAGAGCAAGCTGGCGTGGCAGCAGGTCGAAACCGGAATCGCCGTCTACGCCAACGGTGGTAATCAGACCTTCCCTCAAACTATTTTGGATGTCCTGTCTCAACTCTGCAGTCATTGGCAGCTCGATAGTGAGACGCTGGCGCGGGCCCTCGGCCAACCAGTGACCCGCGATCTTCTCCACTACCTGTTAGAAAGCGGTAGCATTTATGTCGAGTGATGATGAGTTTATCAGCGGCGTTGCCTACCCCTCGCCATTTGCTGAATTGGCCGTAAAGCTATGCGAAAGTGCATCGCGGTACCTGTACATTCTCAGCCCGCAGTTGGACCCTGACGCATTTGGTAGTGACGCTCTCGCCACAGCCATAAGTGCTCTTGCCCGCCGCAGCCAACAAACCGAAATTCGTATTCTGGTCAGTGACACGCGCGGCATTGTGGGCCGCGGCCACCCACTGCTCAGTCTGGCGCGCCGCATGCCCAGCTCAGTCGAAATTCGCAAGGTGACCGACCATCCTGACTGGCACGGACAGACTGTCGTAATTCGAGACCGGGACGGGGTGCTGTTCAAACCTGGAGAGGCCAACAAGGACGGTTTCTACGAGCCGGATTCGCGAGCCTCGACTGAACGCCACAGGGAACTCTTTCTGGAGTTGTGGCGATTCAGTGAGGCAGACCCCAACCTCCGTACTCTGTCTATCTGAACACGCCATAGCGCGCACAAAAAAGGCGCCCGTAGGCGCCTTTGCGAAGTACCCTTCTCAGGCGAGACTCAGGTGTTAGCGTCGGCCAATATGGCGTTCAAACTAGGACTGGCGCGCATGATCCGCTTAACCGCTGCGCGATCGGCATGGTAATAGCCGTAGCCCTCCTCCTGCACAGGCTTGCCCTGGGCCTGTTCCAACTCGGATATGATGGCTTCTTCCGCCCCGGCAAGCGCTTCCGCGAGAGGCGCAAATTTCGCGGCCAGCGCGGGATCTTCATCCTGCGCCGCGACTGCCTGTGCCCAGTACAGGCCCAGGTAAAAGTGGCTGCCACGATTGTCCAGCTCACCCACCTTGCGCGAGGGTGACTTGTTGTTTTCGAGCAACTTACCGGTGGCAGTATCCAGCGTTTTCGCCAGAATAGCCGCTGCCTGGTTATCCTGCTTGATACCCATATCTTCCAGTGAGACCGCCAGTGCGAGGAATTCGCCCAGAGAATCCCAGCGCAGGTGATTCTCTTCCTGCAACTGCTGAACGTGTTTGGGGGCGGAGCCGCCGGCGCCAGTTTCATACATACCGCCGCCTTTCAGCATAGGCACGATTGAGAGCATCTTGGCCGAGGTACCCAATTCCATAATCGGGAACAGGTCAGTCAGGTAGTCGCGCAATACATTGCCCGTGGCAGAAATCGTGTCGGAACCGCGAATCATGCGTTCCATGCTGCGACGGATGGCCTCAACATAGGTCATGATCCGGATATCCAGACCGTCAGTATCATGATCCTTCAGGTAGGTATTCACCTTTTTGATCAGCTCGATATCGTGTGCGCGATTGCGATCAAGCCAGAAGATGACCGGCGTATCGGACTGGCGTGAGCGAGTGACGGCGAGTTTCACCCAATCGCGAATTGCCTCATCCTTGGTCTGGCAGGCGCGCCAGATATCGCCCGGCTCGACGTCGTGCTGTGTCAGCACATTGCCTGAAGCGTCTACAACGCGCATCACGCCCTCTTCCTCAATCTCGAACGTCTTATCGTGCGAGCCGTACTCTTCGGCTTTCTTGGCCATTAAACCGACGTTGGGAACCGTGCCGCAGGTCGTTGGATCGAATGCGCCATTGGTTTTACAGAAATTGATCATCTCCTGATACAGCACCGAATAGGTGCTTTCGGGCATGACTGCCTTGGTGTCCTTTGGCTTGCCGTCAGGACCCCACATTTTGCCGCCATTGCGGATCATTGCGGGCATGGACGCATCCACGATCACGTCAGACGGCACGTGCAGATTGGTAATCCCTTTCACGGAATCAACCATCGCCAGTTCCGGCCGGTGTTCGTAACAGTCGTGAATATCCTGCGCGATCTCTTCGCGCTTGGAACGTGGCAGTGATTCGATTTTCTCGTAGACGCTTGAGAGGCCGTTGTTGGGATTCACACCCAGCTCTTCGAACAACGCCGCGTGCTTTTCGAACAGGTCCTTATAGAACACTGTCACCGCGTGTCCGAAAACAATGGGATGCGAGACCTTCATCATGGTCGCTTTGACGTGCAGGGACCACATCACACCAGAGTCTTTGGCGTCTTGCATGGTCTCTTCGAGGAACTCACGCAAGGCCTTGGCGCTCATACGCATGCTGTCGACCACCTCGCCCTCAAGCAGTGGCAATTCCTTCTTGACGGACACCGTGCCATCCGGGGAAACGAACTCAATGCGGACATCGCCCGCCTGAGCCATGGTGAATGACTGTTCTGCTGAGTAGAAATCGCCGCCGCGCATATAATCAGCGTGGGAGCGAGATGCCATGCTCCAGGCGCCCATCGAGTGCGGGAATTTTTTTACAAACTGTTTCACCGCACCGGGCGCGCGCCGGTCCGAATTACCTTCGCGCAGAACCGGGTTTACGGCGCTGCCGAGAACTTTGGAGTAGCGAGCTGCCACATCCTTTTCCTCATCGGTCTCCGGTGTCTCAGGATAGTCAGGCAGTGCATAGCCCTGTCCTTGAAGTTCGGCGATACAATCCTTCAACTGAGGCACTGAAGCACTAATGTTCGGCAATTTGATAATGTTGGCGTCAGGGTCCTGCGTGAGCTCACCCAGAAAAGCCAATCCGTCCTGCACCCGCTGTTCCTCAGCAAGGTAGTCGGGAAAACCCGACAAAATACGACCGGCGAGGGAAATATCGGTGATCTTGACGTCGATGTTAGCGGCGCTGGTAAAGGTGCGCACTATAGGAAGCAGAGAGCAGGTGGCCAGAGAAGGCGCCTCATCCGTGAGTGTGTAGTAGATCGTATTAGCGTTGCTTGACATAGTGTCCTCTGATTGAGCGTGTAACGGGGCAATTCCGGAGGCATTCACCGGAATTCAGGCGGCAAATAGTGTACATTATTTCTCAGCATAATTGGCGGAATACTTGGCATGAATGCGGCATGAATTTGGCCAAAGCAGCTATTTTTGCGCTTGAGGCCACCGGGAACGAAGCAAGCCCCACAGGTTCACGTCAACCAGCTCTCCCTTGAGCAGCTGCCGCTCTCGTTGGCGCCCCTCCAGAGTGAACCCCAGGCGCTCCAAAAGGCCATTCGAGGCGTCGTTACGTGGATCAACCCTGGCGTCAATACGGCGCACGGCCATATCGTCAAACGCATAACTGATCAGCCGGCTCACAGCTTCTCTGGCGACCCCTCTACCCCAGTGATGGCGGCCGAGGCCGTAGCCGATCTCAATACGTTCGTGGTCATGTTCGTAACCGAACAAGATACAGCTACCGCAGATCGCCCCGCTGGTTCGATCGCAGATGACCCATTGAATGGCCTCGCGATCGCGGTGCCGTTGCCTGACCTTGTCAAACCAGATCTCAGCGTCGTCCATGCCCCGCCATGTCTCAAAGGGGAGATAGCGATTAACCTCCTCCACGCGATGGATTTTGAGTAGCGCATGCAGGTCGCGATAAGTCACCATTCTCAGCTCGAGTCGCTCCGAGAAAATAGAACCCTCCGGGAGCTGCAGGCGTTCGTTCTCGGGAGGTAGTGCGCTGCTCATATCAGATGCTCTGATCGTCGATAACAACACCGATCTCATTGCCCTCGTACACCAGTTCCCAGATCCGCAAGCCCCCACAGGGCTCCTCGGTGTTCTCGAGCAACCGGCCGTCTGCGAGGGAGAAACGGTAGTGGTGTGCGGCACACTGAATAACACCGCCTGATACCAACGCAGCGTCCAGGGGATGCTCCCGGTGCGGGCATACTGCGTCGACAAGATAGCGCTGGCCATCTCTCTGCAACAACAGGAGTTGATGGTGATCAATCTTGAACGTGCAGGTGTAGCCGTCGTGAAGATTGATCAACTTGTCCAGTGGCACGAAGCGCATGTCACCAATAATTATGAGTTAGTTAGGCCCGATTGAGACTAACCGGTTTTAATCGCGGTCACCAGTCATCGCGACTAGTACTTTCGGACATAGCCAAACGCTTTAATAGGGCTATACTCAATTGAGATGCTCGCGATAGACGGCGCAGAATTGAGAGGAGCTTGCTAGCTCAATCAATGGACGATCTGAAAGGCCTGCTTACAAAGGTCGAACATGTGAAAGATATAACCGAAGGTTATAGGTTTTCTCGACTTACTACAGTGTTTTGGGCGCTGGAGTGTGCTTTATTTGCGCTGATCGTGGTCCAGCTCATTATCGGTCATACTGAGCTTGCACTCGTGTTAGCTGGTCTGGCCGTCGCCATTACCTGCGTCCCTATCCTGATACGCAAGGGAAGGCCCGATCTGGCCACCAATGCGCTTGTTATCATCCTGGCAACACCAGTCTTCGGGCTCATGTGGACGTATAAGGGTTTACACGACGAGGCGATGCTCGCCATACCAGCCCTCATTCTGTTCTCGGCGGTGGTTGGCAGCCGCTGGATCTTTGTCGCCGTAACCGTCTCGGCGATCATTACTGTTTTCCTGATAGGTCTCGCCAATACGACCGGCGTTTACATTCATCAGCTTCAGCCTGGCAACCTCTACACCGCGGCCATGATTATCGTCATCCTTATGGTGACCAGTTTTGCCGTCTGGGTATTCGCCGAAGATATGCGCGCGACCATGGAGCGGCTAAGCCGGGAAATCCATAGGGTAAACGAGTCCCAGTTCAAGATTCGCGAACTGGCACATCACGATGCCCTCACCAGCCTCCCCAATCGGCTACTCGCACGCGAGCAGTTTGAGCATGCATTGGCCGTCAGCCAGCGCACTGACACCAAGGTCTGCCTCATGTTCATGGACCTGGACGACTTCAAGAATGTGAACGATTCCTTCGGCCATCAAGGGGGAGATGAATTTCTACAGGAAACTGCACAGCGCCTGATCAGTACGGTACGCACCACAGATTGTGTATCGCGCCTCGGGGGCGACGAATTTCTCATTATCCTGGAGTCGGTAGATGATGCTGAGCTGATGACCAGTGTTGCCAGCAAAATTTTGCAGGAGGTTAAAAAGCCAGTTGCCATCGGCGACTCTGATATCGTGGTCACTGCCTCCATTGGTATTGCGATAGCGCCAGACGACGGCGAGGACTTCGACACGATCTGCCGCCAGGCAGATATCGCCATGTATCACACCAAGGATTCTGGCCGGAACAACTACCACTTCTTCAATGAGGCAATGCACCAGCGGGTGCAGGACCGCCTTAACATTCTGTCCTATCTTCACGAGGGGCTGAGTAAACGACAGTTTGAGCTTTACTATCAGCCTAAAATTGATCTTGCCACAGGCCGGATCATCGGTGCCGAGGCATTGATTCGATGGCATCACCCTGTTCGCGGCCTGATCACGCCTGATGATTTCATTCCAGTTGCCGAACAATCAGGCTTGATTGAAGAGATGGGCACCTGGGTTGTAGAAGAAGCCTGTCGCTATTGTAAACAGTGTGAAGAGCTGGGACTGATCGAAAGCGACTTCACCATGGCGGTCAACATCTCACCCGTACAGTTCTCCCGCGGGGCCATCACCGAGGTTGTCGATGAAGCCTTGAAGAAGAACGGCCTCGCTGCACAGCGACTGGAACTGGAACTCACCGAATCGCTGCTGATAGACAACAGCGCGTCAATCAAGCGAGCCCTGTTGCAACTGCGAAAACTGGGCGTTGAGCTCGCTATTGATGACTTCGGCACCGGCTACTCGAACCTCGGTTACTTAAAGGCATTTCAGGTCGGTGTGCTTAAGATTGATCGCTCATTTATCAGCAAAATTCTCGAAGCCGAGCAGAGCCGCATTTTGGTCGAGGCCATTATTCAGGTTGCATCGCGCCTGAATATCAAAGTGGTTGCCGAGGGGGTCGAGAGCCAGCAGATGGCTGAAGCCCTGTTCGTGCTTGGCTGCGATCAGGCCCAGGGCTTCCACTGGACGCGCCCGTTGAACGCGATGAAATTCGAAAAATATATGCGTGACCACCAGCGCGAACAGCGACGCAACGGTGGCGCCCCGACCCTGCAGGCTGTAGCCGGTGAGATGCAGTCGAGCGAATTAACGCCCTCCTGAACGCAGCTTATAACTGCTCGATGATTTTTTGCGCCGCAGCGTAGGCCGTAATCCTCTGCGTCTCAACACCCGCTTCCATTTCAGGTAGCAGCTGCTTCACGCCCTCGCTTTGAGATAGCTTGAGCATCAACATCTCGTTGACCAGTTGATGCATCCAATCCCGGTTCTGTTCAGCGCGTTTGGTCGCGAAGGCGCCCTGCGAATGGGCTTCGAAGTAGTAATTGATCAACATACCCCACACTGCATCAATATTGATTTTCTTCAGCGCCGAACAGGTCATCACCTGGGGCGTCCAGAAACTGGTGTGGCGGAGAAGATTCATTGCACTTGTGTATTGCTGGCGCGCGAGGGATGCCAGCTTCTCGCTTTCTCCGTCAGCTTTATTGATGACTAATGCATCGGCCAACTCCATGATGCCTTTCTTGATTCCTTGCAGTTCATCGCCACCACCGGGAAGCATCAGCACCATAAAGAAATCGACCATACCAGCCACCTGGTATTCGCTCTGACCGACACCAACAGTCTCCACAAGGATCACGTCATACCCGGCTGCCTCACACAGCAGCATGGTCTCACGGGTTTTCTGCGCGACACCACCGAGAGCACCCTCGGAGGGCGAGGGTCGAATAAACGCCTCTTCCCTGCGGGACAACTCCTCCATTCGGGTTTTGTCGCCAAGAATAGACCCACCGGCAATTGGCGAGCTGGGATCAACCGCCAGTACAGCCACCCGTTTGCCCTGTTCGATGAGATACAGGCCAAAGGACTCGATAAACGTCGATTTACCGACACCGGGCACACCGGTTATGCCGATCCGGATACTTTGCCCGCTGTAAGGAAGCACCTGCTCGAGAATGCCCTGCGCCTGCAGCCGATGCTCGTCGAGCTTGGACTCGACGAGAGTAATGGCCTTGGCGAGAGCTCGCCGATTACCGCTGAGCAGCGTTTCCAGGTCGAATGCGGGCATGGACAGGCGTTCAGGCCTTAACCGCGTTCACGGCATCGAGCACTTCGCGCGCACAAGCCGGGATCGGTGTGCCGGGCCCAAAGATACATTTCACGCCCGCGTTGTACAGGTAGTCGTAGTCCTGACGAGGGATAACACCGCCGGCAATGACGACGATATCGTCGGCACCCTGTTTCCTGAGTTCTTCGACGAGCTCTGGCACCAGCGTCTTGTGCCCCGCGGCCAATGAAGAGGCCCCAACAACGTGAACGTCGTTTTCGATCGCCTGACGTGCAACCTCTTCCGGTGTGGAGAACATGGGTGAGAGATCGATATCGAAACCGACGTCAGCGAACGCCGTGGCGACGACTTTGGCACCGCGGTCGTGCCCGTCCTGGCCCATTTTGCAGACCAGCATACGCGGACGGCGACCGTGCTCGCTTACGAACTGATCGATATCCTTGCTGATGCCCTGCCACTCTTCATCCTCGGAGAATGCTGAGCCATAGACGCCGGAGACAGTTTGAGCCTGGGCATTGAAGCGGCCGAACTCGCGTTCCATGGCGAAGGAAATCTCTCCTACGGTGGCACGCCGACGAGTCGCCTCCACGGCCAGGGCTAATAGGTTCCCTTCTCCACTCACCGCGGACTGGTAGATTTCCTCGAGAATCGCTTCGACCGCAGCTTCGTCACGCTGCTCCCTGATCGATGCAAGACGCGCCAGCTGTGAATCACGCACGGCGTCGTTATCGACCTCGAGCGTGTCGATTTCATCTTCCTCTTCAAGAGCGTATTTGTTCACGCCAACGATGACATCGTCGCCGCGATCAATCCGGGCCTGCTTGCGTGCTGCGGCCTCTTCGATCTTGAGTTTGGGCAAGCCGGTCTCAATCGCCTTGGCCATGCCGCCCGCTTCTTCAACTTCCTCAATCAGTTCCCAGGCCTTGTCGGCAATATCCTGGGTCAAGCTCTCCATCATGTAAGAGCCTCCCCACGGATCCACCACGTTGGTGATTCCGCTCTCTTCCTGGATGATGAGCTGGGTGTTCCGCGCGATACGCGCCGAGAATTCCGTCGGCAGTGCTATTGCCTCATCCAGGGCGTTAGTGTGTAGCGACTGGGTGCCGCCGAAAACGGCCGCCATTGCTTCGATCGTGGTGCGCACTACATTGTTGTAGGGGTCCTGTTCAGTCAGCGACCAGCCGGATGTCTGGCTGTGAGTGCGCAGCATCGAACTCTTGGGGTTCTCGGGGTTGAACTCACCGACAATCTTCGCCCACAGCAGCCTCGCGGCCCGCATCTTGGCGATTTCCATGTAGAAGTTCATACCGATGCCCCAGAAGAAAGACAGGCGCGGCGCAAACTGGTCGATGTCGAGCCCGGCTGCGAGAGCTGTGCGGATGTACTCTTTGCCGTCTGCCAGGGTATAGGCGAGTTCTAGAGCTGCGTTCGCGCCAGCCTCCTGGATGTGATATCCGGATATGGAGATGGTGTTGAACTTCGGCATATTCCCGGAGCAATAAGCAATGATATCGCCAATAATCTTCATGCTCGGGGCCGGGGGATAGATATAGGTGTTGCGCACCATAAACTCTTTGAGAATGTCGTTCTGGATAGTGCCCGCCAACTGATCCTGGCTAACACCCTGTTCCTCGGCGGCAACAATGTAACCAGCCAGCACAGGCAGTACCGCGCCATTCATCGTCATTGAGACCGAAACCTTGTCCAATGGAATACCATCAAACAGGATCTTCATATCTTCCACTGAGTCGATCGCAACACCGGCCTTCCCAACATCGCCAGAGACGCGAGGGTGATCAGAATCATAACCACGGTGAGTCGCGAGGTCGAAGGCCACCGATACGCCCTGGCCGCCTGCGGCGAGCGCCTTGCGGTAAAAGGCGTTTGACTCTTCCGCCGTGGAGAAACCCGCGTATTGTCGAATCGTCCAGGGTCGACCTGCATACATCGTTGCCTGCGGGCCACGGATATAGGGAGAGAGGCCCGGCATAGTGTCGGTGTATTCAAGGTTTTCAGTGTCCGCCGCGGTGTAGAGCGGCTTAACATCGATATCTTCAGGTGTTTGCCAGGTCAGGTCTTCAAGTGGTTTGCCGCGTAGCTGTTTCGTCGCCAGGTCAGTCCAGGCCCCTGGAGTAGCGGCGTTCTTGTCGTAGATTTTGTCGGTCATAATGTGTCTCGCATTCCTCGTGGTTCAGCTAAACCCACGCATTTAGTGATGTTCGTCGCCAGGCTGATTGATCTCAATCAACACGCCGTCGCAGCTCTTGGGGTGAATGAAAATCACCTTGGAACCGTGTGCGCCTGCTGTCGGTGCATCACCAAGAAACTGGTAGCCCTTTTCTTTTAGCCGGGCTATATCCTCTTCGATATTGTCGGAGCGAAAACAAAGGTGGTGCAGACCACCGCCCTTCTTTTCGAGATATCCCGCAATCGGCCCCTCACCATTGAGCGGATGGACCAGCTCTATCTGGGTCGGTGGTAGCGGGAAGAAGGCAGTAGACGTCTTCGCTGCTATAACGTCTTCAGTTCCCTCAAAGGGAAGACCGAAGTCCTCCATAAAGCGCTTAATCGCTTTCTCAAAATCGGGAACAGCGATGGCAATGTGATCCAGTGCAGTGATCATAGTCTACTCCTCAAACCAGCTGGCCAAGAAATTCGCCGGTGACACTGCGGCGCCGCGCTGCGATATCGTCTGGAGATTCCACGACGATTTTCTCATCAGGTGTAATTTTGAAAATGGGCTGCCCTTTTCCGATGATCACACCGTCAGTCTCTACCAGCACCGTATCGATGGTTCCGGAAAATGGCGCATAGACCTTGTTGAACATCTTCATGACTTCGACAATGAACAGCGGATCACCCGCTTCAAAGTGATCACCTTCCTTCACATACAACTCGTGTTCAGGTGTCTCCCTGCCGTAGAACATCCCGCCGCTTTCGGCGAGAATTTCGTCTGACTTCGCAACCGGCGGCGGCACCAATATCTTGGCCATCGCCTCCTGCAACTCTCCATCTTCCAATCGCTCAGGAATATTGATGGTGAGATCGTCATTCACACACAGTGCGTAGTAAGCCGTCGCCTCTGCAATGCTGGGCAGCACCGCAAGGATATCGACCCCGGCCTGGTAACCCGCATGCGCCCCTCGAATCTGAGCCCACATTTCACTGTTAATCCCTTCGGGAGCATCCTCACTCGCCAGTATTGATTGGAACTCGATCCAATCTTCTGCGTCCAGGCGATTATTCAGCTCAGCATAGAAATCCAATGCCTGACGGAGCACGTCGTTGTCGTGATCCCAGATCATGCTGGACGCTGGCGCGCCGCTGATATAATCCATATTCAGGAAATGGTAGGTGTCGTCCAGCAGCTCGAGAGGGTTCTCGTTCCAGCTGATCTTACCCTCGACCATGGTGTAGCTATCGCGATTGATACTCAGCCAACCCGCCAAGATATGAGGCTCTGCCAGCAGCATTTCCAGCGGCCGCAGCAACAAAGTGTGCTTGAGATCCAGGCTGGACTTCAGCGCTGCGGCTGCGTCGCCAGTGGAACTGGCTAGCTCGGCTTTGCATATCTGTTGCCAGGCATAACCGAGATCCAGGTTGTTGGCCCGTTGCTTCAGTTCACCGACTGCCGTGAGATAAGGAACGATAAAGCGCGTGGTCGGACGGGCGTTAATATTCTGGCCGATAAACCAGTTCACCAGACCGTAATGAAACTCGAGATTGGTGGCGAGATCCTTGCCCCGCATATTCGTTTGGCGAATAACTTCCGCCATGCGCTCGTAGGTATCCAAACGCGTATCGCCGACCGTTAGCAACAGGGCGATATTGGAATCGTAGGCACCGGCGAGTGTGTACTTCATGAAAACATCGGTATCCGGGTTGTGCAGGCTGATACCCTGATCGTCACGAATCTCGCCCTCCACTGCGTCGGACCAGTACTCAATGACACCGCCGGCACTCGGCTGCAGCGCCTGGTTAGTGGCATTGAGGCGCGCCTCCACCGAATCGTTGTAACGAGGGGCCCGCTCGGGCCGCGGCAGTTTCGGGCCATGTGCGGCCAGCAGCACCATCAACTCGACCAGCGACTCAACAACAAAGGAATCCTCGGAATTGTCAGGGTTACTGAACTTCAACGAGTAGCACAGTTCAGTCACTCGGTGCTCTACCTGAATCCGGGTATTCATCTCCATGAAAAAGTGCTTGTCGCGATCGACGATGCACTCAAACGTAGACACGGAATCGAGGCCAACAGCCTCACCAAAACGTGTAGCCTCGTCTTCCATCGCGACCAAAGTCTCGAGATCCTGCTCCAGAACTTTCAGTTCGATGGCATTGCCTGACGCCCTCGCCTGCTCGATGGCAGCCTCCAGCGATTCGACAGTGACCGAGACTTCAAGCAGCTTCTGCTCGTGCATCTGCAGGGAGCAATCACGCCCACCCATTGTCATCGACCACTCACCGTTACCCACCACCTGGATTTCCTGATGGCGTGTGGTTTCAATGTTCAGCTCAACGAGGACGTTCTTGTTGTCGCCTACGCCAGTGGTTTTCACTTCGTTAAGGATTTCACGCACCATTTCGGGCGTGCGGCCAGACTCACCGATGCCGAGGATCCGTTGGCCCTTGCCACCGCCACCGGAGATCGCCTTGAGGCGAATACGATTAGCGGGATACTCTGCTGCCATTTTATCTACGGCTTCGGTCAGAGTGGCGCACAACTCATCCACGGTGTAGATGTCGACGCCCTTGATATAGGACGCGGCCAATACCAGATCGGCCTTGTCAGCCAGCTCGATACTGTCGTCATCCAACTTGGCCTCGTCCACGCTCAGGCCGTGTTCCGCGGCCAGTGCTTTGAGCGCCGCCACATCAGGATGCTTTTTAAGCAGCGTTAATGCGGTGCCGTTGTCGATACCAGGGGTCACAGATACGCCCGCTTTTAGCGCAGTGCGTTTCGCTTCATCCTTCAGGCCAGCGTCGTGCACGGTGCGCGAACAGGGCCCGATGAAGTTGAGCCCTGCCCGTTCCATCGCCGCAACCATGGCCTCGTCTTCAGCCATGAAACCGTAGCCAGCAAAGATAGCGTTGTAGCCATTTTCCTTGGCAATATTGATGATCTGGGCAATGCGCTGATCGCGCTCTTCCTTATTCGCACCGGTGTAGTCCGGAACACGATGGACACGATCGGGCGCTGTCAGGGAACGCAGTTCTGGAGCCAGCGCGTCCTGATAGACGATGGAATCTTTCTCGGACAGCAGGATGCCGAAGTGGCTAATACCCATCTCGGTGAAGACATCCATCGCTTCTTTACGGATGGGGCCGCGACAGATAATCAGCGGAGAGATGTGGGTGCAGTCAAACTGATTGACCCAGTTTGTGTGGCGGCGCCCCAGGCGACGGTCACGATGGATCATTGCGTTTTGCAGGTAGTGTTCGTTGGACACGTGTGAATCCTCTGTAAATCGTTGGCCGGGGCTTAGTGGAACTCGCGCTGCACAGACTGCAGCGGGCTTGGCTCGTAGTGACGCAGGCAGAAGTCCATCTGCTCTGCCAGTACCTGACGCAGGTCAGAAGGCATCACGATCTGCGATATTGAGCCGAGACTGAGCGCCTCGTTAGGGTTCATGAGCTCCTGCTCATAGCGCTGGGCCAGCAGTTGTTCCTCTGCTTTTACCCACTCCGCCACCAGCGTGTCGGCTGCTTCGCGCGCAGCCTCTTCCGCGAGGCCGGCTGCCACCTGAGCCTGGGTCTCCTTGGCGACCCTGTCTTTGATCGAGCCGCGAATTTTCTTCAGTTCGTCCTTGTATACATACTCAACTCCCGCTGGCCCCATCACAGCAACCCGAGTGGTGGGAAGAGCGACGACAAAGTCTGCACCGGTGGGATAATTGTTGTAGGACGCGTATGCCCCGCCGAAGGCGTTGCGTACCAGCACCAGGAAGCGCGGCGTGCGCAAATCGACGATAGCATCCAGCATGGCGCGGCCAGCCTGGACGATACCGCGGCTCTCCTGTTCACGCCCCGGCAGGAAGCCAGTGGTGTCTTCAAGGAAAATAATGGGGATGTTGTACAGATTGCAGAAACGAATAAAGCGCGCGTTTTTGTAGGCCGCATCGATATCTATCTGGCCTGAAGAAACGGCGGAGTTGTTGGCAACAAAGCCCACCACATTGCCACCCATACGACCCAGAGCGGTGATCGTATTACGAGCGCGCTCGGGCTGAATCTCCAGGAAATCGCCATGGTCACAGAGCTGTTGAATCAGAATGCTGATATCAACCGGCGTGTTAAAACCGGTGGGAGAATTGAAGGCCTTCTTCAGCAGAATATCGATATCCCAGGTCTTGCGGGAACTCGGATCGGAAGAAGGCTGATGTGGCGGCAGTTCACCATTATTGGCGGGAAGGTAGTTCAACAATTCGCGCACCTTGCGCAGCGCGGCCAGCTCATCTGGCACAACAAAGTCCGTCACGCCGCTCTGGCTGTGTACGCCAGGGCCACCAAGCTCATCGGGAGTCACATCTTCACCGAGAACAGATTTTACGACGCCCGGACCGGTCAGGCCGAAAAAAGTATCGTTGGGCTGGATCAGGAATGATCCCTGGCGAGGCAGGTAAGAACCACCGCCAGCGTTAAAACCGAACATACACATAATGCTCGGTACGACACCGGATATTTTGCGCAGCGCGGTGAATGCATCGGCGTAGCCATCGAGACCACCGACGCCGGCGGGAATATAGGCACCAGCCGAGTCGTTGAGACCGACCAGTGGAATCTTGCGCTTTGCGGCCAGTTCGAACAGCCGGGCCAGTTTTTTACCGTTGGTGGCGTCCATGGAGCCGGCCCGAACGGTGAAATCGTGTCCGTATAGAGCGACGTCGCGGCCATTCACCTTGACGATAGCCGTCACCAGGGAGGCTCCGTCGAGGTTGGGGCCCCAGTTTTGATAAAGGATCGTGGGTTCTTCATCTGCGAGACACTCTATGCGCTCCCAGATGGTCATACGATTTTTCAGGTGCTGGCGCTGAGTATTCTTAACGCCGCTTGCCCGATAGGGACGTTGCTGCAGTTCCCACCCCGCTTTCAGGGCCTCCTCGTAGAGCCCGGGCTCGGCGGCTACCTGTCCGGGGACTTTGAATTCCTGTTCATCGTTGGCGGCGAAAGGGTTATTCAAAGATGCAATCAGATCGTTGCTGCTGTTTTTCGTCATAGTCCTTGATCCAATAATCGGCCCGCAGGCCGGGAGAGCTTGCTGAATCTTCTGTGAGATTTTTTGTATGCAAGACGTGACAGGCGGGAACTGTGAAATCACAACTTCCACCAGAATTTCGGCGTCATACATTAAGTGTGCAAGCCGTTAAAGTCAATTGGATGAATGTCGTAAGGCTATGTTTTCACTGCAAATACTGACCTGTTCAACGCTGTTTACGACATTAGTTTACAATAGCGAACAACAAAACAGACTTTGACGCTCATTTGGCAACTTGTGTTGTCGGTGTCAACATTTGTCAGTCGCTGAACGCCCCGCATAAGGCCGCAAGAACACCCATGTTGAAAACCGTTTCACTGGAAGAGATCCCCTACTCACCCGACAGCTGTCAGATGTTCGAACGGCTGCGTGACCTGCCAGGTTCGGCCATCCTCGATTCGAGTTACCCCTATGCACAAACAGGCCGGTACGACATTCTCGTCGCAGATCCAACTGCGGGCACCCCGATACCACCCGTAGAGGGAGAAACCGCACACTGGGAGAACTATTTCGATGAGCTGGGACGCTTTCATCAATCCCGATTCGAGGCTAGCCAGGGCGTCTCACCCGACTTGCCCTTTTGCGGTGGCCTCCTCGGCTATCTGGGCTACGACCTGGGAAACCCGCTGAACAGGGTATCGGGATCGAGTGGAAAGTACTCAGGGGCAGGTCTTTACGCCTACGACTGGGCGGTGGTTCAGGACCATCTACTGCAGCGCGCTGTGCTTGCCACGCAACCAGCGGTATCCAGAACACAGCAAAGTGACCTGTTGCGCCGTTTGCGCTCGCGACGCTCAACCGTTCCGGGCGGCTTTCGGCTGCAAGAGAATTTCGAAGCCAACATGAGCGACGTGCAATACCGAGAGGCATTCAACCGCATTCAAGCCTACATCAGCGCCGGAGACTGTTATCAGGTCAATCTGGCCCAGCGGTTTGAAGCCGGCTATGAAGGCGACCCATGGCAGGCATACAGGATGTTGCGTCAATTGGCTGCGGCCCCATTCTCCGGTTACCTGTCTCTGGACAATGACGACGCTCTGATGTGCCTCTCACCAGAGCGGTTTCTCTCCCTGCATGGCAGTCACGTCCAGACCTCGCCTATCAAGGGCACCCGTCCCCGCTACCAGGACCCTGCAGCAGATCAGCTAGCCGCCGCAGAGTTACGCCGATCGGAAAAAGACCGCGCGGAAAATCTGATGATCGTTGACCTGTTGCGCAACGACCTCGGTCGCAGTTGTGTGCCTGGCAGTATCTACGTGGATAAACTGTTCGAGGTTCAGAGCTTTCCTACCGTTCACCACCTTGTAAGCACTATCAGCGGTGAGTTGGCACCGGAGCGAAGCGCATACCAACTCTTGCGGGACTCATTTCCTGGAGGGTCTATTACCGGAGCGCCCAAGCGGCGAGCCATGGAGATTATTGCCGAGTTGGAACCTCACCCGCGCGAGGCCTATTGCGGATCCCTCATGTACATCAGCGCTGACGGCCGCATGGACAGCAACATCGCCATCCGCAGCCTGTTGTGCAGTGAAAGCAAGATTCGCTGCTGGGGCGGCGGCGGTATCGTCGCTGACTCCCAGTGGCAGCAGGAATATCAGGAAACCTTTGACAAGGTCGGCAAGTTCCTCACTGCACTGGAAGGCCTCTCCTAGAGCGTTAGATCACGGTTGGACGCATCGAGGAATGCGCCCCTGAGGTCCTGCAGAGATTCCACTGACCGAAACTGCGGAAACTCGTCTTTCACATTTTGCGGCGCGTGAATAAGTATGCCCACGTCAGCCTCACCGAGCATGGTGGTGTCATTGTAGGAATCGCCGGCAGCAATCACCCGGTAATTGAGACTGTGCAGTGCCTTTACGGAAGCGCGCTTGGGATCCTCCTGACGCAGCTTGTAGTCGACAACCCTGCCCTCTGCATCGGTGACAAGCCGGTGACAGAACAGCGTAGGCCAGCCAAGCTGACGCATCAGTGGCTCAGAAAATTCGTAGAAGGTGTCAGAAAGGATAATCACCTGGAAGCGCTCGCGCAGCCAGTTGACGAAATCAATGGCATCCGGCAATGGCTCCAGCGTGGCGATAACCTCCTGGATGTCGTCAATCTTCAGGCCGTGCTGGTCGAGAATACCCAGACGCTGTTTCATGAGGACGTTGTAGTCAGGAATATCGCGAGTGGTAGCGCGAAGCTCTTCGATGCCAGTTTTCTCGGCAAATGCGATCCAGATTTCGGGGACGAGTACACCCTCCAGGTCCAGGCAGGCCAGTTCCAATGTTCTAACTCCTAAGTAGCGGGGAACGAGCGCAACAATCTAACCATCTCCACTGAGCGGCACAAGCCCCCAGGGGAATTTTCAGTAGACCGGGAGCTCGAGGTGGGAGAAGAGTTCTTCCAGTTCTGCCTTGGAATTGCAGGAGAAGGCCTCGGTGACCACATCGCGGGTGAGATGTGGCGCAAAATCCTCTATAAATTCGTACATGTATCCACGCAAGAAGGTGCCCTTGCGGCAACCAATCTTGGTGATGCTACTGGCGAAGAGATGAGCAGCATCCAGCGCCACGAGGTCCGGATCCATCTCGGCGTCGTGCGCCATGCCGGCCACGATGCCTATTCCGAGGCCGAGACGTACATAGGTTTTGATCACGTCAGCATCAGCAGCGGTAAACACGACGCGCGGCACCAACCCCCGCTCCAGAAAGGCTTCGTCCAGCTTGGAACGGCCGGTAAAGCCGAACACGTAAGTCACTATGGGGTGCTCGGCGACATCTTCCAGCGTCAGCTCGGACACCTGGGTCAAAGGGTGGCCTTTTGGCACCAGAATACACCGGTTCCAGCGGTAGCAAGGCATCATGATCAGGTCCGAGTAGAGCTCCAGCGCCTCGGTGGCGATGGCAAAATCGACGGTGCCATCAGCGGCCATCTCGGAAATCTGCACCGGGGTGCCCTGATGCATGTGCAGGGACACCTCCGGGTAGCGCTCTATAAAGGCTTTGATCGTGGCAGGGAGTGCATAGCGCGCCTGAGTATGGGTGGTTGCGATCGACAAACTGCCCTTGCGCTCGTTGGAGTATTCCTGGGCGACCTGCTTGATACTTTCGACTTTGCGCAGGACTTCACCTGCGGCTTCGAGAATAGCCTCGCCAGCAGGCGTGACATGGGTAAGATGCTTGCCACTACGAGCGAAAACCTCTACACCGAGTTCGTCTTCCAGCAGCCGGATCTGTTTGCTGATTCCGGGCTGGGAGGTATACAGACTCTGGGCAGTGGCCGACACATTCAGATCATGATGTGCGACTTCCCAGATATAGCGCAGCTGCTGCAGCTTCATCTCTGCCTCCGGCCGTTTCCAGCCCGTGATGTTGAAGCTTCCGTAGCTTCCGTAACGTCAAGTCTTATGAAGAATAGCCATTAACCGGCGGTTTTGCCAAATTAAAATGGAATAACCGTTTTCGCGGCTTACAGCCGATGGCGCTCAGGAATTAGCGACACCGTGAGGGACGTGGCCGGTGGCGATATGGGGGCTTGCAGACTCGCAGTGAGACTGCTGATCATCGAAGAAAACATCGGCCTGGTAGGCTCTAAGAAAATCTGTCTTGTTAAGGCCACCAAGGAAGATTGACTCATCAATACGGATGTCCCATGCGCGTAATGTCCGTATTACCCGCTCATGTGCTGGCGCTGAACGCGCCGTCACCAGGGCGGTGCGAATGGGCGCCTCAGTGGCAGGGAAAGCCTGCTGCAAGCGATGCAGTGCGGCCAGGAAGGGTTTGAAGGGGCCACCCGCCAGAGGCTGTTTTGCCGCGGCAACTTCGCTCGCGGTAAATGCGTCTAGCCCTTCACTTTTGTAGACCTGCTCCGCTTCGTCAGAAAAAACCACAGCATCGCCGTCGAAAGCGAAACGCAACTGGTCACCATCCTGCCCACTGCCGCGCTTGTTCGACACCAGGGTCGCTGCGGCAACACCACAATCAAGCGCGTAGCGCACATCCTCAGCCTCGCTGGACAAGAACAGCTGGCAACCAAAAGCGTTGATATAACGCCACGGGCTCTCACCGCCACAGAAGGCAGCGCGGGAAATCGAAAGGTCGTAGTGCTTGATCGAATTGAACACGCGCAAACCAGTGTCGGCGCTGTTGCGCGAAAGCAGCACAACTTCAACCTGCTGCTCACCGCCTAGTAATTCATTCAGCCGCAGCAGCTTGTGGACCAACGGAAAAGCTTCGCCTGGTTCCAGTGGCTCCTCCTCACGCTGCACCTGGTAGGCGGAATAGGCATCCAGACCCTGCTCTTTATACACCTGGTGACTCTCGTCCAGGTTGAACAGTGCCCGCGAGGAGATCGCGATAACCAGTTTGTCGTCAAGTGTAGAAGGCATGCGCAAAAGCATACCGGTATGCGTTGCACTGCGCCAGCCAAGCTCAGCTGACCTTGAGCAACCCCCTCTCCTCCAGTTCCATCATCAGCAACTGTTGTAACAGGAACTCCTTGGGAGTCTCGGGGTGATCCAGATGCACGCGCTCCAGTAGCGGGCGTGCCGCGTCCTCGTCACCATGGTGCAACAGTGCCTTGAATGCTGAGGAAACAAAGTGGGTCGGCTCTTCACTGAGCGCCTTGATCTTGCGCAGGCTGGCGGCCAGAGCAATTTCCTGTTCTGTAAGCTCGGTACCAAAGGGGTATGCGGGCAGCAGGCCAGAGTCCATATGCGGCTGCAGTACTGCTTTAATCCGCTCAGGCGTGTTGTTGCGCGCTTCCTGAGGAATACGGTAGTCGTGCGGGAGCTTGCCGTGGCTCTTGGCGTATTCGAGCAGCTGCTCCTGAAACCGCGAATCGGCAATATTGATCATACGCTTGATCACTTCAGCATCACTCTGGCCGCGCAGGTCCGCTACGCCATACTCAGTAACGATAATATCCCGGAGGTGCTTGGGTATCGTCGTATAGCCGTAGAAATTGACGATATTGGATTTCAGGGTCTTGCCCTGGCCGCGGGTACTGCGAATACAGAGGACCGAACGCGCACCGGGCAAATCATGTGCCATGGCGACAAAATTGTACTGCCCGCCCACCCCGCTGATAACCGTGCCGTCTTCGAGTGCGTCAGAGGCAACCGCGCCATTTAGAGAGGCAATCATGCCGGTATTGATGAAACGGGCGTCGCGGCGCTGTGCGCTATAAAGCGGGTAATCCAGCAGCAGTTGGTTAGTGCGCCGCACACCTGTCATACAGATCGAAGCCTGTAGCTCAGGTGAAAGCTCACGCAACTTGCGATAAAAGTCGCGCGGTCCAAGAAAGAAGCCGCCGTGGAGGATGCGGCCGTGTTGCAGCGTATTGCCCGCGGAGGCATCGAGCAGCGCCGCTCGAGTTGCTGCATCATCCAGATCATTCGCTAGCTGCTGCGCGTGCAAAACCAGCCCTGTCTCTGTGACCGCCAGCTCGGCAGGCAGGACACCCCAGTGCTGCAGCTCGTCCAGGCTCGATGAGTCCAGCATCCGAGGCAAAGTTCCCTGTGCACGCAGAAAGTCGTACATAGGCGCATCCACCGCTTCGCTAACAGCGCCCTCATTGAGGCCCCGCTGCAACACCAGATGATCATAGACCTTGCGCTTTACCACACCGGCCTCAACGAGTTGCATCATGCCGTTGACGAACATTTCAGTAGAAACATAAAGCCCTTCGACAAACTCGGTAGGCTCGCCGGCCGGGCTATCAGGCACCTGTGTTACGGCCTCAAGCACATTGCGATAGGCCTGGTTGTCACGGTGACGGACAATGCAGGCCTGAGCCACCGCGTCACCCAGTGAGCCAATACCAATTTGCAGCGTACCACCATCGCACACCAGGGAGCTGGCATGTATCGCCGTGGCATAGTCCTGCAGCGGTACCGCCGCATTGGGCACTGCAAACAACATACGGTCATAAGATGGGTTGCGCACGATGCAATCGAAGCGTGAAGGACTTACCTCGGCGTCGTGCTCCATAAATGGCATATCAGCGTGCACCTGGGCGGCAAAAAACACCTCCCGGTCGAGCTCGGACACACTGTCAAACATCTCCAGCGTTACATCAGGATTGCTGGACAAGCTGAGGGAATGATCCCCATCCACATCACGCTCGGCGACCATTTGGGCCATGACGTTGACCCCCGCACCAAGCATATCCCGTCCAATGTGGGTGTAATTGCTGGAAATGTAGTTTTGTTGAGCCACGGGGACATTTTTCATAGAACCGGCTTTGAAATACAGCTCGGTTACGCTCACGTTATCCGGCAATTCCCCGCGGCGCAGGGGAGCCATAAACTCAAGCTCTTCGTAGTCGCCAAAGATACGCGCCATTATCGGGCCAGCCAGCCCCTCTTCAATGTGGCTGCCAGGCTTGGGCACTTCGAGACACAGCGCTGTATAGATATGCAGGGAAAGGCTTTGATCGACCAAGGCCCTCCGATAGAAGGCATTGATCAACTGTACCGGCTTACCCAGACCCAACGGTGCGCCAAGCACAATGTTTTTGCCCACACAGGCAATCGCGCGATCGACACACTCCTCGACACTGGAAACAACCTCAGTCATAGCTATGCCCTCCCATCAGCACCTGCGCTATCAGACACAGCTTATGAAAACAGAAATTCGCCGCTGGGCCATTGATCCTGAACAAGGCCGCCCGGTCTATGGACGGCGGTTGAAGTAATCGCGGGTGAGCTTGAACACCAGCGGACCGAGTAACAGCAGGGCCACCAGATTGGGAATCGCCATGAACGCATTCAAGGTATCAGCAATCAACCAGACCAGGTCTAGTTGCACGACGGTACCAACCGGAATTGCGACGACCCAGAGGATTCGAAATGGGAGAATCCCGCGGGTGCCGAACAGGAAGACCACGCAGCGCTCGCCGTAAAAAGACCAGCCAATCATCGTGGTAAAAGCGAACAAACACAGGCCGAGCGTGACGATGTATTCCCCACCAGGGAAAGCATTACCGAAGGCCAGGGAGGTCAGGCTGGCGCCAGAAATTCCGGTAGGCAATACATCCATGATAACGATGACCAGCCCCGTCATGGTGCATACGATCAGCGTGTCGATAAACGTACCGAGCATGGCAATCATACCCTGTTCAACGGGCTGATTGGTCTTGGCCGCAGCGTGGGCAATAGGTGCGCTGCCGAGGCCGGCTTCATTGGAGAAAATGCCCCGGGCTACACCGAAGCGCAAGGCCGCCCAGACCGTCGCTCCCGCGAAACCACCAGCGGCGGCAGAACCTGTCAAAGCACTGTCTACGATCGTGGCGATGGCGCCAGGGACTGCCGTTATGTTCATCAGAATTACGATCAAACTGAGCAGGATATACGCGAGCGCCATCATCGGAACCAGCAGGCTTGCAACACTTGATATCCGCTTAATGCCGCCGAGCACCACCGCGCCTACAAGCACCATCAACACCAGGCCAGTGGCCAGGGGTGGAATGCTGAACGCGTCACTCAATACCTGGGAGACTGAGTTTGACTGGACGGTGTTGGCAATGCCAAAACCAGCGAGCGAACCGAACAACGCGAAGGCATAGGCCAGCCAGTGCCAGCGCTTGTGCAGACCATTCTTGATGTAATACATCGGGCCGCCGCTAAAGTTACCCTTGTCATCCTGCTCACGAAAATGCACCGCACACACCGCCTCTGCGAATTTGGTGGCCATGCCAACCAGTGCAGTGATCCACATCCAGAACAGCGCGCCAGGGCCGCCGAGTGCGACCGCCGTTGCCACACCGGCGATATTGCCAGTGCCGATGGTGGCTGAGAGCGATGTCATCAGGGCGCTGAATGGCGAGATATCGCCCTCCCCTTCGCCCTTGCGACCCTTGAGCAGTAATGCAATTGCGGCGGGAATTTTGCGTAATGTCGCGAGCTTGAGGCCTGCGGTGAGGTAAATACCCGTACCCAACAGCAGCACCAGGGTGACCGGACCCCATGCCCATCCGTTAACTGTATTGATCAGCTCAACCATGTCCCCACCACCTTGATTTCAGGAGTTTTTATCTGTCATTAACTATGGAGTCTACCAGCGGAAGCCTTCTGCTTGGGGAAATACCCCAAAAATTCCACCCGTGTGCATAAACACAATGTCCTGACACCCGGTAAAGCGACCTGCTGCGATTTCATCCAGCATGCCGCGAAACGCCTTACCCGTGTACACGGGGTCCAGAACAATACCCTCCAGCGCCGCGAGCTGTGCAATCAGGTCGAAAACCTCCGCGCCCGCTTTGCCGTAACCGGGACCGACATAGCCGTCCAGCACCCGAGTGGCGTAGTCAACTGCCGGCGCCTCGGGGTAGAGCGAATGCCAGTGCGCGATGTCAGCAGCCACCTTATCGATAAAGTACTGCTCATCATCGCAGACGTTAACGCCCCAGACATCAGCGGGCAGTTGGTGAAGTGCTGCGCCGAGAGTCAGGCCCGCCTGCGTTCCGCCTGACCCGGTGGCGGTCACAATATGCGCGCGCTCAATATTCGCGTGGCCGAAATCCGCCTTAAGTTCCTCACAGGCAGCTATATACCCCCACAAGCCAATGCCGTCGCTACCTCCCGTGGGGATCGCCAGCGCTTTGCGACCGAGCGCTGCATAGTGTGCCTGCCACTGCTCGAACAATCCGTCCAGGCCCTCGACATATTCTCGGGTGGAATAGCAATTGACCGTGGCACCCGCGAGATGGTCCAGCAACAAGTTGCCGTCGCGTGGACCTTCTTCCAGCCCGCGCAAAATCAGGTGAACGCTCAATCCCAGCTGTGCGCCGGCGAACGCGGTGGCACGACAGTGGTTACTCTGGATACCACCACAGGTAATCAGGGTATCGAACCCGTGATCCTGGGCGTGGGCCGTGATGTATTCGAGCTTGCGAACCTTGTTGCCACTGAGGGCACTACCCGTCAGGTCGTCGCGCTTGACCCAGAGGCGATGTCCGCATCCCCAGCGTTCGCTGGCGCGATCAAGTGGTAGCAGTGGCGTGGGAATCTGGGCCAGGTCATTTTTGCGAGGATATTGCAGCATGTGCCTGGCCCGGCAGGTTTAACCGATGGACTTCAATGTGCCCTTGGGCAGTACGGCGTGAACGTGAATCCGCTGGAACTTCATCTCTACATTATTGGCAACATTCAACACCATGTAGTTATCGTCCAGGGAAGTCACTTTGCCAAGAATACCGGAACTGGTGACAACCTCGTCCCCCTTGGAAAGCGCTGACACCATCTCGGTGTGCTCTTTCTGACGCTTGCGCTGGGGGCGGATCGCGATGAAGTAGAACAATACAAACAGCAACACAAGGAAGCCGATCTGGAACAATTCGCCACCCGCTGGGGCTTGGCCGCCGGCTGTCTGGGCGTGGGCGCTGGCAATAAACAAACTCATTCGATAATTTCCTGTTTTCTAGTTCACTTCTTTAGGGAAGCGTGGAGCTGGGCTAATGTACTCGGTTTCCGCAGCCCTCGCAATGAAGCCGGAGCTTAGCCGGTGATCTCGAAGTCGTATTCCATGATTTGCGGCGCGTGGTCTGAGAACCGCTCGTCCTTGTAGATATCGGCGGCCACAACCTTGTCGCCCAGTTTTGGCGTAATCACCTGGTAATCCAGCCGCCATCCTACGTTCTTGGCCCAGGCCTGACCTCGATTTGACCACCAGGTGTACTGTTCTGGTTCCGAATTAACCAAGCGGAAGGAGTCGATATAACCCACCTCGTCGAACAAAGTGTCCAGCCACGCGCGCTCCTCAGGCAAAAAACCGGAATTTTTCTGATTGGGTTTCCAGTTTTTGAGATCGATTTCCCTGTGGCAGATATTCCAGTCAGCACAGACAACAAACTCTCGACGCTTGCGCCTGAGCCCCTTGAGATGCTCGAGAAACAGGTCGAGGAACCTGAACTTCTTCGCCTGGGCCTCTTCACTACTTGAACCGGACGGCAGGTACAGCGAGATGACGCTCAGGCCATCGTAATCCGCCTGCAGATAACGACCCTCAGAATCAGCTGGATCCCAGCCAAGGCTGGTCGTGATCTTGCGCGGTTTTACCCGGCTGTAGATCGCAGTACCGCTATAGCCCTTTTTGACAGCATCATTGTAATAACAGTGGTATCCCTCGGGATGAAACACAGGGTCACTTAACTGATCGACCTGAGCCTTGGTCTCCTGGATACAGACGACATCCGCATCCTGTTGTGGCAGCCAGTCAAAAAAGCCCTTGCGTGCCGCAGCGCGAATGCCGTTGGTGTTAACTGTAATAATCTTGGCCAATGTAATGCTCCTGACGATAAGGTCGCGAAGTGTAACGCGCACGGCGGCCAGTATTCAATTTTGTGGCCGAGTCCACAGTTTTACATTCCGGGACCGCGAGCGAGCTTCTAAATCTGCGCTAAACTGGGGGCTACAATAACAATTACGGAGGCAGGACGGCCCCTCCGTGGAGACCACAGTGACCAAGTCTACGGCAGAGGCCAACAGGGATATCGCATATCGTCTCTCCAACAACCTTCCCCGCCTGCTGCGCGAGTTCAGCAGGGACTTTGAACGGCGCATATGGCGTCAGCTGAACGAACGCGGCTATCCCGAAATTCGCCCTGCCCATGTACAGGTTTTCGCCAATCTGGGCCTCGGTTCAGTGCGCGTTTCCGACCTGGCAGCCAGGGCGCAGGTTACCCAGCAGGCCATGGGTAAAATGCTCAAGGAACTAGAGCGTCTGGGCTTCATTGCTCGCGACATTGATTCCGGCGACAAGCGCGCCAAGGAAATCCGCCTCACGGATAAAGGTATCCAACTCGCTGAAGACAGTCTGAAAGTTGTTGACCAGATACAGCAGGAGTACCGCGAGAAAGTGGGCACAGAGGAGCTCGAGCACCTCGAAGACCAGCTGAGACGCGTCGTGCAAATGCTGGAATTGGAATACCTGCCCGAATCCTGGGCAGCCGATGAACCGCGCTAGAAATTCATAAACTCAGGTGCGTTGAACACCCAACTCTTTTCTTCGCGCCGGCTACAGATACGCCAACCGTTTTCCGTGCGGCGATATTCGTCCACATACCAAATGCCCAGAAAATACGTCTGGCTCTCGGTATCAGACAGGGTCATCTCCATCGGATTGAAGCACATGATTCTGCCCGTGGCTGAGTCGCCGTCGACTTGAATCTGGAGATTCGCATTCAGATGCTGCGAGTTGGGGAACAGTGCATCCGTCAGTGATGACTTGAGAAATTCCAGTGTCGCATCCAAATCGCCTACGCTGCCCCCCACTGCGGAGTAATCTATGTGCGCGTCTGCGGTAAACACTGCATCACGCAGCTCCTCAATTCGCTTCTGATCGATCAGGTCAGCGTAGTGAAACACGAGATCCTGTATTTCAAACCGGTCCGAAATTTCCTGCTGCGTCAGCACTTGTTATCTCCTCTCATTCGTCCACGCGCATGGAATAGGCACGCTTATTGAGCCTGGCAGCCATAGCCTCCAGCTCCTCGGGCACGCCTGGGGAGCGTGCGTGAATATCCAGCTCCTCGCCGTTCCAGCGCGGGATGACGTGCATATGGTAATGAAAAACAGTTTGCCCGGCAGCAGCGCCATTGAGCTGGTAGATCCCTACACCGTCACATTGCAGCTCTTCACGCACCGCATGGGCTATCAGGGTAGAAACGTGCCCCACCATACCGATAGCGTCGGGCGTGGCGCTGAAGATGTCGTCGAAATGACGCCGTGTGACAATAAGGCAGTGGCCTGGGGCCGCGGGAAATAAATCGAGAAACGTGCGCGTATAACGTGTCTCATGCACCGGATAGCAGGGTGCCTTCTCCGCGACAATGTCACAAAAAATACAGTCGTCACTCATGCTGCTGAATCTCCCCTGAAATCAAATGTCAGCGACCTCGAATGTTATCGGCATTGCCTTGATTCCACTGATGAAATTTGAGCGGAGCCACTGCACATCGCCGTCGAAGCGCGGATTGCGAATACGCCGGGTAATTTCCTCGAAAATGACCCGCAATTCAAGTCTTGCCAGGTGGGATCCCAGACAGAAGTGTTGTCCGATACCAAAGGCGCGGTGCTCGTTGCGGACATCTTCACGCTGATTGCGGGTGATATCGAAGGTGTCTGGCTCTGAGAATACGGTTTCATCCGAGCTGGCGGAGCCATAGAACAAGTGCACCCTGTCGCCCTTCTTGATCTGGACATCGGCCAATACGACATCCTCCATAGCGGTCCGATTAAAGGCGATAACCGCTGGGTTGTAACGCAGAAATTCTTCGATGGCGTCATCGATCAACTCAGGCTTATCCACCAGCGCCTGGTACTGGTCAGGATGTTCCATCAGCAGACGCATGCCGTGGCTGGTAACGGTGCGGGTAGTCTCATTGCCGGCAACGATCAACAGCAAAAAGAAGTTGCAGAAATCTTCGTCGGACAGTGGCTCGTCCTCCACTGTGCCATTGAGCAGAACGTTGACGATGTCATTGCGCGGGTTCGACCGGTGCTCAGCAGCAATGTCCATAGCCAGCATGAACATTTCCATAGCTGCATTGAGGCCATCCTCTTCAGACGTCGACAGATCGGGGTCGTCCATGCCCAGCATGATATTGGTCAACTCAAACAGCCGCTGGCGTCGCTCTAGCGGCACACCCATGATTTCGCAAATGGCTACCAGCGGGAGATCAACTGCAACATCCTGCACGAACTCACAGCGGCCGCCCTCGACAGCAGCGTCGACCAGCTGTCTCGCGATTTCGCGAAAGCGTTCCTCGTAGCTATCTACCATTTTGGGGGTAAATGCCTGGCGCACAAGACGCCGATATTTCAGGTGCTGCGGCGGGTCCATGTTAATGAGTTGCGTGCGCACCATGGCCAATTGCTCTTCCTCCATCTCATTGAGCAGGCAGGATTGCTCGGCAGAGGAAAAGAGTTCCGGGTGTTTAGACACGTAATCAAGCTCTTGCTGACGGCTGATAACCCAGTAACCACTGGCACCCTCGGCACCCTCATGCCAGTAGACGGGCTCGTCATTGCGCAAATAGCGGAAAGTATCCCGGGGCAGGCCTCCCTGGAAGGTTTCAGGTTCGGTCAGATTAAAGTGGGGGCAACCGGTCACGTTAGTACTCCTCAAGGATTTACAGCTACGAGCTATGAACTAATAGTGATTAGTTTAGACCATCTAGTCGCCGCCACGGGTGACCTCATCGGCCGTTTAAGTTGTGTTTTTGAATAAACCGTGAGGCCGTTACACCTGGAACGGGACTTCCACATCGGCCTCGTGATTTCGCTTGCGCAAGCGCATCGGCAAGGTGTCATCGACTGACCGATAGCGGTAACAGCCTTCGCTATCAACAGTGCGTGCTATCTGGCCGCGATGGAGCAGGTAGTTGAGATGCGCAACACACTCACCCAGTGCCAGCCCGATCTGATTGTCGTCAAGCTCACGCTTGAACAACACAGGCAACAACTCCACCGCAGTACAGGACGCTTGTAAACAGGCCTCCTCCAGTGCGATCAAATGGTCTTCATGGTGTTCAATGAGGTGACGCAGGCGATGGTGCAAGCCATAAAAGGGCAAATTGTGAGCCGGCAATACCAGCGCGTCGTCTGGTAACACCTCGAGGAAGCGCTCGTGCGACTGCAGCCACTCGCGCAACGGATTTCCCTCCGGCTCGATGCCTGATACGCTGATATTTGAGGTAATCCTCGGGATCACCTGATCGCCTGAAATCAGTACATTGAGCGATTCACAATACAGACAGGCATGTTCCGGCGAATGGCCCGAGCCAACAACAACACGCCAGCGCTGCCCATTGATCGTAAAGCGACTACCCTCTTCCAGGCGCTGATATGAGGTGGGTAAGGGCCGGGTGATCCTTCCGGCTCCGCCCATACTCTTGCGCGAGGCTGCAACGCCCTCCTCACCCCGACCCGAGCGGATCTGGTGCTGCTCATTGGTCCAGCCGAAGTGTTCGGGGGCTGCCCGGGTATAGACAAGCCCGGTGAGATACTCACCCTGTGTTGCATAGAACGGCACTCGCCAGCGGTCACAAAGCCAGCCAGCCATCCCTGTATGATCGGGGTGCCAGTGCGTTGCGATCACCGCCTTGATGGGTTTACCGCCCAGGTGTTGGGCAAATATCTTTTCCCACAACTCCTCGGTGGGACCAAGGGCCATGCCGGAATCGACTATCCACCAACCATCGTCATCCTCAAGCATGTACAGGTTGATATGGTCCAGAGCCATCGGCAAGGGCATTTGCAGCCAATGAATTCCGGGGGCTACTTCACGCAGTGTGCCGTGCTCAGGGGGTGTATCGTGGGGATAAGTCAGCATCTGGTCTGGCTTACAAGCCGAGTTCTTCGATAAGGGCGATCACATCATCGTGGTGAGTCTTGGTTTTAACCTTGTCCATTACATGCTTGAGACGACCATCTTTACCGATGATAAAGCTGGTGCGCAGTACACCCATGAATTCACGGCCCATAAATTTCTTCAGGCCCCAGGCGCCATATTTCTCAGTTATCGCGTGATCCTCATCCGATAACAAGGTGAAATTGAGGTCCTGCTTTTCAATAAAACGTCCCAGCCGTGCCACCGCGTCAGGACTGACGCCGAGCACAACAGTATCCAGCTTTGCCAGTGCCTTCTTGCTGTCTCGAATGCCACAAGCCTGCACAGTGCATCCCGGGGTCATGGCTTTGGGATAGAAGTAGAGCACCACATTTTTCTCACCACGAAACTGCTTTAACGTGACCTTGTTACCGTCCTGATCCAGCAAGGTGAACGCCGGGGCAATATTGCCTATCTTGGGAAATGCCATCATTTACTCCTTGATTCGTCGCTTGTATTCGATAGCCGATACACGCACGGGGAAACGGCCCTCGGCCGCGTCTTTAAAATACTCTCGCAGCGTTTCTTTCACTGGCGGAAATGCAATCTCGTCCCAGGGAATGTCTTCCTCTCGGTAAAGTGCGGACTCGAGACTCTCCGGCCCCACGCCGAACTGGCCATCATCAATTTCACAGCGATAAAACATGTAGACCTGGCTGATATAGGGCACATCGAAAATACGATAGAGTTCCAGCTGGCTAACCCGGGCTTCAGCTTCCTCCCAGGTTTCGCGCGCGGCACCTTCGGGCGTGGTTTCCCCATTTTCCATAAAGCCAGCAGGCAGGGTCCAGTAGCCGTAGCGCGGCTCAATCGCGCGCTTACACAGCAATACCTTGTCCTCGTAGACCGGCACGCAGCCAACGATGACTCTCGGATTTACGTAGTGGATAGTTTCACAGCTTACGCAGACAAAGCGCTCTCGATCATCTCCCTGAGGAATCCTGAGTGCAACTTCGCTGCCGCAACTGGTGCAAAAATTCATGTTTAAGGCCACCGCTCCGCTGATGCCATTGAGAACAGCCGAGCAGTATAGAGCTTATGCCGGACCGCTGCGAGGGATCAGCGTATCTCGGCGTAACGACCTGAGTGGAACAACAGGGGCTGGCCTGTCGGACGACTCACCATATCCTCTACCTTGCCGACAATGATCAGATGATCACCGCCCTCGTGAGCGGCATCCAGGGTGCACTCGAAACTCACCAGCGCATTCCTCAGCAATGGAGCGCCGTTGCGACCGATGCTGAAATGGGCGGGATCCATAAGGTGATCACCCTTCTTGGCATAAAAGTTTGAGATCTCTTCCTGCTCGAGAGCCAGAACATTGATTGCGAAGCTCGTGGGCGATGCGAAGGTCTCGTACATATCCGAATTGTTCTGCAGACACCACAACACCAGCGCGGGGTCGAGCGAAACAGAGGAAAAGGAGTTGGCCGTCATGCCTACTGCTTCGCCTTGCGCATTGTGGGTTGTGATCACGGTTACGCCCGTGGCGAAACGCCCCAGCGCGTTTCTTAATTCTCTTCCGTCCAGGCTCATCCCCTGTTCCTCTTATATTGCGATTATTCTTACATTATCTATTGGAACGCATAGACCGATGGCCCGCATCCCCTGTTTCGGTTACCAGCGGCTCGCCCGCTGATCGTCGCTGGATCGCGCTTCTACCCAGCGAGCGCCCTCTGGCCCGAGCTCGCGCTTCCAGAATGGCGCCCGGGTTTTTAAATAGTCCATGACAAATTCACAGGCGGCAAAGGATGCCTCGCGATGCGATGAGCTCACGCCCACCCAGACGATTTTCTCGCCCGGCTTGAGCTTGCCTACCCGGTGCACCACTGTCGCCGCAAGCACTGGCCAGCGCTTACACGCCTGCGCCAGAATCGTATCGATACATTTCTCGGTCATTCCAGGGTAGTGTTCAAGCTCCATTGAATATACATCGCGCTCCACATTGGTGGAACGCACATAGCCGGTAAACGTCGCTACAGCACCTTCCTCGCAGCCACCCTGCAGCAACCGTGACTGTAATTGGTCGACATCAAAATCCTCTACCTGAACCGCAGTGTGCAATACGGGCATGCCGTCAGCCTCCGGTCACAGGAGGAAAAAATGCAACCTCATCGCCATCAGTCAGTGGTGGATTGCCGCTCGCAACTTCCTGATTTACCGCGCGTATCATGTTCTCCTGTTGCAACACCTCGCGCCAGGCATCACCACCGTCTGCACAGAGCACCGCTTGCAGACCATCCAGGTCGGCGCTTGCGCTATCGAAGGGAATCCGCTTCTCGTCACAGCCAAGAAGTTCGCGTACCTGGCCGAAAAACAGCACCTTAATCATCCTGCCTGCTCCAGTCGCCAGACTTCCCACCCTGTTTTTGCTGCAGGCAAACCTGTTCGATCACCATCGCCTTGTCCACGGCCTTGCACATATCGTAAATTGTGAGTGCAGCAACAGAGACAGCGGTAAGCGCTTCCATCTCCACCCCTGTCTTGCCGGAAACCTTGCAACGGCCTTCGATCGTGACCGCACCGGCGGGCTCATCAATCCCAAAATCAAGCTCGACGGAATTCAGCATCAGCGGGTGGCACAGTGGAATCAGGTCGGAGCACTTTTTGGCGGCCTGAATGCCGGCTATCCGGGCTACCCCAAGGACATCGCCTTTCTTGAAACCGTTCTCGCGCAACAGCTGCAGGGTCTCCTGGGTCATTAAAACGCGGCCCGTGGCCACCGCGACGCGCTGGGTCTCCTGCTTGTCCCCCACATCGACCATGTGGGCTGTGCCTTGATCATTTATATGTGTCAGCTTTGCCATATCTATTCCGCTACCAGAAAGCCGCCTGAGTCTACCAGCCCCTTGAGCAGTTAGACCATGCAAATTGGCCTCGCTGCACTTATATCTTTTACCCTATATCGCATACAGTGACATTTCTCAAAAGGAGTACAAATCATGGCGAAACTATCACTCGGATTGAACCTCGGCTACTGGGGGTCACTCTGCCCCGGCGAAAACCACACCACCATGGCGCAAGAAGCCGAGCGACTGGGTTACGACTCAGTCTGGGTTGCCGAGAGCTGGGGCAATGATTGTTTTACCCCGTTGGCCTGGATTGGTGCGCAAACGTCCACCATTCGCCTGGGCACCGCCATCGCTCAGCTATCGGCCCGCACGCCCGCAGCCTGTGCCATGGCTACCCTCTCAATCGACGCGCTCTCGGGCGGTCGCTTCAGCCTGGGGCTGGGCGTATCCGGCCCACAGGTCGTTGAAGGCTGGTACGGTCAGCCCTACAGCAAACCAGTAACCCGCACCCGCGAATATGTGGATATCGTGCGCAAAATCCTCGCCCGGGAAGAACCCGTGACCAGTGACGGCGAGTTCTACCCCCTTCCCTACAAAGGCCCTGGATCCTGGGGCATGGGCAAGCCGCTCAAGCCCATCACCCACCCCATAAGAAAAGACGTCCCTATATTTATCGGCGCCGAGGGGCCAAAGAATGTCACCCAGACCGCCGAAATCGCCGACGGTTGGCTGCCTCTCTACTACTCACCCTATCGCCAGGACGTCTATGCAGACCAATTGACTGGAGCGAAGCCCGGTTTTGAAATCTGCCCCACCGTACTGGTCAACATCAATGATGATATGGAGCAGGCGCTCTACCCTGTCAAAGCCATGCTCGGCTTTTATATCGGCGGAATGGGCTCGGCAAAACGCAACTTCCACAAGGAATTGATGGCGCGGATGGGCTTTCCCGATGAGGCTGACGAGGTCCAACGGTTATTTATGGAGGGCAAAAGAGACGAGGCGATCGCGGCTGTGCCCGACCAGTTCGCAGACGATATTTCTCTCTGCGGCCCCAAAGGTCGAGTCAAAGAGCGCCTTGTTGACTGGGAGAATTCACCGGTGACAACGATGTTGGTTAACGGCGATGTGAATTTCCTGCGCGAGATGGCGGAGCTGGCGCTCTAGAGTACCGCCTGAATCCGCCCCAACTGTGCATTGTAGGGATATGGTGCGGCACTCCACCCGAGCCGCACCACTACTGCGCCGTGCTCCGGCAAGATCATGACAACCTGGCCGCGATTCCCCATCATGGCATAGGCACCAGCCTCTAGATCAGGCCAGCGCGGCTCTTCTGTACCGGCGTTCAGCCAAAACTGATAGCCGTAACGGGGATCATTTTTACTGTTATTCGGCGCCTGAGCACGAGCAACCCAGTCCTGCGGCAACAACCGCTTACCCCCGACCACGCCATCATCGAGCATCAACTGCCCCATACGAGCCCAGTCGCTGGCCGGCGCATAGAGATAGGAGCTGCCGACGAACACACCGGAAGCATCCATCTCAAACGTAGTGGCTGTCAGCCCCAAGGGAGCAACAATCTGCTCCTGCCAGAACGACAACAGGTCCTGCGGCTCTCCGCCAAGTTGCTGCATGGCATAGCGCATCAATAGATTTGTAGTGCCAGACGAATATGCAAAGTGCTCGCCCGGCGCATGATCCACGCTCTTTTGCAGTGCTATCGCTGAAGCATCCGGTACCGTGAAAAGCATACGGGTAGCGTCCGAACCCGGGCCGTAAATTTCCTCGAACGCAAGCCCGGACGACATCTGCAACATATTCAACACGCTGATCGCGCGCCTGTCGTCGTTCTGCCAGGCAGGAAACAGATTCTGGGACGCTGGATCCGCTAGCCCCATGGCCTCCATTCTGCCGAGCAGGATAGCGGTAACGCTCTTTGCCATAGACCAACCCAGAAGCGGCGTCTCAGCAGTAATGCCGTCTCGATAAGCCTGCGCTATCAGTTCACCATTCTTTAGCACGAGCAGTGCCCGCGTATCGAGACCAGCGTCACTGTCTTCACTCAGCACCTGTTCGAGTATCGTTTGCACTCCGGCGTCTACAGCAACCGCAAGCCGATCTTCTCTCTCATTTGCGGACGCGATCAATGACAGAGATTGCCGATCGATCATCCCGGGGAACGCGAGGGTGCACCCCTGGCCTGGAATGAATCTGGCGGTAGCGGTGGCCATGCCACTGATATCCGCTGCCACCGTATCTGGCTCGAGCCGTTTCAGGGAGACCACGTTTGCTGCAGGCGAGTAGCTGGCGAGATCACGCAAAATATCCTCTTCGCTGAAGCCGGAGAGATAGATTCCCGAGCAACCGAGCTTGGCTGTCATACCCGTACCGACACGCATCGCCTCGCCCACCGCAAAAGGACTGATTCCCACCCAATAAAGAGCGGAGACGGGCAGCACAATTGCCAACAGCAGGGCCAACGCCAACATTCGTTTCATTGCATTTCTCGCAGCCAAAAAAAAGGAGCCTAAGGGCTCCTTTCGTACTATATGGCGGTGAGGCAGGGATTTGAACCCTGGAACGGTTTCCCGTTACACACTTTCCAGGCGTGCGCCTTCGACCACTCGGCCACCTCACCGTTGAGGGCGCGCATAATACCATAAGCCCGGTGAACTTCCAGTCCCTAAGCAACTAATTTTTATAGCGTTTGCGGCCTATTGACGATTGAGCCTTGGGAGCGGTTGGCCGTCTGCCTCGGTGCTGCGGAAGGGGTTGATATCCAGACCACCGCGCCGTGTATAGAAGGCCTGAATCTGCAGTCGTGCCGGGGAGCATTGTGTGAAAATATCAACGAACATTCGCTCTACACACTGCTCGTGAAACTCCTGATGATTGCGATAGGCAACGATGTATTCAAGCAGCGATGCCCGGTCGATCTCGGGGCCTGTGTAGTCGATCCAGACAGTCGCCCAATCCGGCTGCCCCGTCACTGGACAAAGTGAACGCAACAGATGGCTGTACAACCGCTCTTCTACCACCGCGCCTCCGCACTTCAGCGTTTTACCGCCCGGCTCGCCGGCACTAATTTCCACCGCAATATCATCGATGCAGTGCCCCTCCAGTGATCCCCCGGCGAGGGCATAGTTATCCGGCGTCAACAGCTCAAGATAGACACGCGCACCCGCCGCAGCGCTAACGTCCCGGACGATCACCTCGCACACGTCTTCCTCCGATACATAGCGTGTACTGTTCAGAGAATTCAGGTAGAGCTTGAATGACTTTGACTCGACCAGATTCGGCGAGTTGAAAGGAATCCGGAACTTACCCACCCTGACCTGGGGGAGACCTCGATCGTTAAGCCACGAGATTTCATAGGCATGCCAGAGATCCGCGCCATAGAATGGCAGTTTCGCGTCGAGACCTATCGCTGCCCTGCCCTGAGACCTCGGTATCGGAAACAGAAGATCTGGGCTGTAAGTATCGACAACCGGTGTGTTTTTTCCAAGCAGTAGCCCGTCCATAGTCTCAGCCATCGTTATTGCCTCAGCCTTTTGCCGGTATTGAGCAAGTGCATGCAGTAACTGAAAGCCACGATCGTAAATACCGCGATCATGCCGAAGGAAAACGCCAGGTTCACGTCAGACACACCCAGCACGCCATAGCGGAACGCATTCACCACGTATACCAATGGGTTCAACTTGGAGACATTGGCCCAGAACTCAGGCAGCAGATCCATGGAATAAAACACCCCGCCAAGATAGGTCAGGGGCGTCAGCACGAAGGTTGGGACAATAGAAATATCGTCGAAGCTATTCGCATATACAGCATTGATAAAACCGGCGAGCGCAAACAGGGTTGATGTCATCAACACGATGGCAACCACGATCGGCACACTGTGAATCTGCATCCCGGTAAAGAAAAACGATACCAGGGTCACCACCATCGCCACCAACAGGCCGCGGCTCACACCACCGACCACATAGCCCATCAAAATAATATAATTCGGCGTGGGCGAGACGAGCAATTCTTCAACGCTGTGATTGAACTTGGACCCGAAAAATGACGACACCACGTTGGCGTAAGAATTGGTCACGATGGCCATCATAATCAGGCCCGGCACTACAAACTCCATGTAACTGAAACCGCCCATATCACCGATCCGGGAGCCTATCAGCGAACCGAAGATCACGAAGTACAGCGACATGGTAATTGCTGAAGGCAGTAAGGTCTGGGTCCAGATGCGCATATAGCGGCGCACTTCCTTACGCAGGATCGTCATAAACGCGCGGTATTGCTCCTGAGCATTCATGCCGCGCCCTCCACCAGATTGACGAACATCTCTTCCAGCCGGTTGGCCCGGTTGCGCATACTGCTCACCTGCACTGACAGCTTGTCCAACGCGCTGAACACATCGTTTATGCTCTGCCCCTTTTCCACTTCAACTTCCATGCTGTGGTCATCAACCCGTCGTGTGACGAAGCCGGGAATATCCAGAACAGCCGGCAGGTCGGCGACCGTATCGAGGATGAAAACTTCGCGATGCAGCCGACGCAGGAGCTCGCGTATGGATGTGTTTTCAACAATCTCGCCGTGGTTAATGATGCCGATATGGCGACACAGCGCCTCAGCTTCTTCGAGATAATGCGTCGTCAGGATAATGGTCGTACCCTCGGCATTGATCTTCTCGAGAAATTCCCACATGGCCCGGCGCATCTCTATATCAACGCCCGCGGTCGGCTCATCGAGGATCAATAGCTTCGGTTCATGGACCAGGGCGCGGGCGATCATCAAGCGACGCTTCATACCGCCGGACAAATTGCGCGAAGGCTCCAGGCGCTTCTCCCACAGCCCCAGTGCCTGAAGATATTTCTCGGCGCGCTCGGCGGCCAGTTCGCGTGACATGCCGTAATAGCCGCCCTGATTAACGACAATATCGATCACGCGCTCGAAGGTATTGAAGTTGAATTCCTGGGGGACGATACCGATGTATTTTTTCGCCGCTGCGAAATCCTTGTCGATATCTGCATCGAATACCTGCACCTTGCCGCCACTCTTGGCTACCAGCGAACAGATGATACCGATCGTTGTGGATTTACCGGCGCCGTTGGGCCCCAGCAGAGCATAAAAATCGCCCTCTTCGACGGTGAGGCTGATGCCTTTGAGAGCCTCGAAGCCATTGCCGTAAACCTTGCTGAGGTTTTCAATAGTGAGTGCTGGTATCATGCGTGCTCGATGCGCTGTGAAAGGGCGCGCCATTGTACCTGTATTCTCCCTGCCAGACGATATTCACCATGAACGATACCCAATACGCCAAATACTGCCGCGATCAGCTCAGCGAGTTCGCCAGCACTTTGCAGAAACGCACGGAAGATCTGACTGACGGCGATAGCCTGAAGGAACTAGCCGCCTCTTTTTCAGCCTTAGCGAACGGTGAGCGAGACCTCTATGGCGATGGTCCAACACTCATTTCCCGACTGTTTACCACCTATCCGGATTTTGGGCCCACCCTGCCCCGCGACTTGCTGTGGTTTCTCGGCGGAGAATGCCTGCACTACATGCCAGACGACGAGATCGCCACCTATCAGCAGTTGGATGAATTGCGCCATGAGGCTGCCAGCCAGGGGAAAGTACTGGACCTTCACCAGGCCAGATCCAGCATAGGCAAAGTACAGTAGGCCTAGGGCTTGCAGTATTTGCCGTTCGGGTCATCTTCTGGTTTGACCGTGACCGGCACACCTTCCGCGCCCGCGTAAAAGACGACAATCTCCGCCGGCCCTTCCAGGGCGACTCCACGATGCACCGTATTCATCACTTCCACCAGCGGGTCGCCGGCGCTGAGCTCGACGCTCTTACCCTCTTTGGTATCCACCCGTATCTTGCCCTTGAGCATATAGCCCATTGTCGGCACGGGATGGCAATGGAAAGGCGGCTCCTGCCCCTCTTCGATGCGCAGAATAATAGAGGTAATTTCCGCCTGCCCCTGCGGATACGCAATGGCTCCCTCATCCCAGGACGTCGTCGCCTTGAGTATTGGCTCGGCAGTTGCCAGGGGCGATACCAGACACAAAGCCGTCAATAACAGTTTTTTCATTTTTTCTCCTGTGACCTCTCAGTCTTTATCCCAGGGCTATATACCCCGGTTCGGATTCGATGCGACGCAGCCAACGACTAATGGCGCTGAAACCAGCAAGGTCAAAACCGCCTTCATGGGCCACATGAGTGTAAGCATAGAGCGAGACATCTGCAGTGGTAAGTTTGTCTCCTACGAGGTAGGTCGTCTCGCTCAACTGCTGCTCCATTACATCCAGCGCCTTGAGCCCTCCCGCCTGTTTCGCTTCATACTCCGTCCTGCGTTCTTCAGGCAGCCCCTGGTAGAGCGCAATAAACCTGGCCACAGCGATATAGGGCTCGTGACTGTACTGCTCGAAAAATTGCCACTGCAAAACCCTGGCCCGAGCGAAATCATCGCTGGGCTCAAGATGGGAGCCAAGCGCGAGATAGTTGAGGATCGCATTGGATTCAGCCAGACAGCGGCCGTCGTCAAGTTCTAACAGGGGGATCTTCTGATTCGGATTCAAGGCAGTAAACGCTTCACCTCGAGTAGCGCCCGCCATGATATCGATGTCTATCCATTCGTGGGGAATGTCCAGCAGGCTGCAAACCAACTGTAATTTGTAACAGTTGCCAGAGCGTCTATCGCCATAAATTTTCAAGCTGTCACTGCCTCTTCGTCAGACTTCCTAAGCCACTGAAGTTACAACAAAAATGGCGTGAAAAAAATGCACCTGGCGGGGTTGACGCCCTCGAGTTGGGTCCCTAAAATGCGCGCCTTCTCGATAGAGACCGGTTGAGTCCCCTTCGTCTAGTGGCCTAGGACACCGCCCTTTCACGGCGGTAACGGGGGTTCGAACCCCCCAGGGGACGCCATTCGATGCCCTGTCGATATCTGAAAAGCGGGAATAGCTCAGTTGGTAGAGCGCAACCTTGCCAAGGTTGAGGTCGCGAGTTCGAATCTCGTTTCCCGCTCCAATTTACTCCGATTTATCCAACTTCACTGACAAACTGTTCACACAGTAGCGCAGCCCAGTGGGGTTCGGACCGTCCTCAAATACATGCCCCAGGTGAGAGCCGCATTTTTTGCAAGTGATTTCAGTTCGGGTCATGCCGAGCGTATGATCCGGCACCTCCTCGATCACATCCGCATCAGCGGGCTGAAAGAAACTGGGCCAGCCGCAGCCGGCATCAAACTTACTGTCCGACAGAAATAGTGGCTCACCACAGCAGCGGCAGTTGTACACACCCTTGTCGGTCGTGTCCCAGTACTCGCCTGTAAATGGCTGCTCAGTGCCCTTCTCACGACAAACCTGATACTCCTCAGGAGTGAGTTTATCTCGCCAGGATTCATCATCTTTCATTGTTTTGGTCCTTCTTCATAAGTAGCTACCAGGTACAGGATACGATCATCGTAGCCAGTTATCACCTCGCGGTAACCGCAAAGCGCCTTGTCCAGTATCGGGTCATTGCTGTCCACCAGCAAAGGCCGCCCCTGCAATGCAGTGATTTTTGATTTAGCCGCAACCACGATCACATTCTCCACGCCCACACGGCGAATAACGGCCGGGGTAAACTGCTGGTTGCCCCTGCCAATAATATGCCCCTGCCCCCCTATCGCGGTGACCACGATACGCGCAGGTTCGCTTTCGCAGGCGAGGAGTTCGAGGATGCCCTGCTCGCTCAAGTCGCTCCCCAACAAGGCATTGTTTCGCACGGCGTCTACACCCAGCAAGGTATTGTCGAGGCCCAGTTCCGCCATAATCGCCGCAGTCGTCGAACCTGGCCCGATCAAATAGGTAACATCCGGAGCGAGTTCTTCTGCCATCCAGGCGGCGATCTCCGCAGCCACCAGTTCCTGACTCTCTCGCCCTCCCACCTTGGTCTGCTGCAGGAAGCGGCCCTCTCCGGGCACCTGCATCTCTCCGTAAAAACGGCTGCGGACCACATCATGCCGGAAAGCTTCTTCATCGATATCCCGGACTTCCTGATTGCGTAATCCGACCAGGCCTCCTTTCCCCAAGTGCAGCAACAGTTCCCCCGTGGCCTCAGGCGATACAGCAAAAACCCCCGAGTGCATCTTTACCCCTGCTGGGATGCCGAGCACAGGCAGGGACTCCCCCACCACATCGTAGATGTCGCGCGCAGTGCCGTCACCACCAGCAAACACCAACACGTCGACCTCTGCGTCGCGCAGTGCAGCCGCGGCCAGACGTGTGTCCACCGCGCTACTGGGGGCCTCTGCCGGCTCTCCAAGAACCTCGGCAGTGATCTCCAACTGCCGACAGACCGTTTCTCCCATCGCGCCGCCCCAGGTGCTGACAGTCAAACGGGGCAGCTTTGCAATAACTTGCAACGCTCGCATTGCACGATCCTGGGACCGCTGAACCTCGGCGGTACTCATTGTTGAGGCCAGCGCCCGAAGCGCATCGCCATCGCTGCCCTTCATAGCGCGACTGCCACCGAGGCCCGCAAGCGGGTTGATCAATAACCCTATGCGCACAAGACCCCCAATGCCGCAGCAATGTCTCGGACAAAACCCTGCGGCCGAAGGCCGACAAGCACAGCTCCCGCCAATTCGCGGCGCTGGCGATAGCCACGCCGCAGCTCATCGAAGGCTGTACCGATACACTCGGGTACATCGTTCGCCTTACTGCGCAACAACTGGTCATCCTCTGCCAGGCGATAGACTTGTCCAAGCAGCCCTCTGACCACAGCCGCCCTGTCAGCGGGGCCAGTTCCCAGACCGAGCTCGAGCTGGGGTGCCGTCGCGCTACCGACAACCGGCGGTTTCAGTCCCAACGAGCCCGTGAGCGCCTCGGCCAACATTCGCGAGGCGCGCAATTTTCCATCAATGCTGTAGCCGGCGATATGGGCACTCCCAAAGCGGACAAGCTCGAGGAGCTCAAGATCAAGTTGCGGCTCCTGTTCCCATACGTCCAACACGGCAACCGGCGCATTGGCCGCGCTAAGTCGCTGCTTGAGGGCAGCGTTATCTACCACCGGTCCCCGGCTGGCGTTGATCAAGAGCTGAGAACTCCTGATAGCATCGAGAGCCGCCGCGTCATAGAGATGATGACTTGGCCATGGCTCGCGCCGCGTCAGCTCTGCATGTATACAGATGACGTCGCTGGCATTGACGTCTGCCAGGGTGCCAGGCCTGGCGATAGCACCCTTATCCATCCAGGGATCATAGGCGCACCATTCAATGGCTAACGCATCGAGGCGAGCCGCCAGGCTGCGCCCCACATGGCCATAGCCGACAATACCTACCCTGGCACCGGCGAACAGCCGCTCCAGCGTATCTCCGGTCTCAGCAATTGCTGCGAGCACATACTCAACGACAGCGTTGGCATTCGAACCAGCACAACTGTGGAATGCTATCTGCTGCTGCCGCAACCAGACTTTGTCGATATGGTCGGTCCCGGCGGTCGCGGTTCCCACAAAGCGAACCCGGCTTCCTTCTAACAGCCCCGCGTCTACCTGGGTGACAGAGCGCACGAACAGCGCGTCCGCGTCACGCACTGCCTCGGCCTGCAGGTCTCGACCAGCGACACGGGTGATATGCGCGACAGGACCTAAAAGATCTTCGATACCTGGAATATTTTCATCTGCAACCAGTTTTAGTTTCATTGCGCACTACTTTCCGCACGTCGATCGTCGAGACGCTGCCAGCGCCGAAGCAGAGGGCCACCCAGGCCAAGCTCTGAGAGATAATCGCTCACCGCCTGCACTCGCTGTCGATCCAGCGCGAATGACGGCAGTTCATTAACCCCGGGAACGTGACGCTCTAGTTGCGCAAGTTTGCGTGACACAAGCACCTGCGGCCAGTGTGCGGAGAGTTTATCTGCGAGTTTGGTCGCACCTCGCACCGGCAAGTCGGCGACGCCGGCGAAATCGCTGGCGATCCCTTCAAGTGTCTCTCGCGCCGATAGCAGCGCTGCAGCCGTCTTGGGGCCTACGCCGGGCACGCCGGGAATGTCGTCCACTGAATCGCCCACCAGAGCCAGGTAATCGGCGAACTGGGCCGGGCGCACGCCAAATCGCTGGTGAAATGCAGTCGCATCCAAAAATTGATCTGCTGCGAAATCCCACCAGGTTGTGTCTGGATGATCCAGCAATTGCCCCAGGTCCTTGTCGCGGGTGACCACCGTGGCGGCTGTTCCCCGCTCGGCAGCGAGTCGCGCCAGCGTTGCGAGGTAATCATCCGCCTCATAGCGGGCGCCACCGTAACAGGGAATTCCTGCCAACTCGGTCACCGTGCGACAGGCGCGAAGCTGAAACGCCAGCGCTTGGTCAGGCAGCTCGCGACTGGCTTTGTAGTCGGCAAATATCTCGTTGCGAAAGCAGGTGCCGAGGCTTTCATCAAAAGCGGCGGCGACTGGGTCACCCGGGGCAAGGTGCGGAAGAAAATCCACCAGAAAATTACTGTAACCGTAAACAGCATTCAGCGGCATACCATCGTCGGTATACCACCGGTCAGGCATGGAAAACCAGGCGCGAAATATGTAGATGCTTGCATCTACCAGCCAGGCACGCTCAGCCACGGTCAGTCCAGATCCTCGGCGGAAAAGTGCTGTGACTTTAGCGTGGTACTGGTACCAAATTCGGCACAGAGCGCTGTATAGAACTGCTGCGCCCGCACTGGCAAGCCATCGCGTTGCCACTGTTTAACCTGCGCCAGCACCGCGGCTCGAAAACCAGTAGTATCCGGAAGCACGCCGCCATCGCCAAAGTTATCCACGCTCACCCTGAAGCGATAGCCGCACGCCCGCGAGAGACACCACTCTACCGCCTGGGGTTTCACCTCCACGGCCTCGAAAGCGTGCTGCTCAGACTCACTGCGCCCCTCCGGGGCATACCAATACCCGAAGTCGACCTGCTGTCGACGCTCAGGGCCAGCTATGCACCAATGGGAAATTTCGTGTAGCGCACTCGCAAAAAAATCTTCCCGATAGTAAAGCAAGTGATGAGGCTGGGATGTTCCTGCGGGACGGTACAGCGGTTCGTCGGCACCACCGACTAACAGGGTGTTTTCGGAGACCTCAAAACAGCGATCAAACACAGCTTCGAGGCGTCGGCTATCAAACACACAGGTGGCGACGGCAACACCCATCAGGCCTCACCCACCTTGCGCAAGTAATAGCGATATTGTCCATCTGACTCGTCTTGATCCAGTAATTCGTGTCCAAGGAAAGTGCAAAATTTGGGGATATCACGCTGCGTGGAAGGGTCCGTGGCCAGAACCTGAACGACCTCGCCGACCGCCATATCTCGCACCTGGTTGTGCAACAGCATGACCGGCTCGGGGCACATTAAGCCGGTGGCATCTAGAATGTAGTCTGGTTCTAGCGACATAGTCTCAGTCATTCAGTAAGAGGTCTGCCTGCTCTCGCGTCACCAGATCCCACTCCTCGCTTTCAGAATGGAACAGAATGCACAACTCGTCGGCGTCCAATTGGCGGCGCAGGTTGCCTGCCTTTTCGTCAAGGGTCAACTCCCGTTCACCGTAATCGGTACCGTCTCGGCTGGCAAACTCCTCCAGCAAAGCCTGCAACACTGCTTCAGCTAGACGATCCACAGGAACAATGATATATGCGGACATTTGCGGACTGTACCTTCTTCATTCGGGGCTATGCGGGTTAATATAAAGCCTGCCAACCATAAAGTGGAGATGCCACCGTGGAAACCTCTTATATCATCACCTTTATCGGCGATGATCGCCCCGGCCTCGTCGAGGAACTTTCGCGCACGATAGAGAACAATCGCGGCAACTGGCACGAAAGCCGCCTGTCCCAGCTTGGCGGAAAGTTTGCCGGGCTTATCCTGGTGTCACTGCCAATGGATAACGGACCGACACTCGAAGCCGAACTAAAGGCACTCTCCGCGAGTGGCCTCAGTGTGAGGGTCACCGCGACCAGTGAGACAGCAACGCGCCACGGCAAAGCGATTACACTGACGCTGATCGGGCCGGACCGCCTGGGCATCGTCAAAGAAGTGTCCCACGCACTGGCCCAGCGCGAGGTTAATGTGATCGAGATGGACAGCCAGGTGGAAAGTGCTGCGATGAGTAGCGAATTGTTGTTCCGCGCCAGAATCGATGCACTGGTGCCGGAAAACACGGATATGGATTCACTCCAGGATTCCCTGGACGAAATCGCCAATCACATGACCCTGGACATCGAGTTGGACTGACCGCTGCCTGCGCGCCCTACTCGCGCCGGTTTACCAGGAGCCGGCGCAGCAGTAAAAATACGCCGAAGCACGCTGCTGCAGACACGATAACTGCCGCTATCATCAACACCGACACCAGCAGCAGATCCAGCATCTCTTCCCACGGGATCCCGAACTGGTCGACCGCTGCCCAGATCAGCGTCGCCATAGCGGCGACGCCTAGAAAAATCGTGCGGTAGTACTTACGGTTGGACTTCTTCAAAGCCTACTCGGGATGCGATGCAGGAATCACGGGGGTCGTACATTCCACATCGGCATTCTGGCCGCGGTGACGCAGTAAATGATCCATCAATACAATCGCCAACATCGCCTCGGCGATGGGCGTTGCACGTATGCCGACGCAGGGATCGTGGCGGCCGTGGGTCACCATTTCCATGGCATTGCCCTCGGTATCGATAGTGGCGCCAGGCTGGCGAATGCTTGACGTGGGCTTGAGGGCAATGCTCACAGTGATGTCCTGACCACTGGAAATGCCGCCCAACACACCGCCGGCGTTGTTACTACTGAACCCTTCCGGGGTCAGTTCATCACGGTGCTCAGTGCCCTTCTCCTCGACACTGGCAAAACCTGAACCGATTTCCACACCCTTGACTGCATTAATACCCATCATGGCGTGGGCGATATCAGCATCCAGACGATCGAAAACAGGCTCACCGAGGCCGGGCATCACGTTGCTGGCTACCACATTGATGCGGGCGCCAATGGAGTTCCCCTCCTTGTTGAGCGCGGCCATGTACTCTTCCATCTTCGGGATGGCGTCGGCATCGGGACAGAAAAAAGGATTGGTTTCCACCAGCTCCCAGTCGAGCTTTTCTGCGCGAATAGGCCCTAACTGCGACAGGTAACCTCGCACTTCAATGCCGTAGCGTTGGCGCAAGTACTTCTTGGCGATGGCGCCGGCGGCGACACGCATTGCCGTCTCGCGGGCCGACGAGCGTCCACCGCCACGGTAATCGCGAAAACCATACTTTTGGTTATAGCTGTAGTCCGCATGCGCCGGGCGAAAGGTATTGGCGATATTGGAATAGTCCTTGGAGCGCTGATCGGTGTTTTCGATCAACAGCCCGATTGACGTGCCGGTCGTACGGCCTTCGAAGACGCCGGACAGAATGCGCACCTCGTCCGCTTCACGACGCTGGGTAGTAAAACGCGAGGTGCCGGGTTTGCGCCTGTCGAGGTCGCGTTGCATATCTTCGACATCCAGCTCCAGCCCCGGAGGGCAGCCGTCCACAATGCAGCCCAGACCAGGGCCGTGGCTCTCGCCGAAGGTGGTGACAGTGAACAGTTTGCCTATGGAATTGCCGGACATATGGTGTAGTGCCTGATCATTAAAAACCGGGGCATTATACCGGTTCTGGGCGCAAACTGGCGGCGTATTCCTGTAATTCCTGCGCAGTCAGCGCGAGCACACCGTGACCGCCGTGTTCGAACTCCAGCCAGGTGAAGGCCACGTCGGGGTAGGCAGCGTCCAGCGCCGTCCAACTGTTGCCCACCTCCAGGATCAACAGGCCGCTGGGCTCCAGATGATCCGCCACCTGGGCGAGTATCTGGCGGGTAAGGTCCAGGCCGTCATGGCCACTGCCGAGCCCCAGTTCCGGCTCGTGATGATACTCCGCTGGCATAGAGGCGAGATCCCCGGCGTCCACATAGGGCGGATTGCACAAAATCACATCGTAACGCTTCCCCCCTAGAGCGGCGAAGCCATTCGATTGAATCGTGCGAACACGACCCTCCAGCCCCATGCGAGCCACATTCTCTGCGGCCAGGGCCAGTGCTTCGCTATCGAGATCCACAAGATCCACCGACACCTCGGGCGCGTAATACGCCGCCGCCAGGCCAATACAGCCACCGCCGCAGCACAAATCGAGTATTCGCGACGGTGTCGGCCCGCGATACCAGGGTTGATAATCGTGCAGAATCAACTCCGCCAGCGGTGAGCGAGGCACCAGGGCTCGATGGTCACAGCTAAACTCCAGGCCCGCAAACCAGGCTTTGCCGATGAGGTATGGCAGGGGCACCCGCTCGTCGATGCGGCGTCGCAGCAGTGCCTGAATATCGCGCCATTGGCCATCACTGACCGGATGCGGCAACTGCGCTTCGTCGGCATCGGCCGGAAGGTCTGAGACAGCCAGCACCAGTTGTACTGCTTCATCCCAGGGGTTGTCCGTCCCGTGCCCATAAAAGACATCGCTGGCTATCAGGGCATCGTGGCAGTGTTCTATCGCCTGGCCTACAGTTGTTGTCGTCATCGTGTAAGTGTAATTGCGCCTGCGCCTGTTTGCCATGCATAGGGCCGATTGATACTATCGCGGGCCGCTGAATTGAGGAATCTGACCCGTGGAACAAAACTGGGCAAACATTATTGAAGCTATCGGTGAAGACCAGGAACGCCCCGGGCTCGTCGACACGCCCAAGCGCGCAGCCAAGGCTTTCGAATTCCTGACCCAGGGTTACGAGCAATCTGTTGAAGAAGTCGTCAATGGCGCCCTGTTTCCGTCTGAATCCAGCGAAATGGTCATTGTCCAGGACGTGGAGCTCTACTCTCTATGTGAACACCACCTGCTGCCTTTCATCGGCAAATGTCACGTGGCCTATATCCCTACCGGGAAGGTGCTGGGCTTGTCCAAAGTGGCACGAATCGTTGATGTGTTCGCGCGGCGATTGCAGATTCAGGAATCACTGACGTCCCAGATTGCAGAGACCATCATGGATGTGACGGGCGCCGACGGTGTCGGTGTCATCATTGAAGCGCGTCACATGTGCATGATGATGCGCGGCGTCCAGAAACAGAATTCAGTGATGAAGACCTCTGCCATGCTCGGAACATTCCGGGATTCACAAGTCACCCGCGAAGAGTTCCTGCAATTACTCCAGATGCGCACCTGATTCAGGGCGCATCCACCACCGGCATAACCTCGAGAACTTCCGCGTGCAAGTACTGGCGATCAGCGGTACGTGCTGAGCTGAACAGGATCAGGCGATAGTCGGAATCAGCGCCAGCCTCTCCTGCCATGGGCCCATATACTCGGTATCGTTGCAGGTCATCACGGCCGTATAGCACTCGCTCCCTGAACACCCGATTGGCCCACTGCACTCCCTGGCCACAACTGCGGCCGTCACAGGAAAAAAGAAGAGCCTCAGGGTTCAGGCCCGCCTCGATCCCCTCCAGTACTTCGTTCGAAGTAAAACCATCGCGCACCTGCCAGGAATAGCGGGTGAGCTCACCTGTAAGCCGCTCGCTCGCCTTGAATTGCCAGCTGCCGCGTACTTTCTTCATCGCTCCCAGGCCGACTTCGTGATCGATCACAGAGGCAGTGTCGAAGCTAACCTGCTGCATATGGGGCGAGACATCGAGACCTTGCAGTATCTCCAGGGGGGACTCCGCCTGGGCTACCGCAGTATTTGTCGCCAACAAGACGCCCGTGACCACTGCGACTACGACGCTGTTAGCTGCGCTAAACATGTTGACTGCTCTCCCGAGAGATAAATGTATTAATCCGGCGACTGAGGTCTGGTGCCGCCGCCTCCATGTGAAAGTGGTGACTGCCAGGAAATGTCTCCAGCGTAACATCTGGAATAATCTGCGCCACTTTGTCCAGGTGGTGCTGATTTTTCCCGATCATGCCCTGCTCGGCCACCAACAACAGTGCCGGCATACTGAGCGCCCCCAGCACAGCCTCGAGATGGTTCCAGGTCAGTTTAATCGCTGAGGCCCCACGCAATCTTGGATCGGTCTGCCAGCGATACCCCCCTTCACATGCATAGAGATTACGGCTCGCAATAAGTTCCGCTGCCGCGCGCTCCAGGCCCTGCTCTTCTCGCGCCGTGACCGCAGCTGCCCGATCTGGATACACGCGCAACTTGCGATCCTGCAGGCGCTTTTTCTCATCGATAAAGCGACGCATCTGGGCCGCAAACTCTGTCTCGTCCAGCGGCATTGGAATCGCGCCATCCAGCAACACAAGGGCGCCTACTTGCTCTGGAAAGGTAGCTGCATACATGGCGCTGATAGCCGCACCGCGCGAATGCCCTATCAGGCTAAACGTCTCCCACCCCATTGCCGCCACCAGCGCGTTCAGCTGCGGCAAGTCGTCGTAAATGTGGTATGTGGCATCTGGCGAGCGCCAGTCAGATTTGCCGTGCCCGGAAAGATCGGGAGCAACCACGTAGCACGTCTCTGCAAGGGTCTCAGCCACACGCTGGAAACTGGCGGCATTATCAAGCCAGCCATGCAAGGCGAGCACAGGGGGCTTGTCTGGGTCGCCCCAGGCCATACCTGCATAGTGCAGGCCATGTAACTTCCAGCCTAATTCTTCGAACTTCACAAAATGACCTCAAACGCCGGCGGCTGAATGCAGAACACCAGCTGAGCCAATGCCGGTCCAGGGTGATCCATTCGCAATGTGGCCAGGCCACCCGGCACAAGCCCTGGTACGTAGCCACGAGATCCAACGTAGTAATCGACCAGACAAGAGACCAGCGGTTGATGCGATATCAGCAACAGGTGATCATCAGGGTAGCGATGAGATATGTCGTTTTCGACATCAACTGGCTGCCGCCCTGGAATCAACGCCGGACTGCTTTCCAGCGCAGCGTCACCGAGAGCCCGGCCTACGATACTTGCCGTCTGCGTAGTGCGAACCCATTCACTGTAAAAAATTCGTTTCGGTAAGGGAATGTCCCGGTCGGCGCAGAGTTGCTTGAACTGCTCGCTGCCAGCATTGACATCCTCAACACCGCGCTCGGTCAACTCCCGCATACGATCAGTCACCGCACTACCGGCTTCACCGTGGCGCCAGATAGTCAGATACATATTTTCCCTTACCATCAGCGAACGACGAACTCGACGTCCTGAGCCTCTTCTGTACTCATCATAGCATTGAACACTGCCTCTACAGGTTGCTGCTCATGCAACATCCGGTACAAACCATCGACCAACGGCATATCAACCCCGCGGCGGTCCGCCTCGCACTTTACCAGGGCCAAGGTATTGATGCCCTCTGCGACCTGATCCATTCCCGCGAGCACGTCCTCCAGTGGCTGACCGTGCGCGACCGCCATCCCGACTCGGTAGTTGCGCGATAGCGGCGAAGAGCAGGTAACCACCAGATCGCCGACACCGGAAAGCCCCAGAAACGTCATTGGGTTGGCACCCATGTGCACCGCAAAGCGCGACATTTCAGCTAGCGCTCGCGTCAGCAACATGCCAACCGTGTTCTCGCCAAAATCAAGCGCTGCACCAACGCCCGACAGTATGGCGTAAACATTTTTAAGCGCCCCGCCCAGTTCTACACCGTACATGTCATGCGAGCTATAGATCAGGAACGCCGGGCAATGCAGCAAATCGTGTATCAAACGCGTCACCGCAGGCAGCTCACTGGCGATAACTGAGCCCGAGATGTGGCCCCGGGCGATTTCTCCTGCCAGGTTCGGCCCTGACAGGACGCCGATGGGATGCCCGGGCATCTCCTCGCGCAGGATTTGGCTCATGAGTTTGAAGCCGTCTGCCTCAATTCCCTTGGTTAGGCTGACAATGACTGCTTCTGGCGCAACCAGTCCCGACAACTCGGCAACTACCGTGCGAAACGAGCCGCTCGGTACGGCTACGAACACAAGGTCAACTTCGCTCACTGCAGCAGCAAGCACATCGTAGGCGACTAAATTGTCGCTGAGTTGGTAACCCGGCAGATACTCGTGATTCTCTCGCGCGCTATTGATCTCCTGCGCGCGCTCACGATTGCGCAGCCAGAGGCGCACACTGTGGCCATTTTCTGCGATGATGTTACCGATGACTGTGCCGAAACTTCCGCCACCCAGTACGGCGACGCGATAAGTGCGCTCCATTAAACTCCCATTGTATTTATCGTTATTGGCCGCGAGTCTAACAAAAAAACGGGCTGTTAAGCCCGTTTTCGTGTCGCTGGTATGGCTGTATCAACGGCCAGCAAGCGCCAGTAGCAGCTTGTTCAATTTTGCTACATAGGCCGCGGGATCCTCCAACTGGCCGCCCTCAGCCAGGTTCGCCTGGTCGAAAACTATGCCCGCGAGGTCGGCGAATCGATCTTCGTCCTGTTCACCATCGAGCATTTCCAGAATGGGGTGACCGGGATTGACCTCCAGGATCGGCTTGGACTCTGGCACAGCCTGACCAGCCGCCTCCATAATGCGCTTCATCTGGGCGCCCATATCATAGTCTCCCACCACAAGGCAGGCAGGAGAATCCGTCAGGCGTGCAGTGGCGCGAACCTCTGCTACCTTGTCTTCCAGCACCTTCGCCATTCGTTCGACCAGCCCCTCGGCCTCCTTCTGCAGCTTTTCCTGCTCGGCCTTGTCTTCCTCAGAATCTGTCGCCAGCTCCAGGGCTCCGCGAGCAACATCCTGGAATGACTTCCCATCGAAGTCCTGCATGTGGTTCATCAGCCAGTCATCGACCCTGTCTGACAGCAACAGAACCTCGATGCCTTTCTTGCGGAATACTTCCAGGTGCGGGCTATTCTTGGCGGTATTGAAGTTCTCAGCTACAACGTAGAAGATCTTCTCCTGTCCTTCCTGCATCCGTGAAACATAGTCTTCCAGCGACTGATCCTGCGCTTCGGCATCGGTATGCGTGGACGAGAAACGCAGCAACCTGGCGATCTTCTCCTTGTTGGCGAAGTCTTCGGCTGGCCCTTCTTTCAGCACCTGGCCGAATTCACTCCAGAACTGGCCGTATTCGTCGCCCTCTTTCTTCGCCAGCTTACCCAGCATATCCAGCACACGCTTGGTCAGTGCACTGCGCATGGCGTCCACTGAACTTTCTTGCTGTAGAATTTCACGAGAAACGTTGAGCGGGAGATCATTGGAATCGACCACGCCCTTCACAAACCGCAGATACAAAGGCAAAAACTGTTCCGCCTCATCCATGATAAAGGTGCGCTGCACGTAAAGTTTCAGACCCCGCGCCATGTCGCGGTTCCACATATCGAAGGGCGCCTTCTGCGGAATGTACAAGAGGCTGGTGTACTCAAACTTGCCTTCAACCTTGTTGTGGCTCCAGGAGCGCGGCGCTTCAAAGTCGTGGGATATATGCTTGTAGAACTCCTCGTATTCCTCGTCGGACACCTCGGTGCGGCTGCGAGTCCACAACGCGGTCGCTTCGTTAACTGCTTCATACTCAGGAACGTCCACGACGTCCTCGTCGGACTCCTCTTCCTCTGCCGCTGGAGGCGGCGTCGGCTTGAGCATCATCACCGGCACGGCGATGTGATCGGAATACTTCTTGATGACACTGCGCACGCGAAAATCATCCGCGAATTCCTCGCTGTCTTCTTTCAAAAACAGGGTAATGCTAGTGCCTCGGCTAACCTTCTCGCGGGGTTCAACTGAAAACTCGGACTCCCCATGGGACTCCCAGACAACGCCTTGATCGGCGGAAGAGCCTGCCTTGCGTGTGTGAACTTCGACTCGATCTGCGACAATAAACGCAGAATAAAATCCCACACCGAACTGGCCTATCAACTGGGAATCTTTTTGTTGATCGCCAGTGAGGCTCTCCAGAAAAGCAGCGGTGCCCGACTTGGCGATAGTCCCGAGGTGTTCAACCACCTCTTCCCGGTTCATGCCAACGCCATTGTCGGAAATCGTAATGGTCTTGGCTTCCTTATCGACATCTACCTGCACCTGATAGTCGCCCTGCCCCTCCAACAGGCTCTCGTCAGAGAGCGCTGCGAAGCGTAGCTTGTCGATGGCGTCCGAAGCGTTGGAAATCAGTTCCCGGAGGAAGATTTCCTTGCTGGAATAAAGTGAGTGAATCATGAGGTGAAGCAGTTGCTTCGCCTCGGTCTGAAACCCCAGGGTTTCCTTGTTGGCGTCGGCTGTCATATGTGTTCCTCGCGTGCAAACTGAGTATTTGGATACGGTTGATATGAGGTCGCCCCGGAGGAATTTCAAGGCAAAAAAAAGCCCATCATGGGATGGGCTTTTTACTTGGCTGAGCGCTCAGGTCATTACCAACCGGTAATGTCACCCAGTGCCTTGCCAATATCTGCCAGTGAGCGAACAGTCTTCACCCCGGCATCTTCCAGCGCGGCAAACTTCTCGTCTGCTGTGCCCTTGCCGCCGGAGATGATTGCGCCCGCATGGCCCATACGCTTACCTTTGGGTGCGGTAACACCGGCAATGTAGGAGACAACTGGCTTGGTCACATTGGCCTTGATGTAGGCGGCGGCTTCTTCCTCAGCGGTACCGCCAATTTCACCAATCATAACGATGGCCTCAGTGGCCGGGTCGTTCTGGAACATTTCCAGGATATCGATGAAGTTGGATCCGGGGATCGGGTCGCCGCCAATGCCCACACAAGTCGACTGGCCGTAGCCTGCGTCAGTGGTCTGCTTTACAGCTTCGTAAGTCAGGGTGCCGGAACGGGATACAATGCCGACCTTGCCAGGCAAGTGAATGTGACCGGGCATGATGCCGATCTTGCACTCGCCGGGAGTGATTACGCCAGGGCAATTGGGGCCAATCAGGCGTACGCCCAGTTCGTCACACTTCACCTTGGCATCGAGCATATCCAGCGTCGGAATACCTTCGGTGATACAAACGATCAGTTTGATGCCGCCGTTGGCTGCTTCGAGGATAGAATCCTTACAGAAGGGAGCCGGGACGTAGATCACCGATGCTTCGGCACCGGTAGCTTCAACCGCTTCAGTAACGGTATTGAACACGGGCAAACCGAGGTGTTCCTGACCGCCTTTACCGGGCGTTACGCCTCCCACCATTTTGGTGCCGTATTCAATGGCCTGCTCCGAGTGAAAAGTACCCTGGGAACCGGTGAAACCCTGGCAAATAACCTTGGTGTCTTTGTTAATCAGAACGCTCATTATGCCGCTCCTCCTGCTGCTTTAACTGCCTGCTGTGCAGCGTCGGTGAGGCTGGTCGCAGCGATGATATTCAGGCCACTGTCGGCCAATACTTTCTGGCCCAGTTCCGCGTTGTTGCCTTCAAGGCGAACAACAACCGGTACTTCAACGCCGATTTCTTCAACCGCGCCAATAACACCTTCCGCGATCAGGTCACAGCGCACGATACCGCCGAAGATGTTGATCAGCACTGCCTTTACGTTTTCGTCAGACAAGATGATCTTGAACGCTTCAGAGACACGTTCCTTGGTGGCGCCACCACCCACATCGAGGAAATTGGCAGGGAAACCACCGTGCAGGGCTACGATATCCATAGTTCCCATGGCCAGGCCTGCGCCGTTAACCATGCAGCCGATATTACCGTCCAGAGCTACATAGTTGAGTTCCCATTGGGCAGCGTGTGATTCACGCTCGTCGTCCTGCGAGGGATCGTGCATTTCTCGCACGTCATTCTGGCGATACAACGCGTTGCCATCGACGCCAAGCTTGGCATCGAGGCAATGCAGATTGCCTTCGTCGGTAATGACCAGCGGATTGATTTCAATCAGCGCCAGGTCCTTGTCGATGAACATCTGCGCAAGGCCCATGAATATCTTCACGAACTGCTTGATCTGTACACCGCTGAGGCCCAGCTTGAACGCCAGATCACGGCCCTGGTAAGGCTGAGGGCCTGCCAGAGGGTCGATGATGGCCCTGAGGATTTTCTCGGGAGTTTCCTCGGCAACCTTTTCGATCTCGACACCGCCTTCGGTGGATGCCATGAAAACGATGCGACGTGTGGAGCGATCCACTACGGCACCGAGATAAAGCTCTTCTGCGATATCGGTGCAAGACTCAACCAGAATCTTGCTCACAGGCTGGCCATTCTCGTCTGTCTGGTAGGTCACCAGATTCTTGCCGAGCCAGTTGGAAGCGAATTCCCTGATTTCGTCCTTGGTCTTGACCAGTTTGACACCGCCGGCCTTACCGCGACCGCCTGCGTGTACCTGGGCTTTTACCACCCACATATCGCCGCCAATCAAATCCGCCGCTTCTGCCGCTTCCTTGGGGGAGTCTACTGCATACCCCTTGGAGACCGGCAGTCCGTATTCGGCAAACAATTGTTTGCCCTGATACTCATGAAGATTCATGTGTTGTCCTGCTTTTCTCTAGTAGCTATTGCTGCTTAATGGATGGGCCCGACGAGTTTTCCCATCGAGCCCCCTCTATGCCTACACACGCCGGCGATTGGTCTTATTGTTGCGTGTGGGGGCGAATTCTACTTACGTTTCTTCCTGTTGGCGATATGAATCGCTGCCCCATCAACTGCAAGGGCAGCCTCGTGTACCGCCTCAGAAAGGGTCGGATGACCAAATACGGTCAGCGCCAGGTCTTCAGTGCTGGACCCGAACTCCATCGCGATGACTACCTGCTGTACCAGGTCGGCAGCTGAAGGACCCACAATATGGCAGCCCAGAATGCGGTCTGTTTCCTCATGGGCCAGGATCTTCACGAGCCCGTCGGAGTCGTTGGCTGCCAGGGCGCGGCCACTTGCCACGAAGGGGAAGGTTCCTGATTTGTAGGGAATACCGTCAGATTTCAGTTCCTGTTCGGTCTTGCCGACGGCAGCAACTTCAGGGTGGGTGTAGATCACCGAAGGAATGCAGTCGTAGTTCATCTGGGCGGGTTTGCCGTGAATCCGCTCCGCGACCATGATGCCCTCTTCCGAGCCTTTGTGAGCCAACATCGGACCGCGAACCACATCGCCGACAGCGTAGACGTTGGGGGCTTCAGTCTCACAGAAATCGTTCACAAAGATAAAGCCGCGCTCATCCAGTGTAATTCCGGAATCAGAGGCGAACAGCTCTTCTGAGCGTGGCCGGCGGCCTACGGCGACAATCAATTTGTCGAATGTTTCGGTGTGCTCACCATCAGCGGTTGCATAGGACACGATAACCTCATCGCCCTTGACCTCGGTGCCAGTAACGCGGGCACCGAGACGGATATCCAGGCCCTGCTTCTTGAAGATCTTGGCGGACTCCTTGGAAATCTGCTGATCCATCATCGGCAAGAATGAGTCCAGCGCTTCCAGCACAACAACATCAGCGCCGAGGCGCCCCCAGACCGAACCCAATTCGAGGCCGATTACGCCTGCACCAATCACGCCGAGACGTTTGGGAACTTCAGTGAATTCCAATGCCCCGGTGGAATCAACAATGGTGTCACCGTTAACGGGTGCCGGTGGAATATTAACCGGCAGGGAACCGGCGGCAATGATCACACTGCCAGCCTCTACAACCTGAACATTGCCGTCCTTGTCAGTGACCTCCACTTTGGCGCCAGCGAGAACCTTGCCAGTGCCTGCCAGGGCAGTAACGCCATTGTGCTTGAACAAGCCGGCAACGCCGCCAGTCAGCTGGCCGACAATTTTGTCCTTGCGGGCGATCATGGCGGCAACATCCATGGTGGTCTCACCAACGGAAATGCCGTGCACATCAAAATCGGCCTTCGCTTCATGATACTTATGACTGGAATCGAGCAATGCTTTTGAGGGAATGCATCCTACATTCAGGCATGTGCCGCCGAGCCTGACCTTACCCTTATCATCAATCCATTGTTCGACACAGGCCGTGGACATTCCCAACTGGGCAGCTTTGATAGCCGCCACATAACCTGCGGGGCCGGCCCCTATTACTACTACATCGTATTTCTCAGACATCTCTCTTCCCATATTTGTATTCGGTGTCGCTCGCAATTCAGTCAGGAGCGCATGACACTCTAGTTACAGCTGCAGCAGTATGCGTGCCGGATCCTCGATAAGATCCTTGATCGCCACCAGGAACTGGACCGCAGTTTTACCGTCAATCAGGCGATGATCGTAGGACAGGGCCAGGTACATCATTGGCAGTATCACTACCTCGCCATTGACCGCCATGGGGCGATCCTGGATCTTGTGCATGCCGAGGATGCCCGTCTGAGGTGGATTCAGAATCGGCGTGGACATCAGGGAGCCGAAAACGCCGCCGTTGGTGACGGTAAAGGTTCCGCCCGTCATGTCTTCAATGGTGAGTTTGTTGTCGCGTGCACGCAACCCGAGATCCCTGATAGCCGCTTCGACATCGGCAATGCTCATGAAATCAGCATCGCGCAGGACCGGAACGACCAGTCCATTGGGCGTGGATACTGCAACACCAATATCCTGATAACCGTGGTAGACGACGTCGCGCCCGTCGATAGAGGCGTTCACTTCCGGGAAGCGTTTCAACGCTTCGCAGGCGGCCTTGACGAACATACCCATGAAACCCAGGCGGGTGCCGTTGTGAGTCTTCTCAAACTGCTCTTTGTACTTGCTACGCAGGGCCATCATCGGCGCCATGTTCACCTCGTTAAAGGTGGTCAGCATGGCGGTTTCCTGGGTCGCATCCAGCAGGCGCTCGGCGATCTTGGCGCGCATACGGGTCATCGGCACACGCTTCTCAACCCGCTCTCCCGAAGGCGCGACAGGTGCGGCAACGGCGGCCGTCGAGGCGGGCGCTGGCGCTGGCGCGGCAGCCTTGTCGGCATCGCCGCTCTTCAAGTACTTGAGAATATCTTCCTTGGTGATCCGGCCGTTCTTGCCGCTACCCGTAATCCGGGTAATATCCAGCTTGTGCTCTTCCACCAGCTGACGAGCCGCAGGCCCGAGCAGTGACGCCAGGTCCTCGGCGCTCTCGGCGCCCGTAGCTACAGGTGCAGCTTCGGCAGCAGGCGATTCAGCAGCCGGCGCTGAGGCAGCAGCACCCTGCTCCAGGCTGGCGAGAAGCTGTTCGCTTTCAATAGTGTCGCCCTCCTGCGCATGAATTTTCGTGAGCACGCCATCTTCCGGCGCAACAACTTCCATGACTACCTTGTCGGTTTCGATTTCGACAATCAGCTCGTCGCGGGAAACCGCCTCACCTTCCTGTTTGTGCCAGGCGGCGACTTCGCCGTCAGCTACAGATTCGGGAAAGGCTGGTGCCTTGATTTCAATCGCCATTTCTCTTCCTTCGCGCTTAATTTTCCCAGGGCGTTTCGGGCGCCAGGGCTTTGTTGATAAATGCTTCCAGTTGTTCCAGATGCAGGGCCATGTAGCCCGCCGCAGGTGATGCAGAACTGTCCCGACCGACGTAATGCAGGTAAACACCCTGCTTGTGCTTGAACAGGGCTCGGCGCATATGGTGCTGACTGGAATACCAGGCACCCTGGTTCATCGGCTCTTCCTGACACCACACGGCGTCCGAAATATTGGGGTACTGCGCCAGAATCTCAACGAGGTCATCCTCGGGGAACGGATACAGCTGCTCAATTCGGAGGATCGCGATATTGTCGATGTCGCGCTCGCGACGGGCCGCACGCAAGTCGTAGTAGACCTTGCCGCTACACATAATAACGCGCTCGACCTTGGACTTATCCAGTTCATCCGTCTCGTCCAGGACGTTAAAGAATTTCCCTTCGGCCAACTCCTCGACAGTGGAAATCGCCTCTTTGTGACGCAACAAACTCTTGGGTGACATCACGATCAGCGGCTTGCGCAGCGGGCGAATCGCCTGACGTCGCAGCATGTGGAACACCTGAGCCGGAGTGGTGGGTACGCAGACCTGGATATTGTGCTCGGCACACAACTGCAGGAAACGTTCGAGGCGCGCAGAGGAATGCTCGGGGCCCTGCCCTTCATACCCGTGGGGAAGCAACATGGTCAGGCCGCAAAGGCGTTGCCACTTGTGCTCACCCGAGGTGATGAACTGGTCTATGACCACCTGGGCGCCATTGGCGAAATCGCCGAACTGGGCTTCCCAGACAACCAAGCCCTTGGGCATGGTGGTGGAGTAGCCGTATTCAAAGGCGAGTACCGCTTCTTCCGAGAGCAGCGAATCGTAGATGACGAACGGCGCTTGTTCCTCGCTGATATGCTGTAGAGGGACGTGGCAGCTCTCGTCTTTCTGGTTGTGCAGCACCGCATGACGATGTGAGAACGTGCCCCGGCCGACATCCTGGCCGGTGAGGCGCACTGGGTAGCCCTCTTCCAACAGCGTCGCGTAGGCCATGGTCTCCGCGAAGCCCCAGTTGATAGGCGTCGCACCAGCGGCCATCTTACGGCGGTCCTCGATAATTTTATTCACGGTACGCTGTATCGGGAAATTATCGGGGGCCATGTTGAGGTCATTACCCAAGGTCCGCAACTTCTGGATATCGACGGTCGTATCGGCTTCGTCCGTCCAGTTGTGGCCAATATAGGGGGACCAGTCGACAAACAATGTTTTGTTCGGCTCCGAGACCAGGCTGCTGACCAGTGGCTCACCGCGGTCAATAGAGTCGCGGAAACCGTTCACCAGATAATCGTCCTGATCTTTGGTCAGAACGCCCTGGCCGATCAATTTGGCGGCGTACAGATCGCGGGTTGTCTTGTGCTTGCGAATCGTCTGGTACATCAGCGGCTGAGTCACGGAGGGCTCGTCGGCCTCATTGTGCCCCCGGCGGCGATAGCAAATCAGGTCGATGACGACGTCTTTCTGGAATTCGGTACGGTAATCCACCGCGAGTTGGGTGACGAACAAAACAGCTTCAGGATCGTCTGCGTTGACATGGAAAATTGGCGCCTGGACCATCTTCGCTACATCGGTGCAGTACTCGGTAGAACGCGCGTCCTCACGCTTGTTGGTGGTAAAGCCCACCTGGTTGTTCAACACGATATGGATGGTGCCGCCAGTCTTGTAGGCGCGGGTCTGGGACATCTGGAATGTCTCCATCACTACGCCCTGACCAGCGAATGCGGCGTCCCCGTGGATCACGATCGGCACAACCTTGTCACCGTCGGTGTCTTGGCGGCGCTCCTGGCGCGCGCGCACACTCCCCTCAACGACCGGAGAGACGATCTCCAGGTGGGAGGGATTGAAAGCCAGTGCCAGGTGAATTTCACCGCCCGGCGTCATCACATTGGAAGAGAAGCCCTGGTGGTACTTCACGTCGCCGGAACTATCGTATTCGACTTTGCCCTCGAACTCGTCGAACAGGTCAGCCGGGTTTTTACCGAAGGTATTGACCAGCACGTTGAGGCGGCCACGGTGAGCCATGCCAATCACGATTTCCTTCACGCCATAGCTACCCGAACGCTGCACCATTTCTGCCAGCATCGGAATAAGGCTCTCGCCACCTTCCAGGCCAAAACGTTTTGTCCCCGGATACTTGGAACCGAGCGATTTCTCCAGTCCCTCGGCCTTGATAAGGCGGCGGAGCAAGGTCAACTGAATATCCTTGCTGAAGTCCGGTGCGCTGCGCACCGACTCCATACGCGTCATGATCCAATGGCGCTCATCGGTATTCACAATGTGCATGAATTCTGCGCCAATCGACTTGCAATAGGTGCGCTCCAGGGCGTCGTGTATCTCACCTAGCGTGGCGTCCGCTTTGCCGATGTGAAGGCTACCGGTCTGAAAGACTGTGTCGTAGTCCGCCTGGGACAATTCGTGGAAAGACAATTCCAGGTCGCGAACATGTTCGCGCTCAGCGATACCCAGCGGATCAAGCTCCGCTTTCTGGTGCCCGCGTTGGCGATAAGCGGAGATAAGTTGAACTACACGGACCTGTTTGCGCTCGTATTCAGTGGCCTGGGAATCGTGCTGTACGGTCGCCTCAGTGCGCACCCGCATCTTGCTGATCTGGGCAAATCGGTCTCGCACCACCGAATGGGGAATATCCTCAATATGGGCGCTATCTGTTTCGACCCTCGGTAGTTTGTCGAAGTATTCGCGCCACTGCTCAGGCACGCCGTTCGGGTCCTTGAGGTAGGACTCGTACAGATCTTCGACATAGGTGGCGTTGCCACCAGCAATATGAGAACTCCGCCACAGGAGTTCCATTGAGCTTTCTTGCATTACAGCCCTTCCGGAATGGAGGTTGAGCGCCCTTCATTGGGCGGATAAATCCAGAGTTTAGCAGTCGCTGGACCGCAGTGCCGATAAGACCTTGGTCCAGCCGCTGTAAAGCGCCTGCCGCCAAATACTGACGACAAGAGCAAAAATTAAAATGCGCTGCTTTTCAACAGCTTAAAGGGAAAACCTCAAGCTGTTCCGCGGAAACATCAGGTGGCGCGGGAAAGTAGCATGTTGCGAATGTGACCAATAGCCCGTGTCGGGTTCAAGCCTTTCGGACACACGTTTACGCAATTCTGGATGCCGTGGCAGCGGAATACGCTGAACGGATCGTCCAGTTTAGCGAGGCGCTCGTCCGTCGCAAGGTCACGGCTGTCAGCCAGGAAGCGGTACGCCTGCAGCAGGCCAGATGGGCCAATGAAGCGGTCAGGGTTCCACCAGAACGAAGGGCAAGCTGTGGAACAACAGGCACACAGGATGCACTCGTAAAGGCCGTCGAGTTTCTCGCGGTCTTCAGGCGTTTGCAGGCGCTCGATTGCGGGCGCCGGCGTGTCGTTGAGCAGATAGGGCTGAACCTTCTCGTATTGAGCGTAGAACATGGTCATATCCACAACCAGGTCCCGAACCACCGGCAAGCCCGGCAGCGGGCGAATCACCAGCTTGTTTTTGTCCACTGCTTCTGAGAGCGCAGTAATACAAGCCAGGCCATTCTTCCCGTTCATATTCAGGCCATCAGACCCACATACGCCCTCGCGACAGGAGCGGCGATAGGCCACGGTCGTGTCCTGCGCCTTGATCAGCTCCAGTACGTCCAGCACCATCAGGTCTTTACCGCCAGTATCGACCTGAAAGTCCTGCATTGAAGGCTCGCTGTCCGTTTCGGGGTTATAGCGATAAATACTCACTTGCAACATTCGTTCAGCCCCTTAGTAAGTCCGAATCTTCGGTTGGAAGGTGTCTACAGTTTTCGGCTCAAAGTTCACAGCACGCTTGCCCACGCTCTTGTCGCCAGGGAAGTACATGGAGTGACACAGCCAGTTCTCATCGTCACGATCTTCGAAATCTTCGCGGGCGTGAGCCCCTCGGCTTTCTTTACGCTCTTCTGCGGTGATCGCGGTCGCTTCGGCCACCTCGAACAGATTGTGCAGTTCAAGGGCTTCGATACGAGCGGTGTTATACGCCTGGCTCTTGTCTTCAAGCGAGGCATTCTCAATGCGCCCGCGCAAATCTGCGAGCTTCTTGATGCCTTCCTGCATGAACTCACCGTTGCGGAACACACCGAAGTGGTTCTGCATGGTGTTTTGCAGCTCTTTGCGCAAGTCGGCCACTTTCTCGCCGCCGGTAGAATTGTTGAGCTTGTCCAGACGGGACATAGCCTGCTCGACGTCTGAATCGGAAGCGTCACGCATGTCGATACCGTCGCGCAAAGCACCTTCGATGTACTGACCAGAGGCACGGCCAAACACCACCAGATCGAGCAAGGAGTTACCGCCGAGGCGATTGGCGCCGTGTACCGACACACAGGCTACTTCACCACAGGCGTACAAGCCCGGAATGATCTGGTCATTGCCATTGGCATCCACCGTCAAAGCCTGACCGTGAACGTTGGTGGGAATACCGCCCATCATGTAGTGACAGGTGGGCACCACGGGCACGGGCTCTTTAACCGGATCTGCGTGAGCGAAGGTACGGGACAGCTCGCAAATACCGGGCAGACGGCTCTCGAGAACCTCTTCACCCAGGTGGTCTAGCTTCAGGTAAACGTGATCGCCATCCGGGCCACAGCCGCGGCCGTCGAGTATCTCGAGCACCATTGAACGGGCCACAACATCGCGACCCGCAAGGTCCTTGGCGTTTGGCGCGTAACGCTCCATAAAGCGCTCGCCGTCCTTATTCACCAGGTACCCGCCTTCACCGCGACAACCTTCTGTGACCAACACGCCCGCGCCGGCAATGCCGGTGGGGTGGAACTGCCACATTTCGATATCCTGCACCGGGAAGCCCGCACGCAGTGCCATACCGATACCGTCGCCAGTATTGATGTGGGCATTCGTCGTAGAAGCATAGATTCGCCCTGCTCCGCCGGTAGCGAATACAGTGGCCTTGGATTTAACATAAACCGTTTCGCCTGTTTCCATGCAGATAGCAATAACACCGACGACGGCACCGTCCTGATTCTTGACGATGTCGGTGGCGTACCACTCGTTGAAGAACACTGTATTGTTCTTCATGTTGCCCTGGTACAGGGTGTGCAGGAGCGCGTGACCGGTACGGTCGGCTGCTGCACAGGTACGGGCAGCCTGGCCGCCCTCACCGAAATTCTTGGACTGGCCGCCGAAGGGGCGCTGATAGATGCGGCCTTCTTCGGTGCGCGAGAATGGCAACCCCATGTGCTCAAGCTCAAACACCGCCTGGGGGCCTTCGCTGCACATATATTCGATCGCGTCCTGATCGCCAATATAGTCCGACCCCTTTACGGTGTCGTACATGTGCCAGCGCCAATCGTCATTGGGATCGTCAGAGGCAATAGCGCAGGTGATGCCGCCCTGGGCAGAAACCGTGTGCGACCGAGTGGGGAAAACCTTGGAGATTACAGCAGTCTTGTAGCCGGACTGGGCCAACTGCAGTGCGGCGCGCATTCCTGCGCCACCGCCGCCGACGATAACGCCGTCAAATGAAATAGTACGAATTCCGGACATAATGTTTTAACCCCAGAGGATCTGGACGCCCCAGATCACATAAACAAAGATCACCAGGCTGCAGGCGATTTGGAACGCCACGCGTATGAAGTTGCCATTCTTACCCATCATCCGCTCGGTCATGTAGTCGGTGCTGACTGCCCACATGCCAATCCAGGCGTGCGCTGCCAGTGACAGAATGGCCAGCAACGTAAAGACGCGCATGCCGGTAGATTCAAAGCTCGCCTTCCAGCTCATATAGTCGACACCGCCCATAAGGGTGCAGCCAATACAGATGAAGTACGCGAGAAGGATAACGCCGCTGACCCGCTGTACGAGCCAATCGGACAGGCCTGAGCGGCCAAAACTGGTTACAGACCTTACCATATCCATGCACCTGCAATAAGAATCAGAACAACGGAGAGTGCTATAACGATGCGAGCGCCCAGGACGCCTCCTTCCATCGATTCACCGATACCGAAATCCATAATGACGTGCTTGATGCCCGCCAATGAGTGATAGATCAATGCGGCGACAACGCCCCAGATAATCAGTTTGGCTATGACGCTGTCGAGACACTCCTGAACCTGGGCGAAACCTTCGGGACCAGAGAGTGACTGATCGAAGAGCCAGAGCAAGATGCCGACACCGACGAATAAAGCTACGCCGGTTGCGCGGTGTGTAATGGACGCCCATGCGGTAATGGGAAGCCGCATAGTACCGATGTCCAGGTTAACGGGACGATTGTCTTTCACATTGGATACCATCGTTGCGCCGTGAGGCGGTTAAAAGGACGGCGTGGAGCCTATTCTCGCAGCAAACCCATCGTTGGGGAGCTTACCAAAACGCGCGAAATTATAAGGACTTAGCGCGCTAATTACAAATTTAGAACCGGTTCTGTCGCAATTACTTGATTTGCAGCAATCTGCAGCGATCTCCCGAAATCTCGTTTGCCGATTTTACGCTCTATCTGGGCGCACGATAGGCGACTTTAGGCTAAGGTCGATTGACAAAAATGGCGGAATCTCTATAGTGGGCCACCCCACTGAGATATCAACGCAGGACCCTTCTATGAGCGACAAAAAAGCCACCCTTACGATCGATGGAATGGACGAGGCAGTGGAATTGCCTATCTACTCCGGGACCATTGGGCCGGACGTTGTCGACGTGGGTAGCCTCACCGGCAAAGGCATGTTCACGTACGACCCTGGCTTTGTTTCTACTGCATCTTGCGAATCCCAGATCACCTACATCGACGGTGGCAAAGGTGTTCTGCTCCACCGCGGCTACCCCATTGAGCAGTTGGCCGAACACTCTGACTACCTGGAAACCTGTTACTTGCTGCTCTATGGAGAGCTGCCCAACAAGGAACAGAAAGAGGCTTTCGTCGATACCGTCACCAACCACACCATGGTTCATGAACAGCTGGTGCATTTCTTCAACGGCTTCCGTCGCGACTCTCACCCCATGGCCATCATGTGCGGCGTAGTCGGTGCCCTCTCCGCCTTCTATCATGACTCGCTGGATATTTCCGATGAGCACAGCCGCCAGGTAGCCGCATTTCGCCTGATTGCTAAAATGCCCACCATCGCTGCCATGAGCTACAAGTTCTCCATCGGCCAGCCCTTTATGTACCCAGACAACAACATGAGCTACGCAGAGAACTTCCTGCACATGATGTTTGGCGTACCCTGTGAAAAGAGCAATATCAGCCCCGTGCTGGCCAATGCGATGGACAAGATCTTCCTGCTCCACGCGGATCACGAGCAGAATGCTTCCACCTCAACCGTTCGTCTGGCAGGCTCCTCCGGTGCTAACCCCTTCGCCTGTATCGCCGCGGGTATCGCCGCACTGTGGGGCCCCTCCCACGGTGGTGCAAACGAAGCTGTGCTGAATATGCTCGAAGAGATCGGTGATGAATCCCGCATCGACGAGTTTGTTGCGAGAGCCAAGGACAAGAGCGATCCATTCCGCCTGATGGGCTTTGGCCACCGCGTCTACAAGAATTTCGACCCTCGCGCCAAGGTCATGAAGCAGGCGGCAGACGAAGTACTGGCTGAACTCGGCCTGGAAGATGACCCCCTGCTGAAGATTGCCAAGCGCCTGGAACAGATCGCCCTGGAAGACCCCTACTTCGTAGAGAAGAAGCTCTACCCCAATGTCGACTTCTACTCAGGCATCATCCTCAAGGCTATCGGCATCCCCACCAGTATGTTCACCGTGATTTTCGCCGTGGGCCGCACGATTGGCTGGATCGCCCACTGGCACGAGATGATCAGTGGCAGCTACCGTATCGGCCGCCCTCGTCAGCTGTACACCGGCCACGACAAGCGTGACTTTGTCTCACTCGACGATCGCTAAGCGGTGATATCACCACGGAAAAGGCCGCTTTGCGGCCTTTTTTGATAGTACACTACTGCAAGAACAAGACTTCCAGGAAAGCGCTCCCATGACCGACATTGTCATCAGTGGCACCGGCCTCTACACCCCGCAAGAATCAATCAGCAATGAAGAACTTGTTGAGTCATTCAACGCCTACGTCGAGGCCTTTAACGCCGAGAACATGGCGGCCATTGAAGCGGGCGAACTTGCGCCGTTACAGCCGTCCTCCGCCGAATTTATCAACAAGGCGTCCGGCATCGAATCACGTTACGTGATGAACAAATCCGGCATTCTCGACCCCGAACGCATGGTGCCGTCGTTGCCCGACCGCCCCAATGAAGAACAGTCTATCCAGTGTGAAATGGCTGTCGGCGCCGCAAGAAACGCCATGGAGCAAGCCGGTAAAACCGCAGCAGATATTGATGCCGTCATCGTAGCCGCTTCCAATATGCAGCGCGCCTACCCCGCCATGGCTGTGGAAATTCAGGACGCCCTGGGTATCAAAGGTTTTGGCTTTGACATGAATGTTGCCTGTTCTTCCGCGACCTTCGGCATCCAGCAGGCCAAGGACATGGTGGCCTCCGGCAGTGCCAGCTGTGTGCTGATGCTGAATCCGGAGATCTGTACCGGCCACCTGAATTTCCGCGACCGTGACTCCCACTTTATTTTTGGCGACGTCTGTACTGCCGTCATCGTCGAGCGCGCAGATCAAGCGACCGGCCAGGAGCAATTCCTGATTGTGGACAGCGTATTGCAAACCATGTATTCCAATAACATCCGCAACAACTTCGGCTTCCTCAATCGCGGTGACGAATCAGGCATAGGCGAAGATGACAAACTGTTTGTACAAGAGGGCCGCAAGGTTTTCAAAGAAGTGTGCCCGGCAGTGGCAAACCAGATCAGTGGTCAGTTAGAGAAGTTGAGCATCCCCGCAGCCAGTTTGAAGCGCATGTGGCTCCACCAGGCCAACCTGAGCATGAACCAACTGATTTCGAAACGGGTGCTCGGTCGCGAGGCGGCGCCTGAAGAGGCGCCTACGATTCTCAATGAATACGCCAACACCAGCTCTGCTGGCTCAGTCATTGCGTTCCACAAGCATCGCGATGATTTCGCCAGCGGCGACCTCGGCGTACTCTGCTCCTTCGGAGCCGGCTACTCGATCGGCAGCGTGGTTTTAAAGAAACGCTAGGGCCTGCTGCAGGCGCCCTACAGCACGTCCTCCAGTACACTCAGAAGTTCGTCCATCTCCGCATCAGTTCCGATACTGATGCGCAAATACTGGCTGATCAGGGGCTTATCGAAGTAACGCACGATAACCCCCCGCTGCCGCAATTCAGCAAAGATCTCAGCGGCGTCACGCCCAGGATGCCGCGCGAACACAAAATTCGCCGATGACGGCAACACCTCAAATCCCAGCAAAGACAGCTCATGGCTGGTGCGCTCGCGCGTGGCAATCACTTTCTGGCAACAGTTCTGGAACCAGGCCTCATCCTGCAGCGACGCAAGCGTCGCGCGCTGCGCCACAATATCCATGGGATAGGAATTGAACGAGTCTTTCACCCTCACCAGCCCTTCTATCAATTCGGCCGGACCGAATGCCACCCCTACCCGCATACCTGCCAGCGAGCGAGACTTTGAGAAGGTCTGCACAACCAGCAAATTGTCGTGGTCCGAAATCAGGGCGGTTGCTGATTCGCCGCCAAAGTCGATGTATGCCTCGTCGATAACGACAACCGAATCCGGGTGGGTCTCCAGCAGCCGGGCAATATCGGCTTTCGCCAACAGGACGCCTGTTGGCGCATTCGGATTGGGGATCAGAATACCGCTATTAGCCATACTGTAGGCATCGACATCAATCGTGAAATCGCCCCGCAGAGGCACGCGCTCGTAGGCTATCTGGTACAGCTCACTCCACACCGGATAAAAGCTGTAGCTGATCTCTGGAAACAATAGCGGCTTGTCGTGTTTGAGCAGGGCCTGGAAGGTGTGTGCCAGCACCTCATCTGAACCATTGCCCAGAAAAACCTGGTCGGAACCGAGGCCCTCCCGATCGGCGAACGCTTCTCTCAAAGCGCTGGAATCGGGGTCAGGGTAACGTTTCAGTTCGTCGGGGCTAATCGAGGCAATAGCGTCCAGTACCGCCGGCGAAGGGCCGTAGGGATTCTCATTGGTGTTGAGTTTAACCAGCCGCGTTCCTTGCGGTTGCTCGCCGGGAACATAGGGGGTCAGCTGCCGGGCCAGGTCACTCCAATAACGGCTCATACTGCGAGGGTCTCAATGGCAAAAGATGCAGTTTATCGGAGTAGAAAAAGAAAAGCCCGGCTCTTTCGAGCCGGGCTTTGATGTTGGTATCCCGTAGGGGGTTCGAACCCCTGTTACCGCCGTGAAAGGGCAGTGTCCTGGACCACTAGACGAACGGGACAATGTGCTGGCCTCAACCAGACGACGCGCATTATAAGCAACAGAGAACGCATTGCAAGACTTGAAGCGCCATTTTGGCGTAAAAAGCTTACAGTGGCTATTTCCTGAACAACTCTAGTACTTGAACTTCGCGTCGATCATCAGGCGATCGTAATCGCGGACATCACACTTGACGCTGTCTGTGCACTTCTCGCCGTCGAAATAGGTGAAGCCCAGAATCCACTTCTCAACGATGGTGTAAGCGCCGCTGAACTTGTGGCCCTTGCCGTCGGTACCACCGCCCATGAAGTCAGAATCGGTGAGCAGGCCAAGGGTCGCATCCGCTTCCAGATCCTGGTACTGATACTGAATCTGCCAGCTGCCTTTGTTCTTGGCCTTGCCGAGCTTGGCGCCCACGATGTAACCCGTATCCTGGTCATCCGCATCCTGGTTCTGGATGACGTCACCATACAGGGCCAGCGGCATCTCCCAGACATTGAAATTGGCGTCTGCGCCCAGGCTAACGACTTCATAGTTGTACAGATAGTTGCCGGCCTCGTCAGTGGAGTTGCCGAACAGCTCATCGTCATAAAACGCCGACTGCCCTTTCACCGGGATATCAAGATAACCAGCAGCCAGAGTAACAGGGCCGAAACTCGTACCGACTTGCGCGCCCCAGAAGGCTTTATCCAAACCATCCTTACTGTCGCTTTCCAGATGAGCGTAGGAAGAATTCACGAAGAAGTGCTTGCCGTCGTAGCCAGCGAACAGACCTTCAGGCCGGAAATCGCCGTCCCAGATCAAACCGCTCTTCTGCGGCTTGAAGTATGGGTTGCTGACCTTACCGCCCGAGAGCCAGAACTCGTTGGGCTGGTAACGGAAATAGGCCTTGTCGAGGCGCACGTCCTTGGTTGAACCGCCACCACCCAGGGTCTGGTTTGTGGAAACAGGGTCGTCTCCACCGGTCGCGACGCCCAGGCCCAGAGTGATGTCTTCGGTGGTTTTGGCAACGAGCTCAGCTCGAGCACGGATCCGATGGCGTTGGCGATCGTCGCCCCCGTCGTCGATGTCCTCGTAGCGGTACCGGAAGTCGCCTTTCCAGGCGAGTTTCTCGGCCCAGCTTGTGGAGCTGTTCTGCGCCTTCAGAGACACGACGTCGGCCTGCAGAACCGCGAGGTCTTCGACCGGCACGGTAGCAGCAGATTTCAGTGCGGTGTTCTCGGCTTCCAGCGCCTCAACCCGTGCCGCCATCGCCGCAAACTGGGTCTTGAATTGCTCCCATTCTGCCTCAGGTACGTGGGCCTGGGCAGTTACACTGACACTACCAGCCACAGCACTCAGAACTGCCGCGTTTAATAATTTCTTCATAATCCAAAGCCTCAATAATGACCGTTTTTGGGTCGTTCTTGCGTATTTGGCGCAGAATACGAACTTTTTGTGACAGTTGTGTTACAGAGAGTAGGAAAATAAGAATAGAAAAAGGGACTATTACCACCGGGAAACGGCACTGTGACCGCTATGTTACAGCGAGAGGGAGCCTCAGTAGATATCGCCCACGGACGGGGCGGGAAGGAATAGGTACGCGCGCAGCACGTACCTCAGTGCTTACAGATAACGGTCCTGGATTTCCTTGATGCTCAGGTGACGTACATCCGAGCCCTTCACAAGAAATACCACCTCTTCGCAGAGGTTCACCGCGTGGTCCCCTATTCTCTCGAATGCACGCGCGCACCAGTTGATACGCAGCAGCGTCTTGACCGAGGCAGGCTGCTCCATCATATGGGTGATCGAAAGGCGGGTAATACTGTCGAATTCGCGATCTATATCCGGATCCTTGGCGGCAGCCACGATCGCAGCTTCAACATCGAGCCGAGCGAAAGCATCCAGCGCGCCTTGCAATAAATCTATAGCACTCTTGCCCAGGTGCTTGGGGTCCTCGCGAAACTGCACGCTATCGCGCCCTGAGGCAATGGTTTCGGCCAGGCGACCAATTTTTTCAGCCTCGTCGCCAATCCGCTCCAGATCCGCGGCCATGCGAATCACGCCGACGATCATCCGCAGGTCGCTCGCAGCGGGCTGACGCAACGCCAGCAAGTCTGTGCACTTGGCATTAATCGACACTTCCAGATCATTGACCTTGTAGTCAGAGGTGGCTACCTTCTCTGCGAGAGTCAAATCCCCCTTGGTCAGAGCCTTGAGTGCATTGCGGCACTGTTTTTCTACCAGCCCCCCCATCTTCAGGACATCTGCCCTCAGCGCATCGAGCTCCTCGTTATAGCGATGTGAAATATGCTGATCGAGATTCAACTTGTCATCCACGGCGAGCGCCCCCAGGTATCAGCCGAAGCGGCCGGTAATATAGTTTTCAGTAAGCTCATGCTTGGGCATTGTGAACACATCTTTGGTGTCCCCTACTTCGATCAACTTGCCGAGATGGAAGTATGCCGTGCGGTCAGAGACCCTCGCTGCCTGCTGCATCGAGTGCGTCACAATGGCGATGGTATACCTTGCCTTAAGCTCATCGATAAGCTCTTCAATACGTGCTGTGGCAATCGGGTCCAGTGCAGAACAGGGTTCGTCCATCAGAATCACCTCCGGGCTTACCGCTATTGCGCGCGCGATACACAGGCGCTGCTGCTGACCGCCTGAGAGACCTGTTCCGGGCTTATCCAGGACATCCTTAACCTCGGACCAGAGGCTCGCACGTTTGAGGCTCTTCTCCACGATCTCATCCAATTCAGCTTTGCTATGCGCCAGGCCGTGGATACGAGGCCCGTAGGCAACGTTTTCATAGATAGACTTGGGGAAGGGGTTGGGTTTCTGAAACACCATGCCAACCCGAGCCCGCAGTAAAACAGTATCCTGGCCCGCGGCATAAATATTGCCGCCATCAAGCTTGAAATCGCCCTCTACACGGCAAATCGGAATGATGTCGTTCATCCGGTTAAGCGTGCGCAAGAAAGTGGATTTGCCGCAGCCTGAAGGGCCAATCATGGCGACCACTTCGTTCTCTGCTATGTCCAGCGATACGTCCAGAATCGCTTGCTTGTCGCCGTAATAGACATTGACGTTGCGAGCAGACATCTTGGCGTTGTCCACGAAAGGCGTGCCCACCGTCTCGTAACCAGACACATCGCTGTGCTGATGTATATCCAGCCCCGGCGCATCGGCGCCCTCTTTCACTTCTCTGGCTACGGGAATTGCAGTCATTTTGTCAGACCCTTCCATCTTAAATTCGTGTCTCTATTTGAGTTCGAAGCGCTTGCGCAAATATATCGCGAACGCATTCATAACAATAAGAAAGCCCATCAACACCATGATCGCCGCAGATGTCTTTTCGGTGAACCCGCGCTCGGGGCTGTCAGCCCACAGGAAGACCTGCACAGGTAATACGGTGGACGGGTCGGTTACCCCACCCGGGACGTCCATAATGAACGCAACCATACCGATCATAAGTAGTGGAGCAGATTCACCCAGCGCCTGAGCCATCCCAATAATCGAGCCAGTCAGAATGCCTGGCATGGCCACCGGCAGCACATGGTGAAATACCGTTTGCAGCTTTGACGCGCCTACTCCCATTGCCGCCTCACGTATCGAGGGGGACACTGCCTGTATAGCTGCGCGAGAGGTAATAATGATCGTCGGCAAGGTCATCAGCGAGAGCACAATACCACCGACCAGCGGGGCGGATCTGGGCAGTTCGAAAAAATTGATAAACACCGCGAGGCCGAGTAATCCGAAGACAATAGAGGGCACCGCAGCCAGGTTATTGATGTTGATCTCAATCAGGTCGGTAATGCGATTACGCGGTGCAAATTCTTCCAGATAGACCGCGGCAAATACCCCGATCGGAAACGCCAACAAAAAAGTGACTATCAACGTGAAAAACGAACCGTGCAAGGCGGCGCGAATACCCGCCAGTTCCGGCTCGCGCGAATCACCCTCGGTAAAGAACATCCAGTTGAAACGGGTCTCGGTCCGGTCGTCTTGTTGCAGGCTATCGAGCCAGTCCATATGGAGGTCCTTGACCCGGCGCTCTTCCTCTGGAACATCCCGCGTGACCTGCCCCTTCAGGTAACTGGCTGCCTGTGAATGGGCCAGCAACCATACTTCCCGGCTTTCTCCCAGCAGGGATGGTTCGGCCATCACCATATCCTGCAACTGGTATTCAGCCCCCAGGCTAAGCAAGCGATAGAGCTGGCGTTTTTCCTTGCGCCCGCTCACTTCCGGAAACAATTCACGCATGGATTTCTTGGCAAGCCCGGCATAGTCGCCTGCCCTCAGCTCTTGTGCAGTGGAGCTACTGCTGACATCAATGACCTCAGCGTCGAAATGCACTGGCACCAGCAGATACTTCTGGGTAAAAGCAGGCGTTCCCTTACTCACGATATCGAACAAGAGAATAAACAGAAATACGAAACCCAACATCACCGCCAGGCGCCCATACCACTGAAAGCGTTTCTCTTTCGCGTAGCGTTTCTTCAGCGACGCTTCGATAAGCTCTGTGTTCTTGAAGCTTCCCTTACTCATATTGCTCTCTATAGCGGCGCACAACATAGAGCGCGACGACGTTTAACAAAAGGGTTACAAAAAACAGCACGAGACCAAGTGCAAAAGCTGCCAGCGTCTTCGGGCTATCAAACTCCTGATCTCCTACCAGTAGCGTTACGATCTGTACCGTAATCGTCGTCACCGCTTCCAGAGGATTTATCGTAAGTTTGGCCGACAAACCCGCCGCCATCACCACGATCATTGTTTCACCAATAGCACGGGACACCGCCAACAGAATTCCGCCGACTATACCGGGTAGCGCGGCTGGCAAAAGCACTTTGCGAATCGTTTCGTTCATGGTCGCACCCATACCCAGCGATGCTTCTCGCATGCTGTCCGGAACGGCATTGATAATGTCGTCAGACAAGGACATGACGAAAGGAATAATCATAATTCCCATCACCAGACCAGCGGCGAGCGCGCTCTCAGACGCGACCGTAAGCCCCAGGCTCTCGCCGAAGTTACGAATGAAAGGAGCCACGGTGAGCGCGGCAAAAAAGCCGTATACCACGGTGGGTACACCCGCGAGGATTTCAAGAACCGGCTTGGTAACTGCACGAAATCGACGACTCGCGTACTCTGAAAGGTAGATCGCCGACATCAGGCCCACGGGGACCGCAATCACCATTGCGACTGCCGATATCAACAGCGTACCTACCAGCAACGGCACGAAACCGAAGGATCCTGAAGCGCCCACTTGATCGAGGCGGATGGCCATCTGCGGGCTCCACTGCAACCCGAAGAGGAAGTCCTGTACCGGGATTGTCTGGAAAAATCGGACGGCTTCGAAAAGCACGGACAGAACAATACCCAGCGTCGTCAACACCGCTATGGAAGAGCATGCGAACAATATCCATGTGAAGATGGATTCTACCGAATTCCGCGCGCGCAACACCGGGGTGATGCGAATAACCGTGAGTGCTCCGCCGAGAATAGCCACTACACTCACCAACAGTAGCTTCAGATTGCCGCTCTGGCTAACCAATGCGCTGTATTGCTCAGCTCCCGCGACCTGGGCCGGATCCAATAAGCTGGCATCGCCACCACTGATGGCAAAACTCACCAACTGGTTGTAGTAGAGCCCTATTTCGCTGTCGCTCAAACGGAGAATTTCAACGGGGAACTCGGAGACCACTATCCCGCGGATGACTGACCCTTCCACCCCGACCCAGGTCACCAGAACCAGCAGCGCAGGGAGGCCTGCCCACAGGGCGGTCATATAACCGTAGTGCTTGGGGAGAGAGTGAAGCACCTGCATGCCACCGGCAGCGCTGGCAACCATACGAGAACGCTGGCGGCCGACGAAAAAACTGACAAGGCAGAGTGCTAGCAGGGTGAGAAAAACAGTAGATGTCTGCATTACGGGCCCGTAAAAAATAAGATGCGCCGCTTAAAAGCGGCGCATGAGTTTACAGCATTATTGGCGGAAACCCTCGTTACATTTCGAGGAGTTTGAGCTCCGCCACGTCCTTCTGCACCTGCTCCAGCTCTTCATCACCTAGCGGGATGAGGCCTCGCTCCGGAAGGTAACCGTCTTCGCCCATTGCCTTGTTGGAGGCGAACTCAGCGGCATATTCCTGAATGCCGGGGATCTTGCCAACGTGGGCCGCCTTCACATAGAAATACAATGGGCGAGAGACCGGGTAGTCGCCATCGGCAATGGTGTCGAACGAGGGTGTTACACCGTCCACGACTGAGCCCTGGACCTTGTCACCGTTCTCTTCGAGGAAACTAAAACCAAAGATACCCAGTGCGCTGGGATTAGCTTCGAGCTTCTGCACGATCAGGTTGTCATTTTCACCAGCTTCGATATACGCGCCGTCTTCGCGCACAGCGTAAGCAACTGTCTTGAAGATGTCTTTACCACTGGGCGCCTTGCCCTTTTTCTCGACGTAAGCATCATAAACGCCAGCGGGAATACCCAGAGACGCAATGGCTGCCTTGAGTGCTCCTGCGTCGCCTGAACTAATGCCGCGCAGTTCTTTCAGTGCTGCGATAGCCTGAGCGCCGCCGCCCAGAGCGAGCTCAGCAAACGCATCGCGAGTACCGGAGGTCGGTGGAGGGCCCAGCACCTCGATATTCACAGCAGGCAGCGCAGGATTCACGTCTTTCCAGGTCTTGTAGGGGTTAGGAATCAGCTTGCCGTCAGCGCCGGGAACATCCTTGGCCAGCGCCAGATAGAGGTCCTTCAGGCTGAGCTCCATCATCTGCGCCTTGCGACTATTGGCGATGGCGATACCGTCATAACCCACCAGCACTTCAAGAATGTCGGTTACGCCGTTGTTCTGGCAATCATCGTACTCGCTTTTCTTGATCCGGCGAGACGCATTGGTGATGTCAGGTGTGTTGGAGCCAACGCCTTTGCAGAACAGCTTGAGCCCGCCGCCGGAACCGGTCGATTCGATTTTAGGCGTCTTGAAGTCGGTTGACCGACCAAAACGCTCGGCCACTACAGTGGCGAAGGGATACACCGTGGAAGAACCCACGATGCTGACATTGTCACGACCTTGCGCCTGCACATTTGAAACTGAGGCAATGGTCATTGCTGCTGTGACTACCGCTAAAATTTGCTTCTTCACTTGCTTAGAACTCCCTGAGGCTTGGATACCTGGCTCGAGTAGAACTCCAGATTTGGGAGCAGTCTATGGCGGAAATGTTACGGGAATATTACAGTGGTAAGCTATTGTTTTATATCGACTTATAATGAATGCCAGGCTGAAGGGAGGGCACTAATGCGTCATTCATCCATGCTTTTATGGGCCAGTGCGTGCGCATTCTCCTCCCAGTTCTGACCATCAAAATCGACAATGCTCAACTCCGGGGGCAATTCATCGAGGCAGTTGACATTAATGTCGATGCCATCAGGATTGGAGCGAGGCGTATAGAAAGGTTTTACCCCACAGATTTTGCAGAAGGTGTGCCTGGCCACGCCGGTGTTGAAAGTGTAGGTGGTGATCGCCTCCTCACCCGCGAGTAGCTGGAACCTGGACAGCGGCACTATCAGGTGCAGAAAACCAGCTTTGCGGCAGATCGAGCAGTTGCAACGCTCGACTTCTACGCTCTCAGGCGCTTCCACCTGAAAACGCACCGCCTGGCAATGGCAACTGCCTCGATATATCAAATGTCACCGACCTGTTCTATAAAGTCCTCAAGGCTACGGTGTCGTACATCCTGGCCGCGCACCAGGTAAACGATATGCTCGGCAATATTCGCAGCGTGATCGCCGATTCTCTCCAAGCTACGAAGCGCCCACATTTCGTTGAGGATGGCGCCAATATCTCGTGGATCTTCCATCATGAAGGTCACCAGGCTACGCATTGCACTGTCGTATTCCTTGTCGACTTTGCTGTCTTCTTTCACAACCTCCACTGCCAGTTCGAGGTCCAGACGAGCGAAAGCATCCAGCGATTTTCGCAGCATGGCACCCACATGGCTGCCAATATGCCGGATCTCAACATAGTTGGTCGGGGAGACATTTTCCTCAGCGAGTCGAATCGCCTGACGAGCAATCTTGGCCGCTTCGTCACCAATACGCTCAATATCGGTATTGACCTTCATCACCGCCACGACAAGCCGTAGATCACTGGCGGCGGGTTGGCGCCGAGCCAGGATGGTGGCGCATTCATCATCAATGGCGAGTTCCATCTGATTGACCTCATGGTCACGGTTAACGATAGACTCAGCTTCACCGGTGTCACGCGCAACCAAAGCCTCTACCGCCTCGCTCAACTGCTGCTCAACCTTCCCACCCATTTCCAGCAGATGGTTCTTGATAGCCTCAAGCTCGGTGTTGAATTTCTCTGATATGTGCTGTTTGTAATCGTCCTGCTTCAGCATGTCCTGTTCCTCAGGGTTCTAGTTTTGTTCTGGGAAAACCAGAGAGAACGTACTCCCCTTCCCCAGCTTACTGTCAATTTCAAGATGTGCGCCATGGGCGGCCGCCACGTGTTTGACGATGGCGAGGCCCAGGCCTGTACCGCCTGTCGCCGAGGACCGACTGTCGTCCACGCGGTAAAAACGTTCGGTCAGGCGATTAAAGTGGCTCGCGTCTATGCCTATGCCCGTGTCTACAATATCAAGCCGGGCAACATCGCCGTCTTCTCGCCACGAAGCAACGACCGGTTCGCCCTCACTGCTGTACTTGAACGCATTGAAAACAAGGTTTGAGACTGCGCTATACAGCTCTCGATAGTCGCCCGGAATCTTGGTTCGACATTGGATATCCAATTGTAGCGGATTGCCCGGATGGGTGTTCGCGACCTCTTCCTTCAGTTCGTCCAGCAGAGCTGCAATATCTACCTTGTCGTCCTTATCCTGACGTTCAGTACTTTCAATACGCGAAAGCCACAGCAAATCCTTGAGCAGGTTCTCCATTCGCGCAGCCTGCCCCGCCATCTGCTCAATCGCCCTGACATAGGGGGCGGGCAAGCTGTCCGGGTCCGCCATAAACGTACCCAGATAACCACTTATCACGGTCAGCGGCGTACGTAATTCATGGGAGACATTGCCGACGAAATCACGGCGTATGCTCTCCGTCCGCACAACGTCGGTAACATCCCGCACGAAGAGCAAGGTATCGCCCTCGGCAAATTGGGTGACTACCAGTTGCAGGTGATGCTTGATCTCGCCGGTCGTCTCAAATACCAGGGGCACACTATAATCGGCCGTGGACAAGTATTCCGCGAATTCAGGCACTCGCACAATATTGGAAATCGCCTGACCGATGTCGTCTGGATAACGCAGTGCAAGCAGCCTCTGCGCCGCCTCGTTACACCAGCGCAGAGCCCCCTGCCCTTCGAGGATGACCACGCCATCGCGCATTGCTGCAAATGAATCCAGTAAGTAGTCGACTGTCGACTGCAAGCGTTCCTCGGTCGCGATAGCCTTCCGCTGACGCTTGTAGATATTGGCGACGATATCTCCCCACACGCCAAACAGGTCCGGAGGGGAGCCAGAGCTGTCAGCCAGCCACTTGCGCAGACGCCACAGCTGAAGTGACCAGAAAACCAACAGCAATACAGCTGCCACCAAAGCCCATGCCAGCGGATTACCGAAATAGAAGCCCGCCAACGCAGCGAGCAACACCGTTCCTATCAGCCGAAATACCGACGCCAACCACTCCATGGATTTCGGTAGTGCCTCCTATATGCAGCGAGAAGAAAATCGATAGCCGGTACCGCGTACCGTCTGAATCAGGTTACTGTGGTCAGCCTCGACACCCTGCAGCGCCTTCCTCAGGCGACGGATATGGACGTCTACAGTGCGTTCCTCGACATAGACGTTCGCGCCCCACACCTGATCGAGCAACTGACCCCGAGTATAAGCGCGTTCCGGATGCGACATAAAGAACTGCAATAATTTGAATTCAGTGGGCCCCATATCGATGGCGTGCTCACCCACGAATACGCGCCGGCTCTCACCGTCCAATACCAGGCCATTAACTTCCATTCGAGCGTTGTCTTCACCGCCCACTGTACGGCGTAACAGCGCCTTGATGCGAGCGATCAGCTCGCGGGGAGCAAAGGGCTTGGTGATATAGTCGTCTGCGCCCACGTCCAGACCCTGAATGACATTATCTTCCGTGGTTTTTGCGGTAAGCATGATCACTGGCACTTCACGGAAGGTATCGTCTCTTTTAAGACGACGCAGTAATTCCAGCCCACTGCCACCTGGCAGCATCCAGTCGAGCAGAATAATATCTGGTCGCTCATCCACGGTAATGGCGTAGGCATCCTGTATATTGGACGCCTCCAAACACCGAAACTCAGCAATTTCCAAAGCCATCCGCAACATATCTCGTATTGCGAATTCGTCGTCGACCACCAGAACAGTACGTTCAGTCATGACAGTAGTATTCCCTCATTCTTCCGAATGGAGGTATTAGATGATGGAATTATGACAACAAAGTTACAATCAGCCAAAGAATTGTGTGGCGGGCGTGATTTTAGTGATTGCCGCCCGTATACCGGCTGGGAACACGGGCGGAGACAGGGCGTATCAGCGAAGGCTGGCGTTGATATTCTTTAGCATCTGATTCCCGGGACACAGATCCTCGGTATCCAGCGTATTCAATGGACGCCTGGAAGTTTCCAGCACATCGTGCAGATCGCGAGAATCCTTGTCCATGTATATCAAACCGGTGAGAATATCCCCGGCGGTACGGTGATTTTCCATATTCATCAGCGCGGACGTACGATCAAATGGATCCAGATTTTCGCTCATCTTGTACAAGTGAATTGAAGAGCCATCGTGCAGCGTCACCTCGTGACTGGAGCCTGGCTCATAGTCCGTGGTGATCTCCTTCTGCATGGGTACAAAATCCACGGTACCGGTAGCCTCGGCATGCTCGCGAACGAACTCGTAGCTCTTGGTGGAGCCGGCGTTGTTGTTGAAAGTAACGCAGGGAGAGACGACATCAATCAGGGCGAAACCGCGATGGCTGATTGCGGCCTTGATCAACGGTACGAGTTGGTCCTTGTCACCGGAGAAGCTACGCGCCACAAACGTCGCGCCCATCTGCAAGGCAGTTGAACAAAGGTCGATGGCGCTAAACACGTTCGCATCACCTTTTTTGCTCACAGAGCCTTCATCAGCGGTGGCGGAATCCTGCCCTTTGGTAAGCCCGTAGCAGCCGTTATTCATGACGATGTAGACCATGTTCAGGTTGCGGCGTGCCACGTGTGCGAACTGGCCCATACCGATGGATGCAGTGTCGCCGTCACCGGACACACCCAGGTAGATCAAGTCGCGATTGGCCATGGCCGCGCCGGTAACGACAGAGGGCATACGCCCGTGCACCGAGTTAAACCCGTGAGATTTACCCAGGAAATACGTGGGCGACTTGGAAGAACAACCAATGCCCGACATCTTGGCGATCATATGCGGAGGAATAGACAGTTCGTGGCATGCCTTGACGATGGCCCCGGAAATGGAGTCGTGGCCGCAGCCTGCGCACAGTGTCGAGATTGAACCCTCGTAGTCGGCCTTGGTATAACCGAGGTCATTGACCGGCAGTTCGGGATGACGGAATTTCGGAATCTGGTAACTCATGCTTACTCTCCCGCCTGGCCGGCAATTTTGGTGCGATGCAAGGGCTGAACCTCACCACCGTTCAGGTGTTGCTTGATTTGTTTACTGATATTGCGGGCACTGATCGGGGTGCCATCGAAACACAACACAGACTTCAACTTGTCCGGGCCGAATTCGAACTCAGCCATCAACAAGGTACGCAGCTGCGCATCGCGATTCTGTTCAATTACGAACACCTGCTTGTGATTCTCGATAAACGCCTTTACGTCATCATTGAAGGGGAAAGCTCTGACCCGCATGGCGTCCAGGTGAACCCCCTCCTCTGCAAGGAAGTCCAGTGACTCGCGCGAAGATTCCTCACTGGTACCGTAATACAGCACGGCCACATCGGTTTTCTCAGCGGCAGTAACCACTTCTGGCTCGGGAACATATTCCTTGATCGTGTCCCACTTGCGCATCAGGCGCAGCATGTTCTTTTCGTATTCTTCACCCCGTTCGGTATATACCGCGTACTCGTCACGTGAGGTGCCGCGGGTGAAGAACGCACCGCGCTTGGGGTGAGCGCCCGGATAGGTGCGATAGCAAATCGCGTCGCCATCAACGTCGAGATAGCGCCCAAACTCAACGCCCTCCTCCAACTGTTCGGCGGTCATCACCTTGCCGCGGTCATAGGCACGATTATCGTCCCACTCCAAGGGCTCTGACATGTTGTCATTCATGCCCAGATCCAGGTCGGTCATGATGATGATCGGCGTCTGCAAACGCTCCGCCAGATCAAAGGACATGGCGCCGAAATCGAAACACTCTTTTGGCGTGGCCGGGAACAGCAGCACTTGTTTGGTGTCACCGTGTGAGGCGTAAGCCGCCGACAGCACATCCGACTGCTGGGTTCGCGTGGGCATGCCTGTGGAGGGACCTGCTCGCTGTACGTCGATCAATACGGTCGGTATCTCGGCGAAGTACGCCAACCCGAGAAACTCACTCATCAGCGAGATACCAGGGCCACTGGTTGCCGTAAATGCGCGCGCACCGTTCCAGCTGGCGCCGATCACCATACCAATGGCCGAAAGCTCATCCTCAGCCTGCACGATCGCATAGTTCTTCTCACCCGTACCCGGATCAATGCGCACTCTCCGCACATATTTCTCGTAGGCATCTACCACCGAAGTCGAGGGAGTAATCGGGTACCACGCGGCAACAGTTGCACCGCCATAGATAGCACCCAAACCGAGAGCGGTATTGCCGTCCAGCAGGATCTTGTCGCCCACCTGATCCGAGGTCTTCACCCGGATACCGATCGGGCACTCCAGATTCGCCTTCACATACTGATGACCGAGCTCCAGTGCGTGGATGTTTGGCAGGATCAGTTTTTCCTTGCCCTTGAACTGGTCTTTCACCAGGTCCGTGAGCACTTTGAAATCCATATCCAGCAACGCCGCCAGGGCGCCCACGTAGATCACGTTCTTGAACAGCTGACGCTGACGTGGATCGGTATATTCCTCGTTGCAAATACGCGTCAACGGGATGCCGATGATATTGACGTCGTTGCGCATCAAGCGCAGGTCGAGGGGCTTGGTGTCGTCGTAAATAAAATAGCCGCCCTCTTCCACTTCCTTGATGTCCTGGGCCATGCTCTGCGGGTTGACCGACAGCGCGATATCGACGCCACCGCGACGGCCCAGATAGCCCTTCTCACTGACGCGCACCTCATACCAGGTGGGCAGGCCCTGAATATTTGAGGGGAAGATATTCTTCGGACAAACCGGCAGGCCCATGCGGAAAAGAGCCTTGGCGAACATATTGTTGGCACTGGCGGAGCCTGTGCCATTTACATTCGCGAACTTGATGACAAAGTCGTTGACGGATTCGATACGTTTCATGATTACTGGCCCGCCTTGGTTACGTTGTAGAGAAACTTCTGCATATCCCAGGCGGATGTCGGGCATCGCTCGGCACACAAGCCGCAGTGCAGACAAACATCTTCATCTTTTACCATGACACGCTTGGTTGGAAGATCAGGAGAGATGTAGAGATCCTGGGCCAGGTTGCCCGCAGGCCCCGTGAGCCTCCCTCGCAAGTCCTCTTCCGCACCATTGTGGGTGAAGGTAATGCAATCTGTTGGGCAGATATCGACACAGGCGTCACACTCGATACAGCGCGGTGTATCGAAAACTGTCTGTATATCGCAGTTAAGGCAGCGCTCTGCCTCCTTGTAGCCGGTTGACTTGTCGAACCCGAGCTCGGCTTCAACCTTGCGGTCTGACAACGCCTTTTCCAACGGCGCGAGCGGCACAATATAACGTTCGTCATTCTCAACCGCGTTGTCATAACTCCACTCATGCACACCCATCTTCTGACTGGTCTGACGCACTGCGGGCGCCGGACGCTCGGCGACATCCTTGCCCTGGCAGAACAGATCAATACTGATTGCGGCCTGGTGGCCATGCGCGACAGCAGTAATCACGTTCTCTGGTCCAAACGCGGCATCGCCTCCGAAAAATACTTTTGGATTGGTGGACTGGAACGTGTCGGCATCGACGACCGGCATGTCCCACTTGCCAAACTCTATACCCAGGTCTCGCTCAATCCAGGGGAAGGCATTGTCCTGGCCAATAGCCATGAGCACTGTATCGGCTTCCATAAACACCAGGGGTTCACCGGTAGACACCAGGGAGCGACGGCCGTTCTCGTCGTACTCGGCCTCGACCTTTTCGAAATGCATGCCAGTGAACTTGCCGTCCTCGATCACGAACTCTTTGGGAACGTGATTATTGTAGATGGGGATGCCTTCGTGCATCGCATCCTCTTTCTCCCAGGGTGAGGCCTTCATATCCTCAAAGGGGCTGCGCACTACAACACGGACATCTTCACCACCGAGACGCTTGGAGGTTCGGCAGCAATCCATCGCGGTATTACCACCACCGAGTACCAGCACTTTCTTCTCGACGCTATCGCGATGCTCGAACGCAACACTTGCCAGCCAGTCGATACCGAGATGAACATGCTCACTCGCGTCTTCAAGGCCAGGCAGGTTAAGCCCTCGGCCCTGAGGTGCACCGGTGCCGACGAACACAGCGTCGTAATCTTTATCGAGTATGCTCTTGAGGCTATCCACATAGGTATCGAAGGTCGCGTTGATACCCATGTCGAGAATGTAATTAACTTCTTCATCCAACACCTCAATGGGGAGGCGGAACGAGGGAATCTGGCTGCGCATCATACCGCCACCAGCGAACTGGTTGTCGTAGATGTCGATGCTGTAGCCCAACGGCGCGAGGCCGCGTGCGACTGTCAGCGAGGCAGGACCGGCCCCAATGAGCGCAATACGCTTGCCATTTTTCTTGCTGGGAATCTTCGGCAGACGATCGCTGATATCGTCCTTGTTATCTGCGGCTACGCGCTTGAGCCTACAGATAGCAACCGGCTCTTCCTCTACCCTGCCGCGACGACAGGCAGGTTCACAGGGGCGATCACAGGTACGACCGAGTACCCCGGGAAACACATTGGATTCCCAGTTGACCATATAGGCATCGGTGTAACGCTCAGCCGCAATAAGGCGAATGTATTCCGGCACTGGTGTGTGTGCAGGACAAGCGTACTGGCAATCCACAACTTTGTGGAAGTACTCGGGGTTTTGAGTATCAGTCTGTTTCACGTGAGCAGCTCTGTATAGTGATTATTGGCGCTTTTCATCCGCTGCGCCTGAAGCGCTAGAATTTTGGCACAGCTGGCTCGCTTTTTCACCAGTGCAGCGGTTTGATATTCGTTACTTTTCCGTGACTTATGCACAGTCAGCGAATTTTCTCTGTGGGCGTTGCGAACGATTCGCAGACGAGAGATTTAACCCCTTTTATTTCAGGGTTATTTAGAACCAACCAAAGAACCAGCCACTGTCCTTGAGATCCTCCTCACAAGACCTCAGTTGGCCACCGTAGGTATTGGCTTTGCTCTGTACTTTACGGGCGACGCCCTGCAACCAGTCCTTACTGCGATAGCTACCGCGGCTGTAGCCACCGTGCCCCTCGTGGTAAGCGAGATAGAGACGATAGGGATCGGATTTGGCGATACCGTTGCGCCGATTGGACTGATGGTTGTACCAACCGATGAAGTCTATCGCGTCGGCAAAGTCGTCCCTATCCGCGCCGTAGTTCCCGGAACTGCGCTTGTAGTCTTTCCATGTGCCCTTTTTGGCCTGACTGTAGCCGTAGGCATCTGACGGTCGTGGGCCAGGAATGAAGCCAAAAATCTTCTTCCTCGGCGGCTTGGCCTTGGCAACGAAACGCGACTCCTGATGCATGATCGCCATCATGACCGAGATCGGACTGCCCCACGCCTTGCGCGCATCCGCAGCGTCTTCATACCAGCCTTTCTTCTCGCGAAATATATCGCAAAGATTCGCCGGGTTAGACGGCGGGCTGGTAGCGCAGGCTCCCAACATCATCAGTGAGAGAATCAGTACAAGACGAGTCATGGAGCAACCCCGTGGCCGGTCAGGAAAGTAAGGAAAGCGTCCTCGTCGATCACGTCTATGCCGAGTTCGGTCGCCTTGGTGAGCTTGGAGCCGGCACCCGGGCCTGCTACAACGCAGTGAGTTTTGGCAGACACACTACCGGCAACCTTGGCGCCCAGCGACTGCAGCAAATTCTTTGCCTCGTTGCGCCCGACCGCTTCAAGCTTGCCGGTGACGACCCAGGTCTGTCCGGCCAATGGCAGGTCGTGGGCAGCTACTACCTCGATCACCGGCCAGTGGACCCCCGCATCCATCAGCGCAGACGCGACTGCCATACTGTCCTGTGAATCGAAAAACTGACGCAGATGATCTGCCACTACCGGGCCGACATCGTCCACGGCAAGCAGCGCTTCTTCTGAAGCTGCGACCAGAGCATCCCAGGTGCCGAAGTGATTCGCCAGACTGAGGGCAGTTGCCTCGCCGACCTCGCGAATACCCAGGGCAAAAATAAACCGGGGTAACGTAGTTTCCTTGCTTTTTTCCAGGGCCAGCAACAGCTTGTCAGCTGATTTCTCGCCCATGCGCTCCAGCGCCACCAACTGATCGCGACTGAGATGGTAGAGGCCCGCGACATTTTCCAGCAGCTCTTCGTCGACCATCTGGTCGACCAATTTGTCACCGAGGCCGTCGACGTCCATGGCCCGACGAGACGCAAAATGGCGAATGGCCGCCTTTTGTTGTGCTGCGCAGACCAGCCCGCCCATACAGCGCACGACGGCCTCGTCCTGCTCCCGCTCTACGGCGGAGCCACACACCGGACAAGCGGTTGGAAATACAATTTCGCTTGCATCTACCGGGCGCCTGTCCGCCACAACAGACACGACCTTGGGAATCACGTCGCCAGCGCGCCTGATGACCACGGTATCACCCACCATGGCTCCAAGCCGTTCAATTTCGTCCTGATTGTGCAGGGTGGCATTACTGACGGTGACACCACCAACGAAGACGGGCTCTAGCCGGGCGACCGGTGTAATCGCTCCGGTGCGCCCAACCTGGAACTCAACGTCGACCAGCGTGGTCATTTCTTCCTGGGCGGGGAACTTACGCGCTATGGCCCAGCGCGGTGCGCGCGAGACAAAGCCCAGCTTCTGCTGCAGATCGAGGCGATTAACTTTATAGACGATGCCATCGATGTCGTAGGCCAGCCCGTCACGCTTCAGCGCGAGTTGATCGTAGTAGCGCTCGCAGGCGGCGATGCCCTCGACCACTGTCGTTTCTGCGTTTGTGCGCAGCCCCCAACTGCCAAGGCGATCAAGGATAGCGGCGTGTTCATCGGGTAATTCGCCTCCCTCTACCAGACCCACCCCGTAGCAGCACATTTCCAACGGTCGGGTTGCGGTGAGACGCGCATCCAGCTGGCGCAGACTGCCTGCGGCGGCATTGCGCGGATTCACGAAGGGTTTTTCGCCCTTGCTTCGAGCTCGCTCATTGAATTGCTCAAAGCCAGCTCTGGGCATATATATTTCCCCGCGAACCTCTAGCACTGCTGGGTAATCTTCACCCAGCAGACGCAGCGGTATCGAGCCAATAGTGCGCACATTGAGCGTGATATCTTCCCCGGTACGGCCATCGCCTCGGGTGGCACCTCTCACCAACAGTCCGTCGCGGTAAAGTAGGCTCACCGCGATGCCGTCGAGCTTCGGCTCGCAACTGTACTTTAGCGGCGCGACGTCCTGCCCCAGACGATCCAGGCAACGGCGTTCAAAGTCGATGAGCTCGTCGGCATCGAAGGCGTTGTCCAGCGACAGCATGGGCACTTCATGGGCTACCTGGGAAAAGTGATCCAGAGGTTTGTCGCCGACCCGCTGCGAGGGAGAGTCGGGCGTGATCCAGTCGGGCTGGTCTGCTTCGATCTCCTGCAGACGCCGCAAACAACGATCGTACTCCACATCGGGAACGCTGGGATCGTCCAGCACGTAATAACGGTGATTCCAGTCGTGCAGCTGCGTGCGCAGCTGTTCCAGCTCCGCTCGTAATGCTTCGCTTGTCACTGGGACTAGTGCGCCCTGGCGAGCATGCGCCGCTCCAGGTCACGAATTTGCTGTCGGCAGTGATCGATCGCCTGCTTGGTCAGGACACTGCGCGATTCGTCCAGCACATCACCGCCGAGATTGCGAGAGACGGCCTGAGCGGTTTCCAACATATAGTCGAATGCCTTCATCATGTCTTCCGGCCCCGGCAGGGTCAGGAAAAACACAAGACCCGGCGTATTGAAGTCAGACATGTTGTCGATATCGAACACACCCGGCTGCATCATGTTGGCGACGCTGAACTGGATTGCGCCCCGCCCTGCTTCCAATTCGTGGCGATGGAAAAAATTCATATCGCCAAAGCGCAGATCACAGGCTAGCAATATGTGCAGGATATCCTCTCCGCGGAAACCGCGGGCATCCCGGGCAACAACGTTGAGCATGAAGACTTCCGGATCCACGTCGCGCGGCAGGACTCCGGGCTCTTCCTCTGTCGGTGTCGCGGCCACTGGATCGCTGGCACCTATGTCATCCAGCCAGTCAACATTCTCAGGTTCCGCAAGCGGTTCATCTGCACTCATACCAGCCATCAGCGTCACATCGTCGACGGGCGGCTCGCCAGGCTCCTCTGATTCGGTTTCGGCCGCCTGTAAAACAGGTTCTAGCTCAGGTTCAGAGTCCGATTCAGGATGGCGTTTTGGTTCAGGTGTGGCAGCTGCCGGCTCGCGCTCCGGTGTCGCAGCGCGCCGTCCTGCGGCTCGCAGCAGATCACCGCGCTCGACCACACGAGCGCCACCATTGGGCAACTCCTTCAGCCAGGCCAATTCCTCATCGCGGCCATCGCTCTCATCCTCTTCCGGCTCGGCCAGATCCATCTGCACCCGGGAGTAGCGTTCGCTGCGCACTCTGCGCCAGGCGTCCAGCAGCACTGCCACGATCAGCAATACGCCAATGATGACCATCCAGTCCCTAATGGTTAGTTCCGTTATCGCCATGCTCTATCAGCTCTCTATCAGCTCGCTGCCAGTTCTGCTGCTTCTTCAACGTCCACAGTCACCAGGCGGGAAACACCGGGTTCATGCATGGTCACACCCATCAACTGATCTGCCTGTTCCATGGAGATCTTGTTGTGGGTGATGTAGATAAACTGCAATTTCTCGGACATCTCTTTCACCATTCGTGCATAGCGCGCGGTGTTGGCGTCATCCAGCGGTGCATCAACCTCATCCAACATACAGAACGGCGCCGGGTTCAGCTGGAAGATGGAGAACACCAGGGCGATGGCCGTGAGTGCCTTCTCACCACCGGACAGCAGGTGAATGGTGCTGTTCTTCTTGCCCGGAGGCCGCGCCATGATCGAGATACCCGTGTTCAACAGATCGTCGCCAGTCATTTCAAGATAGGCACTGCCGCCGCCAAACACGCGGGGGAACAGGTCCTGCAAGCCATTGTTGACGGTGTCGAACGTTTCCTGGAAACGGTTGCGGGTTTCCTTGTCGATTTTGCGAATCGCATTTTCCAGTGTATTGAGGGCCGTCTCCAGGTCCTCGTTCTGGGCATCCAGGTAATTTTTGCGCTCAGACTGCAGATTGTATTCATCAATAGCAGCGAGGTTGATGGGGCCGAGACGAGTAATACGGTTAGCGATGCGTTCCAGCTCGCGCTGCCATGCATCCTGGGTGGCGTCTTCCGGCATCGTCTCCAACACCTTCTCGAGATCCTGCTCGGCGTCGCGCAGCTGCTGGTGAACATTCTCACGCTGCACCTGCAGACTCTGGTTGCTCAGGCGTTGCTGCTCTAGCTGGCTACGCACGGTTTCGGCGCGATGCTCGATACTGGCACGCTGCTGCTCCGCTTCGCGCAGTTTGTGCTCCACTTCAGAAACGCTTTGGCGCGCCTCGGTGAGCTCGCCTTCTGAGGTGAGGCGCAGCTCCAGCTGGGCCTCCAACTGCTGCTGCAGTTCGTCCAGCGGGTTATCTGTTTCCTGCATGCTCTGCTGCAATTGATCGCGGCGCTCGCGCAGCTGTGCTACCTGACGATTGGCGCGATCAATTGACTCTCGCATCGAATCGACCTGGGTGCGCAGGGATTGGTGACGCATGGCAGCCTGGTGGGACGCGTCCTTATCGTGGCGTGCACTCTGGCGGCAGGAATCCAGAGTGCCGCGAGTTTCATCGCGCACCGACAGCAAATCTTCACGACGCTGAGAATCGGAGTCCATGCTCTCGATCGCCTCCGAGAGCAACTGGCGTGCTTCCGCGATTGATTCCTGTTCGCCCTGAAATTGTTCCCGCGCCTCATCAATGTCGGCATTCAAACGCTCGCGGCGGGCTGTAATCTGCTCCACCTTGGCTTGCATCGCTGAGAGCTGCGAGCCTAATTCAGCGTGCTGACGGGTAGCTGCCTGCAGTTCGCGTTGGCTGTTCTCGCGCTGTTCTTCATAGCGCTTCTGGTCTTCCTGGCAGCGCTGCAGTTCCGCCTGCATCTGTTCTTCGCGCTCTTCAGCTTCGGCGATGCTCTGCTCCAGCTCTTCGAGTTCCTGTTGGCGCTGAATGACACCGCCTTGCTGGTCGCTGAGACGAGTGACACGCAACCAATTGGCGCCCAGCCACAGGCCGTCGCGAGTAATAATGGACTCGTGCGGTGCCAGCGATGCGCGCCGGGCCATAGCCTGGCCAAGATCTTCAGCGACCTTGACCCCCGCGAGCAATGAAGATGCCGCTCCGCTGCTGCGAACCTTGGTCAGCAGGTCATCTTCGCCGGCGGCGATCTCGCCACCACTTTCTACAAGTGCCAACTGGCCCTGTTCAAGCGTGCCCAGCATGGTACCCAGAGTGCCGAGGTCGTCTACACAGACGGCCTGCAGGTAATCACCAAGCACTGTCTCCACCGCGAGCTGCCAGCCGTCGTCAACCTGCAGTTGCTCAAGCAGGCGAGGCTTGTCAGCCACCTGCTGTGCTTTGAGCCATTCGCCTACGCCGGTGCTGCCATCATCCATGGCCGCCTGTTGCAATGCTTCCAACGAGGCCTGGCGACCACGAAGCTGCTGCAAACTGGAGCGGATTTCGTTTAGCTGGCCGGAGAGATCACCACTGCGCTGGCGGGTGGACGTAATCTGCTCGACCACAGTGTCGCTGCTGTTTTCGTGCTCAGCCATGACCAGCTCTATTTCAGCGAGCTGTTCACCCAGGGTGCCGATATCATCATCAGCAGGCCCCGGGGCCAGGGCCTCTTTTTCCTGCTCCAGCTGACGGGTACGATCCTGTAGCCGCTGCAAAACCTGCTCCAGGTGCTGGATGCGAGATTGCTGTACCTCAGCCTGCTGGCGAGGCGCGGCGGCAGTGTGGTTAAACTCATCCCATTTATTCTGCCAGGTATGCATGGCCTCTTCTGCCTGCACCAACGCTTCTGCAGAAGCCTCCTCGACTTCCTGCAACATCTCGAGTTCAGGAGACAGGGTCTCGAGCTCCTCGTCCCACATCACCAACTTATCGCGATCTTCGCCGAGGTGGCTCTCCGCCTGACGCAAACTGTCGGAGGTCTGCTGCAGATCGTCCTGTAACTGACGACTGCGCTCCTGCTGGTGTTTGATGGTTTGCTCGATGCGAGCGACCTCGGAGCCGAGAGCGTAGTAGGTGCCCTGTACTTTGTTGAAAGCGTCGGTGCGGTCTGTGTGTTCCACCCGGAATTGCTCGATGGAAGTGTCTACCTGTTGGTGCTCGGCGTGGACTGATTCGAGCTTGACCTCCAGTTCGCCTACCGCCTGGTTGATTTCTCGCAACTGGCCGTCGAGTTCTTGCCACTGCAGGGCCTGCAGCTGTGCTTTGTAGCTGCGCTCTTCCTCTTTATAGTCAGCGTACTTCTCTGCGGCTGCGGCCTGGCGCTGCAAGTGGGACAGCTGTCGCTCCAATTCTTCTCGGAGATCGGTGAGGCGCTCGAGATTCTCAAGCGTCCGGCGCATGCGGCTCTCGGTTTCCTTGCGGCGTTCCTTGTACTTGGAAATGCCCGCAGCTTCCTCGATAAAGACGCGCAGCTCTTCGGGCTTGGATTCGATCAAGCGCGAAATCATGCCCTGCTCAATAATGGCGTAACTGCGTGCACCCAGGCCAGTACCCAGGAAGATATCGGTGATGTCGCGACGGCGGCATTTCGTTCCGTTGAGGAAATACTCGGACTGGCCTTCGCGGCTGACCTGCCGTTTGATGGAAATTTCAGCGTAACTGGCGTACTCGCCACCTACACCGCCATCGCTGTTGTCGAACACCAGTTCGATGGAGGCCTGCCCGACTGGCTGGCGATTGACCGAGCCATTAAATATCACGTCGGCCATAGACTCACCGCGCAGGTTTTTGGCAGAGCTTTCGCCCATCACCCAGCGCACGGCGTCGATTACATTGGATTTTCCGCAGCCATTGGGGCCTACGACAGCGCACATATTGCCGGGGAAGTTCACTGTCGTCGGATCGACAAAGGACTTGAACCCCGCCAGCTTAATCGACTTGAGTCTCATGGAACTTTAAATGCCCGCCCTATCTTGCTGTTTTTTATAGATTTTTCGGAGAATTGAGGAAAAATCACCCCTCTCCGGAAACACAAGATGTAGTGTATAGGCTTTGAAAGTACAACACTATGCCCTCAGCGCAAAAAGGCAGAAATTTAGCGAGTGTTCAGGCGCGAGGGACGAGGGTGATGTGGACGGTTTCACTGGCTTCTGTGGGTGCTATCGGGCCGGCCTGCCCCACCCAGCTGGCGTTGGCTTCACCAGGCTGGCCACTCGGCGACACCTGCACCAGCACCAGCACAGATGCCGTCTCTGAGAGCTTCTGCCCGGCCATGGAGTTACTGTCGTCCAACCGCAGCTGCAGCGGTAACTGATCGCCACGCAGTCGCTGTACCGCAATGGGCATACGACTATCGGACTCTGAATTGCGTGCCAAAATGAACACCGTGTCCCCCGGGGCTATATTCGCTCCGTCGGGTGCAGCGACACTCACAGTCACGCCAGCACCGTTAACTTCGGCCACCTGGGGCTCTGCGGGGGCGGTCTCACCGAGCTTGGCTCTTGCCTGGTCGATAATCCCTCCAATCATTCGAGCGGTTTCCGATCCAGGCGGCTCGGCAGCGATCAAGCGCTGCCAGTACTCTACCGCGGCGCGATACTTGCCCTGCTCGTAGGAAGCCATCCCCAGCAAACCCAGCGCGGTGCGATTATGGGGGTCGATCGCCAGAGCACTCTCGGCACGTATCCGTGCGTCGTCGTCGAGGTCTCGATTGGCGGCAAGGTAGCGTGCTTGTGCTGCGTAGGCCAGCGCCTGGGCGTCTTGAGGCGCAGCTTCAGACAGCGCGTCATAGACCTTCGCCGCCTCGGCGTAGTCCTGTTGCCCCATGTAGTAGCGCCCCAGCAAGGCTGTGTAATGAAGGTTATCCGGACGAGCTGCAGCGCGCTGCTCCACACTGTAAATCAGCGCCTGCATCTGCTCTGGGGTGCTGTCATCACCTAGCTCGCGCAATTGCTCGCTGATCTGCACATCCTCAATCGCGCCCAATTTGACATAGACGAAGACACTGAATACAGCGACGCCAAGAAACAGCGCCCAACTGGGAAAACTGCCCGCGGTTTCAGGTGCGGATGCACCGCCAGTCACCGTCAGATCGTCTTCGAGTAGCCGCAGCCGTGCGTCCTCGGCAAGCTCGTCCGCGCCCTCGTCCGCCAGCTCCTGCTGACGCATACGAAATGCTTCGAGGTTTGCCTGCTCCAGGCCGAGGTCGCTGCCGCCGCGTCTCGGGCGCAGGTAAAACACGCCGGAGAACAAAACCAGGCCCAGGCAGCCGAGTAAAAACAAGGTCATTTATCCTGCTCCGCCTGCTTTAATAGTTCATCCAGACGTTCCTGCTGGGCCGTGTCGAGTACATTTTCTTCGCCAGCCGCTTCAGGTCGCCTGCCGCGCATCACAAAAAACACAATCAGCACACCCAGCAACAACAAGCCAACCGGGGCCAGCCATAAAATGCGGGTAGCGCCGTCATAATCGGGTCGGTAGCGCACAAATTCCCCATAGCGCTCTACCAGGTAGGCGAGAATTTCATCGTCGGATTTCCCTGCCTCCAGCTGCTCGTATAAGAGCTTGCGCAGATCCTGAGAAATGAGCGAATTGGAATCGGCGATAGTCTGGTTCTGGCAGGTCGGACAGCGCAACTCTGCGCTGAGTTGCTGGTAGCGCTCCTCAAGTTCAGGACTACTGAACTCATACGTTTCGATCACAGCCTGGGCAGCAACCGACCCCAGTAACAACAACATGGCAAGTATTCGCATCATCCTGGGCCTCCTTCTCCGCCGAGCTCACGATAGATAGGCTCCAGTATGGTGGTCCAAACGCGCTCATCCACAACGCCCGCGTGACGATAGCGAACCACACCCTGTGCATCCACCAGGTAGGTTTCTGGCGCGCCATAAACACCCAGATCGAGACCGAGGTCGCCATCGCGATCAGCAATGCTCAAAACATAGGGGTCGCCCAACTTCTCCAGCCATTGGACAGCTGCGGCGTCATCATCCTTGTAGTTGATGCCGTAGATAGGCACACCCGCTTCGCTCAATTTATTGAGATAGGGGTGCTCAACCCGGCAGGAGACACACCAGGTGGCCCAGACATTGAACAGGGCGACCTCGCCGATGACTCCCTCGCGAGCTATGGCTTTCTCGCTACCGAGAACGGTCAGGGAAAACGCCGGCAGAGGTTGATCGATCAGCGCCGAGGGTAACGCCGTCGGGTCCAGTTGCAAACCGCGCATCAGGAATCCCGCCAACACCACAAATAGAATCAGCGGCAGAAAAAGCTTCAGCCTAGCCGGCATACTCCGCCCCCTTAACACCAGCGGTCACTGACCGACGCTGGCTGCGATAGCGCTTGTCGGCGACGGTACAGAACCCTCCGACCGCCATCAGTATGGCGCCGAGCCACATCCAGCGAACCATGGGCTTGTAGTGCAGGCGCACCGCCCAGGAGCCGTCATTGCCAATGGGTTCTCCCATGGCCACATAGAGATCGCGGAACAGGCCCGGGGCTATTGCCGCCTCGGTCATGATTGACCCGCCCGCCAGATAGCGGCGTTTCTGCGGCGCCAGATTCGCCACAAATTCACCGGCACGAACGACCTCAAAGCGAGCCTCATCGGCGACAAAATTGGGGCCCCGCACCGGAGCCACCTCAACGAAACGGAATTCATAACCCGCAAGCTCTTCCGTCTCACCCGGTTTCATTTTCAGGTCGCGCTCGATGCTGTATTGACTGGTCGCAACCACGCCGACGATGCAGGCGGCAAAGCCCAGATGCGCAACGACCATGCCCCAATAACTCGCGGGCAGCCGCCGTACACCGCGCTTGAAATCACTCGCGGTGTTAATCCGGTTCCAGAGATCGCGCGCCAGGCCGAAGACCAGCCAGCCGGCCAGCAACACGGCCAGCGCAACCCACAGGTTGTATTCGCCATGCACCAGCGGCAGGGTCACAGCGCAAATGACTGCAGCACTGAGCGGCAACAGCAATTCCTGACGCCAACGCGAAGTCGTATCTTTCTTCCAGCGTGACAGCGGGCCAATACCCATGAAGGGCACCAGCAGAGCCATCAGCGGCACGAACACGGCATTAAAATACGGCGGGCCCACGGAGTATTTGCCACCACCCAGTGCGTCCATGAGTAACGGGAACAGCGTGCCGAACAGGACTGTGAGCGTCGCCACAAGGAACACGACATTATTGAGCAACAACAGTGACTCGCGCGAAATCCACGAGAAACCGACGCGGCTCGCCACTGCTGGAGCACGCAGGGCGTAAAGTGTCAGCGAGCCGCCGACCACGATCGCCAGGAACACCAGGATAAAGACGCCGCGCTCAGGATCGTTGGCGAACGCATGCACCGAGGTGATTACGCCGGACCGAACCAGGAACGTGCCCAACAAACTCAGGGAAAACGCAAAGATCGCCAGCAATACCGTCCAGCTTTTGAACAGGCCGCGCTTCTCTGTCACTGCCAGTGAATGGATCAGGGCCGTGCCTGCCAACCAGGGCATAAAGGACGCGTTCTCTACGGGATCCCAGAACCACCAGCCACCCCAGCCAAGCTCGTAATAGGCCCACCAGCTGCCCAACATGATCCCCAGGCTCAGAAAGGCCCAGGCCACATTGGTCCAGGGCCGCGACCAGCGCGCCCAGGCTGCGTCCAGCCGACCGCCCAGCAACGCTGCGATGGCGAATGCAAAAGCCACCGAGAAACCTGCATAGCCGATATACAACAATGGCGGATGAATAATCATGCCCGGGTCTTGCAGCAGTGGGTTGAGATCACTGCCTTCCGCAGGAATACCCGGCAGCAAGCGCGCAAACGGATTGGATGTGAACAGCGAGAACGACAGGAAGCCAACCGCCACACTGCCCATCACAGACAATACACGTACCTGAAAAATCAACGGCAGTGACGGACTGAATACAGCGACTGCCAGGGTCCACAGGCACAGAATCAGGCTCCACAAGAGCATTGAGCCCTCATGATTACCGAATACCGCACAAAGCTTGTAAACCATCGGCAACAGTGTGTTGCTGTTGTTAGCCACCAGGGCAACGGAGAAATCGTCCTGCACAAAAGAGATGCTGAGACAGACGAACGACAGCAATACAAGCACTGTCATACCACTGGCCAGACCAGGGCCCAACTGCATAGCGGCCCGGTTGCCGCGCCAGGCGCCCCAGGCAGGAATGAGTGTCAGGGCGATAGCCATCGCCAGGCCGATAATCTGGGCAAAGTGCCCTAATTCGGGAATCACTGTTTCACGCCCTCATGGTCGTAGCCGGATTTTTCAAGCGCGTCCGCCACCTCTGGCGGCATATAATTTTCATCGTGCTTGGCGAGCACCTCGGTGGCACTGAGCACGCCGTTAGCAGCGAGCTTGCCGGATGCCACCGCGCCCTGCCCCTCGCCGAAAAGGTCCGGCAGGATACCCTCGTAGGTCACCGGCACTTCGGCACTGAAATCGGTGATTACAAAGTAGACCTCGAGGCTGTCGTCACTGCGGCGCACACTGCCTTCCTTAACCATACCGCCGATGCGAATTGGCTGACCGATAGGCGCCTTGCCTGCAGCGACCTCTGCCGGCGGGAAAAACAGGTTGATATTGCCCCGCAAGGCATAAGCCACCAAGCCAATCGCAGCACTGGAGAACAGGACAATAAACAGCACCAGGATAAGGCGTTGCTTGCGAACAGGATGCATCAGCGTTCCTCTTTAAGCTTTTGAGTGGCTTGCTGGCGACGAAGTTCCCCGGCCACCTGGCGCAATTGCTGCTTCGCCCTGCGTCGGGGCAGCACGAGCATCAGGACAATGACTGCCAATGTGATGCCGTAGGCGGCCCAGACATAGACGCCATGGCCATCCATATGCAGTACATGGGCAAAATTATCAAAATACACTAACTGCCCTCCTCTGCGAGTTTGCGCACCCACTTGGTACGAGATTCGCGCTCGAGAATTTCCGCGCGCATATTCATCAGCATCAGGCAGGTAAACAAGGCGTAGAACGCCGCGATCATCAACAGCAACGGATACAGCATACTCGGATCAATCGAGGATTCACCGGTAAACTTGATCGAAGCCGGCTGGTGCAGGCTGTACCACCAGTCCACCGACTTATAGATGATGGGGATATTAACGGTTCCAACCAAGCTGAGGACTGCGCAGGCCTTGCCCGCGGCCTCTTTGTTGTCGTAGGCCTCATACAACGCCACGACCCCGAGGTAGAGGAAAAACAGTATGAGCATCGAGGTGATACGTGCATCCCATACCCACCAGGTGCCCCAGGTAGGCTTGCCCCAGATCGCCCCAGTCACAAGGGCAACGAACGTCAGCGCAGCCCCAATCGGGGCGCAGGCCCGCATGGCGACATCCGCCATTTTCATTTTCCAGATCAGGCTGACCCCGCCCGCGATCGCCATCACGTAGTAACCCGCCAGCGCCACAACAGCAGCGGGTACGTGTATGTAGATGATGCGGTAACTGTTGCCCTGGCGAAAATCGGGGTCGGTAAAGAAGATGCCCCAGGTCATGCCCACCGCGAGGGCCAGAAGCGTAAGCGGCAGCAAATAGCGCAGGATGCTGCCGGAAATGCCGTACAACCAGGGGGGGGATCCGAGTTTATGAAAGAAGGTCCACATAGCGGCGCTGATTATACAGTCGCCCGGCAAGCGAACAACTGTAACTCGCGTGCCAGGTTGATTTTGATCACGACATTATCAGGCATCGATACTAATCCTCAGCCCAGCAGACATAGCGACAGGCGCCAGGGCAATAGCAAGTGAAAGCATGGCACCGAGAATAGCCAGGTAAGGGCCAGCCGGCGCACCGATTACCGCTGCCTGAACTGCGGCGCTGCCAAAAATCAGCACAGGCATGTATAGCGGAAGAATAAGCAGTGAAATCAGCATCCCGCCCCGCTTGAGCCCGACGGTCAAGGCGGCGCCGATACCGCCCACCAGGCTCAGAACCGCAGTTCCCAGCAGCAAGCTGATCACAAGCGCAACAATCGCCTGTCCCGGGAGGCCCAGCATCAGGGCAAACACCGGAGACACCAGAGCGAGAAGCACCCCCGTAATCAGCCAGTGTGCGCCGACATAGGCGAGCACTGAAAAATACAGCGGCTGTGGCGACAAGAGCAGCTGTTCGAGACTGCCGTCATCAAAGTCGCTGCGGAATACGGTGTCGGAAGTGAGCAAACTCGAGAGCAGCGCAATAATCCACAGCATTCCGGGTGCGAATTCTGCCAACGCATCCGGTGCAGGCCCCAGCCCCAGCGGGAACAGCGCTACGACCATGGCGAAGAACAGCAGTGGATTGACGATCTCTATTGGCCGCCGCACAGCGAGTACCAGCTGGCGGCGCAACAGCCTGCCGCAGAACGCTAAAGCGCCGGGCGCGCTCATACGAGCAGCCCCTCAGTCAGCGACAGCCGATGGACCGGGTGGTCGGTATTCAGGGCCTGGTGCGAGGTGAGCACGATTGCACCACCGCTCTTCACGTGCGCTACCTTAAGCGCTTCAAGCTCGGCCACACCGCCAACATCGATGGCAGTGAAGGGCTCGTCGAGCAGCCACAGAGGGCTGGTGGACAAGTACAGGCGCGCGAGATTCACACGCCTGTGCTGCCCCGCTGACAAGGCGTTACTGGGCACATCTTCGTAGCCAAACAAGCCGACCTTCTCCAGCGCTTCATCTATTGCGCCACGGCTGAAAGTACCTTCACCCGACACATGCCAGGCCAGATTTTCTCGCGGTGTCAGCATGCCTTTGACGCCGGACTGATGCCCCAGGTACAACATGGGTGCGTGACGTGTCACCTCGCCCTCAAAACCGTACCGCGACAAGCCGGCCAGAATACGCAATAAACTCGTTTTGCCGGCTCCATTGGCGCCCTCAATCTGCACAAGCTGCCCGGCTTCGATAACAAAAGACAAATCACGGAACAGCTGACGCCCTCCCCGTTCGAGGGAGAGTGATTCAGCCGTCAGTAGCGGCGCGCTGGGAGCAGCGTCGGTCAGAGGTTCACCACATTGACGACGGGGATGTGCAGTTCAGTGTCGATCTGCTCAGCACGCAGGTTGCTGAAATCGAAGAGATCAGCATCGGCAAGCTGCGAAGGGGCAACATTGCGAATACTGCTGAAGATGGTTTCGGTGCGCCCGGGGTAGGCTCTTTCCCAGTCGAGAAGCATCTGCTTGATATGCTGGCGCTGAAGGTTCTCCTGCGACCCGCAGAGATTGCAGGGGATAATCGGGAATTCCTTGTAGCGGGCAAAAGCAGCGAGATCTTTCTCTTTGCAGTAGGCCATTGGGCGAATCACCACGTTCTTCTTGTCGTCGGACAACAACTTCGGCGGCATGGCCTTGAGGCTGCCGCCAAAGAACATATTCAGGAACAGGGTCTCGACGATATCGTCCCGGTGATGGCCCAGGGCAATCTTGGTCGCGCCGATATCCTGGGCGAAGCCGTACAGGCTGCCGCGGCGCAGGCGTGAGCACAGGCCACAAGTGGTTTTGCCCTCAGGCACTACCTCTTTGACGATGCTGTACGTATCTTTTTCGAGGATATAGTAGGAAACATCCAGGCCGTCGAGATACGCGGGCAGCACCTCCTCTGGAAAGCCTGGCTGCTTCTGGTCCAGATTGACAGCCACCAACTCAAAATTGACCGGTGCAGACGCCCTCAAGCTCATGAGAATGTCCAGCATGGCGTAGGAATCCTTGCCGCCGGACAGGCACACCATGACCTTGTCGCCCTCTTCGATCATGTTGTAATCGGCAATGGCCTTACCCGCGTTCCTCCGCAGACGTTTCTGCAGCTTATTGAACTCGAGCTTGGCCTTTCTGGTGTCCTGATTGGTCATAATTCATACAGTAGATAAAAATCCAGCGCGATGCTGTAGGTCCTTCTATTGTATCTAAATATTTATTGAACCGCAGGACTTAAATGCACGCTTTCAGGCGCGCTATCGCCGCTGCAGCAAGATGATCGTCGTCAGGGTTCTCCGGCATCGGAAAGGTAATGCGACGGCACAGGCCCTCATAACGTTCGCGGTACACACGCGCTATGTCGTCATAGGTTCCTCGAGGCACGAACTTTTCCAGCATGTCATCGGTAATAATGTTCGGCATCTCTTGCCAGTTTCCAGAGCGCGTCATATCCAGAAGCTGCTGCCCCTTTTCCTGCCAACCAAACAGCTCCAGGCTTGGCCAATAAGCGGGCGTTGAATAAAGAAAACCGAGCAACTTGCGCTGCCTCTCCCACTGCGCCGCCACAAGCTCTTCGCTCTTACCTGTCGCCGTCAATGGCCCAAGAATTAGTTTGAAGTCCTCCGCTGTGCGCCCAGCCTGTTCGAAGCCGCCTGCCAATCTGGGCAAACACACCTCGCGAATATACTCCGGCGGCGTATTTGTAGGATGGGTAATCATGCCATCGGCAATTCGGGCGACCATTCGCGTCATGGCAGGACCGACTGCGCCACACAGTATGGGGATATCGGGGTCAGCTATCGGACCGGGATTGAAAAAGGGCTGCAGCCTGGTGAAGCAGTAATGCTCTCCTTCAAAGTTGAGCTTTTCTCCTGTTTGAAAACTGTGAAAGATCGCTTTGAGCGATTGGACATATTCGCGCAGCTGCGGAACGGGAGAGCCCCAGTGGGCCGAATAGCGCTGTTCGATATTCTGTTTGACCTGAGTCCCCAGACCCAGCTCAAACCTCCCGCCCGACATTTTCTGTAAATCCCAACTGGCGATTGCGACGGTCATCGGACTGCGCGGAAACGCCACCAGAACCCCCGTGCCCACAATCAACTGAGAAGTGGCGTCCAACGCCATAGCCGACAACAACAGGCCATCATGGATAGCGTCGGGCACCTGGAGTCCGTCAAAGCCCATTGCTTCTGCCCTGGCGGCATGAGCGCCGATTTCACCCGGGCCCATATCCTCCGGCGTGGCTGCAAACACATCAAACATGGATAGCCCTCTTAACCTTCACCCAAAAACCCTTCCAACTGGAGACACCGCAAGTAACAGTGTAAATTCTTGGGGATGAATTCGAAAACACTCACTACGAACGCAATCAGCTTGTGCTTCCTTGGGTTGCTTGCAATGACTTGCTCAGCATCCGACCAGCGCCCCAACGTCCTCATGATTATTGTTGACGACCTTGCGCCGGTTGGAACGAGCTTTGGCGGCCCAGTCAGCTTGCCATCACTGGAGGCGCTTGCCCAGAGAGGCATCAGCTTCAACAACAATTATGCCAATGTACCGGTCTGCGGTGCCTCCAGGGCATCGATGATGAGTGGCCTTGCCCCGACGTCGACACGTTTTTTGACCTTCGATTCTCAATTGGATCAGGACGCGCCCGGCACCCCCTCACTGCCCGCCTTTTTCCGCGAGCAGGGCTGGCACACTGCCGCAAGTGGCAAAATTTTTGATGTGATTGCTGACTCACAAGACAGCTGGTCAGAACCCGTCTGGAGCCCTGAGTCACAATGGCATGGTAAGAAACCTGACCATCGAGGTGAACACCTGCAGGCGGCATATCTGGAACCCTTCACCTCGAATCGATTTCCCTATGCTGAAAAACTCGCTGTCGAGGATGATGCGTACCCGGATGGCCAGGTAGCCAGCAAGGCTATTGCAGATCTACAGCGACTCGCAAAAAGGGATGAACCCTTCTTTCTCGCGGTCGGCTTTCGTAAACCACACCTTCCGTTCAACGCGCCAGATCGCTACTGGGTCGAAGAAAGTTCAGTTGATTCCCTACCCCCTACCTGGGGCCAGACCGACACCAACGTCCCGCTCGAATTCGCCGGACACCCTTCACTTGAATTGCGCATGCAATATGACGCGCTACCTCTATTCGGTGAACCTGACGCAGCAGAAGCAGCGGATATCGTCGCCGCTTACCATGCCGCCGCACGTTATGCTGATGCGCAGGTGGGACGCGTTCTACTGGCGCTGCAAGAATCGGACGCAGCAAACCAAACGATTGTGGTCGTGATGGGTGATCATGGTTTTATGCTGGGTCACTATCAAATGTGGACGAAACACGCGCTGTTTGAGCCTGCACTGAGAACGCCCTTAATTATTGCGGACCCTCGTCTCTCGGGTTCTGCAAGTGTATCGGCGGTCACAGATCTGCTCGATGTATACCCGACCCTCGTCGACCTTGCGGGGCTGCAGCTACCCGATCATCTCGATGGTAAAACATTGCGCCCCTTGCTCGAAAATCCGTCTCTAACCGAGCGCACAGATAAAACTGCGAGCATATCAAGATGGCTGAATGGTGAATCCGTCAGGGACCATCAATATCGCTACACGCGGTGGTTTGACGAGGACAACAACACGCTGGCAGAAATGCTGTTTGATCTCTGGAACGATCCCATTGAAACCAACAATCTTGCCGGGGAATTGCTCGTCTCTGACAAGGTCGAGCAACTGCGCGATCAGCTGCTAGAGAATCGACAGGGACCAGTCTGGTCTGAAGCGCTGGATGCCATGGTGAGTCAAATGAAACTCATTACGTCGCCTGCCGGCAACATCATTATCGCGGCCATCGCCTACCCGATGATTGCGGGTTTGATCGCTTTAGCACTGCTGGGCGGCATAGCGTGGTTAACCTGGTTAGGTCTTCGCTCAAGGTCGCGCTGAGTAGGTATTTCGCTGGATTTGCCGGTTTTCCATTTTTGGTATCCCGGCAGAATCACTCAAACAGTGCTCGTTCCTGTCAGTATCTGTAGCAACGTCGCTACATACTGCTCGATAAACTCATCACTGGCAGCTTCCTGCCCCGTCACCCGCTCAATAATAGGCGCGACGTTTACCAGATACACCAGCGCGCCGGACAGCGTATACAGCAGATGCAGTGGATCCACATCGGGCAATACCCCGCGAGCCTGCGCCAGTTCCACCACCCCCTTGCCTTCAGCGAAATCACTGTTGAAAAATCGCTCCACCATCCAGTCCAGCCTCGGCCCCGGCGTTGATGCCTCCTGGAACATTATTTTCACCCAGGTCGGATTGGCGAAAGTGAATTTGAGAATGTACCGACACAGGTCTTCCATTGTCTCCCGAGCGGAGAGGTCGTCTGGTGCCAGCGTTAGAAATGTCGGCAAGGCATCATTGCGCTGCTGCCAGACGTAGCTCACCGTTTCCTCCCACAACTGCTGCTTGTAGCGAAAGTGATATTGCACCAGCGTCTTTTTTTCACCCGCAGCACTGGCCACCGCCTTCATCGACGTCCCCTCAAAGCCCACCTGGCCGAACAGTTGCGCCGCAGCCTCAAGAATTGCCGTGCGCCTGCTACTGATATCGCTCTTCATAACCTCGGTCCTCATAGCAACCACCTTGACCCACTCTCGACACTATGCGATCGTATAGTTTACACACTATCCGATCGTATAGTCACCAATGAAAAAGATTGAGTCATGACCAGAATGGACGCGGCGAGGAGTCAGAGCGACCAGTTTATCTGGCTGAGCGACCTGAGGAATCAAGCTGCGGGCGGCAAAGCGCACGGCTTGAAACAACTCATGGACTGGCAGCTACCCTGCCCTGATGGCTTTGTCATCCTCGCGGTTAACGAATCGGTACCGCGGGAGACTCTGCTGCAGTTTTACGAGCAATTAGGTGCAGGCAAGGTCGCCGTGCGGTCCTCGGCTCTTGGCGAGGATGGCGAGCATGCGTCCTTCGCGGGACTGTATGAAACGATTCTGGATGTGCAGGGCATAGATCACCTGCGCAGTGCCATTGAGCAATGCGCGGCGTCACTGCGCAGTGACCGGGCCGATGCCTACCAGCACGATCAACACATCGAGCCGGCCACTATGTGTGTCGTCGTGCAGAAAATGGTGGATGCGGCCATAGCCGGCGTATTGTTCACCGTGGACCCGGTGAGTAACCGTTATGACCGCCTGGTTATCGATGCCGTCGAGGGGCTGGGGGAAGCTCTGGTCAGCGGTGAGGCCACGCCCGACCACTATGAATATGACGCGTCTGGCGAACTGGTTTATCAGGAACTGCTGGCAGAAACCGCACTGCTTTCTCCAGAACAGCAACTACTACTGGTAAGCCAGGCGCGCACGGCAGAGCAATTGGCCGGCCAGCCCCTGGATATGGAATGGGCGATAGACCGCCAAGGTCATTTGCACTGGGTGCAGGCACGACCGATCACTACCCTGGCCAGCGACCTGCGTGAACACGACACCTCACTGACTGCGGACGATATTGTCACGCGCTGCAACATAGGCGAAATGATGCCCGGGGCCTGCTGCCCACTGACGCTGTCAGTGACTGGACGCGGCATCGAACACGGCATGCAGCACATGCATGTTGCCTACGCCGGGCGCCCCGCTATCACCGATGACTGGACCCAGGTCGCCATCAGCCACGGCCAGATGTTTATCAATCTTTCCGGCGGTGCTGTGGCATCGGCAAATGTCCTCGGCGTGGACGTGGAGTCGATGGGTCAAAGCATTTGTGGTCGCATCGTACCCGGGCTGGAGGCTCCAGAACCCAGGAACCTGTTTATCCGCGCTCTCGGTTTTGCCCGGCTAGTGGGGTATGTTTTGTCTGCCGACCGGGCCATAGCGGCACTGTCAGCTGACCTGGAGCAGTTCGACATTGATACAACCGGCGACAGTTCGGCAATCATGCAGGCCATCGACAGCGCCATACCCGTGCTCAATCGCGTCTATTGTGTACACCTGCAATCCTCTTCCACGTCAGGCTTTACCGGCGGAATCCTGCAGTCCATGTTGGCGCGCGGGCCGGGCGACAAGGCCCTGCATGAAGCTGAGGCCGCGCGACTGCTGGCCGGAGCTAAAGGCGTGGAAAGCGCGATACTGGTCGAGCAACTCGACGATATTGCCCGAAGTATCGCTAGCCTGCCGGCAGAACAGGCAACATCGTTCTGCAACGCAAAGCCAGAAGCAGCGCTTGCATGGATCACAGAAAACGCACCCCAGGATATCCAGAAGACCTACCAGGGGTTCCTGGAACGCCACGGCCACCGAGGCTATAGAGAACTGTGCGTACGTCAGCCTAGCTGGTCGCAGGCCCCGACTGATCTGGTAAAAACCCTTCAAACCAGCGTGAAAGCGCAGCTTGGCGACAATAAGCTAGATACCAATGCCGAAGCAGTCGACCCTGCAACGTTGTCAGCGGGACTGCGGTGGATTCTCCCCAAGGCCCACAACGCTATCCGGCGACGCGAGGCGACCAAGTCCATGTTGGTGCTAACGACCCATAAATTGTCCCTTGCCTACCATCGTCTGGGTCAGCAGCTGGTGAATGAGGGTGTCTTGAATGACAGTGACCAGGTTTTTTTCTTCAGTCACGCGGAGCTAAAGACCCTGGCCGACGAAGCGAAAAGGCAAACTGTGAATCACAATACCTGGGCCGATATCGCAGGACGGCGCGCTCTGGCGCTGAGTTTTCAAAACCAGCTGCAGTTCGACGAGGTCTGCTATGGTTATCCACAGCCCATCGACAACCGCCAACAAAGTGAAGAACAAGAAGGCCTGATCAGTGGTCGGCCTGTATCGCGCGGCGTCGTTGAGGGCATCGCCAGAGTGGCTCGCAGTGTTGATGAGGCCAGCGCGTTGCAACCCGGAGAGATTCTTGTGGCGCCCATCACGGATGTAGGCTGGACACCCTACTTCAACCTGATTGCCGGTCTGATCACAGACATAGGCAGCTCCGTCTCTCACGGTGCAGTCATCGCCCGTGAGTACGGCCTGCCCGCAATCGTGAATACCGGTGCCGGCACCCGCAGAATCTCTACAGGCGATCTCATCAGGCTGGACGCGGACCAGGGGGTTGTGGAACTTTTGAACATTGCAGACGTGAGTACAGCAGTATGAGTAAATCCTTTGACGTCAGTCAGTTTGGCATTGCCCCCGAGGACGAGTACACGCACCCGTTCAGTCCCGATCACCTGGACTGGAACGAATCCTATTTTTTTGATTGGTACAACGAGGACGCCACATTTGCAGGTCACTGCAGGATTGGCTGGCACCCTGGGCAGCAGCGGGTGCTGTTCTGGCTCTTTGTTTACCAGAATGAAGAATGGTTAATGATTGAGGAGTGCCGTCTGCCGCTGTCCGAGCTCAAGCTGGACAGCACGGAGCAGGCATTCAGCTACAAAGGTTGGGGCCTGCAGTTCAGTTACACACCGCAGAACCCCTTGCTGAGCGGCACATTGAACGTCAGCGGCTTCGCCAGGGTGATCAGTGGCAAACGCCTGGGCATGGTATTGCCCGTTGCCGTCGATCTGCAACTTGAAGCAGTGGGTGCGCCACATTCCCGAGGTGCCGGCGAGGTGGAGAGCCACAGCGCACAAGGCTATTCGACCAATCGCTACGAACAACCCATACAGGCGCAGTGCGAAGCTCGTATTAATGGTCTGGCGCAGTCCTTCACGGTACGCGGTGAACGCGATCACTCCTGGGGACCACGACCCTGGGACATGGAGTGGTCTTTCCTGGTCATCAACAACAAGGATTTCAGCCTGCAGGCGACTGTGGTAAAGATACCTGAGTGGCCAGCCATCAAGATGGGCTATTTCAAGGGCACTGATGGCGAAATGCGCAACCTCACGGAGGTCGACTTCCAGCTTGAATACAACGCCGAAAATCCGCAGCAGGCGGTGCAGGGACACGTCTCCCTGACCTGCGACAATGATGCAGTGATCAGCGCCGAGGTTAACGCAATAACCGGTACTGAAATCGATATCACCCACACATTTGATACACCAAATCGCACGGAATATCGTCGTTCCCTGGTGAATTGCCGGTTCCATGGCGACTATGAAGGCGTTGTGAGCCCAGGCTGGTTTGAATGCAACCGCCACGCTAACGACAACGCCGTTGAAAACGATTAAGGAAGTACAGCTATGTTAAGCATTGATGCGCCTTTTTATGCCACCGTGGAAAACGCCGCCGAGGAAGCCAGACGCCTCGGAGCTGAGGGTTTCGATGGTGTGTATACCCTGGAGGGAAACACCGACCCGTTCTTCCCGCTGCTACTCGCCTCCGAGCATGCTCCGCAACTGGATATAGCCACCGGCATCGCTGTCGCGTTTCCACGCAATCCATCGCATCTCGCTTACCAGGCGTGGGACCTGCACAAGTTCAGTAAAGGCAAGTTTCTGCTCGGCCTGGGGTCGCAAATAAAACCCCACATTGAAAACCGCTTCGGCTGCGAATTCTCGCGCCCGGCAGCCCGGATGCGCGAGCACATTCTGGCAATCAAGGCATTCTTCGATTGCTGGCAGGATGGCACACGGCTGAATTTCGAAGGAGAGTTTACCCGGCACACCTTAATGACCCCCATGTTCAACGCAGGCGAGAACCCCTATGGCAAGCCGCCTGTCCTGCTTGGCGCGCTGGGCCCAAAGATGACCGAAGTGGCGGGTGAAGTGGCCGATGGCATTATCATGCACCCATTCAACAACCAGACCTTCATTGAGCAACATGCCCTGCCCAACTTGCGCAAGGGCCTGGCTAAAACCGACAAGCCGGAATCGGACTTCATCATTTCCCTGGGAGCAATGATCGCCACCGGCGAGAACGAGCAAGCGATGCAGGCCGCCAAAGCCAGCATCAAAGGCCTGCTTGGATTCTATGCCTCTACACCCGCCTATATACCTCCGATGGCTGCGATCGGCTACGCCGACCTGCAGCCGGAAGCGAATCGACTGACCAAGGAAGGCAAATGGGACCAATTGGCGGACCTCATAGACGACACTTTCTTCGAGGCGTTCTGCATTTACGATGAACCGGCGAATATTGCGGCCCGCATAGCCCAAAAGTACGGTTCAACACCTGACCGGCTGAGCTTATACACGCCCTATGCAACACCTGCCGGTTTTTGGAAACCGATTATCGAGCAGATCAGGGGGCCCATCGACTGACAGGGGCGGCATCTAGAATAAATCATTCAGTCAGTGGCTGTTGGCCGCAATGAATACTGACATTCGCCTTCGGCAGGCGCTTAATGCACACTTCGGCCCGTATAGTGGCCAACCTGGTTACCCAAAGTAGCCGTCCAAAGGAACTGCCCAGAGGAAAAATAAAATGAGCGAGTACTTCGAATGCACCCCTGTTGGCCTGGACTTTCTTGAGCAGACAAAAAATGTATTCAAAGCCGAGGAAGTCATTCAAGCCACGCCTGAGCAGATCTTCGAAGTGTTTGAAGACGCCCATTCCTGGACGGTATGGGCCATGCCGATACAGCACGTTGAATGGACCTCGCCCAAGCCGTTTGGTCTAGGCACAACCCGCACCGTGTCGATGATGGGTGGCATGGATGGGTATGAGGAGTTTATCGCCTGGGAGCCAGGGAAACGCATGGCGTTCACCTTCATTGGGTGTAGCAAGGATGCCACCGAACGTTTCCTCGAGGACTACCGAGTCACCGATCTGGGGGACGGCACTTGTCGTGTGGAATGGTACATGGCTATGGAGGTACGCGGTTTCGCCAGTAATATGATGTGGCTGACGCGGCCACTGATGCGCATGGCCAATCGTCGCATGTTCAGCAAATTCAGAAAATATGTTGAGGCCTACGCGGCGGGCGAACTGGAGTTACAGCCCGGATAGCGGCAAATCAGGGGCTTTCAAAGAGGAAGCCCTCACCCTGTTGCTCGACTATCGCCAGGAAGAGTCTTCGGGAAGAGCTTCCAGTAATTCCGGCAGCGCATCCACCACGGCAATCGGCTTGTGTTTACGCAAACGTTCCACACTGTGCACGCCAAAGCTCACCCCAATGGACGCCACGCCTGCATTGGAAGCCATTTCCAGGTCGTATTCAGTATCGCCCACCATCACAACGCGCTCAGCGGCCACGCTCTGCTCGGCCATGATCTGTTCGAGCATGAGTGGATGCGGCTTGGAGCGGGTTTCGTCAGCGCAACGAGTAACATCAAAAAAGCCCTCGAGACCCAACTTACCCAGCACCCGGTCGAGGCCGCGTCGGCTTTTACCTGTAGCAACACCCAGGCCGTAACCACGCGCCCGCAGTTCATGAAGAGTTTCAAGTGCACCGGGGAAGAGCGCGGGAACATCCTGCTCATTGGCAACATAGGTCCTTGAATAGGCCTGGATCATTGCCACCAGGTCAGTGTCCGGGATGTCGGGATACAATCTGGCCATTGCCTCACGCAAGCCCAGGCCAATTATGTTTGCCGCCGCCGCGTCGGACGGCGCCTTCAGGCCCATTCCAGTGGCGGCCTGCTGTACCGCTACAACAATCTGCGCCACTGAATCCGAGAGCGTACCATCCCAATCAAATACTATCATTTACAATTACTTACGTAGCTTAACTAAAGCTTCTTCTAGGTCGTTATCGAGCTCTGCCAGCAGGTCCATACGCCCTACTTCGGGCAGCTTGAAGCGCAGTTGATGGGCGTGCAGGAACAGGCGCTTGAGACCGAGCTCTCGACAGAGAGCCTCGCCCTTCTCCGACCCGTATTTGGCGTCACCCAACAATGGAAAACCAGCGTGTAGCGCATGCACGCGAATCTGGTGGGTTCGCCCTGTGACGGGCTTGGCCTGTACCAGCGTGGCGCGTTCAAAGCGCTCTACCACGCTGAACTCGGTAATAGAGGGCTTGCCGTCTTTGGAGACCCGCACCATACGCTCACCGGACTTGAGCGTATTCTTCTCCAGCGGCGCCTCTATCCGCTTCAGGCTTCGTGGCCATTGGCCCGGCACGAGCGCGAGATAGCGTTTGTCGACCCGGTCTTCGCGCAGCTGCCGATGTAGCTCACGCAACGTCGCCGGCTTTCTTGCCACCATGATCAGGCCGGAGGTATCCCTGTCCAGGCGATGCACCAACTCCAGATAGCGGTCATCCGGGCGCGTCTGTCGCAGACACTCGATCATGCCAAAATTGAGGCCCGACCCACCGTGCACGGCCAGCCCGGACGGCTTGTTGACCACCAACAGTGTGCCGTCTTCATAGACGATACGCTCGCTGAGCTGCTCCGCCCAATATCGGGGAATAGTGGGCGGATCGCTTGGTGCCGGGGTACGCAGAGGCGGAATTCGCACCTTATCGCCGGTGACGAGGCGATAATCGGGCTTCACCCTGCCCTTATTCACCCGGATCTCTCCCTTGCGCATCGCCTTGTACAGCCGCGTGCGCGGGACCCCCTTCAACTCGCGATTAAGGAAGTTGTCCAGGCGCTGGCCGGAGAAGTCTTCGCCAACGGTGACAAACCGCACACTTGGCCTTGATTGTTCGCTATCTGACATAAGTTCCGGAATTCGTTTAATTTTCTCAGGATTGCTGCTATAGTCCCGCGCTGTGATCGAACCCGCCCGTGAACATACCGGTGCCGGTGAGTAACAACCCTGGCGAAGTTTGGGCCTGCCGACGAGAGAGCAAGGTACCGCCAGACAGATCACATGTAACGAGGATGTCGAGGCGAGGGCCACATCTGCGGCGTATAAACGCCGCCAGCCCGGCGCCATCATCGACATAAAACGAAACCGAGCAGTAGTGACTGCCGGGACACCGAATCAGTTAACGAGATATTACAGCGTCGTCGCAAGCCCCAGGTGCTGCGACACTAACAAAAAGGCGGGATCAGTACCACAACATCCCACCGGCGCTGCAAGGCCCCGCCAGATCGGCGGAGCCCCTGGAACCTGGATGCCGGGAGTGGCATTCACGCAATCAGGGCCCTAGCCCTGCTTACCTACAGCCTCTCCCCAAAAGGCCTGAAAAGCCTGCTCTGGAACTGTATTCCCTGCCCCGCCAGGCCTGCTCACAAGGCTAATGGCACATCTATGAAGAAAATGCTTATCAATGCAACTCAACCTGAAGAGTTGCGCGTTGCGCTGGTCGACGGCCAGCGTCTATACGACCTGGACATCGAGAACCGTACCCGAATCCAGAAAAAATCCAACATCTACAAGGGCAAAATTACCCGTGTAGAACCCTCGCTCGAAGCGGCGTTTGTCGACTTCGGCGCCGAGCGCCACGGCTTCCTGCCACTGAAGGAAATCGCCCGAGAATACTTCTACCGCAAGCCAGATGGCGACGGTCGAATGAAAATCAAGGACGTGGTCAAGGAAGGCACCGAGATCATCATCCAGGTGGATAAGGAAGAGCGCGGGAACAAGGGCGCTGCTCTCACCACGTTTATCAGCCTCGCTGGCCGGTACATGGTACTCATGCCCAACAACTCCCGTGCTGGCGGCATCTCCCGCAGCATTGAAGGCGACGAGCGCAGCGAATTGCGCGAAAACATGTCTCACCTGGAAATCCCCAATGGCATGGGGGTGATTGTGCGCACCGCCGCTGTGGGCCGCTCCACCGAAGAACTGCAGTGGGATCTCAACTACCTCCTGTCGCTGTGGGAAAAGATTGGCAACGCCAACGAAGAGGTAAAATCCCCCAACCTGCTGTTCCAGGAAAGTAACGTGATCATTCGCGCCGTGCGCGACTACCTGCGCGATGACATCGACCAGGTGCTGATCGACTCCACGGATGCCTTCAAACAGGCTCAGGATTTTGTCGGCATGGTAATGCCTCAGTACAAAAGCCGCCTGCGCATGTACGAAGACAACATTCCGATGTTCAACCGCTTCCAGATCGAGAGCCAGATCGAGACCGCGTTCCAGCGCGAAGTACGCCTGCCCTCCGGCGGCTCCATTGTGATCGATCCAACCGAGGCTCTGGTCTCCATCGATATCAACTCCGCCCGTGCCACCAAGGGTAAGGACATCGAGGAAACTGCGCTCAAGACCAACCTGGAGGCCGCCGACGAAGTGGCCCGCCAGTTGCGACTGCGCGACATGGGTGGCCTGGTTGTCATCGATTTCATCGACATGATGGCATCCAAGAGCCAGCGCCAGGTTGAAAACCGCATGCGCGACGCTCTGGATATCGACCGTGCCCGGGTACAGGTCGGCCGTATCTCAAGGTTTGGCCTGCTAGAAATGTCACGCCAGCGCCTGCGTCCATCACTCGGCGAAACCAGCGGCAAAGTCTGCCCCCGTTGTAACGGTCAAGGCACTATCCGCGACACCAAATCACTTGCACTCTCAATCCTGCGCTTGCTGGAAGAGGAAGCAATCAAGGAGCGCAGCGCTGAAGTCCGTGCCATCGTTCCAGTGGACGTGGCTGCCTACCTGCTCAACGAAAAGCGTGGCGCTCTCAACGATGTAGAGCGCGACACCAAAGTACGCGTACTCGTGGTACCCAACCCCAACCTGGAAACACCACACTTCGAAGTACAGCGCCTGCGTGACGACGAGGTAGAAGGCCACGAGATCAGCTACAAGATCGATATCGCTGAGCCCGATATGGACGCTATAACCGACAGCCACAAGGCTGCCATTCCTGTCCAGCAAGCCGCTGTCCAGGCGATAGCACCAACAGCGCCAGCGCCAGAAGCCGCTCCTCGTCAGGAGAAGCCGAAGCAGCAAAATCGCAACCGCGGTGGCAAGCAACAAGCCAAACCTGAGCCCAAGCCTAAAGCGGGTCTGTTCTCTCGTATCTGGTCCGCCATTGCCGGTGAACCAGAGGTTGAGGAAAAACCTGCCGAGAAGAAGCCTCAGGGTCGCCAGCAACGTCAGGGCGAGGGCGAGCAGAAATCCGGCGGCAACAACCGTAACCGCAATCGCAACCGCAACCGCAATCGCAACCGGAATGGCGAGCGCAGTGGTGACGGTCAGCAGCGCGGCGAGAACCGCAATCAACAGAACCGCGGCAACGAGCAGCGCGGCGAGCAAGAACGCCGCGATCCACAGCAACGTTCCGAGAGCGGCGAAGGCCAAAAGCGTCAGCGCAACGAAGAAGGTGGCAACAACCGCAACCGTAATCGCAACCGCCGTCGCAACAACGACGACCGTCGCAAGCAGGATGTCGCCGCTGAAACGCCTGTTGAAAACCAGCAGGACACCGCCGCACAGAGCGAAGAACGCCGTGAAGACGCCCCACGCAAGCGCCCGTCTGAGATGAAGCGTGGCGAGCCCCGCCGTCGTCGCAACCGCGGCCGTAAGCCTGAAGGAGAAGCTGCAACCGGAAATGTGGAAGCACTTGCCGCCAAGCCCAAGCCCGCGCCCGAGGCCAGGCCAGAAGCTGAGCAAGCGCCCGCACCCGTTGCGGCAGAACCCACGACGGAGGCCCCCGCCGTTGCTGCGCCTGTGGTAGAAACGCCTGCCGCTGCAGCCACTCCCGCAGCACCAGCGTCCACTGCCCCTGCTGAATTAGAAGCGCCTGTTGCGACTGCAGAAGCCTCCACGCCCGAAGCGAAACCTGGTGCAGAAGCGCCTGCTGAGCCGGTTGCTGCAGCTCCTGCACAAGCCACACCGGCTCCTGTTGAGCCTGTGGCCGAAACGCCTGCACCGAAAGCGGCCCCCGTCGGCATTACGGCTGATGGCCGTGCGGTTAACGACCCACGCATTGCAGCCAAGCCGGTTACCGACGTTGAGGTGAGCACCAACACATTCGCACTGTTCAGTGACGAAGTCGCTCCAGCGGCTACGCACAGCGGCCGGATTGTTGCGCGCGCGCCGAACGACCCACGTGGTGCATTGCCCGAGGCAGCTGCTCCGGTAGCAGAAGAAGCGCCGGCAACTGAGCCGGTCACCGAAGCTACAGAGGAAGAAGAAGCCGCCCAGGTGTAAAATGCCTCGAGAAAACAAGCACAAGAGGCCTGTTGGCCCTTGTGCCTGTTATTCGAAAAGGTATAATCCTCGCCAGCTCCGCGCTGCGGCTCGGGCGCAAACAATTTGAAGGTTTTGGTGGGCTGGCTGAGTGGTCGAAAGCGGCGGTCTTGAAAACCGTTGAGGGTTTATCCCCTCCCGGGGTTCGAATCCCTGGCCCACCGCCATACAACAAAAAAGGGCACCCACAAGGGTGCCCTTTTTTGTTGCCCCCAATATCTACCGTCAACGGCTACTAGCACTACCACTCCCACAAATAAGTGCTAGTATTCCCCTGCCCTGAAAAAGCACGGCATCCCCAATAAACAACCCATCAAAGGTTTTTGTATGCTCAAGTCTAGAAACAAACCCACCCGCTTTGGCGCCCTGCTCTTCGGCGCAATCGCTCTTTGCCTGTCCAGCCTCTCCTTCGCTGCCAGCCCGGTACTGGATCGTGTCGTCGAAGCCGGTGTTCTCAAGGTTGCCGTGTCAGGTGACCAGCCTCCTTTCAACGCCGTTAGCCGGGACAAAACTGTGATCGGCTTTGATATTGACCTGGCACGCGCCCTCGCCGGCATGATGAAAGTAGAACTCGAAATCGTTCAGAAGCCCTTTGGCGAACTGCTGGGCACGATCGAGAGTGGCGAAGCTGACATGGTGCTTTCCGGAATGGCTATCACTCCGGAAAGAACTCGCAAGGTAAGCTTTGTAGGGCCCTATATGCTGTCAGGCAAGTCCATGCTGACCACTTCCCAGGCTATGAGCAGCGTGAAATCCGGTGCTGACCTGAACAACTCGGAGAAGAAACTGGTCGCCCTGAGCAACTCCACCAGTGAGAGCTTTGTAAAGCGCAACCTGCCTAACGCCACCCTGCGTACTATTGCCAACTATGACGAAGGCGTGAAAATGCTGCTGGCTGGTGACGTCGACGCCATGATTGCCGATCTGCCAATCCTGAAGCTGACCGTCCTTCGTAATCCCGGTGCTGGCCTGGGCGTGATCGAGCCGCCACTGTCTGTTGAGCCCGTTGGCATTGCAATGACAAACGCCGACCCGCAGTTCGCTAACCTGGTGCGCAACTACCTGTCTACGTTCGAAAAAACAGGCCTGACCTCGAACCTGCGTAAGAAGTGGTTCGAAGACAGCAGCTGGATTGTAGCGCTGCCCTGATGCCTGCCGCTGGTCACGGCCTGCGTGTCTCGCAGCCCGTGACCACACTCCAATGTCACCATTAAGGATTTCCCCATCAAATACTCTATTGCTGCTGCCCCGCTTCTTATACTCGCCCTATTCCTGTCTGCGTGTACCCAGACCGCCTCAGTAGAGAAAACCTGGGTAGCGACCAATCTGTCCGATAAAAAGGGCCTCAAAGGCGTCCTCGTCTATACCGCCGCCTCCAGGGAGGAAAGCCGCAGAGCATTTGAGAACGAATTCACCGCCGCCCTCACCGCTGAGGGCATTAAGGCTGTAGCCAGCCATACCTTGAAAGCCGGCACAGAAATCACCAAAGAAGATATTGGTGCAATGGCCGCCGAGGCGGACGTTGATACCGTACTGGTCACACTGTTCGCCGGGCGTGACGAAACCGCCGTATTACACCCCGGGCGCAAATACTATGGCGTAGCCCCCGTGTATGGAACAGGCTACTACGGCCGCGGCCGTATCTACGGCGTGCCCTATCAGGTGGGCGAGACCCAGGATTTCTGGTCGGAACATAAATCAGTACATCTCACTGCGAAACTCTATGAAATAGAGACCGAGGATCGCCTGTGGGAAGCGTCTGCCGGCATTGAAGAGTCAGACGATATTGGCCAGATGCGCTCCGCATTCATTGATTCCTTTATGGATGATCTCGCCGCCCATGGCATCGTGAAGGGAAACTAAGCTCCCTGGCATGCGCCTTTCCATCCTCGACCAATCACTGGCTCGGGCCCCCGACGAAGCGCCGGTGGCACTGCGCGAAACCATCGAGATGGCCCAGTGGGCTGAAACCCTCGGTTATCAGCGCTTCTGGCTCTCCGAGCATCATGCTTTCTCCGCAGTTGCTGGCAGCGCGCCGGAGGTCTTGTTGGCCGCAATCGGCGCCGCTACCACCAGCATCCGTATCGGTAGCGGCGGGATCATGCTCCCTCACTACAGCCCCTACAAGGTCGCGGAAGTCTTTTCACTTTTAAGCAACCTCTACCCTGGCCGTATTGACGTAGGCATAGGCCGTGCTCCCGGAGCAGATATGTCTACTGCCGTGGCGCTGGCCACCGACGGCCGGCCCAAGTTTGAACGTTTCCCGGAACTCACGGAGCAGCTGTGTGACTACCTCTGGAACGCCGGCGCCCAGCCGTTAGTCAGCCCCAAACCCCAGCCGAGCATTCCCGTTTGGATGCTGGGCTCAAGCCCTGACAGCGCAGTGCTCGCCGCCCAGCGAGGCCTGCCTTACAACCTGGGCCTGTTTATCAACCCGCAGGCGGATCATCGCCTGATCGGGCACTACAAACAGCACTTTCAGCCCAGTGAACTGCAGCCAGAGCCGCACGCTATTCTTACCGTGAGTGTGTTCTGTGCCGACGATGAAGAGCGCGCTCGAGCGCTCTGTCTGGCCCACGATCTAAACCTGTTCCGCTTTTTTAGCGGTGAAACCAATGGCAAGTCACTCACCCCGGCAGAGGCCTGCGCCTACCACCTGGGCCCGCGGGAGCAAGCGTTTATTCGCAGCAGAGAGGACAGCCGCGCGGTGGGAACTGCTGACCAGGTGTGGGCGCAGATTCGTCGTCTGGCTGAGTTACATCAGGCAGATGAGATTATGGCCGTGACCAATATGTATTATTTTGAGGATCGCAAGCGGTCGTTTGAGCTATTGATCAAAGCTGCTTAAACAGCGTTTCGGCTCTTCGTTTGAGGCCTTCGCCACACACATTAAACCCATTGCGCACCGCTTCCCCCATCATCTCCACCATCCCCGCGGCCGCCTCGCCGGAGAATTCGTCATAGGACACATAGGTACAGCGCTCGTCATCAAGCGCCTCGATCACCTGCCAGCGCTCTGCATGAATGGGGTCACCCGGGTTGTTCTCCATGCGCCAGGCGATCCGATGCGGAGCCTCGATGCAGGACATGTACTCAATCTGGTCACTCAGGCCGTGACCTAGGTCTACCTTCATCACCACGGGTGCGCCCAATACCAATTCTGCCTCCATAGAAGGACAGAATGCATTCCATTCACCGTACTTGCTGAAGTCGACAATAACCTGCCACACCAGTGCTGCCGGGGCCTCGATGGTGAAGGTGTCAGAAGACACCACGATCTGTTCGCTCATGACAATTCCCTGCGGCCGTAATAGCCCTTAAAAAACTCTTGTAAATTCAGCAAGATACCCATTTTAAATTCAAGGCCAAGAACCCTTTAAATTTGAACTATTCACCCTTATTATCTGTCTATAGGATATTCGCACACCAACGTGCCAAACAACGGAGTAAACGATGCAAGACAAGAGTCTGTACAACATGAACACTGCTGGCGTGGACAGTGTCCTTGCGACCAACAAGGTGCTCAAGAATACGTACATGCTACTAGGTATGACCCTGGCCTTTTCCGCGGTCACAGCCGGCATCTCCATGGCCATGGGCCTGAGCCACGGCATGGGCCTGATTCTCAGCCTGGTGGGTTTTGGCCTGCTGTTCGTCGTCCACAAAATGGCTGACACGGCCAAGGGATTGCCCGCTATCTTCGCCTTCACCGGCGTGATGGGCGCATCCATTGGCCCCATGCTGAACTACTACATGGCGATGCCCGGCGGCCCTGCCCTGGTCATGCAAGCCCTTGGCGGCACAGCGGTAGTGTTCTTCGGTCTTTCTGCCTACGCGCTGACAACTCGCAAGGATTTCTCCTACATGGGCGGCTTCCTGATGGTAGGCCTGCTGGTCGCTGTTGTCGCTTCCATCGCCAACATCTTCCTGGGCATTCCGGCATTGTCACTGACCGTTTCTGCGGCCATCGTGATGATTATGTCCGGCCTGATCCTGTTTGATACCAGCCGTATCATCAACGGCGGCGAGACCAACTACATCCGCGCGACCGTCAGCCTGTACCTGAACATCTACAACCTGTTCATCCACATGCTGCACCTGCTCACTGCCTTCGGCGGCGACGACTAAGCGCAAGCAATCGCAAGAGACCCCGGTCATTGGCCGGGGTTTTTTGTTTTCGAGGAACCGAACTTGATTTACACCCTGCTCGTGACCAGCTCTCCTGCCTCCGGCTCAGGCGCTCGCACCGCATGCGCGTTTGCACAGGCTGCGATTGCGGCCGGGCACGAGGTTAATCGGGTGTTCTTCCTCGACGAGGGCACGTCGACCGGTTCCGCTACCGCCGTTTTCCCCCAGGATGAAGCAGATCGGCTGGCACCCTGGGTGAGCCTTGCCGAAGCGCACGACATCGACCTGGTGTTGTGCATCTCCTCCGCCATCAAACGCGGCATGCTCGACACCACTGAAGCCAGGCGCTATGAGCGCGCCGCGACCACTGTGCACCCCGCATTTACTGTTTCCGGCCTCGGCCAGCTGGTCGATGCCGGCGCCGGTGCGGACAGGCTTTTGACCTTCGGTGGCTGATATGCCTGATAAAAAACGCTACCTGGTGCTTATGCGCCGGGCACCCTATGGCAGCAGCCTTGCCCGCGCCTCGGTCGATCTTGCCCTGGCCATGGGCGCTTTCGAGCAGGACTTCGACCTGTTATTCACCGGCGATGGCGTCCTACAGCTAATACCAGACCAGGCCAGCGAAAACATCGGCCAGAAAAATATCGGCCGTGCGCTCTCCTCCCTGCCACTGGTCGATATAGAAGAAGTCTACGTCGAATCCGCAGCACTGGCGCGGCATGGCCTGACAGCTGCAGACCTGGTTCTTCCTGCGATAGCGCTGGACGATACTGCCGTGAAGGCATTGTTGAACGACTGCGATCATCTGGTGAGCTGCTGACATGATCCTGCATACGCTCGCGAATTCCACCAGCCTCGACGCATGCCTGTGCGCTGTCGACAAGGACGACACCATTCTGCTCCTGGGCGATGGCGTGTACTGTGCCCTCCCCGCAAGTGAAGCGGAGCAAATGTTGCGAGGCAGTGCTGCCAAAGTACTTGTACTCAACAGTGACGCTCTCGCCGCGGGCCTGGATGTCGAGGGACTCGCCTTCCCCACCACCGACATGGCTGGCTTTGTCGCACTCAGCGAGTACTATCCACGCCAACTGGCCTGGTACTGACCGTGGCCTCCAACACCGCTTTCGACAAGGAAGGCTTTCTGCTGAGGCTCGATGACTGGTCGCCGGAGCTGGCCGGTGAGATCGCCGCCACCGAGGGTATCGCACTCAATGACAAGCACTGGGAAGTGATCACGCTGCTGCGAGAGTACTATGCAGAATTCGATGCCTCTCCCGCGATGCGGCCTCTGGTAAAATACTGCGCTTTGAAACTGGGGCCGGAAAAAGGCAAAAGCCTGTATCTTCTAAGCCTGTTTCCCGGATCACCCGCAAAGATCGGCAGCAAAATCGCCGGCCTGCCAAAACCTGAAAACTGCCTGTGACAACTGACTTTCAAATCCCGCGTGAAGAACACCCCTTTGCCCAATACATCCGCATTCTGGGCAAGGGAAAAACCGGTAGCCGTTCATTCAGCCGAGCGGAGGCACACACGGCCTTTGGCATGTTGCTGCGCGGCGAAGCTGACGCTATGCAGGTGGGCGCCTTCCTGATGCTTCTGCGCGTGAAAGAAGAGACCGGTGAAGAGCTTGCAGGCTTCGTCGACGCATGCCGCACAGAGATGACCGCGCCACCTGCTGGCCTCAGCGCAGACCTCGACTGGCCCAGCTACGCTGGCAAGCGTGCCCAGCATCCCTGGTACCTGCTGGCAGCCACGCTCATCGCCCAGGCGGGCTACAGGGTGTTTCTGCACGGCGGTGATGGCCACACCCAGGGCCGGCTTTACACTGAACAGGCGATGCAATCGCTGGGCCTGCCCGTCGCTGATTCCTGGAAACAGGTATCCAGCCAGTTGGATCGCGACAGCATCAGCTACCTGCCGATCCGCCGGTTTTGTGCACCCTTGAGCCAACTGATGTTGCTCCGCCCCCTGCTCGGACTGCGTTCGCCGGTCAACACCCTGTCACGTATGTTCAACCCGCTACAGGCGTCCGCGAGTATCCACAGTATTTTCCACCCGGCTTACGCTGAGCTCCACCATGCAGCGGACAAGCTGCTGGGGCAGCCCCGTTCGCTGGTTTTCAAAGGCGACAGCGGCGAGGTTGAAATCAAGCCGCAGGCCAAAACCCGGCTAATGCTGTTGCAGGGACAGCAGGAGTCCGAGCTGTTGCTGCCGCGCACCGTGGCCGACAAGGTAGCCGCGGTAGACCAGCCCTCCGTGGCCCCGCTGCAGGCCCTCTGGCGAGGCGCGCAACACGACCCCTACGGTCGTGACGCTACACTGGCAACCACGGCTGCTGCCCTGCTTGCTGTTGGCTTTGCGGACAGCCTGGCACCGTGCCAGGCACACGCCACAGAGCTCTGGAACAACCGCGACAAGGAGCGTTTCTGACATGCCCATGAGCAATGTCCAGCCAGATGACTACACCCGTTTACTGGCCGAGAAACGCAAGGCGGTTGCTCACGGTCTCGCACCCTGGTGTGCGGGCGAGCCCGACATTTATCCTTCAGCGCCCACCGGTTTTCGCATGCGCGCGGAGTTTCGCATGTGGCATGACGGCGACTCGCTCGACTACGTCATGTTCCGCAAGGACGACCCCAGGACCCCGGTGCCGATCACGCACTTCCCCATCGGCTGTGACACGATCGGCCAGCTGATGCCCGTCTTGCGCGAGGCGCTGACCGCCAACCCGGAGTTGCGCCGCAAGCTGTTTCAGGTTGAATTTCTCGCCACGCTGGCAGGCGACACACTGGTTACGCTGATCTATCACCGCAAACTGGAGGACGCCTGGGAACGCGAGGCAGAGGCGTTACGTGTCTTTCTCGACGGCCATGTCCCTGGCATTTCACTGATTGGCCGCAGTCGTAAACAAAAACTCGTATTGGGAAAGAACTGGGTCACCGAACAACTCGAGATCGAAGGCAAGACCTACAGCTACAACCAGTATGAGCAAGCATTCACCCAGCCGAACGCGCGGGTCAATATCAAAATGATCGAGTGGGCGTGCGGCCGTGCCGCTGCTCTCGACGGTGACTTGCTGGAGCTTTACTGCGGCAACGGCAACTTCACGCTGCCACTGGCGCAACACTTCGATCAGGTCATTGCCACAGAGCTGGCGAAAACCTCGGTGCGCGCAGCGCGCGAAAACCTCGCTGCCAATGGTGTAGAGAATATTCAGATCATTCGCCTGGCTGCGGAAGAAGTGACTCAGGCCATGCAGGGGGAACGCGAATTCAGGCGCCTGCAAGACCTGCCCAAAGCATTGCGGGAATATGATTTACGAACTGTGTTCGTAGACCCTCCACGCGCGGGCCTGGATGACGCCACCGTACAGATGGTGCAGCGCTTTGATTCGATTATCTACATATCCTGCAATCCAAATACATTGGCAGACAACCTGGCGGTGTTGACGAAAACACACGTCGTAAAACGCCATGCGATGTTTGATCAGTTCCCCTACACCGATCATATGGAGTGTGGCGTCTTTCTGCAGCGCCGGTAACTCAGCAACGAATGCCCAGCTCCAGCAAGCCCCTGCCCAACACCTCATCGAGGCGTTCAACATCAGCTGCATTAACCTCAAGGCTGTGTAGCCCCAGCTCGCGGTAGATCTCGCGTTTTCGCAGGCGCGTGGATATTTCACCCGCAGTGATATCGGTGTCCCAGCAATCGATATAGACACTTCCGGCGGGAATATAGAAATCCGCTGTGATCAGCTCTTCTGTAGGTAATGCGCGCTTGTAAGCGTGGGCGAGTTGAGCGAGATACAACCAGTTACACACGCGCATTTGCAGGCTGGAGTCCAACTGATGGCCGTCGATACCATCGCAGCTGATGTTCTCACCCGGATTGGCAAACAGATCAGGCTCAGCACCTGCTTGCGCCGGCTCCGCCGTGGGTATCTGGTCAGACTGGCGGGTAAGCTCACGGTGGATAACGGTGTTATCAATAATTTCGTGAGGCCAGGTGACATAATAAGCGCCACTGGCCTCGCTCTCTTCCTGCTTCCCTCCCAGTGACCGCCCCAACGGCGTCAGTTCCCAGCCCAGAATGGTATGGTGCTGGAGGCCGATCTCAGCCAGGGCCCGGTTGATCTGACGAGCGTGAAGGCGCGGATAATAACGCCGCATGGAAGCGGCAGTAATGCGCTGATTTGACTCGATCGCTGCCAGCAGAGGGTGATGATCGAGCGCCTGTGGCCAGACGATATAGCGTCCATAGCGACGGCTATTCTGGTAAGAGCCCCCCTCAAACTCCCCCTTGGGAAGCAGTAACCAGGCATCCCCGGTGCGGCGAATCCAGCCGTAGTCCCGCAGCGTGGCAAACAGTTGCTGGACAGGAATATCCAGCTTCTTCGCCAGTGCCGTGGTAGAGAGCTTGCTGTCTTCGTCCGCCACTGATCAGTCCAACGCGAGCTCGCGGTAGCGCTTCTCAAGCGCGGAATAGACCTGCTTGGCGAAGTCCTCCGCTCCCTTATCCAGCGAATCCACAATCTCGACCAGATGCTCGTTGTCTTCCTTCCCGGACCAGTTCTTGATGTAGGAACCATCTTTATAGCCATGGTCCTGGCGGAAGAAATTCAGTACGTTCTTACCGACATAAGCAGCGTACAGCCCGTCGAAGTCCAGCCCGGAAGCCAGCATCAGGTCCCAGAACAAGCCCACCGAAAAGCCTTTCGTTTCAAGGCAATTGAGCGCCAGTGCCTCGGTAGCTTCGCGCACGCCGTCACCGCTGGGCTGATGACCGCGAATGTCGGCTTCAATCTCTGCGGCGAGAGTCTCAATAGACTTGTCCTCGGCAAAGAGGGCCGACATACCAAAGTGCCAGATATCGATTGCTTCGAGCCGCACCTGTTCCAGGTCTGGCTGCTGTTTTTTCCACCACTTAAAGCCGTAGTGGTCTATCAATTCCCCGCATTCAATCCAGGCCGCGCGGTACCACTCAAAGTGTTGCTCGATCCACTGAGGATGCACCCGCGTGTTCATATTGTCCTGCATTGTGAGCATGTTGATGAGAGCCTGCTTCAAGGAAAACCTCGCCTAAATCGTCATTTCGAAAGAGGGAAAAGAATACCAGTTTTTGCAGTATGGTGCCCGGAGCGGGACTTGAACCCGCACAACCGTAAGGTCGGGAGATTTTAAGTCTCCTGTGTCTACCAATTTCACCATCCGGGCGGAAGGAGCAGGCTGAAAATCAGCCCCTTGGAGGGAGCCGAATGATAGCATCGGGCGCACTTACAGCCAAGAAAATCACGGTAACTAGATCAACATCGCACCGTGCTACACTCCCCCACTGAATCGAGTTCAGGCCCACAACACCATGCGTAAACTGCTCATTGCCGTATTGTTGCTGCTAGTGTTGTTGGCACTGCCGCTACTCGCAATGCGCTCTGAGCGCACCCTGATTGCGTTCTCACACTGGGCGGTGGAAACCTTTACCGAATATCGGCTCAACCTGGTAAAGCCGGTGCTTCGCCCCCTCGAGCGCAAGGTAAGCGCTGAAGAGATCCATCTCTATCCAAAGGATGACGCTGCACCGCCGTTCCTGAGTGTGCTGGGGTTTGCAGGTGATATCGGCTGGCGAGACCTCTATCGCGCCAACCTCGAGGCCACGACGCTTAGCGCGCGGCAAGTCATTCTCTACACCTCTGACAGTGACGATGTGGATGATCCGCGCCCCAGAGAATGGCTGAACTATCTCGGCTGGTTACCGGCAGACCTCAGTGTCGGTCAATTTCACCTGGTAACCGCCGGAGAGAACATTTTCATTTTCCCGCTGGAAGACATTCAGGGTGGCCGGCCGGACTCCCATAGCTTCCAGGCCAGCGGTCAGGCACGCTATGAAGGTGAGCCACTTGAGCTGGATATTGCAATCTCCACACTGCGAGATCATGGCAGGATTAGTTCTGTCGACCTGCATGGCAAGTTCACCGCGCCTGCATCCAACAGTTTTGTGCGGCTAAATGGTGAGGTCAGAGGTTCCCGTGACGAGTTCAGCTACGACTTCAAACTGAATGCCGATTACGCAGACATTCGTGAATTTCTCCGCGGTTTCAGAGCCCGGGGCGTCCTCGAAGGCAGGCTAAAACTCGAAGCCGAGATGAACGGGGACACTAACGGCTTTGTTCTCAACAACGCGCTATTCACGCTCGACAATATGCCCGCCTATGGGGTCGAAGCCGCCGGTACGATGGAATACGACATTCAGGCGGGTGGTGAATTGAAACTGGTTGCGGCAGGCGAGATTTCTTCAATGGATGTGGTGCTCGAGTGGCTCAATCTCGACCTGCACAGCCTTGGGCGAGCGGCCGGAAATGCAACGATTACCGGCACCCTGAAGCAACCAGTCATCGATGAATTTCTGCTTCGCAGCGAGGCAGACAATGGCCTCATCGTCAGCGTGGGCGGACACCTTGACCCACAGCGAATGGGCGCAAGAGACAACGAGATCAGGCTGGACATGACCGGCCCCTCAGTAGCCACTCTCGCACAGTGGACAGGCCCCCTGCCCTTCGAGCCCGGCGCATTTTCCGCATCGGGTTCCCTGGTTGGTCGTGAGGATAGAATCGCCCTGGAGAATCTAGTGATCGAGGTCGGCGACCCTGACGAATTACTGTTCCGGCTCGCAGGCGAAGCCGGGAACCTTGTAGGGATGGATACCAAGGGCATAGCCGCCGCCCAGGATGTCACGCTTACCATGAGCGTCGATTCGCCAGACAGTCGTTACCTGGGTGAGATCATGGGCACTGATGTGCCCGGAGGGTTTGTCCTGGACGGCGATCTCACGCTAGCGGGCAGCGGCGAGCTTTTGCAGCCTGTCACAGGGCTGTTTACCGCCCGGGGAAGCGACCTCGACATCATTATCGTTCCGCATGAGGCGGCCATTACTCCGCTAAAGCAGCCCATCATATCAGGCACTGAGGCCAGTGTTGCCATCACCCTCAGCGATGTGAGCGCGTTCTCACAGTACACCACCATAGCGGTGCCCGCCCTGGGCAGGGTTGACGGCAAGGCGAAATTCCAGCAACACGATCAGCGTCTCGCACTGAACGATCTACAGCTGAGCGTTGACGGCCCCAACCTGCAACTCTGGGCCAAAGGTGCGGTGAACAACCTGGCGCCGTTTAATGGCCTGACGCTACAGGGAAATTTTTCGGATGTCCCGACCGACCAGATTTTGCAGACCATCTTCGAGAACTTCAGCCACCCAACTCACATGGGTGCTCTGGCAGGACAGTTCCGCCTGAACTACCAGGACGACGTTTTGGATCTTCCTGCAATAGCGATTACAACCAGGAAAGCCCAGGGCCCACTCCGTCTCGATATCGCGGGAAAGGCATCGGACATTACTGGCGCGCTATCCGCCAGGGCTAGTATCGATTACCAGCTAAGAGATACCGCACTGCTTGAGACACTCACCGAGTTACGGCTAAACCCCCTGCACGGGCAGGCAGAGTTGACTTACTCTCCTTCCGAGATCACGGCCAATCACCGCGGCAAGATTGGTGAATCGTCAATCGATCTGGACACACGGATCAGTCACGCCAAAGGCACGATCACCGGCATACAGGCCAAACTCGCAAGCCCTGTTCTGTACCTCGATGATATCGGCCTGCAAGCTAGCGTGGCTTCCACAGAGGACTACAACCCGTCAGAACAGCTGGTTGAAGCTGAACCCGTGGAATTGCTGGAAAACGTTCTGGGTACGGGAAGTTCGCTTCCGACCGACTTCAGGATCAACATTGGCGGCGTGGTAGGCGAACGCACCAATATCGACAATATCAACATCCACATCACCGGCGTGGACAATCGCTATACCCTGCGAGAATTCAACGTGGGCTACGCAGACACCGTCGGCGAAGTGCGCGGCATCATTGATCTGAATGCCAGACCTCCGTTCGTCAGCCTCGCCGGTGAAGCGATTGCCATCCCGCTTAACACCTTGGGCCGGGACCTGGGCCGGGACGCCGACATCAGGGGAGAACTGACTGTACGCGGCGGTATCAGCTCTCAAGGCGCGAACAGGGAGGAGCTATTAAGTGATCTCGACGGCAGCCTTGCCCTCGCGCTTGAAAACGCGGAAATACAGGGCGCCGCCTACGACCTCCTGGCCACCGACCTGCTCGCCTGGTTCTACTCGGGCGCTGCAGCGGAAAAATCGACCCACATCGATTGCACTATGGCGAAATTCCAGTTGCTGGACGGCGTTGCTAACAGCGATAGTCTCTACGTCGAAACGAAACGCATGGTGGCTACCGGAGAGGCAGAAGTTGATATGGTCGGCCAGCGAATGGATCTCAAAATAACCCCCCGTTCGAAGTCTCGGGCATTGCAGGTTCCGTCTTCGGTCCGGCTTAGGGGCGATTTCGACAATCTCAAAACCACAGTCTCTCCCATCGCCGCGGCATTTGATGCCTACGCAGAAGTACTTTCATTAGTACCTCGGATGACACGCAAACTGTTCGGTATCAAACGGGACGACAAGGCACTGCGGCCCTGTGAGGCCGTGCAGTAGCCTGCTACAATCCGCGCATAATCAACAATATCGGGTGAAACATGGCATCAGCACGGGGCGAATTTACCTCCCGCTTTGGGTTTGTAATGGCTGCGGCAGGCAGTGCGGTTGGGCTTGGCAATATCTGGGGTTTCCCCACCCAGGCCGCCAGCAATGGCGGAGCGGCCTTCCTGCTGGTTTACCTGATACTCGCGTTTACCCTGGCCTACCCGGCGTTAATGGCAGAGCTGATCATTGGCCGTCACGCCCACGCGAATGCCGTCACAGCCTTGCGCCTCATTTCGCCGTCTGCCCTGCTCAAAAAAATAGGCGCCACGACGGGTATTGCCGGCTTTATTGTCGCCAGCCTGATCCTGAGTTTCTACGCCATCGTGGCGGGCTGGATGATCGCACATTGCCTGTCAGCAGCTGCACTCCTGCTGGGCATGGACAACGCTGCGCAATGGTTGGTGTCCTTCGGCTTCATGCGCAACATGATTTTCATGCTGCTGTTCATGAGCCTGACGATCAGCATCATCAGCGCAGGTGTACGCGAAGGCATCGAACGCTGGTCCGCTCGCCTGATGCCGGCCCTTCTGGTGACGCTGCTGGCCCTGGTCGTGTACGTGCTCACATTGGACGGAGCGATTGACGGGCTAAAAGTTTACTTGCTGCCCGACTTCTCCCGCGCACTCGAACCCAAACTGATTATCGCTGCCCTTGGCGCTGCGTTCTTCTCCATGTCGCTGGGTGTCGGTACCATGCTGATCTATGGTTCCTATGTTTCTGACAAGGAGAACTTGCCTGTGCTGGGTGGCATGGTGACACTGGTCGACATCTCCATCGCTGTCATGGCGGGCTTTCTGGTACTACCCGCCATGTACGTTGCCTTGCACAACGGAGTGGAGATTTTCACCGCAACCGGGGCACTGATTTCAGAAGACACGCTGATTTTCACCGTGCTACCCGAGCTCTTTTCGACCATGGGTTTTGCCGGCCTGATTGTCAGCTTCACATTTTTCTTCCTGATGAGTATCGCCGCCCTGACCTCGTCTATCTCGATGCTGGAAGTACCTGTGGCCTACACCATTGAAGAACACGGAGTAAAACGACACACCGCCGTGTGGGTTATCGGTGGCGCGATCGCTCTGGTCAGTACCGCCATTTTACTCAACTTCGGCACATTGTTTGGCCTGGTCATTTCCATTACGACACGCTACAGCCAGCCGCTGCTGGGCTTTATGCTCTGCTTCTTCGCAGGCTGGGTGTGGAACAGGAACTCGATACTGGAGGAGCTGCGCAAAGGCAACGCTGCGGTTGAGCAGAGCCTGTTCTGGAAGATCTGGCCCTGGTATGTGAAATTTGTCTGCCCGCTGATTATCCTGGCGATTTTCGCCCAATCACTGCTGGGATGACAGGTCGATTGTCCCCGTCTCCTCGATACGCTGGGTCGGCATAAAGCCGTTAAAATCAATCTTGGCGGTAAAACGATAGTCGAGGTTACTGCTGGTCTCAGTACTCAATCCCGCCAGGAGACGCACAAGCTGGAACAGCTTTAGCCCGGCTTCAACGGTGACCACTTCCTCGGCGTATCCATCGATATATGGCACGTCATTAGTGACGCCACTGATGAGTTCCTTCTCCAGTATCTCAACACTGTATGCGATTCCTGCGATATCCAACCCTTCTTTGTTGGGGTTGGCGATGCGCAGTTTGATCTCGAATCGAGGCGTCGTCCCTTCGGAAGGCAGCACCTTGAAGCTCTCCAACGTGGCTGTCGGGGGATCGAAGTCGGCCATCATATTGGCGCAGCCCGTGAGCAACGCCATCAAGGCAGCTAGCCAAAGTAAGTGCACTGAGCGCTTCATTCGCCAGCCCCTCTACGAGTGAAAAAGAATACCCCGTAGCCCAGGCTACCGATGGCGAAAACCAGCGCTACCCAGTCGCCGCTGCGCTGGTACATCCAGAGACTGAATAGGAACATGGTAATGGCGACCGCCATACCCATGCTTCTGCCGAGAGAACCCAAGTGATTTCGCCTTTTGCGGAGTAGAACCCCATTCTAGACGAATTAATCAGCTCCGCCCATGGGGGCTTACGGCGGTCTCGAGCGCGCGTTCGGTCAGCCAGCGTGCCTGCCTGACCAAAGCATAGATAACCGCGTTACTTGCCGCTTCCTGCCAGGTGTCGCCGTCTCGGGAAGCACACACAGTCTCTAGCTCGTTGAGGTCTTCCACCATGGTGATCAGCTGCGTCGAATCCTGCGAGCCAATCTCTTTGAGCTCTCTCAACTGCTTTTCACTGAAGGCATGCGGGCGTGTGCTCACCAATTCGCTCAGGCTTGAGTGACCGGCATCAGATTCCTTCTCGGTCACGCCATGCGCCAGGTAGTACGCAAGTTCGGTTGGCTGCGGAGGGAACTCCGCAGAGGCCACACCGGCCCGGTCTAGCTCTTCACGCCAGTGGTCACTGATGCTGTCGGCCAGAACCATGAGGCTGGGGTTACCCAGACATTCTCTGGCATTGCTCAACCTGCGCCACGCCTCTGGCCCCAGCGATGTGCTTTCCACGACCAGCGCGTCGCACACAAACTCGTTGGTTGACGCCGCGTCCAGAAATTCGATGACGCTGCTGGCGGTGATTTTGGCGTTGCACTTGGCAAGGTAGCCCTGATGCTCCTGCAGCCACGAGGCTAATCGCTGACCTACAAAAATCACTCGGGGCTTGGGCGCAGCCGCTGTCGTGCCTGTGCTGCTATCCAGTAAATGCTCCAGGGTCTTCCTGTCACTGCCAGCAATCTCGCCAATGCGCGTGCCTGACTCGACCAGCGCAGAGACAAGCTGCAGATGGTCCAAATCAGTCTGGGTATACTGGCGTCGCCCTGTCGGCGACTTATGGCTGGCACCAAGGCTGTAGCGGCGCTCCCAGACGCGCAGTGTATCCGGTTTAACGCCAGTAAGGCGGGCTACTGTGCCGATGCCGTACAAGGGCATGGCTTGAAATTCAATCTGTGTCACCTGTTTCGCATCTCTTGCCATCGTTTGATAGTGATACGCAGCATATCGAGACGTGGATTAGCGCATTCCCAGCAAACCTTCCCCGCCTTGCTGGCGAGGCTCTTGCAGCGAATCGTCGGAACGCGTAGTTTTCAGTCAACAGGAGGACAACCGAGTGAACTTATCGCCTGATTACCAGCCCCTGCCTATCGTCGGGATAGGCTCCTGCCTCGCCGGTAATCCCGTGCGCTATGACGGCCAGACCAAGGCAGCGAATGGCCATGTACAGCGCATGTTGGAGTGCTTCGATGCACGGCCTTTCTGCCCAGAGATGGCGATCGGCTTAGGCGTGCCCAGACCCCCCATCCAGATTGTCGGTGAGCCCGACGCACTGCGCGTCGTTGACGTGGCTACAGGGGAACTCGATGTCACTGTCCCGTTGCAAGAATTCGCCCATCAGGTCATCGAGCAGACGCCCCGACTCAGCGGTTACATACTGGTCAAGGGCAGCCCCAGCTGCGGCTTCGATCGGGTCAAACGCTACAATAATAAAGGTAACGTGGTCGCCCACGACAGTCAGGGTATGTTCGCATCTACATTGGCGGCACTCGACCCACTACTACCTCTGGAAGACGACGGGCGCCTCAACGATCCCGGTTTGCGTGAGAGCTTTGTCACCCGCGTGTACGTCTACCACCAGTGGCACAAGCTCTGCGCAGACGGGCTAAGCGCAAGTAGCCTGATCGCTTTTTACAGCCGCTACAAATACCTGGTAATGGCACACCATGTGCCCAGCTATAAATCGCTGGGCAAACTCCTGGCCAACGCAGGTAAGGAAAACATCGACGCACTCGCCACAGAATTCATCGCCAGCTTGATGACTGCTTTGAGCATGCGCACCAGCCGTCGCAGCCATGCCAACGTGTTGTTTCATCTTGCGGGCTACCTGCGCAAACATATCGCGCCAGCGGAACGACAGCGCCTGAGTGCACTTATCGATCAGTATCGCCTCAGTGCCATTCCACTTATCGTGCCAATTACCTTACTCAAGCACCACTTCGCCAATCACCCTAACGAATACATTGCCCAGCAGGTATTTCTAAATCCGTATCCGGATGAATTACAGATTCGAAATGTGACCTGAGCTCATCAATCCGCGGGTACTGCTTGCTGTGTTTCTTTATCATCCATGCGGGAGCGGTAGTCCCAGCTGAAGAAGCGACTAGGGGTAATAGTGATGGTGACTTCCTCGTCTACTCGCGACAGCAACCAGGTAGCCAGAGACTGGTTGCCGTCCCCGAGATATCGATCAATCGCCAACAACAAGTTATCTGCGGCACCGTCGCTCGAAAGCACGGCATCCCCCTGCCCCCTCACACCGCAATAAGGCGGTTGATTGGGCGATATCTCAAAACCCACCTTGGGCGCCTTGCGCAATAGTTTTACCAGTGGTGAATCACGATGTGACACGCAGTGAAACTTCCCATCGCGAAAGGTAAACCAGAGCGAGACAACTCTTGGATAACCGTCATCACCCACGCAGGCAACACGCAATGGATACCTGTTCTCTCCCAACCAATTATGAATTTTCTGGAGTTCCCAGGGGCCCTTAATTTTCACATCTATCTCCCGTCAGCGAATGGCTGCTACAGCCTGATCCAAGGTAGGATACCTGAAAGCAAAGCCAGCATCCTGCAATGCCTGCGGGATCACCCGCTGCCCACGCAGCAGCAACTCATCGGCCATCTCACCTACCAACAGTCGTGCTGCAAATGCCGGCACCGGAATTGAGGCCAGGGTAAAGTAGTGTTTGCTGAGCACCCTCGCGAAATCGCGGCTGGTCACTGGTTCTGGCGCACAGACATTGAAGGGGCCAGAAAGATTGGCGTCGCTCAGCACATATGAAATGGCAGCGACAACGTCGCGGCGATGAATCCAGCTCAACCACTGCCTGCCACTGCCGAGCCAGGTGCCGACACCGAGGCGGAATGAGCCCGCCATCTGCTCGAACGCCCCTCCTCCTGCATCGAGCACCACGCCAAGACGCAAGGTTGCCACGCGAATGCCCGCCTCCCGAGCGGGATCCAACGCATCTTCCCACTCCTGACAGAGCGACTGTGAAAAACCGGCCTCAGGGAGGCTATCTTCCCGCAATTTTTCGTCGTCGTGATGCCCGTAATAGCCGATTGCACTGGCACTGACGATCACCTCAGGTGGCGTCTCAAGGCGTTCGACAAGGCAAACCAGCGCTTTCGTTACGTCGATGCGGCTATTCACCAGCTCGCGTTTGTAGTCGGTGTTCCAGCGTTGCCCTGCCATCGACGCTCCGGCCAGGTTGATCACTGCATCAATGCGCTCCGAAGAACTGATTTGGTCGAGTGATGTGACCGATGGGTAGACACCGTCACAAGGCAGAACCTGGCGACTGAGTAACAAGATGTCGTGACCCTGCCGCGTCAATTCAGGGATCAACGCACCACCGATAAACCCTGTCCCGCCTGTCACCAGAATACGCATACGCTCTCCTCCTCAGCAAATATACGTTGTCACCCAAGCATAGATCACTGAACTGTCAGGTGTCCTTCCAACGTATACTGTCACTATGCAAAACAGCACCCGCCCCATCACCGAGTTACAACGGTTCCTGAGCACCAGCGAGAGCCTTTTCACGCTGACCGGTGCAGGTATCAGCGCTCCATCAGGTCTGCCAACATACCGCGATACAGAGGGCAAATGGCTCTATCGGAAACCCATCCAGCACCGCGAATTTTTGCAGCAGGAGCACACCCGTAAACGCTATTGGGCACGCTCTACGCTTGGCTGGCCTGCGGTTCGCGATGCGTCACCCAATCCGGCTCATCTGGCCCTGGCTCGCCTGGAACGACAGGGTCGCATCGAGCAACTGGTCACCCAGAATGTCGATCGACTGCACCAGCGTGCAGGCAGTAACCGGGTCATTGACCTGCATGGCCGGCTTGATCGCGTTCGCTGCATCGAATGCAAGTCACTCTATCAACGGGAAATCTTACAGGCAGAGCTTACGGCGAAGAATCCCTGGCTGGTCAGTGCTGCTGCAGAAGCCCGCCCTGACGGCGACCGCGATTTGGAAGACACCGTACTCGATCGATTCGAGATTCCGTGCTGCCCAGGCTGTCGGGGCATCCTGATGCCCGACGTGGTGTTCTTTGGCGGCAATATTCCCGCGGCTCGAAATCAAGACTGCATAGCGGCACTGACTCGCTCTGACGCACTTCTGGTTATCGGCAGTTCGCTTCAGGTTTACTCAGGTTATCGCCTGTGTCGACTGGCTGCAGAGCAAGGTATTCCCATCGCGATCATCAATCCCGGCAAAACCCGGGCGGACTCACTGGCGGATGTCAGGATTTTGGAATCTGCCTCGAAAGCGCTAACTGCGCTACACTAGCGTCAAGCATTGGCAAGTAACAGGCAAGGAACAGCACATGAAATTGTCTCAACATTTTTTTGCAGCACTGGTCATTCTCGCGACGCTATCGGGCTGCGGAACGACTGACTCCACCCTACAGCAACAGGGCCATAATCAATCCTATATCACCGGCTTTCACGATGGTCGTCACAGCGGCATGAAAGAAGGTGGTAACAACTACGAGCACTACATCAAGGATACAGAGCGCTTCGCGTCGGACGAGGAGTATCGCCAAGGCTGGCTAGCCGGCGAAGCGGAGGGGGAAAAACTACAACAACAGGCTGTCGCAGCCGGCAACGCTGCGGCCGGTGCAGCGGCCGGTTACAGTATCAATAAAGAGGCGAAAAAGGCCGGACCACACCCTGAGAAGGCTGCAAAAGACGCGATGAAAGGCGTGGACACTGACGCCTTAAATGCACTGGAAAAGCAGTAAAAATCAACCGCCAGCGGTAAACTGCGCGAACTCGTCATTCAAGCGAGGGCAAGGCGTTATCTCACCTTGAGGTTCATGCTGTTCCCCACAAAAGGGGCAGAACACCTTGCCTGACTGCATCGGCAGCCGGATCTGACCCAGACTCACCAGCAGCAGAAACTGGCCAAATACATAGTCTGCGGGCCACAAGTCTGCGGTCTGACCAAACGCTCCGCTGGCTGAATCCCACACTAGATGCTCGGTGTCAGGCCCCAGTGCCTCATTGAGTTTCTCGACACTGGCGTCACCATTCCAGAACACCGTGAAACTGCCGTCGGCCCGAGACATTAGACCCGCCAGTGGCGTGTTTTCTTGTAGGTAGGTTTCCAACAACGGCTTCAATGGGCTTTCACCCAGCAGACCATGAGTGACAACCATTCTAGTGTTAGACGCCGCTGAACCGATGTAAATAGCGCCTGCACCAGACATCGCCTGGATGACACGGTTGTACTTGACGAGATCAGATTCCATAGACGGATTTGTCATACGATACTAAAGAAAAATGGAGGCTCGGGTCGGAATCGAACCGGCGTAGACGGATTTGCAATCCGCTGCATCACCACTCTGCCACCGAGCCACATAGTCGACTGAGAACCAGTCTGAAAAGAAGTTGGAGCGGGAAACCGGGTTCGAACCGGCGACCTCAACCTTGGCAAGGTTGCGCTCTACCAACTGAGCTATTCCCGCTTCACAGCACGCTCTGCAGGGCAGTGCGTGGTAAAGAGGCGCCTATTGTATGCACCGGGCGCCCGGTGTCAACCGAATATCCAAAAAAATCCTGCAAGGCGCTGAATTAAAACGAATTATCCCGTTCTTTCATCACCACCCAGGCCGCTTTTAGATAGATAAACATCGACCATAGAGTGAGTATGGCGGCGATGTAGAGCACGACATAACTGAGGGCCAAGAGCCAGCTCTCATTGGTATCCGGATCGATAGCCAGCAGGGCAGCAATCGCCACCATCTGGAACGCGGTTTTGACCTTGCCGACATAGGAAACCGCCACCGAGGTTCGGGCGCCAAGCTCGGCCATCCACTCCCGCAGGGCCGACACCACGATTTCGCGACCAATGATCACGCAGGCGGCCAGCGTGAAGAGCAGTGTGTCGTGGCGCTCTACCAGCAAAACCAGGGCCACGGCGACCATCAGCTTGTCTGCCACGGGATCGAGGAAGGCGCCAAAAGCCGTCATCTGGCCCAGCTTGCGGGCGAGATAGCCGTCTACCCAGTCAGTAATTGCGGCCACACCAAAGATGGCTGCGGCGACCAGTAAATGGTTGTGAAATGGCAGATAGAAAACAACGACCAACACGGGTATCAGGCAGATCCTGAGCAGCGTTAATGCGTTCGGTATATTGAGTTTCAATGCCCCGGGTTCCCGTGTAGATGGTCGTATATTTGTTGGGCCATTGTGGCACTAATTCCTGCAATTTTCTGCAATTCCTCAACATTGGCATTCACTACGCCCTGGGCACTGCCAAAATGCCGCAACAGTTCTCGCCGCCGCTTGGCGCCCACACCCGGAATATCCTCAAGCAGTGAGCGCTGACGATTCTTGTCACGCCGTGCGCGGTGCCCGGTGATGGCAAACCGGTGAGCCTCATCCCGAACCTGTTGAATCAAATGCAGCGCCGGACTATCACCTGGCAACTGCCACTCTCGACCGGTGCCGCCGTCGATCAGGGTTTCGAAACCCGCCTTTCGGGTGACACCCTTGGCCACCCCTATCACTTCAACACCGGCGATCTGGAGATCTTGAAGTACGCTCATGGCCTGGGTCACCTGACCTTTGCCGCCGTCGATAAACAGAATGTCTGGCTGGGCACCCTCCCCTGACTTCAAGCGTTTAAATCGCCGCTCCAGCGCTTGCTGCATTGCCGCATAGTCGTCGCCGCCGGTGATGCCTTCAATATTGTATTTACGATAATCGCTCTTGCGCGGGCCGTTCTGGTCGAACACAACACAAGACGCCACTGTTGCCTCCCCGGAACTATGACTGATATCAAAACACTCCATACGCTCGGGCAGTTCAGGTAGGCGCAGTGTCTCCTGCAGATTCTCAAGCCGGCTCAACACTGTCTGGCGGTCCGCGAGGTGCGACTGCAGATTCGTCTCAGCGGTTTGTACGGCAAGCCGCAGCCAACGAGCCCGGGCATCCCGCACCCGGCTGCGCAACTTTACCTTGCGCTCCGCTTGCACAGTCAGCGCCTCAGCTAGCGTTTCAGCATCTTCTGGCAGGTCATTAACAATCACTTCGGCGGGCACCGCACGAGAACCGTTCAGGTAGTACTGTGGCAGAAAGGCCTCCAGCACCCTGGCCGGAGTCTCTTCCAGTTTCAGAGGCGGATAGTAGGTCTTGCTGCCAAGTACTCGCGCGCCGCGCACAAACAATACCTGCACACAGGCGCGCCCTGCGGAGACCGCCGCCGCCATAATATCCAGGTCGCCCTGTACGCCTTCTATTCCCTGGCTGGCTTGTACCTGCTGCAACTGGGCAAGCTGGTCTCGGTACACCGCTGCTTTTTCATACTCGAGCTCGGCGGCAGCTTTCTCCATATCGTCAGCCAGACGCACCATCAGCTGCTGGGACTTCCCTTTGAGAAACAGGCTCGTGCTTTCTACCTGTGCCGCGTACTCCTCCTCGCTGACAAGGTCCACGCATGGCGCGGTGCAGCGATCAATCTGGTATTGCAGGCACGGCCGCGAACGGTTGCGAAAATAGCTATCTTCACATTGGCGCACCTTGAACACTTTTTGCATCAGATGCAGTGATTCACGCACAGCGCCTGCACTGGGATAAGGGCCGAAGTAACGCCCCTTCTTGCGCTGGGCGCCTCGGTGCAAACTGATACGAGGAAAGGTATCCCCGCTCATGTAGATATACGGGTAGGATTTATCGTCCTTGAGCAGAATATTGTAAGGGGGCTGGTGCGTTTTAATCAGGTTGTGTTCAAGTAATAGTGCATCTACTTCAGTAGAGGTCACCGTCACCTGAATCTCTGCAATACGGTTGACCAATGCGACTGTTTTGTCGGTCAGACCACTAGCGCGGAAATAGCTTCCCACACGGTTGCGCAGATTCTTGGCTTTGCCGACATAGAGCAGTTTTCCTGCCTCGTCATACATCTGGTAAACACCCGGTCGGGTGGTGAGCGATTTCAAAAATGCCTTGTGGTCGAAGCTGCTCATTCAGTTGCCGTAAATCCTCGGCTCCATCTCCAGCGCCACCCCAAAGCGGTGCTGCACGGAGGCCACGACTCGCCCCGCATAGGCCAACAGTTCTGCCCCGCTGGCCGTTCCTCTGTTGACCAGTACCAATGCGTGATCGTCATGCATTGCAATATCGCCCTCGCGTCGCCCCTTCCAACCACATTGTTCTATCAGCCAGGCCGCCGCAAGCTTGACAGTGCCGTCATCAAGTTCGTACAGGGGAAGCTGGGGAAACGCCTTGTGCAGTTCATCTGCGTGCTCGCCGCCGATCACCGGGTTTTTAAAAAAACTACCGGCGTTGGGTTCTGTCATCGGATCTGGAAGCCGGCGGCTACGAACAGCAACCACCGACGCATAGACATCGGCGGGGCTTGCAGTTTCAATACCGCGAGCGTCCAACTCCTCTTGCAAGGCAGGATAAACAACATGCGTATCGGGGCGGGTCGATAAGCGGAGATCGATAGCGGTAATGACGACGCTGTCGCGCAATTCACGCTTGAATACACTGTCGCGATACCCAAAGTGACACTCAGCCGTAGAGAAAGAGAAGGCCTCGCCGTTCTCAATATAGATACCGTGGACCGCCTCGACAAAGCGCTCAACCTCAACGCCGTAAGCGCCGATGTTCTGGATGGGAGCGGCGCCCGCCTGCCCGGGTATCAACGCGAGATTTTCAAGCCCGTACCAACCGCGATCGAGACACTCACCCACCAGGGCGTGCCAGTTGTACCCGGCACTCACCTGAACCGAAACTGTATCTCCTCTCTCCGCCACTAACTGGATGCGCTGCTCGCTCTGGCACAGCACCAGGGCCTTGAGATCTCCTGCGAGAACAACATTACTGCCCTCGCCCATTGGCAATACCGGGAGCCCTTCTACACGCGCCCAGTCCAGCGCTGCGACAATATCGTCACGCGAGTGCGCAGACACATACGCACTCGCCGAGGCTTTCAGGGCGAGTGTATTGTGCGCTTTGAGGGGCTTAGCCCGCTGTATCTGCACGCATGATCTCCGCCAGCAGACCTTCGCTGGCGGCCTCGACCATGTCCAGCACCTGGGTGAAGCCTTCGGCACCACCGTAATAGGGATCAGGCACTTCATCGGTCGGATTGTCGGGTGCGAAGGGAAGGAACAGCGCGAGGACACCGGTATAGTCAGGTGGGCACATGGCCTGTAGATCGGCGAGGTTCTGCCCATCCATCGCGAGAATATAGTCGAACTCGTCAAAATCCGACGGCCGCACCTGGCGCGCTCGCAAATGAGAAAGGTCATAGCCACGCTGGGCAGCTTCCGCCGTGGCGCGCTTGTCGGGGGCATGACCGATATGCCAATCACCGGTGCCACTGGAGTCCACCCGGATGCGATTCTGCAGACCCCTCGCGTTTACCATGGCTTCGAAGACTCCATGAGCAGTGGGCGACCGGCAGATATTGCCGAGGCAGACGAACATGACGTTACTCATAGGCTGCCCTCCTCTAACAAGGCTCGCACTTTCTCCAGGTCTTCTGCAGTATCTACGCCGGCCGGCACCGCTTGCTGCGCGCGCGCAACATGAATGCGCACGCCGTTGTACATTGCGCGCAGTTGTTCCAAATGCTCCAATTCTTCCAATGGCGCTGCTGCCCAGCTGACATATTGATGCAAGAAACCGGTACGATAGGCGTAAATGCCGATGTGCCGGGACCAATCACCGGCCGGCATTGTCTCAGTGTTCTGGGCAAAGGGGTCTCTCGGCCAGGGTATAGGCGCCCGGCTAAAATACAGGGCCATACCCTGCGCGTCCGTCACCACTTTCACAGCATTCGGGTTCTTGAGCTCTTCGAGTTCGACAATCGGTTCACACAGTGTCGCAATACCTGCCGCAGAGAACTCTCCCAGGTTCATTGCCACCTGGTCAATGAGTGGCGGTGGGATAAGCGGTTCATCACCCTGCACATTGACCACGATATGATCGTCTGCCCAGCCCTGCTGCCGCGCGACTTCCTGCAGCCGATCAGTACCGGAGGGGTGATCCGGGTCGGTCATACAAACCTCGGCGCCAAAACTTTCCGCCGCAGTGTATATACGTGCATCGTCAGTTGCGACAATCACCTGGCCAGCACCACTCTTTCGAGCCTGCTCCCATACCCACTGCACCATAGGTTTACCGGCAATCAGCTGCAGTGGTTTACCCGGCAACCGTGTCGAGCCATAACGGGCGGGGATAACAACAGAAAATGACATCTAAACTCCAGTGAGGTTTCAGCTTCAGCGCTGTGCAATTTCTACAACGCGCTCTATCAACGACGAGGGAAGCACCGCGTCAATGCGCAAGTACCAGGCATCTTCGCCGACGCCCGGCTCAGCGAGAGAGGCGCATTTTACCGCGTCTTTCTCCGTCATGAGAATCGTCCTATTCTCCAGGCCGGTGAAATCGACTTGTGTATACGCGTGATGATCGGGAAACGTGCGCCGTTCTGCGCTGATCGACAATCCGTCCAACGTCGCAAAGAACTGGCCAGGCTGACCAATACCTGCAATGGCGACGGCATCACGGGTCTCGGCGAAGGCGTCGAGGGGCCGCGCTTCACCAGTGCGCACGTTGATCCAGCATTCAGGCAGGTAAGTCACTGACGCGTCAGGTTTGTCACCGCCGCGATAAATCACCCGGTCGACAGAGCGGAGCCTGCTCGCAGGCTCGCGCAGCGGTCCTGCCGGCAGGCAAAAGCCATTACCCAGCCCACGTTGTCCGTCAATAACAACTATCTCGAGGTCACGCGCAAGCGCATAGTGCTGAAGGCCATCATCACTGAGAACAACATCCACGTCGCCACTGGCGAGCAAGATTTTAGCGGCTTCTGCCCGTCGTGGAGATACCACCACGGGCACACCAGTACGGCGTTGAATGAGCAGTGGCTCATCACCACAATCTGCGGCGTCGGATGCCGCTGAAACACGATGCGGAAAAGTTGCGATGTGCGCCGTCGCACCATATCCACGACTGATCACACCAGGCCGCAGCCCGCGCTCTTTAAGCGCCTCGACCAGCGCGATGACCACCGGCGTCTTACCTGTTCCGCCCACGGTGATGTTGCCAACAATGACGACAGGTCGCTCGCTGCGATAGGCACGAATCAGGCCGCGCCCATAGGCACCCCGCCTGACTGCGGCGAGCAGGCGGAAGAGAAATTCAATGGGGCGCAACAACCAGAGCCAGGCAGCGCCCCGATACCACGCTGCCTCGAGCCCGGACATCAGTCGGCGAACTCCTGATGATAGAGCTGCGCGTAAATACCGCCGGCAGCAAGCAGTTCCTGATGAGTACCCACGGCAGCGATCTGGCCGCCATCCATCACTACGATACGATCAGCTCGCTCAACCGTAGACAGGCGATGGGCGATCACTATCGTTGTGCGCCCCTCCATAATTCGATCCAGGGAGTTCTGAATGCGGTGCTCTGACTCGTTGTCCAACGCCGAGGTAGCCTCGTCCAGGATAATGATCGGTGCGTCTTTCAGAATCGCCCGGGCAATAGCAATACGCTGCCGCTGGCCACCGCTCAAACCACCACCATCATCCCCCAACATGGTTTCCACTCCGTTGGGCAGGCGCTGAATAAAATCGCTGGTGTACGCCGATTCCAGCGCAGCGGCCACAGCTTCCTCGCCCTTATCTGCCAGCGTGCCGTAGGCGATGTTGTTATAAACCGTGTCGTGAAACAGGGTCACGTTCTGCGAGACCATCGCCATCTGGTTGCGAAGATTCGCCAGCTGGTATTCGTCGAGTGGTTTTCCGTCCAGCAAAATATTGCCTTCCAACGGGTCATAGAACCGCATGAGCAACTGGACCATGGTGCTCTTGCCACTGCCCGAGCGTCCGACCAGGGCCACTGTCTCTCCCGCTTCAATGGACAGTGACAAATCATTCAGTACTCGGGTATCGGTACCCGGGTAAGCGAAGCCGATTGCATGGAACTCGATGTTTCCCTTGGCTCGCTCCGTGCGATAGTCGCCGCTATCGGGCTCTGCAGGCTGATCCAGCTGGGCGAAAATATCTTCAGCCGCCGCCAGGCCGCGCTGAATCATCGCCTGCACGCCACTAAGCGATCGTATGGGTTTACCCAGTTGCCCGGCTGCGGTTAGAAATGCGATCAATTTACCGCCGCTGAAATCAGACAATATGCGAGGATCCAGCGCAAACCACACAAGTGCTCCCAGAGCAAAAGCCAGCAGGGTTTGAATAACAGGTGTACTGGCGGCGTCTACTAGCGCCAGTTTAAGGCTCTGGGTGCGATTGTAAGCAGACGCCTTGTGGAAACGACCGGACTGCTGATCCTGACCGCCAAAAATACGCACTTCCTTATAGGCGCCGATACTCTCGTTCGACACCTGGGTCACGTCTCCCATGGAGGATTGAATACGCCGGCTATAACGGCGAAAGTACTTGCCGACAATTACAACTACGCCCGCGATAAAAGGTGCCACCAAAAAGAACACCAGGGTCAGGCGCCAGTTCAGATAAAGCATGTAAGACAACAGTCCGATGACCAACAGCCCTTCGCGCACGATAATTTTCAGCGCCTTGGTAACCGCACCGGACACCTGTTCGACATTAAACGTAATTTTGGAAATCAACACGCCCTGATTATGGGCGTCGTAGTAGGCACTGGGAGCCACCAGCATCTTGTCAAATAACTGACAGCGCAGCTCGTGGATCAGATTGCGCGCCACGTGATTCATAAAGTACGTGCCGGCGAAGAAGCCCATTGCCCTAAGGAATGCGATGAGTACAAGGAACACCGGGAAAGCGACCCGGGTGAATTCCAGAGTATCCATTCCCGGCTCATAAAACATGCGATAGGCAAAGCCGGAGACAATACCGCCGTCGACGGTGTCAGCGTCGTTGAGGGCATCCAACAAAAATTGCATCATGTCCGCGAACAGCACGCTGCCCAAGGAATAGACGACGTAGCCGATGAGGCTGCAACCGAAAATCCACCAGTACGGCAGGACGTAGCGCAGCAGTCGGCCATAGAGCTGCCAATCGCTCATCTCGCCCCGGCGCGGAATGCCGGGATGGCGCGATTTACTGCCCATCGCTGCGAGGCACTCCAGCCGGTTGCCGCGTGGTAATGCTCAGATGCACAAAGCCCATCTGCCCTGCCGCATCCATCGCCCGCACCACGTCCTCGTGAGCAGCCTGGGCATCAGCAGTAATGATCATCGGCATCGTGGTATCTCCGGCAGAAACCTTATAGATAGCAGCCTGCAGGGTACGCATGCTGTTGTCCACCAGGCCCTGGCCATTTACCCGGTAGCTTCCTCCCTCGTCAATCAGGATTTCGACCTCCTCCTCGACCGCGTCCTTGATTTCACCCTGCGCCTCCGGCAGATCGATACTCAGGGACGTCTCGCGGGTGAAACTGGTGGACACCATAAAAAAGATAAGCAACAGGAACACCACATCGATCAGCGGCGTCAAATTGACGCTCACATCGTCGAGGCGCTGGCGACGAAACTTCAATGGCTGTCTTCCGCGTTTTCTTCGCTGTGCAGGGCATCCACCAGTTTGATGGTTTCCTGCTCAAGCTCGACCACGATCGAATCGATCTTGCCGATGAAATAGCGATGCATCGCCAACGCAGGAATCGCGACGGTAAGGCCAGCAGCGGTGGTGATCAGCGCTTCAGAAATACCCCCCGCGAGTACACTGGCGTTACCAGTGCCCTGGGCCATGATTTCGGCGAATACCTTGATCATGCCAACGACCGTGCCCAGTAGGCCTAGCAACGGTGCAATAGCCGCAATCGTACCCAGGGTGTTGAGATAGCGTTCGAGGTCGTGCACCACGTGAGACGCGGCCTCCTCGATGCTCTCCTTCATCACCTCGCGGCCGTGATAGGCATTGCTCAAGCCGGCAGCAAGAATACGCCCCAGCGGCGAGGATTGCTTGAGCGCCTTGAGGCGATTCGCATCCATTTCGCCCGCCTTCAACTGCTTCCATACGGTCGCCAACAGATGCGGAGGTGCGATCTTCTTCGGATTGAGGGTATAGAGTCGTTCGATACAGATAGCCAGCGCGACCACAGAACTCAACACTATGAGTATCATCAGCCAACCGCCAGCGGTCAAAAGCTCCAGCACAGGGAAATCTCGCCAGTAAATTCGGTAGCCCCATTATACCCACAGGGGTGAAAACGGTGGTACTGGTCAAATCTCACAACCTCCAGTTATTGTCCATTTTCCGCTGTGCCGAAACGCGCCAGTTTCCACGGTGGTCAAGCGTCAGCTCCAATGCCCCCGCAGTGGCCGTGGCAAAACTGCTCACATCCCACTGAACCAAACGCTGCAGCACCTGTGGATGGGGATGACCGAACCGGTTGCCCCAGCCATAGCTGAGCAGCCCTACTGCGGGACGCACATGGTTTAACCAGGCCTGGGACGTCGACGTGCCGCTGCCGTGGTGCCCCACCAGAAGCACCTCGGCGCGCAGTTTATCGCGCCAATAGCGGATCAGTTCCCGCTCCCGACCCTGCTCGATATCTCCGGCAAGCAGTACCCGACGGCCCCGCACTTCTATCAACAATACGCAGGATCGATCATTGCTCGTACCCTGATCTTCCCTGGCCGGCGACAGGAAGCGGAAGGTGACGTCACCCGGCCAACGCCAGGTATATCCGGCGCGGCAGGCACGCTCACCCATCTGGAGGGAACCGTTGCCGCCGCGCCATATCATCGCTGGATTCAGGCTGCGCCGGACGACATCGCTCCCGGCGGCGTGATCCCTGTCGCCATGGCTAATCACCAGCGCGTCGAGCGATGCCACCCCACGAGCACGCAGATATGGCAGCACCACGCTCTGCGCAAGGTTTGGGCCGGCTGGATTCCCTCCCCCCGTGTCATACAACAACGCGCGGCCGCCTGCAGCAAACATTACGGCTGTTCCCTGCCCCACATCAAGCACCGCCACCACAGGTTCCGCCGACTTCTGTGGTGGAAGAAACAACGGCAGCACCAGCGCCACGCTCAGTACGCGACGCGAGAAGGCACCCGGCACAACAGCCACAGCAAGGCCGACAATTGCCAGAGCGAGCGCAGGCATGGTTGGGACGAAATCGACAAACACACTGTTCGCAGCTTCACCCATCACGCCTGAGTCCAAACCGGCGGATATCACTCCCAGCGGCCAGGCAGCTGCGGACCAGATGCTTGCAGCACCAGCGGTAAAGCTCGCCAGGTAGCTAACGACGCCCAGCAGGGCAAGCGGTACCAGAAAGAAGGTGAAGAAGGGAACGAGGAAGAAATTGGCGGGGGCGCTGACCAGACTGGCGCCGCCAAACCAGATCGCCCCCAGTGGCAGCATCACCAGACTCATATAGCAATGCATCGCCAGCAGCCCGCGCCAACGCAGCTTGTTGCTGGCCCACGCAGCGAGCCAGATCAGTGCTGCCACCGCCGAAAACGACAGCGGCAGGCCGGCCCCAAGCAGCGCCAGCGGATTTGCGGCCAATACGAGTGTGAGTGCAAGCACCACAGACCAGGGAGTGGCACGCCGATAAAGCATCGCCGCCATGACGGCTACACTGAGCATCAGAAACGCCCGCGATGTCGCGACAGAAAAACCCGCTAACGCGGTATAGCCGCCCGCCAGGACCAGGGCCAATACCGGGCCCAGGTGCCCCCACTGGCCGCCGCCCAGGAGCGAACCAGGCCGGGCAACGACCCCTCCCAGGAGCAAGCCAGCACCCGCCAGCATGCCCACATGCAGGCCGGAAATCACCAGGAGGTGATTAACCCCCAGATGTTGAAAAACGGCCCACAGGTCGCGATCGACCCCGCCCTTGTCCGCCACGGTAATCGCGCGCAACATGGCACTCGCCCAGCCCTCACCCACCGCGTTTGCAACCGCCCCACTCACTTGAGCACGCACGCGATGATGCAGCGCTGCCACCGGACGATCCAGATCGCCGCGCCGCCTGGCGTTGCGTCCAGAACTTCCCATGGCATGCACACCGGTCTCCGCATACCAGAGCGAAAAATCCCTCGAACCAGGATTGGCCAGCCCACGGGGCGGTTTCAGGCGCGCGTTAAAAATCCAGCCTTGCCCAGGCTGTATTTGCTCTGGGCCGTAATAAGAGAGCAGTACCTTGCGGGGCCCGCTGCAAACCATTGGCGTAATCGAGTGCACCGCCAGCTCAAATCGCTGGCGCTCGAGTCCCGCGGCCATCTCACTGCTGCGCGGCAGAGACACCACAGTACCGGCCACCAGCAGAGTTTCCCCGGTACAAGCATCGGGCAATCGGGATGCCTGCCAGTATCCAGCATGCGATAAGGTCAGTACGACTGCGAGCGACATAGCCAGAAGGGTAACGGTGAGCAGAGGTTTGCAGCGCGGCGAAAGCCAGGCCCACAAAAGCGCTAAGGCCAGCGGCCAGATAAACTGGAGGCGCATCGAGGCCAACGCCAGGATGACCCCCAGCACGAATCCAAGCATACCCGCGCGCATATAGAGAACCGCACTCGGAGCAGGCATAATAAGCAGCACTCCCGGCCTCGAGGCCGAGAAGAACAAGCGGCGAAGGATAGCCATGGCTGAAGTACATCACGCCCCTGGCAGCGCCTGAACACCAAATTCGACCAGCGGGAATATGCCCAAGAACACTTTAAAATCGATTACACCCAGCCCGGAGCGCATGCAATCAATAAAGTCGCTGCGCCTGCTGGGCGATTGGATTTACGCGACCAATCTTTGGCACATCAATCGCTACTCTTCATCGATGGCGTTTTTTGTCGGCTTGTTCGTCGCGTTCATGCCTATCCCGGGCCAGATGGTGTTGGCGGCCTTTCTTGCTGTCTTGCTGCGCTGCAACCTGCCCCTGTCGGTTGGCCTGGTGTGGATCACCAATCCAGTCACCATGCCGGCAATCTTCTATCTTGCCTATCGAGTCGGCGCAATGATCGTCGACGTACCCATGCAGCCTATGGAGTTCGAACTGAGCTTTCACTGGTTGATCCACAGCGCCGAAGCCATCTGGCAACCGTTCCTGACGGGCTGTTTTATCTGTGGCCTGTTCTTTGGATCGGTGGGTTATTTTGTCATCAGCATCCTGTGGCGGATGCGAGTTGCGCGCATGTGGCGCGAGCGCAAGAAACGGCGCAAGAAGGCCCTCAGCTCCGGTCCTGGTTCAACACCGCAGCAGGCGCAAGCTTCGCCGCCCGAATCGCCGGATAAATAGCTGCCACCAGGCACATCGCCAGGGCAACGCTGCCCACGGTTACAACATCGCGCCACAAAAGATCCACCGGTACGAAGGAAACAGGATACACATCAGTGTCCAGGAAACGCATGCCGAGTAGCCCTTCCAGCGCACTCACCAGCCCGGGTACCAGTTGGCTGCCGACAGTGCCTAACAGGCTACCCACAACGACTCCCACCAGGCCGATCATCGCGCCCTGTATCACGAAAATCCAGGCGATATCAGGCCCGGAGGCACCGAGTGTACGCAAGATCGCAATGTTATCGCGCTTGTCGAACACCACGAGCACCAGCGATGACACGACGTTAAAGGCCGCCACCGCAATAATGGAAAACAGCAGAATACTCACGAGGTCGCGAGACAACTGGATTGCCGCATAGAGGTTGCCGTGAGTCATCATCCAATGGGTAGCGTAGTGCCCGACGGGAAGCTGATTAACCAGTTCCCAGGCCAGTCGGGAGCTGGAGAACACATCCGCGCTCACCACGCGCAAACCGCTGACCGCGTCACCGAGCCCGGCCAGTTCAGAGGCGAGCTCGAGGTTTAGCAGGGCCAGCCCTTCGTCGAGCTCGGTGCCGGTTTCGATAACACCGCCAAGATAGAGTGACTCAAAACGTGTACGCCCGGTATCTCCGGTGAGCCCGCCACCGGGCACAATCAGGGTGACTGTGTCGCCACTGACCACACCGAGACGCCGGGCGATGCCCGCGCCCAGCACCAGACCATCGCTGCGGGCGGCAAACGCCTCCCATTGTGGCGGCGGTAACGACTGCATCAGGCGCGCAGTCGCCGGGTCGTCCACTGGCAGGCCAATACCCTGCGCTGTCTCGATATCGGTACCGCGCATAAACAGCGCGTCAAACTGAGTAAATGGCGACACTTCCAGCACCTGGGGGTGGGCCTCAAGCAGCGCGGCATTCTCTCGCCAGTCCGGCATGGGTTCATGCGAATAGACACTGATATGGGGTACCAGCGACAAGATACGCTCACGCATCTCGCGATCAAACCCGTTCATCACCGAGAGCACGATAATGAGCAGCGCGATGGCGAGCACCAGTCCCAGCATCGACAGCGAGGACAGAAACGTCGACAAATATCCCTGGCCAAAGGCAAAAGTATAGCGTCGGGCCACCCTGCCCCGCTCGGCCCAATTCACCCGCGCGACTCCAGTACACCGCCACGCAACTCCAGCGTGCGATTCATATGAGCTGCAATGGCAGGATCGTGGGTGACCACCACAAATGCGGCACTGGATTCGCCAAGCTCGTCAATCAGCGCCAATACCTGGGCGGCTGAATCCGGGTCCAGATTACCGGTAGGTTCATCCATCAGCACAACGTCCGGCGAGGCGACAAGTGCGCGCGCGATGGCAACGCGCTGGCGCTCACCACCGGAGAGCTGGCCTGGGCGATGCTGCAGGCGATGGTCCATACCCACACGGGCGAGAATCTCGTCGGCGCGGCGCCAGCTTTCGCGACGGGTTTCACCGCCAATCAGTAGCGGCATGGCCACGTTCTCACGGGCATCGAACTCGGGCAGCAGGTGGTGAAACTGATATACAAACCCCAGGCGCTGGTTGCGCAAAGCACAGAGTTCACGCTCGGCCAGAGCCGCCATGTCCGCGCCGCCCAGCACAACCCGGCCGGCGCTCGGCCGATCGAGCCCGCCGAGCAGATTCAGCAGCGTTGACTTGCCTGAACCAGAGGTGCCCACGACTGCTATTTTTTCACCGGGCATCAGCTCTAGATCAACCCCGCTGAGCACCTCCACAACCTTGTCGCCGTCTTCATACACACGCGCCAGCGATTCACAGTGCAGTACCACTTCATTCATAGCGGAGCACCTCCGCCGGTGCGACTCTGGCGGCCCGCCAGGCTGGGTAGAGCGTGGCCAGCAAACTCAGGGCGAGCGACGCAAGTGTCACCATAAGCACATCACCAGGCATGAGCACCGAAGGTAGTTCGCTGATGAAGTAGACCGAAGGATCGAACAATTTGACCCCGATGAGGTTTTCCATAAACAGGGTAATCTCCGAGATATTGGATGCTAACAGCACACCGATGACAGCGCCTGTAGTGATACCCACCAAAGCCAGCCCGAGGCCATGAGCTACAAAAATGGCCATCACTCCGCCGGCGCGCGCACCCATCGTACGCAACACAGCGATATCACGCCGCTTCTCCGCGACTGACATCACCAGGGTGGATACAATATTGAAAGCGGCCACCGCAACCACACTCAGCAGCAGCAAGCTCACCATGACTTTCTCCATTTTTACCGCGCGAAACAGGGACCCCTGCGTCTGGCTCCAGTCACGCAGTTCGTACTCGGCCGGCAACTGGCTAGCCAGTGCGGCAATAGTTTGTGGCGCCGTGACCAGATCGCTCGTCTTGAGTTGCAGGCCTTCCACCGCACCGCGCGGCCCCAGCAGTTTCTGTCCGGCGGTAAGACCGATATACGCCTGAAAAGTATCAGGCTGAGCGCCCACCTCGAACAAGCCCACCACCGTCAACCGTTTGGTGCGCGGAAATACGCCCAGCGGCGTGACGGTCAGGCGCGGCACGGTAACCTCAACGGTATCACCCACCCGCAAGCTCAACATACGTGCGAGCGATGCACCCAACACGACATTGAAGCCGCCGTCAGCCAGCGCATCCAGTTGCCCTTCTATCATGGCGTCGGGCGCGCGCGAGACCTGGCTCTCAAATTCAGGATCAATCGCGGTCAGCACAGCCCCGCGCAGCGAGCGACCGCTGGCAAGAATGACTTTCTCTGAGATATAGGGTGAGTAGGCTTCGATACCGGGCGAATCCAATACAGCGTCGCCGACGCTACGCCAGTCGGTCATGCCCTCTGGCGCGGCAATATAACCGTGGGGAACCAGAGAAAGAATGCGGCCGCGAAGCTCACCGGCAAAGCCGTTCATCACCGAGAGCACGGTGATCAGACTGGCAACCCCCAGCACCATGCCGAGCATGGACACCAGGGAAATAATGGCAGTGAATCGATTGCGTTTGCGGCTGAAACTGTAGCGCAGGCCTATGAAAGGTGCATAGTTTGCAATGGCGCCGCGGGGTCTATTCAAGCGATAGGTTTCCGCTACTCGCCATCGGCAGGATAGAACATGCCGGGGTTGGTCTTACCGACTTCGCCCTCGCGGGTCTCCTCATCGCAACGGCGCGGATCGCCACCACAAATATCGCAGGACGTATCGATTCCCAGCGCGCCCATGCCGCCGCAGGAGCCCTTAATCGGGCCGCGACCGGCCATCACACCCACCGCCATTGCGGCAATCACCAGCCCCATGAACAAGGCCGTGATAATGAAAATTGTCATACGTCTCTCCCGGGGCGCACTAGTTCGCCGCGTCCGTTCGTTGAAGATAGGGAGCGAAAGCATCCGTGTAGCTCTCGCTATAGCCATCTCCCTCTCTCTGGATGAAATATACCGCCAAACCTGCGGCTTCCGCTACTATGCGCGCTTCCTCTGCACCGAGCACCGTGAGCGCTGTCGCCCAGGCATCGGCCATCATACAGCTCGGGTGAACCACGGTAACAGATACCAGCTCATGCGCCACCGGCTCACCTGTGCGCGGGTCGATCGTATGAGAATAGCGCACACCATCTGCTTCAAAGAAATTGCGATAGTCACCTGATGTAGCCACCGCTTCGTCCTCAAGCGCAAAAGCCTGGGCAATCCCGCCGGGCACTGCCTCGGGCTTCTCGATAGCGATCCGCCAGGCGTCTCCCCGGGGCGATTGCCCTGCCACTCGCATCTCGCCACCTATCTCAACAAGGTAGTTTTCAAAGCCGGCTCCAGCCAATACGCGAGCGAGTTCGTCCACGGCAAAGCCTTTGGCAATCGACGAAAAATCCAGATAAAGCTCTGCCTGTTTGAGCACACTGTAGATCTCACCATCGACACGCAGTTTGTCCTGACCCACCTGGGCCATGACCGCATCTATCGCTTCGGATGAAGGCGGTTCATCTGTCCGGTCGCCCGGGCCAAAGCCCCATAAATTGACCAGCGGCCCCACTGTCAGATCGTAGGCGCCGTTGCTCTGCCAACTGATCGCCATCGCAGAAGACAGTACGAGATAGAAATCGGAGGAAACCTCGAACCACTCGCCCACGGGCGCAGCGTTGAACCGACTGACTTCTGAATCCGCTCGGTAGGTAGACATGCTCGCGTTGACGGCCTCGAGCACCGCCTCGATTTCAACTTGCAAAGCCTCTTCGGTTACAGAGGTATGCTCCCCCGGCACCGCTGCGACACGCCAGGTGGTGCCCATGGTTGAGCCAGCCAGGTTCCACGGAGCTGCAGCATCCCCGCAGCCGACAAGTAGCAATAAAACAATAGAAAAAAGCCACTCGAAAGAGTGGCTTTTCAACTTACCCGCCGAAGTCATCGAGCAGGATATTCTCGGGCTCCACACCCAGATCTGTCAGCATCTGGATGACGGCCGCGTTCATCATCGGCGGCCCACACATATAGTACTCACAGTCTTCTGGTGCCGGATGATTCTTCAGGTACTCTTCAAACAGAACATTGTGAATAAAGCCGGTCAGGCCATCCCAGTTGTCCTCGGGCTGAGGATCAGACAGGGCCACATGCCAGTCGAAGTTCTCGTTCTCTGCCGCGAGCATGTCGTAGTCTTCTACGTAGAACATCTCACGCAGCGAGCGCGCACCGTACCAGAAGGAAATCTTGCGCGTGGAGTTCAGACGCTTGAGCTGATCGAAGAGATGAGAGCGCATGGGCGCCATGCCCGCACCACCACCAATGAAGACCATCTCGGCATCCGTGTCCTTGGCGAAAAACTCACCGAACGGGCCGTACACTTTGACCTTGTCGCCGGGCTTAAGGCCGAACACCCAGGAAGACATCTGGCCTGGAGGAATGCCTTCACTGCCAGGAGGCGGTGTGGCAATACGGATATTGAACTTAACAACACCCTTCTCTTCCGGATAGTTGGCCATCGAGTAAGCGCGAATCACGTCTTCCTTCACGATGGACTCGTGCTTGAAGAAGTTGAAGTGTTCCCAGTCACCGCGGTATTCCTCTTCAATATCGAAGTCGGAGTACTTCACGTGGTGCGGGGGGCACTCCAGCTGCACATAACCGCCAGCACGGAAATCCACGTTCTCACCTTCGGGCAATTTCAGGGTCAGTTCTTTAATGAAGGTCGCCACATTGGGGTTGGACTCAACAGTACACTCCCACTGCTTGACGCCGAAGACTTCTTCCTCGACCTCGATCTTCATATCTTGCTTCACTGCCACCTGGCAGCTCAGACGCCAGCCCTCGGATGCGTCGCGCTTGGTGAAGTGCGACTCTTCGGTAGGCAGCATGGAGCCGCCGCCGTCATTGATGATGCACTTGCACTGGGCACAGGTACCACCACCGCCACAGGCAGACGGCAGGAACAGGCCAGACTCCGAGAGGGTTTGCAGCAGCTTGCCGCCAGCGGGAACCGTGATGGTTTTCTCGCCGTTGATTTCTATGTTGACGTCGCCTGTACTCACCAGAGCATTGCGCGCGACCAGAATGATGGCAACCAGTGCCAGCACAATGGCGGTGAACATCACCACGCCGAAAATAATCGTCATATCCATTTTCGCTGCTTCTCCTTACAGATCAATGCCGCCGAAGGACATGAAGCCCAGGGACATCAGACCAACGATAATGAAAGTGATACCCAGACCTTCCAGGCCTTTGGGTACATCCGAGTACTTCATCTTTTCGCGAATACCGGCCAGGGCAACAATCGCCAGGGCCCAGCCCACGCCGGCACCAGCGCCGAACACGAGAGATTCACTGAAGTTGTAGTCTCGCTCCACCATGAACAGAGAGGCACCCAGAATGGCGCAGTTCACCGTAATCAGTGGCAGGAATACGCCGAGTGCGTTGTACAGCGCCGGGACATACTTATCCAGGAACATTTCCAGGATCTGCACCATTGCCGCAATCACGCCAATGTAGCTCAGCAGGCCGAGGAAACTCAGGTCGAGGTCCGGGTAACCGGCCCACGCCAGGGCACCATCTGCCAGCAGCGAATTGTAGATCAGGTTGTTAACCGGCACTGTGATGGTCAGGACTACAACCACCGCGACACCGAGGCCGAAGGCCGCCGTGATCTTCTTGGATACTGCCAGGAAAGTACACATGCCCAGGAAAGACGCCAGGGCCATATTCTCGATAAAGATCGAGCGGATAAACAGGCTCAGGTAATGTTCCATTTACACGCCCTCCCGCGCAACAGTGTGTTTGGCCATCTTGAAATCAGCTTCTTCTACCTGCTCCTTCTGCACAGTGCGCAGAACCCAGATGAAGATACCGATCAGGAAGAAAGCGCTAGGCGGCAACAGCAGCAGACCGTTCGGGTTATACCAACCACCTTCAGTGACCAGTGGCAGAATTTCGATACCCATCAGCTTGCCCGCGCCAAACAACTCACGCACAACCGCGACAGCAATCAGTACCACTGAGTAACCCAGGCCATTACCGATACCGTCGATAAAGCTCGGCAGCGGCGGATTCTTCATGGCGAAAGCTTCGGCGCGGCCCATCACGATACAGTTGGTGATAATAAGGCCGACAAATACCGACAACTGCTTGCTGATGTCGTAGGCAACCGCTTTCAGGGTCAGGTCTACAGTGATCACCAGCGAAGCAATAATGATCATCTGCACGATAATGCGGATGCTTCCCGGAATGTGGTTGCGGATCAGCGATACACCGAGGTTGGAGAACGCGGTCACGAAGGTTAGTGCGACACACATCACCAGCGTCACCTGCAGTGACGAGGTAACCGCCAGCGCGCTACATACGCCCAGAATCTGCAGTGCAATCGGGTTGTTTTTGAAAATTGGAGTCGAGAGAGTCTCTTTAACAGAATCCACGATCAGGCCTCCCCGGATTTCAGGTTATTGAGAAAAGGCTCAAAGCCGCTGGGGCCCAGCCAGTACTTGACGAGATAATCCAGGCCACGAGTGGTCAGGGTGGCGCCCGCGAGGCCATCCACCTTGTACTCGACGCCAGAGGATGAGGGGTCAACCGCACCCTTGACGATAGTCAGCTCAACCTCGCCATCGACATATACCTGTTTGCCAGGCCACAGGCCTTTCCAGCGCGGGTTATCCACCTCACCGCCGAGCCCAGGTGTCTCTTTATGCTCGTAGAAGCCCAAGCCGGCGACCGTATTCATGTCACCTTCAAGAGCCACAAAGCCGTACAGAGTACCCCAAAGGCCATAGCCACGAATGGGCAGAATCACCTTCTCGAGACCGCCATTGTCTTCCACCAGGTAGACCAGAGCGTAGTGTTCCTTGCGCAGGATCTTGGCGGGATCTTCATCGCCGCTCAACTTATCGGACAACGCAGGATCCTTGGTCGCCTTGCGTTGATCGAAGCTGGCCGCATCCACGTCGGTAGTGAACTTACCAGTGCGAAGATCTACGGCGCGCGTGGTGATCGACTCGAATTGCTCGTCAATGCTGCGGCCCTCTTCGAGGATACCCGCTGCAGCGAGAATATTGCGTTTCTTGTCGAGCTCGACGTTGGCGATCTGCGCCGGCTTCAGAATCACCGCAGCAGTAGAGACGATCACCGAACAGACGATGCAGAGGGAGAACGCAACAATCAGCGTCTTCTTGATACTGTCATTACTAGACACGAGCAAGCCTCCTCTTGATGTTGGCCTGGATTACAAAATTATCCATCAGGGGCGCGAACAGGTTGGCGAACAGAATCGCCAGCATAATACCCTCGGGGAACGCAGGATTAACGACGCGGATAAGCACCGTCATCAGGCCGATCAGGATGCCGAAGGCCCATTTGCCGGAATTCGTCATGGCAGCAGAAACAGGGTCGGTAGCCATAAAGAACATACCGAAAGCGAAACCGCCTGTGACCAGATGCCAGTACCAGGGCATGGCAAAGGCCGGGTTGCTGTCCGAGCCGATCATGTTGAACAGGCTGGCCATGGCAACCATGCCCAGCATGACGCCGGTAACAATGCGCCAGGAGGCAATGCGGGAAAGCAACAGGATCAAGCCACCTATAGCGACAGCCAGGGTCGATGTCTCACCGATGGAGCCAGGAATACCGCCAATAAAGGCTTCCATCCAGGTCATCTGTTGCTGCAGTGCAGCCATCCCATCAGCGGCAACCACGGACAGTGGCGTTGCTGCGGTGTAACCGTCAACCGCAACCCATACTGCATCGCCGGACATCTGGGCCGGGTAAGCGAAGTACAGGAAAGCGCGACCGGTCAGGGCCGGATTGAGGAAATTTTTGCCGGTACCGCCGAACACTTCCTTGCCAATCACCACACCGAAGCTGATACCCAGTGCAACCTGCCACAGGGGAATATCCGGCGGGCAGATCAGGGCGAACAGGATGGAGGTAACGAAGAAACCCTCGTTAACCTCGTGGCCCCGCTTCATCGCAAACAGGACTTCCCAGAAACCGCCGACAACAAACGTCACCGCATAAATAGGTAGAAAGAATACCGCGCCATACCAGAAACAGTGCCATAGGCTGGAGGCATCGTAGCCGCCTAGCAGTTCGATGAGCCAGCCGCGCCAGCCCTCAACTGCCATCCCGGCTTCCATTACGCCGGTAGCCTGGAAACCCAGGTTATACATGCCGTAGAACATGGCCGGGAAGGCCGCGAACCAGACAGTGATCATCATACGCTTGAGGTCAATACCGTCGCGTACATGGGCGGTAGACTTGGTTACGCTGCCCGGGGAATAAAAAATGGTGTCTGCCGCTTCATAAAGGGCGTACCAGTTCTGGAACCTGCCCCCTTCGGTGAAGTGGTGCTCCATATCGTCAAGAATCTTGCGCAATCCCACGACTTAACCCTCCTTCTCAATGCGCGTCAGGTTATCCCGAAGGATAGGACCGTACTCGTACTTGCCCGCACACACATAAGTGCACAGGGCCAGATCTTCCTCTTCCAGTTCGAGGCAGCCCAAAGCCTGGGCCGATTCGGTATCGCCTACGATCAGGGAACGCAGCAACTGGGTGGGAAGGATGTCCAGGGGCATAATCGTTTCATACTGCCCCACCGGTACCATGGCGCGTTCGGAACCGTTGGTGTTCGTTGTCATAGCCAGCGGCTTCACACCAAAGAAACTGGACAGATAGATGCCCAGGCTCGAATGGCGGCTTGCACCTGGGCTCAGCCAGCCCATGAAATCTCTCTGGCGGCCTTCCAGCAGCACGCTTACCTGATTGTGGTAGCGACCGAGGTAGGCAGTACCGGAGGCAACACCGCGCCCGCCGAGTACCGATCCGGAAATAATACGGTTTTCACCGTCTTTGACTTCGCCAGCGCACAATGCCTGCAGATCAACCCCGAGGCGAGTGCGCAGAAGACGAGGATTCTCGACCTGAGGGCCACCCAGGGAGATCACGCGATCAGTGTATACCTTGCCGTCAAGGAACAGCCGGCCCAGGGCAATAACGTCCTGATAGCCGATTTGCCATACCGCCTTGCGATTGCTGGCACCTTCAAGAAAATGAATATGGGTTCCGGGCAGACCGGCAGGATGCGGGCCGTCAAATTGGGCATACTGAATATTGCCCGCCGAACCAAGCGGCAGAGACACGTCGGCGGCGGCACAAACATACACCTTGCCGTCGGTCAGTTTGGCCAACAGTTCCTGGCCGAGCGTAAACGCTTCGCCCTGGGTGTTGATAATGACGGTCGGGTCAGCTGCCAGCGGATGGGTATCCATGGCGGTGATAAAAATCGCCGCGGCCTCGCTGTCAACAGCGGGCACCCTGCTGAAAGGCCGTGTCCGCAGCGCCGTCCAAAGACCGCTCTCCAGGAGTTGGGCGCGAATCGCACTGGCGTCCAGATTGGCCGCGTCTGCCGCGCTGTAGCTGCCAAAGGTCTCTGCATCGTCACCGTCTACGTCGATGACCACCGACTGCAACACCCGCTTGGCGCCACGATTGATGGCGGATACGACACCGGAAGCCGGTGCGGTGTAGCGCACGCCTTCGGACTTCTTGTCGGTAAACAGCAGCTGGCCGAGCTTGACCCGGTCGCCTTCCTGCACCTCCATGGTGGGCTTCATACCAACATAGTCGAAGCCGACCAGCGCCACGGCGCGGGCTGCAGGTGCATCTTCAATAACTTGCTGGGGAGCTCCCTGGATAGGGATATCCATGCCCCGCTTGATCTTGATCATACGATCTGCCTATGAATCTAGTGTGTGGATAGGCCGGGACAATCCTTAGAAAACCTAGTAATCACTTAGGTTTCGCAGCATCGCGATACTGCCAGATTTTGCCATGTTGCATGTGCAATTTCTGCCACCTGCCCCTGAGCCGCGCGCATTATAGGTTAAGCGCCTGAAAAAGGCCATACGATCTATGCCAGTTCTTTGATTCTGAAACGTTTTTTGGCGACTTGTTCGACCAATGTCTAATACCAATTTCAGGGGCTAGTGTTGTTTCGGGCCAGCCAACTCCTGCTGGCGCTTGACGATAGCCGACCTGGGACGGGCAGAAACAAAAACGCCCGGGCAGAAACCTGCCCGGGCGCCAAAAGAATGCGAAAGGAATCAGCCTTCTTTGGGATAGACGGCGTAATCGATACCCGCCATTTGCTCCAGAATACGATGCACCTGGCAGGAATAGCCGAATTCGTTGTCGTACCAGAGGTAGAGCACCGCCTGGTTGCCGTTCACGATCGTGGCCTGGGCATCGAAGATGCAGGCGTGGCGCGAGCCGACGAAGTCGGTGGAAACCACTTCCGGTGAGCTGGAGTAGTCAATCTGCTTGCGCAGCATCGAATGCAGCGCCATGTTGCGCATGTACTCGTTCACCTCGTCAGCAGTAGTTTCCGTGTTCAGCGTCAGGTTCAGAATCGCCATGGACACATTCGGGGTCGGCACACGGATCGCATTGCCGGTGAGCATGCCGTTGAGCTTGGGCAGCACTTTGCCCACCGCTTTGGCGGCGCCCGTCTCAGTCAGAACCATGTTAAGCGGCGCAGCGCGACCGCGACGATCACCCTTGTGATAGTTGTCAATCAGGTTCTGGTCATTGGTGAAGGCATGCACGGTCTCGACGTGGCCAGCCTTGATGCCGTACTGATCGTCCATGGCCTTCAGTGGCGGTGCTATAGCGTTGGTCGTACAGGAAGCTGCAGAGATTATCTGGTCAGCGGGGTCGATCACGTCATGGTTGATACCGTGCACGACGTTTTTGAGGTCACCCTTGCCGGGTGCGGTCAGGATCACCTTGCTCACGCCCTTGCTCTTGAGATGCTGGCCGAGGCCGTCTTCGTCGCGCCATACGCCGGTGTTGTCTACCACGATAGCGTTGTTAATACCGTAACTGGTGTAGTCGATGTCAGCAGGATCGTTGGCGTAAATCACCTTGACCTCATTGCCATTGGCAACGAACGACTGACGCTCCTCATCCACACGAATGGTGCCGTCGAAAGCGCCGTGGATGGAATCGCGACGCAGCAGACTGGCACGTTTGACCAGATCGTTGGGAGCCTTGCCCTTGCGCACAACAATGGCGCGCAGGCGCAGGCCAGCACCGCCGTCGGTCTTGTCTATCAGAATTCGGGCCATCAAACGGCCGATGCGACCAAAACCATACAGAACCACGTCCTGCGGCTCTGGCAACGGCTCATCGGAAGAACCGATGTCTGCGGCCACCTCCTGACGAACGTATTCTTCAATTGAAAGGCCCTGGCCCATACCTTTGTCGTAGTAATTGACAGCGATACGGCCAACATCGATGTGCGCGGGGCCGAGGTCCAGCTTGGACAGTTCAGTAATGACCGGGAAAGTTTCGAATTCTGACAATTCGTTTTCTTCAACCTGACGCACATAGCGATGGTCTTTCATCAGCTGTAGCACGGAAGCATTCACCATGGATTTACCATAGATGTAGCACTTCACGTTTTTTTCACGGGAAAGGGTGCCAACCAGGGGAATCATGCCCTCGGCCAGGGCCTCGCGTTCCTTCCAATCGGAAAAGTAATCAGCTGGGCGCTCTCTTTTGCGGTCTGTCACGGTGTGTCGTCCTGCGGTGGATATTGAGGGCGCGTATTATCTGCCTAAGCACTCCTTGATTCAACCGGACGAGTTCGGACATTTTCACGCACTGGAGCCAGCCCACCCCGGCACGCTACAATGCGCGCCCGCAAGCACGAGCTAAGCCCTACACATGTTTACATCCCTGGTCGCCACCACGCCCTGGCCAGAAAAATCGGGCACCCGCACGGCCCTCGGGCCCTTTTACGGCGGTGCTGATGCGCGCTGCGTCGCCGAGCTGGCCTCGCCCGATCGACTGACCATCGTGGTCACCGCAGATACCAGTTCAGCCATCGCACTGGAGCGAGAGCTACCGTTCTACCTGGACCAGGAGCTGGATATCCTGGCCTTCCCCGACTGGGAAACGCTGCCATACGACAATTTTTCGCCCCACCAGGACATTATTTCCGAGCGTCTCCACACGCTGCACACCCTGCCGCGGACCCGGTCGGGCATTCTGATTGTGCCGGTGCCAACGCTGATGCACCGCCTGCCACCGACCCACTACGTGGCAGGCTCCAGCCTGGTGCTGGAAGAAAACCAGCAGATCGATATCGACAGTTTCCGCCGCGATCTCGAGCGCAATGGCTACCGCAATGTGGACACTGTGTTCGAACATGGTGAGTTTGCCCTGCGCGGCTCGCTGTTCGACATTTTCCCCATGGGCAGCCCCCTGCCCTACCGAATTGACCTGCTGGACGACGAGGTCGACACGCTGCGTACCTTTGACCCGGAGAATCAGCGCACCGTAGAAAAGGTCAGTTCCATCAATTTACTGCCCGCCCGTGAATACCCACTGGACAACCGCGGCATTGGCCGCTTCCAGCTCAATTGGTATGACGCCTTCGATGTCGATCACGACGCCTGCCCCACCTACGTGGAAGTGAGCGCCGGACGCAGCCCCGGTGGCTGCGAATACTATCTGCCGCTGTTTTTTGACGAGTGCGCGACGCTGTTCGACTACCTGCCCAAAGACGCAGCGATTGTCACCATCGGCGATCACGCGGGCGCCGCCAACCATTTCTGGCAGGAAGTGGGCACCAGGTTTGAAGAGTACGGTATCGACCCGCGCCGCCCACTGCTGCCGCCTGCCCGCGGGTTTGTCCCGGTTGACGAATTTTACGGCGCCCTGAAGGGCTTTCCTGTACTGGAACTGCGCCACAATCCCGACGCCCCGGTACACGCGTCCACAGGCGTGCTGCCGCCGCCGGATTTGTCCACCGACCAGACGGTAACCTCTGCGGCCCAGGGTCTGGCCACCTTTATCGAAAGCCATGCGGCCCCGGTGCTGCTGTGCGCGGAATCCGCTGGCCGGCGCGAGATCCTGCTGCAATCACTCAAAGACCTGGGCCTGAAGCCGCCTGAGGTGAGTAACTGGCACGATTTCATTAGCTCGGGATTCGAATTCGCGATAGCCACGGCACCGCTGGACCGCGGCCTCTATCAGGGCCCCGGCGAACCGACCCTGATCAGTGAATCGCAGCTGTTCGGCAACAGGGTCGCCCAGCGACGGCGCCGCAAGGCGACCTCGGAGAGCGCGGTAGCCAATGCTTTCCGTGATATCAATGAGTTGCGCGAGGGAGTGCCGGTAGTCCACCTGGAGCACGGTGTAGGTCGCTATGTCGGCCTGCAGACTCTTGAGGTAGACGGCCAGCAGGCAGAATTTCTCACGCTCGAGTACAACAAGGGTTCCAAGCTCTATGTGCCAGTAGCCTCACTCCATCTGATCAGTCGCTACGCCGGTGCCGATCCTGATGCCGCGCCGCTGCACACCCTGGGTTCTGAGCAGTGGGACAAGGCTCGCCGCAAAGCAAGCGAGCGCGCCAATGACATCGCCGCACAGCTGCTTGAGGTCTATGCCCGCCGCGAGGCACGCAAGGGCTATAAGTTTGAGTGCGATCCCATCGCCTACGACAAGTTTTCTGCCGCGTTCCCGTTTGAGGAAACGCCCGACCAGGAACAGGCCATCAAGGCGGTGGTCGACGACATGTGCAGCCCCCGGGTCATGGACCGGCTGGTCTGCGGTGATGTTGGCTTTGGCAAGACCGAAGTCGCCATGCGCGCGGCCTTTATCGCCAGTCAGAGCAAAAAGCAGGTTGCGGTACTTGTGCCAACCACCCTGCTCGCGCAACAACACCACGCTTCCTTCTGCGACCGCTTTGCCGATTGGCCGGTCAACATCGAGGTGGTATCGCGTTTTAAGACCGCTGCCGACATCAAGGCCGTGAGCCAGCGCATTGCCGAGGGTAAGGTCGACATTCTGGTCGGCACCCACAAGCTGCTGCAATCGGATTTCAAGTTCTCCGACCTCGGCCTGCTGATCATCGACGAGGAACATCGCTTCGGGGTAAAGCAGAAAGAAACCATTAAGGCGCTGCGCTCAGAGGTGGACATCCTCACACTCACCGCGACGCCAATTCCGCGTACCCTCAATATGGCCCTTGGGGGCATGCGCGATCTCTCGATCATCGCCACTCCACCAGCCAGGCGTCTGTCGATTAAGACCTTTATCCGTGAGCATAATATTGCACTCATCAAGGAAGCAGTGCTGCGCGAGACGCTCCGGGGTGGCCAGGTGTACTACCTGCACAATGAAGTAAAATCGATCGAGGAAAGCGCCCGCAAACTGCAGGAACTGCTGCCGGAATTAAATATCGGAGTGGCCCATGGCCAACTGCGGGAGACAGAACTGGAGCAGGTAATGTCGTCGTTTTACCACCAGCGACATCACATCCTGTTATGTACCACCATCATCGAGACAGGGATCGACATTCCCAACGCGAATACGATCATCATCGAGCGCGCTGACAAGTTCGGTCTGGCCCAACTGCACCAGCTGCGCGGTCGTGTAGGCAGATCTCACCACCAGGCCTATGCCTATCTTCTCACCCCACCGCGCTCAGCCATTACCGCGGACGCAGGAAAACGCCTGGAAGCCATCGAAGCCGCCGGCGATCTCGGTGCCGGCTATCTGCTGGCTACTCACGACCTCGAGATTCGCGGCGCCGGGGAACTGCTGGGCGACGAGCAAAGTGGCCAGATCCACAGTGTGGGTTTTGCGCTCTACATGGACATGCTGGAACGCGCAGTGGCCGCCCTAAAGCGCGGTGACATTCCCGACATCGACGCACCGCTTGACGCCGGCACAGAGGTTAATCTGCACATACCGGCACTCATCCCAGAGGATTACCTGCCGGACGTAAACACCCGCCTGGTGCTGTACAAGCGAATTGCCGCTGCCGCCGACGAAGACCAGTTGCGCGAACTGCAAGTGGAGATGATCGATCGATTTGGCCTGCTACCGGAACAAGTAGGCAACCTGTTCGAGACCTCGCGCGTGCGCTTGCTGGCACAGAAGCTGGGCATCAAGGCCATTGAAGCAGGCCCCGGTGGTGGTAGTATCGACTTCAAGGAAAGCACCCGGGTGGATCCCCTGGCACTGGTCAAACTGGTTCAGTCAGATCCGCGCGGCTACAAGCTGGCCGGCGCCACTCGCCTGCGTTTTGAACGCGAGTTGCCGGATCCGCTAGAACGCCAGCAGTTTGTCGAAAATTTGCTGGAGACATTTACTACCGACGCCAAGGATACAGCCGCCTGATGCCGCTCGCGCCACGCCCATTGAGAACCGCCCTCGCTGCACTCTGCCTGCTTTCCACAACCGCTCACGCCAACGAGCGCTGGTATCAGGTTGAATTGCTCGTATTCAGTCACGAGACATCCAATTCTGTAGAACAGTGGGATCCGCTGCCAGAGCTCAGCTACCCCACCAGCGGCCGCTTCCTGGTATACCCGGTGCAAGTTGAATCAAGGTTGCAGGAATTTCCCGGCGAGAGTGAAATCAACGAATTCGGTCGCCAACTTATTGTGATGCCTCCGGAGGTTGCGCCGGATGCCTCTGCTCAGCCCACCGACGAAACTGTCACTCCAGATACCTCTGAGGCCGCACAGACAGCGTCCGCAGAGGTCGAAGCAGCTGAGCAACTCTACCCGACGCCGTTCGTCGCCCTGCCCCATCGCCAGCGCGAATTTCACGGTAAATCAGCGTACATGCAGCGCACAGGTAAATACCGCACCCTGTTCCATGAATCCTGGGTGCAGCCAATGCAGGCGGAAGGCAGCGCCGTCCCTCTGGTGTTGGACGCCTCGGGTGACATTCAGAACTGGCCGCGCCTGCAAGGTACGGTGAAACTCCACATCGCACGCTACCTGCACATCGAGACTAACCTGTGGCTGAATACCTCGGGCGACTACCTGCCGGGAGAATGGCGTATGCCGGCTCCACCGCTGGGACCCGCCTCACTGATCGTGGAACACCCTGAACCCTCACTGCCGGAAGAACCCGAACCGTACTACGTTAATCAAGTGTCGTTCGACGAGCCGGGCACAGCCGATGATCCCAATTCCCTGTCTGACGCAGCGGAAGACCTGGGCCCGGTCTATCCATGGCGCCATGCGGTCGCACTGCAACAGGCGCGCCGCATGCGCAGCAACGAGGTGCACTACATCGATCATCCACTAATGGGCGTGGTCATCAAGTTCACGCCGCTGGATGATGAGGAGTTACATGATATGGGATTGGCTGAAGCGGAAGCCACGGCGGCAAAAGCCGCAAAGCCTTAGAATTGACGTGACAGCGTTGCAATAAGGCCGGCAACGACCCCGGCTTCTCGCTCTAGCGTTGCGCGCATCATCTCCAGCGTAAGCGGTTCGTCTCCCAGACCCGCCGCCGCGTTGACCACCATGCAAATGCTGGCATAGGCCAGGCCCAGCTCGCGGGCCAGGGAGGCTTCCGGCATCCCGGTCATGCCAACAACATCGCAGCCGTCCCGTGCCATACGTCGGATTTCCGCCGCCGTTTCCAGCCTTGGCCCCTGCATGACACCGTGTACACCTTGAGTCTCACAATCCAACGCCAGTTTTCCAGCGGCCGCCACCACAGCTGCACGCAAACCTGCATCGTAAGGCTCAGTAAAATCGATATGCATCAGCTCGCCGCTGTCACCGGTATCGAAGGTGTGCTCTCGGCCCCAGGTATAGTCGATTACCTGGTCGGGAAGCATCAGGCGACCAGGACGCATGGCCGGCGCAATACCGCCGACAGCGTTCACGCCAACGACATGGGTAGCACCCAGCTTTCTGAGCGCCCATAAGTTGGCCCGATAGTTGACCCGATGTGGCGGAATGGCGCGCGGGCTGCCATGGCGATGAAGGAAAAAAAGGGTAACGTCGCCCAAACGGCCTTCCTGCACGGGGCGTGAAGGTTCACCAAAAGGCGTCTCAACCGCATGGCTGTCCACAATTTCAAGGCCCTTGAGTTGATCCAGACCGGTGCCACCGACGACTGCCAGAGTCTTCAAGATTGCTCCTCTGGTGCCGCTTGTTCCAGATGCAGGGTCTGGGTCGGGAATGCGACATCAGCGCCGTTGACATGGATAATCTCGAGAATCTTCAGCATGACATCCTGCTTGATCTCATGAAACGTGACCCAGTCTGTCGTCTTGGTGAACGTATAGACGAAGAAATCCAGCGAGGACGGTCCGAAGGAAACGAAATTTACGATAAGCGTACGCGACATATCCAGGTCGGGGTGATTGCGCAGCATCTCTTTCACCTGAGTGACGACTGGCCCCATCAATGCGGAATCTTCATAGCGCAGGCCGATGGTTTCGTAGATACGACGATTCAGCATGCGCGAAGGGTTTTCCACGGAGATCTGGAGGAAAGTCGAATTCGGCACATAGAGTGGCCGCTGGTCGAAGGTGCGAATACGGGTGAGTCGCCAGCCAATGTCCTCAACGGTGCCCTCTATGCTCTTGTCCGGAGATCGGATCCAGTCGCCGGCAGTGAACGGGCGATCCAGGTACACACTGAGCCCGCCGAAAAAGTTTGCCAGTAAATCTTTTGCTGCGAAGCCCACGGCGATGCCACCGATGCCGCCAAAGGCCAGTAAACCTGAAATAGACACACCCAGGCTCTGGAGGATCATCAAGCCCGCGGATACCCACAGTACAAATCGCGCGAGCTTGGCGACTGCATGGACCGTCGCCTTGTCGGCGGATTTCCGTGAACCGCGTTTCTCGCAGAGCAATTCTTCTTCAACACCCTTGATGACGCGCTGCAGAAACCAGGCCAGCAGCACCACGAGCGCCGTGTCGTAGGCCTTGAGGAGAAAAGCCTGCAGGGCGTCTGCTACCGGGTAGATTTCCAGGGTCAGGTACATCACCAGCACCCACAGAATAACCCGCACAGGCTGGGCGAGTGCAGTTACCACAACATCATCCCAGTTGTGCTCCGTGACGCTGGCGGCGTGGTGCAGCTTGCGCACGATCGCACCGAGCGCGAGATGAGCTGCACAGGCCAATGCCAGCAGAAGCAGCAGCGCCAGCAATTGCCCTTCGATACCGAGGGTTAATGCCAGGCTGTCAAATTGCGAGCCAAGTCCTTTCATAAGCAATTTTTAGACGATTTTTTCATGTGCAAGATATGTGGTTAGTTCTGAAACGATATATAAATCTGGGGCAGAGATTAAGTCATCTCTTGAAGTCTAGCGCAACTGATTGATACGTTTCGAAAAGAATTTCGTTGGCACTAAAGAGAATTTCTACCCCTGTTTTTATAGCCTTTTCACATAATGGACAGCCTTTCCCAGCGTGATATGTTGGTCTGCCATGACCGTCACTACCGGAGGAAAACCGGATGAAAATGCTTAGCCCCGTTGTCGGCGGCTGGTACAAGGACCTTCAGACCAGCGCCCTGTTCGAGGTGGTGGACTGGGACCCCAGTACCCTGACTATAGAAACCCAATACCTGGACGGCGAAGTCTCCGAATACGACCTGGACGCCTGGCGAGAAATGCGCCTTGAAAGCGCCGAAGCCCCCGAAGACTGGCGCACAGCCTTCGAACTTGATGACGAAGACTTATTGGACCCGGACCTGCCCATGCACCCCGAGGATTGGAACAGCCCTATCAATGTGATCGAGCCCGACGCCATGTATGGCGTGGAGGATTTTTAGCCGCAACTGAAAAGTGCAAAGACTCCTTGCGGCCGCCAGTTCTGACAGCCTTCGGAGCATTGTGTGTATAACGCAGAGCTGCCGCAGATCTACCGCGGGGATCCAGCCCATCAGGGAACACCCGCATAGACTGATCAACATAGGGAAAAGCGCGCGCCATTTCCGCCCATATCTCACGAACAAGATTGCGAACCTCAGGCCATTGGGGCGCGTAACTGATGGCATTTTTCTTGTCCGGACTGTTGATCACGTTCACTCATTCCCCGCAATAGATTCCAAATTTCACTATCCATTACAAGGCGCAAGCCAAACAGGACCGATCGCGCCGCTATCATGTCTGTTCACGCCAAGGCCCTGTTTGCGACGCGACACCGAATCTGTATATAATCACAGTACCTGTATAAATAAACAGATAGGGCACACATGGAAAAGCTCACCAATCGGCAGCAACAGGTGCTGGATATTATCCGCGCACACATCAGCGACACAGGCTTCCCCCCTACTCGGGCCGACATAGCCCGCGAACTGGGTTTCAAGTCCGCCAACGCTGCCGAGGAACACCTCAAGGCACTGGCGCGCAAAGGCGCTATCGAAATCATTCCTGGCGCATCCAGAGGCATCAAGCTTCCCGACACCCAGGGCATCCCGATCGTCGGCCGCGTGGCTGCGGGCAACCCGGTTCTCGCCGAGGAAAATATCGAGGAATACTGCGACCTGCCCCCGCAGTTCTTCAAACCGGCCGCTGACTATTTCCTGCGAGTTACCGGTGACAGCATGATCGACATCGGTATCTTCGACGGCGACCTGCTCGCGGTGCATAGCACCCCGGTGGCGAACAACGGCGATATTGTCGTGGCTCGCATCGAAGATGAAGTCACGGTAAAAAGGCTTCAGCGCGGCGGTGACAAGCACCAGTTGGAGCTACTGCCAGAGAACCCGGATTTCGAACCGATTAAAGTAGATTTGCGCGAGCAGGCCTTTGCTATTGAAGGGCTCAGCGTGGGTGTATTGCGCCGGGGCAACTAAGCGCGAGGATAATCGACAGCGGGAGGGGCTTCGACAGGCCCCTTTCAGGGCTTGCAGGGGGCCGGCATCTTACCCCGGCGAATTTTAAATCGAGCCTGTCAGTGCAGGACGCGAGGTGCCTCTGGCTCAGCGTAAGCTTCGGCGTCTGCCTCTGCTTCATTCTGTTCCATAAGGTTGGACGCGGCCTGAATACCAGCCTGAATCATGGCCTTTGCCACTTCCAGTCCGTTATCCATCAGATACATGCGCGATTCGTCGGAGAACTGTATGGTCACCAGCGGAGCGGAGTCATCGTCAGCGCGTTGCAGAACGATTTCACCATCACCCAGATCGACAATCTCCAGTAAGGATGCAGACACTCAATAGACCTCTGTTGTTGAGAACATTTTGCGAACATGTCGCTAAAACTGCACCTCAATCATAACAGCAGGCCCCAGCACTCGATAGCACTTATTCTCATAATTGTTGTGACGCGGTGCTCAGTACTCGTCGAGAGAATCGCCCATACGATCAAACAATTGTTGCAAAAGATTTGCCCAGGTTTCGACCTGCTCAGGGCCGGACTCTACTGCGGACACGGCGAGGTTGTTCGGCGATAAAGCCTGCACTGGCATGGTGTCGGCAGCGAGCATCTCCCCTATCCAGCCGTCTTGTTCCAGGTGTTGAAACTCACGAAGTTCGCCAGCGATCGCCTTGCCCTCGGCTATCTCGGGCAGCTCAGCAAGGCTTTGCGGTGGTGAGGAAGGAAGCGCTCCCGGACGCGCTATCTCCAGGAGAAACCAGCCGTAGGCATTGGCCAGATGCGCCCGGGTAGCAGGAAGGTAAGCACTGGCCAGGGTTTTGCCCGCTACCGTTTCGGCAGCGAGGTCGCCGCGCCAGGCCTGGAGCAGAATCCGGGCCAGATACAGCGACTGGTTTGCCCGCCCCCGCGCAGAGCTCACTTCTTTTTAGCCCTGCTCTTACTCTGCTCGACGTCCCACTTACCACCGCGATAAAACGCTTTCCAGCCAGTGGCTTTACCGTCTTTCTCGGTCATCACGTACTGCTCTTTGGTCTTGCGGCTATAACGCACCTGGACACGATTGCCGTCGTCGTCTTCAGTGGGCGCAGAGAAGATGAACTTATATTTGGGATCGATCTCTGCCTTGTGCGGCAGCAGCTCGTCCACGAATGGTGCCCTGGTTTCACGATTGCGCGGGAAACCACTGGCGGCAAGAAACATACCGGCGGCGCCATCGCGGAGCACATAGGTGTCATCCACTTTCTCACAAGCCAGTTCCGGCATGGGTACCGGGTCCATTTTGGGTGGTGCAGGCTCGCCGCTGCGCAACAATTTACGCGTGTTTTTGCAATCCTCGTTAGTACAGCCGAAGTACTTGCCGAAGCGGCCATTCTTGAGCTGCATCTCGCTGCCACACTTGTCGCACTCAAGTGTCGGGCCTTCATAGCCCTTGATCTTGAACTTGCCGAACTCCACTTCGAAGCCATCGCAATCGGGGTTGTTGCCGCACACATGCAGCTTGCGGTCCTCGTCGATCAGGTAGCTGTCCATGGCCGCGTTACATTTCGCGCAGCGATGCCGTTCCAGCAATTGGCGAGATTCGGCCTCGTCGTCCGCATCTTCGCGAATGGCCTCGTCGCCAGACGTCAGGTTGATCGTATTCTTGCAGCGCTCCTTGGGGGGTAAGGCATAACCAGAACAACCGAGGAAGACACCAGTACTGGCAGTGCGGATCTGCATCGGCCGTGCGCACTTGCTGCACTCAATGTCAGTCATGGTGGGTTCGTTGGGCTGCATGCCTACCGGCTCGGGCTCGCCGGCCTTCTCCAGCAGCTCACTGAACTCGGCGTAAAACGCATCAAGCAGGTCACGCCAGTCGCGTTTTCCTTCCGCAACGTCGTCCAGCCGCTCTTCCATGCTCGCGGTAAAACCGTAGTCCAACAGTTCTGTAAAGCTCTTCTGCAGACGCTGGGTTACCACGTCGCCCATTTTCTCCGCGTAGAAGCGCTTGTTCTCCAGCCGGACATACCCGCGGTCCTGGATAGTGGAAATAATGGATGCGTAGGTAGAGGGGCGGCCAATGCCGCGCTTCTCAAGTTCACGCACCAGGCTCGCCTCGCCGTAGCGCGGCGTGGGTTTGGTGAAGTGCTGGGCCGGGTCGAGCTTCTTCAGGCCAAGATCATCCCCTTCCTTGAGGTCGGGCAACACGGTGTCGTCGCCCTTGCGCGCTGCCGGTGCCTGCACCCGGGTGTAGCCATCAAAGCGAATGATTCGGCCTTTGGCGGTCAACTCATAGTCGCCCGCTGCAGCGGTCACAGTGGTAGCCGTGTATTCCGCCGCGGGCATCTGGCCTGCCACAAACTGGCGCCAGATCAACTCGTACAAGCGCTCTGCATCGCGCTCCATACCCTTGAGGGCGGTTTGGGGCACGTTCACGTCTGAGGGACGAATCGCCTCGTGCGCCTCCTGGGCACCCTCTTTCGAGGAATACAGGTTGGGCGATTCAGGCAGATAGCTGGGCGGGAAATTGTCGCCGATGTAGCCACGACAGGCAGACACCGCTTCCGCACTCAGATTGGTAGAGTCGGTACGCATGTAGGTGATGTAGCCTGCTTCATAAAGGCGCTGGGCCAGCATCATGGTTTTCTTGACCGAAAAGCCCAGCCGCGTGCTCGCCGCCTGCTGCAGGGTCGAGGTAATGTAGGGCGCTGGAGGCTTGGAACGGGTAGGTTTGTCCTCGCGCTTGCTCACAGCGTAAGGCAGGTTCTCAAGTTCGGCGGCCGCAGCCATTGCCGTCGTCTCATCACCGGGGCGGAAATTCTCGCCCTTGTGCTTCTTGACCTGGAACCTCACCTCGGAGTCGCCGCCTGTGTCTAGATCGGCGTGAATTTCCCAGTATTCTTCCGGAACGAAGGCATGGATCTCACGCTCTCGCTCCACAATCAGACGCACAGCTACTGACTGCACGCGGCCGGCGGAAAGCCCGCGCGCCACTTTCGACCACAGCAGCGGCGACACCATGTAACCCACAACGCGGTCGAGGAAACGGCGCGCCTGCTGGGCATTGACCCGGTCAGTATCAAGTACTGCCGGCTCATGGAACGCTTCGGTAATCGCTTTTTTGGTGATCTCGTTGAACACAACACGCTGATAGCGGCTGTCGTCTCCACCAATCGCTTCCCGCAGGTGCCAGGCGATCGCCTCCCCCTCGCGGTCGAGGTCGGTCGCGAGGTAGATGGCATCTGAATCTTCGGCCAGTTTCCTCAGTTCATTAACCACCTTTTCTTTGCCGGGGAGCACCTGGTAATTAGCGTCCCAGCCGTTTTCGGGGTCAATACCCATACGGCGGATCAGCTGCTCCCGGGCTTTCTTCTTTTTATGGGCAGCTTTCTCCTCGGGCGCCATTTTGCGAGTAATGGCGGCCTGGGCAGCGCGTTCCTTGGGATCGACTTTGCCGGTCGAACTACCCGCTGTGGGCAAGTCGCGAATATGCCCGACGCTGGATTTGACCACAAAGTCTTTGCCCAGATACTTGTTGATTGTCTTCGCCTTGGCTGGCGACTCGACGATTACGAGTGATTTTCCCATTGGATCCTGCTGTCATTGGGTGCCGGTAGTGGCGCCAAAAAGGGGCATATATAAGGCCACGACAGGGAGCGGTCAAGAAAAATCGTGTTTTGGATGTTCTGTAAATCCGGTCACAAGCGTCTCGGACCAGGCCTCCAGTGCCCCCAGAATCTGCTGTACATCGGCTTCCTCTCCCGGCTCCAGCCAATATACACCGCAGCTGCCCTCCTCCTGGCTAAGCGCCAGTATTTCCGCGGGTAACAGCTCGATACAGGCAGGCGCAGGAAGATGATGACCCACGCCATAGAAGCCCTCGTCGCGGATGCGCCAGGCCAGCCTCGCGCGGGGTTCGCCGCGCGACGGCGGCAGTCGTTTGCCGTAATAAATAATTTGTTCCGGCCGTCGTGTCCCGCCCATGGGGGCTCGCTCACTGCCCGGCAAGTCGCGAAATTCAACAAACAGGCCGTGCACCGCGGCAAATTCACGCAGGCCGGAGACCTGTCGCTGTCGTTTGGTGGGAACAAAATGCGTGAGCGGCGCAAGAGCCACAGCGACAATGAAAATGATGAGAAACAGTTCCAACAATAGATACCTGACACAAATCAAACATAGGTTGCAGACAGCGTTGCACCCCGTTGTCCGGCGCCCATTCTATGCTATAAATAGAAGCATACTAAATGCGCGAATATGGGGAGTGAGTTATGTCGCAATACTCAAAAGTGGTCGTCGCTGTCGACCTCAGCGAAGAATCGGAACTGGTAGCCGCCAGAGCACGAGCCATAGCGGCAGGTGCCGGCTGCGAACTTCATCTTGTGCATGTGATCGAACCGCTGAGTTTTGCTTACGGTGTCGACATTCCCATGGACTTCTCCGGCCTTCAAGACGAGATTCAGGAACAGGCAACCAAACAACTCCGCCAGTTTGCCGACAATAATGGCATTGATGCCGACCACCAGCATATTTTGCTGGGCCGCCCTGAAGTCGAGATTCACACAATCGCGGAACAGGTTGGTGCGGACCTGATCGTGGTCGGCAGCCACGGGCGCTACGGCCTCGCCCTGCTCATGGGCTCAACGGCCAACGGCGTGCTTCACGGCGCCTCCTGCGATGTCCTTGCAGTTCGCGTGGGTTCCTAGGGAATTCCTTTCAAGGCTTTAAAAACGCCGCCAGCATCTCCTGGTCGAAAGGCCAGTTCAGCTCTGCGCCGTCCTCTCGGCGCAATACCGGTATGGTCGTGCCGTAACGCTCGAACAGTTCGTCCGACTCGCTGATATCCACATGTTCGAACGCCATGCCTCTCTGCGCGAGCAGTGCCTCTGCCAATTCACACAAATGACAGGCGGATGTCCCGAAAAGAGTTACCATTCATTAATCCCCATTGTCTCGACCAGTTCCGGCCTCTATGATGACCGCCCGATGACGCCCCGCTCCGGGACTTGATGACCACTGAGCTGGAGCGGTACCATACCCATCAGGTACAAAAATTCATACTAATATCGCCTAGGTGATCTAATAGAGGGAGCAGTAACTTTGGCTCTATTTTCGCAACCTACCGCCCGTGCCCTGGCAATTCTCGATTTGCTGATGGCCAATCCGGACCAGGCCTTTGGCCTCACCGAGATGACTCGCCGGCTCAATCTCAACAAGGCGACTTGTCACGCTATCCTGACCACCATGGCAAATTACGGTTTCCTGGTCCAGCACCCCAAGACCAAGGCCTACCGCCTCGGGCCCTCTATTATAGCGGCGGGCAACGCCGCTTTTGCCCAGTTTCCGGTACTCGAGTATGCCCGCCCTGAGCTCGAAGCCTTGCAGGCAGACCTGGATATCGGCTTCGCTGTAACCGGACGCTCCAAGCAGCATATGATCCTGCTCGCCCTCTACGGACAGGCCTCCGAGCTTATTAATTCATTCCAGCTTGGGCTGCGCCTGCCGAACGATGCGCCTGTCGCCGCAGCCTTTATCGCATTTTCTCCGGCCAAACACCTGGAGGCCTGGCTCACCCGCGCGCACGAGGCCCGCGGCGGCTACAACGAACGCCTGGATCAGAAGCTCAGAGTGTCAGTGATCGGCATACGCGCCCGCGGTTATGAGGTCACTCTCAAGACCAAGGCCGAGACAGAGCTCACCAAAGAGCTATCGCGTATTCACAACTCATGGAGCCTCACCGAGCTCGAAGATGCTGCGCGCAAATACCAGAGCGACATCTGTGAAGAGCAGTACCACCTCGATCGCATCGACCCCAAGACTCGCTACGACGTCTCCACTATTTCAGTACCGGTATTCGTCGAGAACAAGCTCCCGGTAGTGTGTTTCGTCGCTGGCTCTTTCAAAGAACCCCTTACCGGCGCCAAGATCGAAGAGATCGCCGCCCGTATCAAGGAGTCTGCAGACCGGGTCACCGCCCTGGCTGAAAGCTTTAGCTGAGCGAGCACACCTTGAATTCTATGCCCCTAAAGACCCTGACTACGCTGTTGCGCGTGGTCAGGGAACAGGGCTATCCGGTCGAGCAAGCACTCCTCCACATTGGCCTTGAGTTCAATCCGCTCGAAGACGACCCAGCCAGCCTGCCAACCCAGATTCCAACCGATTGCTATAGCCGGTTGTACGGCCTGCTAATGGAACTGCTGCAAGACGAGGCTTTTGGCCTTGGCCAGGAGTATCACTCGCCCCCAGGCACGTTCCGCATGATGTGCCTCTTTGTTATTCATTGCCCAACCCTGGAACAGGCTCTGCGTCGCGCCCGGGAATTCTACGACTACTGCGACCAGTTCCGCGACAGCGAGCACCACGATGGGCCGCTGTTTGTCCCTCAGGGCGAGAGCGGCAATGTGCTTTGCGTTCTGGAACGTGGCTCGCCCAGTCAGCAGAATCGTGCACACATAGGCCATGCCAATGTGTTGCTGATGATGTTTCGCTTCTACAGCTGGTTGATTGGCCGGGAGCTACCTCTGCAAGAGGTCCGTGTGCGTGCCAACGAACCAGCCCAGTCACAGCCCTATGAGGCTATCTTCGGCTGCCCGGTGCGTTTCGGCACAGATCACTCAGGGCTCGTGATGAGTAATAATGTCCTGCAGTTGCCTATCGTCCAGACCGAGGATTCCCTGCGAGAATTTCTGCGCCAGGCACCCTACCATCTGGTCAAGCGCGAGACGCCCGGTAGTCTTAACCCGCTTACCCAGAAGATCAAGCAGTTGCTCACCGAACACAGCAACCAGAAGCTGCCCAATGCCAGCGAGATAGCCCTGACTCTCAACATGTCACCGCGCACGCTGCACCGCAAGCTCACCTCTGAAGGCACCAGCTTTCAGCAACTTAAAGACGATTTCCGCAGGGAATTGGCCGTGCACTATATGAACCGACCAGAGCTGACTCTGGATGCTATTGCGGCAGTTATGGGTTTCCAGGACAACTCCGCCTTCTACCGCTCCTTCAAGAAGTGGACCGGTGTATCGCCCGGCCGCTACCGAGCCACCATGCTGGCGGGCGAGGCAAACCCATGAGCGAGCAAGGCTACGCCGACAAACGCGCCTACTTCGACCGCATGTTGACCCTGTATGGCCGCAAACCTGCCCTGGAGGCTCTGCGTGACAAAGCATTGGAATGCCATGCCCTGCATCTCGCCCACAGCAATCGCGAGGGTGGCATCGTCGGGGAACTCATCAACGCGGCAGAACAGCGCGGCATACCCGTACAGCGCCACAGCCGGGAAGAGCTCGCGAGAATTTCTCGCAATGGCAAACAGGACCAGGGCGTAGCACTTGATGTTATCTGTCCAGCATTCCAATCAGTAGGTGGCTATCTCGATACGCTTGATTCAGCGCGGCCCCAGCGCCTGCTCGCACTGGATGGCATCACCAATCCGCAGAATCTCGGCATGATCGTGCGCTCAGCTGCTGCGGGGGATATCGATGGCCTGCTGTGGGCGCGAAAAGGCAACGCAGCGCCTGGCCCGTTGGTGGTCAAGGCAAGCGCCGGCACACTGTATCGCGCACCGGTACTGACCTGCCCCGAGTTGCCTGGCGCACTGGAACAATGCCAGCGGCATGGGTTCGACGTATGCACTCTGGAAAGTAGCGCCCAAACCGATCTGTTTGCTTATCAGCCTCAACGGCACTGTGTTTTCGTGCTGGGTAACGAAACCGACGGAGTCTCTTCGAAGGTGAGCAGGCTGGCGCAGCAGAAATTGTCGATCCCGATGAATAACGGGGTGGAGTCACTCAATGTGGCAGTGACGGCGAGCTTGATTGCTTATGCGGGGAGAATCGAGCGCGGCTGAAGCCGCACTCGATTGAGCCACTTACTTGGAAAGGTAGGCCATACCCTCTTCCAGACCCTTGAGGGTCAGCGGGAACATCTGCCCTTCCAGCAGCTTGTTGGTAATACCCACCGATTGGGTGTACTGCCAGTCGTCCTCGGGCACCGGATTGATCCAGATAACCTTGTCATAGACTTCCTGCAGCCGCCGGAACCACATCTCGCCAGACTCTTCGTTCCAGTGCTCTACGCTGCCACCGGGTTGGAGAATTTCATACGGCGACATGGATGCATCGCCCACGAATACCACTTTGTAGTCGTGGCTGTACTTGTGCAGGATATCCAGCAACGGCGTGCGCTCGTTGTGACGCCGAATATTATTCTTCCACACGCTTTCATACAGAAAATTGTGAAAGTAGAAATACTCCATGTGCTTGAACTCGGTGCGCGCCGCAGAGAACAGTTCTTCACACACCTTCACATGCGGGTCCATAGAGCCGCCTACATCGAAGAACAGCAGCACTTTCACCGCATTGTGGCGTTCCGGCACGAGCTTTATGTCAAGCAGACCAGCGTTTCGGGCCGTCGAGGAAATGGTGTCGTCGAGGTCCAGCTCATCGGCCGCACCGGTGCGGGCGAACTTGCGCAGGCGGCGCATGGCCACCTTGATATTGCGGGTACCCAGTTCGACGCTATCGTCCAGATTTTTAAAATCGCGTTTATCCCAGACCTTCACCGCTTTCTTGTTCTTGCCATTGGGGCCTACGCGGATACCCTCGGGATGATAACCTTCCTGACCAAAAGGCGAAGTGCCACCGGTACCGATCCACTTGTTGCCACCCTCATGGCGTTTTTCTTGTTCTTCAAGGCGCTTTTTGAATTCCTCGATGAGCTTTTCCAGACCACCGAGCGATTCAATTTTGGCCTTTTCTTCCTCACTCAGGTTCTTGAGAAACTCAGATCGTAACCAGTCGTCCGGAATCATCGCTTCGATCACGTCGTCCAGGGCTTCAAGATCTTTAAAATGCAAGCCAAACGCTTTGTCAAAACGATCGAAATACTTCTCGTCCTTCACCATGCAGGTTCGGCTGAAGTAGTAAAAATCATCCATCGAACCAAATACCACGCGCTGCTTCATACCCTCCAGCAGGTCGAGCAACTCACGTGTTGTCACCGGAACGCCCGAGTCGCGAAGACCCTGGAAGAAGTTAATCAGCATGTCGGCTTACCGCGTTTCCCTGCGATGCATGAACGCCAGACGCTCGAGCAGATGAACGTCCTGCTCGTTCTTCATCAGTGCGCCATACAGCGGCGGAATGGCTTTAGTGGGATCGCGATCCTTGAGAATTTCATCGGGGATATCATCAGCCATCAGCAATTTCAGCCAATCGATCAACTCGGATGTTGAAGGCTTCTTCTTCAGGCCGGGAATCGCGCGCAGATCGAAGAATACTTCCATGGCTTCCTGTACCAGATTCTTGGATATATCCGGATAGTGCACATCTACAATCTCGCGCATTGTGTCGCGATCAGGGAAGTTAATAAAATGGAAGAAGCAACGGCGCAGGAAGGCGTCGGGGAGCTCCTTTTCATTATTACTGGTGATGATAATGATTGGCCGCTGTTTGGCCTTGATGGTTTCGCCTGTTTCGTAGACGAAGAACTCCATCCGATCCAGTTCCACCAGCAGATCATTGGGGAATTCAATGTCGGCCTTGTCTACCTCATCGATCAGCAAAACAACCTGCTCGTCGGCCTCAAAAGCCTCCCAGAGTTTACCCTTCTTGATGTAGTTGGCGATATCGTGAACCTTCTCGTCGCCCAACTGTGAATCGCGCAAACGCGACACTGCGTCGTACTCATACAGGCCCTGCTGGGCCTTGGTGGTGGACTTGATGTGCCATTGAATAAGGCGCATACCAAGGCCGCCTGCGACTTCTTCAGCCAGCATGGTCTTACCGGTGCCGGGCTCACCCTTGATCAACAGGGGGCGTTGCAGCGCGACTGCGGCGTTTACCGCCATGCGCAAATCATCAGTGGCAACGTAACGATCAGTGCCTTCAAATTTCATCTGGATTAATACCTATATACAAGCGAGGGCGGTCAGGGTACCTATGGGAAACGCGCTAATCAAGCGGTTGCCCAGCTTCCTCTTTGGCGGCGCTAATTCCGGACATTGAAAACTGGCCGGTACCGTCACCTGAAGCCTGCTTCGCCCTTCGCTCCCAGATTTCCAGCTTGCGTTTCTTGCGCCGGCGCAGGATATACCAGACCAGCAGACCCGCAGCGCACACTGCGGCGCCCACGGCCGCCAATGGCGCGGTATATTCATCCTCTGGAAGCTCATCGCCACGAGTCACCAATGTCGCCTGCTCGGGCTTGGGCATGACTTCTACGTGCAGTGGCAATTCGCGCTGCAGCGTCTGAGCATTGAGCCGCACCATAAATTCGTAGCGACCCGCCTGCTCGAACACAGGGACCGAGACGCGGTATTCGCCATCCAGCGGGGCTTCATAGCGAGCGCTGACGGGAATGATCTCGCGGCTGCCGTCCGGGGCAAGAATATCGACCACCAGCTCAAACGCGGTGAGCACGGCCGGATCAGTGATCGCCTTGCCCTGTTCGGTAATCCGCAGCCCCAATTCAGCCTGACGCCCCGCCGCAATACTGGCGGGCAGTGGGTCTACCTCTATCTGCAGGTTGGAGATAACTGTCACCCTGACCTGCTTTGCACCGGGTGCTTCGAGGCGCCATGCGCCGGGCTCTGGCGCAGGAATAGTCACCAGCGCAAACTGCTCGCTGAGAAACCAGTCACCACCGCTCCCTTGCGGATTGTATTGCCGACCAGATGGGCTGATCAGGGCAATGCTTTGATTGCGCCCGCTGAAGAACACCAGGGTGGTCAATTCCTCGACAGAAGCATCAATCGTAAAACTCTGCCCGGCCACGGGCACTCTGGCGACAGGGGCAACCAGTTCCAGGGACTGCAGGAATATGCCACTGAGTGCGTCCGCGGTGGCGGCCTGCTCCGCAATGCCGCTGGTCGCCAGCGCCAGGGAACGCAGGAACTTCCAATCGGCCTCCTCAGACAAAGCGATCGTGTGCACAGGAATGCCCGTGGCACCCAGTGCCGGTGCGCGTTCGTTGAGAATCTCCCGAGCGGCGCTGGCATTGCGCATGGGTGATTCAGCGATATCAACCTTGCCGTCTGTGAGTAATACGATACTGGTGCGATAGCCCGGATCCATCCGCTCAAAGTCGTAGGTGGCGGCGGCTAGCGCGGCTGGGATATTGGTCCGCTGACCGGAATTGTCGATCAGGCCAATGACATCGCGAGCTTGCGCTCGCCACTGGGCATTGACCTCGCCATGAGGCACCAGAATCTTTACATCTTCGCCAAACAGCCAGACGCCGGCCCGGGCACCGTCCGGCAGCAGGCGGACCAGCATCTCCATAGCCGGTGCGCGCAAATTATCGGGATCAGAAGTCTTCATGCTGCCGGAGATATCGATCAGCAGACGCAGATCGGGCTTCAGGCCAGCACCGCCGGTATCACCGTGTACGGGTGCTACCAGCAGTACCAGACTGGTATATAAGGCGATAAGAATGTGCTTAGGCAACGCTCTCTTGCTCCCCCTGAGCCTCATCGCTCTCCTCTGCCTTGTGTCGATTCGGGCGAATAAAGAGCAGACGCAAGAGCACTGCAGCGCCCAGGGCGACAGCACAGGAAATCGACAGTGGCTTGATCGCATGCTGAGCCGCTTCCGGTCCATTCAGTAGCAACTCAAACCCACCAACAATGAATGCCGGCGCCATGGTCTCCACCCCCGGCTGGGGGTAGGCAGGTGTCAACAATAACGCTGCACTCAATAAGACAATCAATGCCGTCCAGAAATTGGGCCAGCGACGCAACAGCCACCAGGCCAGTAACAGGGCGATCATGACCGCTGCCGCCGTATAGGCGTAGATCGCCGTCATATAAGATTCTTCGGTGAGCACTCGGGCCTCCTATTCCACCCAGGTCACGATGTGCTCATCGTAACCGTCGGGATGCACATATTCATCTGAAATTGCCCTGCCGCGAATAGAGACGCCGGCGTTGTGCACCGTTTCGCGACTCCCGGACACCAGGTAATGCCAATCAGGCAAGGGCTCACCCGCCGCTCGCAGGCGATAGGCACAGGTACTGGGCAGCCAGTCGAGCTCGTCGACATTGCCCTGTTCCAACTGGATACAGTTGGGCACGAGAACGGAGCGACGGCTGTAATCTGTGCACTGACAGTTGTCTTCCTGCAAGAGACGGCAGCGAACCTTGGTATAGAACACTTCACCGCTGTCCTCGTCTTCCAATTTGTGCAGGCAGCATTTGGCGCAGCCATCGCATAGCGCCTCCCACTGCTCACGATCGAGCTCCTGTAGCGGCCTTTGCCACCAGTCAGTCATTGGCTCGGTTCCGACGTAACAACTCCTGCGGCGTCGGTGGCATCTGCAGGAAAAAGCCATTCGCTTCGATATGTTCCAGCACTTCGGCCACATCCACTCGGGCCAGCTTCCTCTCCGGTGTGAGAACAATCGTCATCACAGACTCGGCCTCACCGAATTGCTTGAGCAGAGTTTCCGGAACATCTTCCAGCCCTTTCGCCTTTTCCACATAGAGATACATCTCCTCCTTCTGCGGGCTTCGGAAAATTTCACAGATGAGCTTCACATTTCACCTCGCTGAAGTGCTTTCTTGAGTGGTTCAACCACTACCGCCTCGCGCCAGCCCTGCCAGGACAAGGGTTCCGCTGCACCGGGTCGCAGCAGCAATTCGTAATCTTTGGCCGCCAGCAACACCTGTGGCGGTAACCCCAATTCATCTGCTATGGCTGCTGTGCGTTTTTTTAGCGCCTTGAGCTGATCGCGCTGACGCTGTTCCAGCGGCGGCGGCAGCCTGGCCGGCAATTCCGTCTCAGGCACCTGTTGTTGAGCATCGACCAGGTCCAAAAGCACCTCGCCGCGCTTGCGCAGCACCGCAGGCGGAAGCTCCACATGCTGGCGCAGATCGTCCATATTGGCCGGCATAAACTGAGCCAATTGCAGGCAGGCCTTGTCATCAATAATCCAGGAGCGCGGTTTGTCCCTTTCCCGGGCCACCTCCTCCCGCCATGCGCTCACCGCCACCAGCACTGCCAGCTCGCGCGGCTGCAGTTTCCACGCGCTTTTAATACGTTTGTAGTAGTCCGGGGCTGCAGTGGCCAGGGACGTGGCAGCATCGGCGCCATCTCTGAGCACCCAATCGTAGCGCCCGAGATCGTGACAACGCTTGGCCAACTGGGTGTAGGCGGACAGCAAGTAAATGACGTCTTGCGCGGCGTAGTGGCACTGGGATTCGGTGAGGGGGCGTTTGAGCCAATCAGAACGGGTCTCCCCCTTGGGCAAGTCCTCCTGACACAGCTCGAGAATCAGCGCCCGATAGCCCATGCCAAATTCGAGCCCGGCGAAGGCCGCTGCTTTCTGGGTGTCGAACAAAGGCTGGGGCACAGTACCCAGCCAGCGCTGAAACACCTCGAGATCTTCACTTGCCGAGTGCAGCACCTTGACCACAGAAGGGTCCTGCAGCAATTCCGCCAGCGGTGTCGGGTCAGTGATTTCGAGCGGATCAATCAGCCAGGCGGTGCCTGCGGCATCGCTGCCATCGAAGCACAACTGCACCACCGCTACCTGCGGAAAAAATGTGTTGCGGCGCATAAACTCTGTATCGACCATCACCGCTGTGCAACCTGCGCTTGCGGCGATCAAATTCGCCAGCGCTTCGTCGGATTCAATCAGCTTCCAGTCCATATTCTCTCCGCGCTTGCGTTGCGCTCTCGGCTTTCTCGGCTCACTTCAGTCACTCTACGACCCTGCGTCCGGAGAACGCGTGAGCCAGTGTACTGCCATCTACGTATTCTAGTTCACCGCCCAGCGGCACACCGTGGGCAATGCGAGAAACCCTGATACCCTGGGGCTGGAGCATATCGGTAAGATAGTAAGCGGTGGCCTCTCCCTCCACGGTGGGATTGGTGGCGAGAATCACTTCGCTGATTCCCTCATCCAGAACCCGGCGCTGGAACTTGTCGAGACCAATGTCCTCGGGGCCGATACCATCGATGGGCGAGAGGTGCCCCATCAACACAAAATAGAGGCCGCGATAACTACCGCTCTGCTCTACTGCCAGCACGTCTCCGGGCGTTTCCACTACACAGATTGTCGCAGCGTCGCGGCGCAGGTCGGAACATATCTCGCACACATCAAGCTCAGTGAAATTACGACAGCGACTGCAGTGATCAATCTTGTCGACCGCATCCTGCAGTGCCTCGGCCAGCTTGGAGGCGCCCTCGCGATCACGCTCCAGTAGATGCAAGGTCATCCGTTGGGCAGATTTGGGGCCTACACCGGGCAGGCAACGCAAGGCTTCCATGAGTTCCTGCAATGCGGGACTAAATTTCATTCGCGAGGCTCGTCCTAGAACGGCATTTTGAAGCCGCCGGGGATATTCAGCCCCGAGGCGACACCAGCCATGGCTTCCTGGTTATGCGCTTCAACCTTGCGGACAGCGTCGTTCACCGCAGCGGCGAGCAGGTCTTCGAGCACTTCCTTGTCCTCCGTGAGCACCGCGGGATCGATCTGGACACGCTTAACATCGTGACGCCCGGTCATGGTGACGCTGACAAGGCCCGCGCCGGACTCACCCTGGATCTCCGCATTGGCAAGATCATCCTGCACTTTCTGCATGTCGGATTGCATCTGTTGTGCCTGTTTCATCAGGTCTGACAGGTTACCTTTCATATCAATTCCTCAAGAATCTGTGGGGGCAATAGAAGCCCTATCAAGCGCGCCGTCAAAGCGCGTCATCAGCGCCTGCAAACGCTCGTCGCTATCAATCTCATTCACCGCCTGCTGCTGGCGCTCACGTGTCGCTCGAGCTGCGCGCATGGCCGGTGTCTCACCCGCGGGCGTACCGACGTCTATAGACACGGACAGTTCGCGGCCGTAGTAGTTCTGCAACGCCAGGGCAATTTTATTGCTGTGACCGTCGTTGAACAGGCTGGAGTTGGCCTCATCCAGCATGAATCGCAGGGCGTGGCCATCGACTGTAACCAATTCGCAATTACTGGCAATGCTATAGACCATGCCAAGCAGGCCCAATTGTTCGAGAATTTGCGGCCAATTTGCTGAATTGAGATCAGAGAATTCAGCAGGCGCTGCGATAGTGTTTGCGGGCTTGGTCTCGGCAGAAGGCGCAGTTGGGACAGCGACTGACGATTGTGCTGCAACGGGTGGCGGACTCGGAGTTGCAACTTCCCGCGCGAGCGCTGCCGCTGGAGATTTATCGGGCCGTGTCTGCAGTGCAGGCTTGGCTTGTGGCACAGGCGCAGGGGCCTCCGCCGCAGGCACCGCCGGCGGCGCTACCTGCTCACTCGGCTTTTTTACGGCCTGGCCGCCCTCCCCGGCGGCCACAGGTGCAGTTTGTGGCGCGGGCTGCAATTGATCTGGAGCGAGGTTCGCATCAATGACCGCTGCCGGCCTGAAGGCGAGCATCCGCAGAAGCAACATCTCGAACCCGCTGCGGGGATCAGGCGTATAAGCCATATCGCGCTTGCCATTCACTGCAATCTGGTAGAAGAACTGGGCGTCTTCAGCAGTAATCGATTGCGCCAGCGCAGCGACACGCTCAGCATCTCCCCAGCTGTTGTCGATACCATCGGGAACAAGCTGGGCAACGGCTATGCGGTGCGCCAATGAAATCAACTCGTCGATACTCCCCTCGAAATCGGGAGCGTGCTCGGACATGCGTTCAACAACGGCCAGCGTCTGTGCGGCGTCACCTGCAGCGACTGCCTCCAGTAACTGGTAGACAAACGTGAGGTCCACCGTACCCAGCATGGAGCGCACATCATCTTCAACGAGCTTGCCAGATCCGAAGGCAATCGCCTGGTCGGTCAGGCTAAGGGCATCCCGCATACTGCCCGCCGCAGCGCGCCCGAGAAGGTATAGCGCCGGCTCCTCGAAACTCACCATCTCCTGCTCCAACACATTGCGCAGGTGACCAACGATCTGGTCCGGTGGCATATTTTTCAGATTGAACTGCAGACAGCGCGATAGCACGGTCGGCAGCAACTTCTGCGGGTCAGTGGTCGCGAGCAAGAATTTTACGTGGGGTGGAGGCTCTTCCAGCGTCTTCAGCAGAGCATTGAAGCTGCTGTTGGAGAGCATATGCACCTCATCGATGAGGTAAATTTTGTAGCGAGAGCGTGTGGGTGCGTACTGAACGTTCTCCAGCAACTCCCGGGTATCTTCAACCTTGGTGCGAGAGGCAGCATCTACTTCGAGCAGATCGACGCTACGGCCCTCAGCTATCTCAATACAGGAACCGCATTCGCCACAGGGTTCGGAGCTGACCCCTACTTCGCAGTTGAGACATTTGGCCAGGATACGGGCGATGGTGGTTTTGCCCACCCCCCGGGTGCCGGTAAAAAGATAGGCATGATGCAGCCTGTCGTGGTCGAGCGCATTGATCAGCGCCTGTAGCACGTGCTCCTGGCCGACCATTTCCCGAAAGATTTTTGGCCGCCACTTGCGCGCAAGTACCTGGTAGGACATGCCCCGTCTTGCCTTCTATGAAAAAGAGTTATTCGTGAAAGGTGAAGGATACACCAGAGGCCTAGCCACCGGAACATAAAGCGCACGTATTGGAGGAAGTAGGTTGCCGAGAAGTAAGCGTTGCTGCGGAGGAAATTGGAGGTGACCCAAACAGCCACACCCCGGCACACGAGTTGACAGTTACGGTTGCTCCCTTCCGGGCCTGGCCGGGTTCACTATCTATCGTTGCGAGGGGACCGCCTGGGCCACCACAGCGTCTGCAGTACTGCAGAGGGCGCGTATTGTGCTGCAAACCATCTCCCGCTGCAAGCGATTCGCCGCGGCGGTGTTGACTTTGATGTTAATGTGACTAACATTGATGTTAATTGAGTTAACATAGCTGCCAAGCTGGCAGGGAGATGCCGCATGGCAATTCAAATCAATCCGAAATTCAGTGGCCTTGTTGGCATTGGCGTCGCTGCACTGATTACGATCAGCCTGTCCAGCGCCCTGCACGTACGCACAGCCATGGGCGACAAACCCTCCCCCCGTGTCCCGCTGACTGTAGAACCGGTGATTTACACCCAACAGGACCACTACGACCGAGAGGTATCGTATCTGGGACTCATCACTGCTGGCCGCAAGGCCAATCTGGGCTTCGAGGTGCCAGGCACCGTAGCCGAACTGCCGTGGCGCGAAGGCAGTCCGGTCGCCAAAGGCGAAATCATTGCCCGCCTGGATGACGCCGCATTGCGCGCCAGCTACCGTGCTACCGAGGGTGATCTTGACCAGGCTCGCTCGGAACTCGAATTGGGCCGCCTGAAAGCCAGGCGACAGCAGGAGTTGCGTGAAACAGGCGCGGTCTCACGTGAAGCATTCGATGAGACGAGATTGCGGGCAGAAGCATTAGAATCTCGCGTCGTCGCCACCGAAGCACGGCTCCACAGCATCGCCATCCAGTTGGAGAAGGCCAGCCTCCGTGCGCCCTATGACGGCATTATTGGCGATAGATTTATTCACGAAGGTGCCGTGGTAAACCCCGGCAGCCCGGTGGTCCACTTTATCGAGACCGCAGGTCGCGAGGCGAACATCGGCGTCACAGTGACCCGGGCTCGCGCCCTGGTGCCAGGGCAGGAATACACACTGACCTTACGCGGACAGACGTTCAACAGCCCTCTGCTGACGGTGCGTCCAGACGTCGACCCGGTGACGCGGGTTACCACCGCCGTATTCTCTCTCCCGGAAGATATCGATGCCGTGGACGGCGAGCCCGTCAGCCTGTTGCTCTCTGAATCGGTTCCCTCCATCGGGGGCTGGTTACCTATCGCCTCTTTACTGGAAGGTAATCGTGGACTGTGGACTGTGCTCAGGCTCGATCGCGATGGCGACATTGCAGTGACTGTGCGCGAGGCCGTCGAGGTTGTCGAAATACGGGGCGACCAGGCATTTGTGCACGGCACGCTCGCCGATGGCACTGAAGTAGTAGCCAGCGGCGTCCACCGAATCACCCCCGGGACCGTCGTTTCCGTTGGGCCTGCATCGACCGAGGTCGAATAATATGCTTGCCCAATATATCTACAAGCACTCTCGCTACTTCGCGCTCCTGATCATCTGCGTGTTTGCCCTGGGGGTAAACAGCTTTAGCAATATCCCGCGGCAAGAAGAGCCGACGCTAACCAACTTTGGCGGCAGCGTCATCGCCTTTTACCCGGGCGCCACGCCCGACCGGGTTGAGGCGCTGGTGACCAAACCGATCGAGGATGAAATCCGCAAAATTCCAGAGCTCGACAAACTGATGACCACCTCAAGTTCGGGCGTAGCTTCCATGCAGGTCAGGCTCATCGATTCGCTGCCCGATCACGAGTTGGAACGGGTCTGGTCAGAGGTGCGCGACGCCCTGGCAGATGCCTATCCTCAATTCCCCCCTGGGGCCCAGATGCCGTTTCTCGACACGGACAGGTTCCAGTCTTTCACAGCGATAGTGGCACTCTCTGGCCGCGACGGTGCTGACATCCCCCTCTCGCTGCTGGGGCGCATGGCTGAAGATCTGGCGGACCAGGCGCGGAACCTTGAAGGCACCGAACTTGCAGTCGTGTTTGGCGAACCCGCTGAAGAAATTCGCGTGGAAGTCGACGAGAGCGCACTGGTTGCGCGCGGACTGAGCCTGGCTCAGGTATCCGCTGCGCTGCATGCAGCAGACGCGAAGTTCTCTTCCGGCAGGGCGACCGGCGCCGGCACCGACATGCTGATCGAACTCGCCGGCGATTTTGACTCACTGGCGCGAATTCGGGAGGTGATCGTCAACACATCCAGCAGTGGCTCCGTCACCCGCATCTCTGATCTGGCCAGGGTTTACAAGGACGCTGTCACCCCTACCCCGACCAAAGCCCTCATTCAGGGCAAGCCCGGGATTCTGGTGGGTATCGCAATGAAGGATGGCGGCCAGGTAGACCGCTGGGCGGAAGGCTTCAGGACGTTCCTGCAGCAATACAATGCCGAGGCACCTGCCAGCGTGCTGGTTGAACTAACCTTCGACCAGAGCACCTATGCCAAGAGCCGTCTTGTGGGGGTCACCCAAAATCTTGCTATCGGCATCTCGCTCGTATTGCTGGTGCTGCTTTTCACGCTGGGCTGGCGTGCTGCAGTGGTGGTGGCCATTATCCTTCCTCTATGCGGCATGATTTCTATGGTGGTAATGGAACGCACAGGCATGGCTCTACACCAGATGACCATCTGCGGCCTTATTGTGGCCCTGGGTCTGCTGGTGGACGGCTCAATCGTCATGACCGACGAGATCCGCAAGCGCCTGCTTGAAGAGCAGACACCCTATGACGCCATAGCCGGGGCCGTCAGCCGGTTGCGGATTCCGCTGCTCTCCTCTGCACTGACGACCATTCTCGCCTTCATGCCCATGGCGCTGATGCCGGGCCCCGGAGGGGACTTCATCGGTGTGATTGCCCAGTCAGTGATTATCATGCTGGTGACCTCGACAGCGCTGGCGCTCATCGTCACGCCTGTGCTGGCGGCCTGGCTACTACCGCGTACCCGTGAAGACAGCCGCCATTGGTATAGCGGTGGCATGGATGGCGGCAAAATGAGTGCCGCCCTGGCGAGCGCTATGGACTGGAGCCTGCGTCACCCTGTCGCCGCCGTGACGCTCGCCTTGTCTCTGCCCCTGACTGGATTTCTCAGCTTCCCGACACTGACTGCCCAGTTTTTTCCCGGCACCGACAGGGACCAGATGTACATCAGGGTCAAAATGGCCGATGGCCGATCTATCGACGATAGCTTGGCCCTGGTAGAGCGACTCGACAAGCGCCTTCGCGATGACCCCTTGATCAGGCGCGTTGATTGGACGCTCGGGGAAAGCGCGCCGGCGTTTTACTACAATCTCTATCGTACCAAAGACGGAATCCCCTCCTGGGCCGAAGCACTAATCATGACCCGGGATGAAAACCAGACCGATGACCTGATTCGATCGCTACAACTCGAACTGGATCGAGACTTTCCCCAGGCCCGTATAATCGTCAATGGTATTTATCAGGGCCCGCCCGTGAATGCCCCGATAGAACTGGAAATTCACGGCCCGAACCTGGCGGTGCTACAGCAGCTCGGCGAGGTCTATCGACGACGTCTGGATGAGATGCCGAACATAATTCACACCAGCACAGACCTGATCGGCGGTGCGCCGAAAGTCGTCTTCCATCTGGACGAGGAGCGTCTGCGCCTGGCTAATCTGCAACTGGCAGATGCGGCTTCCGCCCTCAATGACGCGCTGCTGGGCCGCGTTGGCGGCGAAGTACTTGAGGGGACTGAGCGATTACCCGTGCGAGTTCGGTTGAGCGAATCAGAGTGGAGCACGCCCGACAGAATCGCCGACATTCGCCTGCCAGTACCTGCTATATCTGGTTCACTTACCGGGGTACCGCTCAATGCCCTGGGTGCACCAACCCTGGAGCCCGCCCAAAGCCCCATCAGCCGGCTCAATGGCGTGCGCATCAACACGGTGCAGGGCTATATTACTCGCGGCGTCCTGCCGGAAGAGGTGTTCAAAGTCTTCCAGAAGGACCTCGCAGAAAATCCTATCCCCCTGCCGCCTGGGTATAAACTCGTTTTCGGCGGCGACACAGATGAGCGCGCCAAAGTCGTCGACAAAATCATGGCTCCCATGGGTCTGATCGTATCGGCCCTGATCGCCACCATCGTTCTGACCTTCAATTCCTGGCGGCTCACCGGCATCGCCATTCTGGTATGCGTTTGCTCGATGGGTCTGTCGCTACTGTCGCTCGCACTCTTCCAGTACCCGTTTGGCGTGATGTCCCTGGTCGGTGTTATCGGCTCCATCGGTGTATCAATTAACGCTGCCATCATCATCATGACCGCGCTACAGGCAAACTCAGCGGCGATCGCAGGCGGCACTCTCGCAATTCGCGAGGTCGTGATGGATTCGAGCCGGCACATTGTGTCCACCACCGTGACAACCTTTGGCGGCTTTCTGCCACTAATACTTGAGGGAAGTCAGTTCTGGCCACCCTTCGCCATGGCCATCGCCGGCGGCGTTCTGCTCTCTACTATTATCTCTTTCTTCCTGGTTCCTCCCTTGTTCCTGCTCACTGTGCGCTCGCAGCATAACTTTGGATTTGGCCGCTTAGAGGTTACCGGTACTGAGGAAGCTACCTCATGAGTCAAAGCAACTATCATCATGGCGACCTGCGCAATGCGCTCATTCTGGCTGCGGTAGAATTGATCGAGGAAAAGGGATCGCCCGATGTCGCCATCTCTGAAGTAGCCAAGCGTGCCGGGGTCAGCGCAGCGGCGCCCTATCGCCACTTCAAAGACAAAGAAGCGCTGCTGGATGCGGTCTCTCAACTCTGCTTCCTCGGCCTCGGGCTGCAGGTAATAGACGTTCGCGAGAAGTTCGAGCCAGGCGCCAGAGAGTGCATCATCTCTCTGGGAATAACTTATACCCGCTATGTCTCAGAGCGGCCCGCTTTCTACAATATGATGTGGAGCGAACACAGCGAGAAATCGGAGCCACTGGAAGAAACGGATGGCCGACGTGGTTTCAGCAACTTCGCCGACGCGGTCGAATCCTGGTGTATCGCGAAAAAACTCAAGCGTGCCGATCCTCTCGACCTCGCGATCAAGCTCTGGGCACTCGCCCACGGCCTTGCCGTATTGAACATCAACGGCCAGGTAGATTGGTTCATGCCGAACGCCGATCTCGAAGACATGCTGGTGAGCAGCACCAACGCCTTTCTGGATGGCGTAGAAAAAGCCGGCTAGCAAGCCAGTCCTTGCTATGATGCAGGGTATTGAATCCCAAGGACATCAACTCATGCTCAGAGCCCTTCTCGCCCTTCTTCTGGCTGGCAGCACCTGCTCCGCTGGCGCTGCCACTCTCGTTCACAATGTCAAAGGCTATACCCTCAACCAGGGAGAGCTGGAGACCTTCGCCGCGCTGGAATTTGAGGGTAAAACCATCACTGCGGTTTACGACTCAGCGCTAGCCGCGGAACAAAGTCAGGCCCGGGACAAAATAGACGCAGGCGGGGCTACCCTGCTTCCAGGCCTGATTGATGCTCACGGTCACATTGGCGGCTACGGCCAGGCACTTGCCAGCGTTGACCTGTTCGGTGCAGGCAGCGAAGCAGAAGCTGCCAGGCGGGTTGCCGACTTTGCTGCGCAAAATAAGGACGCATGGATTGTGGGCAGGGGCTGGAATCAGGTGCTGTGGCAGGACAAGGAGTTTCCGGAACGCAGTTCGCTGGACTCGGTAGATACAGACCGGCCTATCGCACTGAGCCGGGTCGACGGTCACGCGCTGTGGGTTAACTCCACTGCGCTTGAAATGGCAGGCATTGATGCAGAAACTCCCGACCCGGACGGCGGCCAGATCATTCGCGGCGCCGATGGCAAACCCACCGGCGTGCTTATCGACAATGCGATGGACAAGGTTTTTCGGGCAATACCTTCCCTCACAGACGACAACATTGCTGAATACCAGCGCCAGGCGCTACTGAGCGCTGCAAGTTTCGGCCTCACCAGTATCCACGACGCCGGCATCACCGCCGCCCAGGTCAAGGCGTTCCAGACCTTACAGGCATCTGGCTCCCTACCCCTGCGCGTGTACGCCATGCTGGATGTCCTCGATCACGAGAATGACGCCATACTGGCGCGAGGCCCGCAAATCGATCCTGAGCACATGCTCGACATCCGCAGCGTGAAAATTTCCGCCGATGGCGCACTCGGTTCGCGAGGCGCCGCGCTATTTGAAGACTACAGTGACAAACCCGGCCACACGGGCTTGCTCCTGCTGTCTGACGAGGACCTCAGGCACCACATGAGCCGGGCGATGGCTGCCGGCTACCAGGTGAACACCCATGCGATTGGCGATCTTGCCAACGCCCGTATTCTCGATTTGTACGAAGAGCTGATGCCCCAATACAAGAGTACTGATCAGCGCCATCGCATCGAGCACTCGCAGATACTGCGGGTGGAAGACATACCGCGCTTCGCATCTCTTGGGGTCATCGCGTCCATTCAACCCACCCACGCCACCAGCGACATGAATATGGCGGGCGATAGACTGGGCAAAGACCGGCTCGTCGGCGCCTATGCATGGAAAAGCCTGCTCGACAGCGGCGCCCACCTGGCCGGCGGATCTGACTTTCCGGTAGAACACCCCAACCCCTTTTTCGGGCTCTACTCGGCGATCACCCGTCAGAATCACGACGGTGAACCGCCCGGCGGCTGGCTACCTGAACAGAAGATCAGCCGCACCGAGGCCTTGTATCTGTTTACTGAAGGCGCCGCCTACTCGGCTCACCAGGAACAGCTGATTGGACGACTGGCACCGGGATACTTTGCAGATTTCATTCTAGTGAAAGAAGACTATTTCGACATGCCCGAAAGCGACATCTGGAACAGCACGGTGCTGGAGACCTGGGTAGGCGGAACAAAGGTTTATTCGAAGTAAAAAAAAGGCCCCGATGGGGCCTTTTTTACAGGACTAGCAGATTAACGCTGCTCCTGAACCGCCGGGGCTTCAACGGATGTATCAGCAGCAACCGCAACTTTGGCGCCGACCAGGCCGGCCATAATTGCGAAGAATACAAAGGGCAAATACTTTTTCATAAGACTACTCCTAAAAATTACCACAAGGTTTGACGGCGAACTATGGATGCCGTCTATTGTCGGGCGTTGCAGCCCTGCTCCACATGGCCGTCCGCGACATCAGCATGGCGCGAGGCGACTTTCGTGGACACATACGCAGATGTGCGGCCGCGATACTAATCAGAGTGGTCCAGGGTCGCAATAACCCTACTGTGATAGTCAGTATTTGCCGAAAGATTATTGATGTAGCGCAAGTAAAGCCCATGCCGTTTCGCCCTGCTCTCGCCCTCGCGCTCTCCTGACGAGCACTATTGACGCGCAGCGCCATGCCCATGGCGTCGCCAGTCATGTCTGCTTAAGCCCCGAATCTCTAGCATGTCACTCATTGGCCGAGTGCCGAGCAAATTCACCCATCAAACCCAGCAAACAAAGTCACTGGGGGGCCTGGGAAAACAAAGCACTGACAGTAGGAGAGCAACTCATGGGCAAGGCATGCAGTATCTGCAAAGGAAGTCCTGAACACACAACGGAAGATTGGTCAGCTGAGCAGTACATGACTTTACGTCTTGAATGCGAGGAGACCGAGCAGTCTGTGTCTGTTTCTGTTTGCCCGGAATGTCAGAACTTTGGAGGTTTACGACCACATTGTGTAACAAAGTTTAGAGGCCGCGTGGATGGATTCGGTTTTGAGATGATTCCGACCCTGCTTAAATACCGTGCACATATGAGGGAGTTATCGCGCAGACGGGGCCGGGAATCGGAGGTACTTAATTTCGAGCTTAAGCAATGAATAATGGCGGGGGTAGAAGGATTCGAACCCTCGACCGTGCGCTTAGAAGGCGCATGCTCTATCCAACTGAGCTATACCCCCGAGAGGGGAATGGGGTGGCCGACGGGTCTTGAACCCGCCACCTCCGGAGTCACAATCCGGTGCTCTACCCGATGAGCTACGGCCACCACTGAAGTTCTTGAACGAATCGCCGAACTCACCAATGCATGGCTAAAGAGTTGGTCGGGGTAGAGAGATTCGAACTCCCGACATCCTGCTCCCAAAGCAGGCGCGCTACCAGACTGCGCTATACCCCGATGATCCTTACCACAGTACGGACGTTCCGCCCTGTTTTCAAGAGGGCGCATCATACTCACCTGCTGGGTGAGCGTCAACGCCAGCGGCAATGATTTTACTACAGTTTTTGCAATGATCGTGGGACAATGCGCGCCTTTACGCACTGAGGAATCAAACCCATGTCCGCACTTGTACTGGATGGCAAAACCCTGGCCGCCGAAACCGAGGCAGAACTGCTGGCTCGAGTGGAAAAGCTGAAGGAAAAGTCCAGCGGACAAACCCCCATTCTGGCCACCATTCTGGTGGGCGATGACCCAGCTTCAGCGACTTACGTGAAAATGAAAGGTAACGCCTGCCGCCGAGTCGGTATGGATTCCATGGCGGTGGAAATGCCCTCCTCTACCACCACCGAAGAGTTACTGGCCAAGATCGATGAGCTGAACAACAATCAGGATGTGCACGGCATTCTGCTCCAGCATCCCGTGCCCTCACAGATAGACGAGCGCGCCTGTTTCGACGCGATCGCGCTCACCAAAGATGTCGATGGCGTTACCTGCCTGGGCTTTGGCCGCATGGCCATGGGCGAGGACGCCTACGGTTGCGCCACCCCGCAGGGTATCATGCGTATTCTCGAACACTACAACATCGATATCGAAGGCAAGCACGCCGTGGTCGTGGGCCGCTCGCCCATCCTCGGCAAACCCATGGCCATGATGCTGCTGGAGAAAAACGCCACGGTGACTATCTGTCACTCTCGCACCCAGGACCTGCCCTCCCTGATCGCTCAGGCAGATATTCTGGTCGGAGCCGTTGGCAAGCCGGAGTTCATCAAGGCGGACTGGGTAAAAGAAGGCGCAGTGGTGGTTGATGCCGGTTATCACCCAGGCGGCGTTGGCGATATTGAGCTATCTGCACTGACTGAGAAAGCTTCGGCCTACACCCCGGTGCCCGGCGGTGTCGGCCCGATGACTATCAACACCCTGATCTACCAGAGTGTTGAATCGGGTGAGAAGAGCCTTGGCTAGGCCCTAAACCCTGGTCTTCAATCTCTGAGCCTCGAGGCTCAGCCCCGCTTCCACTTGGTTCCCTCGCGAGAATCCTCCAGAACGACGCCCTGTGCCAGCAGGGTCTCGCGGATTTCATCAGCGCGGGCGAAGTCGCGATTGGTCTTCGCATCGGCCCGCGCCTGAATCAGCGCTTCAATCTCTTCGGCGGAAACCGCGTCACCTGAGCCGGCTTCCTGCAGCCACTCCTGCGGATCCTGGTTGAGAATACCCAGCAAATTACCGGCGGCCACCATGCGCGCCTTCAGCATCGGCTTCTCCTCGTCGCTGGCCTTGTTAAGTTGCTTGGCCAGTGCGTGAATTTCTGCGATAGCTATCGGCGTATTGAGATCGTCATTCAGGGCTTCGTAGAAAGCCTCCCCAACCAGGGACACCTCCACATCCAGCTCGATGTCGACAACCTCACGCAAGGTGCTGTAGAGGCTATCCAGCGTTGCCTGGGCCTGATCGAGGAGCTCAGGAGAGAAGTTCAGGGGCGAGCGATAGTGCGCGGAGAGGAGCGCAAATCTCAGCACTTCACCCCGATAACTCTGCAGCAAATCGCGAACGGTGTGGAAATTGCCCAGCGATTTCGACATCTTCTCACCGTCGATATCCAGGTACGCGTTGTGCATCCAGTACTTGACGTAGTCACCGCCATGGGCGCAGCGGCTCTGGGCGATTTCATTCTCATGGTGCGGAAAAATCAGATCGCGACCACCGCCGTGAATGTCGATAGTTTCTCCCAGGTGCGCACGAATCATCGCGGAACACTCCAGGTGCCACCCTGGGCGGCCGCGGCCCCAGGGGCTATCCCATCCTGGATCGGCATCATCAGCCGGCTTCCACAGTACGAAATCACCGGGGTGGCGCTTATAGTCGGCTACTTGCACCCGCGCTCCCGCCAGCATGTCATCCAACGAGCGGCCCGAGAGCTTGCCGTAGTCCTCCATCGATTCAACGGCAAATAGCACATGGCCCTGAGACTCATAGGCGTGACCCTTGTCGATCAGAGTCTGGGTGAGTTCGATCATCGGCTCGATATTATGGGTCGCGTGGGGTTCAAGCGTTGGCGGCAAAGCGTTCAGCTGTGCCATGTCCTCGCGGTACTTTGCAGTGTATTCGTCAGTTACCGCTTCTATACTGCGCTCGCCCTCTCGGGCCGCCGCGATAATCTTGTCGTCCACGTCCGTGATATTACGGGCATAGGTCACTGTGCTGAACTGGGTCTGCAGCAGGCGAAAGAGTGTATCGAATACGACCACGGGACGCGCATTGCCAATGTGCGCCAGGTTGTAAACCGTGGGACCACACACGTACATGGTTACTGTGTCCGGAACCAGGGGTTCGAACGCTTCCTTCGCGCCGGCCAGAGTATTGTATAGCTTGAGGCTCATAGGTCTTATCCGTTCCAGGTATCGCGCAGGCCGATGGTTTTGTTAAACACCGGCTTGTCGGAAGTATGGTCGTAGCGGTCGGCGACGAAATAACCCTCGCGCTCGAACTGAAAGCCCTGTTCCGAGGTTGCCTGCGCCAGTGAAGGCTCCAGCATCGCCCCCGTCACCACCTGCAGTGACGCTGGATTGATATGCGACATGTAATCGTTGTCGCCCTTGTCCGGCGCTTCATGATTGAACAGGCGGTCGTAAACGCGAACCTCGGCAGCCACCCCGTGCGCAGCGGACACCCACTGGATCACACCCTTGGGCTTGATGCCGTCCTCAGGGTTCTCGCCAATCGTATTGGGGATCGTGTGGGCGTGAATCTCAACCACATTGCCCGCCTCGTCTTTGATCACTTCATCGGCTTCAATCACATAGGCATTGCGTAAGCGCACACGCTTGCCCAGCACCAGGCGCTTGTATTTCTTGTTGGCTTCCTCGCGGAAGTCTTCGGCATCGATGTAGACCTCTCGGCTAAAGGGCAGTGTGCGCACACCCAACTCCTCTCTCGAAGGATGGTTGGGCGCCGTCAGTTGCTCGACCTTGTCTTCGGGGTAGTCAGTCAGTACGACCTTGACCGGATTCAGCACAGCCATAGCCCGTGGTGCGTTTTCATTCAATTCCTCGCGCACTGCAAATTCCAGCATGGCAACGTCAACAACGCCATCCTTGCGGGTGGTGCCGATCATTTCGCAGAACTTGCGCAGGGCTACCGCCGGATAGCCGCGACGACGCATGCCCGAGATGGTCGGCATACGTGGATCGTCCCAGCCCGCTACCGTTCCCCCGTCCACCAGATTCTTGAGTTTCCGCTTGCTGGTAATGGTATAGCTCGGGTTGAGGCGACCAAATTCATACTGCCGGGGGCGGCTCTGCACTGGCAGGTTTTCGATATACCAGTCATACAGCGGACGGTGATCCTCAAACTCCAGCGTGCAGATGGAGTGAGTCACTCCTTCGATCGCATCTTCCTGGCCATGAGCGAAATCATAGGTGGGGTAAATCACCCAGTCCGTACCCGTCTGATGGTGAGCAATTTTGCGGATACGGTACATGATCGGATCGCGCATATTCATATTGGGCGAGGCCATATCGATCCTGGCTCGAAGCACCTTGGCGCCCTCGTCGAACTCGCCGGCTTTCATGCGGGCCAACAGATCGAGGTTCTCCTCGACACTGCGCTCACGATGGGGGCTGTTCTTGCCTGGCTCGGTCAGGGTGCCGCGATACTCTCGGGCTTCTTCAGCGTTGAGGTCACAGACATACGCCCTGCCCTGCTCTACAAGATAGACAGCCCAGTCGTACAGTTGCTGAAAGTAGGACGATGCGTAGCGCACATCGCCATCCCACGCGTAACCCAGCCACGCCACATCCGCGAGGATTGACTCGATATACTCCTGGCTTTCTTTCTCCGGATTGGTGTCGTCGAAGCGCAAGTTACAGCGGCCGCCATTGGCTTGGGCCAGGCCGAAGTTCACGCTGATGGATTTAGCGTGTCCGAGGTGCAGGTAGCCGTTGGGCTCTGGCGGAAAGCGTGTCACCACCTCGGTGACACGGCCGGCGTCGATATCCTCGGCAATAATAGTCTGCAGGAAGTTGCTTGCGGGGGTGTTGTCCATAAATTCAACTAGGTCTGGAAATGCAAAGGGCGCGTATTATAGCGATGAAAAGCCCCCGCTAATAGGCGCGCATTGCGCCTTTGCCGGCTACGTGGCAATTTCACCGAAGTTCGGCCCCGGCCTGCTTTCCCGGGCCGGTAAAAGCCCGTATGATTGCCAGCCCGCAAGAACAAATATCCTCAGGGAAACACTATGGTCATCATTCGCACTACTTTCGGCGAAATCAAACTCGAACTGGACGCCGAAAAAGCGCCCCAGACCGTCGCTAATTTTATCTCCTACGCCAAGGACGGGTTTTACGACGGCACCATTTTCCACCGCGTCATCGACAATTTCATGATTCAAGGCGGTGGCTTTGATACAGACATGAACCAAAAGTCCGTTGGCGAGCCGATTGAAAACGAAGCTGACAACGGCCTCAAGAACGACTTCGGCACCGTGGCCATGGCCCGGACTATGGATCCTCACTCCGCCACAGCGCAGTTTTTCATCAATGTGAAAGACAATGACTTCCTCAACCACTCTGGCAAGAACATGCAGGGCTGGGGCTACGCCGTGTTCGGCAAGATTACCGAGGGCTCCGAAGTCCTGGACAAGATCCGCGCAGTGCCCACTGGCTCGGCAGGCGGTCACCAGGATGTTCCAGTGGATCCTGTCATCATCGAATCTGTGGAAATCGTTGAAGACTAAGTGCCACGCACGCTCTTCATATCCGACCTCCATCTGGACAGCTCCAGGCCCGGTGTCATCCGGGCCCTGGCGGAACTTCTGCAAGGCAACACTGACTGTGAAGCTCTCTATATCCTCGGCGATCTGTTTGAGGTCTGGGTGGGGGACGATGACGACACCCCACTCGTGTCGGAGATTCGCGAGCTGTTCAAGGCGTTCACCGCGGCGGGCCCCTCTCTCTACCTGATGCACGGCAACCGCGATTTTCTGCTGGGCGACGATTTCGCCAAAAGTTGCAACGCCGAACTCTTGTCCGACCCGACCTTGATCGATCTCTATGGCACTCCCACCCTGCTCATGCACGGCGACAGTCTCTGCACTGGCGATGAGGAGTACATGAATTTTCGCGCTATGGCTCGCAGTGAAGCCTGGCGCGGCGAAATCCTGTCGAAATCACTGGACGAGCGCCGCGCTATTGCGGCACATATCCGCGCGGCCAGTAGCGAGGGCAACTCCAACAAGGCAGAAGACATCATGGATGTCACTCCATCGGAGGTTGATCGGGTTATGACGGATGCCTCTGTGAGCCGTCTAATCCACGGTCATACGCACAGGCCAGCCCGCCATGACGTCGCTCGGGGGGAGCGTGTTGTGCTCGGCGACTGGGAGGCCACCGGATGGTACATATCGGCTTCTTCAGGCTCTTTTGAGCTTATTAAATTCAATATAAATCAATAAGTTAAGCCGGGAAATTAACGTTATTTATATTTCCATGGAATCATCAATCCGGAACCCCGCTATGGAACCGAAACTCATCGTCCGGTAACTCAATCAGTTCGCGCTCTGCCTCCAGTAGAACCTCCAATCGCTGTGCGACTTCGCCCCCCGAACTGGCCTCCTCTGCGAGCTTCAGGTAATCCATGAAGTGCCGCGACTCCGATTTCAGCAGAGAGGTGTAAAAATCAGCCAATTCATCATCGAGCTCGGGCGCTATGCATGCAAACCGCTCACAGGAGCGAGCCTCGATGATCGCGCCCACCAGCAAGGTGTCTACCAAACGTCCAGGCTCATTGCCCCGCACCTGCTTGCGCAGCGCCCCAGCGTAGCGCGCAGCAGAAATTTGGCGATAGGTCACGCCGCGCTTTTTCATAATGCCGATCACCTGTTCGAAATGTCGCAACTCCTCTCGCGCCAGGCGTGAGAGTTTATTGAGCAGTTTGTGGTTGTCGACATAGCGGTACATCAGGTTCAGTGCCGTGCCAGCTGCTTTTTTCTCACAGTTGGCGTGGTCGATCAGCATAACTTCAGGGTTCTGCAGGGCCCAGTCCACCCAGGCGCGCGGGGTCGGGCAGGCGAGGAATTCGAGTATGTGGCTGATATCTGCGATTTTACTCATGGGGTTTCACTGGAAAACAAGTCGGGGACGGCGATATAGCGGTCGTAATGGGCCTGGGATAGCAGCAGGTACTCGGCGTCGATCTGCTCGCGCAAGTCCAATAGCGACACATCGCGGCACTTGAGGTCCACTTCAAAGCCGAAGTCTTCGGGAACCGCAATCTGCCCTGCCCCGGCTTTGAGCAAACTGAATAGCCAGCAGTACTCATCGTGATGGGGAGTGAAGCGCACGTTTTGCACCTCCAACTGCCACTTGAGTAATCGGCCATCGAGAATCCGCAGCTTGTTGCTCACACACTGCGATAGAAAACCGGCCAGACGCGTATCGACGATGCGCTTTTGCTCTTCTGTGTAGCCATTCCAATCGATGACCTCATGGCTGAAGCGTTTGCATCCGCGACACACACTGTCGCCGATGCCTGTGGAGCAGACACCGATACACGGGGTTTTGATACGGGGTTGTAACATTCGCTGGAAACGGCTGGTCGATAGGACGACGAGTGTAGGGTATCACCAGGATGAATGCACGATATAGGGCCTGAGTCGTTTAAATTATAAGCCCTCTGATATATACTTTGCGCCGTTTTTTACTCTACCGAGACCTCCTGCCCCTACCCCCCGGCAAGAGGTCGCCTTCAGTCGATAAAGGAGCTCTACCATGAGTCTGTATTCCGAATATCTGGAAGAAATCGCGACCCGTAAAAGTGAACTGGGCCTGCATCCCAAGCCAATCGACAGCGCCGACTTGCTGTCAGAAATCATCGCCCAGATCAGAGATACAGAAAATGAACACCGCGAAGATTCGCTGAATTTCTTCATTTACAACACCCTGCCTGGTACCACCAGCGCCGCTGGTGTCAAAGCAGCATTCCTCAAGGAGATCATCCTGGGTGAAGCTGAGGTAGCAGAGATCACACCAGAGTTTGCTTTCGAGCTGCTCTCTCACATGAAAGGCGGCCCCTCCGTTGAGGTCCTGCTGGACCTGGCCCTCTCCGATGACGCCCAGCTCGCCAAGCCTGCAGCAGAAGTTCTGAAAACCCAGGTTTTCCTGTACGAAGCAGACACCGAGCGTCTAGACACTGCCTACAAAGCCGGCAACGCCATCGCAAAGGACATTCTGGAGAGCTACGCACGCGCAGACTTCTTTACTGAACTGCCCGATATAGATGAAGAGATCCAGGTCGTGACCTACATCGCCGCCGAAGGCGACATCTCCACCGACCTGCTCTCCCCGGGCAACCAGGCACACTCTCGCTCAGACCGTGAGCTACACGGCCAGTGCATGATCACTCCGGAAGCGCAGGCTGAAATCAAAGCACTGCAAGCGCAGCACCCCGCCGCGAAGGTTATGCTGATTGCCGAGAAAGGCACTATGGGTGTGGGTTCATCGCGCATGTCCGGTGTTAACAACGTCGCCCTGTGGGCCGGCAAACAAGCCAGCCCCTACGTACCCTTCGTCAACATCGCGCCGGTTGTCGCTGGCACCAACGGCATTTCACCTATCTTCCTGACCACCGTCGGCGTTACCGGCGGCATTGGCATCGATCTGAAGAACTGGGTCAAGAAGCTGGATGCTGACGGCAATACTGTGAAGGATGAGAATGGCGATGCCGTACTCGAGCAGGCCTATTCCGTAGACACAGGCACCGTGCTCACCATCAACACCAAAGAAAAGAAACTTTACAACGGCACGCAGGAGCTGGCTGACGTTTCCTCCGCATTTACGCCGCAGAAAGTCGAATTTATGAAAGCCGGCGGTTCCTACGCTGTGGTGTTCGGCAAGAAGCTGCAAAACTTTGCGGCTCAGGCCCTGGGCATCGAAGCCCCCCTAGTCTTCGCCCCCTCCAAGGAAATCTCCCACCCGGATCAGGGTCTGACAGCGGTAGAGAAGATCTTCAACAAGAACGCGGTGGGCGTTGCCACTGAAGAAGCCCTGCACGCTGGCTCCGACGTACGCGTCAAGGTGAACATTGTGGGTTCCCAGGACACCACTGGCCTGATGACTTCGCAGGAACTGGAATCCATGGCCGCCACCGTGATTTCCCCCAGCGTCGACGGCGCCTACCAGTCCGGCTGTCACACCGCATCTGTCTGGGACAAGAAAGCGCAGGTCAACATCCCCAAGCTGATGGCCTTCATGAACAAATTCGGTCTGATCACGGCCCGTGATCCCAAGGGCGTTTACCACGCCATGACTGACGTGATTCACAAGGTGCTGAACGACCTCACCGTGGACGACTGGTCAATCATCATCGGCGGTGACTCTCACACCCGCATGTCCAAGGGCGTTGCCTTTGGCGCCGATTCCGGCACGGTTGCCCTGGCCCTGGCAACAGGTGAAGCGACCATGCCTATCCCCGAGTCGGTCAAGGTGACCTTCAAGGGCGAGATGAAGAGCTATATGGATTTCCGTGACGTGGTACACGCCACTCAGGCACAGATGCTGAAGCAATTCGGTGACAATGTGTTCCAGGGGCGCGTTATCGAGGTGCACATCGGGACATTACTCGCCGACCAGGCCTTCACGTTCACCGACTGGACTGCAGAAATGAAGGCAAAGGCCTCCATCTGCATCTCCGAAGACGAAACCCTCATCGAATCACTGGAAATCGCCAAAAGCCGCATCCAGATCATGATCGACAAGGGCATGGACAATGAAGCTGCCACGCTGCAAGGCCTGATTGATCTGGCTAACGCCCGCATCAACGATATCAGGAGCGGTGCTAACCCCGCTCTGGCACCGGATGAAAACGCTGAGTACTTCGCGGAACTGGTTGTCGATCTGGACGAGATCGCTGAACCCATGATCGCCGATCCCGACGTGAACAATGAAGATGTTTCCAAGCGCTACACCCATGACACTATCCGTCCGATCTCCTACTACGGCGGCACCAAGAAGATCGATCTGGGCTTTGTGGGCTCCTGCATGGTGCACAAAGGCGATATGAAGATCATCGCCCAGATGCTGCGCAATATCGAAGCTGCGAATGGCAGTGTCGAATTCAAGGCGCCCCTGGTGATCGCCCCACCCACCTACAATATCGTCGACGAGTTGAAGGCTGAAGGTGACTGGGATGTGCTGACCAAGTACGCCGGCTTTCAGTTTGATGACACAAACCCCAAGGAGGCAGCGCGCACCAGCTACGACAACGTGATGTATCTGGAACGCCCAGGATGCAACCTGTGCATGGGCAACCAGGAAAAAGCCGAGAAAGGTGATACCGTAATGGCCACCTCCACTCGCCTGTTCCAGGGTCGCGTTGTTGAAGACAGCGACGAGAAGAAGGGTGAATCCCTGCTCTCGTCAACGCCTGTCGTCGTACTCTCTACCGTACTCGGCCGCACGCCGACCATCGAAGAGTACAAGGCTGCGGTGGACGGTATTGTCTTGACTGACTTTGCCCCTCCGACCGAAGACATGACGGTCGAAGCCTCTCCGATTAAAATCGTGAACGGCTGACACAGCGCCCGACGGCACTATCAAAAAGGCCCGCTTCATTTGAAGCGGGCCTTTTTTTATTCAGGAAGCGAGTTTCTCCACTGCCACAGGTGTGCCATTAAACGCCGCATTGCCACTGACCGGATCCACCCTGCCAACATCCGTGAGCGTATTGATACTGATCCCCGGCTGCCCTTCGGCCACCGACATTTGAGTGCCCTTGCGGTTGTGTCCCCATCCCTGGGGAATGCTGACAACACCGGGCATGATGTGATCGTCGACTTCCACGGGCATCTCAACACGACCGTTTTGGGAGCGCACCGCCACAGTGTCGCCCGCAGTCACACCCAGCTTTGCTGCATCCGCGGAATTCAACTGCAAGGTCACTGGGTCGCGCCCCTTAATCAAGCGATAGGAATTGTGCGTCCAGGTGTTGTGGTTGCGGGCAAGCCGCCTGCCGATCATCGCGAAGGGGTATGCCTCGCTTGCGCCGTCTGACATAAACTCGCGCAGGCGAGTCAGGTCTTCGAGGAAAATCTCCGGCGCCAGGAATATATTGCCTTCAGCTGTTTTCAAGCGCTCATCCAGCCAGGGCTCGAGCGGCCCAAGATCGATACCGTGTGGATGCTGTCGCAACTTCTCGAGGCTCATCCCCTCACCGCCGTAGTGCCCGTGGGTGAGGGCCATATCCAGAATCATCTCCGGCGTGGTGCCGTCATCAGGTTTGCCGGTCAGCGCCGTCGCCAGCAGTTTGAGTATCTGCCAGTCGGGTTTTTGATCGCCGGTTTTCTCGAACAAAGCCTCGGAAAACTTCACCGTATTGCGCACGGCAAAACTGTTAAAGAATACGTCGAAATGCGGCACCTCAAGGCCATGGGTCGCAGGCAAAATAATATCGGCATGCCGTGTGGTTTCGTTGATATAGATATCCACCGCCACCATGAATTCCAGGGACTCGAACGCTGCATCCAGTCCATCACCACCGGGCGCGGAAAGTACCGGGTTGCCGGCGATCGTGAACATCGCCCGCACCTGTCCTTCTCCGGGCGTAAGAATCTCCTCCGCCAACGTTGCCACTGGAAACTCACCATTGTTGTAGGGGAGCTGGCGCACTCGAGACCGGTAGCGTCCAAAGGAGCTGGGCTTGCCGCGAGGCGTATTGGCCAGCAAATCGAAAGCAGGACGCGGGAACATAGCGCCACCGCGACGATCGCAATTACCGGTGATGATATTGAGGCAATTGGTCAGCCATTGGCAAAGGGTGCCAAAACTCTGGGTAGAAGCTCCCATACGGCTGTAACACACAGCGGAGGGAGCAGTGGCAAATTCCCGTGCAAGGCGGCGAGTATCTTCAGCCGGTATACCGGTTCTCTCGGCTATGGCTTCAGGCGTAAATTCTGCCGCCGCTGCCTGCAGTGTGGCGACACCTTCTACGATAGCTGACAGGTGGCCGAGCTCGGCGAGGCCCTCCGCGAAAATCACGTTGATCAACGCCATAAGGAATAACGCATCCGCCTCTGGGCGAATAAACACATGCTCGCTGGCAATTTTGGAAGTCTCAGTAAAACGAGGATCGACCGTGACGACCTTGCCATCACGGGCCTTGATATCCTTGATCCGACCCGGCACGCCCGCGGAGGTCATCATACTGCCGTTGGACACGACAGGATTGCCGCCAATGATCATCATGTAATCGGTGTGGTCGATATCAGCGATGGGAATCACCATGCCTGCGCCGAACATGTAATTCGCGGCAACGTGGTGAGGCAACTGATCCGCTGAAGCAGAACTGAAGCGACTGCGCGACCCCAACGCCTTGAAGAAATGCTGGAACATGAGCGCGTTGCCGAAGTTATGCGCATTCGGGTTGCCCAGGTAAACGCCCACAGCGTCTGCGCCATATTCGTCCTGTATGCCGCGCATGCGGCTACCAATCTCAGCCATGGCTTCGTCCCAGCTGATAGATTCCCAGCCCTCTGCGGTGCGCTTCACCGGCGTCTGGAGTCGGTCCGGATCATGGTAGTAGTCTTGCAGCGCAACCGCCTTCGGGCAGATGTGGCCGCGGCTGAATACGTCGTCTTTGTCAGGCTTGATCGCAATAACCTCTGTGCCCTGATACTGCACCTCGATCCCACACATGGCTTCACATATATTGCAGGTGCGATAGTGTTTCTGTACTTCTGACATTGCTGCTTACCTTTTATCTATTGCCTATCAGGCGGTTAAGTGCATCTACCACGTAGTCCGCGTATGCCTCGACATCCGTGCCTGCACTGCGGAAGTACCAGGGCTTGAGATACCAGTCGTCGACCACAGCCAGAACGGTCGCTGCGACCAGCTTTGGCGCAGCACAATCGTAGTCTCCTGCCGCAACACCCTCCTCAATCATTGACGCGAGGGAGTCCACCAGGCGTCGTTCTACATCTTTGACCTGTCCCTTCTGTTCCGCCGGTGCATTCTTGGTCTCCATGAAGACAAAGAAATACCAGGGCCGGAACAACTCGGTCATGTACACCTGCGCCCTCACATGCGCTTCAAGACGCGCATGGCGGGCTTCACCAGGGGGCAGCAGGACGCGGTTGATTTCGGTAAACGTCTGACCCACGAACGCAATCAGCATAGAGGAAAACTGATCCTTGCTGCCAATATAGTTGTATACCCCGCCCATGCTGATTCCGGTGGCGTCGCACAAGTCGCGCGTGGACATGGCATGAAAACCACGGTGGGCCGAGATATCGAATATAGCCTGGACGATCAGCTTTAACTTGGGCAGCGCCTGGGCCTCACTCCGCACCTTGATCCGATCGCGGTTCGCCTCAAAAAAGAACTGGTAGACGTTATCCTCGTTCAGCGGCAAGGTCGCCAGGAACGCCTCGAAGCTCGTATCTTCCGGCCAGCGGGCCGCCGCCTGCTTTGCTACTTCCACGGGGCGAATCCTCCATCATTGCCCGATCACTGGAGCCAGACTATAACTCAAAACAACTTGACGAGCGAGCGCTCGCTCTTTTACTATCGCGCGCATCTGATTTACAGGAAGAAGCCCCATGCCTATCCCAGAGACCTACCACACCGCCCTTCTTGGCATCCTCGTCGTTGTAACAACCCTCGTGATACAGATGATGGTCGCTGCGGTCAGTAAAGCCAAACAGCCCGGCGCGATACCTGGAAAAATGGACGCTGAGCTCAGCCACAGCTCGTTTGTATTCAGGGCGAATCGCACTTTCGCAAATTCGATCGACAACGCACCCGCACTTCTTGGCGCGGCAGTTCTGGCCATTTTAGCGGGCGCTGGCGCCACGTGGGTCGCGATATGGATCTGGGTGTACGCACTTGCGCGTATCACCCACATGGCGCTTTACTATGGTATCTCTACCGAGAAGAACCCCAGCCCCAGATCCCACTTCTTTATTCTTGGGCTGATAGCGAATATCGCCTTAATCATACAAGCCGGCCTGGCATTGACCTGAACAGGAACTCCGACCCCATGAAAGACAATCGAGAATTCGACGTCGTAATCTACGGCGCCAGCGGCTTTACCGGCCAACTCATAGCCGAATATCTGGCGTCTCGCGCCGCACAGGAGAGCGGACTGCGCTGGGCTATCGCCGGGCGCAGCGCTGACAAGGTCGCTGCGGTCGCCGCCGAATCAGGCCTCCCTGCTGACCTGCCCATCATCGCCGCAGATTCCGCTGACCTTGAGGCCATGAATACACTGGCATCGCGCACCAAGGTCATACTCACCTCTGTGGGGCCCTACCAACTGTATGGTTCACTCCTGGTTGAAGCCTGCGCTACCAACGGCACCGACTATGTCGACCTCTGCGGCGAGCCGAACTGGATGCGCGAAATGATCGACAAGCACCAGGAAGCTGCGCAGGCATCCGGCGCACGCATCGTTTTCTCATGCGGCTTTGACTCGATTCCCTCGGATCTCGGCGTGCACTACCTGCAGACGCAGGCGAAAGCGAAATTTGGCACTCCCCTTCCCCAGGTTCGCGGCCGTGTTCGCGCTATGAATGGTGGGGCTTCCGGCGGTACCGTCGCCAGCATGCAGGCCACCATGGTCGCCGCCATGGAAAATCCGGCCGTCGGCGCTCTGCTGAAAAACCCATTCGGCCTCGCAAATCCAGAATTCGACGGCCCGAAACAACCCTCCAGCCACAAACCCTGTTTCGACGAGGGGGTCGGAAGCTGGGCTGCTCCTTTTGTCATGGCGGTCATCAATATTCCCAACGTACATCGCTCCAACTTTGTGCAGGGCTTCAGTTACGGTGAAAACTTCACTTACTCGGAAATGATACTCACTGGCCCCGGCGAAAAAGGCGAGAAAATTGCCAACGCCATGGCCGTGCCCTCTCTCACGGGAAATGGCGACACCCCGCAACCCGGCGAGGGCCCAAGTCGCGAGGAACAGGTCGCTGGAAACTTCGACATCCTGTTTATTGGGGAAAACGATAGCGGAGACACCCTGCGCGTCTCTGTCACCGGCGATCGTGATCCGGGCTACGGTTCTACCTCGCGGATGATTTCAGAAGCGGCACTCACCCTGGCGATGGACAACGTCGCAACCCCAGGTGGTATATGGACGCCCGCAGCAGCGCTAGGCGACAAACTAATTGATCGGCTCGGGGCCCATGCCGGTCTCGAATTCAAGGTGGAGTGACAGCAATGAGCGAACTACAAAGCTTTCTGATCAATCGCGAAGAATTTGCAGATACTCGCTGGGAAGACACTGAGGTTCCCAGCCCAGGCGAGGGACAGGTCTTGCTCGCCATCGACAGCTTTGCCCTGACGGCGAATAACATCACCTACGCAGCGTTTGGCGATGCGCTGCAGTACTGGGCATTTTTTCCTGCACCAGCCAGCCGGGGAATACTGCCCGTATGGGGCTTTGCTGAAGTCGTGGAATCCAATTGCAAGGGTATCGAAACGGGCGAGCGTTTTTATGGCTTTTATCCACTGGCCTCGCATCTATTGGTGGAACCCGCGCAAGTATCGGCCACCAGTTTCACCGACCACGCTGAACACCGCAGGCCATTGCCTCTTATTTACAACCAGTACCTGCGCAGCTCCGCAGACGCGCTGTATGAAGAAGGCAAGGAAGCATTGCAAATGCTGCTGCGACCGCTGTTTACAACATCATTTCTGCTGGATGATTTTTTTGCCGATCAGGCGATGTTTGGTGCCAAAAATCTGCACCTGACCAGCGCCTCCAGCAAGACCGCGATAGGTATGGCGTTTTGCCTGCAGAACAATCGCGCGAACCGCGATCTGGACTACGAAATTATCGGCCTGACCTCTGCACGCAACCAGGCCTTTGTCGAGTCCCTTGGCTGCTATGACCGTGTGGTTAGCTACGACCAGGTTGATGCCATCGACAACACACAGCCTAGCGCCATTGTGGACTTTGCTGGCGACGGCACCCTGTTGCGCCAGTTACACTCCCAGCTGGCCCCAGAGCTGCGGTATTCATGCATGGTAGGTGCATCGCACTGGGACCAGCGCGCCGGTGCAGGCCCCGGCCTTGACGGCCCTGAACCGATCATGTTTTTTGCACCGCACCAGGCCGAGAAAAGAGTGGGCGAATGGGGTGGCGAAGAATTCCAGCGGCGCTTGTCAGGTCAATGGCGCGCGTTTTGTGCTTTCGCCAATGGCTGGATGGAAGTGGATGAGCGACATGGTCGCGAGGCGATCGAGCGAACCTACGCTGAGGTATTGGGGGGCGATTTTTCTCCGCGGAGCGGTTACGTGCTCTCGAAATTGAGCTGCCAGTAACCCACATCCAACCACTCGCCATGTTTGAACCCGACCTGCGGGAAGTGGGCAACTTTCTCCATGCCCAGCTTCTCGTGCAAGGCGACGCTCGCCGGATTGGGCAGGGTAATGCCGCCAATAACCGCGTGCACGCCCAGCGCCCTCAGCCTGTTGAAAAGCTCAAGATACAACGCAGTTCCGTACCCGCTGCCGGTGACATCCGGCTTTAGATAGACCGTACTTTCCACCGAGTAGCGGTACGCTGTGCGCTCCTTAAACCTCGCCGCGTAGGCAAAGCCCACTATCTCGCCCGCCTCTTCCAGCACAATCCAGGGGAAACCCTGATCACTCACAGATTGCAGCCGCTCCTCAAATTCCCGCGCATTCAGCATCTCCTCTTCGAACGTCGCCACTGTATGTTCGATGTAGTGGTTATAGATAGATGCCAATACCGCAGCATCGGAGAAATTCGCATCCCTGATCATCAATTCACCCGTCTTATTGCCTGAGCCAAGCGTTTGAGTGCCGCAGCTTCCTCATCTGCCGGTGCATAAGCAAGACCCAGATAGATGTTTGTAACATCGCCAATCTGCTCTTCAAGGCGAGGTAATTGTGCGCTCGCCCGTCGGCCATATTGCGCAGGCCCTTCACCGGCCGCACGCGCCACCCCAAACTTTTCCAACCGCTCACAAAAGCGCAGGTAAAGTTTATCCATCTCACGCAGTTGCACTGTTTTACGCTGCAGCAGCAAGGTAATGACTACCGGCGCAAAAACCAGCAAGCCCGCGCCTAATAACACCAGCGCAAACTTACGGGCACTGAACTCACCGAACCAATTGGTGAGCAACTGATACTGGCGATCACTGTCAAAACCCGTCACCCAGCTCTGCCAGCGATACGTCAACGCATCGTACCTCAGGCGCAACTGGTTCACCCAGTTAACGCCCCGGAACCGCAGGGGCGACAGGGGCGAGTCGGCGAGAAAACTGCCCTCTTCCGCCAGCGCCTGCTCCAGGCCCAGCTCTATCCGCTCTGGCGCAACGGCCGCAGTAGGATCAACCCGGACCCAACCCTCTCCTTCATGCCAAACTTCCGCCCAGGCATGGGCGTCGAACTGATGCACGATCACCGTGCCATTGACGGGATTGATTTCCCCCCCCTGGTACCCCGCCACTACCCTTGCAGGTATTCCAGCGGCGCGCATCAGGATTACAAATGCCGAGGCGTAGTGTTCGCAAAAGCCCCAGCGTGTGTCGAATAAAAACGCATCGATAGGGTCCCGTTCTGGCAGCAAGGGGGGGCTCAGGGTGTAGCCAAACGGCTGCTCTGTAAACAGGGCTAATACCTGTTCCACGATTTCCCGGCTATCGCCGGCTTCACTCGCGATTTGCTGCGCTAACGCCATGGCTCGTGGATTGTCATCGGGCGGCAAACGTAATTCAACTTTGCGCCTCCAGTCCGATATCTCTGGTTCCAGAACCGCCTCAGGCCAGGTCTGTACTTCATAGAGATAGTCATCCTCTATCTCACTCATGCGATAGAGACGGTAGTCAGCTGCGCTGACAACGCCACTATCGCGCGAACGGCCATAGCGCAGGCTGTATATCCAGTGCTGTTGCGTCGGCTCCATAATCACGGAGTAGCGCAGCGGCTCACCTACCAACTCTGGCTCGCTCGGCCTGCGCTCATCCGGTGGCGCCGCAAAATGACTGAGACTGCTCCAGGCGCCGCCGCGCAAACGGCTCATGACCAGGCCGCGCCAGTACAGCTGATCCTGGGCCGGCACAGCCCCTTCAAATTGCACCCGGAACGCAACCTCGCCGGAACGGCTGAGGCGCGACACATCTCCGGGCTTCATAAAATCGGACATCCCGGTGCGCGCGGCCTGACTCTTTATCGGCACGGTCCACAAGGGGCCAATGCGAGGAAACAGAAAGAACAGCACTAACATCAGGGGAATGGACTGTGCCAGCATCACACTGGCGAGCCGCAATGGACGAAAGGTAAAACGATGCTCACCCGGGCGGTGCAGGGCCACCAGCGCGGCCGTTACGATCACCGTATTAAACAGGCACAGGAGCACGATCAGGATGTCCTGACTGAACAGGAAAACCGTAAGAATGACGAAATAGCCCAGGAATAGAAGTACATAGGCATCTTTACGTTCAGCCAGCTCCAACAGTTTGAGAGCGAACGCGGTTAACAACAGCGCCACCGTGGGCTCCAGCCCGATGAGGCTGCGAAATGAGAACATGATGCCGGCAAAGGCGGCGATGATTAACCCCATCTTCACCGGCCAGCGGGGGAACGACCAAACCCCGCGATAAACCATGATGCGCCAGACGACCGCCGCTGCGAATACCAGCAGCACCCAGATCGGCACGCGCTGCACATGCGGCGCGACCAACAGGAACAGGGCCAGGATAATCCAGACCAGCGCATTGCGCGGCACCTGCTGCTCGAGCTTCACCTTGCTCATCGGTCAATACCGTATAGCGCGAGGGCCTGCAGAACCTGCTCCCGGTGGCGTTCACCGACGTCCGGAACGATGCTCTGGTCAGGAAGGCGCAAGCCGTACTCCTGCCCCTGACGGTCAAACTCCAGCGCCCAAAAACACAGATGCGACAGACGCTGCTCTTGGGCCAAACCCGGGAACATCTCCCAATCAAGCCACACACTGCGATCGGCGTAGGCTGTGTATTGTTTGGTTTGAACCTTGTCGCCCCGAGCAAGCCCTTTCCAATAGATCTGGCGTAAAGAGTCGCCGGCACGGTAATCGCGAAAACCGTAAAAGTCATCCGAACCCGGCACCGGAATAGCAGCGCCGTCGGGCTGATCCGTCGCCAGGCCCGGCAATTCGGCACTGGCCAATGGCCGCGGATACACCAGGGCGTGCAGATCGAGATCTATCCATGTCCAACAACGTACCAGGCCCAGAGGGTAGGTAGATTCGATTCGCAGCCGCCCGGGGTTATGCCATCCACGTTTTTCAACAGGCGCCAGCAAGGTGATCCTGCCGCTGTCCTCAGTCACGAGATTGAGCCGAGCACTGGAACCCTCTGCAAAACGGAAATACACAGCGAAATGCTCGCGTTGCTTTACGCGAGACACCTGCAACTCGAACTCCGTCTGCTGCCCTGGGAAAGCAGGCCTGGCCCGCACCGCTTGAATGTGCAGCCCAGAAAGATTCGCAAAGGTATGCAGGACAGCGAGGACAAACAATGTCGCCAACAAAAAAGTCAGGCCATAGCTCAGGTTGTTCTGAAAATTGATCGCCGCCAGCAACATAACGAACAGGCAGAGCACAAAAAAGAAGCCGACACCCGAAGGAAATATGAAGAGGCGCTTCTGATCCAGGGTGACCGAGCGCGAGGGAGGAATACGGCGATTAACCCACTTGCGGAAGCGCTGACGCAGGCGAGCACGAAAACCTGCTTCGCTACCCGTTCCTGTCGCCGCCTCCATTCGCCTGCTCAGCTGCGGATAACGTCGACATTGCGCAACATCAGGTCGACCAGGGCCGCACCGTCCCCCGCATAATCGCCGCTAGGCACCAGGCGATGGCCAGCCACTGCGGGCAATACCATTTGCAGATCTTCTGGCACCACATGCCCGCGATCGTGCATCACCGCCCAGGTGCGGGCACTGTCGAGCAATGCCAGACCGCCGCGCGGAGAGAGCCCAACCTCGAACTCCGGGCTCTCGCGGGTGTAGGCCAAGAGGCGTTGCAGATAGTCCAACAAATTGTCAGAGGCATGCACCTGAACAACGGCGTTGCGAATCGTTGCAAGCTGCTCCGGACTCACCACGTGGGCAGGCGACTCATGATCAACGAGATTGCGCTGAAACATTTCCCGTTCCGCCTGGGGATGCGGGTAACCCAACTCGAGACGCATCAAAAAGCGGTCCAGTTGCGACTCCGGCAGCGGATAGGTTCCCGATTGATGAATCGGGTTCTGGGTAGCGATAACGAAGAAAGGGTCCGGCAGTGGGCGCGTTTCTCCCTCGACGGTAACCTGCCCTTCCGCCATGGCCTCAAGCAGAGCGCTCTGGGTGCGCGGTGTTGTCCGGTTGATCTCATCAGCCAGTAACAATTGGGTAAAGATAGGCCCTTCATGAAAGCTGAAGGAAGAGTCATTGCGATCGTAAACGGATACGCCGAGGATGTCGGCTGGCAACAAGTCACTGGTGAACTGTACGCGCTTCCATGACAGGCCGAGCACATCTGCCAGTGCATGCGACAGTGTGGTTTTTCCCATACCCGGCAAATCTTCAAGCAACAAGTGGCCACGGGCAAACAGGCAACACAGGGCGAGGCGGATTTGTGGCTCCTTGCCGAGCAGCACTCGCCCTACTTCGGCGACCGCCTTATCAATCACTCCCTGGATCTGCATTATTGTTCTTCCACGCTGTAGTTTCAGCCGATTGCGTCGAAACCCCGGCGCAAATCTGCCTTGATATCCTCTACGTCTTCCAGACCGACCGAAATCCGGATCAGATTCTGTCCAATCCCTGCCAGGCCACGCTGTTCATCCGTCAGCCGGCCATGAGTCGTCGTTGCCGGGTGGACAATCGTTGTCTTGGCGTCGCCAAGATTCGCTGTCAGCGACAGGAACCGGGTACCATCAATACACTGCCAGGCTTGCTCGCGAGCGCCCTTCACTTCAAACGACAGGACTCCACCAAAGGCACTCTGCTGACGCTTGGCCAATGCGTGGCCAGGATGGTCCTCAAGGCCGGCATAGTAGACACGCTCTACCTCGGGCTGTTCACGCAACCAGCGCGCCAGCGAAAGCGCTGCGTCACTGTGCGCTTGCATACGTATACGCAGCGTCTCCAGCCCCTTCAGAAACACCCAGGCGTTGAATGCACTCATGGTAGGGCCACAGGTGCGCAAAAAAGTTTCGACTTCGGCCATGTGTTCCCTGCGCCCGACAACAGCACCACCCACACAACGTCCCTGACCATCGAGGTACTTGGTGGCAGAGTGCACGACGATGTCGGCGCCCATAGCGATAGGCTTTTGTAGCGCGGGTGTGCAGAAACAATTGTCGACGACCAGGAGGCAATCATTGGTTTTTGCCAGGTCAGAGAAGAACGCCAGATCTGCGACTTCGCACAGAGGATTGGACGGCGTCTCCATAAACAACATGGCCGTTTCAGGCCGGATGGCAGCCTCCCAGGCCGCTCCGTCCAACAACGGGACAAAACTGGTCTCGATACCAAACTTGGCCAGATATTTACCGAACAGATTGGTGGTCGTACCAAACACATCGCGCGAGCACACCACGTGGTCCCCCGCTTTGAGCAGAGCCATCGCAGTAGACAGAATCGCCGCCATACCCGAGGCGGTCCCCACGGCGTCTTCGCCGCCTTCGAGAGCAGCTATACGCTGCTCAAAGGTACGGACTGTCGGATTGGTGTAACGAGAATAGACATTGCCTGATTCTTCGCCACCAAAACGTGCAGCTGCCTCGGCAGCGCTGCCGAAAACATAGCTGGAGGTGGCAAAGATTGGCTCGGAATGCTCTCCTTCATGCGTGCGAGCAATACCGGCGCGCACTGCGAGCGTGTCGAGGCCCGCGCCCGCGAGAGGATCGTCAGAATAATCAGTCATCAGGCTATCTCACGCGTTGTTGTGGATGCCGACGACGGCACCCTCTTCAGTGGCAGCGGCCCGTTTCTCGCTCTGGGCCTCGTCATTGCGCAACGCTTCTATATGATCCAGATAACCCTGATCCACGTCGCCAGTGATGTACTTACCGCTAAATACAGCACAGTCGAATTCGGTAATGTCCGCATTGCCGTCAGAAGAACAACGCACCAGGTCATCGAGGTCTTGATAGACGAGCCAGTCCGCACCAATCAGTTCACACACTTCATCCACGGAGCGATCATGTGCGATCAGTTCCGAGGCCGATGGCATATCGATGCCGTAAACATTCGGGTAGCGCACAGGCGGCGCTGCCGAGGCAAAGAAGACATTTTTGGCACCTGCATCGCGGGCCATCTCAATAATCTGGCGGCAGGTTGTTCCGCGCACAATGGAGTCGTCTACCAGCATGACGTTTTTGCCGTCAAACTCCAGCGGTACCGGGTTAAGCTTCTGGCGCACGGACTTCTTGCGCTCACTCTGACCGGGCATGATGAAGGTGCGGCCAATATAGCGATTCTTCATGAAGCCTTCGCGGAACTTGACGCCGAGCTCATGCGCCATCGACTGGGCTGCGATCCGACTGGTATCGGGAATCGGGATAATCACATCGATGTCGAGCTCCGGACGCTCTTGACGGATCTTGTTGGCGAGCGCTTCGCCCTGGCGCATACGGGTCTTGTACACCGATATGCCATCCATAAGAGAATCCGGGCGAGCAAAGTACACGTGCTCGAAGATGCATGGCTTGAGTTCAGGTGCGGCCGCGCACTGGCGCCGGTGCAAACGACCTTCAACGTCGATGAATACGGCCTCACCCGGGGCGACATCGCCCAGCAGGTCAAAGCCCAGCACATCGAGAGCCACACTCTCGGAGGCAATCATGTGATCCTTTCGACCGTCGGGGCCGACACGCTCACCGACAACCAGCGGACGAATGCCCAGTGGGTCGCGAAAACCTACCACGCCGTAGTTCACGATAAGGCTGACTGCCGCATAACCGCCACGACAGCGTTTATGCACAGACTCAACAGCGGTGAAAATGTCATCCGCAGTGGGAGAAAGTTTACCCAGTGTCTGCATCTCATGCGCAAACACATTGAGCAACACTTCTGAATCTGAATCGGTATTGAGATGGCGCAGATCATCCTGGAATAATTCGCGCGCAAGCTGTTCGGTATTTGTCAGGTTGCCATTGTGCGCCAGGGCAATTCCGTAGGGAGAGTTGACGTAAAACGGCTGAGCCAGAGCCGGGCCAGAGCTGCCAGCTGTCGGATAGCGAACATGGCCAATACCCACCGTTCCCTCGAGACGCTGCATATGTTGTTGGCGGAAGACATCCCGCACCAGACCTTCGCTTTTGCGCAAACTGAACCGCCCGCGCTCACCACAGGTCATGATGCCCGCAGCATCCTGACCACGATGCTGCAACACCGTCAGCGCATCGTAAATATCTGGAGCGACATTGTTACTAGCAACTAATCCAACCAGGCCACACATCCCGCGCTTTCCTCACTTCTCAGGTTGTTGTCTGCAAAACAGGGCTATCATTGGCGAATACCGCCTGGACCCAGTCCGCAAGCATATTCAGATGGGGCATCAGCACCGACTGTTGTACCCACTGTTGATCCTCGGGTGGCAACAGCTGCTGCACCACGTAGGCCAGCACGAGGATGATGATGACACCCCGGGCAAAGCCAAATACCGTGCCAAGCACCCTGTCCAGTACGGACAACCCTGCGACCTCAACGAGCTTGCTAGCGAGGTAGATCACCAGGTTGAACAGCACCAGGGTAGAGACGAATAAAATCGCGTAGGCCACAATATAACGGCCCGTTGAGTGCGCTATCGCACCGCTCAACTGCACAGCCAACTGATCGACGAAGCCGTGAGCGACGACAAATGCCGCCACCCAGGCCAACAGCGACAGGGCTTCGCGCACGAAACCGCGCCACAGGCTCAGCACCGTCGAGATCGTCAAAACAACGATAATCAGCCAGTCGACGTGATTGAACTGCGCCAGATCTATCATCACTACCCTCTCAAGCGGCGCATTCTAACAAAGCAGTGCGGCCGTGAGGAGGTAAAACCCTCAAGGATAATACCGCGTGATCATGGTGGTGACGCCAAATTTAGTGTCGATCTGGCTCTGTATGCGTTCAAGTCCGGCTTTTTCAACCTTGGGGCCAATATAAATTCGATAAAACGTCTTGCCGCCGCTGGGCACTTTCTTGACGTAGGCTTTGTGGCCCATGCCGACCAGTTCAGCGCGGAGCTCTTCGGCACGGGTGGCATTGCTGAGGCTAGCGACGCGCAAAATCCAGGATATGGGCAGCCCGTCTGCGTCCAATCCCGGTTTGACCGGGGGTTCGGAGCGGGTTTTTTTCGTTTCCTCGGATTTCGGCTCAGGTTTAGGCGCGGGCTTAGGCTCTGGCTTCGGGTCTGGTTTAGCCTCGGGCGCCGGCAGCGCGACCGTTGTCGGCAGGGGGGCTTCCGGGGCGAGGGTCAAAAACTCGGTTTCGGACACCGGCTCGGGTTCAAGATCGCGCTCGGTCTCGGCGGAGGGCCTTAAACCGGCCATATCGGGGGGTTCAACCGGGGTGGTATCGACTTGCGGCTGAGGTGGAATGCGCACTTCATCACGGCGCTCACCCTGTCCCGAATCGACAAAAATAATGGGCCAGAAAACGATTCCCAGCGCCACCAGAATCAGTGCACCTACAAGGCGTTGTTTTAGTACGTCATTCATCGTTTAGGGGCTTCGCTTTTGTTGCGATCCTTTTCCAACAGTGGCACGACCGCAGCCACAGTAAAAAATGAGCCAAACACTATCAGCATATCGCCTTCGGCCATCAATGCCTGGGCGCGCCGAAAGGCCTGGCGCAGGTTCTTGCTCTCACTTATTCGGGTCTGGCCAGCGTGGCGCAAGGCATCCGCCAGGTCTGCGGCGCCCGCTGCCCGAATATTGTCAGGCTGCTCGGCAACAAACCAGGCGTCAAAGCGCTCACCACACAGGGCCACCATCTCTGCTACCGGCTTGTCTTTCATTGCGGAAAATAGAGCAATAACCTTTCCATTACAAGCACTTGCGTCAACTATTTCCAGCATCTTGTGAATAGCGGCGGGATTGTGCGCCACATCCAGCAGATAGCGTCGCCCATCCAACTCAACCCATTGGCGCCTGCCAACAACCCGAACATCAGCCAGTATGTCCTGCAACTGGGCGGGGCTCCATTCGATCCCGAGGCTGCTGGCCGCCTGCAGCGCGGCACAGATATTGGCCGGCAGCAATCCATTGGCGCTACCAGACACGTCGTGCAGCTTGCCATCAGTGCCGCAGATCTGGCCCGACCATTTATCGGCTTCCTCACGCCAGCTGAACTCACGCCCGGCCAGCATCACCGGCGCTGCACCGAGCGCCTCGGCGCAGGCTTGCAGAGCCGGTGGTGGATCCAGGTCCGCGATAACCACCGGGGTCCCTGGGCGCATAATGCCGGCTTTCTCTCGAGCAATCGTATTGCGGTCATCTCCCAGCCAGGCCTGATGATCCAGGTCGATACTGGTAATCACTGCCACCGAGGGGTCGACTATATTGCTCGAATCGAGCCGGCCGCCAAGCCCCACCTCCAGCACAGCCACATCAACATCGCGGTCGCGAAAAACCAGCAGTGCCGCCAGGGTGGCGAATTCGAAATAGGTCAGTGAAGTGTCGCCACGAGCGGCTTCGATGGCGCTGAAAGCGGCGCAGATCTCTTGATCGGAAGCCTCCTGGCCGGCCACCCGAATACGTTCATTAAACCGCAGGAAATGGGGGGATGTGAAACACCCTGCTCGCTTGCCGGCGCGGTGTAGCAAGGATTCCAGCACCGCCACCGTCGATCCCTTGCCATTGGTGCCGGCGACGGTGATGACGGGACAGGGGGGCGGCAGGAGTGCCAAGTCGACTGCGACCGAACGCACGCGCTCAAGGCCCAGTTCCATTTCTTGCGGGTGCAAGTTCTCGAGATGCTGGAGCCAATCCTCCAGCGCAGGTTTATTCATCTGCCGGTTCGGCGACCTCGGCTGGCGGTTCGGCGGGCTCCCCTTCAGGGCCACCCTCGAGCTCAATCGGCTCTGCCTCGATGGGCGTCTCGAGATCGACATTGCCCAACTTGGCCAGCAAGCGAGCAAGTGTGCTCCTCATCTCGGTGCGGTGAATAATCATATCGATCGCACCGTGCTCAAGCAGGAACTCGCTGCGTTGAAACCCTTTCGGCAATTTCTGACGAATGGTCTGCTCGATAATATTGGGGCCGGCAAAACCCGCTCGTGCATCTGGCTCGGCCACATTGATATCGCCAAGCAGCGCAAGAGAAGCGGAAACGCCACCGTAGATAGGGTCGGTCATCACCGAGATATAGGGCACGCCAGCCAACTTCATACGCTCGATGACAGCACTGGTCTTGGCCATCTGCATCAGGGAGATCAGGGCTTCCTGCATGCGGGCGCCACCTGACGCTGCAAAACACACCAGCGGGATGCCTTCATCCAGCGCTACCTGGGCAGCACGGGTGAATTTTTCACCCACCGCATAACCCATAGAGCCACCGTGGAAATTGAATTCGAAGGCGATAGCCACTACGGGCATGGTATACAGATTGCCCCGCATCGCCACGAGTGCATCTTTTTCGCCCGTGGATTTCTGGGCCGCAGTCAGGCGGTCGCGATAGCGTTTCTTGTCTTTGAATTTGAGCCTGTCGACAGGCTCTATATCGACCAGAATTTCCTCTCGGTCGCCCTCATCGAGGAATATATCGAGGCGACGGCGGGCGCCAATGCGCATATGGTGATCGCATTTCGGGCAAACATCGTTATTGCGCTCTACATCCGGGCGGTAAAGAACCGCGTCACATTTGACGCACTTTTTCCACAGACCCTCTGGGACACTGGAACGCTTACGCCCCTCTCCCTTGCTGACCCCGGACGGCAGAATTTTATCAATCCAGCTCATGCTATTCCCCAACGCGATTTAGACCGCATTATATACGGGCCGACGGCTCACTAGGAAGTGACGCTGTCCACGCCCCGGCGAATTTCTGCCAGCAGCCCCGCTGCCACCTTGCCTGCGGCGGTATGATCAGCACCACCCTCGATAGCCGCGGCCATCGCGTTAATCAACGCGCTGCCCACTACCACCCCATCTGCCACGCCGGCTACCGCCGCCGCGCTTTCAGCATCCTTGATACCGAACCCTACAGCCACCGGCAGTTGGGTATTCTCGCGGATACGGCTGACATGGTGCGCTACATTGTCGATGTCCAGGTGGCCTGCCCCGGTCACACCCTTCAAGGACACGTAGTACACAAAGCCACTGGCCTGATCGACGATCCGATGCAGGCGCTCATCCGGAGTGGTCGGCGCGACCAGAAAAATATTGTCCATACCGACGCGCTGCAGTTCAGCGTTGACCGGCGCGACTTCTTCCGGGGGAATGTCTACCGTAAGCAGGGCATCCAGCCCAGCCTCAGCAGCGGCGTCTGCGAATTTCGCATAGCCCATATGCTCTACGGGATTGGCATAACCCATCAGCAACACCGGTGTCGTCTGGTTTTTCTCTCGAAACGCGCGCACGGTATCCAGGGCATGGCGAAGGCTTGCGCCATTGGCCAGGGCACGCTCATGAGCCAGCTGAATCACCGGCCCCTCTGACATGGGGTCGGAAAAAGGCACGCCCAGTTCGATGATATCTGCACCACTGCTGACCAATTCATGCATCAAATCAACGGTGATTTCGAGGCTGGGGTCACCCACTACAATATAGGGGATGACCGCCTTGCGGCCCTGTTCGACGAGTTGCTCAAAGCAACCGGCTATACGACTCACTACAAAATCTCCTTAAAACTCTAGGCCGTCGATCTCGGCGACTGTGTGTATATCCTTGTCACCACGGCCTGACAGGTTAACTACGATATTTTTGTCCGGCCCCAACTCGGCCGCGAGCCGCTCAGCGTATGCAAGGGCGTGGCTGCTTTCCAGCGCTGGCATGATGCCCTCTACGCGTGTCAGGGAGTGGAATGCCTTCAACGCCTCGTCGTCATCTGCAACCACATACTCTACGCGGCCGATATCCTTGAGCCAGGAATGCTCAGGGCCAACACCTGGGTAATCCAGGCCCGCTGAGACGGAATGCGTATGCATGATCTGGCCATCGGCATCCTGCATCAGATAGGTGCGGTTGCCGTGCAGTACTCCGGGAGTACCCGCTGTCAACGGCGCTGCATGCTGGGATGTAGAAACGCCATGACCGCCCGCCTCTACCCCGTACATCGCCACGTCTTTGTCCTCGAGGAAGGGATGGAACAAGCCAATGGCATTGGACCCGCCACCGACGCAGGCCACAAGGGCGTCTGGCAAACGACCAATCTGATTAAGGGACTGGGCGCGAGCCTCGCGGCCAATCACACACTGGAAGTCCCGCACCAGCATTGGGTAGGGATGAGGTCCCGCCACGGTGCCGATGATATAAAACGTGTCATCGACATAGGTCACCCAGTCGCGCATCGCCTCGTTCATGGCGTCCTTGAGCGTGCGAGAACCTGAGGTCACAGGGATCACTTCTGCACCCAACAGCTTCATGCGATAGACATTCAAGGCCTGACGCCGGACGTCTTCTTCGCCCATAAACACCTGACACTCCAGCCCGAGGCGAGCCGCGATCGTCGCGGTGGCTACGCCATGCTGGCCGGCACCGGTTTCGGCGATCACGCGTTTTTTGCCCATGTGCTTGGCGAGCAGCGCCTGGCCAACGGTGTTGTTCACTTTGTGCGCGCCCGTGTGATTCAGGTCTTCGCGTTTGAGCCAGATCCGGGCTCCGCCGATCTTGTCCGACAGGCGGCTGGCTTCATAAAGTGGCGACGGGCGGCCTACATAGTGCGCCAGGTCAGCATCAAGCTCAGCGACGAATTCCGGATCGTCTTTCAGCTTGTTGTAGAGGTTTTCGAGCTCGTCCAATGCCGACATCAAGGTTTCGGCAACGAACTTGCCGCCGTAAATGCCGAAGCGGCCATCACCGTCCGGTACCGAGGCAAAGTCATTCATAACAGCATCATTACTCATTCAGGTTTTTACTTAACATCATCAGCAGCGCTCACCGCTGCGATAAACTCTCGAATCTTGACCGGGTCCTTGATGCCTGGTTGCTCTTCCACCCCGCCGCTCACATCGACAGCGAAGGGACTCGCTGCGGCAATTGCCGCACCGACATTGTCCGGCCGCAAGCCGCCTGCCAGTACAACAGGTAGCGAGAGCCCGGAAACCACCTGGTCCCAATCAAAACTTTCACCGGTACCACCCGGCACACCTTCCTTCCAGGCGTCCAAAAGGACACCGCGCGCGCCCTGGTAGGCGTTACAGTAGGCAGCAATATCGGTATCAGGACGAACGCGCAGAGCTTTGAGCCAGGGGCGATCGAACTGTCGACAAAACGAGGCAGGCTCGTCGCCGTGGAATTGCAGTAAACCAAGGGGTAATTGTGCCGCACATTGCGCGACAAAATCGGCCTCATGATCGACAAAAAGCCCTACCAGTGTCACAAAAGGAGGAACGACTCCAGCCACCGCCTGAGCCTGCTCTATCGTCACTGCGCGCGGGCTTTTGGCATAGAAAACCAGGCCCAGGGCGTCAGCGCCGCACGCAACAGCCACGCGCGCATCCTCTGGTCGAGTGATACCACAGATTTTGATACGCGTACGAGACAAAACAGGACCAGAACACCGGAAAAAAAACAGGCCGGCATCATAGCAGATGGCCCGCGGCCTGTCTGTAAAAGCGCTGTACTAGTCGCCGAGAATGAGGGGCCCATATGGCGTGGCTGGCAGGCCGAATTTTGCCGGGTAGCTTACGTCGACAAGATATAGACCGTCGGGTGGTGCAGTCTCTGCGGCGCGACTCCTGTCCCGCTCCAGCATGAGTTCAGCCATCCAACCTGCCGGTTGTCTGCCACTGCCCACCGCCATCAGCGAGCCGGCGATGTTGCGGACCATATGATGCAGGAAAGCGTTGGCCTGCAGGTCAATCACTACCAACTGCCCGCGCCGCGTAACAGAAATGTCGTGCATGTTCCGCATCGGGGTGGGTGACTGGCAGGCGGCGGCCCGAAAGGCCGAAAAGTCCCTCTCCCCCAGCAATGCCTGCGCTTCGGCGTGCATCAGCGCGGCATCCAGTGGGCGCCGCTGCCAACTAAGCTGCCCCGGCAGCAGAGCCGGACGAACGAGCGCATTGGCGATGACATACCTGTAGCGCCGCGCCGTGGCGGAAAACCGTGCGTGGAAGTCTTCGTCCACGGGCACAGCCCAATGCACCCGAACGCTGGGGTCCATACTGGCGTTTGCGCCCAGCACCCAGGATTTAGGCGGCCGCTGCGCCGGCGTATCGAAATGCACGATCTGACAGTGGCCGTGCACGCCTGTGTCGGTACGCCCGGCACAGTGCACGCGCACAGGCGCACCCGCAACGCTGCTCAAGCCGCGTTCGAGTTCCTGTTGTACAGTGGTGACGTCCAGATGAGGCTGGCTCTGCCAGCCGTTATAGCCGCTGCCGTTGTATTCAATGCGGCAGGCTATACGAGTGCCTGCCGGCAGAGGGTCTGCCGACAGGCGGGGAAATGCATCAGCCAAGGCGCTCTAACAGCTCACTGGCTTCAGTCTTTTGCTCGCCGGTACCTTCGGACACGACCTCCTCCAGAATCTGGCGGGCACCGTCCTCGTCACCCATGTCCATGTAGGCACGGGCGAGATCCAGCTTGGTCGACATGGTGTTGGCTTCGGCAGCGATAACCAGATCTTCGTCCTCTTCGTCTTCGCCGATGACATCGTCATCGAAGTCAGAGGTGAGGTCCAGATCGTCGATATCGAGTGAATCCTCGATCTCAAGCCCGGCAAAATCGTCCTCAGAACTACCCACTTCTTCAGCCAGGCCCGCAGGGGGTTCGGACATATCTTCAGTGGTGCCCGAGAGCATCGTACGGGCGCGATCAACACTGCCCGCGTCACCCATTTTTTCCAGTTCAGCCAACTGTGCTTCGGCCGATGGACGATCGCCAGTCTGGAGCATGAGTTCGATCAGCTTCACGCGGTAGGTGGTATTGGCCGGCTCACTGGTGATTGCGTTCTTCAGCAAATCGATTGCCTGCGGATAGCGGCCGTAAGCGATGTAAATATCTGCTTCGGCCAATGCATCACCGGCGTCTACGTCTGATGCGTAGCCATCGTGTTTGCGCTCGCCATAACCGCGAGTACCGCTGTCGTCGTCTTCGTCCGCGGCAACGACTACTTCATCGACAGGAGGCGCTTCCACCACCGGCTCAGCGGGGGCCTCTACAGGCTGCTCTTTCAGCTCAACCGCGGCGAAAGCCTTGTCGCTATCTGCAGAAGAGGTTGTTTCAGGTTCGTCATCACCCTTGCGACGGCTCACGAAGAAGAAGGCAAGCGCAGCCAAAATCAATGCACCCAGGCCATAGAGCAGGTAGCTCATCATGCCGCCACTTTCGGGCTTGGGCGCGGGCCGTGGTGTTATAGGCTTGGGTTTCGGCTTGGCAGGAGCTTCAGCCTGAACAGGTGCTGGCTCGGGTGCGGCCTCTACCTGGGGTTCCTCGTCAATGGCCGCTACCGAATCAACATCGACTTCTTCGTCGATGCCCGTATCAGAGGCGGCTTCCAGGTCGGCGTCAGTGTAACTGTCGCCGTAGCTATCGTCGTCGCCAACCATATCAGTGGCGTCGCTATCGGTATTGGCAGCAGCAACGCCAGCTTCCGCCAGCGCCTGCTGCAGGGCGGCAATCTGGTCGTCCTTAAGGCTGACAATACGCTCCAGCGTGTCTACCTGTTGCTCGAGTTCCTCGACATCACCCTGCAGTTCCGCCTGATCCATAGCGGCGGCGGCCAATGCGTCGCCTGTGGCTGAAGAAGAGGGAGTATAGCCTGCATCAGCAGTCTCGGATGATGATTCAACGGGATCGGCAGAAATCCGAAGGCTGGGGCCGGAACTCACTGGCTCGCTGGCGCGGCCCGCTTCCCAGTCTTCGTTTTGCTGTTTGACCTCAGCCAGCGCCTCGGACAAATTCTGTGAACTGATGTCGTCGGACGTGGGCAGGTAAATAATGTAACCGGCTTTGATGCGGTTGATATTGCCGTCGATAAACGCATTCGGGTTCAGGCGCTGAATATCGAGCATTGTCTGGTGTACGGATGTACCGGCCGGCTTCGCTGCGTCGGCGATTTCCCACAATGTGTCGTCCCGGCTAATCATGTAGCGGGAACCACTCAGGGGGGAATCAGATGCCGCTGCGTTGAAATCTCGCTGGGGCATCTGACCGGCGCCCAGCTGCGACTTCTTCTTTACATCTACCCGGGTTCCGCTAGTTGCGGCCGGGTCCTGTGTTTTTTTTTCGGGGGAATCCGGGGCTGGAATGCCCTCTACATCTTCGACGCGCTGCGAAGCAGAGACAACCGGAGTGGAACTGTCGAACAACGGAGGATCGACCAGCACGGTATATTCACGGAGCAAACGGCCTGAGGGCCAGCGCGCCTCGACAATAAAGTCCAGATAAGGCTCGAGAACCGGATCTTCAGAGGTCAAGACAATGACAGCCTGGCCACTGGATGTGAACCGGACATCAAAATCAATGCCTGTGAGGAAATAGGCGCGCTCGACGCCCATTCGATCGAAGTCGTCCTTGGTCGCAAGGCGGATACGGATTTGGTCTTCGTTGAGCCCATCCGTGTTCAGAACTTCTACTTGAGCCTTGAGTGGCTCATTGAGAAACGACTCGAGCGTCAGGTCACCTAGACCCACAGCATACGACGAACTCGCATGCAGACACCCAAGAGAGAAAACAACAGCACTGATCCTACGAGCCATACTCCGACGCCTTATTATTTTCCTGCACATAATAACCGACCTCCCCTGGTCGGACCCCTACAGAGACTACTAGCGTATCGTGCTGGAAATCCCTCGACCAAAAAAGCATTTTCTCGACTTTTTTGAACTCGGCGAAACCGTGCTTCCATGCACCCTAGAAACCCTAATTACTCTACGAGTATCAGTGAATTAGGCGTATTAATCAAGGTAGGTTGTTATCAGCGCCTCGGCAATTTGCACACTATTAAGGGCCGCGCCCTTGCGCACATTGTCTGCGACCACCCAGAGGTTCAGGCCGCGAGGATGCGAGATATCTTCCCGGATACGGCCCACAAACACCGGATCGGTGCCCGCGCTATCGCCTACCGCTGTGGGATAGCCGCCGTCGGCCCGCTCATCCATCACCTGGATACCCGGCGCGTTCTCGAGAAGTTCACGTGCCTGCACGGCCGTGATTTCGTCAACCGTTTCTATATGGACGGCCTCGGAGTGGCCAAAGAACACAGGCACTCGCACGCAGGTGGGGTTTACCTGAATACTGTGATCGCCAAAGATCTTCTGGGTTTCCCACACCATTTTCATCTCTTCCCTGGTGTAACCGTTGTCCTGGAAGGTGTCGATATGGGGCAAAACGTTGAAGGCGATTTGCTTCGGATAGACCTCACACTCCGCTTCCTGGCCGTTAAGCAGTCGCGCAGTCTGCCCGGCAAGCTCCTCAATCGCCTCTTTGCCAGTACCGGAAACAGCCTGATAGGTACAAACATTAATACGCTCGATACCTACTGCGTCATAAATCGGCTTCAGTGCTACCAGCATCTGGATAGTGGAGCAGTTCGGGTTGGCGATGATATTGCGTCTGGTGTAGCCGGCCAGCGCCTCGAGATTCACTTCCGGCACGATCAGGGGGATATCCTCGTCGCGGCGAAAGTGAGACGTGTTATCCACCACAACACAGCCAGCTGCCGCGGCAATCGGGGCGTATTTTTCCGAAATACTGCCGCCGGCAGAAAACAGGCCGATCTGGGCCTGGCTAAAATCAAATTCAGCCAGATCGGTCACAGTGACTGAACTGCCTTTAAACATGATTGTCTTGCCTGCGGAGCGGCTGCTCGCCAGCGCATAGAGGTTGCGCACCGGGAAGTCGCGCTGCTCCAGGATTTCGATCATGGCCTCGCCCACTGCGCCAGTAGCGCCGACCACGGCTATATCGTATTGATCTGACATTGTCTTTCTCCAGTATTCCTTAGCTGGCCAGCGCCGCTACCACGGCCTCGCCCATTTCTACAGTTCCGACCAGTTGCGTGCCCTCGGAGTGAATATCCGGGGTGCGCAAGCCCTGATCGAGTACCTTGCTCACCGCCGCCTCGATAGCATCGGCTGCTTCGGGGCTGGCGAGGGTGTAACGCAGCATCATGGCCGCAGAGAGGATGGTGGCCAGGGGATTTGCCTTGCCCTGCCCTGCAATATCCGGCGCAGTGCCGTGACAGGGCTCGTACATGCCGCGCCCATCCTTATCCAGTGACGCTGAAGGCAACATGCCGATAGAGCCGGTGAGCATTGCCGCAGTGTCCGAAAGAATGTCGCCAAACATATTGCCGGTAACGACAACATCAAACTGCTTGGGCCGCATCACGAGCTGCATGGAGGCGTTGTCCACATACATATGCGTCAGCTCTACGTCGGGATATTCCGGTGCGATCTCTTCCATTACCTCGCGCCACAGCACGGTCGCCTCGAGCACATTGGCTTTATCGACGCTACATACTTTCTTGTTGCGCTTGCGCGCCAGCTCAAATGCCAGGTGGCCAATACGGCGCACCTCGGATTCGCTGTACTTATAAGTGTTGTAACCCTCGCGCTCGCCATTCTCCAATGTGCGAATACCACGCGGCTCACCGAAATAAATGCCACCGGTGAGCTCGCGCACAATCAGGATATCCAGGCCGGAAACAATCTCGGGCTTGAGGCTGGACGCGTCTGCCAGCTGCGGGTACAGGATGGCCGGGCGCAAATTACCGAACAGGCCGAGCTTGGAGCGAATCCCCAGCAGACCCCGTTCCGGGCGCAAGTGACGCTCGACATTGTCCCATTTCGGGCCGCCTACGGCGCCTAACAAAATCGCATCTACAGCACCTGCGCGCTCCAGCGTTTCATCAGGCAAGGGCACGCCAGTCTCGTCAATGGCTGCGCCACCCAACAAGCCATACTCAAGCTCCAGACCAAGGCCGAACTGCGTGTCTACTGCCGCCAGCACCTTGACCGCCTCGGCCATGATTTCCGGACCGATATAGTCGCCGGGCAGGACCAATATTTTCTTGCTCATACTTTCTCTCTACTTGATTACGTCAAACAACCAGGGCGACGCCTGGCGGGTGCGCTCTTCATAGGCGCGAATCGCATCGGCACTTTCCAGCGTCAGACCGATATCGTCGAGCCCGTGCAACAGGCAGTGACGGCGAAACTCATCCACTTCGAAGGCTATTTCTTCACCCCCGGGCGTCATCACTTTTTGCTGTTCCAGATCGACGGTGAGCTGGTAGCCCTCCTCGGCATACATTTCCTCAAACAGGCGCGCTACAACATCGCTGGGCAGCGCCACCGGCAGCAAGCCGTTCTTGAAGCAGTTGTTATAAAAAATATCGGCAAAACTCGGCGCAATGACGCATCGAAATCCATAGTCTTCCAGCGCCCATGGCGCGTGCTCCCGACTGGAGCCGCAACCAAAATTCTCCCGAGCAAGCAGCACGGAAGCCCCCTGGTAGCGAGGGAAATTCAGCGGGAACGACTCGTCCACGGATCGATGGCTGCAATCCTGATCGGGCAGCCCCTCATCCAGATAACGCAGGTCGTCGAACAGATTCTTGCCGAAGCCGGAGCGCTTGATCGACTTGAGAAACTGCTTGGGAATAATCAGGTCGGTATCGACGTTCGCACGATCCATTGGTGCAGCGAGACCGGTCTCTACTGTAAATGCTCTCATTTCAATTGCCTCCTACAGCTCGCGTACGTCAACAAAATGGCCGGCAATAGCAGCGGCTGCCGCCATCGCCGGGCTGACCAGATGGGTACGGCCGCCGGAACCCTGGCGGCCCTCAAAATTGCGGTTGGAAGTGGATGCACAGTGCTCACCCGACCCCAGTTTGTCTGCATTCATCGCCAGGCACATCGAGCAACCGGGCTCGCGCCACTCCATGCCGGCATCGAGGAATATCTTGTCCAGGCCCTCTGACTCCGCCTGCTGTTTCACTTCACCGGAACCGGGAACAATCAAGACCTGCTTAACACTGTCCGCTTTCTGACGCCCCTTCACGACTTCAGCAGCCGCACGCAAGTCCTCTATCCGGGAGTTTGTGCAGGATCCAATAAACACGCGATCCGGCCTGATGTCAGTGATCGCCTGACCTGCTTCCAGCCCCATGTATTCCAGCGCGCGTTCAATCGCGGCGCGCTGAGTGGCGTCGTCCGCATCTGCCGGGCTAGGCACCACTGCATCGATGGGCAGCACCATCTCTGGCGAGTTACCCCAGGTCACCTGGGGTTTGATATCTTCACCGGCGAGCGAGACAACGGCGTCGAATACAGCATCGTCATCGCTGTGTAAATCGCGCCATGCCGCCTCAGCCAGGTCCCACATTTCACCCTTGGGTGAAAAAGGGCGACCTTTTACGTATTCCAGGGTCGCGTCATCGACCGCCACCATACCCATGCGGGCACCGGCCTCGATGGACATGTTGCACAGGGTCATCCGCCCTTCCATGCTCATATCACGCACGACCTGGCCACCGAACTCCATCGCGTAGCCTGTGCCGCCGGCGGTTCCAATCTTGCCGATGATTGCCAGGGCAACATCCTTGGCGGTCACGCCGGGTTGGAGCGCGCCATTCACTTCTACCAGCATATTCTTCATCTTGACTTGCACAAGCGTCTGCGTGGCAAGCGCGTGCTCGACCTCAGAGGTGCCGATGCCGTGTGCTAGCGCACCAAGGGCGCCGTGAGTAGATGTATGGGAGTCGCCACAGACGACCGTCATGCCGGGCAGCGTTGCGCCCTGCTCCGGGCCCACCACATGAACAATGCCCTGGCGGACGTCGTTGATATCGATCTTGACGATATCGAAATCGTCACAGTTGTCGTCCAGGGTCGCCACCTGCAGCCGCGAGACAGGGTCCTCAATCGCAGCGACGCCACCGGCGCGTTCACGCTTCTCGGTAGGCACGTTGTGGTCGGGCACCGCGAGGTTGGCGTCGCGACGCCAGGGCTCACGACCCGCCAGACGCAAGCCTTCAAAAGCCTGCGGTGAAGTCACCTCATGAATCAACTGGCGGTCGATGTAAATCAGCGCACTGCCGTCGTCCCGCTGTTCAACCAGATGGCTCTGCCACAGTTTGTCGTAAAGCGTCTTTCCAGCCATGGAACACCTCAGTATTTGGGTCGATGAAAACGGCGTGAATTATGGGCTTGAAATTTAAATTACTCAAATTTATTATTTTTATTCAATCCATTCCTGCCGGGAATACAAAGTGGACAATCAAAACCTCCGTGCCTTCCTTTTGGTCGCCGAGACGGGCTCGTTTTCAGGCGCGGCCGCCAAGCTGCATCTGACCCAGCCTGCGGTCAGCAAACGCGTGGCGCTGCTGGAGGACGAACTCGACGCGGCCCTGTTCGATCGTATTGGCCGCAACGTCACTCTTACTGAAGCTGGCGAGGCGCTACTGCCCCATGCGAAGGCCGTGGAGCAGCAACTGGAGGCGGCAGTGCAGTCGGTGCGGGATCTATCCGGCGAAACCCAGGGCCAGCTGCGACTGGCCACAAGCCACCATATCGGCCTGCACCGCTTGCCCCCGGTGCTCTCGACGTTCAGCAACGAGTATCCGCAGGTACACATCGACATCGACTTCATGGATTCTGAGCAGGCCTATGAGCTGATCCACCAGGGTAAGGCTGAGCTCGCCGTGGTAACGCTATCCCCACAGGCCGAGAGCAATGTGGTTTCTATTCCGGTGTGGCAGGATCCGCTGGATTTCATGATTGCCCGTGACCACCCCCTGCTCACGAGGGTAAACGCCCCCAGCCTTCAGGCGATGAGCGAGTATCCCGCCATTCTGCCGGGCCTCAATACATATACCGGTCAGATCATCAAATCGCTCTTCGACAGCCACGAACTGGAATTACAGGTGTCCATGGCCACGAACTATTTGGAGACGATCCGGATGCTGGCCTCGGTTGGCCTGGGCTGGACGATCCTGCCTCGAAGCATGCGCGATGCCACCCTCGCCAGATTGGAGGTGCAGGAAATCAACATTGAGCGAACCCTGGGGCTCGTCTACCACGAGGGACGCAGCCTGTCCCGCGCAGCCCGCGCGTTCATCAATGCTGTCCGGGCGCGCGGTGACGATCTAACCGCTAGTCAGCGTCCAACATCCCCTTGAGCGCCCCGATCCCCGGCAGGCCATCCTGCGTCAGCCCCTCATGGTCGGGAAAATAGAACGTGGCGTTGTAGCGCGCTACGACACCGCGACTATTGAAGATGATGCCGTGAGAGAAACCGAAACGGCGCTTTAGCGTCACGCCCTCAGACTGCGTTTGCAGCCACTGTCCCATTTTCGCAGCACCGATGAAATCCATTGTCAGATTAACGGTAGGAGCCCCTGCAATTATGCCGCGTGCGAGATTCGCGCTGGACGCGGCCGCTATATCAGCGAGCGTCATCAACGCGCCGCCGTGGCAGATACCCATGGAGTTGGCGTGCTGCTTGTCAACGAGGAGACCGAAAGCGAGCTCACTCCCCTCCAGCCGCCGATAACAGGGCTGCAGATTGTCCGTGAACCCAAGTCCATCCGGCAGTAGCTGGAAACCCTCCGGCACCTGCTCCACCGTGTCATTGTTTTTGCCAGTATCGCTCATTCAAAAAATCCCCATTTCCAGGCCGGCGGCAAAGCCCTGCCCCAATTCTCTCGCCTGCGTCAGGTGTTCGTCGGTGACATCGCCCCGCGCGATCACAGGCTCGCAGGCCGCAGTAAACGGTACCCCGGACAAAATACGCTGAGCCTGGCGCACTGCGCCGCGCCCATCATTGCCAGCGCTAACCAGAAGCGCATAGGGAATAACCAGGGCCCTGCCTATCGCCGGATAAAAAAGACGATCTAAAAACGCCTTGCTCTCGCCACTCATGCTACCGCTGTTTTCAGCTGCCACCAGCAACAACCCAGAGGTATCAACAACGGCGGAGGTACTCGCGTCACACGCCCGCAGCACCGTTACCTCGACACCCTCTACCTCTGCTGCCGCCGCGGCTGCTGCTCGCGCAAGCCGGGCACAGGAGCCGCTCTGGCTGTGATAGACAACACACAGTTTTTTCACGTCGTCCCTCCAGTTTCTTGCGCCGCATTTGAACACAAGGTATACCGCCCTGTCATAAGGTTAGTGGCGCGCATGCGATAATGTGCTGTAATAGCCGGCCAAATTTCAATACTCAAAAATAACGCTAAACAACAAAAAAGGATCGCACGATGTCAGACACCAATCGCCAGTGGCTGCTAAAAGCTCGCCCTAGCGGCATGATCTCCGAAGATATTTTCGAACGCAAAGACTCCGCTATGCCAGAACCGGACCTCGCCGCTGGAGAAGCTCTGGTCAAAACCCTGATGCTCGGGTTCGACGCCTCCCAGCGTGTGTGGATGGAAGAAGCTGACAGCTATATGCCCGCAGTGGAGCTTGGCGACGTCATGCGCGCAACCGGTGTTGGCCAGGTGATCGCGTCGGAGAACGAGGACCTGCCGACAGGCACTCTCGTCCAGGGTCTGGTCGGCTGGCAGGACTACTGCATCGCCTCTCCAGACTCACCCTTTCCATTCAACGTGTTGCCTCCCGGCACACCACCCAATCTCGCGCTCAGCGTGTTCGGCGTTACCAGCCTCACCGGTTATTTCGGCATGCTACACGTGGGAGAACTGAAAGAAGGTGACACGGTGCTCGTATCCGGCGCTGCCGGCGCGACTGGCTCGGTTGCCGCCCAGATCGCTCGCATCAAGGGGTGCAAAGTTGTCGGCATCGCCGGTGGGGCTGAAAAGTGCCAATGGTTGGTTGATACCTGCAAACTCGACGCTGCCATCGACTACAAAAACGAGGATCTCGATACGCGACTGACAGAGCTTTGCCCAGACGGAGTCGACCTGTTTTTTGACAACGTCGGCGGCGACATGCTCGAGACTACGATTGCGCACATGGCCATGCACGGCAGGATCGTATTGTGCGGTGCCATCGCAAGCTACAACGACGCCGAAGCCCGGCCCGGCCCCCGCAATATCAACCGCCTGATCATGCAGCGGATCAAAATGCAGGGTTTTATCGTCATCGACTACCTGCAGCACGCCGCCGAAGCGATGGCTGCCCTGGCCGACTGGGTCACAACCGGGCAGATCGCGTGGCAGGAGGACGTGCAAGAGGATTTCGAAGCGATTCCCGCCACCCTGCAGCGTCTCTATGAAGGTCGCAACCAGGGTAAACAACTGCTTCGGTTGGCTGATCCGGAGTAGTTATCCACAGAGTTACCTGTGGATAACTGTGGGGATAGTACGGTTTTTTGTTCCCTCATCGCGCCGCCGGACATCCGTCAGCGGCGCGCATGCCCAACATCCTTTCTTAGTAATACCAACAAAGAATCAATGACTTAGCGATTTTTTATAGGGTTTTTTGCACTTGCAAAACGCAAACCCCTGTAAAAATAGCGCCATTCGCGCTTGTGTGGATATTGTTACGCTAACCTCGTAAGTAGTCCCTTACGTTACACGCCAAGAATCTTCACTGGTTTCCTATTCGACGCTTGCAACCGAACTGCAATAAATGTGTCATTTCAGTGCCGAATCATCCAGCAACGGTGGATTTTTTGATTGCGCTGGAAGTCCGGATCCAGGGTCTTCGCAGAGATATCTTCACAGCTGAATTTCTCCGCCAGTGCGGGGTCCAGCTTGAAGCCACGCAGGTTGTTGGAAAAGTACAGTGTGCCACCAGGTCTGAGCACTGCCATCGCCGCGTCCACCAAAGCAACGTGGTCGCGCTGAACATCAAACGTGCCTTCCATGCGCTTTGAATTTGAGAACGAGGGAGGGTCTAGCAGGATCAGGTCATACTGTCGTTGGCATGCCGCCAACCACACAGCACAATCTGACTGCTCAACTCGATGTGTGCTCTCCCCGAGGCCATTGTTGGCCAGATTGCGTTGCAGCCAGGCCAGATACGTCTTTGACATGTCGACGCTGGTCGTTGAACTGGCGCCGCCAAGGGCTGCGTGAACCGTGGCGGTCCCGGTGTAACAGTACAGATTGAGAAAATCCTTATCACGGGCTTCTGCGGCAATACGCAGGCGCAGCGGCCTGTGATCGAGAAAGAGCCCGGTATCAAGATAGTCTCGCAGGTTGACCAACAAGCGTGCCTGGCCCTCTTGCACCGTTAGAAACTCCCCGGCTTCACCCTGCTTCTCGTATTGTGAAGTTCCTCGCTGGCGTTGGCGTTGTTTGAAAACGATCTTGTCAGCAGGCATGTCCAGCGCGTCGGGCAACGCCTGCGTCACTTCCGCCAGCCGCTTGTCGGCCGATTGGGGGTCGATACCCTTGGGCGCCTGGTATTCAGCGACATGGGCGTGATCGCCATAAATATCGACAGCTACAGCATACTCAGGCATGTCGGCATCGTAGAGCCGGTAACACTGCACTTGCTCGCGCTTGAGCCAGTTCTTCAGCCGCCGTTTATTCTTGCGAATGCGGTTGCTGAACATGGCGGCACCCTCGCTCAGTTCAGGCGCCGCGGCGGCAGCCGGTGCGGGCGCGTCCGACACAGGCGCAGGCGCGGTCTCGCGGTAGTTGTTGTTCTTGAGCGTGAACAACAGCAGGTGTGCCTCCAGAGCGCCGTTGTAGAGTGCATAACGCTTGTGGGAGCGCAGACCAATGGCGCGCCCAAGCTCAAGGTCAGACGTAAAAATTGCCGCGTCCCAATCAGCAAACTCCGTGGTCATCACCTGGCCGAGCTGGCTGTACAGGTAGGTGAGACTCTTCTTCTCGCCAAGCCGCTCTCCATAGGGAGGATTGCACACGAGCAAACCGTAGGGCAGCGGCGTATGGGTGGGCTTTTTCAATTCTGCCAATGGCTTCACCGCCACCCGCACGACTTTTTCCATGCCAAGCTGGGCGACGTTCTCCTCGGCCCGACGAATGACTTTTGGATCGGCATCATAACCTCGGATCTCAGGCAGCTGGGCCTGCCTGCCCCGCTCGGCCCGACCGCGAGCGTCAGCGACTATTGCGCGCCACTGGGTATCGTTGTGCTCAGGCAGTTTTTCGAAGCCGAAGCGTTTGCGGCCCAACCCCGGTGCAATATCTGCAGCCATCATGGCGCCTTCCAGCAGCAAGGTGCCCGAACCGCACATGGGGTCTATCAGGGCCCCACCTCGTGCCGCAGCCCCTGGCCAGTCCGCGCGCAGCAATATCGCAGCCGCCAGATTCTCTTTCAACGGCGCTGCGCCCTGCTTCTGCCGATAGCCACGCTGGTGCAGGCTCGCACCGGAATAGTCGAGGGCGACGGCAATTTTGCCGCGAGTCAGGCGCACGTTGATCCGCACATCCGGATTGCGTCGATCTACCGTGGGGCGGAGACCGCCGTTGTCCTTGAACCAATCGACGATCGCGTCTTTGCAGCGCTGGGCACCAAACTGGGTATTGCGAATACTGCGATTGGTGCCGGAAAAGTCGATGGCGATACTGTTGCGCGCGCTGCACACCCGGGACCAGTCAAATGTCCTGAGCTGCGTGTAAAGCTGATCGGCATCTTCTACATCAAATCCCGCTAGCGGTCGCAATACCCGGTTAGCCAGGCGAGACCACAGGCAAGCGCGATAGCCGATCGCCTGAGGACCATTGAAATGCACCCCGGCGATGGTTTCACGGGCGTCTTCGGCGCCCAGTGCCTGTAATTCGGCGGCGAGCAAACCCTCCAGCCCTTTGGGGCAGGTGGCGAACCACTCACTGGTCATGTTTAATCCTTTTTGGTTTTCTTGGCGGCGGCGCGCTTGCGCTTGGGAGCTGCCTTTGCAGGCGCTTTTTTGCGAGCCGTTGTAGACCGGCGTCGGGTCTTCGGTTTGGGCGTGTTAGCTTCTTTCTCGCGGGTCATCACCTGGAGAACGAGATTGGACGAACTCTCCATGTACTCGATATAACGATCAAACTCTTCATCACTAAAAGCGCGAAGGCTGTCGTGCTGCCGATAGAGGTTTGTAAAACGGCGCTCACGCTCATAGTGCTTGGGCAGTGTAAGCACCCCCCACTGCTCGAGCGTTTTCTCCAACGCGGGGTTGTAGGTGCGCATAAACTTGATCAGGAACGGGATCGGATCGTGCCGCGCCAGCAAGGACGCGCTGCGCAGCATCATCTCCAGGGGCATGATGGCCTTGCCATCTTCTACCTCTTCCAGCACCTTTTTGTCGGAGATGCCCAGGCTTTCGGCCATGTCTTTGACCGAAAGGCCAGCCGTTTCGCGGGCGTCACGGAGGAAGTGTCCGGCGTCTGCCATAGCCTCAAGGCGCTCCGGCTCAAACTGGTTGAGCACGGTATTGCGCAACCAGGTCTCGCCAAACATGGCCGTCATGGTCGCGGTATTCCGCGCCAGCTCCAGGGTGCCACCGGCTACCTGGCCGGTGAGCCGGCGCAGGGAGTCGATGAGTCCGTCAGATTCGTGTGTGTCGTCTTTAGCCATACGCCAAGGATAGCTTACTCAGCGGCAGAAGGCAGGCCTGTTTCAAGCGCAAAAATCCGCTGCAAGATCCCCCGCCAATCGCTGTACTGCTGTTCCAGGCTCCCGGTCAGGCGGTAAACCTGCCCACTGGACTCCAGTACCGTGGGCGCTGTTTCATTGTCGAAGCCTCGCGCGAGCTCGCGAATGTCCTGCTGTTGGGTCTTCGCCACCTTGTACTGATTGTAGACCTGCTGCAATGCAGAGAAGCTACCGTAGCGGCCTTGTGAGTCACGCTCTGAGACACGCTGCTCGTATTCTGCGCGGTAAAGCGTTTGCTCCCGGTCGTACTGCCGCCAAAGATTATAGGCCGGCGCCATCTCCCGCTGCAGGTCGACATACTGCTCATCAACGTAGTCCACGAACAGGTACTCCTGGCTGCGAATCCGCTTGACCCGCGCCACCATTTCATCGCCTTCTGCCGGCAGTCGCAGCGCCTGATAACGTCCATCCACACTTCCGAGATAACCTCCAAACGCGTCCGGGGAGAGCCCAGCGGCGTAGCGGAGGAAAGAAATTTGCCGTATCTGTCGCGGCGCGGCAGGGTCCATAGCGTCGCGGGCCGCCAACATATCGTTGGCTACAGCGCGGTAGATGTCGGCAAACGGATCGGCGTCATTCTGCACCGGATAATCGCCCTCGCTCGAGGTATCCAGGTAACTGCGATTGAGCCAGATACGACCCGTTGCATCGACGACCTCGATAGCCAGCTGCAACCGAAGCCCGGTGGCGTTTTCAATCCTTGCGAGCACCTGGACATCGGCCAGCGCACTGCGCTCAGGCGTCACCCGGATAACGCCCCATGCATCACTCTGCTCGAGGGCACGGCGCAGGTTCACCGGCAGGTACGTGGATTCAACCGCCCGTACTTTCGGCAGGATGCCCTGGGCGTTCTGCTGGGCGACGTCCTCAGGCACACCGTCGTCGAAAACCACGATAGCGATGTCCAGCCGGTCCTCATCTGCAATGCTCTGTGAAGTCTCTAACGGCACCGAACCCACAGGGTTCAAGAGCTCTTGTGCCTGCGCGACCCGAAACATCATCGAGCACAGCGCAACCAGGGTAAACAAAGCGAAATATCTGCTCATAGCTGCGGAGCCTCTGTGGTACAGACCCGCCCTTTGGTCAGGGTCTGGCGGCAGCGAATACCCGAGCGCGTCGGGTCGTAACGGCGGTATACGCGATCGATGGTGAAAGGATAAGTGGAGCCCGGTGTGCGCACTGTCGTCGCGATATTGAGACGCTCACCGTCGGGGGCGAGGGTCAGCCGGTGAAAAATAGATAATTTTTCCGGAAGCCCGATAGAAAAGACGAGCTGGTGCCCGTTCCAGCCGCAAGACTCGCGCCCGAAGGCGTTCTCGTCGGTATAGACCTTGCCCGCGTGGAACTCGCAATACAGGGCAAAACTGCCCTCGCGATCTATATCGATATGAAACTCATCCTGGGTAATTTCCAGCAACTGCACATCCGTGATCAGTTCCGCCATACGCGCCTGGGTGTACAAGCCCTGGCTGCTCGCTGAGCCGGTATTGCCCGTCGACAATGTGCCCGGCCCCTGCTTCATATTGCGCTGGCGCCGTTCCGCTTCACGCCGCAGTTCACGCATGGCGACATCGTACTGGTCGCGCACCGTTTCACTCTTGCTGTAGTCCACTTCCCAGGCGCCACTAAGATCCACCGCCCGGGTACTTGTCGGAGTGGCTGGAATCCTCTCCGGCTCAGAGGAACAAGCAGGCAACAGAGAGCCGGCGAGTATCACCAGACAAAAAGTACGTACTATCGGAGCAAACATCAGCCTTCGCTGCCCCTCCCGGCCAGTTGGGGGAATTCAATGGTCATGCCGGTCGCAATATCCATACCCGGCGCAAGCTCTGTGGCAATTGCGGGGTGCAGGAAGGACTCCCAACTGCCTTCCAGCGTATACACTCCATCATAGCCTGCCGCCGCGAGTCGCTCTGCTTCTTCAGCGGCCTGGGGTAGCTGGGCGTAAAAGGGGCCGTCGATCTTCATCATGTGGTTCCAGAATTCATCAGCCCGATACCATAACCTAAACCCAATTCAGGAGTAATACTGCAGTGAAAATTGGTGTGTGCCTGCCCTACATGAAAGCCGGTATCAACCGCGACGATTTGCTCGCGTGGTTCCGTGTCGTCGATTCCGGTCCTTTCCACAGCGTCTCCTGTGGCGAGCGAATTCACGGCCCCACCTGCGATATGGGTGCACTGCTGGCCGCCGCTGCGGCCTGCACCACGCACGTCGAGATCAGCCCTACTCTTTACGTGCTACCCATGCACAGCGCCGTAGAAGTGGCCCGGGAAATCGCCACTCTGGACCTTATTTCGGGTGGCAGGATGAATCGTGTAGCACTGGGTTACGGCGGTCGAGAACAGGATTATGCGGCACTCGGCGCAACATTCCGCGGACGCTATGGCCGCATGGACGAACAGGTAGCGACGATGCGTGAGGTCTGGCGCGGGAACGAAGTCATTCCCGGTTGCGGCCCCATTGGCCCCCAGGGCTTACGCCCGGAAGGTCCGCAGCTACTGGCCGGCGCCATCGGGCCAAAAAGTATTGAACGCTGTGCCCAGTGGGCCGATGGCCTGTACGCCTGGTCTGGCAACGGTGAATCCGAGGAGCTGGCCAACGCATTCGCCCTGGCTGATGCGGCCTGGGATCGCGCTGGCCGCGAGCAACGCCCCTATCGGCTGGGCGGTTTCTGGTACACCCTGGCCGAGGACGGCGCGCAAAAGCTCTATGACTATGTCTACCAATACCTGGATATCGCAGGGCCCGAAATCGCCACGATGATGGCTGAGTCAGTCTCTCGCTCTTCCAGCGACCAGGTGCTGGAGGCACTGGATAACGCCGAGGCAGCGGGCTGCGAGGAGGTATTCCTGGTGCCGGCCACCGCCGAGCTGGTTGAAATCGAAAAGCTCGCCGAGTTGCTGCAGAAACGGGGCTAGGCAACAGTGTAAATATGGCCTTTTTCCCGGTCTGAGTTGACGTATACTGTGCGGCCACCGCAAACCCAACATTCAGATATACCGCGAGATACTTCATGGCCAAACGAGTCTACCTGTTCAACGAAGGCAATAGAGACGACCGGGAACTCCTCGGCGGCAAGGGCGCCAACCTCTGTGAAATGACCTCTCTGGGGCTTCCCGTGCCCTACGGTTTCATCATCACCACCGACACCTGTCGCGAATATTTCCAGGCAGGCAACAAGCTTCCAGGCTTGCTGGAGCAGGAATACCGGGTCGCGCTCGATCTTGTTGAGAAGAAAATGGATGCTCGTTTTGGCGACCCAGAGAACCCGCTACTGTTCTCGGTTCGTTCCGGCGCCCCTGTTTCCATGCCTGGCATGATGAACACCATCCTCAATCTCGGCCTGAACGACGAAATCGCCGCGGGTCTCGCCGAGAAAACCGGCAACCCTCGCTTTGCCTACGATTCCTACCGTCGCTTTATTTCCATGTTCGCCGACGTGGTGATGGGCATTCCCGGCGAGAAGTTCGAGCACGAAATCGAGAAATACAAGGAAGCGCACGGCAAGGAACTCGACGTCGATATGAGCGCCGAGGACTGGCAGGCCATAATTGCTATCTACAAAACCATCGTCGACTTTCCGGAAGACCCTTTCACCCAGCTAAAGATGGCTGTTGAGGCCGTATTCCAGTCCTGGCATACACCCCGCGCAATTTTCTACCGGGAGATGAACAACATCTCCGACACCATCGGTACTGCCGTCAACGTGCAGGCCATGGTGTTTGGGAACTTCGGCGAAGACTCAGGTTCGGGCGTGGCATTTACCCGCAACCCATCCACCGGTGAACGCCAGTTCTTCGGTGAGGTTCTGTTCAACGCCGCCGGCGAAGACGTGGTCGCGGGCATTCGCACTCCCCTGCCCGTGGACGCCTTGCAACAGCGCATGCCCGAAGTTTACGACGAGCTCTACCGCACTCAGGAGCTATTGGAGAAGCACTATCGCGACATGCAGGACATGGAGTTTACGATCCAACAGGGTCGCTTCTACATGCTGCAAACGCGCGGCGGCAAGCGCACAGGCCGTGCAGCGGTGAAAATTGCGGTAGATATGGTTGGCGAAAACCTGATCAGCGAAGACGAAGCGCTGATGCGGGTGTCGCCCGACCATGTGGAAGCATTCCTGCACCCCACGGTCGATCCCAGCGCCAAGAAGGATATCGTCGCCACGGGCCTGCCAGCGAGCCCCGGCGGTGCCACCGGCCAGATTGTCTTCTCCGCCGAGGAAGCTGAGGAGGTTAGCAAGACTGGCCGCAGTGTGATCCTGGTGCGTCGAGAAACGACGCCAGAAGACATTCACGGCATGAAGGTCGCTGCGGGCATTCTCACCGAGCTGGGCGGCATGACATCTCACGCGGCCGTTGTTGCCCGGGGCATGGGCGTGTGCGCTATCACCGGCTGCGGTAGCTTGAGTATCAATTATGCCGACGGCATCGCCACTACCGAAGATGGCGTGGCGATGAAACGCGGCGACACCATCACTCTCGACGGCACCTCCGGTGAAGTCATGCTCGGCGACATCCCGAAAGCTGAAGCATCGTCCTCTGACGACTTCCAGACCCTGCTTTCCTGGGCAGACAAACACCGCCGACTCAAAGTGCGTGCCAATGCGGAGACTGCAGAAGACGCAGCCAAGGCACTGGAGCTCGGAGCCGAAGGCATCGGCCTGTGCCGCACCGAACACATGTTCTTCGAAGCGGAACGCATTGAAAAAATGCGCGCCATGATCCTGTCTGAGACCAAGAAAGAACGCAAAAAATACCTCAAAGACCTGCTCGAATTTCAGCGCAAGGACATGTTCGAATTGTTCAAGGTCATGGACGGTAAACCGGTCACGATTCGACTGCTGGACCCCCCGCTGCACGAATTCCTGCCGCATACCGAAGAGGACATGCAGGCGCTTGCAACCTCTATCGGCAAGCCAGTAGAGAAAGTGCGAGAGATCACTGAGGGCATGTCGGAGGTCAATCCGATGCTGGGTTTCCGCGGCTGCCGCCTATCGATCATGTATCCCGAAATCACCGAAATGCAGGTAAAGGCGATCATGAGTGCCGCGGCAGATGCCGTGGAAGCTGGCTACAAACCGCTACCCGAAATCATGATCCCACTGGTAGTAAACGTGCGTGAGATTCGCATGATCACCGAGATCATCGACAAGGGCATCCAGAAGGTGTTGAAGGATCGCCTGATATCGGTTCCCTACAAGGTGGGCACGATGATGGAAACGCCCCGAGCCACCCTCGGTGCCGACCGCATCGCCCCGGAAGTCGAATTCATGAGTTTCGGCACCAACGACCTCACTCAGATGACCTATGGCTTCTCGCGCGATGATGTGGGCAAATTCATCCCCAGCTACATCGAAAAGAAACTGGTCGAGGACGACCCCTTTGTCAGCCTTGACCAACGGGCCGTAGGCCGCTTGATGGAGCTGGCCGTGTCAGAGAGCCGCAAAGCGAAAAAAGGCATCAAGTACGGGATCTGTGGCGAGCACGGCGGCGACCCGCGCTCAATTCGATTCTGTCACAACCTCGGTCTGGACTATGTTTCCTGTAGCCCATTCCGCGTGCCCATCGCGCGTATCGCCGCCGCACAGGCACATGTGGAGAAAGCGCAAGAGGATTGAGTCTGTTGGGCGCGGCTTCAGCCGCGCCCCGCTAACCCGCTACCTGCTCCTTGAGCACAAACTTCAGCACTTTGCCCGCCGGGTTGCGCGGCAGCGCATCGACCAGTTCCATGCGCAACGGCAGTTTGTAGCGGGCCAGGAATGGGTCGGCGAAGTCGCGCAATTCGTCCAGCGTCAATGAGGCGCCCTCATGCAAAGCCACCACGGCTGTCACCGCCTCCCCCCACTTTTCGTCCGGCATGCCGATTACGGCAACTTCGGCGATCGCCTCGTGTTTGTAGAGCACACCTTCCACTTCCGCCGGGTAAACATTTTCACCGCCGGAGATCACCATATCCTTGAGACGGTCACAGATGTAGAGAAAACCCTCATCGTCGAGGTAGCCGATATCACCTGAGTGGAACCAGCCCTCGGTATCAATGGCAGCAGCCGTCGCTTGCGGGCGGTTCCAATAGCCCTTCATGATGTTCGGGCCACGCAGGCATATCTCGCCTTTCTCTCCCGCAGGGAGCGGTTTGTTCTCAGCATCGACAATGCGTGTGTCGCTGTACAGAGGCACCTGGCCCGCTGAGCCCAGCTTGCTCACTGCGTGTTCGGGGGTCAGCATGGCGGAGAACGGCGCGGTCTCCGTCAGGCCATAGCCCTGGCAAAAGCTCACGTCGCGAGCACCGTAAGTTTCGATCAGTGATTCGGGCACGGGCGCCGCTCCACACACCAAAACGTCCAGGGAACTGAGATCCGTGTCTGCAAACTGTGGCATCTGGGACATAAACAAATACATGGCCGGCGCGCCGAACATATGCGTCACCTGGTAGCGCTCGAAGTTCTCCAGCACCGCACCCGGGTCGAAGTTGCGCAGCAGTATCAGTTTGGAGCCGAGATGGAAAGAATGCAGGGTGAGCACATTGAGGCCGCCAATGTGAAACAGCGGGGCCGCTGTTAGCACGATATTGTCGCGGCTGGCACCGAACGCCATGGACGCATTGATATTGTTCCACACAAAATTGCCATGAGTGAGCATGGCGCCCTTGGGCAGGCCTGTTGTGCCTGACGTATACATGATCAAGCCGGTTTCGTGCTGATCGACCCCCACTGTATCGGTGATCGGTTCAGCGGCTGCACGCTCTGATGTCAGGTGGCGCCAGCCTTCCGCTTCGCTCTCGGAACTGAAGTAGTTGCGGCAGCACAGGTTTTCCAGCGCGGGCTCCACGACCGGGCGCAGTGCATCATCCACGACCAGGCTGTGGAGACCCGCGTCATTGATAATAAATGTGAGTTCCTCGGCGGTTAGACGGAAATTCAGGGGCACAAAAATGGCACCCAGGGCCTGGGTCGCAAATAAGGTTTCCAGCAATGCAGGGTGGTTAAACCCGAGGTAGCCCACTCGATCGCCAACACACACGCCCGCTTCGCGAAACAAGCTGGCCTGACGTCGGACACGGCTGGCGAAGTCCGCGTAGGTGATTTCCTCTTCCTCGAATACCACCGCGATACGCTCGGGATTCAGGTCTGCCCTGCGCAGCGCTGCAGCGGCAAAGTTGTAGTCGATCTCGGGGCGATTCATCGCTATTCCTCTTATTTACTTATTCAACGGAGACTGAACAATAATGCTCTCTGGGCGCTACGTCCATTACCCTCGCGAATGGGCACAATTCATTTCAGTGCTATTAAGCTGCACGCCAAAACCTGATACCGTTGCGCTCCTTTGATTCACTGCAGAGAGCACGACCATGACCAGCAGTTTTTTCCCGCCCCAACGCACCCTGATGGGCCCCGGTCCCTCCGATGTCTCGCCCCGGGTCCTCGGCGCCGTCTCACGCCCTACTATCGGCCACCTGGACCCCCTGTTCGTCCAGCTGATGGATGAAATCAAGGGCCTGCTGCAGTACGCCTTCCAGACGGAGAACGAACTGACTATTCCAGTGTCCGCCCCCGGTTCCGCCGGAATGGAAGCCTGCTTCGTCAATCTGGTGTCTCCTGGCGACACCGTCATCGTCTGCCAGAATGGCGTATTCGGCGGCCGCATGAAGGAAAACGTTGAGCGCTGCGGTGGCATCGCGGTGATGGTAGAAGACGCATGGGGCGAACCCGTGAGCGTCGATAAGACACGCGCAGCCTTTGCCGAACACCCCGAGGCTACCCTGCTGGCTTTCGTCCACGCAGAGACCTCCACTGGCGTGAAGTCAGACGCTGCCGCCCTCTGTGCACTGGCCAAAGAGAACAACGCCTTGAGTATCGTAGACACCGTCACATCCCTGGCCGGCATCGAGCTCAAAGTCGACGCCTGGGGCGCTGACGCTGTTTACTCAGGCACCCAGAAATGCCTGAGCTGCATACCCGGTATCTCTCCTGTGACCTTCAGCCCAGCCGCTGTAGAGCGCATCCAGAATCGTGAGCACAAAGTGCAGAGCTGGTTCCTCGATATGCAACTGGTCATGGGCTACTGGGGCGCCAATACCAAGCGTGCCTACCACCACACCGCCCCCGTGAACGACCTCTACGCCCTGCATGAATCGCTCGTGATGTTGCAGGAGGAAGGTCTTGAGAACGCTCACGCTCGCCATCAGCGCAACCACGAGGCACTGGTAGCCGGGCTGGAGGCAATGGGCCTGAGCATGGCGGTTGCCGCTGAGCATCGTTTGCCGCAATTGAACGCTGTCAATATTCCGGAGGGTGTGGACGATGCCGCGGTGCGCACCGCGTTGCTGCAGGACTTCAATCTCGAGATCGGCGCGGGTCTCGGCGCGCTTGCAGGCAAGACATGGCGCATAGGCCTGATGGGTTATGCCAGCAGCCCACGCAATGTTGTGACCTGCCTGACTGCGCTGGAAGCGGTGCTCTCGCGCCAGGGCGCCACAATCAATGTTGGTGCCGCCCTGCCCGCTGCCAAAGCACTGCTCACGGACTAGTCAGCATCTGCCAGAGGATGGCGGCTCGTTCGGGCCCGCCATCTCTGCTCATCACATACTCGACGTGATCCCAGCGCCCCGCGTTCGGGCTAAGCTCGATACTCCACAAAGGATCGATTTCGTTAGGTAGCATCGAATAGCGGATATCGATCACCCGGTTCGGGTGCTCCGGGTCGAGCGCTACGTAGTCGTTGCTGAACCAGCGGAAACGCTCCACATCCAGGGCCTGCTGAGAGTTGGCTTCCAGCCAGGGCATGTCGCGTTCCAGATCCAGTTTTAACACCGAATCTCCAGGGTAAACCTTTGGACGCCAGGTCACGCGCACTGCGTCCACGTAGTAACGATCGCCGTCCGCATAGACCGTTTTCCAAAGCAGGACATTGCCGAAACTGGGCTTGGCCTCCAGGCCATGCGCAGTATGGCCGCGACTCAGGGCAAGCTCCCGCCCCATCTGGACAGCAGCATCGCGCTGATACAGGCCAAAACCCAGATAGCAAAGCGCCCAGACCAGGCCGACCCGGGCTATGCCCGGCTTGCGCAGCGCCCAGGCGAGAACTACCGCCAGCAGCAGGGGCAAGGTGAGCAGCGGGTCGATAATCGAAATCGTATTCCAGGCGAAACGCTGATCACTGAATGGCCAGAGGAGCATGGTGCCGTAGGTCGTACAGGCGTCGAGCAAGGCGTGGGTGGCATAGCCGAGCGTGCAGAACAACCATGTCTGGTGGAATGCCAAACCCCGCCGGCGGCCCAACAGCCCGTGTAACACCAGGGCGCAGATTGCGCCGCCCAGCGGAATAAAGACCAGAGAGTGGGTAAACTGCCGGTGGTATTCGAGAAACAGCAGTGGATCTTCGGCCGACCGAATCAATACATCGAGGTCAGGGGCCATACCGGCGAGAAAACCCAGCAGGCCGGCAGCGCCCGTGTGCACCTGCCGGCTGAAGGACTGCGGTAATGCTGCCCCCAGTGTTCCCTGAGTGAGAGGATCCATTGCAAAAGTTCCATGCTAAAAACCTCAACAAAGTTACAGAATTCTGTTCGCCGCAACCACAGCCGATCCGGTATTATTTTTTAACAATTCTTAACGCAACGTCGACGCCTCGATGCTGTCCAAATTGATAACAATTCAGGAGATAGTCACGATGAACGCTCTCAAACCTCTCTCAATCGCCGCCTGCCTGGCGGTTGTATCCGCATGTACGACCAATCCCTACACAGGTGAGGAGCAGGCCAGTAAAGCTGCCACCTACGGAGCTGCTGCAGCCCTGGGCTGCGGCCTGATCGGCGCTATCGATTCCGGCAAGCACGCGCGCAATGCGGCACTGGGCTGCGGCGCCATCGGCGCTGGAGTCGGGGCATACATGGATGTTCAGGAAGCGAAACTGCGTGAAGAATTGCAGGGCACCGGCGTACAGGTGGCGCGCGAGGGCGACAATATCCGCCTGATCATGCCAGGCAATATCACCTTTGAAACGGATTCCTACAACCTGAAATCAAGTTTCTACCCGGTGCTGAACTCCGTTGGCCAGGTTTTGGCGAAGTATCACGACACCACCATCAAGGTCACCGGCCACACGGATAACACCGGCAGTCGCTCTTACAACCAACCTCTCTCCGAGCGACGTGCGGGCGCCGTGGCGGACTATCTCGCCACAACCCAGGTTGAGCGCAATCGGATGCTGGTGGAAGGTGTGGCGTTTGACCAGCCTATCGCGGACAACGCTACGGCCCAGGGCCGCGCAGCGAACCGCCGGGTGGAGCTCTATATCCTGCCCAAATCCCGCTAGTCGATTTCAAACGAGTAGTAGAGATCTACAGAGCTCTCCAGCCGGCTGACAACTTCCAACCAGAGCCGGCTCTGTAAATATAAACGAGCCGTGAACACGTTGATCGGCTCGTAGATTCCAACCCCGTAAGAAACGTAGATGCGATTGCCGATGTAGCCACTGACGGTCGCTGCGGTATCGTCTTCCGAGCCACTGGTGCCAAACGCGACATCGCTGATGAGCGGCATTCTGTTGAGCTCACTGACAATACCACTTCGGTTTACCACATCGGCGCCCATGGCCAGCGCCAGCGCCGTGCCGTCGGCACCAGCGCCTGCATCGAGCCCTCGTCCACGCACAAGATAGGACATGGCCTCGCTCTGGCTCATCACGGGATCGGAATACACCTCCAGCTGAGCATCATCCAGACTACCCGAGAGGCGCGCACCTACCGTGACATCATCGCTGCGAATTTCTCGCTCCGCTGCAACGTCCAACTCCGGGTTGTCAGCCGGGCCGGAGAAAGCAATTGTGCCCCGCTTGATCTGCAAGGTTTGCTGATAGGCTCTCAGCTCGCCGCCTAGCAAGTTAAGCGTGCCGTATACCTGCAGCGGGGTAGTCGGGGTCTGCACCAGGTGTAAATCACCTCCAAGCACTGCCTGCACTTGCTCACCCTCGACCCTGAAGCGATCACGGATACGTATCCAGACATCCGCATCCAGCGCGATCGGGCGCTCCGTCTCGATGGCGTTTCCAGCCAAATCCACGATCACCACATCGTCGGATATCGCCACACTTCCCGCGGGTAACTCCTCGTGACGCAAAACGCCTTCGTGTATTTTGATCTCACCAGTGACCTGCATCTTGCGATCGGAAAAGGCAATGGCAAGCTCTTCCGATACCACCAGTTCAGAGGCTGGCGGCATCAGTACTTCGTGCCGCTCGCCAGATAGAGAGAGTTCGAGAGTGAGTTCGGGTTGCACCTGCAGCGGCCCCTCGAAGCGGAGCTCGCCGCCCCCGAGCATCCCCCTCCCCGCGATATCCCCGCCGCCTTCCCGCACGGTCAGTTGCATTTCCAGATCGGTTAATTCCGTTGGGTTGCCCACGAGAGCAAGCCGCCCCTCGGCCAGCGACAAGGTGCCATTGATATCGGGATCCAACACCGGGCCGCTGGCATCGATTCGTCCGGATACCTGCCCTTCCAGACTGGAAATCTCCGGGAACCAGGGCGTGAAGCTGGTCAGCGGTAGCGTATCGATCGTCAGCTCGAGATCCATCGCACCATTGCTGTCCTGCGGCAACATACCGGCGACTGACGCGACTTCCCTGCCTTGCTGCCGTACCTGACCTGTCACACCCAGCCGGCCATCATCCTGGCGGGCCAGCCCCAGCTGGATCAATTCGTACTCAGTTCGCACACGCTCACCCATGCCATAGCGGCGCACCACGCGCAGGTTTTCCATCTTCAGCTGAGCGTCCAGCTCTGGCGCTGCATCGGGTCGCCATTGCGCATTGAGGCGCCCCTGAGCCTCCCCACGCAGGCGCATCCCCCGCGGAAGCGTCGCCTCGAGAGCGCGGGTATCTCCTGCCATTGTCAGCTGAACATCACCCTGCGCGCCAAATTGAAGCTTGCTGCCGCAGAGTTCGAACTCCGAATGCTTCCAGCAATGTGGCGCCACAAGCCACTGATTCTCGATCGGAAGCCAACTCACAGCGACTGGCTCGCGCGACGCCCAACTACCCGCCGAAGTCTCCAGCTGCGCCGGCGCCAGTTCGCCCTGCCATGCACCGTCCTGCGCTGTTGCACTGAGACGCAGCTCACCGGCCAACTCACCTCGGCTTTGGATATTGGCCCGGAAGGATTCAAGGTCACCCTCAGCATCGATCTGCACACCAAATTCGCGCTCGAAACGAATGATTTCTGGGGCGTCTACAGCGAGGCGGAACCGGCTGCTGGCACGATCGATCTGCCCGCGAATATTTGCCAAGGGAACCTGAACCTCTGCCAACTCTATACCGCGACCGCTACCCTCGAGCTGCAAGCTATGCAGAGCAGTAGAACCCTCCCCCGTCAGCTCAATACGACCGCGCGATCGCGGCAGCCAACGGCTCAGGCTATCGAGCACAAGCGACATGCTCGCGCGGTCAGCGTCCACAGCCAGCGAAAGGTCGGTGCCATTCACGCTGGCGTGCAATGCGCCCGGCAGCAACTCAAGATTCGAGTCAATACCACCACGTCCCTTCACAATCGCAGGCAGGCCCGCCACCTCGCCCTCCAGCGCAATGCTGCCAAGCTCAACAGACCAGCTAGCGCCCTCTCCCTGCGCAGCAAGCGAGACTGCTCCTGCCAGCCGTCCATCCCCTGCCGCCTCGGGCAGAGTAAATCCGTCGCTAGCGATACGCCCTTCGACACTCCAGCTCTGCGCCAGTTGTGCTGTGGCATTCAAATGAAGCGCACTGTCGCTGATCGCGTCGCGCAGGGTGAGGTCAGACACGGTGAGCATCGGCGCCTGCCAATTCAAGGTTCCAGCGGCATCAATTGCGGTGTAACCCTCACCGGAAAACTGCGCGCTGAACTCCGCCGTTTGTTCCCCCAACAGCTCGCCCTGAGCGCTGCCGGACAGCGGCCCTTCCAGGGCAAAGTCTGTCTCCGTCAGGGAGGGAACGAGCTCCACCAAAGGCATCACAGAAGCCCATTCCAGAGACCAGTCACTCGAATAGGGAACCCCCACCTCAGTGACGTTCAGCCGTGCGTCCAGATCAGCATCGGGGGCGCCCTCGCTACGCACATTGAGATGAAGATCATCGAGCGCGCCCACAATGAGAAGCTGTGCTTCACGTTGCTGTACTGCCGGCGGCAGCAAATCGCCCTCCAGTGAAACCTCTGCGTCGAGAGCTAGCGACCAAAGCCCCTGCAGCTGGGCTGAACCCTGGGTCTGCAAGTGCCCAACACCAGGCACCCCCAGTTCTAGCTGCGCCAGCGAGAGCTCAGTGCCAGACCAGCGACCGACCAAAGCGATACTCTCCAGCTGTTGTGAGACATCGCCAACAAGCACATCGAGTGTTGCCACCCTCATGCTGTCTACCTGCAGCAGTAGCGGCAGCAGGACCTCGGGTGGAATAAATCCAGCGGGCTCTGAATCCTCCGCTGGATCGAAAATCAAATCGCCCTCCACCAGGTCGACACTGCGCAGGGTAATTGATTCTGCCGACGCAATACCGGAGGCGCTCATTGCTCCTTGCTGCCACCGACCTCCAGGCCAGTTGACCGCCCCCTCAAGCAGTTGCAGATCAAAACAAAATTCACTGTGCCAGAGGCAGGAGGCATCCAGCTGGATCTTCAGACCGGAGGCCTCCACACGCACCGCCCCCGCCGGCAGAGACAGACGCTTTAGCTCCAACAGACCGAACAAGCTGCCTGAGGTGTACTCGATATCCAACGGTGTAGCGGAGTCTATCCAGGCAACGATACGCCGGCTGCCAGCGTCACTGAACGGCAGCATTAACAGCGCGGTGAGCAACGCTACCACCAGGGCGAGACTTATCAGCAACGCCCTCAAAACTCTGCCCCGATGCTGAAATGAACACGCCAGGATGGATCGTCATCCGTCACCGGGTTGGCAAGGTCTAACCGAACTGCCCCCACCGGGGTGATGTAGTGCACGCCAACACCCACACCTACATTGGCGTCGAAGTCACCTTCATCAAAGGCGTCCCCTGCGTCGACGAAAACCGCTGCGCGCCAGTTTTCACGCACCAGATATTGATACTCGGCGCTGACGGTGAGCAAACGGTCGCCGCCGACAACGAGTGAAACCTCGTCGCTATTGTCATCCTCCACGGTGACCTCGTTGCCAATGGACTGGTAGCTGTATCCCCGAATGCTCTGGGCGCCACCGGCAAAGAAATTTAAGGATGGAGCCAGTTGATCGCGGTCACTGTCCGAAATAAAAGCCAGGCCCAGCTCGGACTTGAACACCATTCTGTGCCGCTCTCCACTACTGCGTACATGGCCAAAATTCGCCGCCATACGCACAACGTCGACGTCAGAGGCGAGTTCGGCTGAGCCGGCCTCAATTCGATACCAGTGACTGAACGCACCACTGGGATTGAGTGGATCACCTGTGCGCCGGCGCTGCGAGAGAGAGAACCCGGGCAGCAAATAGTCATTCTCGCGGCGAATCCCCTCGGCATCCCAGCCCTCGTTTAACCTTCGCAAGCCATAGCTATACACCCAGCTGTCACGTTTAATCTCTCGCCGTACCGCCAGTTCTTCCTGGTTGCTGTCGAGATCGCCGAACTCGTTGTCCTCGAGGCGGGCAGACATTTGAAGCACATCGTTATTCGGATGTCCCAGAGGAATGGTGTAAGTGAAACGACCACTGGGGTTTACCGGCGAGTACATCAGCCGTGTTTCCTGGCTGTGACCAAGGCTATTGAGCCGCGGAGTGCGCCAGGTCACCGACACACGCTCGCGGGTATCAGTACTGAACCCCACACCGAGATCAATACTATGGGTGCGTGCCGGGTATAGCGAAAGGTTCAGCGGCACTACCTGATTCTGCGCCTGCTCGCGGTCAGGGCGCAGAACTACGGTGGAGAAATAGCGAGTTCGCTGCAGATTTGCCTGGGTTTTCTGCAACAGTGCCTGATCGTAGGGTTCGCCCTCTTTCGCTTCGAGCAAAGGTTGCAGCAAGGATTCCCGCAGAAAATCCTGGTCATACACCGTCGAGCCGAAACGGTAGCGTTCGCCGCTGGCATAGTGCAGGAAGACGTCCGCAGTATTGCCCTCGGGCTCAATCTGAACCTCACTGCGTGTGTACTCACCGTCAAAGTAGCCTCGACGCAAACCCAACGCACTCAACTTCGATTTAAACGACTGATAGGCGGCATGATCAAAGGGCTGATCAACCTGCAAGCCGTGCTCGAGAATAAGCTTTGTGAAAGCCTCGTCCTCTTCGGCCCCGCCGACAAGGCGAATATCCACGCGACGCATTCGCGCGCGTTCTCCCGGGTCGACATTGATACGCAATAGCCAGGGATTCGCGTCGCGGTCGAGCTCCAGCGTCACATCTGCGTTGTAGTAACCTAATGCCTGCAGGCTTTTGAGTACGTTGTTCCGCGCCGAGAAAAGATAGTTGGTGCGACTCTGAGCTGTATCAGGCAAGTCGCCTAACCAGGCCTGGGTATTATCCCGGACATCGCCGGAAATCCCGGAGAGTTCAAGTTGCAGTGTCTGGGCCTGAGCACTCCAGGCCGGGAGGACGAAAACCAGCAGCGCGATAAGGGCGTGTGGAATTCGCGTATTCAAGCGATGTTCGCAGAGCCCCAGTAGTTATAACCGGCAATTCGAGGTGTGCCGGGGATGTAACTGGTTTCCATGCCGCTGATGCTCAAGCCACCCTGGGCCAGCAGTGCGGGAATATCCCGATTGAGATTGCAGCCGCCGGCGATAGCGCGCCACATGGGGTTCACGCGTTCCTGCCAACGCTGCACCGAGGCATCCGGTGCCTTGCCATGCTCGCAAAATATGAGCTTGCCACCGGGTTTTAATACCCTCGCCATACCCTTCAGCGCCGCTACCGGATCGGGAATAGTGCATAGCGAATATGTAACCAGCACGGTATCCACAGCCGCGTCGTCCAGTGGGATCTCCTCGCCTGGCAGGCCGATAAATTCCACATCAAAATCCAAGCCGCTGGCGCGCTCTCCTGCAAGCTTCCAGGATTCTTCAGAGGGGTCGAGGCCTATGACCTTGTCAACCTTGGCCGGATCGTAATAGGGTAGATTAAGGCCGGTACCTATCCCGATTTCCAGAACGCAGCCCTCTGCGTGGGGTACCACCTTCTCTCGCTGCTTCATCATCGGCTTGGTACTGCAGGCGCAGTTGATAAACCGCGGTAGTACATATTTTTCGTAGATCCCCATGGTCACTCCTTGAGTTCACGCATATGGGCTACTCCAAACAGGAAGACCTGCAGCAGATGTAACGGCAGCGATCCCCCCGCTGCACGACAACGCTTGAAAAAGACCGCCACTTCTACCAGATGTGCCACAGCAAGGATTAACAGCACCCATGCGGCGCCAGTACCCAGGCCGGTACCCGGCATGGTGATAGCCAACGCGGCGAGAATGGCGTAGGTGATGAGCATTATAATTTTTATTGGAGACATGGTTTTCCTCTCTACTTAACTGTTATCTGACTGTTGCTCATAAGCCTCAGGATCGAGCCGGCGCATCTCTGTTTCAATCCACTGCTCCACTTCCGCCATCAACTCGTCCTGCTGGCGCCCCTCGGAACTGATCGGCACCCCAATGGACACGTCTACCGTGCCGGGGATGAACCAGAATGTTCCTCGTGGCCAGCACTTGGCCGATGTCACAGCAATAGGAATAATCGAGGCGCCGGTAGTGACCGCGAGCCTTGACGCTCCGGTCTTGTAGTTGCCCTTGGAACCGCGCTCCGAACGCGTACCCTCGGGGAACATAATAATCCACTTGCCCTGATCCATCAGTTCAACACCCTGCTCCGCCACCTTGTTCCAGGCCTCTGAGCGCTTGCTGCGGTCAATATGGATCATATTCAGGCGAGCCATGGACCAGCCGAAGACGGGAATTCGAAGCAGTTCTTTTTTGAAAACATAAGCGAGCATGCGCGGCATCCAGGCCGGGAAAAAGAATGTCTCCCAGGTGGATTGGTGTTTGGGGCAGAGAATGATTCGCTGCATGTCGCTCTCGGCAGGGAGATTTTCTTCACCATGGACACGGTAGTTCACACCGCCAATGATTCTCGCCGCGCCGATAACGCCAGCCAGCCAGGGGACACCAAACCAGGCCCACAGTTTGCGATCGCCTACAAAGAGCGAAGATATAACGAGCCCAAGCCCAAGCGGTATCAGTGACAGCACCAGCCAGATAAACACCAGCAGTGATCGTATTGCGTTCATGTATTACCTCGGAAAACTTCTGTGGTGCATTAAACCAGAGCGGGCGGAGTGAGAAAACCTGTATAGCCGATTCTGCTTGCTTCCCTAACGACTCTCTACCGCTGTAAGATATGGGGTTTGCCGAACGCCGCGGAGCTCAGCAGTGCACCAGAACCCCGAATCCGGACTCATCCAGCTCGCTAACGGCGCCTGGGCCTGGCTCGCGCCAGGTAATAGCTGGGGCTGGAGCAATGCGGGCCTTATCTCCGATGGCGAAGAAAGCCTGCTGGTGGACACCCTGTACGATCTGGCATTGACTGGTCAGATGCTGGACAAGATGCGCGACGCCGAACCACTGGCTAACGACATCGACACCCTCGTCAACACTCACGCCAACGGCGATCACTGCCACGGTAACGAACTCGTGAGCGGCGCTGAGATCATCGCCTCTGCGGCCTCTGCAGCAGAAATGGCAGAACTCACACCTGACGCCATGGCGGCGATCGTGGCGATGGCTCCCGACATGGGCGAGATGGGGCGCTACTTCCTCGACTGTTTTGGTCGCTTTAAATTTGACGGCATCACGTTCACCCCTCCGACGAAAACCTTCGAGGGAGAGATGCACATGACGGTGGGCGACAAGCCGGTCGAGCTGATCGAAGTCGGCCCTGCCCACACCCGCGGCGACATTCTGGTTCACTCCACCAAAGATCGCGTCGTGTATACCGGTGACATTCTGTTCATTGAAGGGACCCCCATTATCTGGGAAGGCCCCGTTGGCAACTGGATTAAGGCCTGCCAGATGATTGAGGCGATGGATGTCGATCATATTGTTCCCGGCCACGGCCCCATCACCGACAAACACGGTGTCGCCCAGGTCAGGCAATACCTCGAATATGTTCGCGACCAGGCGCGTTCGCGCTACGATGCGGGCATGGACGCCTTTGAAGCGGCCAAGGACATCGAACTCGCTGAATACTCGGCCTGGTCAGACCCGGAGCGCATTGCCGTTAACGTCGATTCGCTCTATCGCGAGTTTCGCGGGGAGAAGGAAGCCTCCGATGTCTTCGAACTGTTCGCACGTATGGCAGCGCTCGCCGGCTATGATGTGCCAACGCCATGAAAAAGCCCGCTTCAAAAGCTGATATCCGCGCCCAGTTAGAACAGGAAACCGAACGCTTCCTTAGCGGTGGCGGTAATGTAGAGAATATCCCTCAGGGGATTAGCGGCAAAGACCCCACAGATGCCCCCCTGTTCCTCAATAGACGCCTTTTTATAGAACCCAGCGCACCGCGTACTCTGGTTCCGGAGGTTGTCGCCGCCATCGAAGCCCGACGCAAAGAGAAGCTCAAACGATCACCGGCACCAAAACGCTCACGCTTGCCACGGCCGCGCCGCAAAGTCATCTACGATGATTTCGGAGAGCCGCTGAGAAAAGTCTGGGTAGAAGATTAAAAGAAAGATAAAGAAAAGGGGCCACAAGGGCCCCTTAGATTCGGCAGGTCTCGCTTAAGAGCGACGACGCAGACCAGTCAGAGCGCCACCCAGTGCCAGGAGGGCACCGCCAGCTGCACCGATCAGGAACAGCGGTGAGGCAGTAGTTGGCATTGCAACTTCTTCCTCGATCACAACCAGATCGGCATCATCGAGACCGTCCTCATCGTGAACCGCCAGTGCGAAGCGATCCTGGGGCAGATAAACGTTCAGCTGCTGACCGCGCATCAGGTCAGACGCACGGTAGCTACGGCCACCGATATCTGCGCGCCAGCTGCTATCCAGCTGCACTGAACGGCTGTCACCCATGGTGCCGTCGGTGTGAACGGTGCGGAATGTCATGCGATTACCACGCACGCGAACCACTTCGATCACAGCCTTGGCATACAGCTCGCCATTCTTTTCATAAACTGACTGACAAGTTTGAGCAATGTCAGGGTTTATCGCCAGAACTTCTGCGGACCAGTTCAGGTCAGCACAGGTAACACTGCTGCTAACTGCCTTGTCCTGAGCCATTGTGGAGCCCGCGGACAAAGCCAGGGCCATACCTACTGCAACTACCATCTTCTTTTGCATGTCAATTCCTCCTTAGTTGTGATTGACATAGGGTTCGTCGAGGGACGCCGTAACGATAAATCGTTGCGGTGCATGCCCGACAAAGTAAAACGGGTAACAAGTGACCAGGGTTATGGTCTGATCACGGGTATCTTGTAACAGGCGAGTATCATCGATCTCGACGATATGCGTTTCGTCTATGCGGAAACGCTTCTCTCCTTCCAGGGTTTGCAGGACGATGGTCTCGCCAACCTTGATGTCTTTGAGCGCGCGGAAGTAGCCATCACGGTGACCGGAAATACCAATATTTCCAGGCTCGTGAGGATAAGCCATACCATCGATCACACCGGCGGCACGGTCCATCACCAGTTCAGTGTTGGTCTGATAGACGGGAACCTTGAGATTAATACTGGGCACTTCGAGCACACCGAGCACAGGAGGGAGGCTCTCTAGCAGGCTGGCCTGGTAATCTGCCACGCGACCGGGAGCCCACAGCGTGGTGTCTGGCTCGCTACCGATATCGGCAAAATTCGGCTGAATGGCATCGGGGACGGGGGGAGCGACGACCGAACTGGCTTGAGCAACCGCTAGCTGCTCCTCAAACGCACCTATAGCACCGCGACGCTCTACTTCTCCCTGGGCCAGGTGGACCACGAAAAAACCGAGCAGCACAATGCCGGCCAGATAACTGGATAGTTCACCGACGCGGATGACGGCTGGACGAACACTCATACGTGAGACGAAATTCCCCTAAATAGTCTGTTCTATATTCTAGTAGGTTCTAGAGATGATGCTAGTTTATTCAAATCTTGTGATCGCTATACTTACCGTATTTGTCGCCAATGTAAATGCCCCGGCGGATAATGGCCATGTTTTTCCACAAATGTAGACCAATTTGGTCATTACGCCACACCCTGTCTCGCAGAACAATGAGGCAAGTCATCACCCCCTATTACGGAGATCAACACTTTGGATATCAGACCCTTCACCATAGCGATTGACGAGACCGAACTCGACGACCTCCGCCAACGCCTGCGCAATACACGCTGGCCTGATGCCGAAACATGCGCCGGCTGGGAACAGGGTATACCGCTGCAATACTCTCAAGAGCTGGCAAAGTACTGGCTCGAAGATTACGACTGGCGTCGCTGTGAAGCGATGCTCAACCGCTGGGATCACTACAAAACCACCATCGACGATCTGGACATCCACTTTATCCACCAGCGCAGCCCGGAACCCAATGCACGCCCACTCATTATTTCCCATGGCTGGCCTGGCTCGATCGTGGAGTTCCACAAGATCATCGACGCACTCACCGACCCAGTCGCTCATGGTGGCGAGGCAGGCGATGCATTCCATGTGGTGGCGCCCTCCCTGCCCGGCTATGGTTTCTCCGGCAAACCGTCCAGCACCGGGATGAGCGTCGAGAACATCGGCCGCCTCTGGGGCAAGTTGATGGCACGTCTGGGCTACGACCAGTATTTCGCCCAGGGCGGTGACTGGGGCAGCATGGTTACCCAGGCTATCGGCCAAACCGAAACAGAACACTGCGTCGGTATCCATGTAAACATGCCGATCGCTGCCCCCGACCCCGATACCATGAATGACCTGACTCCAAACGAACAGCAGGCTCTCGCGGACCTCGGCCACTACAACGACTGGGAGTCTGGCTATTCCAAACAACAGGCTACTCGCCCCCAATCTTTGGGCTATGGGCTGGCCGATTCTCCGGTGGGCCAAATGACCTGGGTCGTCGAGAAATTTTACGCATGGACAGACTGTGAACAAGACGGCGTAAAGCATCCTGAAAATATCCTTACTCGCGATGAACTGCTAGATAACGTGATGCTCTATTGGCTGAATAACTGCGCCGCCAGTTCTGCCCGGCTCTACTGGGAGAGCTTTAACGCGGCCAACCTGGGCCCTATCGATATGCCGGTGGGCTGCTCCATTTTCCCGCGTGAGATCATGCGGACCAGCAAGCGCTGGGCGGAGAAGCGCTTCAGCAAGCTGATCTACTGGAATGAACTGGAACGGGGCGGCCACTTTGCTGCAATGGAACAACCAGAAGTGTTCATTGAAGAAGTACGCGCCTGCTTTAGACTGCTGCGCTAGCGCTCGAAATCGTCGTCGCCGGTGTGCAGGCTACTACTGAAAGGCCGCGGGACCGGCGCCGCGGCGGCGTCTGATTCCGGCAGTGCATAATCCGAATCATCGATGCAATCGACATCGAACGCACCAGAATCAGTCGGCAGTGAAGTGAGATCGCCACTGCCGATGAACGAAAGGTTATCAAGAGCGGCATCCGGTGCAACCGCTGGCGCTTGTGGAGCGGCCTCATAGGCGGTGGGAACCACTTCCACCTGCAGCGCTCGCGCCTGATCGGCCAGAGTGCCACTGACCTTGAGGCCACGCCCTGTCGCAAGACGAGCCTGAATTGGATTCTGGAACCGCACGTCAAGGGACTCCTCCGCTGCGTCTGCCTGCTCTGCGGCAACGGCATCGGCGATGGCTTCCTCCACCTCCGGAGCGACTAGCTGTTCGCCGATATCGTCGCGCTCCGCGCGCTGGCGCAACACCTCGTTGGCACAATCTGACCAACGCCCGAAGTGAGAAGATTCCGCAGGGTCTGGCATGCGGTGCTTGCGAAAATCACGCATGGCGCTCATAAAGCGCTGCTTTACCGCGCGGTAGTGATAGATATGATCATCTGTTTTTAGCGGCAAGAGATCGCCGCCGCGAATCACCAGCATCTGTGGCGGCAGCTGCCCTTGCAAACCGTGGAGCAAATCAGCGAGGAAACACAGCCGAAACGCCGAGTGAATCGTCGTCTTGCCCTGGGTGTCGCAAGGAATATAAAGATAATTTCCCAGCTCAGAGTAACCGCTGGTGCGCATTAGCAAATTAGCTGAACCAGACAGCGGCCCAAGTGCGAGCTGGCCATTGACGATAAAGTCTACGCCCTGGCGCATGGCCTGCAGTGCCTCGCCTCGACGCAGCGCCTCGGGGGCGTCCCAATCAATGAGCGCGACCTGCTTGCCCTCGCCCCGCAGCGATTCTGCAATATCATCCTGACGGGTCATGGTGTCGCCGGGTTCTGCGCTGCCTGAGTCGGGGGGAATGCCGTGGTCGGGGTTTTCCAGATGGAGACGCTCCATCCAGCAGGCGAAGGGAGACTCGCGAAACAATACGAGATCTTCTGATGTGTAGGTTACGGCGTTATCAACACTGTAGCGGTACATGGCTTGCTCTTTACATCCTCCCAATGGCAAACCGCTCGGAGCATCCATTGCGTCCGTGCCGTTTGGCTATTTATATCGGAATGCCCGGCCGCTGTAAACGACAGCCGGGCAATCTATCATCCGAACTAGCCAATAACGATGTCGGCGAGTCTCGCTCGATGCCAGGGTCCGTCACCCCAGAGCATCTGACTGTGCTTCTGACGCTTGAAAAACAGGTGAATGAAGCACTCCCAGGTAAACCCTATTCCGCCGTGGCACTGAACCGAACGACTACTCGCATAAGCGGCCATGTCACTGGCGGCGGCCTTGGCCATATGGGCATAACGGGTCGCTTTCTCGGGCTCGGTATCCCAGGCGCACGCCGCGCCATACACCAGCGATTTGGCCCGGTCGATATCCACCATCACATCCACCAATTGATGCTTCACCGCCTGGAAGAAGCCCAGAGGCCGGTCGAACTGCTGCCGCTGGTTGGCGTACTCCACTGTCGTTTGCAGCTGCCACTCACCCGCACCCACCATATCAGCCGCATACAGGGTCCAGATCGCGGGCATCGCCCGATCAAACGCCGGCGCTGCGTCAGCGCAAACCTCAATCGCCTCAGCGCCGCTGAGTATGACCCGCCCCTGGTCGCGGCTCAGGTCGACGATGGCGTCGCCCTGTACTTCCACACCCTCGGCGTCCACTGGCAACCAGTAAAGGCCCGCGCCTGCGGCATTACGCGCGCAGACCAACAGATGGCTGACCTTGGCCACGTCTTGCACAAAACACGCTGTGCCCTCGAGCTTGCCGCCCACCACTTCTATCGGAGTTTCGGCGAAGTCCCACGAGCCACGGGCATTGCTCACCGCCAGGCTGGCGGTCGCGCCGCCCGCTATCTCTTCCAGTGGCGCCGCGCCGCCTGCGCCAGCGGCCGAGAGCAAATAGCTCGCCGACAGCGTGGGCAACAAGGGGCATGGAAACGCCGCGCGGCCCAGCTCTTCACACAAGCCAGCGACAGCGACCAATGGCATCCCTACCCCGCCCTGCGCCTCAGGCACGGCGAGCAGCCCCCAGCCGAGTTCCTGCATCTGGTTCCAGAGACCTTCGTCCCAGGCCAGTGCCGGCCCGCGCTCCGGCGTGGGATCGCCTGCGGCCATGCCGTGCAGGACATCGGCAGTAAAATTCTCCGCCAGCATTTTGCGGGCAGAATCCTTGAGTAATGCAGCTTCTTCGGTGAAGCCAAAGTTATCCGGTTGCGTCATTTTTCAATTCCTTATTTTGATTTGGCCATGCCGAGTACACGCTCACCAAGGATGTTCCGCTGAACCTCACTGGTGCCCGCTGCAATCGTAAAACCAAAGGAATTCATATACGCCATAGGCCACTGGCCGCCGTCCGGCGCCTGCCCGTCACCGAGATAGAGTGAAGCCGCAGCTCCCTCGATATCCATTGCCAGGCCCGCGGAGTCCTGAGCCACCTCACTCATCAACAGCTTGTTCTGAAGCGCGAGGCGCATCGGATGGTCCTGCAGATCAGGCACGCGGCTGCGGCGATTGTTATCCGCCAGGCCCTGTTCGCGTATAAGCTGCTGCATAATGCGATCGCGAATGAGCGGGTCATCGGCTGCCGTGCCACTTGACCGTTCGGTACGCCTGGCAAGATCTACCAGCGCATGTGAATTGGTATTGTGGGTGGACTCACTTTTCATGCCACCGGAGCGAGGTGTGACCAGCTCCCCTGCACCGCGCTCATGCAGCAGTGTGGTCATTGCCACCTGCCAGCCTTTACCCAGCTCATCCAGGCGGTAGCTATCGTCTACTTCGAGGTTGTCAAAGATGACTTCGTTGAAACCTGTCTCGCCGGTAATCTTGATCAGCGGGCTGACCGTCACGCCTTTACCCAACGCTGACTTGATGGGCACCACAAAATAGGAAAGACCGTCGTGCTTGACCGACTTGTCTGTGCGCAACAACAGGATCATCCACTCGGCAAAGTGTGCCAGCGACGTCCATACCTTATGGCCATTAATCACCCACTTGTCGCCCTTGCGCTCGGCGAAAGTTTGCACATTGGCAAGATCGGACCCGGCACCGGGCTCGGAAAAACCCTGACACCAGATATCTTCACCGGAAAATAGCGCGGGCAATAACCGCTGCTTAAGCTCTTCCTGTGCATGGTAAAACACGGTGGGGGCAGCCATCCCCAAACCAATTACATTAGGGAAAAACGGTGTGCGCGCACGCAGCATCTCTTCGTTGGCGATACGCTGGCAGTTGTCACGGCCGCCGCCACCGACCTCAACCGGGTAATCACAGCCAACCAGGCCCGCGTCATACGCAGCCTTTTGCCAGGCCTGAAGATAATCCAGTTGCTCGTGGGTCATGATTTCAAGCGGCGACTGAGGCAATCGCACCGTGGGCGGCTCGGGCGTATTTTCCGCCAACCAGGCTCGGGCGTCCGCCCTGAACTGCGCCTGCTCCGGCGTATCCTTAAGTTGTTCGTCTGACATGCCTACTCCTATTGCTGTTAGTAATGTGGTGGCTTTTCTTGTGTGGGCGCTTCGCCGGAACCCAGGGTGGCCGCCTGCTCGTCCTGGCGCTGCTTGAGCAGAGTCATCTGCCGCCGCAGCACAAGAATCTCCTGCTGCTGCTCAGTGAGGGCCTCGTTGAGAGACGCGATGGTGTCGTCCTGAAATGCGAGTTGGCTTTGCAGTTCAATCAACTGCTGCTGCACTTGCTCCAGCTCGGTCATGGGGTTCCCTAGCGGCCACGGGGGCAGCGCTTGCGTTGCGAAAGCCAACTAATATACTGCCCCGCTCTCAAGATTGACACGGGCGAAGCAGACTCATGAGCAAGAAAACAGGACAAAGGCTTGTATATTCAACCGACGGCGGACGCCTGTGCCCGCAGTGCCACCGGCCACTGGCAGATTGTGTCTGCGGGAACGCCAGGCCGGCCTACACCGGCGACGGCATCGTCCGTTTGCACCGGGAAACCAAAGGCCGCGGCGGCAAGGCTGTGACCTTGATCAAAGGGGTGCCGCTGTCAGGCGCGGAACTCAAAAAGCTGGCCAAAGCACTGAAGCAAAAATGCGGTGTCGGCGGCGCTCTCAAGGAAGACGTGATCGAAATCCAGGGGGACCAGCGCGAGACACTAAAGGCTGAGCTAGAGAAACGCGGCTATACCGTCAAGATCTCCGGCGGATAGCCCAAAATTGCACTTTAAGGACATATAGCGATTTTTATGGCCACTTTTATAGATTATAGCGTCATATTAGGGCGAGACAGACCCTCCGATAACTTCAATTCGCTCTCAGTTACACCCGCTTCCCGAAATATTTATTAATTAAACCCCGCAAACTGTTATTTTTATTGGATTTTATTTTTTCTTGTGTTAAAAAGTAACTCGTGAGCAGGGAACTGCGGGGATATGGGATTGTTCTCGCACCATAAAATCCAGCCACATAGAACCATAAAGTGAAACGGCAGTATCTGACGGAATTAGCATCCTGCAAGGGAGTGGGCTATGTATATAACCGCAGACCACCTGAGAGACCAGGTCATAAGACCTACTCTCAAATATCTGGGTAAATGGACCTCGTCGAGCGAGACATTTCTGCTCGACGCGGCTATTGATGCCCCCGATCTGGGGCTCTTTTCAGCACGTAATGACGGCCTGGGGCTGTTCCACATCACCGCGGCTCAACACCGTGACTTGTGGGATCGGTACCTGGCATTCAACCCTGACATGGCGAGCCGCGTACGCGGACTGGCCAGCCAGCGGGCGTTCCTGAGTGACCCCGATAGTGAGTTGCAAACCAACCTGAGCTATTGCACTGCAATCGCCTGGCTACTCTACCAGCGCGCTGGCCTGGCGGTCGATGCGCCGGTAGCTGAGGAAGCGGTAACAGCATAAACAACAAGGGGCGCATCTGCGCCCCTTGTTCGTTTTGCCCCGCCCTGCTCTCAGCCACCCGCAATAGTCCGCCATAGGCGGAGGTCTTCTGGTCGGTCAATATCCTGCAATACCGGAAGTGCAGACCAACTCGTCTCAGTCGCTTCCAACCGCGTCACTGTGTCCGCGTAGACCGTATCTGTTCCCCAGTGAACCCCATCAAACCAGCGCCAATCGAGATCGGTCACACCTATCAGCACGTAGCCGCCATCTTCAGCCGGCCCCAAAACCACATCATTCGCATCGAGCAAGGCTGCGGCCTGCTCCAGGTAGGCCGAATCAATCTGCGGGCAGTCGCTCCCCACCAGTATGACCTTGGCATATCTGGACAGGCCTTCCTCCAGAGCATTGCACATGCGATGCCCGAGGCCCGAGCCGCGCTGTGGACGAATAGCTTCCACTCCCAGAGTGCGGCACTGCTCGAACAGAGGGGATCGGGTGCTTCCAGCCACAGCCAGTTCAACCGCACCAACACCAGCCCCTGTCAGTACCTGGGCAGTCCAGTGAACGAGATCACAATGAAGATGTACCGCCTGCTCAGGACTGAGCGCCGGCAACATACGTGTTTTCACCTGCCCGGGCACGGGCTCCTTGGCGAACTGAATCAATAGTGCTTCCTGCACATTTCACCCTCCGTAGTAAATTCGATGCAAACGCTGCGGCGATACTCCAATAAAATAAGCCAGCCGCAGATACCACATCTGCAGGACCGTGCGCAGTACGCCGCGCTCGCGCCAGCGGCGGCTGGACGTGATAACGGGCTCACGAATCATCAGTGGTGAGGCAAGCCGGCGCAACCGCTTGCAGTATGCTACATCCTCCATCAGCGGAATCGAATCAAAACCCCCGCTTTCGTGAAACAAATCACGTTGCAGGAACAACATCTGGTCACCAGTGGCGACACGGGTGGCCCGCGAGCGCAGGTTAATAAAGAAACTGATGACGCGCGCCCACCACTCATCACCGCTGAGCCTCACCCGGCAGAAGCCCCAACAGGGGAGCGCCGCCAGTGCGCTGCCAAACCCGGGCTCATCGAGGCCGGGCCGGGTATCAGCATGGAGGAATATAAGATAATCACCGCCGGCCACCAATGCGCCGGCGTTCATCTGTGACGCCCTGCCCTTCGGTGCATGTTCTAGCCGGTCGCAATGAGGTGCCGCGGCAGCCAGCGTGTCATCACTGCTGCCGCCATCCACCACGATAAGCTCTGCATTGGGGTAGCGTGCGCGGAGTTCCTCCAGACGCTCCGATAGGCCCGCCGCTTCATTAAGCACTGGCAGGACAAAACTTAGCGCTGGCATTGGCTAATCGCCCAGGGCGCCACCGCAACTACTGCCCTGCCCCGCTGTGCAACCATAACAGTGGTGCGCGGTAACGATGGGCCAGTCAGCAATGGACGACTCCTGCAACAACTCGGAGATGTGGCGACGCTGGTCGCTCGCAAGAATGGGTAAATCCAGCATCTGATTGAAATCGCAATCGTAGATGTTCCCCTGCCAGTCGACGCTCACCAGGGAGCGGCACATCAGCCCCGGCAGGTTAGCTTCACTAAAATTGTCTTGCAGCAGGTCCATGTAGTTATCGAACTGCCCCTGGGCCAGCAGCACAGCGCCGAAACGACTGATGGGCATATTGGTAATGGTGTACAACTCGTCGAAATGAATGCCGAAGCGTTCACCCAGCTCGCGCTTATAGTCTTGCTCCAGACCCACCTGGGGCGGGGGCAGGACCGGCCCCACCGGGTTGTACACGAGATTGAGCGACAAACCTGGATTCATGCCGTAGCCGAGCGAATTCAGATATTGCAGGGCCCTGATGCTATCGCTATAGACGCCCTTCCCCCGCTGCTCCTCTACGTTCTGCTCCTGATAACACGGTAGCGACGCAACGATCTCCACCCCCTGCTCGGCGAGGAACTCGGCAAGATCTTCCTGTCCAGGTTCAAACAGAATGGTGAGATTACTTCGATCTATCACTCTGACACCCAGCGCCCGGGCAGCCACCACCAACTCGCGAAAGCGTGGGTGCAGTTCCGGCGCGCCACCGGTGAGATCCAGGCACGATAGCTGGCGTTGCTCCAGCACCGCGAGAACGGTGTCCAGTGTCTCATCGGACATCATTTCGGTGCGCGTGGGGCCCGCATTCACATGGCAGTGCACGCAACTGAGATTGCACTTGTAGCCGAGATTCACCTGCAATGTTTCGAGCTCGCCCCGAGACAATGGCGGAAAGTCGGTCTGGATTAACAGCGGGCGTGTGTCCTGCATGTGGGTCCTGTCAGAATAGGTGTGGTCAGTAGACTCGGGACTTTTCAGCCTCAGTCAGCAGCGCGTGAGTATCGCCCAGCAGGTACTGAAATACCACGTTATACGACAGCACATTCTTCACGTAATTGCGCGTTTCCTTGAATGGAATAGTCTCAATCCAGACATCTACCGGCAGGGTTTCACGGCTGTTATTGCGCCAGCGCTCGACCCTGTGCGGGCCTGCGTTATAAGCCGCCAGTGCAAAGATGCGATTGCCGTCAAAACGATCCAGCAACTGCCGGTAATAGGCACTGCCGAGAAGCACATTATGCTCCACCTCGTACAGAGCCGCGCTCGAGTGTGGCCGACCCAGGCCAGCGGCGACCTGCTTGCCCGTGGCGGGCATCACCTGCATCAACCCCCTGGCCCCAACCGGTGATCGCGCCTCAGGGAAAAACGCACTCTCGCGCCGGGCGATCGCCATCAACTCAGTGCTAGGCACCTGCTGCACGGTGGCATGATGCTTAAACACTTCCTGATGGGGCGTCGGGAAACGCCAATCGAGCGCGTCCCAGGCTTTGGCCTTGGCTGCCGCGTTGATAGCGAGGCTATGCCATCCCTCGTTTGCAGCCAGCTGTGCAAGCGCTTGCTTGTCTTCGGCTTCGGGAGCATCGATAAGCATCTTGTACCACTCCGAATGCGCATTGCGCTCTTCCTCGTGGTAATAGAACTCGCCGACTCGCTGCACACCGGGCATCGCCTTGAGCGGCTCCGTGCGCGCACTCTCCAGCACCAGCGAATCATGATTGAAGGCGTAAGGTTTGCCCAGCGCGTCAGCTGCCAGGAAACCGTAGAAATCGCGCTCTTGGGCGAGCGCAACGAGAATCGTGTTGGCCGCGTCCGCTTTGCCCTCGCGCTGCAGAACCCTGGCCCGCCAGTAGCGCCAGCCCTCGGTCTCTCTCGCCTCCGGGCTCAGCAGTTCCAGGTTCGCCGCGACCGCTTCCCAATCGGATTCGCCCAGCGCCCAGCGCAAACGAATCTCCACGAGTTTGTCTTCATTGAGCCTGTCCAGCGCGCCGGGTAGCCAAGCCATGTTCGACTCGGTTTCGGCAAACAAACTTCGCAGGGCGATAGCGTATTCAACCTGATGCGTCTGCTCGGCAGTGAAAGACAACTCTTCCTCGTAGCTGTACCAGTAGTCCAGCGCCATCGCCGGGTTATAGCGGGCGAGATACACCAGGCCGTGCGAGGCCAACTCAGACGAGCGCGCATCGGCTGACGGCAGGCTAACGTCGCGCATCCGCGCAGGCTTCCCGTATACAGCGATTGCCTTGTCACTCCAGGGCTTGAGCGCCGAACTGCCCTTGCGTGCGACGTACTTCATCAGCGAACCCTGGCGCGCTTCAAACGCTTTCATCATCCGCGCCCAGACCACCTCATCACTGAGCTGATCGGCTTTGAGCCAGGCGTCAAACAGCGGATCGCACTGTTTGGGACGTGACTTGCCGTGCACCCACAGACGCTCTGCGCCTTCCCAGGCCGCAAGCGGGTCACCCGTGGCCAGCTTGGCCCTGAAGTAATAGCACTTCAGTTCGATGCTGTTTGGTTCGTCGGGCTTTACCGTGAGGAAATCGTCCCAGCGGCGCTCTCGGCCTGCCCGGGTAAGGTAGTTGGCGAGAAAGCGATTCGGTAGCGGTGTATCGGCACTCAGGTCAATAAAACGGCGCGCTTCTGAAGCACGCACGTGCTTCGGTTCACGCGTGAGTTGCCGGTAGTCCAGGTAGATCGCCAGTGGATAATCGTCGAGCCCGGGACGCAGTTGGCGATACTCTGTCCACTGGCCCTTGTCGATTGCCTCAACGGCGCGGCTGTAGTCCTGGCGTTCGGCGTTTAGCTGCTCGCCGCTGACGGCCTGTGCCAGCGATGCAGAAGTGGCTGCTACAGGGAAATAAACAAGGGTGAAAATTTTGATTAAAAAGCGCAATTAGAAGCACCCTGAGAACAGCGGGATTACGTTCTAGATTGATCCTCCCGCCGTCCCTTTGCAATAGCCCGTTCAAATTATTTTGGCCATCGCGCCTGCTGCACTAAAACAGGAGCCCCAGAGTGGGGTATTCAATATCACTGTAGTCCAACACCACCTCCCGGCGCCGAATACGCAGCCCTTCCTCTGTGGCTAGCAATGTGTCCCTGCGCTGCCCGCAATACAGAAAATCCGCACTGCCTGGGCGTGCATAATGCAGGTGGAAATTGCTGAGCACCTGCCGCTCAACACCATCACTGCCCATCAACTCTACATTGCCCACTATCCGACGAGTACGCGGCGGCGGATTCTCAGACCAGGAATTGATCTTGAAAGCCCGCTCCACCCGCAGCATGAGGTGGATATAGCCCTCCTCGCGGATCGGGCTGCCCTGGCTACCCAGGCCCTCCAGTTCCCGCTCGACGCTAATCATATGCTCGTTGCCCCGTTCGCGGTTATCCACCATGGCGTTGACTCGAGAAGGCATGATGTACTCGACCTCGGGCGCAACCAGTGCCAGCCACTGCTGATATTGGCGATTGTCCAACAGCCGTGCCTCGTGAAAGTAAAAACGCTCCAGCTCGCGTTGTTGCTCAGGTGTTGTGTCTATGGCCAGATCACTCATGATGCAGCCCCCACTGAGGTCAGATCTGAGCGCCAGCGCTTAAAAAATTCGCGGGCATAAAATTCGTTGGCGGTCACACTTACCTGCCCCGGTAAGTCAGGATGCGGCCCCTCCTCGCCCAAACCCAAACCGTAATAGAAAGGCCTGTCGTCCGCGAAATCGATATTGGCGCCGCGATACTGCTGGATCCACACCTCTGCATCTTCCTGCTCTACCATACCGCCTGGGCCGAAGAATGAATTGTAATTGTGGCGCAGTTTGGCCTTGATATGCTCTGGCGCAGAGGCTGGCACGACAGGCCAGGACCAGTACTCAACCTTGCCTGGACCACGCGGGTGCGAAACTTTAAATGAAGAGTTTGACCAGAGAAACGACAGGTTCGGGTAGACACCATAGGTTAGGCCTTTCATTCGTGCGCGAATTGGGCCGACCCGCTCGTTCGCCTGTGCCTGAACTTCTCGCAGGTATTCCTGCACTTCATCTCCGCCAAGCGCTCCGGCCATGCCCTCAAAGCCCCAGGCCACTTCGTCAACCGGGCAATCTTCAGGCATTAAACGGAACGTGGCACCGTGGCCAGGTGCCGGCACTACACTGTGACCGAGTTCAGCAATGGTGTCCTGGATTTCACGCGGAATCAGCGTACTGTGCAGGAACGCTCCGTGATTCACATCTCCAAGTTGGTTCTCCACCGGCAGTTTCCAGTTGGCATCCAGTACCCAGCGGTGCGGGCTTCCGGCAAATTCGACATCCCCGCCCGGGAAGCGCTCGAAGAACGCGTCGAGGTAGAAGCGCATATCACCGAGGTAACTCTCCAGAGGCTCGATCTCCTCGTTGAAGCTGCCGAAAACCATGCCACGCCAACTCTCCAACCGGGGTACCTTCTTCAACCCCAACTGGCTCTTGTCTGGCGCGCACTGCACCTCCCGTTCTTGTGGAATAGCGACCAGGTCACCTTCAACTGAGAAAGACCAATTATGATAGGGGCAGACAAACCGCTTGGTGTTGCCGTGATCCGCGCGGCACACAGGCACCCCCCGATGGGTGCAGCTGTTGATGTTGGCGTGCAGCCCCCCACCCTGGCCACGGGCGAGAATCACCGGTGTCTCACACATATAAGCCTGCACAAAGTCGCCCGGATTGCGGACCTGGCTCTCATGGCCAAGGAACAGCCAGGCACGACCGAAAATTGCCCGTTTTTCCAACTCATAGACCTGCCTGTCTGACCAACAGCGGCGACTGATCAGTGAGGCGTCATCATTCACCAATGCAGCTATATCTATAGTCATCACTAACCCCTAAAAATTATCGTCTCTTAATTTATTGGTCAGTATAGTGCCTGATTGATCGAATTTTCGTCGTCGATATGGTATTTGTTGCATGTAATTTGACGATCGTTTGATAATTTATTCCGATGACCCTGAAAAGCGTACAAAAAATGAGCAAAGGCGAGCGGACCGCCGCTCGCATCATGGATGTGGCCGAAGACCTGTTCGCCCGCCAGGGCTATGAAGGCACAAGCTTGCGCCAGATAGCCGCTGGCGCGGGAATTCAGGAGCCCGGCTTGTACAACCATTTCGGCAGCAAGCAAGGGTTGTATGAATCCGTACTGTTCCGCGCGCTCAACCCCATGGCCGAGGCCATGAGTGACCAACTCAATAATGCTCATGGCTTGCGCGATTACACAGACCTCCCAAGTGCAATGACCGACCTGCTTTTGGAGCACCCACAAATGGCTGCCCTCTTCCAGCAGGCGCTGCAGGGCGACCCGGATTCCCTCGGCAACCGCCTGGTGCAAGGTTGGCTGGATTCCCTGTTCGATCAAGGCATGCGCAGTATCGATAACCTTCGGGGAGTAGACGCAGATCAGGAGACCCTGGCGCTGAACGTGATCGCCATGTTCAACCTGGTGACCGGCTACTTTCTATCGAACAAGGTATTTGCGTCACTGGTAGACGGGGATATACAGGCGCCCGAAAATGTTGAGCGACAGAAGACACTGCTGCGAAAAGTGATTCGGGCAATGCTGGTTAACTAACAGCCATACTCCATCAGTCGCGCCCTCCGAGCTCCCGCCAGTGCTAAAAGGCGCCAAAGTAAAAACATAACCCTTAACAGCGCAGCCAACAAAACTGGTGTGGAAATATTACTGCTGTAACCTTCTGAATGCTGAAAGCTTGCCATCCTCTCTGGCACACGGAATAATCCCCCGCTCCCCTATCACCCGCCTGTAGCTCAGCTGGATAGAGCAGCCGCCTCCTAAGCGGCAGGTCGTGCGTTCGAATCGCGCCAGGCGGGCCAGTAAACTTCTGGCTATATAGCCCTCTATGGCCCGACTGGCGACGGGTACGCCGGTTGAGACGGGTTGATTGGCTGTATAACCACTGCTACCCCCTGTTGCCACCGACTTATCAATGTAACTGCCTCCGTGTTTGAGTGGGCTCCATAAAGACCCTCCTACACGAGCAGAGTTTCCACTACCCCGACCAATCGAATCTGGGAACTAGTCTGGGCGAAAGCGCCGACTGATCCAGAAGGTGAATTGACCATGCCCGATTCTGTGCTATAGGTTAAATGGCAACCAGCGAATATGGATTTTCGTGTTGAATAATAGACTTGCACCGTCTAGCGTGTTTTTGGCGGTTTTCTCGAAGTCACTTGGCCGAAAGGGATTCTAGCCATGAGAGCACTGACAAAACCAAGCCCAGCTCACACTTACAACTCCACGAGCGAAATCAATAAGTTGCGTGCGTATCGTGATGCCATTCACATTGATCCTAAAGATAATCGGAAGATACCTGTCGTTGAACAACCCGGGCACGTACTAATTGCATCCTGGAATATCGCCAACCTTGGTGCTCACAAACGTCGCCCATCAGACCTGAAAGTAATAGCTGAGATTCTGTCTTGGTTCGAACTAGTCGCGGTACAGGAAATAGCGGATGATCTGACAGACTTTCTTGGTGTTATGACCAATCTACCCCCTCATTTCGCGTGGATTTTTAGTGACCGCGCAGGCAATGATGAACGATCAGCTTACGTCTACGACACACGACGAATAACGCTGGGACCAGAGATTGGTGAGATTGCGATAGTCGAATCAGACCGAAAGCACATCAAGCTGCCGGGCATTGCTCGTAAGTACACTGGCTTCAATCGTAATCCTTACATAGCAGGTTTCGAGAGTGAGGGACAAACGCCTTTATTGGCGAACTGTCATCTTCTATTTGGTCCATCCAAAACTAGCGCCGAGAAGAAGGCATCCATGGAAAAACGGCGACTCGAAGCCTATGCGATTTCCAGGTGGTGTAACCTGAGAAGAAGTGACAAGCATGCATGGACCAGAAATATCATAGCTATGGGTGACTTCAATCTACCGAAAGTGTTACCCGGAGAATTGATCTTCGATGCACTAACAAAGCGCGGTCTGAAGATTCCTCCACATGGCACAAAGATTCCTACCAACGTCTCTAACAACAAAGACTATGATCAAATCGCTGTGACACCTAACCTAAACAGCAAGATATCTGACTTTGGTGTATTCGATTTTGATGGCGCGATTTTCTCGAACATCTTCGACTCGCAGAAGCCGAACTACTGGCGCAGATGTGCCAAACACTATATTCCAGATCACAGGCTTCTTTGGATGAGGCTAAAACTCTAGATTTACCCAAAGCACACATTGGATATCGACGTCCATTCCATTATGAAAACAACAACTGCATATAGACTCTGGAAACGTACTGTTTTGGCGCTATTCGTAACATTGACCTGCGCAAACTGCACCACCAATACTCAGAGCACTAACGACTCGCTCTCGCTCGATAAAGTGATAGTCGTTAAATCGAAAAGGCCCATGAAGCTAATGGATGGAGAGAAAATAGTACGTGAGTACCATATCGCTTTAGGCAGCCATCCAGAGGGACATAAACTACAACAAGCCGACGGAAAGAATCCAGAAGGGGACTACACACTGGATTACGTTAACGAAAACTCAAAGTACTATCGTTCTATGCATATAAGTTATCCAAACAATAAGGATCGCTCGACGGCCAAGAGTGTGGGCTTGAATCCTGGCGGAGATATCATGATTCACGGACAAAAGAACGGAACAGGAGCAGCCGCATGGATAACGCAAAGAGTTAACTGGAATCAAGGATGCATAGCCATCACCAACTCCGAAATGGATGAATTCCTAGAGCTGGTTCCAGTCGGCACACCGATTCACATCAGCTGGTAGATCCCTGGTATGGAACTGCGAAAGAAGCTCCTGCTCTCACTTTGCATAGCGCAATGTATCACACTTTCTTCGGCTGGAATTTCTCAGACTGATCACCCACCTTCCACTGTAATCGTTAGTCAAAGATTTGAAACCAATTACTCTTCAGATTTAGATGGACTAAAAAGAATTCTCAACTATTGCCTTACAAGAGTATATGAGGTTGAGACAGGAGACAGCTTGTCCAAGATTCTTCTGGAGCAATATTCAGTGGATCGATCGAGGCTACCTCGAGTCTACACAATCCTCTCCAAGGATATTTCAGAGCGAAACGAACTAACTAGCGACGGCGGGTTATTCGCTCAACAGCTATTAGTATTGCCAGATATTCCAAAGCACGCGAATACGCTACCTAACCTAGACAATCCATATAACACCTTCCCCAAAATAAGCACCATGGCTACGAAAGTAAGCAAACCCATAGGGGGCTCAAACGATCGATATACAGTTCTAGCACAGATAGCGGGTCATCCAGGTTACGTAATAACTTCGCAAGAAGATAGAGTGGGATCAGACAACGTTGTGCAATTCCGCGAGATATCTGAATCAGCTGCCATTGACTTGTTGTCCGCTACAACTGCCAATACACAAATACACTCCGCACCAATTGAAATCTCTTTTACGGCGCTTGAAAAGGAAGACAGAAAGTCCGCCTCGGATACTAGATTAGATGAAGATGACGTAAAAAAGCTGAGATCATGGCTCGATAAGACTTCACCAGAAAAGATTTCTACTCTCGTCATAGTCGATGATGCCTGGCCTGATAGTTCGCACTTCATTGATTCCGTAGAGTTCTTTCGGCAAGCAATTCCGCTCGTCAGAGAGAAGCTAAATCTCGGGCCTGCAACTTTTTCTGAGGAATTCAAATTACTGGAAGCCAAAGACTTTGAGGACAAAAAGTCCCATGCTGACGATGTCCACTTGGCGTTGGACTACTTCAGAGAGTTATATCCCGTCGCAGATCAACGAATCAATATAGTGCATGTACCTTTGTTTGCTAGCAGCACTGCAGCGAAGGAAATACTCATAAATATCATCGAAATTCGTGAAGCCGAGAAAATTCTCGGAACTGAACTAGGAAGTAACTTTCCCTCAGATATCCAAAATAAGGCACGCGAAAATGCAGAAGAAATAATCGGTCGCATGGAGGCTTTTCGACGCAAATCACTAAGAAAGACCGACTATGCAGTAGTGGGCGGAATTCATGATTTTTTCCGCCATTATGCCAAAGCATCTAAAACACCTTTTTTTATGAACTTCTCTTGGACAGTCCCTGACCTTCAATACAGCCCCGATTGGCGCCCAGCATATGGGGTTGTCCTTGCGGCGGCAGGAAATGAAAACGATTCCGTGTATAAACTTCGCAGAGAATTCGCATCAAGAAGCATTGACCCCCAGGATGTAATCGCTGTTATGGATATAGATTCAAACGGCAGAGCTCGCTGCTGCAACGACACTTGCTCAAGCCATGTCGAAGACGATTCCGACAACTATTCATTCGCATTTTCGGGCCAGCTCCCTTCTGGAAAGTGCGGTACAAGCTTCTCTACTCCCAGAGTCGCTTATCTGCTCGCTATGTACGAGAGTATTCAAGTGCAGCCGGATTTTTCTGGAAGCTGGGAAAGAAAGTGGATGAAAAGATTTAGAAAAAGCACAAAAACACTGAGAAAGCTTGGGAAACAAGCGGACTACAGTGTCTACACCCCCAGTGTTGAAAAGATCACAAAGCAATAAACCGAAAAGGAAGTTCACCATGTATCGACTTAAATGCTCTATCGTGCTAATCGCTATTACTCTCCTACCTGGCTGTAATGAAGATACTGCAAAGGGTTGGAAAGAGGTTCTGGCAAATTGCTCAGACACGGACCTTCACAGCTCCAAGGACGTTTTATACTTCGGTATATCAAACAACCTAGGGCCAGGCACAGTTTGGAAAATTGATGATGCTGGCAACTATGATCTTCGCGCTAACTACGAAGACTATCCGAAACTGGGAGAATTCACCAATAGAGGAAACTCGCATAATTGTGATGGAAGCTATAAAACAAGTTTTAGTGGAGGTGCTGCATTAGGTTTATCCACTAAAGTCGTACCCATTTCGGGGGAAGTCAAAGCTGACCTAGAAAACGTAAGTAATATGACTGTTTCTGCGGATAACGTAGCATGGGATGAAGTGAGAGGTATTCCATATGAAAAGTACATTAATTCTCTTGAGTCTGACGATCCATTGAAAATAGATCTAAAAGATCGAGCGGATCGTCATGTCATGAAAAAGGCTCTTCGAGTGCAGGGATATAAGGTGATTCTAGAGTTTGAGAAGTCCGTGGGAGGAGAAGTCCAAGCAAAATACACAGGTCCGATTGGTAATCTAGGACAGGGTGAGTTTAATCCGAAGCTGAACGGAAAGTGGACCTCAGATAGGAAGCTCGAGGTAACCGCCGAAGAGGAGTTTTACATCGCTGGGAGATTCGCCCCATACGAAGCTGATGGATTCTCAAGTGCTGGAGTTGCTATCGGAGAAGACACTGTTGAGATAACCAACCAGAGCAATATTAGTTACGCTCCAATAAAAGAACCAAGGTAATACCTGCGTGTTTATCATTCTCATTGTCCGTCGCCTTTCGGTCTTATTAACTCACTAAACTCTATCGGAAGGTGACCGACAGCTTGAATATCTAGCTAGGTCAAGCTTCGAGCTTGTTTTCTTCAAGAGTATTTTAGGATATTGCCATGAGTCGTTTCTATGTCATTCTGTTCGTTTTGTTTTTTATTACCGGCTGTAGTGGAATAATGGCGCCGATTGCGTGGATCGGGTACGAGGACCCAATCGAAACCCCTCCTCCGGGGAGCTACCGAGAGGTTGATGGTGAGTGTTTCAGGATCGGAGTCCAAAATTTAGACGAGGGTCAAGGCGCCGCGGTTCTTAGTGCTGCTGGGATCGCATGCCAAGTATTTCTTAGTCCGGAATTTGAATCACGTATTGTGAGCCGAGATTGGCTGGCGAACTGTGACTTAGATGAATCCGGAAATGAATCCCTTATCTCGGGAGATGAACTCTTCACGCAGCTAATCCAGCCGGTGGGTGATTTTTCGGTGCACCCAGGCTGGCCCGTAGCCGCAATAGCTCAGGCGCAGCGAGACCCAAAAAATGCTAGCCGGAATAGAATATCGATTCGAAAGTCCAGAATTAATATGTGGTCTTCAGATTCGCCAGACGAAAAAAGTTCGCTAGTGAACACTATCGCGCACGAAATTACCCATCTAATCTCATACGAGTATAGAGACCGAGGTCACGGGAAAGGGTTCTGTGCGGACGAACGACTCGTTAGTTATGGCATCGGCAATCTAACTGAAGAACTCGCTAAAACCATGGATCTTCTATGATGCAATCGAATCGCTCTGGAACTGGAAATATAGCGGTTCGGGAGAAGCTCGGAGTGCGGTTTGAAAAAACTGTTACAGATCTTCGGCTTACTGTGCCCGGATACCGAAACCGACCTTGAACAGGTTCGGCATAGTCTCGGTTGGTGCGTTGTAGCGCCCTATCCCGGCTTTTTTTTTCAAAGCCTTACTAAGCACAACCTGCCTTCTCCACCCGACTCCTAAGCGGCAGGTCGCAGGGGGCGGCCACCCGCTTCGAATCGCGCCAGGCGGGCCAATTCCTATACATTCACGGACTTATAGACACTACACCTGCCGATTTCGTGGCAGATCTATCCGCCCCCACTTAGCAAATCTTTACATAACTACAACATTCATTAGTACATGATCAGGTAACAATTCTTATCCCACATCTCTAACTTGAGGCCGAGGATAAGAATAATGCTCAACGGATCCAAAATCGCAGCAGCATGTCGTTTGTTCTGCATTGCGTTGTTACTTACTTGCACTGCGTGCGGCAGTGGTGGAAGTAGCTCCAGTGACGGAAACCCCTTCAGCGATGACCAATCAGATTCCACCAGCGGATCCAACGACGGAGCCACAAATGACGACGATACCGGTGACGGGGAAGCTTCTGGCGATGGTGATGCACCGGACTATATCGAGCCAGAAGTATTCAGTAACGGTATGGCGGCCTTGAACGATACGGGTATTGATTTCGGTTCCAACTCCAATACCAACGGCTCTGATTGCAGCCTATCACTCATGGCGAGTGATGGTGTTACCCCTCTGGCCCAGGATTGCGCCCAGGGGCGCGACGCCGAAGCCAGCTCAGACAACGATGGCATCAATGGCTTCGACTTTACCCGCCTCAACGCGAACGGCAGCAAATATACAGGTAGCGGCGAATTCGAAACGGATCCCTGGGCCTGTGTACGCGATAATCGCACCGGGCTGCTGTGGGAAGTAAAAACCCGTGACGGCAGTATCCACGATGCCGACAATACATACCGCTGGGGCGGTTTGACCGCACTGGATCGCGGAAGTGTTGATCGCACGGGTGACTACTATGATGACTGGAACGAACTGGTAATAGGGACCAATGCTAAGGAACTTTGCGGCTACAGCGACTGGCGCGTACCTACCAATGCGCAGATGATGTCCATTATCCATTTTGGGCTTGAAAGCCGTCCGTTCAAGGTAGACACAGACTACTTCCCCAACGCCATCGGTGATTTCTACTGGACATCCGCTCCCTATCGCGGCTCGCACGGCGAATTCTATGCCTGGGCCTTCCAACTGGTCTTCGGCAATAACAAGAATCTCCAGCGGTACCAGGCTTCAGCTGTGCGCCTGGTGCGGGTCATCGATCCGTTCTCGGGCAGCGGCGGTGCAGAGGAAACCCCGGACGAGCGCTATACCATCGACGAAAATGGCACAGTCACAGATGTCGCCACCGGACTGATGTGGGCACAGTGTGTAGCAGGCCTGGAGGGCGCGCTGTGCAACAGCGGCGATGCCAGAAGCATGGACTGGGGCACGGCGCTGGAATACGCCCAGAACAGCACTTTGGCCGGGCACAGCGACTGGCGCCTGCCGAACACCAAGGAATTGTTCTCGCTAATCAATTTCAACGCAGCTGAGCCGGCGATCAACCTGAATATCTTTCCTGCCACGACTGTCGACTACACCTGGACCTCTTCCCCAATGATCGAGTTTTCCCAGGACTCGTGGTTTATCAATTTCAAAACAGGTTTGAACTGGTTCAAAGGTCGCGACGACACCATGCTAGTGCGGCTGGTACGTGAGGGAACTGACAACCTCGCAACAACGGATATCGATACGCAAGAAATCGCCGCCGTTACCAGCGACGATGGCCTTGGCACCATGGCAGGCTCCATGGAACCGGTTGATATTCACGCGCAGTTACTGGCGAACGAACAAGGCTTCACGGGCGATCCAACCACAGGCCGCGACTTGCCTCACATTAACGATCCCAAGGCTCAACTTGGTAAAGCCCTTTTCTACTCCAAGCGCTTAAGTGGCGAATACGACACTGCATGTGCCTCATGCCATCACCCGATGCTGGGAGGCGGTGACAATCTCTCATGGCCAGTAGGCTACGATGCGGTAAATATTTTTCATAACTCTGCGCCTGATCTCGTTGGGCCCGGGCGTTACTTCGATGGCAGTGACCCTGATGAACTCGAAGGTTATCCCGTTATCGGGCGCAACGCCCCGAGTCTCTTCAACGTGGGCCTGCTGGACAACAGCCTGTTTTGGGATGGTCGTATCGAGAGCATGAACGGAGCACCGGGTGCCCGGGGAACAAGCGCGGGCATCATTACTCCAGACTCACCGGACTCTTCCACCCCGGACAGCAATGTTCCTGAGGGAGCGTCACTGGCCAATGCCCAGTCGAGGTTTCCCACCGTGACTCACGAAGAAATGCGCGGCGATGAGCCACTGGGCGGCGGCAATCAATCCTACCGCGATATGTTGGCACAGCGATTTGTCGGCATCCAGGAGTGGGAGGCGCTATTCCAGTCAGCCTACGGGACTACCGAGATCACCTTCGACCGTATCGCGGAAGCACTCGCTGCATTTGAAGAGTCGATGGTCTTCACCGAAAACCCGTGGAAGGAGTATGTCGCCTTCCTACTCGGCGATCCCAGCCGCGATTCCAATGCACTCACCCACGACCAGAAAGTGGGCGCTGTACTGTTCATGACCGAAGGTGACGAAGGTGGCGCCGCCTGCAGCGAGTGCCACTCGGGTGATGCATTTACTGACGGTCAGTATCATGCCATTGGGCTTGGGCAGGTGGGTCCCGGCCACGGCAACGACAATCTTTTTGTGACCGACAGTGACTTTGGTCGGCAGAATATCAGCGGTGATACTGGTGACGCCTATCACTTCCGAACCTCACCGCTACTGAACATTGCCGTGACCGGGCCCTATATGCACAACGGCGCCCTGTCCAACCTGCGCCAGGTCATGGATGTCTACGGCAACCCCGGCGGTGCAATGAACGAATTGCTCGGCCTCGGTACCATTCTCAATGCGAATGCCACTTTCAATGAGACCGGTGACGCAGACTATTGCGAGTTGCAGTCGGTCATCAATATCATGGCCAAAACAGACGAGAACTGCGAAGAGGTGTACTACAACATGAATCCCTTTGCGTTCGAGAACACGCGCTTCCTGTTTCGACAGAGCTTCGATGACAGTGTGTCGAATTCACCCGCACCGGAGATTGATATCAATATCCAGCAATCCGATAGGGTTGTCAGGTTCATGGAAGCACTGACAGATCCCTGTGTGACCGATCGCGCTTGTTTGCAACCATGGATATACGACTCCAGCAATTGGACCGAGCACCCTGACTACAGTGAGAACAGGAACTTCATTCTGATCGCGGAAGACAGGGACGGCATGGAGTTGTAGTCGAATGCCCACTGCGTCGAGTTCGGCTTGGAAAATCTGTTACATGTCCTGGGCTCACTGCCAGGGGATGCGGAAAGCGTCGGCGAGTCGCAAGCTTATGAAACTCGCGAAAAAGGATACTCACACGTAAACTCGTAACACTCTCTACATCAAGGTAACTTTTGTGCAGCTATGCGAATAACGACCAGGTGCTATGAATGAGTTCCGCATGGAAATCAGGAACTGCCGGTGTCTCTGTGATCATCTTTTCCTGGATACTATGCACCTCCAGCGCCGCCCAGGAGGTGGTGACCCCAACGGACTTTATCGATTTAGCGCCGGAAGATATAGGCGAATCCCTGATAGCCTTCATCAACCTTACAACTGCGCCCGGACTGAGCGGGGCTACATTTTCTGCGGAACAGCCAGGCCGCGACTCTGAATTTATCAGAGGGAGCATGGGTTACGCCTCAGACCTGACTTTGAAAGACCAGGTGTTAGACGCCTACTGGGGCGTGGCGCTGGCCTATGGCAGCCTGGAGGATCAACTGGACGTACTGCAACAGCAAGGTGAGGCCATCCGAGTAGATGCTGATCGAAGCATTCTCTCCTTGCGCGGTAGTGCCGGCCTTAGCCTGCCCATCACGCAACACTTTACTTTGCGCCCTTACCTCTCGCTGGCGGCTTCGCAATTGGAAGCGCGGTCGCGGTACGAAGTTCTGGGCGATATCGGGCTGCGCCCTGAACTGGTGCTGGATACGGAAGTCGACGCAGTGAGCACATCCGGCACGTTGGAGGCGAGCTATGACCGCTGGTTCGGCAGCCACAGGCTGGAAGCTAGCGGACAATATACTTCGACCTACACAGACACATTCAACGGTTCCTTTGACGCCCTGGACACCTGGGGCTGGAACGAGACCGCGCTAGCACACGTGCGTTATAGCAACGCCACAGGGTGGCACACTCGCAACAAACCCTGGCGCTGGAATACCTACGCTAGCTACACACATTTTATAGGGCTTGACCCCTTGCCGCTCGGATTCAACGCCTACACCGAGCTTGGTGTGGGCCTGGATTTTGAAGTGAATATTCGGCCGCTGGATTGGTTTGGACTTCGCTTTATCGGCCTCAAGGCGGGTTACATTTTCGGGGACGGAGTAGATGGCTTTTCAGTGGGGTTGAGTTTCTGATGTGGAGCTATAAAAAATATCTTGGCCCATTTCTCTTGGTGGCACTGCTCAATGCCTGTGTTGAACACCCCCGGCATCACGCCGAGGGGACGCAAGCCCAGCTACGAAGCTGGATGGAGATACTGTCAGTCAACGGTGATACTCCGGATGACAGATACAATCTCACCCTGATTCCGGGCACTTACCACTTGGAAGTAGCGTACAAGACCTACCGGCAGGACTATCTCTGTCACTTCGAGTTTGAGGCGGTCGGGGGCCGGAGCTACGAGATAGTCGATCATTCCAACCCCGAGCCGTTGATACTTTATCGCTGGCAGAGGGCCAACGGCGCCTGGTCGGAGCGGCTGGATCCTGTGCTTCCTCATTGCGAGGAGCGTTCGCGTTAAACATACACAACGTGTGACCCCATGGAGGCATACGCCTTTTCGATAACGGTACCTTCGGTTTCGCATGTGCAGCGCTGTGTTCAGCGCTGCACTTTCAGGAGCTCAGACCACAGCCACAGATTTCGCTATTTGATCTCGCCGATGACCTCTAAATCGCCCGGTTTCCAGGATCGGTCAAACCATTTTTCCAGCGGCCCATAAAGCCTGAGTATGATGTTAAACCCTTTTCCTGGTGTGGTCTGAACCCAGTTATCTTGATGCTCCTCGGGCGCATTAGGTGAAAAATATATGGTCACACTGCCATCAGCCGATGCTTTCGGGGCATTTCTCAAACTGTCTACACCACCGGATTTCTGATCGGTCTCCAATATCGAGCGGGTCTGATTGTCGTAGACCATAAATGACCAGAAGTCCTTGGCCGGCACGGGCCCTGGGAGGGTCACTGCGTATTGCTTGTCGCCGCTAAGACCCTCGCCTTCACTATCAACGGTTGCAACGGCATAGACTGACCCTGCTCCGACTTGAGGACTTACCATGAACGGGGTAATACCGGTCGCATAGAAGTGAAAGGCCATTCGGTCATCTAATTCCAGGGCGCCGTTGTCATCGACAAACTCGTGACTTTGAATCGCCTGCGAGAACCACTTGCGATCTGGGTAGATGTACATGGCCGGGTTGCGAGGGCGATAAAGCATCGATCGGCTCGCCGCATTGGCAATTTTGGCGGCCTCGTCAAGAATGCCCTGCATTCTTTCGTCAGGCTCGAAAGGTTCGCCTTTCTTTATACCCAGTGACGCAGCTAAACCAATAGTCTCAAATTCTCCAGAATTAGCGGGCTCATATTGTATGACTTCGTTGATTTCATCGAAGAAGTGGGCGTCAGCAGAATGCACGGTGATAGAGTGAATTTCCGACAGGTTAATGTATTTATTGGCGGGTGGATTTTTCGCTTCGCTCAAAAGGTACATTTTGAACCCTTTTTTAAAGGCAGCTAAGGTTTGCTCGATTGATTCACCGGGCTTGCTGACGGCCCGCATCAACAACCAGTGTCGATAGGTATTGGTCTCATACACATAGTATCCGTCGGGGATTTCCCCTTCGTAATCCTCGCCCACCAGTAAATACTTTCCTCCCTGGCCCCGGTCTGGACCACCCATGCCAATGTCAGCGACATACTTGAAATAGGCATCATTGATCAACCCGATCACTGGGGTTTGCAGCTCTACGACGACCGGGCCATTTTTGACGTCAACCTCAGCGTGAATATAGGGCGTTGTGGTATTAGGCGTTAGCCATATCGCTCGCGCATCCATCAGCTGCTCTGTTACGCCAATCGTCCGGTTTGCTTCAACACCAATCTTGGCGTTTCCTTCGAGCATGGCATACATCGATGCGATGGCTATGCCATTGGTGTAAAGATTTACGGCCCTGCTCGTGTCAAGAAAATCAAACGCTTTCTGTGCGGTCTCTTCAGTCGGAAAACCGTCGTTCATATCAACAGCACCGAGATACACGGACTCGTCGTGATCGGGTGTTAACAGGCTGGCAGGCACGTCAGCCTTGTAATACGGAGTCGTAACATTAGTCTCAGCGAAGGTGCAGGATGCGGAGACACTAAACACTGCCGTTAAACTTACGAGCGCTGTATACAGCTTCATGGACTTTGCTCCATAGGTTTTAGGGGGCCTTCCTAAATTCGGAAAGATTCCGAGTCAACTTATCATCTCTGACTCAAAGGTAGCACTGGGGCGAAAAGGAAGCACTAGTTTAAGCAGATCCAGGGCTACTCTGACGGCACTGGCTTTGGAAATGTCCATGAGCCATTCAGAATCTCCTGTCTCGGGCTGTAGAGACGAACCGCATAGTTCCAACCCTGGGTAACGGGAATGCAGTTGACACGTCCATCCTCGCATCCGCCATAATGAATAGTGTGGGAACCGTCCGGGTTCGACTTGGCGGTGATGCCATTATAGCTATTAACGCCGAGATCATTAGCCTCAAGATAGCCGTCGGCGTTGTAGACCGTGACTGACCAAAAGGCATCTACAGGCACATTCCGTACTGTCAACGTGTGAGGCGTCTTGCCGTCATTCTCATTGACGCTTTCGATTAAATAAAAGGCAGCACTGCTCGGTAGGCCACCCCAGCCTGCGGCGGTGCCGATAAGGTGGTCTATTGGTCGCGTCTCTTCCTCGCTACCGAAGGCATAGGTAGTATCGAAACCAAGTGTCGCCAAATCGCTCAGTGCCTTGCGCGCTATCGACAGTGCTTCCTGGTCCCAATCCGGGGCATCAAAAGGACCGCTACCGCCTCCGCTAATCTCGATCATGTCCTGGGTTGCATGCGCTCTCTCGATGTCTCTTTGATCATTGGGGTCAACAAAGGTCCGGAAGGTGACCTGCGCGAAGCGTGAGCCCACAGAGTTCTCCGTAAGTTTGTACCTTCCTGGCTCTGTCTCAAAGGACATATAGTGATCCTGATTCACCACATGCATAGATACATAGCGACCATCCGTATCAGGGAGCGTGACCATCGCCGGCCTCGACAGATCCAGTACTATCCCCGAATAGAGAGTGTCTTGGTTCATCCGGATAACAGGCTGGTTATCGGGTGCTGTAGGTTGGCGGAGGTGCTTGAGCTCACCGACGCCGTAATCAAAACTCTTCATACTTCCGCGAATCATGGAATCTGACTCGGCACGGACGAAATTTTCAACCGTTACCGTTTCAGCACCTGCAATGGCGGGCATCAATAGCAAGGAAAAGAACAGTCTATTGAGCATATTGATCTCCAGTCTCAGAATGTCTCACGATTATCTTCATCGAGCGCCTCCCTTATAGGCAGCCAAGAGGACTAGCGTTAGCAACCCAGCGACATATTAGCCGTAGTGTATTGAGCTGTGTTTGATGCGCATCAAGTAGATTGCGCTTGGGTTTCTACCCCGGTATGGCCCCTTCTACAACATCTGTCTCAGCAATACCTGACCGTGGATTTCGAGGGGATTCCGTAAGGACGTAAGCTGATCGTTTCTGTGCCAGAATACTCATCAACGAAATTTTCCAGGGTAAACAACATGATCGATATTGAAGACAACAAACGGCTCGCCGAAGAACTCGTGGCAGCCATGAACAGATCAGATACACAGTGGTTCCTGGACAACTACACGGATGATGTAATGGTCTGGACCATGGGCAACACCCTGATTTCCGGAAAGTACAATAAAGACCAGGTCGCCGGATTTGCCGATAGCATCTTCGACGCCTTCCCCAATGGCATCAAGTTCACCATTCATGGCATGATCGCCGAAGGTGATACCGTTGCTATGGAGACAGAATCTATCGGAGAGCATGTATCCGGCAAACTCTACAACAACTTCTACCACATGCTGGTGAAGTTTCGGGACGGCAAGATCACGCTCCTGAAGGAGTACCTGGATACAGAACTCGTGACAGACGTACTGGGAGGTGGACAGCGACCTGTGTCCCAGAAATAGCAGCCCTACCCTGAATTTTTCCTCTTATTTTTCAACACCTTCTCAGTGAGCTGTAAACTGCTAAGCCGCGCCCTGGCGGATGCGTTTGGAGTATTCCCGCGGCGACATCTTCAGATGTTTTTTAAAGAACCTCGAAAAAGCCGCCGCATCGGTAAATCCCACGCGCTCACTAATGGCCAACACATTGAGATCAGAGTCATTCAAGTACTCCAGGGCGAGATCAATGCGCGCGATATCGAACAGACGCTGATAGGTGGTGTCGCTCTGTCTTAATTTGTGTTGCAGCGTACGCGGACTGATACCCAATGAGTCCGCCACGCGATCTACTGAGGCTTCATCCCCGTTCAGTAACAGACGAATAGCACGATCGACTTCCAATACGAACGGTATCTCCCACTGTAAATAGTTAGGCGTCTCGTATTGCGGAGAGAATGTTGGCCTATCCGCCATGATCGCAATGCTGCGTTCGCAATCAGCTTTGCTGACATGGATTGCGTTGGCGTCCTGATTGAAGCTGAGCTTGTCGCCAAAGACTTGATACAGAGGCCGCGGGTTTTCGGGGGTAGAGTGACGAAACCGGACCTGCTCTGCGCGCCAGTTGGTACCCAGCAAACGCCGCATCTCATGCATGAAGATCGCACAAGCCAGCTCCACCACCTGGACACGGCTGGTGTTAAGCCCTCTCCCCCACTTCGGGTCCCACCTCGCCTCGAGGGATATCGAGATACCCCGCTCATCCTCCACCAACGGTGAAGAGATGGTACTTGCGTACGACTCCAGGTGAGCGGCAATTACGCGCAATACTTCGCCTACCGTTTTCGCCCTGCGAATCAACTGCCACACCGGCCCCAACAAATGCCAACCCTGTATTGGCGCCAGTTTCAGGGAAAAGAATCGATCATCACAGACCAGCGCTGCTTCCTCAAGGTAGTCGTTGAACACACCTCCCTCGATAAAGAGATCTGGCCGATAAAGCGCGGACGGCGCCAGGCCCACGCGACGGGCGATGGCGTCCGGGTCATGGCCATAGCTCTGAACCAGGCTCGCCACCCCGGTAAGCGCTCTACTAGGCGTGTTATTGATCATAGGCAGGCTGCATTCGGGGCTAAGAGGTTTGCGCAATATATCAAGTTTGGACAGTAACACCACAATACCATAGCTGTGGATGTTGCGCTGTTATGGCGCAAAAGCAGCACTCAAAAAACAATAAGGGAGTTATCACAATCATCAAGCTACGCACCCTACGCTGGCCACTGGCAGTACTGCTAAGCCTGGCCTGTTCGATTCTTTTCCTGCTGGTGACCCTCAAAGCGGGGCTGGGGAACTCCTTTCTGCGAAATGGCGACTGGTACACCAGCGAAAGTATCGGCGCTGCCGACACTGATGTCATCGTCACAGCCATGGTTGCGATCAGCGGATTGCTTGGCTCTACCCGCGACAACTCCATGTACTACAGACTGAACTCAGTATCAGGTGAGCCCTTGCGCCTTAACTGTCGCTACCGCATTGAGGGGCACGACTACGATGCGAACTGGTGGAGTATTACTGCCTATGGATGGGACTACTTTCTGATTCCCAATGAGCAGAAACGCTATTCCTTCAACAACGAAAACATCAAGCGTGGCCACGATGGCCGCTGGGTTATTCACGTTGGCGCCAGAGCGGAAGATGGCAACTGGCTACCGGTGGGCCCGTCCGGCGCGCCCGCATCCGAAAAGTCTACCAATTACGACTTTGACTTACTGCTGCGACTGTACACACCCGGCGACGCCTACTTGCAGAACCCCGAGTCAGCGCCGCTACCCGTTGTTACGCTGGAGAGCTGCTCATGAACTGGTTGCGCTGGATAGCAGCAATTCTGGTGTGCGGCTGGCTGGGACAGTACGCGCTGGCCATGCTGGTACCGCACCTGGTGATGGAGCGCCTGTACCAAAAATTCGCAGAGGTCCGAGAGCCTAACCAGCTGAACCTGACTCCACGTCCCGATGAAAACTCTCGCTGGGTTGTACGCCCAAGCCCGGACCTTCTCTACGCCAGTTGCCTGTACAACCTCGAGCAGGGACCGTTATTGATTAGCGCCCCCGTGCCAGAACGCTACTGGTCCATGCAGTTCTACCAGATGAATACCGATAACTTCGCCGGGATCAGCAACCAGCGTGAACAGCGCTCTCGGGTCGGGACACGCGTTGAGGTGACCCTGATTGGCCCCGGTGCTGACCCCACCGAACACTCCGGCGAAGTAATTCAGTCGCCCACAACACGGGGCGTCATGCTGTTGCGAGCTTCAGGTATCGGTGACGCATCACAGTCGCAGGCCGCGATTGATGCGAGCAGCTGCGCTCCGCTATAGCCACTTCAAATTTCATAAATAAAAAAAGGGGAAAATAGATTATGCACCTTAAACAAGAATGGCTCCGACGCAAGGAATATAGAAAAACCGCTCTGGCTTGCGCCATTGCCAGCCTCAGTATTGCCAGCGGATCTGGTGTTAACGCACAGGCTTTGGTACTGGAAGAGGTCATCGTGACCGCGCAAAAACGCACCGAGAGCCTGCAAGATGTGCCTATCTCCGTTGCCACCATGAGCGGCGATAGAATTGATGATATCGGCATCACCTCGCTCCAGGAGATCACTCAGTACATGCCGAATGTGACTGTGAATGCGGGCTCAGGCACCCCCAATCTCTTCATTCGCGGCATCGGTTCCGGTACCAACCAGGGCTTCGAACAGTCTGTGGGGATGTATATCGATGGCGTCTATGCCGGCCGCGGCCCTCTAGCGGCGGTTCCTACCACCATGGATCTGGAACGTGTTGAGGTTCTGAAGGGCCCTCAGGGCATTCTGTTTGGAAAAAATACGATTGCGGGTGCAATCAACATCACCTCCAACAGGCCCAGCGACGAATTCGAGGGCATGGTCGAGGCGATGTACGAGTTCGAGTACGGTGGACAGCAATACAACATGGTGCTGAACGCGCCGCTGACTGACAGCCTGTCTGGACGCCTCGCAGTACGCCACGACGCACCGGGGGACGGCTGGTGGGAAAATGTTGCCACCGGCGACGAGGGCCCTGAATTTGACAATTGGTATGCTCGCGGCAGCCTGCGCTGGGAAGCTACCGACAACCTTGAAATCAATGCCAAGTACGAGTACGGCGATTTCCAGAGTGACAATACCCAGACGGTTGTCTATCAGTCGGACTTCGTCGGACAGGAGAATTTTGCCGGAGTAGTGCCGATTCCCGTGGTCTCCGACTACGATAAGGGTGCGGGTGATGCTGGAACCCGCAAAACGACCGATACAGAGGTCCTGGCGCTGACCATCGATTGGCACCTGGATTTCGCCACCTTTACTTCGATCTCGGCCTACTCGGCCTATGATTTGTTGTCGACGGGCGATACCGATGTCGCCGCCGCACCCTCTCTCCACCGGACCCGCTGGGAAGACTACGAACAGTACAGCCAGGAGCTACGCCTGGTATCGCCCGGCGGCGAGACCATCGACTGGATTGCGGGCGCCTATTACCAGCGCAATGAGCTGGATATCAGCCGACGCATAGAGACCATCGATTTCCTGCAGTCGGGCCCTTTGAGCACATCCGCGTTGTATGCGCCAGATCCGGGTGTGCCCAGTGTTTTCGATCAGGAAGGTGAGAGCTGGGCAGTGTTCGGTCAGGGAACCTGGAATGTCAGTGACACCCTACGCCTGACGCTGGGTTTGCGCTATAACGAAGAGACCAAAGATCTGGACAAATCCACCAATTCCGAGGGTTTACAAGTAAGGGCAGGAAGCAACCCCAATCTTCTCGTGTATTCCGATCCTGCCAATTTTTACTCGATTGCGGACCTGCGCCAGCACAACTTCACTGACCTCAGCCGCGACGAAGACAAAGTGACTTACTCCACTAACGTCCAGTGGGACGTTAGCGATGACACCATGCTTTACGCAAGTGTCAGCACCGGTTTCAAGGGTGGTGGTTTCGATGAATCCTACAGCGGCGCCGGCTACGAGATTCGCCTGGTGCACCCAATCACGAACGAACCAATCGGTGGATCCGTTCCGGGTAACGACCCGTCGATACTCGAGGTCGAAGACGAGGAAGTTCTCGCCTATGAACTTGGGGCAAAAATGAGCCTGCTGGAAGGCGCAGCGGAGTTGAATTTCGCTGTCTTTCGGATGGAGTACGACAACCTGCAGGTCAGCTCGCTGGTTGGGGATGTGTTCCGCGTAGGTAATGCTGCCGAGGCGATTAGTCAGGGCCTGGAAGTGGATGGCCGCATATTGTTGGCCGAAGGGCTGACTATTGGCGGAGCAATGGCTTACCTGGACGCCTCTTATGATGACTTCACCGGTGCGACCTGTACCACACCGCAATCCATGGACCCGACCAACAACCCCGGCTGCCTGACCGAGGACGGCAGCAATATTACCGAACCACGGCAGCCAGGCGGCCAGGATCTCAGCGGAGAGACACTGGTATTTTCACCGGAGTGGAGTGCCAGCCTGTTCGCACAGTATGTCGTTCCCCTGGGAAGCAACATGCAGCTGATTAACAGTTTGGACATCAACTATAGCGATGAATTTTTCACCTCCCTGGATCTTGATCCAAACACCCCCCATGACGCCACGAGCATTATCAACGCGCGTATCGCCCTGGCCAGTAATGATGACACCTGGTCAGTTGCCCTGATTGGCAAGAACCTGACCGATGAAAAGACGTACCTGTGGAGAGACGATCTACCGGTAACGAACTCCAACAGTTACTACGCAGTGCCAGAGCGGCCGCGCACGATAGCTTTGCAGGCACGGTATCGATTCGATTGATTTTCGCGGCGGCTGACCAGCGCCATGCTGGGGCAGCCGTCAATTCATAAAACATAAGGAGAAAACTTATGATAACAGTAATAAAAAACAGCTTTATCTCTAATACCGCGCCCAGCGTTACTACAGTCTGCATCGATGGCCTGAAGAAGATTGGGATCGCTTGCGCTCTGGCACTTATGCCAGTCGGTGCGGCGGTGGCAGATATTATGACTACCGCTAACGTCGGTGGGGTGGAGGTTGAAATCCGCAGAGCCGGCAACGGCATCTATCCGCTGATTATGTTTTCCCATGGCATGGGCGGTTGCCCTGGCAACACCGATGGAATCCAAAGCAGACTGGCCGACGCAGGCTACATTGTGGTTGCACCCAAACACCAGGACTGCATCACGGGTAGTTCAACACCCGATGTTCCCTGGACTCAGCCCGAGAACTGGACTGACCAGACTAATCGGAATCGGCGTGATGACATACATGCGGTTCTCGACGCCCTCCCCGCCAGTACTTATTCGCAATACATCGAGGATTTCAGCAACATCGGCTGCATGGGACACTCAATGGGTGGCTACACGTGCATGGGAGTTGCCGGCGCCTGGAGCAGTTGGACACGCAGCGAAATCGGCCCGGTAGCCGCACTCTCGCCATGGCACAGGCCGCTGATGGTACAGAATCGCGTCGCTGACATGACAAACAGCCAGACCTTGTACCAAGGCGGAACGCTGGACAATCCAATCACACCCGAACTGATTCAGACGGGAGGCACCTACGTTCAGACCCCCACTCCGAAATACGGACAGATATTCAACCGGGCCGGTCACACAGCATGGACAGACGGTATTCTCTCAGGCCGATTCCACGGCCAGATGGCTTATTACCTCATCGCGTTTTTCGATGCATACTTGAAGAACGGCTCCGAGACAGACCTGGAAGTTAAGAAATCGCGCGTCAGCACTTTAGCCTACGAGCACTAAGACATATCTGAAAATTCCTCGATCGGTCGCAAAGCTCTCGATGGAGAATCGCGACCTGTCGAGGGACCTTTGCCTTTATGGCCGGGAGATGGTCTGAGATTGATCGGCCAGAGAGATAAAACAAGGCAAAAATGGTAAAGACAATTTTTAGTGCGCTCTCTTTTCTGCTGTTTTGCGCGGTGATTATTCTTTCCTTCGGCAGACAGCCGGAAGCATTCCCGGACGGCAGCGACGCTGAAAGCCTGCTCGCTCGCCAACCTTATGAGGTTAGCCGTCAAAACATACGTCTTATTGATACCAGTCGGCGCACGCAAAGCAACAACGAATATCAGGGTTCCGAGCATCGCTCCCTCGAGACCAGCTACTGGTATCCACTGAATGATCGTGGCGCGGTACCGGAGGGCAAACACCCCCTGATTGTATATTCCCATGGCTTTACCTCATCGCGAGACAGCGGCAGGCACCTCGCCGAACACCTGGCGGGTAACGGTTACATCGTTATTGCTACCAATTTCCCCCTGACCACTAACGACGCACCCGGTGGCCCTGAAGTCAAAGACGTGATCAACCAGCCCGGCGACGTTAGTTTCTTAATCGACACAGTCATCGCCTGGTCAGAAAACGAGCAGCATGTCCTATTTGGCCATCTGGATAAAAACCGCATCGGTGCCACAGGTATATCCCTGGGAGGATTTACAACCTCTCTGGTCAGTTATCACCCCACGCAGCGAGATCCTCGCATCAAAGCAGCCGCTTCAATTGCCGGCCCCAGCAGCTCACTCTCCGAGAAGTTCTACCAGACTGCAGACATCCCGTTTCTGATGCTGGCGGCAGATACCGACGCAATCGTTCCCTACGAGACGCATGCACGGCCGATACTGGACCGGGTCCCGCGTTCAACCTTGGTCACGATCACTGGAGGCACTCACCTGGGATTCGCCGCACATACCGGCATTCTACGCTGGCTGAATAATGCAGATTCCGTGGGCTGCCATTCAGTACTTAAGAACATAGACCCCTCGGAAGAGCCTTGGCACGACCTGGTCGGTACGCCTGAGCAAGGCGTTCTATATGAGGACGTGCCTTTACCCTGCGCTACGCATCCCCAAGCTGTTTCTATCAACCCGCTCCGCCAACAAATGGCGACCCTGGTCACAATATTCAGTTTCTTCGAATCCCACTTTAATCCGAACCAGAACGAGCGAGACTATTTTGATTGGTTTTTGCATGAGGAAATGCCCAGGGAGATTGCCGAGGTGGAGGTAAACTTCGGACAATAAGTTGGTCAAAATAGACATATTCCTAGACTTGGACATTTCGCAAGATACCCTATTAATGCAGCGCACAATATCGCCATCGATGCGCCTGCATATTTACTGTTAGAGGCACATATGAAAGTAAAAGCTATCGCTCTCCTCACTGCTGTCGCATCCCTGGCTGCATGCAAAATTGAGATAGAGACCCCCGTGGAAGGCGGCGTAACCACAAGCTCTAATAATATCGAGTGCCACGCCAACCAGGCCTGCACCGTGGATGTCAGCGACCTTTTCTTCAATGAAACCTTTGTCGCTGATCCCGCGCCGGGTTGGCAGTTCGCCAGGTGGAACAAGAGACATCTGGGTCTGTGCGGTGGCAACTCAACACCCTGCACTATCAACACTGCAGGCTTCGAAGGTAATGAAGACCTGGAAGCGGCCCTGGCCGACCCTACCAGCATTACCTATCTCAAACCGGAATTCGCCGTACCCAGAACCACCAGCGGCATTGCCCTGGCGGACCAGGCAACTCTCAGCCGCGCTGGCATGGATTTCGATATGGACTTTTATCGCAATTCGGCCTACGCATGTGGCCTGTCGGGCAACTATACGTTTATGGTCTTCAATCCGGGCAATGGCAGCGCAGATGACGAGGCCCCACTGTGGGTGTACCTGCACGGCGGTGGTGTCGGTCACTTCGACGAGCAAGGTAACTACTACGGGGTGCTGAACCAGACAGTAGAAACCTGGAATAACGAAGAGAGCTTTGGGGACCTGCAGGAAATACTGAGCACTCGCACGTCGCAAAATGGCCAGCTTATCAACAACACTCTGATCCGTCGTATCCAGGAGAGCTACCGATTACTCGTGGTATCCATGTGCGACCACGACCTCTACTCCGGCCTTGGCACGCCCTACCCCAACAACCCCAACCCTGATGCAGAAGTAAATGGCATGCAGGCAACCATGTCTGCGGTCGACTACACCGTGGCTAACTATCCGACGACTGAAGTCTGGGCCCACGGAACCAGCGCTGGCTCCACAGGGGTCTACAACCTCACCATGAGCTTTGCCGCCGAAAATACCTACCTGACCGGCACCGTGCCCGACTCGGCCATCGTCACCCCCAACGGGGATCCTCTGATTGAGGCCTACAATGGCGAACCGGGCTCTAACAACCAGCCAGGTCTGGACCGGGATGCTGTCGCGGAAAAGATGGGATTCTATGGCGACTTCGAAAACAAGGCCTATGCCGAAGCGCGCATCAGCGCTGGCTTTGACGAGGTACCCATGCTTTTCGTGGGTGGCCAGAACGATGCCTTCTGCTACGAAAACTTTCCTGCTATCCCCGAAGCGCTGGAACTGGGTCTGGACAGCAATTGTGCGTATCACTACGAAGGTATCAGGCAGGCGATTGCCGATCAGCCAGACTCACCTCACCAGATGGCTTTTGTCACTGACCGCGGCCATGTCCCCACCCTTGACGCAGGCCCCGTCAACAACACAGTTGATACATTTATTGACGACATCCTGGCAGACAACCCAGGCGCACCGTTCCGCAAGATTCCAGGCTTGAACATGATGTTAATGGGCCACAGCTTCTTCAGGCCCTTTGCCACAGAAATGCCCTACCATGCAGTGCGCGCAGGGGTTGACGGCCACAACCAGGAACTGGAAATTTCAGGTGGCGAAACGGGTGCCCCCCTGGCGTTGTGGAACGACCCAGGCCACCGCGCCAGGATCCAGGCCGTCTTGGACGCCGGCGATGTAGATCTGTTTGGCATGACTTGCTGCGACACCGAAGAGGGCCCCGGTGGAGAAAGAACTCTGGTCACCGAGGGCTATAAGCGCTGGCTTGACTATGCGCTGGCACAAAACCCCGACACCGATTTTTTCATCGCACTGCCATGGCGCGACTTTCCCACAGACTACGCAGATGCCGAGGCCTACGCCGAACCCTGGTATGACTACTACGATAACGAGTGGCTTGCCGCAATCGACGAACTGCGTGCGCTCTACCCCGGCGTCACCATTTATTCCATCCCCTACGGTGCAGCCGCGAACGAGCTACGCCGAATGTTTGAGGCAGGCGAGCTGCCAGATGTAAGCAGCCTGCAGGGGCCAGCCGCGAGCGCTATCTTTACGGACTACAAGGGGCACGCCGGCCAGATACTCAAGGACCTGGGGGAACTCATCTGGATAAACGCCATTTATGGCGTGGATCTTGACAGGTACGCCTATGATCCAGGTTACGAAACCGATCTGAAGGCGATCGCCAAATCCATCATGGAGGCCCACAACCCGAGTTATAACGGGCCGAATCGATAATTGGCCCTCGGATTATCCAAGCCCTTATTCCGCCCATTCAATCGTTCCGCCTGGCCTGGGTTCAAACAGATTCGCACCGTCTGCAGCCCAATCGTGGAGAAACTCTGCACCAGCCGGGGTCATTAGCCAAATGTACCCGGCACAATTGAGAACAACCGTGAGCCAAAAGACCAAACGGAACGACTGCTTTCTGGATTTGTGCCTCAGCGTTTGTTGAGCGACCAGCGCACCTGGCCAACCGCCAGCTAGCGACAGCCAATGAAATGTACTTTCTCGAGTCCGCCAAGAGTCGCTTTTTGCTGCTGATTTATCCAATGCGTAAAGTACGAAGGTAACGAAACTAGCCGCGAGATACGTCCATAAAATAAACGCAGGAACGGTGGCCGCGACGACAGACGCAGCAACAATTGCAAGAAATATGGTCGCTACCATGATAGCGAGCACAACTGAGTTGCGCACTGGATAAAGGCGGCCGCCGGGCAGTGTCGCTTTCACTGCACAAGGTCGACCCTGCTTGTCCTTGGATATCGCGTATGTAACAGCTTGGCCGACTTGAGGTCTTCGATTGCGGTGCTCCAGGTCTGAAACATGGAGAAACAACTGTTTGCCTCCATCACTGGGCTCGATAAAACCAAACCCTTTTTCGTCGTTCCATGACCGTATTTCTCCACTCTTTCGCAAACCCTACTCCTTCTTTTTAACCGGCTAGGGCGTATATCTACCCCGTACTTCCGCTCGTGCAAGCTCCACTGCAATTTCTGATATCTGATCTATTCTTAACTTCAGCCTCGGTTGCGTTGGGTAAGGTTCATTTTAACCGGGGTTCAAATCAGGAGTTATCTCATGCATATCATCTCAAAACTAGTGGTACTGTTTTCGTTTTCAGTTCTTGTTGCGGCTAACCCGTCACTGGCAAAGACACCTGACGGTAAGACTCCCGCTGAAGAATCGATTTGTAGCGCTTTCCAGGAATTAAAAGGGCCGGCTTTTGGCCTGTGCAATGCCTATTGCGAGGCACTGGACTGCGGTCACCCCGAGCAGCGGGCGAATGAGAAGGCCTGCGACAAAATCAACAAGAATTTTGAGCGGCTCACGGGCTTTAAAATTCCCGACGATCTGGAATACGATGAGTACGGGGAGGCAATGGATAATTGTAGTATTGAATCTGAAGAACCGCGCTAAGACGCACACAGGCTTTGCACGATAGATTGGGGCCGGCTTTTTTGAGCAATTGCCGGCCCCTGAGCAGTCAGCGATTCTTCTGTGTGACGCCAGATTTGGAGACAAAGGCTGATGGCACCTTGTTTGAGGGCGGTAGTGCCGCTGTACCGGGTGGGTACTTTCCTGCACCGGCGCAGGTCGACGGCGAGCTGGCACCTGACGGATTTGGTTACGACAAGTCTGGCGACCCGGTCGCATTTGCGCAACCCGAAGACCTGTATAACCTTAATGAGCAAACATCACTGACCTCGGCCATGCAGCGTTCCGGGCTGGGCCTGTTCGCCCATTACAATCTTGGCGAACACATGGTACTTGACGCTTCCCTGCTACATGCACAGAACACTGTGGATTCACAATTTTCCCCAGCCGCTGCGTTCCTGGGTAACCTTATTGTCAACCTCAAAAACCCACTGTTAAGTGAGGCTAACCGAGACACCCTTGCCTCCAGCTTCGACCCCCAGAACCGGGGTTTTGTGGTGCAGCCGTATTACTACCGTGCGATGCAGGCGGGTAATCGCACGCGAAAGGATGATTCAGAAAACACCTGGTTCAACCTGGAAGCCAGTGGACGTCTATTCGATGACTGGCAATGGACTGCAGCCTATACCCAATCAGACTATGACATGGAACTGAAGCAAAAAGGTGGCGTGTTGGCGCCATCCATACGCCAGGCTGCGCTGGTCAACCCCGCCACCGGCGGTTGTTTTGACACATCTGGAGGGTGCCAGCCAGCAGATATCTTTGGCCCGGGACGCCTGTCAGAGCAGGCTCTGTCTTTTATTTCCGCCGAGCCTTACCTCAGTACCGAGTCTACCCGCCAGCAGGTGGCATCCCTGCGCGCCAATGGTTTTATCAACATCAGTCAATGGACGGATATTGGCCTGGCTGCAGGCCTGGAGTGGCGTCGCGATAAGAGCCGCCATCGCCCCGACCCTCGCCTCTTGGAAGCAAACAGCTTTCGCATCGCGCAGCCAGTGTCCGGTGAGGACGATGTGACCGAGGCCTACGGCGAGATACTCTTGCCTTTACTTCGGGAACGCAAAGGCGCACAGCTACTGGAGCTGGAACTGGGTGCACGATTCTCCGACTACTCAAAGACCGGCAATGAGTGGACATGGAAAGCAGGCGCCAACTGGGTACCGATGGACGGGCTGCGGCTGCGCGCCAGTTTTAATCGCGCCGCTCGGGCACCCAATATGAATGAAACCTACACCCCCCTGGTGGAGGAAGACTTTTTTCAACTGGGGGCCATCTTCCCTGACCCTTGTGCCGCCTCTAACCGCCCGCAAGACACTCCCGGCCGCTCGGAACTGTGTATCAGTCAGGGCATGGACCCTGCCAACCTGCCTACCTTCGAACCCCCCACCGTTTTCCGATTCACCGACGCCATTAGCGGCAATCCTGAATTAGAAACAGAGGTGGCCGACACCTATACGCTGGGAGTGGTATGGACGCCGCCCAGCGTAACAGGCTTGTCTGTCACTCTCGATTATTACGATATTGAAATCACAGACGCTATCAGCGCAATTAACCCCTACCCCGCGTTCCAATTATGCTGGGTGGACCAGGCATTTTGCCAGGGCATCGAGCGGGCGCCAGAGGGCCAGGTAACAAGATTTTTCGGCACTTATTACAACACCGACAGCCTGCAGACCAATGGCATTGATTTGGCCTTCACTTACACCTGGTCGCACCAGGCCCCATGGGCCTGGCCCTCCAGTCTGGGAGTGTCGGTTGCGGCTAATTGGTTACACAGTTTTGAGCTGGTCGGTAATGTCGGCAGCTGGGAACGCGCAGGACGATTTGGTAGCCCCTGTCGCGCGGTACTGCCTGATTATCGGAGCCTGTCGAGTATCCACTACAACACAGGCCCCCTATCGGCCACACTCAGTTGGCAGTGGCTGGATGGCGCGGAGAACGCGGGCGATTTGCTAACCCCGCCCGGCGCCACCCCGGCGCCACAGGCGGTTCCTGAACTGGCATCTGAAAGTTATTTTGACTTAACCCTAGGTTGGCTAGCCAGCGAACGTCTGTCACTCAACTTCGCGGTCATCAACCTGACAGATACCACTCCACCCTTGCTAGGGCACAACGCTAGCCATGCTAATACTAATTCCGCCACTTATGATGTCTTGGGGCGTCGCTATCACGCGAGTATCGCGCTACAGTTTTAGCCAGGCGAGTGCCTCAAGTGCGATCGAAACGATCTGCGTTCATAACTTTGGTCCAGGCTGCGACAAAGTCACTCACAAAGCGCTCACTGTTGTCGTCCTGGGCATAGAACTCTGCATAGGACCGCAGGATGGAATTCGATCCAAAAACCAGGTCGATGCGGGTGGCCGTCCACTTCTCATCGCCAGACCTGCGGTCACAGATTGAGTACAGGCCATTGTCGAGTGGTATCCAGCTGTTACCCATGTCGGTCAGGTTGACGAAGAAATCGTTCGTCAGTGCGCCAACCCGATCGGTCAGCACGCCATGAGCTGTACCACCATAGTTAGTACCGAGTACCCGCATACCTCCGATCAGCGCCGTCATTTCATGCGCTGTCAGACCCATGAGTTGAGTACGGTCGAGCATCAACTCCTCGGGGCTGACCAGATACTCATCCTTGAGCCAGTTCCGATAGCCGTCGTGAATGGGTTCCAGCACATCGAATGATTCCGCATCTGTATGCTCCTGGTCTGCGTCGCCACGACCGGGCGTGAAAGGTACATCCACAGTGAAGCCGGCAGCCTTGATCGCCTGCTCTATACCCACACTACCAGCCAGCACGATCACGTCTGCGAGACTCGCGCCTGTGTCAACGGCAATCCCTTCCAGTAGGCCAAGTACCCGTGCGAGACGGTCCGGCTCGTTGCCCTCCCAGTCCTTTTGGGGTGCGAGGCGGATTCGTGCCCCGTTGGCGCCGCCGCGCATATCCGAGCCGCGGTAGGTACGGGCACTGTCCCAAGCGGTGGCGACCATGTCGCCGATACTGAGTTCACTGTCGACGATCCGGGCTTTCACCGTAGCCACGTCATAGTCAGTGTTGCCTGCGGGTATGGGGTCCTGCCAGATCAGATCTTCCGCGGGGACGTCGGGACCCAGGTACCGTACCTTCGGCCCCATATCGCGATGAGTCAGCTTGAACCAGGCGCGGGCGAAGGTGTCTTTGAAGTAATCCGGGTTGGCGCGAAAATTCTCCATGATCTCCCGATAGGCCGGGTCCACCTTCATCGCCATATCGGCGTCGGTCATCATCGGAGTACAGCGGATTGAGGGATCCTCGACATCCACTGGCCGGTCTTCGTCTGCGAGCCCCACCGGTTCCCACTGGCGCGCACCCGCGGGACTTGAGCGAATCTCCCATTCGTGGTCGAGCAGCATGTCGAAGTACCCCATATCGAACACTGTCGGGTTGGACGTCCAGGCCCCCTCGATACCGCTAGTCACAGTATCGCGGCCGACGCCCTTGCCACCCGGGTTGTGCCAACCCATGCCCTGCATTTCGACGTCTGCACCTTCCGGGTCCGGGCCAATATTTTCGGCATCACCGTTGCCGTGGGCCTTCCCCACGGTGTGTCCGCCTGCGGTCAGAGCAACGGTTTCCTCGTCGTTCATGGCCATGCGGGCAAAGGTTTCACGCACCGCCTCAGCGGTTTTCTGCGGGTCGGGTTTACCGTCCACGCCTTCCGGATTTACGTAGATCAGGCCCATCTGAACTGCGGCCAGCGGGTTCTCCAAAGTGCTTTCGTCCCTGCCATCTGCATAACGGTCCTTGGCCAGCCACTCTTTCTCCGCGCCCCAGTAGATGTCCGTCTCCGGGTGCCAGATATCCTCGCGTCCGAACCCGAAGCCGAAGGTCTTTAACCCCATCGACTCGTACGCGATGGTACCGGCAAGCATGATCAGATCCGCCCAGCTCAACTTGTTGCCATATTTCTTTTTGATAGGCCACAACAGACGTCGCGCCTTGTCGAGGCTCACGTTGTCGGGCCAGGAATTCAGAGGGGCAAAACGCTGATTACCAGTACCGCCACCGCCGCGTCCATCCGCTATGCGGTAAGTGCCGGCTGCATGCCAGGACATACGGACCATCAGGCCGCCGTAGTGGCCCCAATCTGCTGGCCACCATTCCTGGCTGTCGGTCATCAGGTCGTGCAAGTCCTTTTTTAACGCGCCAACATCTAGAGATTTAACTTCTTCACGGTAGTCGAAGTTCTGCCCTAATGGATCTGTTTTCGTATCGTGTTGATGAAGAATGTCCAGGTCCAGTGCGTCGGGCCACCAGTTCATCACCGTTTTTTCAGCAGTGGTATTTGCGCCGTGCATAACGGGACATTTCCCGGCCTGATTCTCGCCATTGTCCATGGTTTCGTCCTCCATCTTTCGATTTTTGTGCGGCCGGGACATCGGAATGGTCAGCGCTGTCCGGCTGGAATCCGCAGGCAGTTTGTCTTGCCTGACTGTTAGAGCTTTAAGCGTAGGCAAGGAATGGACATACGTAAATTTGAAATATCGTATCGTAGCAATAGATATATTTGATACACCCTCTATAACCAGGCGGGCTCTACTCTATCAATTTGGCCTTTCTAGCTTGGCAATACCCCAGAAAATAATAAACACTGGAGTACATGGAATTGTCGAGCATTCAATCAATAACACGAAGCCAATCTTGAGTTCTACGTCCAGGAGAGAACAATGCGCAATGCACCACCACAACTATTTCTGTGGTCAGCCAATGCCAGTGCCCTGCTTACCGCGTTAGTGGCGCCCGGTTTGCAGGAGAGAGTGATCTGTGAGTGCATTGGTATTCAGGGGTGCTGGCGGTCAGAAAAATTATCGGAGTATTGACCCCATGATCTCTTCGAAGGGCCTGGCACGCGGTTAGGCCATCCATAATTGGCATCGATACATCCATGATGATCACCGCATACCCATTGGTGCTTGCCAGCTCGATAGCGCTGCGTCCATTAAACGCAAAATCTATGTCGTAACCAAAATCTGAAAGAAAGTCCGACAGTGATCTCGCGAGGCTGGAATCGTCCTCTACGAGAAGAAGTGGTATGTTGTCGGCTTTCAAGATAATGGGCTCTTGGTTCTCAGGCGCATGCAAACAATAGTAGAGGTGATTATAACCTTGTTAATGTGACTCATTTGTCACGCTCGCCACAGAGCAGTCCGATTGCCGCAACGACATCACTTGATCGCGAAGGAATATACTTTATGAAATTAGAAAAAATATTACTCTTCATAGGCTTATCTGCTTTATCAGTGGCCGCTTTTTCAGACACGGAAAAAGAAAATCAAGTAGCTCAAACCTTGATCACCAATGCTCATGTTTGGGATGGCACCAGCGACGGCATCACCAAGAAGGTCAATGTTCTTGTTGAGAACAATTTAATCAAAAAAATCCGAGCAGAAGTCAGTGATGCTCATGCCGAAGCAACGATCATCGATGCTCACGGCAAAGTACTGATGCCAGGCCTTATAGATACACACACTCACATTGCGGCACCAGAGCAATTAGAGAGGCTAATGGATGACGTTGACTGGATGTACTGGGGAATTTCTGCCGCTCAAGTTACCGAAGACTGGTTAATGAGGGGATACACCACAGTTCGCGATGCAGGCGGTCCGGCGTCAAGCATACATAAAGCAGTTGAAGACGGTCGCCTTATAGGCCCGAGAATTTACTCATCTGGTCAAGTCATATCGCAAACTTCAGGGCATGGCGACCATCGGCATTTTAATACTCCGCATCCAAATTTTCAGGGTAATCATGGAGGCAAAATGCAAAGCATGGACGGCTTTGAACTTATATGTGATGGCGTAGATGAAGTATTGCGCTGTACAAGAGAAGTCTTACGCCAAGGCGCCACGCAAATAAAGATCATGGCAGGTGGTGGCACATCATCAAACTTTGGCCCTCTCTACACGATGCAGTACTTGCCAGAAGAGATCGAGGCGGCTGTTCGAGCAGCAGCAGACTACGGAACTTACGTTATGGTGCATGCCTACCATGATGAGTCGATTATCCGTAGTCTTGATGCGGGTGTTCGTTCAATTGAGCACGGTACGTTGATGACCGAGAAAGGCATGGAAGCGATCATGGAAAAAGATGCCTGGATTTCACCATATTTCACTGTGCTGTCCTTGCCGTTCGAGGTGGTCGCTGCCTATGTGGGTCCGGAAAACGTAGACAAATCAAAGCAAGTTATTGATGGCGCAAGAAACCAACTTAGAATCCTAAAGGAGTCTGGGTACGAAAAAATTGCGTTTGGCGCTGATGTTGTAGGACCTCTTTCTGTACAGCAAACAGCAAACAACGAATTTGCAGTGCGTGCCGAATACTGGACGCCGGTAGAGGTACTGAAACAAGCGACTTATAACAATGGCCGAATGCTTAAAGAAGAAACTGGACTACGCAACCCTTACCAGGAGGGGGATTTGGGCGTTATCAGGGAAGGTGCATATGCCGATATGATTATTGTTGATGGGAACCCTCTAACTGACATTTCATTATTAACCCGGCCTAAAGAAAGCATCGATCTAATTATGAAAGATGGCGTGATCTACAAAAACACCTTGTAGTAAATATGGAACGCTATTCATCTGGATAGCGCTCCATCTTCATTCTCTTTCTACGATTCTGACAAGTTGACTGGTTGAGACGGACGAACTCCAGTGCGCAGTAACCCGTTATTCTTGCACTTTAAGCGCACTTCAAGTTGGCCATACGCTCGGCTACTCTTCCTAAACCAAAACTCCAGGAAACGTCCAGCTTTTCGAGCTTACTGTCGAAAACCACCTCGACCCCACCAACCCTGGGGCCAGGCGAATCAGCTCAGGCTGGCCACTTACAGATTCAGAGTTACAGAGATGACGCCCGCCGCCTTGTCTGAACCAGATTGGCAGCACCCCAGAGAGCCATCAGAACGGTAAGGGCCATCAGAATATGGGAAGGCAAAGCTGGTATGGCGTTTGGTACGGTCGCCGATCTTACCGGTGCAGCGGCAGCGGGAACAGCAACAGAAACCGGGTCGCTGATCCTTCCAATAGCTGGATCCTGATCCAGGAAACCATCGTTGTCGGAAATGGAATAGCTGATCTTGCTTTCTCTAACTATTGCTCCCGGTATAGCAGCCCAACTGTCACCGATCACCTTGTAAGCAGCTGCTCCGGGTGGCAACTCAGTGCCGAAGTCAATTATGATTTGTATTGTTTCACCACTGATATAACAACCCGCCAGCTCAAAGTTAACACCGAAAGTCAGTGCATTCTCGGCTATGGCCTTACCTGGAGCTGCCATTTCAATAGAAGGGTTGAAGCCTTCTCGAACAAGAGTGCATTCTGAGTTCGGATTGCTAGGGATGGCGGTAATTGTTACATCGCTTTGACCTATTTCGGTCAAGGCCCTAGGGAAATCGTCTGCGTTGTCGCCGACACCGTCACCGTCGGTGTCTTTACTCTCGTTAGGATCACTCGGGAAGTCGTCTGCGTTGTCACCGACACCGTCACCGTCTGAGTCTTTACTCTCGCTGGGATCACTGGGAAAGTCGTCTGCGTTGTCGCCGACACCGTCACCGTCGGTGTCTTTAGTCTCGCTGGGATCACTGGGGAAGTCGTCTGCGTTGTCGCCAACACCGTCACCGTCGGTGTCTTTAGTCTCGCTGGGATCATTGGGGAAGTCGTCTGCGTTGTCGCCGACACCGTCACCGTCGGTGTCTTTAGTCTCGCTGGGATCATTGGGGAAATCATCGTCAAGGTCACCTACACCATCGTTGTCGCTGTCTGCCAGGACAAATTGCACACTGATATTACAAGCGCCTCCCGTCATTCTCGCCGTCCTATAGACATAGCGTCGGAGAAATTCGGAAGCCTCGACTATGCCACCGCCACATGTGCCTTCAACGATAGGTCGATAACCAGGACTCGTGGTTATCGAATAGCTGGCAGAGGTATTGTGCGAAACAAATTGACTTAGTGACGAAACGTCAAGCGGCGACTGAGCTTGCACGACGCCACCAGGCGGAAAAGTATTAACGACTACCAGTGTAGGAGCAGTAATTTTTGCCTGATACCTTGGAAGGAGATCGTAATACTTTCCCTTGTCGCGTTCGTAATTGAAACGTATCCGATACAGTGATTGTTCATCTTCGCTGTAGACGAATAGATCCTTGTCGTACAGCGTCGGAAAATTTCTAATCAAGACACCCCCAAGATTATCCCAATCACTCCCGAACAGGCCCCCGACATCGACCTCAAAAAGTTGGAGAAATGCCCCCCAATTGGAAGGCGCCGTAAAAACTATCCGTGTTCGTAAAATTTGGGAACTGCTAATTGGCTGGAATGGCTCGCGACTAGATATAGAAGGCACGACCCGATCTACATAGTTATTGGGATCTTCTCTGGTAGCAGGTACTCCGAGATAAACGGCCAGGTCGTCCTGAATATCCGTTAGGTCGGCTAATAATTGCACATTGGTCATTGCTGCTTTCGCCGCACCGGTTGCGCTGGTCAATCCTTCAACGCCGGTAAGCCATACAGCGCCCTTAACCCCTTTTAGAGCCAGCCCAGCGGCGCTAAACGGACCCGGCCCCCCTGGAACTATCCCCGGTAGCTTGAACAAAGCCGAATACAAAGTATAGCCCGCAGCGCCAGCTATCGCGAGAGTGACCTCGTCTATCGAGTTCGATATCGCTACGGCCTCTATTTCTGTGATGGTGATCACATCAATGCCGGCTTCTGCATGAGCTGACCGCTGCTCTAGCAACATCGAGAATGAGAGCACAACAACCACCAAAATTTTCTTCATATAACACCCAAAATATCCACAATCTGGTGGCCAACATCGAGTTCTACAGTGCAGAACATATCACTGCCCCGAACGTTCATTGCCTCGGCCACTTCCGTTACAAAAGATAGCCAGTTCTGGCACTAAGCGGTATTACCCGGACGTCTGCCTCACTTACAGACTTAAGTCTGTATCGTGAATCGCGGACAAAGCCTTTATCCCACCTAGCTCGTACCGCGTAACGTTCAACTTTCTCAATCATTTCGTTGTAGCTTTCTCAATCAAAACGTATGTTGGTGACTTGAGAAACCCAGAGACCAATATGCCAAACACAGTGAGCACCCCGAATGATCCCGGCAACGCTATTCGAATAGAGCAGATAAAGACGCTCTACCAGTCGATTGCTTCATTGGTCTTAATCAACCTGGTAGTCAGTACAGCATTGGTCTATGTATTTTGGGATGTGGTAGCCCATAGCTGGCTCTTGGCGTGGATGGCCACAATGCTTGCCATGCTCAGCGTACGAGTTGCTATCTACCTTTCGTTCAAACAACGCTTTGACGAAAGCAAACTGAAGCGTTACCAAACGTTCCTGATATTAGGCAGCGCCTCTGCCGGGATCATCTGGGGTGCTGGTGGCCTGATAATGTTCATTCCAGGTCAGCTGGAATACCAACTTTTGATTCTACTGAGCCTGCTTGCCATGGCAGCCGGGTCGGCTTTCTCACTCAGCATCTACTTGCCTGCCTATTTTGCCTTTGTGCCGCTGATGTTAGCGCCTATCACCCTGCGCTTACTGTTCACAGGTGACACCATTCACACGGCGCTGGCCAGCGTGACGATTATCTTTTTGATTGCCCAGACCGCTTTCAATATGAAGATCAATCGAGGCCTAAGCAGCGCCATGGAGCTGCGATTCGAGAATCTGGACCTGATTGAACAGCTCAAGGAGCAGAAGGCTGATGCAGAACAGGCTAATAGTGCGAAATCGCGTTTTTTGGCAGCCGCCAGTCACGACTTACGCCAACCTCTCTATGCGCTAACGTTGTTTGTATCGGCACTCGAAGAACGGATTACTTCGCCAGAAGACCGAAAGATCACTCACCAGATCAAACGCGCTGCCGAATCGTTGCAGAGTCTTTTCGAAGCCTTGCTCGATATATCGAAACTCGACGCGGGTACCGTTGATATTCAAAAGACCGATTTTTGGCTGGAGGATATGCTAGCCAGATTAGAGGATGAGTTTGATCCACAGGCTACTCAAGGCGGAATCACTATTCATTGGCCGAAGGTGCCCCCTGCGGTGCACAGTGAACCCGCCTTATTAGAACAAATATTGCGCAATTTTCTCGCCAATGCTATTCGCTACACCGAAGCTGGCGAAATCAGTGTGACCTGCGAGCCATACACTGACAGCACAAAGATAAGTGTGAGCGATACCGGAATTGGCATTCCCGGTGAAGATCAGAGCGCCATATTTGAGGAATTTTATCAGCTGGGAAACCCTGAGAGAGATCGACAGAAAGGTCTGGGGCTTGGTCTTTCAATCGTTCAACGTGCGGCAGAGTTGTTGGATCACAAAATCGAGGTGGCTTCAAAGCCCGACCAGGGCTCAACTTTTTCCGTTACGGTCGATACCGCCGTTGAACCCGAACTGATATCAAGCAACGTCAATCCGATAGACCACGAAGCAATGATAACGACCCAGCCACTCATCGTTGTCATAGATGATGAAGAGAATATTCGCGACGGCATGCAGCAGTTGCTAGGGGCCTGGGGTTGCGAGGTAGTGGTAAGCGCAGACGCAGAAGACACCATTGCACAACTGAATGCGGGCCATCGCAAACCCGATGGGATTATCAGCGATTATCGGCTACGTAATTCGCAAACTGGACTGGAAGCGATCAAGGCTATCAACGGTCTCTACGACTCGGCTATCCCTGCCCTCATTGTTACCGGAGATACAGAAAAGCAGTTGCTTATTGAACTGAAGACGAGCGGACATCAAGTACTACATAAGCCCGTTGCACCCGCCAAACTCCGGGCTTTCTTACGCAGTTTGCCGATCAGCCAGGAACTTTAACCCGCTATACTAACGCCTGGCCGGCGAGAGCGGCCTGGGTGCGGTTCTTTACGTTCAGGGCTTTAAAGATAGCCGTCACGTGCATTTTGATGGTCGCCTCGGCAATTCCGAGTTTTCCCGCTATCTGCTTATTGGAGTCGCCACCCACCAACAAGGCCAGAACTTCCAACTGGCGGCCGGTTATCGCTACTTCGTCGTTCACACCTCCGGCCACTTCCGATAGCGTAGTAATTGGCGGCGTATAGAGGCCGCCTGCCAGCATGAGCTGCACGGCGCCTAGAAGTAATTTGCTCGGCGTATTCTTATGAATATAGCCTACCGCAGATGTTGCCATAACCTTATCCACATCCTCCTGCCTCGCAGACGCCGACAGCACCGCTACCGGGACAGTTGAATATTCCTGGCTCATGGCTTCGAGAACAGAGAAGCCATCTTCTCCAGGAATATTGAGATCGAGGAGCATAAAGTCCAGATCGGGGTGTTTGGATAGCGCATCGAATGCTGAAACCGAATCGACAGCCTCAATCACAAGGACGTCTTCAGCCAGTGTGTCTAGCAACAGTGATAGGCCGTCGCGAAACAGGGCGTGATCGTCAACAATTAGAATTTTCATGCGACTCAGTTTACCGGCTTGCCGGGCTTAACAATAGTCGCTGTCTATTTTTTGCATGTTTAGCGTGAACCGGCTGGCTATCATTGGCATTCCTTGCTCGAGGCAGCCTTGCTTCACTCGCTGCTAGGAACTGCGGCTTCGACGCATCTGGTTCTTACTGACTAATTTGGTGCTATTTGGATTCCCCGGTTCTCGCTGCAAACGGGGTAGTACCACCGACGCAGTGCTCTCACGACGCGGCTCATTGAAAGTGACACCCCGATTGATGTTGCGGTCCATTCTTTTGAGACCAGAATTCTGTTCCGCCGCATTGGTTTGCCTGGCGTTGGCCCGGTTCCAGCCTGACCACGTGGAGGTCGGACTGCTGCTTAATCTAACCCCTTGTCGCTTGTTACCACTCAGCGCACTTTGGCCACTGTCGACACGCCGTTGTTTCATCGCACTGTTGTTCGGGTAGTTTCCGCGCTTCAGCGATCGATTGCTGTACGTCGAGGACTTACTCTTGCTGCTCGGGGCGCTGGTTGAAGCGCTGGCAGCCGTCGATTTCGGCTTTGCATTACTGTTTGGCCGGGATGAAGCGGCACTAGCGCTGGTGGAACCCTTTGCAGCAACAGCCTGTTCCGGCGCCAGCTGAAACGTGGTTGCAGTTATCGTCATGGCAGCCGTTAAAAATAGTTTTGTGATTTTCATTTTTCTCATCTCGCTATGCTGTTCTATTCGGCAAGTAAAAGTTCAGATGTATTGAAGTCACTGATGGCGAGCAGGTTAGCCAGCTCCGGATGCTCGGCCGCGAAAACGTCCTGCATGACATTATTCACTAACATTTCCTGGGTAAGCACAGCATCCCATATCCGCAGGCCAGCGATTGCGCCATAAAAGGGATTGCCCTCCCCATCTATTGTTCCCAACCAGAAACCGCTGGTAGCAACGCTTGCGATATCCAACTCCATGGCGGCGACAAAGCGTCCGTCAATAAGCACATCTTGCCCCTCATCAGGAAAGAAGCGTATGGCCACATGGTGTAGCTTGTTGTCAGCGAAATTGAATGCCGCCACATCTTCTTGCTCACCGCTGGCGAGAATCAGGCCATCACGCTCGCGAGAAATGGCAATCAGGTAATTGGCGCCATCGGGGCCGGCGTTAACAATAAGTGCGGGGTCATAGCCAGGATCGTCGTTCCAGTCAGCGGCAACCCAAAATTCTATAGTGCCGCCAGACGTCATTTCGTACATGACGGATGGGTCGAACTCCAGGCCATTGGCGCCTTTGAATTCGTAAACATCCGGGCTGTAGCTCTGGCCGCTGACGTTGGTCGCCATGAGCAACCCCAGAAACACCATTCCAAATATCGTTTTTACTTTCACAGGATTACTCCTTGGCTGCTAACTACTGGGTATCTTTTAGTCTATCGACCACAAACTTGAGTTTGATATCTGGCCACTTGCTCTCACCAAATGTGACGTTGTAGCTGTGAGATTTATTTTCTTTCACCTTGCCGCTTTTGAGTGGATGATCGCTGGTGCCATACGGGTCATCTTTTGTCTCTTTGTTCCAGTGCTTCTTAAACAGCGTGCCATCGTATTTCCACTCGACGTCGTAAAGGATGCGAGTGTTCTTGAGTTGTTCACGGGTAGCGGTGAATGACAGCTGAGCCTTGCTGCTGGCTACAAGCTTGTGCTTGGTTTTGGAGTACTTTTTCTTGCAATCGACCTTAGTCGTCGCTTGCGAAGTTTTCTGCGTCTGTTTAGCGTCGCTCTCAATACGGATGGTAGTTTTTACAATTGCGCTCTTAACTTGCCCGACTTTTTTGCCGGTGCAATAGACCTCTGCAAGGCGAATATGCCATTTTTCCATTGGCGCTTTCTTGGCCGGCTTTATATTTGCCACCAGTGACTCGCTGCTAATGTCGCCCTGTATTGAGTCGGCGTAGCGGTTTACCGCACCTTCGAGGTTTTTCCGCACGACCTGATATATCTCCGGCTGCGCCGGAAAATACATGGGATTGAGCAACTCCCATATGGGACGTAAATGCAAAAGTACGGGGGGGTGCGAGTCGCCGGCCATATAACCGTCCTGGTTCCAGGATCCGTTGCCGCCCACCGCGATGAATTCAATTTCCTCGTTCTCGGAAGTTCCAGACTTTCCGTTCATGTCACTCAAAGCCACACTGAAGTTACCGCTCCCTGTATTGAGGCCTTTTTCTCCAGCTACCTTGCTCGATTCAGTGAGAGTCTGGGAATAGCTTTCGCTCGTCATATTTTTGGTGAGTTTGGCTGAGGCACCATAGGTAACGGCGTAGGGATAATGCGTGCCGAACTTATCAATCAGAGCCTGATAACGGAAGTTAGTGCGGGCGTCATCAACAGCGTCTATGAAATCCTCAGATAAGCTGGTGTAGGCGTAGTCGAGGATCAATGTGTACTTTTTAGTGCGCGAGTAGGCAACGGCTTGCGCAACGCTCTTCGACTGTTTCATCCTCTCCATCGAAGATTGAGTGGCCTTCAGAGAGGCCTTGGGTCCTACGCCTCGCACTGCTTGTGTTTTGTCAAAACCCAGTGAAAAGCTGAATGTGTTCTGCATCTGGGATGCGGAAGTGATCAAGGAGCGCCGGTATATCATCCCCTGCAGGGTTTCTGGCTGATACAAGTAGTTAACGGGAATGATTTTTTTCTCTTCGATGTAGTATTTTTTATCGTCAAGTTTCGCAAAGACGTTTTGTTTCGTGTTTGTATCCCAAAGAAGAAATGGGTCGATATTAATCACGTCATACCCGCGGCGGCTTGATTCCACGAATTCCAGAGTACGATCAAGAAGAAATGGGTCGTTGGCAGAAAGTTGAGCCTCCATTGCTTCGGTGGAATTATTGGGTGCCGGTCGCTCGTAGGTGATGCCGCCCAGGTTGAGCAGCATGCGTCCACTGGCAGATACTTTCACAATAAGGCGATTGCCTAGCGCAAATTGACCGGTAGCCGTGTACGTTTTCTGCGCGCGGCTTTCTACAATATCTGCAATTGCTATGCCGTCAGCACTGACAAATTTTACGAATGGGCTCCCGCCGAAACCCGACGAGAGATAGAGTGCCTCTTCCGGATTTTTGGGTTCCACAATAACCAGATGATTGAGCATGCTGTAGCGACCAGAGGCGAGACCCAGCAGCGCAGCGTTGCTGGCCTCCCAGACGTCAGACCCGGTCTGAGTCCCAATGAAATGAGGATCGTCATCTTGACGCCAAATTCCATCCAGCCTTAACCAACACAGCGATGCAAGACTCTCGTCGTCGTTTTGTTCAACCTCATCGAGACTGAAGCTGGCAAAGGCGCGCTGGGTAAACGGGTCAACTACATCCTGATTACGGTTATCTATACGATCTCTAGGGTTACCGCTAGGCGCTGATTCGACCCGTTTTTCGCAGCCAGTGAAAACACTGCTTTCTTCACTACCGAAAACTTGCACTGAGCAACTGAGCGCCAGTGCAAATAGTGGCACCGCTAGCCATTTCGAGTGGTGAGCTTTCATCCTTGATCTTCCGCGACAGGTTTATTTCAGGCGCAAATCGTGGCACCGCTATCCGGATCAATACCGATAGGGGTGCAATCAGCAGCCGGCACAGTCTGGGACGGCGGCTGTGGCGAGGTGTATACCGGTTGGGGTGGCGGTGGTGCTTGCACCGGTTGGGGTTGCGGTGGCACTTGCACCGGCTGCGTGGCTGGTTGCTGATACCCGGGATGAGTTTGCGGCGGCGGTGACTGAACGGTCTGCGGATGTAATTGTGGCTGCGGTTGTTGCGGATACGTCTGTGGATACGATTGCTGCGGCTGCATGGGTTGATACCCGCCACGCATCTGTGCCATGGCTGCAAGTTCCTGCTGCATATGCTGGGGATAGCTCAATTCACGCTGCTGCAATTCAAATTTAACCGGGCCAAAAGTGCCATCGACATGTACATCGATATTGCCATTGGGTTTAAGACTCATCGTGGACGGCCCAAGCAGTGGCAAGTCGTAACCGCTGTACTGTCCTACATTAACCTGCTTGATGTCCCTAACAACCACCATGCCCTTATTTACTTTAAGGACAAACAGATGCAGCCAAGGATCGATGACAATAGCCCTGCCCTGTTCGATGCGAATTTTTTTATTGATTATGGATATATTCCACAACCCGTCTATCACCAGGGGCGCGGTTTTTGGCACGTCGTAAGAATGAGGAAGGAAAGCATCCAAACTCGGTACCCCTGCGGCCTTCATGAGCATTTCGGCATAATCCTGCGCTTTCGCGGCGGATGAGAAGGCGACTATTGAGAGCAATACAGGCAACCTCAGGTAAGTTAAAAGTGGTCGCATAAGCGCAACGGCAGAGATTTTATTAGTCATCGCTCGATTTCTCGCATAAGATGCCACCGCCTTGCTCGATGTTCTCAGACCCATCTGTCTTCCACTGCATTTTCAAATAATTTCTAAAGTTATAGACCTATTTGGCGCAACGTGCATACTTCTTGTTGGCTCTAAAACCCTAGTTTTTATAGGGCAATATGACTCTCAGCCTAAAAAGTGCGTTTATTTGCCGGGATCGGCTTCTGCTCAATTGGGACTACTGAACCTGGGACACGTAGAGTTGGGAGGAAGTTAGGATGGCTCTTTGTGCGGGTGATTTTGAGCCGCATAAGCAGTTGCTCTTGTGGCTCTAGCTTTTCTAGAGAGCTGATCTAGCAAGCACATTCGTGGTAGAATTTTCGGCCTCAAATCAGCAGGCGGTCCACCCTGACAGCCCACACTAAATCTACTGTCATTATGGGAGATACAACATCCATTTACGTAAAAGAATTCTAGTCACAGGTGGAGCAGGCTTTGTCGGCTCACACTTGTGTCGCCGCCTGCTCGCCGAAGGCAATGAAGTGATCTGCGTCGATAATTTCTATACAGGAACAAAGGACAATATCCTGGACCTGTTGGCGAACCCATACTTCGAGCTTTTGCGCCACGACGTAACGTTTCCTCTCTACATAGAAGTGGACGAGATTTACAATCTTGCGTGCCCCGCTTCTCCCGTTCATTATCAATACGATCCTGTCCAAACCACCAAAACCAGTGTGCATGGCGCGATCAATATGCTGGGGTTGGCGAAAAGAAATAACGCCAAGATATTGCAGGCATCCACCAGTGAAGTCTATGGCGACCCTCAGGTACACCCGCAGGCAGAGGGTTATTGGGGGCACGTGAATCCTATCGGTATTCGGTCTTGTTACGACGAAGGAAAGCGCTGCGCCGAGACGTTGTTTTTTGATTACCATCGACAGCACAAACTGCAGATCAAAGTGGCACGTATCTTCAACACCTATGGCCCGAATATGCATCCGAATGACGGGCGGGTTGTGTCGAACTTTATTATGCAATCATTGCGCAGTGATCCGATCACAATCTTTGGCGATGGCACTCAAACTCGGTCCTTCTGCTATGTTGATGACTTGGTGGGAGGACTGATAGCGCTGATGAGCACCGGGGAAGACATTACCGGCCCTATAAATCTCGGTAATCCCAACGAATTTACAATGCTTGCGCTCGCCGAGAAGATTGTTACCTTAACGGGCTCTAAATCCGAGCTGGTTTTCAAGCCCTTACCCCAGGACGATCCGGTACAGCGACAACCGGACATTAGCGTTGCCAGACGGGATCTAAACTGGGAGCCGCTTGTCCAGTTGGAAGAGGGATTGAGTAAGGCTATCCCCTACTTCAAGAGCCTGGCTGGCTAGCTTGCTGACTGGACCCAAGAAGCCCTAAACAGTCCTGAACTGCGCTTAGCGTCGATGTAAGCGCTTTACACCAATACTCACTAAAATACCCGCAACTAGCACGAGGAATGGTAAAGGCAAGGTTGGGACTGGCGTCGGTATGGCAGTCGGTGTCAGGGTAGGTGTCGCTATTGGTGTTGCGATCGGAATGGGGCCAGGAATCAGTGGAGGGATAGCTGTCGGCACTAACGGCAACTGCAGGCTAACAAGCGTACCCCAAGCATAAATGCTCTCCTGATACGACGGCCCAACTGCCGGGATCACCTCCGCTTCACCGAACCTCAAATTCAGAGGACGATTTAAGTTAGTCACTGCGAAGCCTGTGCCAACAATGTCATCGTCTAACAGTACAAGATCACGGACATTGCCAGTCACTCGCGATGCTCCCTGGAAGAACAGGTTAAAATCAAACGGAGACACAGTGACGCTGCGATCCTCGAGGTAGTCTTCGGGATTAGAGGCGTTGAGTGGCTGAACATTACTGAAATTAATCACCACATCCGTTAAATCTCCACCCAGACCCGCGGGCGTTGGTGCTGTCGCGGCTAGTAGTCGAATAACTTCCTTATTGGCGACAGCGTTGTTTGACTTGTAAACAGCTACGGCATCAGATGTGGTTGATGCGGTAGACGAGCTAATAGAAACACCCGATGGATCGTATGTGCCAGCATTGCCTGCACCGGCCTCAATGGCTAACGAATGTAATACTGAGCCGAAGTTACCAATTCGCGCATCTGAAGCAAGAAAAGCATTATCTTGCATATCGATAACATCACTCGAGTCCGTTTGATCTGTATCGATAATGAAGTGAACCGTGAATTGATCGCCGATCTGAACCTCGTCGAAATCCCCACCAGTGATGATTACTGTGTCAGTAGGGTCAAACGTGGTTTTTCTGTCGATCTGAAATACAGCCTCGAATTGCACCAGCTCGGCATGGACAGGAGCGCTCGACAGCAAGAGCCAGAAAGATAATCCGAGACCCATCCGAACAGAAATTTTCTTCAACATATGTCACCCTTTTTATTTGACCGCCATTCACACCTCCGTTCAAAGATAGCGCACAATCGCGCCCACGTGAACGACATATTTTGGCCGCGGCACCCCACCGCCCCCCAGCCACTCCTAGGCGGCAGGTCGGCCCGCCATTCCCGGCTATTTTCAGTAAATACAGGTGTTCCCCGTAAATGGTGAGGAGCCGAACTCCGCTGCACCGGGCGTTCTGTGATATGCATCACATCTGGGCGCTGAAAAACCGAAAAGTCGAGATAACAGTTAAAGCCGCCACTGCGTCACTGTAGGATTTGCTACATGTGGAAAACCTCGGGTATTTTGACGTCTCCCGAACGAATAGACTTGCTGAGCGACTATGGGTTTGTCTCAACTAATAAGAAAACAGGTACTGTTGGCGCTGACGGTGGGCCTGGTGTGCAGCGCGGCCCTGGCCGATCTTTCCGTTGCCTTGCGTTCTGATAATTCAGACGGCCCCATCAGCCTGCCCGGTGCCGTGATTTCTGCCGTACCTCTTGATAGCCAACTCAGCGAGGGTGTCACTGCCCCACCGCGGGACATGGCACAGGAAAATCGGCAGTTCAGGCCCTATATACTGGCCACCCAGGTGGGTGCACCTGTCCACTTCCCCAATCGCGACCCTATCGCACACCACGTCTACTCGTTCTCGCAAACCAAGACCTTTGAATTGCCTCTTTATCGTGAAGATACGCCCGAGCCCATTATATTCAATGAGCCAGGAGTTGTGCCGCTGGGCTGCAATATCCACGACTGGATGCTCGGCTACATCGTCGTCGTGGACACACCGTTCTATACCCAAATGACAGGTGCCGAAGCCGTACTCAAAAACCTGCCGCCGGGAGAATACGAGATCGCCGTCTGGCACCCGTCACTGCATCCTGAAGAGACGCTTGGCAAGATAGTCACAGTTACCGGAAAGGATCAGCTTGAGACTCTCGTCCTTCACTTCAAAAGGAGAAAAGTGTCACAACCAGAGGCGCCTGAACCTCGGCTGGATGAGTGGGATGATTACTGAGAACTGCAGACAGTTCCTACCCGCTTTCCTGGCTGCGATTCTGGCCGCCACTCCGCTTCATTCCCATGGAGAAGAAGTACGCAAGAAAGGACTTCAGGTCTCTGGCCTGGTTGATACACAGCTATCCTTTAATGACGGGGAAGAAAGTTGGTTACAGCGAGGCCCGGGCAAGTTCCGTTACGATGAGAGTGATTCCGGCGACCTCCAGCTGAACCAGCTGGCACTGGGTCTACGCTACTCCTTCAATCTAGAATCCCACATCAAGATAGCAGCGCACTATTACCCCGACCCGGACAGTTCGGTGGAGCTCACAGAAGCCTACTGGCAGCATCGCTCCATGAACAGCAAGTCGTGGCGATCACGCTACCGCATTGGCGCATTCCACCCCGAGTTTTCGCTCGAAAATCGGGGCAAATTCTGGACATCGCCGTACACCTTGAACAGCTCTTTCATCAACACATGGATTGGCGAAGAGATACGGACGATAGGCGCCGAAGGTAAATGGACCTGGTCCGGGCGGGACTCAAAAGGCACCCAGCACCGGGTCAGTTTCACGGGAGCCCTGTTCGGATTCAACGACCCTATGGGGGCTATGATCTCCTGGCGCGGCTGGGCCGGCCACGACCGGCAAACGGGCATCAACGGCACTCTGCCGGCTCGAGAGCTGCCAATTCTGGAGCCCCAACCTGGCGGGTCCGAGCTGAGCCCCGACTTCGAGCCCTTCATGGAAATCGACGACAGGCCAGGCTACTACCTCGCTGCCACATGGGAATTACCCAGAACGCTCGAAGTTCAGGCTGTGTTCTACGATAATCTGGCAGACGACGAATTGCTTGAGGACGGTCAGTACGGCTGGCGCACCTGGTTCTACCAGATTGGTGCAAAGTGGCAGTTACCGGGCGATTTCACCCTGCTCAGCCAGGTCCTTCGCGGCAATACCATCATGAATGTCGATGTTGTCGACAACGACTTTGAGTCGGCTTACCTGATGTTGGTCAAAACCCATGGCCGCCACCGGTTAGCAGCGCGCTGGGAATACAGCGAAGTTATCGATCTCGACGACACTGACATTGATTATAACGATGAGGAAGGTGACGCCTGGACTCTGGCATACTCTTATCTATTGCCAAAGAACTGGAAGTTCTCAATAGAAGGCACGCGCCGTTACTCTAACCAGAAAAGCCGTATTTACTTTTCAGAACCAACCCGGATGACAGAAAAGCAGCTGTTGCTTAGCGTCCGGTATTACTACTGATACATTGGCAGCACTGACGAAATGCTGATTTTTATAAACACAATTCAGGGGGTTCGGTGATAACCATGAAGCTACACAGTCGAATATTCCTGTTACTCATGTCCCTGCTGCTGGGTCTGGCGATCGCGAGCATGGGCTTCCTGTACAGTTCGGCGCGAGAAAATGTCGAGCTGGAGACTGAACAGCGCCTGGTCACGGCGCAACGCTCGTTCACGGACTCCCTGCAAAACCAGCAGACTTTTTTAAGCCAGAACGTAGTGACGGTTGCCCGTGACTGGGGCTTGCGCCAGGCCGTAGGTCAGCGCGATACCGAGACCATGGAGAGCGTACTGGCAAACCACAGTCGACGCATAGGCGCTGACGTCGCGCTTTTTGTCGATAGCCAGGGGACGATGCTGGCGAGCACCGATCTCGACATTGACCATCTACCTGATGAACTCTGGTCATTCCTGAACAACGAGAACGAACAGCGACTCGGGTTGGCGAAACTCGCAGGCAGGTATTATCAGCTGGTTTTCGTCGAAGTTATGGCACCGCTATCCATGGGCTGGATCGGCATGGGGTTCGTGGTCGACGACGCACTTGCCATGCATCACAGTCAGGTGACAGGCGTGGACATCAGCTTTATGGAGACAGCCGAATCCGGTTTCGCATTTGTTGGCAGTTCACTCAATGCTGACCAAAAAAAGGCAATTAACGATAAAGGCGTCATTACTCAGGGCATCTGGCAAGTCAGCTCGCCGGGGTGGGAAGACCTGGCCCTCTACAGCGAGCTCGGCAATCACGCCGCCGGCCTGGGTGTGCTACTACAGAGTTCGCTGAACGAACCCCTCGCCCGCTTCCAGTCCTGGTGGATGAGCCTCCTAAGCATCTACCTGGCGATTACCCTTCTCGCACTTGGTCTTGCCTATGTTTTCGCGCGTGGCATCACGCGCCCGTTACACACCCTGATGAAGGCCGCGGGCGACATCGCGCGAGGCGACTATTCAACGCCACTGGACAGTAAGCGTCGTGATGAAATCGGGTTCCTTTCACGCTCCTTTGCCCACATGCAGGGCGCAATCTCCGAACGTGAGAACGAAATTCAGTACCAAGCACACCATGACAGTATCACTGACGCCTTGAATCGTGCAGGTTTCATTCACCGGCTACAGGACGAAATCAAGGTGGCCGATGAAAAAGGAACGCACCTGATCGTAGCTTGCTGTGGCCTCAATCACTTCAAAGATATCAACGATTCACTGGGGCACAATTGGGGCGACAAACTACTGGCAATCATCACGGAGCGCCTGGAGCAGCGATTTAACAAGCACTGTATCGCCAACCTCAATTCCAGTGAATTCGCCGTACTCATAAGTACCGATCGCGTAACCAACGCCTATCACTTGGCCGAGCAAATTCACCAGTGTTTCGCCAATGAATTCAATATTCGCGGTATTGCGCTGTCTGTCTCTTCAACCATAGGCATTGCGGCATATCCAGAGAATGCTCCAGACGCACAAGGTCTGCTTCGGCTCGCGAGCGTAGCTGCAAACGAGGCGAAGCAAAGGCACCTGACCACTATGGTCTACGACCCTGCCCTGGACCAAAACAGTATCAAGCGCCTGACCCTTATGAGCGAACTGCCGAGTGCTGTCAGAAATGGCGACCTGGAGCTGTACTACCAGCCACAGGTTTCAGCACTAGCCGAACAGAGAACTGTACACGGTGTAGAGTGCCTGGTGCGCTGGAAGCATGCTGATTTAGGCTTCGTCCCCCCGGATGAGTTTATCGGGCTGGCCGAAAAAACAGGCTATATTGTGGAATTGACTGAATGGGTGCTGACGCAAGCGCTTGCCCAGTTTGCCATCTGGCGCAAACAAAAATACCACCTGACCCTATCGGTAAACATCTCCGCCCTTGATATTCAGCGCGAGGGTTTCGAGGAACTGCTGCTCAACTTACTTCAATCTCACCAGATACCGGCCGAGATGCTAACGCTCGAGATCACGGAGAGCGCAGCGATGCGCGATCCCGAAGCCTCTATCGCTCAACTGAAAAAGTTACACAAACTGGGCGTAAGGCTGGCCATCGACGACTATGGCGCCGGGTACTCTTCGCTTGCATACCTGAAGAAAATGCCTGTTCACGAACTGAAGATCGATAAAAGTTTCGTAACCGAGTTGGATCGCGACAAAGACGACGAGACTATCGTGCGCTCGACCATTGAGCTTGGGCACAACATGGGCTTAGCTGTTGTCGCAGAGGGTGTTGAAGACGCTCGAGTGGCATGGGAACTGGAGCGACTGGGCTGCGATATCTTGCAAGGTTACTACGTGTCCAAGCCACTCCCGGTGGCCAGCCTTAACCAATGGCTACAGGAGAATTCCCGACAAGTGCCTTCTGTGACACGCATCGTCGACAAGGTGCTCAAGACTTAGCCTATCAGGCAGCGGACCTCATCATTACGTAAAACGGGCTTAGTACTCCCATCCAATACCCGTCGTCAGGGAATAGTCCCTGCTGGCTTCAGAATTCTCCGCTGCATTGTCGGTAGCGGCCCAGGCAGTGATATGCCAGTAAAGATCCTCGATCAGCTCCCAGCGTAGCCGGATATTGGTATTGGAGCGAACTCGCTCCGTTCCAGTTTTCCAGCGCCAGTTTATCGTTATCCTCATAGCTGGCAAATACAGCACGAAAGCTATCGGCACGGTGCTTGCGCCACACATCCCGAAAAGATCGACGCGGGTGGTAGAGGTAACGTCTTCCCTGGTCGCTGTTCGGTAACCTGCAACCCCTCCAGTTCGTGCTCGCCGAGTGTATCCAGAAGTACAACCTGTCCTACAGCGCGCTTTCAGCCAGGGATCGATAGAAACGGCGGCCGTCGCTAAGCAGCAATCACATCATTTGTGAAGGAAACGCGGTTGATTGCTACGGAACTGGAATTAATGAAGCTTTGCACGCTCAAGGATCTCGACGTTGCCCCGCTGCCACAGACATCTGACCCCGTCAGGATGTTCATGACCTGGCATCGCCGCAGTGATCAGCAGCCAGCCCACATGTGGCTTCGCTCTCGAATCGAGAAAATAGCGCAGGAAGCAAGAAAAAAACCATGAACGACCACCCATCCAGTCTTATCCGTTGCACCTGACGAAAAGACCAGCCGGCTGGGAAGATGTTCAGCACGTGCGCTCGTTCAGCCTGACTCAGGCTCGAACACATTCACACCTTTTGCGTGACAGGATAGAACTGTATATATTCAGGTGAACTCGACAGGGCCGGTCATTCATTCCAATGAGTGCAGAGAACAACAACGAGCCAGATCAGCAGGCCACTCTGGGCTTCTGGAAGGAACTAAGGCGCCGCAAGGTCATTCGCGTTGCCTCGGTCTATATCGTTACCGGCTGGCTCATCATCCAGGTGGCCTCGTCCACTTTCGCCAGTTTCGGCATCCCTGATTGGGCATTTCGTTTCGTCGCTTTGATGCTGCTATTGGGATTCCCGGTAGCGCTCATAATTACATGGGCGTTCGAATTAACTCCGGATGGGATCAAGCCATCGAGTAAAGCGGTGGCCGCGGGAGATTCGACGCAGGCTTTGACCGCGAAACGGAACTGGCACGCCTATGGACTGGGCGCAGCCATTCCGACGCTGATATTCGGCACTCTGGGGCTCTTCTTCTATTTTCAGGAGCGGACTCCAGTGACCGCGATGAGCCCCTCAGCCAAGCACCAATCAACCGTGATGGAAGTCCAGATTGAAGAGTCGATCGCAGTCATGCCGTTGGTCAATATGAGCTCGCATCCGGAAAACGCATTTTTTGCCGGCGGCATTCACGAGGATGTGCTGACCAACCTGTCACGAATCGATGACCTCCAGGTGATCTCGCGTACCTCCATGCTCAAGTATGCCGCTTCAGATATGACCCTGCGCGAGATCGGCGAAGAACTGGACGTGGACTACATCGTTGAGGGCTCAGTACGGCGTATGGGCGATCATGTGCGAGTCACGATCCAGTTGATTAACGCCCACAACGATCTCCACCTGTGGGCGAACAATTATGAACGGGAAGTGGTAGACGTGTTTGCTACCCAGAGCGAACTCGCTCGGGAGATCAGCGACTCTATTCACCTGGAACTTCAGCCAGAGTCGGTGGGTGACCTGCATGACATGCCAACGGTGAGTGTCCTCGCCTACGACAGCTACATCAAAGCAGCAAGCATCGAGAAAACCGAGGGCGAGAACGAAGCGAGCATGACGCGCAGGCGAGAACTGCTCGAGCAAGCTGTGGCGGAAGACCCCGATTTTGTAGAAGCATGGGCGGTCCTCAAGCGACTCTATGACCTTCAGCTGGATCGCCTCAAGCGACGGGGCTGGTATCTCAGCGACGAGCAGGATAGAGAGAAAGCGATCGCTGAACTCACAGCAGATTCACAGCGCGCACTGCAGAAGGCTGTCGCTCTGGATCCCCAGAACGAAGAGACCCTCATTTCCCAGGCTGTCGACTATAACTGGCCAAAAACTGCAGCAGAAATGGAGACACAGAGAGCGATATTTGACCAAATCATCGCCGCCTATCCAGATAGCGCCAAGGCCTGGTACCACTTGGGTCACTGGCATTCACACCTCGTTGATCTGCCTGACCATGATCAGGAAACAGCATGGTCTGCTGCAATTGAAGCTTTCGACAAGGCCCTTGAACTGGACCCTTTTAACGCACGTATGGTAGCTGCCGTTCTCAAATGGCACAGGGATAAAGGGTTCGAGGAGAGCTTGCCGCGTCTTGCCGCACGGCTGAATCAGATTCTCCCTGAGACCGCCGCCGATCGAAACCTCGCCCGGGTTGCCTGGAACTTCAAGCGGCGGCAGATTCGCTCAGCGTTTCTGATCACTGCAGACGAATCCTTCCTGAAAGAGTATGAAAAAGGACTCGCTGAAGCTATCGTCAACGAGAACTTTGTCGACCCGGTGTTTCGCTTCTGGGACGAGGTGGATCTGCACATATTCACCAACGATCTCGACAGCTTGATTGAGATGTCCTCAGATGACGTGGTGCCCAGAGAAAGCCCCTGGTTTCCTCTGGTCTCAAATGTGGTCGATGCTGCCGCGATGACGGCTCACCTATCCAGGCAAGAGCAGGACAGCGCCCGCCTGAGAGCCCGGAAAGTCCTGGCCAACGAAGAGTACGTGTTGTCCCAGACTGTGGACGACGGCCACGAGCACATAGCATTGCTGATCAAGGCCCACAACCTGCTGGGAAGCAACGACCAAGCCGAAAGATTGACTCGGGAGGTCTTATCAAAAATCAAAGCAGACGGGGAATGGCAGCCCTGGGAACTCAGCATCGTGGCGGGCATGGATGCGGAACGGGCTGTGAATTTACTGTTTGAACAGTTGGAAAAACACCCGGAATGGAATGGCTTTGACGGTATTGCAGCCTACCATTTGTGGAGCCGGAAATTACTCGTTCATCCGCGGGTGAAGAACTACTACCTGTCTGAAGGCAAGTGGACGAAATTTCTCGCGGCGCGCCTGGATGAATACGCTGAACCCAAACCCTAGAAGTCAAACTTCTTGAGCAAGGCAAAGGAATTCACTGCGCACCGAGGAGGAAAATGGACGACATTCTGGCAGCCTGCGAAATAGCGCTGTAAATCCTGAGTGCCATCAATATCCAGTACCGGCAGACTCTGGATATTGCCATTAGTCATTGTCGCCCTTTCGAACGCTGTCCGCGCTTTTGCGCCAATATGAAGCCAGAATGGAACCATTGATATTCATTATCGGGCCGAAGACAGCCGGCGCTATGCCCATGGAGGCGACACGCCCCATCTCCACTGCAATGCCGGATGCCAGACCAGAGTTCTGCATGCCGACTTCGAACGCAATCGAGCGCGCCGAAGCTTCGTCCATACGTATCAGTTTCGCGGTACCGTAACCCAGTGCCAGGCCCAGTATGTTTTGCAGTGCGACGAAGCCAATCAAGGCAAATCCCAGTGACAGCAGGTTGTCTCGGCCCGCGGCAGTGATCACCGCAATAATAATGACGATCCCCCCCATCGACACCAGCGGCAGGGCTCGATCGAGCAAGGGGAATTTTCCATGCATGTAGTGATTGAACAACAGGCCAGCGCAAACCGGTAAGAGCACCATTTTCGTGATACTCCAGAACATCTCTATCGGGTGTATGGGCACATGCTCGCCGGCAAGCAAAGACATCAACAGCGGCATCGTCAAGGGCGCAATAATCGTGGAAAAGGCAGTCAAAGACAGGGAAAGAGCCAGGTTTGCTCCCGAAATGTAGGCCATGACATTCGAGGCAAGCCCACCCGGTGCGCAGCCCACAAGAATCATTCCGACGGCGATTTCAGGTGGGAGCCCCGATGCACTTGCCAGAGCCACCCCGATCATCGGCATCAACGTATATTGACAACCCAGGCCGACAGCAATGCTCTTGGGCATCTTCAATACCCTCACAAAGTCAGCCACTCCAACAGATGTCCCCATCCCGAACATGATTATCATCAGCAGCGGAACGATCAATCCTGTGAGTTCGAAATTGCCGATACTCAGAAACAGAGAAGGAAACGCCAGGGCGATCGCTACGACGATCAGAATAGACAGCGTAAATGCAGCGTTCTTTAACATCCGGTGATCCCCAAGTCAGAGAATGGCTATTCTCAATGGAAGCGCGCACTTAGTCAAAAACCCAGGTCGTGCGCCCAGCATATTACGGCACAGCACATGCCGCTGCAGGTATTAACAATTCTTTACTTCACTGGCCGCTGACGAAACACTACGATGGCGATCTACTGATTCTTCAGGTCACTTGATTTCATGCGCAAGATACTACTTCTCTGGCTACCGCTCGCACTGGCCGGCTGCAAGATACAGATCGACAACCCTGAAACCGGGGCAGTGATTTCACAGAATTACGGCTGCGCGGCAGCCAGTTCCTGCACTATCGAGGTTGGGGGCGTCGACTTTGATGAAACATTTGTCGCTGTTCCCGAATCCGGATTTGCCTTCATTGGGTGGAAGCGGCAGTCGCGAGGTCTGTGTGGTGGTAGCGATTCCTACTGCCAACTGGTGACAAATGGATTCCTCGGTATAGAAGCTCTATTGTCCATACTCGATTCTGATGAAGTGTTCTATCTGACGCCAGAATTCGCACCGCTGGCTGACGCTGAAGCGGTGGACATCACCGATGCCATCCTGGTGGAGACAAGTGGCGACTGCGCGCTCTACGCACAGCTTTACTCATCTTCCGTATTGGACGTTCAACGCAGCCAGTTGTTCGCGGGTGATGTATCAATCGTCGCAGGCCTGGACCGCTGCACTCTCAGCTCCAATTCGATCCCAAATCACAATTTTAATGATGATTCGGCACGTTTCGCCACGAACGTGAGCGAAGTGGGTCAGGACTTCGAGCTGCCGAGACTGCCCACGCTGGCCGCGGAGCCGACAGCCCTCAGCCAGATCTATTACAACGCGGTAATGCTCAATGGCGTGCCGCTGGACCTGTTGTCCGCGGGTTGCTACAGCCCTGATGACCCCCGGGCGGATGCCGATGGCAACGTAGCTATCGGCTGCGAGCTCGGGCGAGATGACTGGATGCTCGATCCACTGGGCACCCCAGGTGGCTTTGGCGTAGACGCCCACAACGCACATACCCAGCCCAATGGGTTGTACCACTACCATGGCAATCCGCTTGCCCTCTTCGACGACAATCCCGGTCGCAATGGTTCACCGGTGATCGGCTTCGCAGCTGATGGGTTTCCCGTCTACGGCAGTTACTTCTACGACAACGACTCAGGACAAGTGCGCAAGGCCCAATCAGGCTACACCTTGAAGAGCGGCACCCGCCCGGCTGGCAGCGCCGACCCCGGAGGCAACTATGACGGAATGTACATAGACGACTGGGAGTTCACGAACAACGGCGACCTGGACGTCTGCAATGGCATGTTCGTCGATAACCAATACGGCTACTACGTAACCGACACTTACCCCTGGGTGATGGCTTGCTTCTCGGGCACTGCAGACCCCTCCTTCGCCAAGGGCGGCAATTGAGGAGAGTAGCCTGTACTTCCTCACCAATCGTAAGAGCACAGTGCTGTCGGTGACACCGCAAGAGCAGGCCCATCGTCTCCAGAATCTGGGGGCCTGAGCCAATAGCTAAGCAGACTCTCTCATCAACGGGGCCTGCTCACTGTAAGGCCAACAGCGACAAGCATCAGCAATACCAATAGCCAAACCCAGTACTGCATCATGGGGACAGGCCTGGCCATGCTGCCGGCAGAACTTGGCAAGGACACCCCAGGGCCGTCAGCAACGCCAGCAGCCATTAGCCCCACCGTGACCGGGTCAGAAATCGCGCCTGGCGTGGGGTCTGTGTCCAGAGGGCCATTGTCTATCAACAAGTATCGGATCCGTGTGTCAGAAATCTGCTCTGCGGCAAATGGTGCCCAGCCGTTCGATTGAAGCTTGAGCGCTACCGCGGATTTGGGAATAGGCACCCCAAAATCGATGATAACTTCAATTGCTTCGTTCTCATCGCAACCGTGCAGAGTGAAGCTCACCTGGCGATCGATGCCAACCTCAAGTTGCTGCGGTTTATCAGCAGCACCAACAAACCCACTGGTCAAGGAGCAGGAAGAAGATACGCCGGGGCGCGTCTCAATTGTGGCAGAAAACTCGCCGGCGCTGACAGCCTTCATTACAGTAACCGCGTCAGGATACGGGTCATCAACATCATCAATGCCGTCGTTATCCCCGTCGTATTGCATCGCATCACAGATATCACCCAGGCCGTCCAGATCTGAATCCAACTGATCTGCATTGGCCGTGTAAGGACAGTTGTCGAGAAGGAATTCCACCCCATCGTTGTCGTCATCATCACCGAATACCGTCGGATCGCAGCTGTCGCCCAATCCGTCCGCGTCCGCATCTTGTTGCTCCGCGTTTGGAGTATCCGGACAGTTGTCAAAGAAGTCGGTCACACCGTCTGTATCACGATCGGAGATCTGCTGTATGGCATCACAACGGTTGCCCAGGCCATCGCCGTCATCGTCCAGTTGATCCGCATTAGGCGTCTCAGGGCAATTATCCAGCAAATCGGGGATACCATCTCTATCTTTATCGGCGATTGTTTCCAGATCGAAATCGGCCAGCCGTGCGCGTTCTAACGCGGCTGTGGCAATCACTTCGAGTTGCGCTCGCCAGTACTCACCGCCGCTCACGCTCGTTTCCTGAGTTGCCAGAATCCAGTACTGATGCAGCAGCGCTGTGCCACCTTCCTGGTCAACCATTTTTGCCAAATCGACATCTCTCTTCGCGAAATCTATCTGTGCGATGAGTTTCGGTTCCATATTGGCGTTTTCGACAATTTCCGTAATGATCAGCTCGGCTACCAGCGCGGCGACGCCAACAACGTTCATAGCCGTCGTTACGGATCTGGTTGCCGCCAACCTGGCTGCATTTATCGCGGCCTGGGTAGTGAGCTGGCCGGCGGCTTGCGCAGCCTTGAGCGCACTCTTTGTATAAATTTTTGTGAGAGCCGTCTGCAGCGTCTTTTCAGCAAGGATAATGCCGACTTCCTGTCCACCAGCGGCGGCAGCATTGAAATAGTCTCCCGAGAACAGCGCATAACTGATGGGAAGCACCATCAAGGTGTTGACCCCCGCGTCAAGATACTTGGAGCTGGGAGTATCCAGAAGATCGCTGCCTACGTTCGTAGCGCCCACTACGCCGGTCGTTTTCAGCAACTTATTGACGCTCTGCGTATTGGTGAATACGACCGCAGCCTGGCCTATGGCGTCGGCCGCCAACACACCGGCAGCATTAAGCTCGATACTTTGCGTGGAGATGATCTCGAAAAAGTCCGGTCTCGAATGAATCCCATACTTGAACAGGCTATCAAAAGGGAGCTCGCCCTGTGAGAAGCGCCAGAGTTTTGCATCCTCGTACGCATAAAAGGCCTTGAGCGCCTCCTGCGCGATTGCCACGCGTCGCTCACGCACATACAGCTCCACTGCCTCTACAAGCGCCTGCTCCTCCGCATTGCGATCCGGCTCCGGGACAATCACCGCTTCCAGCAATCGAAAGTAGAGAACCTGCTTGATATGAACGTTATCGAGCGGGTTTTGTCGAATCAATTCCCACTCTCTGTCGACAGCAGCCTTATCCTGATACACCTCCTGCAGGTACCACGTCAGTAACGTTTCATCTGCCAATAACTTTTCCAGGATTCCAACTATGGGCGACTTCTTGTCGGTGACATCCAGGTCATCGTAAGTACCATTGGTGCCAATTTCCTCAGCACTTTTTGGTTCGACACTCACCAGGCCTACCATACCCGGCTCCCGAAACTTCTCAGCCTCCCACACGAAGCCACTACTGATGCAGGCGTCAGTCCGGGTAATGTGGGTAGCGCTGCGCTGATGCTGGCTCGGGCACTCCCAACAACTGCCGCTGCCTGTCCCCTTACCATCGTCATAGAGATCAAAGAAGGAACCCGTGGGGCAGTCAGCCTTACGCACAAACTCCGCAGGACTGATTTTTGCAATATCCAGAGCGCACGCGGTCGGCGAATCAATAGGATCCCAGGTTCTACCGTACAACTCCGGACACTGGTAACAACCTGGTTTGGTCAAATCATTGAACGTCCCATCATCGCACTTGAGGGACTTCTCAAAGTTTGCGAATACGCGCTCGTGCTCTACCGCCTGAGAACAGGCATTACCCGCCGTTACGGGCGCCAACGAGCGGTTATAGCCAGACGGGCAAGACCAGCATTCCCCGCCACTTCGAGGGTCGAAAAATGTGCCTGAGGAGCACTTTCTGTCAAGATGAAAAGTGGCCGCGCTCAGGTCTCCCGGAATCAGTTTTGAACAGGCGTTATAGGCCGTCACCGGAGCCAGGGAACGATTGTACGTAGCGGGGCATGACCAGCATTCCCCGCCATTGCGCAAGTCGCCGAACTGCCCCGCGGCACAGCCGGTTTTTTTATGGAACGTAGCGCCACTGAAGGGCCCCCAAACCGCCTTGGAGCAGGCGGTTGAAGCCGTAACCGGGTCCCAGGTTCTGGCGTAACCCGACGGGCACGACCAGCACTCTCCACCGCCGCGCGGATCAAAAAAAGTACCTGACTCACAGCCGGACTTCCCATGATAGTCAGCTTCAGTAACACTCTCGGACGCAAGCTTCGCACAAGCGGTACCGCTGGTTACCGAATCGAGTGTTCTGCCATAGCCAGAGGGACACGACCAGCACTCGTTGCGCCCGATATCCAGGAATGTACCGGAGGGGCAGGATGCAGGTACCGACTTTTCAAAGGTAGCCACAGAGCGCTTTTCCGTCCTGATGCAGGCATCCCAGGCGTCGACCGCCGACAAAGTCCGGTCAAAACCCGCCGGACACGACCAGCACTCATCGCGCCAGATATCATGGAACGAGCCGGCAGGGCAGCTCGTCTCCTTTTCACTGACCTTTACAATTTTCTCAAATGCGACCGGCTTATCGACGCTACTCAAGCACGCGCTGCTCGTCGCTATGAGGAGCGGGTCATTGATTGTCCCATTGGGGCAGGAGTAGCAAAACCTGTTTTCCGGGTCGGGGATCTGCCCGGCGGGGCATTGTCTATATTCAGGAGGATTATGCTTTACCGCCGCCGTGGTTATATCGGTCCAGGGGCGAGAACAAGCGTTATCTCCATCGACCGGCGCGAGAGTGCGACCATACCCGGCTGGACACTTCCAGCACTCGCCTTCATTGCGAGGATCGCGAAATGTGCCCGGCCCACAAGGATCAGGGCCGGCAACCCGCTCGGCAGGAGAGGTGCCACAGATACCGCTCTCTTCGCCTCCGCATACTTCTTCCGACTGCGCAAAATGGCTGGCGGCGAGCAACAGCACGCCGAGTACCAGCGGCACCAAGGTAATCTTTCGAACCATCGCCCCTTCCCTGAGTTTTTATTGCCCCGTTGGCTCCCGCTGTTGCCGGAGCATTAATCTTTGTACATTGAACAGGGGTAGGTAGCAAGCTCATGGATAGGCCCTGCTCGGGAAGTGGCTACTTATTCCGGTAATCGGTTGCCAAATCCCACCAACGAAGCCGGCAAGCCTGCCTGGCGTTACAACGGCGGAACGACATGCGTTTATCGTCTAAGCTATTTGAATATGTGAACCGCCCCTAAAGCACCACATCAACCAAACTTGTGGTTTGATGCGCACAGTGCATGTGACCTTTTGGCGCGGGAAACTTAGTGTGAGACAGGAACGGAATTCATGAAGAAAAATGACCCGGCAATGATAAAGGCGCCCATCCTTGCACTGATTGCGCTTGTGATGACTACGGGCTGCCAGATCAGTGAGCCGCCTCCATCTACTCAGTACTCGATCGTGTATTCAGCAAATGGCGAAAACGGCAGAGAAATCTATCTTAGTGATGCGCAGGGGGAATCACGGGTCAGGGTTACTAATTTCACAGGAGACGATGGCTATCCCGCGGTTTCGCCTGACGGAAAAAGCATCGCGTTCTACGGCAAATACGATAACCGTAAGACCTGGTCGATACACTCCGTAAATACCGACGGTAGTAATATGCAGAGGCTGACCCATCTCGACAACGTATGGGACAGCGCACCGGCGTGGTCACCGGATGGAAAAACGATTGTCTTTGCACGTGAGTACGAGGATTCGCAAAACGGTTGGCAAGAAGAAATTTTCCTGATGGATGCCGATGGTAGCAACCAGCGCCAGATACAAGGGCTTGAAGGTCGGGCGCCTTATTTCCTGCAAGACGGGAGAATACTCTTCCACTCCAAAACAGGGCCCAGCCAGATTTGCATAGCCGACATCGACGGCAGCAACATCATACAACTCACGAACAATCAGGCTAACGATTGGTCTCCCAAAGTCTCGCCCGATGGTTCCAGGGTCGTTTTTCTATCAAACAGAGATGGGAACCAGGAAATTTATACGATGAACATTGATGGTTCCAACCAACAACGTGTTACATACAGCGATGATGAAAATTGGGGGCCCGTCTGGTCTGCAGATGGGGATCAACTGTTCTTTAACTCGAAAACCGAGTCAGGCATGCGCTACGTCTACAAAATGAATAGCGACGGATCGTCATTGGAGAAGATCATCGACAATGGTTCACAGCTTGCTTCGGTCAAACATCTAGACGAGCGCAATCTGAAAAAACTGATTGCGAACACGGCGCAGTAACTCAAGCTCTACGAGTTTGAGCCACTGGACGGTTGAGCCAGGCTACTCAAGTGTCTCCTGGTTCCTCCACCTACACCGCGCCCATATTTAAACTTCAGAACTGCCACTCGAAGCCAACAGAAGCAGTGCGTGGCTTATTCGGCCGAGCGCCGTCGGGCTGACGTGAGACGATAGCCTGCTCGTCCATCAGGTTGTCGACCTTGAGGAACACGGTGGCCGAATCATTGATGCTGTAACGACTGATCAAGTCCAACACGAACAGGTCTTCACTGCGATCAAACTTGGTGCCGCCATTGTTGCAGCCCACGTTCATGCACATCTCATCGATGTACTTGGCCACTGCATAGTTGTTCCAGCCAAAGCCGGTTTCTACGCCCAGGCGGAGGCTGAAAACGTTCTCCGGGACGGATGCGAGATGGTCGCCCTTGACGAAACCTTCCTCGTCGTTGTCCTTGCTGATTTCTGCGTCTGTGTAGGTATACATGGCATCAAGCGGGATGACGACGCTGCCCACGTCGAAGGAGGTACCTGCCTGCAGTTCCAGGCCAGCAATGGTCGCCTCGCCGGTATTGAAAGAACCAGAGGTAGAACCGTCGCTGCAGGGGCTGGCGTTGGAGCAGTTCTCAGTCTTGTTGTCGAAATCACTGTAAAAGCCGATCGCCTCGACAAACCAACTGCCACGGTAACGTACACCTGCTTCCCAGTTGTCACTGGTCTCAGGCTCTTCATTGGCCTGGGCACCACCACCCAAAGGTGAGAAACCCCGGTGCACACCAGCCAGCACTTGCCAGCTGTCGTTCAAATCGTAAGTGAAGGATGCTCCGGGCAACCATTCGTCAGAGCTATTTTTACGGCGGCTGTCCAGTACATTGCGCTCGGGGTCAGCATATTGCTTGCGCCAGGATTCAACATCCTCGTAGCGCAGGGCCAGATTGACGTTCAGCGCGTCGTTCACCTGCCAGCTGTCCACTGCCCAGAAACTCAGGGCGTCTGCTTCTTCCAGCCGATTATTGCTGCCGGTGGGGGCCTTGGTGCTCACGTAAACCAGATCGCCATCCACCTGATCGTAGTACTCGGTAGGCTGGAAGCGGTCCATCTCGTCCTGGTGTACGCGTCCACCCAGGGCCAACTGGTGGGAGCCGAGGTCGACATCAAAGTTGACGTCCACGCCCTTCGATTCATACTCCCGGTTGTTGTGCTTATAGGACAAGTCTTCAGCATCAGTAGTGCCGTCCAAAATGCCCTGGGCCAGCGTGTCACCGCCATTCGCTGCATTCACGAGCGAGCCGCCACCGCTGAGCTTGAACCAGTCCCGGGCGAATTCGTTGTAGTACGCAATCGCTGTCATAGAGACGTTATCGCCCAGCCCCAGATTGTAAGTCAGGCTGTAGCCCTGGTGGTCGTTGTCCATCTCGTCAATACTGGACAGGCCATAACGACGATTTTCGTCGCGGTCGAAATCAGCATCGGTTAGCCCCAGGTAGGTTTCGTCAGAGGTCTCCTCGGAGTACTGGGCCTTGAACAGCAGGCTCTGTCTTTCACCTTCCCAACCCAACTTCACCAGGTAGTCGGCGATGTCATAGCCGGAGTCATTGCTACTGCGGTCAATGTCCTTGAAGCCATCGCTCTGGCGCTGTGCGGTTTCAACCAGATAGCCGAAAGCGCCGGAACGGCCGCCCCAACTGGCCAGCAGATCCATCTCGTTGTTCTCACCGTAGCGAAAGCTGATTTTGCCGGTATTATCCTGCGGGATCGGCGTCGAAATCATGTTGATCACGCCACCAGTGGTCTGGGGACCATAGCGTAGTAGCGGAGCGCCTTTAAGAACTTCCACCGAATGCATACGCAGGGTGGTGGGGAAATAATATGCGGCCGGATTAGAGTATGGAGCAGGGGCGATCATGACGCCGTCTTCCATCAGCGTGACCTTGGATGCACGCTCACTGGTAGCGCCACGGATACCGATATTCGGGCGCAGGCCGTAGCCATCTTCCTCCTGGATATAAATTCCAGGCACCGTCTTGAGGAGCTGGTTGATATCATTGGCAGCCTCGATGCGGATCTGTTCATTATCCACAACGGAGCCTGAACCGGGCAGCACCCGGGCATCTTCCTCGCTACCTACAATCGTTATTTCCTCGAGCGCGGTGCCGTTAGCGTTGCTCGCTACCGAGGCCGCTAGCGCGACAGTGAGAATTCCCCGTTTCATGCCCTACTCCTGAATGCTGTTCTCTTTAAACTGAGAGTGGTCTCACAATGGCCACATCAGTATGAATCGGGAGGCATCTTAATAGCACTGATTCTCATTTTCAACTCATATTGAGAAGTATTCTTATTCGGTATTGGGCAAGTTTGGATGCGAACGGTGCCCCGGGAGTAGCACCTCAGATGCTGGCTGGGTTAGTGAGGGAGCTTCACTACGCGAGTGCTATCGATGCGCACCGGGAGTAGCGAGCCCACCGTCAAGTCCACCTCATTCGGTGCGAGACAGAGCAAGCGCTGATCGCCTTCCAGAGCAAGCTCATACAAATACTCGGAACCGCGGAAGGTGCGCGCTGTTATGGTCAGGCGCAGGTCACTGTCGGCGCTATATGTCACCGCTTCCGGGCGAATGAGCACCCGGTGTTGCGCGCCAGTTGATACGCCGCCCAGACCCAGCTGCCGCGCCAGTCTCTCACTCCCGCCTTCAGCAAAGGTAATGACACTCCCCTGCCCCATGAACCCGGCGACGAATTCGTCCACAGGACGGTTGTAAAGTTCCCAGGGCGTTCCCGCCTGTACCACTCTACCCTCGTCGAGAAGTGCTATGTGCTCGGCCATGGCAAAAGCTTCGTGTTGATCGTGCGTCACCAGAACTGCAGTAACGCCTGTGGCCTTGAGCAGGTCTCGCACTTCGCAGGCAAGTTGTTCACGCAGCTGGCTGTCCAGGCTTGAGAAGGGCTCGTCGAGCAGCAGCAGTTCTGGCTCGGGGGCCAGGGCACGCGCCAGTGCGACCCGCTGTTGTTGCCCACCGGAAAGTTCGTGAGGGTAGCGCCCGCCGTACCCGGCAAGCCCTACCAGTTGCAACATTTCCTGCACCCGCTGGCTCCGCCTCGAAGCGTCCAATCCGGCCAGGCCAAAACCCACGTTGCGCTCTACGTCCAGGTGGGGAAATAGCGCAAAGTCCTGGAACACCATGCCCACCTTGCGCTGCTCCGGTGGCACGCTGTGGCCGCTGGAACTGATACGTCTTCCCTGCAAATTGATCTCACCGGACGCAATCGCTTCGAATCCGGCGATGGCCCTCAGTAGAGTCGTCTTGCCGCAGCCAGAGGGGCCTAGCAGGCAGCCGATCTGGCCCGCGCGCAGGGACAGGGATACATTGCGGGCCGCGACAAACTCACCATAGTTAACACTGACCTCTCGCAATTCAAGTTGGCCGGACATAAGACTCTCGCTTGGCCGACAGGCCTCGGCTCAATAACATGACAGGTAACAGGCCGATGATAACGACAGCCAGCGCGGGCGCAGCGGCGTCCGCCAAGCGCTCATCGGATGCCAGTTCATAGGTTCGCACCGCCAGGGTGTTGAAATTGAAGGGCCGCAGTATCAAGGTGGCGGGCAACTCTTTCAGTACATCAACGAAAACCAACAGCAGCGCCGTCAGCAAGCTGCCGCGCAACATCGGCATGTGAACCCTGCGCAATACGCCCGCCGGTGTCAGACCCAGCCCGCGAGCAGACTCGTCAAGACTGGGACGGATACGCGCCAGGCCAGATTCGACTGACTGCAAGGAGACAGACAGAAACCGCACAACGTAGGCAAACACCAGCGCAACCAGTGTACCGCTCAACAGAAGACCACTGGAAACACCGAAGTACTGCCGCAGGAAACTGTCCAGTTGATTGTCCAGCCAGGCAAATGGGATCAGCACCCCTACCGCAATCACGGTGCCGGGTACGGCATATCCCATCGCTGCAGTTCGAACGGAGACGGTTTCCACCCTACCCGGGTGAAGTCGTCGACCATAGCCCAAAAACAGTGCCACCAGTAAACAGCACAGGCTGGCAATAGCTGCCAACATAAAGCTGTTGCCCGCCAATTCGAGAAAGGCGCCACTGGAGAACTGCGACCAATCACTCGCTGCCCAAAGCGATAATCTGGCTGCCGGAATGACAAAACCTGCCAGGAGTATTCCTCCGGCCAGTAAAAAACAGCAGCTACCGCGCCAACCCGTGAGACGTATTGGCTGTGCCTGCTGCGTTGGGGCTGCGGGGTGGAACCGCATACGTCCGCGAGACCGACGCTCCAGCGCAAACAGTACGAATACAAACAAGAGCAGGAACGAGGCAAGCTGTGCCGCCGTCTTCAGCTCGCCCAGCCCATACCACGTCCGAAAAATACCCGTGGTAAACGTACTGACGCCGAAATAGTCGACCGTGCCGAAGTCTGCCAGCGTTTCCATTAGCGCCAGGCTGACGCCGGCTGCTATTGCCGGGCGGGCCATAGGCAGCGCCACAAAAAACAGTGTCTGCCAGGGGCCTCTACCCAGGTTTCGCGAGGCTTCCAGCAAGGCAGTGGATTGTTCGGCAAAAGCGACGCGGGCAAGGAGATAAACATAGGGGTAAAGTACCAAGGACAACATGCAGACTGCCCCACCCAGCGATCGTATTTCCGGGAACCAGTAATCACCGTAGCCCCAGCCAAAGGACTCACGCAAACTCGTCTGAACGGGGCCAGTAAAATCCAGCATCCCCGTATAGGTATAGGCAATGATATAGGCTGGCATTGCCATGGGCAGAAGCAACGCCCAGCTAAAAAAGCGGCGGCCAGGAAAATCGCACATTACCGTGATCCAGGCGGTACTCACCCCCAGCAGGAATGTACCGACGCCTACGCCGATCATCAGCAACAGGGAATTCAACACGTAGTCGCCGAGAACCGTATTGCGCAGGTGCACCCAGACTTCGCTGTAGGGCAGCGCCAGGCTTCCTCCAATCACAAGTATTGGCAATGCGAGTAGCGCAGCTACTGCAACGAGCCCTATCCGCCAGTAACGGCCAGGCTCTGATATGGCTATAGGGGCTGACGCCACCGTTGTGTTTGACTGACCTACTTCCAACCGGCCCGGTCCATTGCCATCACGGCCTGAGCATTGAGCCTGCCCAGTTCACTGGCATCCACCTGGTCTTGCTTGAAGCCTCCCCATGATTTGAGCAGGTCGCTAACTTCAACGCCTTCCCTTGCCGGGTACTCATTATTGGTTTCGGCGTACCAGCGCTGGCTTTCCTGACGCGCCAGGAATTCAATCAGGGCGATTGCCTGATCAGTGTTCTTGCTGGCAGCGACCACCCCGGCCCCGCTGACGTTAATGTGTGTGCCGCGCCCCGCCTGGTTGGGCCAGAAGATGCCAACCTTGCTGGCGGCCTGTTGCTGCGCAGGGTCATCAGACTTGACCATGGCTCCCAGATAGTAGCTGTTGACCACCGCCACATCACACTGGCCTGCCGCCACCGCAGCGATCTGGTCTCGGTCTCCACCTTGCGGTGGGCGGGCAAAATTCGGCACGAAAGACGACAACCATTGTGCAGTTTTGTCTGCGCCTTCAGTGGCCAGCATGCCGGCGACCAACGATTGGTTATAAATATTGCCGGAGGAGCGAATGCACACTCGGCCTTTCCACTCAGGGCCTGCCAGCGCCTCGTATGTGCTCAGCGCTTCGGGCTCTACCCTATCGCTTGCGAATACAATCGCTCGAGCGCGCACTGACAGCCCATACCAGTAGTTCTCCGGGCTGCGCAGATGGGCGGGAATCGCCGCCTGCAAAACTTCCGATTCGACCGGCTGCAGTACGTCGGCTTCTTGCGCACGGTACAGTCGGCCGGCATCTGTGGTTATCAATACATCCGCAGGCGAATTGGCGCCTTCACTCTTGAGCCGCGTGAGCAAGGCATCGCCTTTGGCGGTGACCAGGTTCACATCAACACCTGTCTCTTTAGTGAACTTGTCCAGCAGAGGCTTAATCAGCGCTTCTTTCCGGGCCGAGTAGACATTCACTTCCGCGGCAGAAAGCAGCGGCGCGACAAGTATGGAAGACAGCAGCGTGGCACAGAGCGTCAATCGACCCTGGAAAGAGTTCAATGGCTTTCTCATGGTATGTTGTTCCAGATCTATTTGAGAACGCCAATTATTCTCATTATCCTGAAAGTTGCAAGGCAATTACGTTACTTCTGGACATCGACGCGCTCAGTCCCCCATCGGAATCGAATCACGCCATGCCGGGCTCAGGTCTAGTCCATTCTATTACCATCGAGGTCATCTGACTGATCGCTGCGACATTTCAGCTTAAACATGCGATCGGTTGGCTGCTATTCTAGTATTCAAAATAGTATCCCAACACGAGGCTCTCGTGAAAAATATCAGGCTTAGCAGACGACGGTTTTTTGCCGGCGCAGGTACTTGCGCCGCCGCCATGGCCATACCTGGTTGCTCAGATGAACCGCCACACGAACGCTACAATCAGGCAGACCGAGACCTGCTGCGACGGCAGCGTGAGCAAGAACAACGTTCGAGCGGCATGAGTCGCTTCGGTCCACAGGTATATCGGGGGTATCAAGGCCTTTCAGCTCTTCCCTGGTTTGATCTAGATGAACACGGCAAACTGCAGTGCATCGATGACAGTGTGCCACTAGCGATCGATATGCACAGTCATCTAGGAATATCTGTCCTGCTTGCTCCCGATATCAACCTGCAAGCCCGCACAGAAAGAACACGACATCTGCTCGACTGTGATGCACCCAACGCGCCCTGCCGTCTTGACCTTGACGTATACGCCAATGCCAACTTTACCGAAGAAGACGAACGCTCCATGCAGAGGAGCACGCTAGCCCAGGGGCTCTGGGGAAGCGACATGGCGGCCACGCAGACAATACCGAACCTGCTCGCGGAAATGGATGCAATGCGCGTCAAACAATCCGTGGTTCTACCGATAAAAATGGGGCTACCCTTTGGCGATAACCTGACATCCCGGTGGCTTGATGCCATCGACACTGCCAAGGTCGGCGATCGCCTGGTGGCAGGGCTCTCAGTACACCCTCGCGGGGCCGACCGTATACAACAACTGCGCTCCCACGCTGCCAGAGGTGCGAGGGTGATGAAGCTGCACCCCACCGTGCAGGCTTTTTACCCCGACGACCCCGACATGATGGAACTGTATGAGGAAGCGCAGCGGCTAGGTATCGTCTTGTTTTTCCACGGCGGTCGCGCTGGAATAGAACCGGAGTCACGCCAGCGATATGCGATGCCCAGGCACTACGAAGCGGTGCTGAATGAATTTCCGAAACTCCAGGTAGTGCTGGGGCACGGCGGCGCCCGGGATGGCTCAGCAATGCTGGAGATGGCAGTGCGCTATGAAAACGCCTGGCTGGGCATTCACGGCCAGTCTATCAGCGCCCTCGACACCATGATCAACCGTACGGGTGGAGAGCGCCTGCTCTTCGGTTCAGACTGGCCCTTTTACCACATAGGCATGTCGCTGGCGAAAGTCCTGTTAGTTACCGAAGAAAAGAAACGCCACGCTGTGCGTTCCAGGATACTGCAGGGCAATGCACTCGAGCTCCTCCCCGCTCTTGCCATCAGCCAAGACTGATTCCTGAGCTATACTGACTCCAAAAATTCAGCAGATGAAACCTATGTCAAACCAAAAACCGAGACGTGCTCGCACATTGGAAGAATTCATCAGGATTTCATCGCTGGCAGCGCAGGGCCCCTCTCCAAACTATCGTCCTTACGAACCCGGCAATGAGGATGTGTTCATCAGCAGCTGGGCCAAAAGTGGAACGACACTGCTGCAGCAGATGTTCCATCAGATTCGGACCGCGGCAACCGGCGGCGACATGGACTTCGACGACATCAGCCGGGTGGTACCGTGGGAAGATACGGCGCAAATGGTTGACCTCGATATGCAAGCCGATCAGCGTGCGATCCCGCGCGGATTCAAGTCTCATCGGGAGTACGAGCGACTGCCAGCAGGCATGCGCTATGTGATCGCGCTTCGTGACCCCAAGGAAACCTTTGTATCCTTCTATCGCTTCTTCAACGGATGGCACCTGGAACGCGATGCCCTACCCTTGGAAGACTTTATGCCTCTATGGATGGGCGGCGGCCCGGGTGGCTGCGACTACTTCTCACACCTGCTTAGCTGGTTCCCACGTCGCGACGAGAACGATACCTTATTGGTGACTTATGACTGGGTGACCAGGCATCGCGAAAAGATGGCCCGACAACTTGCGCAGTTTTGCCGGGTCGAGCTGGATGAGGCTCAACTGTCCATGGTCGTCCAGCGCACATCGAGGGAGTACATGTACACCCACAAGGATCGATTCGACGACGCTATGATAGTTCGAGCCATGGAAGAGCGGAGTGGCCTGCCGCCCGGTAGCGATTCGAGCAAAGTTCAGGCCACTGGCAGCAACGCACACGCGCTGCCAGATAGCATTGCCTCAGAGATAGATCGATTCTGGGAAGAGCGTGTACTCCCCGCAACCGGGCACGCGAACTTCGCTTCGCTGGCAAACGCAGTAGACAATTTACCCGGCAACGCCTGATTTCTCCCTCAAGCAAAAGCGGAGGTCACACACTAACTCCGCCCAGTGAGTCGTCTTTTCACACAAAAAATTTCACTGCCGCAGGACTCTCTATGTCACGTGAGTGACACATTTTAAGCAGCTCGATCGCTTATCGTTGAACGTACCTGCTAATAAGAAGTGCATGCAGTTCAATCTGCTGAAAGAGGTTCAATGATGCTATCCCCAAAAGTCCCCTGCCAAATCGTGGCACCCTTGATCGCCCTGTTGCTTGCGGTCGCTACGCCCGCCTATTCGAATGAGCCCTCGATCAATGAGGAATCGATCACTTTCTGGAGTGGTGGCGCTCAGCTGCGAGGGAGTGTTTTCAAGCCGCAAGGCTTGCAGCCAGAAGAAAAACTTCCCGGGATACTGCTAATTCACGGCTGGGGCGGAAACCGAAGCAACCTCAACAGGTCATTTGCCCCGAATTTTGCCAGCAAGGGCTTTGTCGTGATGACATTCGATCTCCGCAGCTGGGGAGAGAGCGAAGGGTTCCTGTTGAACACAGGGGAAATTCCGGTAGCAGAAGAGGCCAATGAAGTAAGCCTCAAGGCACAACATCTTCGCTCCATAGTGAATCCCGCGAAGATGATTGAAGACTCTCGCGCCGCCCTCTCATGGTTTGTAGCTGAACCCAATTTGCAGGCAGACAATATCGGCGTTTGGGGTACCAGCCTGGGTGGAGGCCTGGCACTGGTCACCGCCGCCAATGACAAGCGAATCAAGGCGGTGGTCACCCAGGTAGGTGCCGTCAACAACAAGGCAAACTTTCTTATGATTCCTGACAAGATGGTGGCCGAGTGGGAAACACAGCGAGCTCGAGGAAAAATTGCGCCCTACCCTGGCCCGGAATCGGCTATTCCTGGATTCAAGGGCTACCCGGACATGATCGCCATCAAGCAGTATGACCCAGCGGCATACTGGCAGGATCTCAACGTGCCTACGCTTATTATCGACGCAGAGGACGAAGAGCTGTTTGACCGACGCGTCAATGGCATGGCACTGCATGAATCTCTAGAGGGGCGCGTTGAGAATCAATATCTCGTGCTTCCGGGAAAGCACTATGACATCTATCGCGACGAAGGCTACAGGCAAGCGCTGACGGCGGCCCAGAATTGGTTTTTGAAGTATTTGAAGAAGTAACTGGACCCCTTTGCAGCACTAGCATGTGCTGCAAAGGGGTGTCCTCGTATAGATAACCAAAGAGCTGTTATCTGCACGAGGTGGCTTAAACGCTAGAAGTTATACGTCAGGCGTATACCGTAAGTACGAGGCTCGGTGAGGTCGTACTCAGCCACTTGCTGCGTTGTGCTGATTTCACTCTTCAAAATCACCTGTCGATCGTCGGTGATGTTCTTAACATAAGCAGTGACTTCCCAGGTCAAATCCGTAGAACCGGCACTGAGCCGAGCGTCCCAGCGATCCCAGCTATCGAGCGTGTCATAACTGTTATTGAAGGGGCTGGTGTACTGCTCATCAGTATACATATAGCTCGCCGCTGCTCTCCACGCCAACGACATCATGTCCCATTCGTAGATGAGATTGGCAGAGAAGCCAAGCTCCGGAGAAAGGGTGAAGTTGTTGCCCGACAGATCCTGTTCCTCAGTACAGAGAGGCGCCAGACTATTGCCTTGCGCCAACGGCCCAATGGCACAGCCGGTACTATCGAGAGAGCTGAAGTCTTCATATTCAGTATCGTTATACGACATTGCCATACTGAAGGTTAGCCCTTCAGCCAGCAGCGCAGCCAATTCAGCTTCAAGGCCCCAGGCATTGGCTTCATCTGCGTTTTCGTAGATAGCGATGGCGACACCGTCAACCACTTCATCTTTCTGAACCTGCAGATCGGTATAGTCATAGTAATAGGCGGCGGTCGTCAGGTTCAGGCGCTGGTCCCAGAAGCTACCCTTATAGCCCACCTCAAACGACAGTAGGTTTTCCGGATCTACAGAACCCACTTGATCACCACCGGATGGCGACAGCAAGTTAAAGCCGCCCGAACGATAGCCTGTCGCGGCAAATGCATACAGGAAATGATCGTCCGAGAGGAAATGATCTACGCCGACACGCCAGGTGAACTTGTCCCAATCGTCTTCAATACTGCGATAGGTCGTTGGATTCTCGGGATCACCCACCCACTGGGCAAACCAACTGTCATCGCCATCTTTCTCGTCATAGCTGTAACGCAAGCCGAATGTCAGGATGGTACTCGCTGTCAAATCCCAGTTCATCTGGCCATAAACTGCGTAAGAGGTGGTATCAACACTGCCGACACCGCGAAAGAGATCACCCCCTTCCACATCCACTGGCGCACCGATAAATGACCCGAACAGTGCGTAGGTTTCCATCAACTCGCGATTGTGTTCGATAAATGCGAGGGTCTGGTCTTCTTCGCTGTTGTAGTAGTACAAACCACCGATGAAATTGATATCGCCATCAAAATCGGAGGTCAGTTGCAGTTCATGAGAGATCGTTTCAGAACTCAATGAGAATGGCCTGGTAGTATCGTTTGGCGTTACCCCATAGCCGGTAAGCAGCGATACCGGAAGTGCAAGGCCGGGAGCAACGGTGAGATTCAGCTGGTTCCAGTCCAGCCTGGAGTCCTCTGCCCGAATGCCATCCGCATCCCGGTCCGACTTGTAGTTAAAATCCGACCAACCGAAGGTGTACTTTAGCGAGAAATTATCGGCGTCGTAGTCGCTGATAAAGGTAACGCCATCACGCTCGTTTTCAACAAAGGGCTTGCGATCGACAGACACGTACTTCTCGTCCCGAAGCGCCGGATTGTTTTCTTCCATACCCTGATTCGGGTTGACGAAGTTTTGCCCAGGGAAGATGCCCGGAAAATTCAACTGCTCCCCAGTGTCGACATCAAATACTTCCTGGATATAGTCAGTGGAGTAGGCATCCAGAACATAGGGGCTTTCAGGTGTAGTACTGGCGTCGCGGGTAAATACCTTGAGTGAGTTGGTCCAGCGGTCTGTCGTCAGATGCTTGAAGGCAATCGAGGCATACTCCCTGTCAGCGAGATCGTATTCATCGCCATTGCTGATATTTTCCTGAAAGCCTTCTTTTCTTTCAATCTTGGACAGGGCCGCCAACATCGATAGTTTGTCAGTAATGGGCCCACTCACCATGCCCTGGGCAAGATACGATTCATGGCTACCCACCTCGCCAACGACCTTCCCTTCCCATTCGTCTGTTGGCTGCATGCTAATGAAGTTGATCGCGCCGCCAATGGAATTGCGCCCATAAAGCGTACCTTGCGGGCCTCGCAGCACTTCAAGACGCTCGATATCGAGAAAATTGGAATAACCGAAGATGGTTTCCGTACTGTAAACACCGTCCCAGTACATTCCCACACCGGGATCTGAACCCACGCCAACAGTTGTCCGTCCTACCCCTCGAATACCGACCCGACTGGGCGCAACAGTGAGTGACGGCGTGCGAGCCGATATGTCCTGGCCATTTTCAATCCCCAACTGATCGCGCATGCCAGCGTCAAACGCTGTGACCGCGGTGGCAGTTTCCATCAAGTTGGACTCCACACGATTCGCGACGACCACAACTTCTTCCAGCACCATTTGGGCAGACACGCCAGAAGACAGGGCTGAGAATCCCGCCACGGCAAGAGCGCCGGCTATCGGTTTACGCTTTAGTAGGGTCATGTATATCTCCATTAATTTTATATGGGATACATCCTAGCGATTCTGGCGGCCACAAGGGTGTCACGCAGGTGACTACCCTGGTGAGTTTCTTGATCTCAGGGGGTGGGACCGGACTGTGGGCAAACTCGAACTAGAGAGCGCGAAAAGACAATACGCTGTCTCCCGCATCAGGGCTTCATAGGGTGAAGCGAATGCGCAACCCCGTAACCCATACCGCGTCCTCTTGATTATTAAGCGCTGGATCCTTAAGCAATTGAACGTTGGGAGTGAGCGCGAGGTTCTCAGCCAATTGCAGGCGGTAAAACAGCTCACCCGTGGTCTGGGCTTCGAGATCGTCCTGAGGCGGATCACCCCAATCGACGGCCAGGCCCAGCAGGTCTGCATTGCGTCTGAACTTACGCATAAAACCGAGCGTGTACGATTCCTGATAGACAGCGGAGTCACCATCCGCCCAGCCGGCGCGACCAAAGAGCATCCAGCGCTCGTCCTTACTGGTCCAGTTTCCGCCGATGGTGACACCTTCAGCAGAAACAAGGCCAAGATCCTCTCGCTCATCCACGTGCCAGGCCGCCAGATGAATGTTGGTGGTGTACCGCTGTGAGCGGGAAGGCGACCAGCCCACCTCACCCCAGTAATAAAACTCCGAGCCGCCTTCAAAGAATTCGTAGTTCGTCAGCGTGCCGTTGGCGTCATTGATTGAGCCTTTGACATACCAATTCTCATCGCCCAACCAGGAACCACCGCCAATACCCCAGGAAGCATCCGGGAAAGCCATGGCTTTATTGAGTAAAGAGGCCAGATTGGCAAACGTCGTCCAGGGGTTGGCATACCCCAGCACGGAGACATAGTCAGAGGGGTCAAAGCGGCCCGCGATTAGACCACCGCTACCATCGCCCAAGTCCTGCTGCCAATTGAAATTGATCACTTGCCAGCCGATATCATTGAACAACGTGGCTGTCTGGCCGATATATCCTGCCTCAGCACCAAGGTTAACCGCCGTGATATCAGAACCAACTTTATGGCGGTTATCTACCATTAAAACCAGGCGGCCCGCGCTCTTATCCTGACGGTGGAAAGGCTGCCACTCACCGTATACACGGAAGATACCGGAGGCAGCCCAGTCATCGCCGGTCAATGAATCGCTGAGTTGCTGGTACCAGGCCGTATAATCGATACCGAAGCGAAAGCCGTGCTCCTCATTGACCTGCGTCTTGAAGTCGTACCAGCCCTCCATGGAGTCATCAATCTGGGGAAAACGTAACAGGGGCTCGGTGCGAATATCTTCCTCCACCAGCAAGCGAGACGAGGTATTGGGCGATCCAAAACTCGCGCCTCGGTCCTCATAACCTGCCTTGACGCGCAATTCCCCCTCAGCCACCGCAATCTTCGCATCTTGCTCTTGCGCTGCTACAGCCATTGCAGCCACAAGCAACACCGAGCAAGCAGTAGTTCGGCGGGCAACCACCACAATCATTTTCATCCCCCACAACGACAACTGAGCAACAACATATCCCTATAGATCACACCATCTTTTATGCCTATCCGCAACGGCTTGGCTGGCCTGATGTTTGTCCAGCAGCTGCCACAGCCCGCCGTTTACCAAGGTATTACTTCCCCTCAAACGCACTTCACGAGACAATAAGCGATCACTCTAATTTCGGCTGTACCGATCGATGAAACACCTGGCCACTCTGCTCAGCTCACTGGCACTTGCTATTTCGCTCCCTGTCCTGGCGGATGATAAGCTCGTCTCGACCTCTACAGAAACTGCGAAAGAGCAGTTCACATCGCTCTTGACGGAGAATCCGAACTCCATTCTTCTTCGCAACGTACAGCTAATCGACCCGAAGAATTCCGGAAACAAGCTACAGGTCAGCATCCTGATCAAGGGTGACACGCTGGACTTGATCTCTGAAGACCTGATTCCCCTCGAAGAAGCCGATGTGACCTATGATGCGCGCAATGGCGTGGTGCTTGGAAAACTGACGCTAGGTGAACCCGCCAGTTTTATGGTGATGAACGGTGATCCGCAACAGAATATAGATATCTTACTCGACACGAAGCGCCACAACCTCTTCGCTATTCGACGTGGCGAGGTACTACGCAACAGGCTGGAGATCGTGACTGGCCAGACACCGGAAGGAGAGAAACGCAGTTCGGGTGGCTGGCTAGCCTACGCCCCTCCTCCGCTGGCTGTACCACTGGATTATCAAGACCCGAGCAAGTTCAACCGCTTTGATACCAAGGCGGTATCTGGCATCTTCGCCGGCGCGGTGGTACTCGATCGTATGAAGTGGCTGGACCAGGACGCTGACAGCGCACTTCAGGTTGGCGACCTGGAGGCGTTCGACGGCGGAGAAATTCGAGGCCTACGCGCTGGCGGAGTAGGTACAATAAATTTTCAGCGGCCATGGGTGTGGACGGTATTTGGCGCCACTCATGCATTCGACAAGGGCTTTGATTCGCGCGAGAGCGACGAATTCACATTCTTTGATGTACGGTTGGACATCCCTGTATGGGAAAAAACCAGCTTCTCCATAGGGAAACAGAAAGAGCCAATTTCCATGGAGCGCATGATGTCTATGGTCTATCTGCCACAGCAGGAACGCTCCGCAATAGCAGACGCCATTCTGCCCTCTCGCAATGTGGGTCTGGTAATGGCCGGCTCCGCCTTCAACGACCGTATAGTGTTGGCTGGCGGCGCCTTCAATGACTGGATCGACAAAGATCAGCCAAGTTCTTTTGACGACAATACGACCAACTATGTCGGCCGCGCCACCTGGGTACCTTTCGAGGATGAGAGTAAAAGTACGCTGCTTCACCTGGGGCTGGGGTACCGTTACTCGGACGCAAAAGAGGGTGCCAGGGTTACCAGCGAACCTGAATTCAACCAGGCACCGGACTTTATCAATAGTGACATTTTCGAGGCAGAGCGTATCGACACCTATCAGGCAGAGGCCTCCTTGCGATCCGGCCGGTTTTGGCTGCATGGCGAATGGCTAAGCGCTGATACGGAATCCCTCGAAATGGGGGACCCCTCAATTGACGGCTACCATGTCACGGCCTCCTGGTCCCTGACCGGCGAGATGCGCGAGTACAACAAGCCGGTAGGTATTTTCAAGAGGTTGCCCATTGCGCGCACCGTGCACCAGAACGGCTGGGGCGCCTGGGAAGTTTCCGCTCGCTACAGCACGCTGGACGCCAACGACAGTTTGCTTGAAGCAGGTGATATGGACATCTGGTCCGCGGGGCTCAACTGGTGGCTGACGCCCTATTTCAACGTCAATCTTAACTATCGCTACATCACGCTGGACAAAGATGGCATTGAGGGCAGCAGTCAGGGCATCAACTCCCGGATTGTATTGGTGCTGGAATAGATTGAAATAGAGAAAAAGCCTCTAATGCCAACCACCATCGCCCGCCTTCCTCGCTACCAACAAGGGAACACACTGTGATCACAACACGCCTGATTTTAGCCTCTGTCTTGAGTATATTTTTCAGCGCCCTCGCGGTCGCATCCACAGCATCCGAGCCCTACCCCACGCATCAAACCTCCTATGAAGCGATCGAGGCAGACATCGCGCAAGCGCGCGAAACTGCCATCAAGGATGAAACCCTGCTGTTATTGGCCCTTGGAGGGAACTGGTGCCACGACAGCGTTGGCTTTGTGGAGAAGACACAGGACACAAAGGTGGCAGCGCTGTTCGACGACCGATATACGGTGCAGCTGGTAAACGTGGGCTACCTCGAATTTATACGCGAGATTGTGCAGCACTATAACGTGCCGGTGATCTACGGCACGCCCACGGTTTTGGTCATAGAGCCCAATAGCAACAGCGTACTGAACCGAGATACCCTGTCTTATTGGCGCAGTGCCGACGCTCGCAGCATCGATGACACACTCGAGTATTTTGGGGCGTTTGCTCCTGGTCAAATGCCCGAGACGGAGCAAGTTGGGGTTGCACTGTCTGCTGCCTACAAGCGAATAGACGCTTTTGAGCAGGAACAGGCTGAGCGCCTCTATGAGGCCTATTCAGATCTGGGTCGCCAGATGGCCGCCACTGGCGACAACAAACCTTCAGATGACTTTATTGAAAAATGGACGAATGTCGGAGCGATGCGTAGCAGCATAACCACCGATCTAGCGAACTTGCGCGCATCTGCCCGAGAACAGGATGAACAAGGTGTAGCACCGATTGAGCTGAGCTTTCCGAGCTACACCCTGTATACCGATTGAGACAGTCCCTTCCCTCCTTCGGGCGACTAAATAAGTTGGGGACTGTCCACGGTGATTAGATCTCGCGGCAGAAACGGGCGATACTCGCGGCGCATTCACGGCTCACATCAGGACAGCAGATTGCGAACACCTCCGTGCCGTGGATGGTACCCATGGTCTGCAGGCAGCGGGCGGAAACTCCAGCCCGCAACAGCAGACGATAGAACTCTATACCCTCATCGCGCAGCGGGTCGCATTCATTCACGCTAATCACCGTCGGCGGCAGGCCCTTCACGTCATCTTCCGTAGCAAAGCCCGGCCAAGCCAGTGGATTGCCCTTCTCGAACTCCTCTATTCCATAAGCCATTGCGCCGTAGTTACTGTGCAGATCAAGCAACAGACCATTGTTCTCGGTCGAAGAAGGGTAACGCTCCTGTGGCCAGGCGCCTGCGATGTAGGGGCAAAGCGCATAAAGACCGCGAACAAGATCGATATCGCCATCCTGTTTCAGTCGCAGGCCCGTAGCGAGAGTCAGGTTACCTCCACCGCTCTCGCCAGAAACGATGATGTGATTCTTATCGATACCCAAGTCGTCCGCCTGGCTTGCCAGCCAACGTACGCCAGACACACAGTCATTCAACCCCGCCGGGAAAGGCGCGACCTCCGGTGCAGAGGACGGGTTAACGCAGTTGCGGAAATCTACCATCGCCACCGCCACGCCCTGCGCGGCGATAATTTTGCCCCAGGCCCGATAAATACCGTAGTAGCAGGACATCGACTGCATGCCGCCACCGTGTATGTAATACACACATGGCAGTGGGGCTTCCGATTCGGGGCGGATAAACTGGATCTTCACCCTATTGCCATCGGGTTGGGAAACAAAGTCGAGATCGCTAATGGTTAAACCCGACGAGGGCGCGACATCCTCGTTATCCGCCAGCTCTAACATAGCTCTCATTTCCTCTATGCGCGCGACGCTTTCCGGACGATTTGCATCCTCGAGCAGCTGCTCGCGGGAGACCACATCCTTACTCTTGGGCAGAGGCATACTGCCCATCAGGGCTTTTATTCGGGGGTCGATCCGGGGGTCGTCTTCTAAATTACTCATCGACTGGGGAACTCATTAGCTTTAGCGAGAGAATAGAATATCGAAAGCCGTGTGATAGCTCTAACACTATTTCCGCCATGAGGGACGGCCAGGCCGAGCAATTGGTATTGCCAAGCAGGCCATTATGGGCGTAGATTTTCTCTCGGATCACGACACTCGCCAAACAGGCAATTTCAAATCATGGCTCTACTTCAAACCAATCTGGCAGCGAAGGCTCTAAATCAAACCAAAGTGGTCACGCTGCTAAAACGTGTGGTGCCTCCTCTGGACAGATTTCTGCTGAAGATATCTCGCGGCTGGATAAACACGGCGATGCAATCGGTAATGTTGTTGGAAACGACTGGCGCGAAATCAGGGCAAACCCGACAACTCGCGACGCTGTGCATGCCTTTTAATGGTGACCTGATTCTGGTCGGGTCCAACTGGGGTCAGGAGCGACACCCTGCATGGGTGCACAACTTGCGAGCCAACCCAACGGCCAGAGTGCGTTTTCGAGGCTATGTAGGCACAGTAACCGCCACAGAGCTGGAACCGGAACAGCGTGATCGTGTTTGGCCTCAGCTGGTGAAATTCAACCCCCAGTATGCCCAATACCAGGCGAACACCTCTCGGACGTTACCCGTGTTCACGCTTTCTCCAAATCCCTAGAAGGAATACCGGAGGCAGACCAAGGCTAAACAATCGTTGCCTGCCCCCTTTTAACCTGAGACTCAGTTGACGCTGGTGTATCCCTGGCGGATACGGACTGTGATCTGTGGCTCCAGATCCATCGCCATCTGCTGTTCCAGCATGTTATCCAGATTCGGCGTGAGATCTTTCTCCAATGCCTTTATCTGGACAGCGCTGGCCTCTGTCTCAACAGGTGCGAGCGTATTCTTTGCTTCAGCCGCAGCGACCGCTTCAGTCGAAGAATCTGCCAGCACAAGCTGGCTGGAGAGTGTGAGTACCGCAATAACAGATAACTTTATTTTCATGATTTTGTCCCTGCCTGTTCGTACTATCGCTTATGGGTGACCGTATTAATTCGGGTCGTGCGTACAATATTGGTCACCCGTTGCAATAGCGCAATGTCCGCTTCTCATTTCTGAGAACCGCCTCACATTCAGGAAATCTGGCGTTTTATCGTGTTTTTTGTTGACCAGAGCAAACCAGACCGGCTCGCTATCGGGAAAATGTCAAAGGCAAGCGCCGCAGGCGGCGGACGAATATACTGGGCACATACTCTGGCCTGGTATTGGGCGTAACGAAAAATGTGCTGCTCGCGCTGAGCAATTCCTCAATGATCACGATCGCCTCCATCCTCGCGAGCCTGGCACCAACGCAAAAATGAATCCCTCGGCCAAAGCCCAGATGGTCCCGCGGCTTCGCTCTATCAAGCTGTAGCTCGTTCGGCTCAGAAAACGCGCCAGGGTCCCTATTCGCAGCCGACCAAAGCAAAAATACGCGTGCGCTTTCAGTCAGCTCAATGCCATTGAGCCGCGTGGGGTGCAAAACTGCCCGATAGTGTCCCTTGAATGGAGATTCGAGGCGCACAATTTCTTCAACAAAGTTGGGTATCAGATCCGGTGACTTTCGCAACTTTTGCTGCAGAAGCGCATCTTCTGCCAGTACTCGTACGGCGCTACCGGTGAGACTGGAAGTCGATTCTCCGGCTGCCCCCACTAATACGACCAGGATGGAGACCGCTTCGCGCTCACTGATCAGGCCGGATCGAACGCCGTTAACCAACTCTTCTGTGAGGTCATTAGGCGCGGAAACCGGCTCTGGTCGCTCAGCAAGCGCACCCTGCATATGTTTCTGTAAATACGTATTCATAGCCTCGGTCGAGACCGAAAGCGCCAATAACTGATCCAGGGTTGTGGTGCCGGCAAGTATCGCCCCACCACTAAAGGCCCAGTCGAGAAGCTGAGGCAGGTCTACCAACGGTAATCCAATCAAACGAGCCATCGCCAGTACCGGAATGGGGTCGGCGACTTCTTCAATCCAGTCACCCGCCCCACGTTCTACCAGCGCCCCCACCCTCCGTGCAGACCATTGGCGTATCTCTTCCTCCATAGCGTCGATCTTGCGAGCATTTAGCTGCGGCATAACCAGCTTGCGATGAACACTGTGAACGGGCTCGTCGGCGTTGGCGATAGCATCGACAACCCCGCCAAATGCCGTGAAGTCGAACAATTCTGCCGTGCCATCAGCCCCAGTTACGAGAATACCGGTAAGATTTGCCGAGTAGTCTTTTTGATTGCGTAGAACCTCTTCAATCAACTGCCAGGATGACACCAGATAGATGTCGGTTCCGGGGACTCTGTACAGTGGCGCCTGCTGCAATAAAGCCTGATAAAAAGGATATGGATTCTCAATCACGTGCGTATCGAGAATATTGAATTCGGAAAGTGTAGGCATCAGCGCACCCATCTGGATATTTGTAGGACGTATCCGCAATCAGTCATACTACTCGAAATACTCATGCAACTTCAGGACAAATAATAATGCGAAACTGCAGAGCTTCGGCCCGATCAGTCTACATATTGTCTACATTGCTTCTTGTTGCAGCATGTTCCGATAGTAGTACGCGTAGTAGAGATGAAGCCGAAGTGCCATTGATAGAGCCCACCCAAACGGCAAACAGCGTTGGCCCCTTCGTTGTCGGCCACAAGCGCGTTGATCTGTTTGATCCCGCTCGAGAAAATCGAAGCCTCCCCTACGATATCTGGTATCCCAGTGATGAGCCCCAGACAGAGGATTTACCTCGCACCCGCTACCCTCTCGCCGGACCTATTGCCCTAACGTCGGAATTTGCGTTTGATGACCTGCCTGTATCCGATTCAGGGAAATTGCCTTTCCTGGTGTTTTCCCACGGCTCCGGCGGCACCAACACGCAGTCCATACGCATGATGGAGGCACTGGCCAGCCACGGCTTTGTGATTGTCTCCCCCGAGCATACCGGCAACACCAATGCTGATTCCAGTGACACGCTTGCCGAAGCGGGTGCAAAGCGCGTGCCGGATGTCAGCTTTATCATCGACACGTTTATGGGGCGGAACTCGATTCAAGGCGACGAATTTTTCGAACGGCTAGACCCCGACAAAATTGGCGTCGCGGGCCATTCCTATGGCGGCGGCACAGCACTTGGAATGGTCGGTGGGTTCTTTGGCGCTCAGCCCGATGACAGGGTGAAAGCCGTAATGCCAATTTCAGCCCCGGTTTTCGACCTGTTTACAGAGCGGGCCTTACTCGATATTGAAGAGCCCGTGTTATTCCTGGGCGGCACAGAAGATACCGCTGTCTCCATAACCAATCAGGACTATGCCTTCGATACACTTACGAACTCCAGCGCAACATACCAGATCGATATTCGCGGCGCCGGCCACAACGCCTTTGCGGCCATTTGTGACATTGGCAACACACTGATTGAAAATGGCCTGGGCAAGGAAAGCTGGCCGAGCATCGGCGCATCGGCACTATTGGAGCCCTACGAAGACGCCTGCGGAGAAGCAGCATTTCCGATAGAAGTTGCGCAGCGTATCCAGAACACCTTTGCCGTCGCTTTCTTCAGGCGCCATTTATTGGAGCAGCAGGAATATGACTTCTACCTCCGAACCGAGTGGGCAGAAGAAAACGAGCCAGACGTGAACTTCAGGTCGCGTACTAAATAATCGAGACAGACTCCAATTAAAGACGCTGCCTGTCTCCCTATTTCTTATGGCAAGCTGAACCAGAGAGCTTCGAAGCCAGTTGCACCGGCTACAACATTCACTTCCTGCTCACTCTCAGTAAAGCCGGCGCCGTCTCCATCAGCGATGGAGAATCCGTCCACTTCGGCCATCCCTGAGACACCATGTATGTATCCAGTTCCTGCGCCCCGTTTTAGTTTCTGCGATTGGCCAGGCGCCAGTTTGAGCCTGTACAAGATGACATTCTGATTGATTGATAGCGTGCTATCTGCGCCATTGGGCGTGACCAGTGTATTCAAACCATCGGAGGAGCCCACCGTCAGCGTTTCGTAGCCGGGCTCTCCACCTTCCTGTGCCGGCCGGATCCACATTTGCAGAAACCGCAAGGGCAGATCACTGGAAGCATTGTATTCAGAATGAACTATGCCAGTGCCCGCACTCATCCGCTGGATTTGTCCCGCCTTTAGCAGGGAGACATGCCCCATACTGTCACGATGCTCGATAGTGCCCTCTAAAACATAGGTAATGATCTCCATATTTTTGTGACTGTGGGAATCAAAACCTCTGCCGGGTGCGACCCAGTCATCATTGATGACACGAAGCTCAGAAAACCCCATGTGTGCAGGATCATAGTAGTGAGCAAAGGAAAAAGTATGGTGGCTTTTGAGCCACCCATGATTTGCTGCGCCTCGCTCTTCTGCTCGTCTGTAATAGTCCATGTTGGTTCTCCCTGACGAGCCCATCTAGCCAATTAGCTGGCGATCATGAGGCGCGTTGTAGTCCACGTCCGCTCCCACAGGCACAATTCCGGTCGGGTTAATTGTTTGATGACTGACGTAGTAATGGGTCTTGATATGATCGAAGTTGACTGTATTCGCCACTCCCGGCACCTGGTAGAGCTCACGAACATAGGCGCTGATAGCTGAGAACTCCGTAAGCAGTTGACGATTAGTTTTGAAATGTCCGTGATACACCGCATCAAAGCGAATCAATGTGGTAAACAAGCGCCAGTCTGCCTCTGTTAGCTGATTGCCCGCCAAATACCGCTGCCGAGACAGTCGTTCCTCCACCCAGTCAAGCGCGGAGAACAGTTGATGGAAGGCCTCATCATAGGCTGCCTGCGATGTCGCAAAACCGGCCCGATAGACGCCGTTGTTGATGCTGTCGTAAATACGGTGATTCAAGTTATGTATTTCTTCGCGCAGGGTTTGCGGGTAGTAGTCGTCGCTGTTGCCGGTAAGGTGGTTAAAAGCGCTATTTAGCATCCGGATAATCTCAGAGGACTCATTGCTCACTACACTCTCCTCTTGCTTGTCCCAGAGCACAGGGACAGTCACCCTGCCCTCATAGCCTGGATCGGCCTTCAGGTACAACTCATAGAGAAAATTCAGTCCATAAAGTGGGTCCGCCATTTCCCAGCCGTTTTCCAGCATGATCGGATCAACCACCGTCACGTCGATGTAATCTTCCAATTGCTTCAGCCGACGGAAAATCAATGTCCGGTGGGCCCAGGGGCATGCCAGTGATACATACAAGTGATAGCGGCCTTTCTCTGCCTTGAAACCCGCCTCCCCATTGGGTCCAGCAGAGCCATCCGCTGTCAGCCAATTTCTGAATCGACTGTCCTGTCGCCGAAACTCGCCGCCCGAATTTTTGGTGTCATACCACTGATCAACCCACTCACCGTTCTGTAATAGACCCATTTTTCTGCTCCATTAATAATACCCGAAATAGCTTTTTTAAAAGCTCATGGATCAATTTTAATGGATAGCGAACTCGTAATAAGGCTCAATTTCTGTTTAATATGTTCTAAATTTCAGAACAATAGAGGTGGGCACCATGCAGCGAAATCCAATCACATTGGAGTTACTGGAGATGCTTGATGCCATAGACCGGCGAGGAAGCTTTGCAAAAGCTGCTGAGGAGCTGAACAAGGCCACGTCGGCCATTTCCTACGCGGTGCAGAAGATCGAAGAGCAATTGGATGTTGCACTTTTTCAACGCCAGGGGCGGCGTTCCGTATTGACGCCGGCAGGCCGACTGATGCTAAACGAGGGTCGGCACATACTCCTCGCCGCATCACACTTGGCCAACCAGGCCAAGGAGGTCGCCACCGGCTGGGAAACACGTATCCGTATTGCGGTAGAGTCCCTGCACAACTATTCAGCTTTCTTCGCCGTGCTCGAAGCTTTCATGCAAGCGCACGCCAGTATGGAACTTGATATAAGTGAATGTGTCCTAAATGGTGGCTGGGAGGCCCTGGAGCAGGACAGAGTAGACCTTATTGTCGGCGTGCCCGGACCAATACCACTACAAAAAGGTTACCGGGCAATTCCCATCAATCAGAGCGACCTGGTTCCCGTAATCGCCGCTACGCATGAGCATGCAAGATGCGCCAGCGCTGTCGACGAACTGCGGCGCGTCATTGTCCACGACACATCCACTTCCCATATTCCCCGCAGCGCCGGACTCGCGAGTGGCGGCAGAAACTTGTACGTGCAGACTATTGAGCAAAAGGAACAGGCGATACTTGCGGGGCTCGGGGTCGGCCACCTACCCCGCCACCGGATTAGCAAACGCCTGGAGGACGGCACCCTGGTGGAATTGCCGCTCGACGGAATTATCAATCACGAGCAATTCGTTGCATGGAAGATCAGTAACAAAGGCAAAGGGCTACAAGCACTGAGCAGCGCGCTTGCGCAAGCACGGCAATAACCACCACATCGCCCGCTGTTTCTACCTCATCGCTTTCCATAAAACTCTCTTCTGACTAGCTAGCTCACTAATGTAAGCCCGTGGCGCCATAACAAAAGAACCGAGCTCACGGCCCCGCCCACATGGATCAAGGCACTTGACCCGGCTTTCAGCACACTCTATCCTTACACTGTATAGTTTGTAGCAGATCCTGAAATACACAAGTTATCGACAACGAGATTTACCATGACCGACTACGATGCCATCGTTATTGGCGCAGGCAACGCCGGGCTCACAGCCGCGACGGCCCTCCAACTCGGGGGCGCCCGCACCCTGCTTCTGGAACGGCACAATATTCCCGGCGGTTGTGCGACTTCCTTCGTGCGTGGCAACTTTGAGTTTGAGGTAGCCTTGCACCAGTTGAGCGGAATGGGCACTGAGGAACAGCCCTTCGTACTGCGGCAACTCTTTGATCGCCTGGGCGTCATGGACCGAATTGAGGTGGTGATAGAACACGAACTCTACCGGACGATTCTGCCTGGCGAGTTTGACATCACCTTGCCCGCCGATTGGGTTTCTCTGCAAGACACACTCACCCAGGCGTACCCATCAGAAGAAACCAATATCCAGCGCTTTATGACGCTGTGTGAGACTCTTACGCTTGAAACCTTTATGTCACTGCCTCGTGCGCTTCGCGCAGAGAACGCCGAACTGCTGGATAACACCTGTGCAAACTATAAAGAGTATGGCCTGCGCCCTACGCGCGATGTTCTGGACGAGTTTTTTGACGACCCTGACCTGAAATCGATCATAGCCTCCTACTGGTGTTACCTGGGAATGCCACCAAGCGTGCTGCCGTTCTCCGATATGGCCATGCTTCTCTACGCCTACGCAGCGTTCAAACCGACCCACGTGAAGGGCGGATCGCAGGCGATATCCAGCGCAATGCTCGAGTCATTTCTTGAAGCCGGCGGGCAAGTACAGTTCAACACAGGCGCAGCAAAGATCGTAACCAGCAATGGACAGGCAGCCGGCGTAACCACTGAGCATGGAGAGACATACAGCTGCGAGGCGGTTGTATCAAACGCCAGCGCACTGCACACCTTTAATGAACTGCTGGACACCGGGCCGCCGGCTCAGGCCTCAGACGACTTCAAAACCCGACGCATCGGCCCTTCGGCATTCGTTCTGTACCTCGGGCTGGACTGCTCGCCAGAAGACCTCGGTATCGACTGCGCGACCAATTTCATGATCAGCCACCGGGATGAAGACTTTGCCTTCGCTGCTACTCGCAATATTGAGCCTGCCGGTGCCTTAATGCTGACGTGCTATAACCTCACGGACGCAAGTTTTGCGCCTCCCGGAAAAACCGTCATCTCACTGTTGTGCCTGCAATATGGCGAACCCTGGGAAAAACTTGCAGCCGCCGAATACAACAGCGCCAAGTACGAGATGTCCAATCACCTGATCGATGCTGCGGAAAAAACGTTCCCCGGCATTCGCGAGCACATTGAAGAGGTGGAAGCCGCATCACCTCTCACCATGATGCGCTATCTCAATACACCGGGTGGTGCAATCTATGGATTCGACCAGAATGCTCAGGACTCGGGCATGTTCCGCCAACGCCTGGATGCGGTCGACGGCTTATATCTGGCGGGTAGTTGGTCTGATATGGGTGGTTTTCAACCTACCTATATGGCAGGAGAGAGCACCGCCAAAGCTGTGCTGAAGCGCCTCGCTGAAACCCATCAAAAGCAGGAGCAAACAGCCAATGCCTGACCAGAATACGCAAGTAAAAAAGGCCTCAGTACTCTCCGGAGTCAGAGGCTACCAGGAGGTCGTTGATCACCAGGCTGAACTGGCAAAAACCGGGACCGACTACCTCGAGCAAAGAGGTGCTGTAGCCAATACTGTCGGACGCTTGCACCCAAAGCGGATCAAACTTGTGGTAGACGAAATCCGTGAAGATACTCCAAGTACTGGCACGCTTCGACTAGTTACTGAAGATGGCGGCACCCTCCCCCCCTTTCAGGCAGGCCAGTACATCAACCTGTTCGTCAGCATCAACAATGTAGAAACCGCCCGGCCTTATGCGATTTCATCGTCACCACAGTCTCTGGAATACTACGACCTGACAGTCAAAAGAGTGGATCCAGGCTTTGTGAGTCACCACCTTCTCGACCAAATCGAAGTGGGAGAGCGTCTGCTCAGCACCGGCCCTATGGGAACCTTCTATCACAACCCGCTCTTTCATGGTGAGCAGTTGGTATTTCTCGCAGGCGGCTCCGGCATCGCGCCGGCCATCAGTATGATTCGGGATATCGCAGAGCGCGCACTGCCCTATCGCTTCCACCTCATCTACAGCTCAAGCTACGAGGTTGACGTAATTTTCGAACGTGAACTCAAGCTGCTGGAGGAAGCGCACGATTTCCTCACCATCGATTGGGTAATAACCCGTCCCAGTAATGGCTACAACGGACACACTGGCCGTCTCTCTGCCGATTTCCTCGAAAAGCAAATAGGTTCTCTGGAAAGTAAAACCTACTACATCTGCGGCCCCACGCCGTTCAACGAGTGGTGCGAGCAACAGCTAGCTGAACTGGAGATTAAGCCCCGCCGTATCCGCGTTGAGTGCAATGGCCCGCCCTCCCATCCTGAGCAGTTGCAGGAGTGGCCTACAGATCTCCCCGCCACAAAGGAAGTTACAGTGACCATTCAGGGCAAAGGCAGCTTCAAGGCGCTCTCGGGTGAGCCATTGTTAAACAGCATGGAGCGCAATGGCTACGGTGCCGAGAATGCCTGCCGTTCGGGGGAATGCAGTCTCTGCCGGGTCAAGGTAGTAAGCGGCTCTGTGCTGAACCCCAAGGAGGCTCGTCTGCGCGCGAGTGATGCCCAGTATGGCTGGTGCCATTCCTGTGTAGCATTCCCCACGGAAGATATTGAAATCATCGTCTAGACCACAACACTTACATTACTGCTATCAGGAATCAACATGTCTGACCCACGACTAACACTATGGCACAAGGCGGTTATCGAGAATGATAGCGAGCTGTTACGCGACCTTCTCGACGAGAATGTGTCCTTTCATTCCCCTACGGTTTGGCAACCGAAGGAAGGTCGTGACATCACGCACTTCATTCTCTCCATGGTTAATGACATTTTTCAGGACTTCACCTACCATCGCCAGTGGATCGACGGCAACAATATGGCACTGGAGTTTTCCGCTGCAGTGAAAGGGAAGCAGATCAAAGGCATCGACCTTATCCGCTGGAATCAAGCAGACAAGATAGTCCACTTCGAAGTTATGATGAGGCCCATCAACGGGCTACAACTCATGCTTGACGAAATGACCATGCGTCTGGAAAAAGGTGGCTTTCTCAAGTCATAACTCTCATGAGCGCTAGAAAAAAAGGCGGCGGTAGCTACCACCATGGTGAACTGAGAAGCTCGCTTGTTGCAGCGGCAGATACAATCTTGCAGCGAGATGGTGCCGATGCTCTTTCGCTAAGAGCAATAGCCGCCGAGGCCGGGGTTTCTCACATGGCCCCCTACTCTCACTTCAAAAACAAAAAAGAGCTAATAGAGGTTGTCACGGAGACGGGCTTCGAGCGACTGGCCACCGCCATGACCAAGGCAGCCCAGGCCTCTGCCGCGGACAAAGACCTGGTACTCACCTACGGCGTCGCTTACCTCGAGTTTGCTATCGGCAACCCACAACTCTATAGACTGATGCTCGGGCAAATCGAATCCCGCGGTAGAAAGAAATCGTCCGCCCAGCCCCCGCCGCTAGACACCGACGAGATCAGCCCGAGCATAAAGCGGCCCTTCCAACTTCTGTGTGCAGCATTTTCGACAAGTTCCGGCGATGAGAAGCAGATAACGAACAAGGCCCTCGGTGCCTGGGCATTGGTACACGGTTTAGCTGCATTGATTATCGAAGGTCGAGTTAGCTTACCTGAAGACCAAACACTGAGAGATTTTCTCCTGCAGGTGACACCGCAGCGCTGATCAAGCGATTTCAGACGACTATTCGCCCTTCATCGTGATCTGTCCATTCACAATCTAGAATGCCAGGCGCATGCATACCTCGCCCTCATCGATCTCGCCGGTCTCGATGAAGCCCAGCTTGCGATAGAACTGCGCAGGGCCCTGCTCGTGTGGGATATAACTCAGCGAAAGTTCACTAGCACCAGGACGAGATTTCACATAATCGATAATGCACTCTATGGCGGCTCTGCCATAACCAAATTTCTGAAACTGCGGAGCGATCATAAACCGCCACAGGTAATAGTTTTGATTCTGTTCGTCATCTTCCAGCATAGCAAAGCCGACCGGGGCCTTACCGACATAAACCGCGCGATACCACGCAATATCACTGAAAAGCGCTTGAGCAAGTGAATAAGCATTTGGCGCTACAAACGTACTCTGTGGATATTGCATCAGCTCGCTGAGCAAGCACACCCCGTTAACGGTCGTAGAGTCGATCTCGCGCAAGGTCACCGCTTCATATGGCCCAAAGTGGCCATCGAGCTGCGTTTCGAGCTCATCCATCGCCTGGCCATACTGGGAATTCAGCGCGGGAACGTCCTCGAGGCCTTTACGGATGATGTACAGCCCTGTCTGCCACCAATGGGTCTCATGTGCATCCGGATCGAGCACCTCACGCAGCAGGGTTCGTTCCCCGAACTCGATTCTGTACTTGTGCTGGGCTGGGTAAAGCGAACTGAGCGCAGCCACCGCCTGGACAAATTGCTCCAGGCCCGCCTCCAGCTCATCGCTGAAGCTCGCCGAGCGAACCTCGCGGATCAATTCCTGGTTGCTCATATGGGAGATCCTGTTACGAGGGCACGCCTGAGGCGTCCGCACCGCTGACAACATATTTGTCGTAAAACGCAGCAAAATTATCATACGTAAAAGCACGGGCTTTCCTGCTCACTTCCGCTTGCCCTCCCAATGCGTCAAACGCGTGGTAGCAGCCCTCATACTCTTCGTAGGCGACATCAACCTGCTCGCTCCTCAAGGCGTCAACATACGCGGCAGTTTCCCAGTAAAAAGGCTCCAGCGTGCCTACAAAGGTTATCGTGGGCGGAAAGCCGCGGTAGTCGCTGTTCCGCGCCGGTGCCGCATACGCCGGAATTTCTTCCCCACTGCGCTTCAAACCCGCGAGATACGCACCCCACCCGAGTTTGTTCATGCGCGTATCCCAGACAGGCGTGTGAATCTCACGTGCTGGATCGTCCGGCTGAGTGTCATCGATCATCGGGTAGATAGGCATCTGGAAAGCAATATCAACGTCCTGGGTGTCGCGAGCCTTCAGCGTAACCGCCGCGGCCAGCCCACCACCTGCACTATGCCCAGCAACGATAAACCTCGTGGCTGCTATGCCAAGTTCCGCGGCATGGTCTCTTGCCCAGAGCAATGTGTCGTAGCAGTCATCAAACCCGGCGGGGAACGGTTTGGTAAACGACTTTCGATAGTCGGGCGCGATGACGACACAGGGCCGGGTCTTGATGAATTTTTCGATCATTTCGACTGATTGTTCAGGGTTCCCCATGATGTAGCCACCGCCGTGGCAGTAGAGCAACGCCGGCAATTCGCCGGATACATTCTCAGGGCGGTATATCACCAGGCGAAGGGTCGCGGTTCCGTCGCTGCTGCGGATAGTCCGCTCTTCGAGATGGACTCCCTCAATGACCTTTGCCTGACGAAAGCGCTCGACGACATAGTTAAGAAGTTTCACCACCCGAGGAAACCTCAAAATCTTTGGCATGAAATTGAGAATGCCGTACAGAGAGCGCAGATCCTCGCGCAGCATATCTTTGGTAACTTTCATCTAAATCTTAGTGAACCTCATAGTCTTGATCCCCAAACCCTGAAACATCCGATGCACCAATAGTAATGTAGATCGATCGTGTTGCTACAGCTAAAACTTCAAACGCCCGGCCAAGCATGCGCTCGTGCCGTGTTTGTACCCTGCGGGCGTCGCAATGAATCGACCTTGTGGTATTGTTCAGGCCTTTAATGAGCACCTTCACAACTCGGAATTTGATTGATGGGAAAGTTCAGTTTACAGGCACTTCTTGCCGACCGCGGTCTCACCCCGGAGGAAAGACGCGAGGTACTGGAAGACCTGTTCGTTTTCGGCAAGAAAAACCGCAATCCCTACCTGGTGAGAATGAGCATCCTCCTCGTTCTTTCAACCATGATAGCAACGGCGGGACTATTGTCAGACTCGGCGGCTGTGGTTATCGGTGCGATGCTTGTCGCGCCCCTGATGAACCCGGTAATGGCTGCCGCCGGTGCGGTCGTCATGGGATGGCCCGGGCGTTTTTATGGTGCGCTATGGCTGGTAACGGCCATGGGGCTGGGGGCCCTGCTGCTGTCCTCGCTGATCACTGGCCTGTCACCCGATCTGGTCTTTCTACCCGAGCAGGTGCTGGCGCGCACCCGCCCGACCTTCTATGACCTTCTGATCGCCCTGGCAGCAGGCTCTGCAGGCGCCTACACCATCACCCGCAAACAAACCAGCGCAATCCCCGGCGTGGCTGTTGCTGTCGCCCTACTGCCCCCCCTCGCTTCCGCGGGCATCCTACTGACGAGTGGAGAGTATGAGCTGGCGACACGGGCCGTTGTGCTGTTTTTAACCAATCTAATCGCCATGGTGCTTGCAGGTGCGCTCACTTTCATGGCGGTGGGCGTATCACCGGCGACCACGCGCAAGAAGACAGCCGCTTTCGTGCGCAGCCAATTATCACTATTCCTGGTTTTGACCATAGCGGTGTCCATCCCGCTTTGGTTCTACAGCGAGAAAATTCTCTTTAACGCACGCTATCGCGCTGCGAAATCCGAGGTCTTGCAAAACTGGCTACAGGCGAGTGATCTGGAACTGGTCGATATCGAGCTGCTAACCGAGCGAAAAACCATCTACCTTGCACTGGAAGGGCCCTCTCCCCCTGTCACGCTTGGCGAACTGCATCAACAGCTATCTGAAACACGATCAGACTGGGCGGTACACAACTTCAAAATCCATTACACATGGACCCAAAAAGTGACTGGTGTATGGCCGCAGGTTGGAAACTCGATCAGCAGCATAGCAAAGCAAGCCGAGAGTAGCCTGGACAAACTGGCGGGTGTTAACTGGGTCTGGCAATCCACTCAATACAATGCGGAATCTGCAGCAACGGCTTCGGATGGAGAACACTACAGCCTGGTATTCGCCGACACAGGCAAATTCAAACTTACGGCGGCATGCGGGCAATGGACAGGCAAGTACAGCTTCGGCGGGCGCTCTCTGGACATTGAAATGAACAGAAACTGGTTCTCCGGATGCCGCGACGACAATGTACTCAAAATTTTCCTCGATGACCTGGATCGCGCGCGTGCGGCGTACATCGACAAGAACAACTTGCAGATCACGCTCGCAGGCAGCGAGGGAATCATGTATTTCAAGCAGCAATAGCGTTTTGTGGAGATAGCGTGCCTGGTGTTGCTTGATGCGCTCTATGTCGAGTAGTTCAGTCGTTTGGACAATCCTCCAAACCGGAAGTCCGGTTCTCTAGTTTCGAATAAATTCGTTCGCATACCATTCGAGCATTTTAATTTTGTCCTCGAATGAACTGTCCGGCTGGCCCGCAAAGGGATCCCTGAAACCGATAACCACGTCGGTGACGCCAATACTTTCGAGGCGCTCTATGCCTTCACGGGTAAAGGCATCCTGACCGGTAGCCCAGAATCTGAAGGGGGTATCGCTGCAGCCATACTCTTCGCGCAGCTCGCGTATACGCTTGATATACGCTTCCAGCTCATCCGTCTGCGCACCGGCACAGGCCCAGCCGTCTCCTACTCTGGCCGCGCGTTTTAGAGCAGCCTCTGAATGGCCGCCAATGTAGATCGGCGTTGGGTTGGCCGGAGCCGGGCTCATCTTGCTCTCTGGCAGACTATGACAAGCACCTTCGAATCCAAAGTACTCTCCCGTCTCCAGACCTCGCAGAATCGCCACTTGCTCATCCAGGCGCTTGCCGCGCTTCTCCCAGGGCACACCGGCGACGGCAAAATCCTCCGGCCATGGGCTGAGACCTATCCCAAGATCAAGGCGCCCCCCGCTAAATGCCTGGATACTCTGTACTTGCTTGGCCACAATGGCCGCTTGCCGAATGGCAAGCTTATAGACGTAAGTGCAGAAACGGATGTTCTTAGTCACCGCCGCCATATGGGTTACGGCGATCAGGGCTTCCATGAACGGCTGGTTCTCCAGAAAATCCCGACCACCATCCTTGGTATAGGGGTACTTGGTGTCAGAGGCTTTTGGATAACAAATGCTATCCGGCACCGCGATACTGTCGTAGCCTGCTGCCTCCGCCTTTTGTGCCATTGGTGCGTAGTGAGATGGCTCGCACATTCCAATGTTCAGACTAAATTTCATTCTGGCTTTTCCTTTTCTACCGGGACGCGTAAGTGGCGACAACAATGTCGTCCACCCGTTGACTTTTCAAGCCACTAAAAGTCAATGAGCTCACTCGGCCCCTATAGGGTCTAAGCCTGAATACCCCGTATAAACACTGCGCTAGCCAGTTGCACTGTTTTACTGTCGTAATGAGGGAGCGTGTTCTCGGAAGCCTTACTGGACAATAACCCCGTCTGTAACTGATGAAATATCAACGACATTCGCCGGATATCAAGATCACGGATCTCCCCTCTCTCAATGCCCTGCTTCAGTGTTCGCCTTACCCGATCCCGCCAGCGCCGGTTTTGGCGGACGATCTGGGGCAAGTAAGGCGCCAGCAGCGTATCGTCCTCACGAGCGAACAGCGATAACACCGGATTGCGTTCCATGAAATCAAAGGAAGTGATGAAAAGGCTATTGAGCTCTTCCAGCGTCGTTTCTTCCGAACCGGAGGCCTTGTATTCGACAAACGTCGTCCACTGCTTCAGCGTGTCTTCCACCACGGCATTAAACAAGCCGGATTTGCTGTCAAAGAAGTGGTACACGAGCCCCTTAGAAACCTCAGCTCGCCGCGCAACTTCATCCATCGTGGTTTTCTTGTAGCCCAGCTCTGCAAAACAGCCCCCTGCCTTGCCCAAAACGGCAATACGCCGCCTGGCAGAACCCTGCTTACGGCGAATTTCATAATCAGAATGTTCACGCATACATCGACACTCAAGCAAACGTCATTGACCCTAGCTATCTATTATAGTCAATAGTGTCCTACTATCCTTCAATCAACACCAGTTACCGATAAAGAGAGTTCACAGGATGGCCACTTCAACCAACGTTACATCAGCCGACGATCTTGACCCTGTTGAGGCGGAGAACCTGGCAGGAATCAGTGCCTGGGTATTAGCTAAGCTCGGCGGCGAGGTGCAGGGAATGAGACGCCTGGAACGGTGGCGCCCTCAATGGAAGGTCAACTACACCGTCGACGGTGAGAATCGGGCCGTACTGGTGAGGGGCGACAGGCCCAACTCCGGCAAACACGACCTCAGGTTCGAGATGGATGTAATGGCCGTGCTAGAGTCCAATGGCATTCGTGTTCCACACATCTATGGCTGGATGGAAACCCCGAAAGCTTTCGTTATGGAGTGGATAGACACAGAGGACCGCGCGCCAGGAATGCTGCATACAGCGATCGAAAACCCGACAACAATGGATGATGAGCGTTGGCAGGCAATGCTGAGCTATATGGATCATCTGGCCAAGGTTCATGCCGTTCCAGTCAGTGAGTTTGCCAAGGTCAAAAAGCTCAGCAGCCCTCCCGAAACTGCTGCAGACATCGCCCTTAGAGCAACTGAAGAAATGTATCTGGCGGGTGTCTATACCAACAACAACGAACCCACCTTCGAATTTCTTCAGTCATGGCTGAGACGCAACGTGCCCTCACACCGCACCCGTGCGAGCTTCATCGCGGGCGACGCGGGACAGTTCATGTCCGCAGGCACGGAAGTACTCGCGCTGCTCGACTTTGAAATTGCCAATATTGGCGATACACACTGGGATCTTGCCTGTTTCCGGGGCAGACATCCTTACGAAAACATGGGTGACATTCCCGCACTTTACCGTCGCTATGCTGAGGTCACCGGTGAAGAGGTCGACCTTCCGGTGGTTGGCTACTACACCGTCGCTTTTCTCCAACTGGCAGGCATAGCCTCAAAGTTCTTTGGTGATCCAAAAGCGGTCGGCGGCAACTGGATTGAAGGCCTGCTTGAATACGCAAGCATCACGCGGCGCGCCTATGAGGCCATTGCTGAGTTGCAGGGCATCACCCTGGACTATGACCTGAAGCTACCAGAACCGACAAGCAACGACCGGGAAGAATCCGCACTCAAAAAGCTCTTGGTGGATATTGAGCGACTCCCCACCTCCAAAACATTCGAGCCCTGGGAACGCGACTTGCTGCATGCTATTCCGGAATTCTTGCTCAATAACTCTCGCTATCGGAATTGGTTTGAGAGAGAGACAATCGCCGATATCAATGCCCTCACGGGGGGCAAACATGAAAACCTACAGAGCGCCGATGCCGCAGCAACAGCGCTCATTTCGGCCAATGATCCAGCCAACGACGAAGCCATTGTGCGGCTTATGCACCACCGCGCGCTGCGCTTATCCATGATCATCGCAAACAGTAACCCCAATGACACAAATCCACTTTTCCACAAGCTTGATCCCATCCTCGCAGTGGCAGCTGATTAGCGACAACACCGAACTCGAATTTTTCATCGTTTTGGATATCTCGTGCGGTACACTGTGGGGCGTGTACTTTATCTTTGGAAAGAGCTACCAATGCGACGTTTCAAGCCCCTGGCCGTTAGGTTCAATGCTCTGGTTTTATTGCTTGCGGCTTCTTTTCCGGCGTTCGCCCTTGCCGATGCTACGCCCATACTGGGCCCGATAAACAGCGACCCCCTAACCCAGCGCGGCATCAGCCCGCGCATTCTCGATGTCGCCATTGTTCCCATGTCTCAGGGGCTCGGCTGGAAGAGCAAGGCCGTATACCGCCAGACTCTCCCTGACGGCTCCTCTGGCACGGAACGATTCCGGGTGATATTTGATCCAGATACTGACTACGGTCGCGACCTATATATAGAGCTGGAATCTGAGCCATTGCGATCGGCGCGAAGCTATCGGCGAATTCTTGAAGTGACTCTGGGCGCAGACCAATGGCTGAGAACAGGCGATCGCCTTCACGATGCGGCCAGCATCAAACTAGTCTCCTCCGATAATGGGCAGGAAATTATCGAGTTTCGCTACGCGACACAAAGTCTCCCTACCAGCCTCAAATGGCTGACAAAACTGGCTGGGCGAGTCTATGTACTCGATGGCCGTCTGGACCGCATAGAATTGACAGCCAGCGGAGAGATGCAACGGGAAGGGATCACTCACCAGGACCTCACAATGAAGGTCTATTTCGGCGAAGTACAGTCACCGGGTGGCCACGTAATATCAGCCATACGTGAAACTTTTCGCGCTCGCCTGGGCCGGCAGTGGGTAGATGTTGATTCCTGGGTGCGGATGCTCGAATACTCTGGCACAGATCTTGGGGATATCGCCTGGGACACCAGCAACCTGCCCATACCGGATAAAACCGAAGAGGGCCCACTCCCCGCGCCAGATGAAGCCGTGGCAGCGCTTAACAAGGATACGATGGGAAGCCTTCCTGTTATCGGCGATATGCTAAACGACGATGTAGCAGCCGAAGATACCATTCGCCTGAACCTGCAGCGCACCCTGCCCATCTGGGCAGATGACGTACGCAAGCTAGGGTTCGAGTTACCAAAGACCTACGGATTGGGGCTGGCGGGCTACTATCAGCGCCAGGATATCGACCTGCAGGGTTTCAAAGTACAGGGCATTGACATCACTAATGATCTACCGCTGATTGACCCCTTCGGATCCGATGTGGAAAACGAGGCCGTCACCGGCCAACTGCGCGCAGACGTCTGGGTGCTGCCGTTCCTGAACGTAAGCCTGCTACTGGGCGAACTCGAAACAGAATCCGATGTGACCCTGCGCTTTACGCCTGGGTTCCGCAACCTGGTCGGTTTGGGTGGAGGTGTCGAACTTCCGGAATTCTATAGCTTCGAAAGCAATACCAGCGGCAGTACCGTGGGGCTTGGTTTGTTGACCGGCTTTCAGTACGAACAGCTCGTAATGTCTCTCGGGGTCAATTATGTCGAGACTACAACCAACGAAACAAACTCTGACATAACATCGATACTCTGGCTGGGCATGGTGGGCTATGACTTCGGTGCGATCGGCCTACAAGCGCTCGCGGGCGTGCAATACCTGGATATCGAGCAGACGCTGGAAGGAAGCTTACCCCTTGAAGGCGGTCAAGCGTTAAACTTCTCACTCGACCTGGGTATCGATGAAACCACCTTCCTGGTTGGCTTCAACAAGGACATTGGCAGCAACTGGACTTTGTCCGCATTCCTGGGCGCCAACAGTACCAAGTCTTCCCTAACCGGCAACTTTGGCTATCGCTGGTAAGGCGCGAAGGCCTCGACTTTGAGATGTAGAAATGCGAGCTGACCCCAACCGACTTATCTTCCTGCTGGCCCTGTTCGTTCTCGCAGGCTGCAGTAGCATCGCGCGAAACCCCCTACCGGAAGAGCAACATCTACAGGCATCTGTTCTCGGGCGCAATGACCTGCGCTTCTGGGGCGACGAGCTGGACGCTGATCGCCTCTCCTGGTTAACGAAGGAGAGTGATGTGAGCAAGGAATTCCCCGGGATCATCAACCGCCAGCACGATTACCTTGTGCTCTCTGGCGGCGGTGCTAACGGCTCGTATGGTGCGGGCTTACTCGTGGGTTGGACCGACGCCGGATCGAGGCCAGAATTTACCATTGTGACAGGCATTAGCATCGGGGCTTTGACAGCACCCTTCGCTTTCCTCGGCAGCGACTATGATCCGGTGCTGACCGAGATCTATACCACGCTGGACAGCAGCAGTATCTTCGAGTTTCGCAGTGTCTTTCGCGTACTCGGGCAGGATTCACTTGCCAACACTGCCCCCATGCAGCGCACACTCGAAACCTACGTAGACGATGACGTCATAGAGGCGCTGGCACGCGAGTATCATCGAGGCCGACGACTACAGATAGGCACTACCAATCTTGACGCGGGGCGATCAGTAGTCTGGGACGTGACTCGTATTGCAGCCACTGGCCATCCTGAGGCCAAGAGTCTTATTCACCAGGTCCTTATGGCCTCAGCTGCTCTACCGGGTCTGTTCCCTCCAGTGTATATCGACGTCGAAGCACCCGATGGAAGCCGCTACGATGAAATGCATGTAGATGGTGGCACCACCGCCCAGATGTTCTTCTATCCCAACAATGTGGATTGGGGCCAAGTCACTGAGCGCCTGAATGTCCAGGGCACACCCACCATTTATGTGATCCGTAATTCCAGGGTACGTCCCGACTATAAGACCGTCCCGCCCAGGATGAGTGCTATCGGTGGCCGAACGATCAACTCCCTCATACGCACCCAGGGTATTGGCGACTACTACAGAATTCTTGCTCTGGCCGAACGGGATGGGCTTGATCTCGAGATTAGCTGGATTCCCAGGAGCGCTGCCTCTGATGTGGAAACAGATGAGCCATTCGATCCAGAAATGATGCGAGCGCTTTATCACTTTGGCTATAAACGGATGATCGAAGGGAGCGCGTGGAAAAATCCACGAGAGACCGGTGGCGTTCTGGAGCGCTCAAACTAGTTTCATCCCTATCTGCTACCAGTCTCTGCCTAGCGGAGCAGAAATCACTCGCTGTCGTTGTACTAGCTTGTCTAGGTTTTCCAGGGCGATTTCACTACGGGCTTGTCCTCGTTGGCTCCTCGACGCTTCACCTGTAAACCCATAAGGAAGTTTCGCAAAACCTGATCCTTGCACTCACGATAGTTCCGATGCCCGGGTCGTCTCAGGAAAGAGCTCAGCTCGTGGGCGGACAGCGCAAAATCGGCCAGCGCCATGGTCGCGATGATATCTTCCGATTTCATATTCAAGGCTATTTTTAACTTCATCAAGATGAGGTTATTGCTGAGCTGATTCTCGGGTTTGGGTTGCGGCCCATCTCTCTTGCCGCGTTTTTCGATAATAAGGCCGTTGAGAAACGTGGCCAGCATCCGGTCATTACATTCCTCAAACGCGGGATCAACATCCTTCAGGGTCCAGGCGATGATATGGCCCCGCTTCACATCTCGGCCCGCATTGGCAAAAATCTTGATCATTTTTGCGTCGTTAAAGCCAAAGATATAACGGAGGCGGCGTAATACATCATTGTTGGTCATTGTGGCTGCCTTTCAGAATCGGTAAGTAACCGGCTTTGTAATCGGGAAATTGTAGTTTGTATCCGGTGGCATTGAGTAGCTTATTGATGCAGCGCTTGTGGCCAGTCGCGCCGCTTTTGGCCGCTACATCAGGTACACACCCCATTCTCGCAGCGAGCCAGCTTTCAACCTCATGCGCAGCGGCTGGATCGTTATCCACACCGTTATAAACCGGAAGCACCTCGTCACCCTCCCCGGCCATCTGCATCAAATGTGCAAGAAAGCCGACGCAGTCATCGCGATGGATTCGATTGGTGTACCGCACAGGCTCGGCGGGCGCAATTTCACCTCGAGCAATCCTCGCCATTAGCCGGCTGCCCTCACCTCCATATATGCCGCCAAAACGTACTACCGTTGCCTCGTGTTGCGATGCCAGCAGACAGCGCTCTGCCTCAGCGATGGCTACTGCCCTTTCATCCATCGTGGAAAGTTCGGAGGACTCATCAACCCACCCACCTTCTTTCTCCGCGTAGACGCGTGTGCTGGACACCATGATCAGGCGCTTCGGACGGTGCTCTCCCAGACCCTGCAAAAGATTATATGCTGCGTCGGTAAAGCCTCGTTGATAGCCCGAGATATCCCGTGTGCCTGGCGTGAATGTCGCTACAACGAAGTCCGGTTGTAGGCTCTCTGCGAACTGGAGGCTTCCTGGCACAGTGTAATCAGCAGCAAACTGCGATATTTGTGCTCCGGGATCTGGGTGTCGTCTACAGGCGCTTATATCCCAGGTATCGCTGTAAAGCAGCCGGGCCAAGCGTGAACCCAGGTCGCCGAAGCCTACGATAAGGAGTGAGTTAGTATTGGCCAAAAGAATCTCAGATAGTGGAATGGAAGCTTTAACAGTGCTCAAGGCTACCACACAGAACGCCCTGTCATCGGCAAAATCCCGTCACTAATTAGAGTCAATGTTCCTTGTTCTGCGCCTCGGCAAGGGCTGCTCGCTGTTAACGGGGACCTGCAAGCAAGTCGTTACAGCGCGGTAAAGATGGCGGGAGTAGTACCTGGCGAAGCAGGTAAAACTGGGTAGGCGAATTCAGGCTCAGACCTCGGAGGGAACCAGAATCGCAAAGGCCCAACCCTGCTGCACCTGCCGTGACAGCACAGACGTTAAACGCGCCAGCCACGAGTTCAATTCCCACTCATCGAGATTGTCGAATTGAGGCCCTATCACAATAGCTTCAGCTGCTTGGGCCTTGCCACCGACGATAAATCGGGTCTGTGACCGCTTCTGCAGGTTCTTGACCCAGAAAGACCGATCTCCCCGTGCGGTGCTGATCAATCTGTAGCGACCCAGGCGGAGGCTCCAGAGTGGCGTACTTCGTTGCTGTCCACTCTTGAATCCAACCGTTTCAAGCACCACCAGGCTGGCTGGTGCACAGCTGGGCGATCCAATACCACGGCGAACCAGTGGCTCCACAACCGTGTTTATACTGCGGAACATGCTTTGCTCAAGCCGTTTGCTTCTTTCGTTCATAGGGATTCTCTTCTTGGATGTCTGTACTACGAGCAACCGGATAAGACGGATCATAAAAGGGACCGCCACTGTCTCCTCAGAGTCGCATTATTCCCAGGCCTAATCTATAGTTATCGTATACAGCCGGAAAGGGATATAGACATTAAACTAGTCCACTTGGTGTATAGCAGCACAACCTCCCCTCCTCTATGTCGCTCAGACATGGATCAATTGCTCAGTCATGCTCGAAAACGTAATGAGGCGCTCGGGATCACAGGCATGTTGCTCTACGCTGAAGGCGACTTTTTCCAGGTCATTGAGGGCCACCCCGATACAGTAGAAGAACTCTTCAAAAAAATAAGCGCAGACGAACGTCATGGCAAGGTGACAGTCATTATCCGTGAACCTATAGCACAGCGCTCATTCGCTGACTGGACCATGGGGTATGCGGATCTCTCCGCAGAAGAGGCTGAATCTGCCATCGGAGTGAATGATTTTTTCAGCAAGGGCAACTCACTCGGTGATCTCACTGAAGGGCGCGCAAAGAAACTCTTGAGCGCCTTCAAGCAGGGCCGTTGGCGAAGTCAGATACACGGCAAGAAAAGCCCATCAGCAACGCCAGCCAGGCGCGAATCAACAAGCAAGCCCGACGCACCTGCGTTTTCATATGCGTTCCAACCCATAGTGAATGCTTCAACCGGCAACATTTTCTCATATGAAGCATTGGTACGTGGCCCAAACAACGAACCGGCCGGAGAAGTACTTGGAAAGCTCACGGGGTCAGATCAATACAAATTCGATGAGCACAGCCGCACTTTGGCTATCGAGATGGCTGCGAAACTGGGTATTGATACCAGGTTAAACCTCAACATGATGCCGCGATCTATAGAATTTTCTTCAACAGCTCTCACCTCTGTCGTTGAAACAGCGAAAGAAGTGGGTATCGAGCCAAATCGAATCGTGCTCGAAATTCTCGAGAATGAGATCATCAACAACGTTGATCGCTTCCGCGAAGAGGTCGAGTCATACCGAATTCACGGAATTAACTTTGCGATCGATGATTTCGGCGCTGGCTACGCTGGCCTTAACCTGCTGGCCGACTTCCAACCTGACATCATCAAGCTGGACATGGCTCTCGTAAGAGGCATTGAAAGCAACGGACCTCGCCAGGCCATAGTGCGCGGCCTAACCCGAACCTGCATGGATCTCGGCATCGATATCATCGCGGAAGGCATTGAAACACAAGACGAATTCCTGTGGCTCAGAAACGAGGGTGTTGAACTATTTCAGGGGCTTCTTCTGGCTGGGCCAGCATTCGAGCAGCTAGCGGTATCCTTCAGCCTTCCCGAGCAATGACCTGGAAGCGGTAAAATCCTCCCTGACCAAGGATCTTTGATTTATTTCTTCCATTCCGGAAGGTCGCGAATCATCTTGATATCGCTGATCATCGCCAGCGCCTGCCATTCCTCCAACGGGAAGTGAATACCGCCTTCTTCTTCCCCATACTTCTCAACCAGTTCACTCTCTATCTTCTGGTTAAAATCAAAGGCACCTATCCCGCGCATACCCCACCCACCGAAGAGACGAGCATCGATGATGCTGTATCCAATGATACAAAGCTCCGAGTGCCTTTCATCTTTGCATATACGCTGAAAAGCAGCGTTAACGTCTTCAAAATTACCTTCAATAACCTGTAGAAAATGTGTTCTGCTGGCAAGCAAAACACCGGTGAGACCCGCGATTTCATTATTATTTTCACTGACACTGGTGATGCTGCGCACGATCCCCCAGTTCAGAGTTTCCACGCTACGGCTTTTGTATATTAGTCTATACATATCAGTTATCCGACTCCAAGCTACCGACTAGTCTCGGACACTGGTAGATTAGTTGCAATAACAAAATATAAAATGGCATATGTTCCACGAATTTTACAGGAGGAAAGAATGATTAAAATCTATGGCGTACATGGGTCGCCATTCGTGCGGAAAGTACTTATTGCCCTCGACTACAAGGGCATACCCTATGAAATCATCCCGCAGATGCCTTTTTCCGGCGACAAGGAATACCTCAAGATTAACCCACTGGGTAAGATCCCCACACTGGTGGATGGTGAGCTGACGCTAGGGGATTCCAAGGTGATCTGCCGCTATATCGAAAGTGCCTATCCAGAGCCGGCTTTGTACCCTACCGGCACTGCAGACAAGGCCATGGCAGACTGGTTCGAAGATCTATGCGGTGGAGCTGTAGCGGAGATGGCCGCTGGTATTTTTTTCCAACGCTTCATGCGGCCCTTCGCATTCAAACAAGAGCCTGACGAGGAACTGGTTGCCAAAATTATCGAAAAACGTCTACCTCCGATGCTCGACTACCTGGAGGGCAAGCTTCCTGAAAAGGGCTTCCTGTTCGGCAACTTCACCATGGCAGACCTGAGCATCGTCAGCCCCTTTATCAATGCCTCCTATGCAGGCTACGAAGTAGACCCCTCTCGCTGGCCGCGCATGGCGGGCCTGATCACAGCTGTGCGGGAAGTATCCGAAGTGAAATCTGTCCTCGAAAAAGAAGCCAAGGCGTTGGGACTAGGATAGCGAAGTTCCCGCTCGTAGCAGACCGAAGCGCGGCGACTAGTTGACCACGGTCTGCATTTGCTGGCCCAGGGATGCCAGTTCTAGCTGGCCGTTGGATATTTTAAAATGTGTTACGGAAGCATTGTCGGGATAGAAGCAGACCGTTTCCGAGCGATCGGTCAACTTGCCGACGATGGCATTGATGGCAAGAAAATGGCTAAAAATGACCGTAGTGTTGGGTAGCAAGGCAAGCTCTTGGTGTAGCGCATCTCTCCAGGCGATTAAGTAGTCTGGTTGATCACTCCACTCCCCCGCCATAAATGCACCAAGCCAGGCCTTGCGCTCTGTCAACGCTACGCGAGCGGGAATTTCGCGATAGGTATCGTCGACAACCACAGGCTTATCCATCAGTTCAGCCAAAGCCTGTGCCGTTTCCCGGGCGCGCAGCAGTGGGCTGCTAAGCAGGCTCACATTATCCGGAAGTAGCGTCAACAAATCTGTAGCTGTGTCTCTGGCCTGCTCCCTGCCCAGCTCGCTAAGCCCAGGGTCGGAAGACTTGCCCCAATCCGTCGCTGCCTCTCCATGCCGAACTAGATAGATATCCATGCCACTGCCATTCTCTTACCCGGGGAAAGAACACATTCTATAACGAATGCCAGCGACCCCTAAATCGCACCTTGTCCTCTATTCTTTGCAATTTGACACAGGTAGTGCCACATCTTATGCTCGCGACCTGAACATGATTTCCGGAAAACTGTTTCATGAAGAAGATCATTGTAGTACTTGTTAGTTTGGCCGTGTTGACTGTCATCGCTTATAGCCAGCGAGCCAGCATCGCAACGATCCTGCTGGAGAAAGGCCTTGAGACGGCCATGGGCGCCGACAAAATCGCGGACCTGGAGGATGGCCTACACCTGGCATTGTGTGGCGCCGGCGGCCCTCTGCCTGCCCCCAACGCCTCTGGGCCCTGTGTTGCAGTGATTGCCGGCAAGCAGCTTTTCGTGGTGGACGCGGGCACCGACAGTCCTCGCAACCTCGGCCGAATGGGATACCAACAAGGTTTCGTACAAGCCGTGTTCCTCACCCACTTTCACTCAGATCACATCGATGGGCTCGGTGAATTGAGCACGCTGCGCTGGGCTGGCGGCGATGTCAGCGCCCCTTTGCCTGTCTATGGACCGAACGGTGTCGAGCAAATCGTCGACGGCTTCAACGCCGCTTATGCACAAGATTTTACTTATCGACACGAGCATCACGGCGACACAGTCGCGCCAATGAGCGCTGCGGGCATGCAAGCCATGCCCTTTGACAAACCCGCCATGGGTGAGCTGGCATTGGTATATGAAGGCGAAGGCGTCAAGGTAGAAGCCTTGGCAGTCGACCACTCCCCGGTAGAACCCGCTGTGGGATATCTCTTCACCTACAAGGGGCGCTCAATACTGATTTCTGGCGATACGACCAAGCAGGCCAATATCGAACATTTCGCTCAAGGTGTTGATCTGCTGGTCCACGAGGCTCTGGCCCCCAATCTAGTCAACATGATGAATGACGCCGCGACCAAGCAAGGCAACAAAATCATCGCCAAAATCACCTACGACATTCTGGACTACCACGCGAGCCCGGTGGAAGCGGCAGAGACGGCACGAGACGCGGGTGTTGGACATTTGCTGTACTACCACATCGTGCCGCCGCTGATTATTCCAGGGCAGACAGCACTGTTTCTGAATGGCGCAGAAGATATTTTCCCGAACTACACCGTCGGTCAAGATGGCGTCAGCTTCACCCTCCCCGCCAATAGCGATGAGATCAAACTGACCCAAAAAGGTTTGTAGACAGCATGAGTGAATCACTGCTGTTCAAGCTGGAAGGCCCCGTCGCGATCATCTCTGTCAATGACGCGCCTCGCAATCGCATGACCCTGGACTTCATTGACGAACTGGAAACCCTGGTAAACGATATCGCCAACGACGACGGCATACGCGCAGTGGTTATCACTGCGGAAGGGCTGGAAAACTTCTCAGTCGGTATGAACCTTAAACAGCTTCCTGAAGGTATCCAGCGGGCGGGCGATCCCGAGACGTTCTTCGACCAGCGCCTGCGACTGATTGCGGCTATCGAGAACATGGGTAAGCCCTGGATCGCCACCCTCTTCGGCTATTGTCTGGGAGCCGGCCTGGAACTACCTCTGGGCTGCCACTTCCGCCTGGCAGCGGAAGAAGGCGCGCAAATTGGCCTGCCGGAAATGGACCTGGGCACAGTGCCTGCCTGGGGCGGCAGCGCTCGCCTGAGCAAATGCGTCGGGCGTAATCACGCTCTGGACCTGATTTTGCGCGGGAAAAAAATCTCCGGGCCGGAAGCCTTGCGCATCGGTCTCGTACATGAGGTTTGGCCACTGCAAGAGCTTAAGCAGCGTGCCATAGATCTGGCGCAAGAACTGGCGGCGCAACCTGCCGCAGCGGTAAAAGGTGTAATGGACGTGGTGATTGGCAGTGAAGATCGCGATCTGGCGGACTTGCTCAAAGCCGAACGGGCAGCCGTAATGGGCACCTTCGGCACGCCCGACCAGCAGGAGGGCATGCTCGCCTTTCTGGAAAAACGTAAACCTGTCTTTAATCAGGGCTAGCGCTTACCTTTGCTCTAACTGGCGTTGGATTTCACGGGCAAACAGCCACAGTCGATCCTGCCCCCAGAGCGCCAGAAGCTGCTCGCCCTGTTCGTCCAATAAGCGCAAACTGGGCACGCCCCAGAGGCCTGCGTCATACATAGCCAGACGATTTACCTCTACGACCTCCTCCCAACCCGGCTGACCGAGATGTTCTTGCGCCTCGGACCAGCTGAGCCCCGCAGCTTCCACAACTTTGCGCAGGCCTCGATCGTTGTTCGTGTTGATACCCTGCGCAAACGCCGCACTGAGGAAACTAGACAGGAGCTCATTACCCTTGCCCTGCTCGCAGGCCCAGGGATAAAGGGAATAGCAGCGCCGCACTGGGTCGCCAATCGGATCGTAAAAATTGCCGTAGGGCACACCAGCCTCTTCCGCCTCCCGCACGGTATCCGAGAAAATATACAGGCCTTTTTCCCGCGTGGCAGGCACGCCGCGCATCACCATGGGCAACACGGGACGCACCGATAGCGTTACGCCAGAATCATTGGCTAGCTTCACTGCGCGATCAAACACAATCGCACTGTATGGGCTGCGTAATGAAGGATAGATTTCGAGCGTGAGACTACCGTTGTCTTTTAGCGGCCCTGCTTTCGCATCAGGACGAGGCACCAGTAGCTCCCCACCAGGCTCGCGATCGGCACCTAGTTGCGCAAGACGCTTTTCCAGATGGTAGAGACGATCGACGCCCCAGTACCATTCGCCGCTGTAGTAAAACATCGCTCCCGAATAGTGTTTTAGCTCGGTACGCCGGGCAGTACCTGCGTCCAGGCACGCTTCACGTTCGTTGTCGCTGGCACGGCCCAGGCTATCGGCCAGGCTTTGAAGCCGCGCCGTATCGCCGGACCAGAGCGCGTCGCCAACATAGGCTGCGCACTCGATGAAGCCCTCGGCCTCTTGTGCTGCCAACACTGATGTCGCCAAATCCACCTGGCTCTGATCCAAAGGCTGGGGGTGCTCGGGAAACTGCAGGCCATATTCTGGCCCCACATGAAAGGCGTCATAGCGCGACAGCTGTAGCAGCAGCTCAGGCTCGGCTGAGTTTTTGCCCAGGGGCCCACGCACCAGGTGGCACACAAGTTCAATATCGTAGCGCTGGCACAACTGCTGGAGTATCTGCGCGGTCAGGTGGCTATAACCATCGTCCGTCTGATGGAAGTACTCCACCACATGCCCCTCGCCCGCCTTGACTCGAGCACGCTCCACTTTCTGCCGCTGTTTTTGAACGCGCCGGGAATTGCAGATCCGCCCGACGACGCGCGAACTCATCCAGCGCACGAAAGGACTGGGGTCCATGGAGGCAAGCCCTCCCTGATCCTTGAATTGCTCCGCCATAAGTTACGTCTCCGGGTTACTCAGCCATGACCCAATGAAATCGGTAGGCCAGAATAATTACTGACAGTAGAAGTGCCATATCATCACCCAAAGCGCCCGGACTCTTCAAGGGGTAGCGTAGCTTTCACAGTAGGGCCCGGTGGACTCCCACACGCCACCCGCGAAATTACAGACAATATCGCCCACGTCCATCAGGAAATAGTGCTTGCTGTCCTGCTCTACGACACAGCGGCCGCTAGCGCTTCCGCCTTGTTGCACCAGCGCGCTTTGCCCACCGCCGTGCACAATACGAGGATTGTTTACCCCTGCTATGGTAGCGCAGGTTTCGAGGGCGTCGCTCTCATTCCACCCCTCCGCCAGGGGATAGTCGATGACCGTGAGCGCACCGGCATCAAAGCCGTTCTCGTACACACAACTGAGTATGTCATCGTCTCCAGGGCAATCGGGGTGACAACTGCTGCTCTCTGGACAAAGGCTGGTTAATTCACACGCAGCTTCATCCACCGCACAACTCCCGTCACGACAGGCGGTTGGGGTATCGTCGGGGCAGCCGACTAGTGAGAGTTCAACTTCAAGCTCCAGCATACCTGCGCTATGTTCAGCGCCATTGAGCGGAAACGCTATCGCCGCTTCACCCTCTCCGTAAACAAAGTCTCCATCCACAGGAATGGGCGGAAAGACATTCACGCTCTGGAGCATGAAAAACAATTGAAACTGGCCTTCCAGGAGTGCCTCCCGATAGTACGTTGTCGCGGGAATCTCCATCACAAAGGGCGTGGTTTCGTCGAAAATGGGGGCACCCTCGTCAGCGAAAAAGACCTGGTTATAATCGGTGCCCCCTGCCGGGGGGCCAATAGGCGGATACCAGTTGGGTCCGGACTCATAGAGAAAACCCAACAACTGATAGGGCTGCTCAACCGGCAGCGGCCCAGGCAGCGTCACTGTCACACGCAAGGTATCCGCCTGGCTTGTCAGGTCTTGCTCACAATGAGCCACGCTGCGGTAAAAATCGTGACATGGCTGCCCGTTCAACTCACAGGGGGCTGACGGCTCATCACTGCGAACACAGCGCACCTCGGCGAGGCTGCAGGCGTGATTGTATCCTGCAGCGCCGGTGGCAAAAGTGATATATGAAATCCAATTGTCGGGCTTGTCATTCGCCGGGTCCGCCGCCAGGGTTTCGTAAGGGTGCCTGCCAAAGGGATCTATCCGATCACATGCACCCTTAAGTCCTTCCTTCCAATAGCAACCCTGAAGCCCCGGGCCACCGTACTCGCCTTCAGCAGCTGTGCTTGCACAGGCCGGCGTAATGCCGTCGCTGGTACCCGCGCCGGGCGCACCTACCCGGCACTCTCCCCCTGCCTCAACTGCAGGATTTCCGACAAGAATACTCTGAAGCTCTGCAAACCTTGGCAGTCGCCAGTCGCTATAGCCCCCAGCTTCCAACTGCTGGCAATATTCGTAGGCTTCAGCAGGGATGATGCCAAGAAACTCTGGGTTATCGCTCCCTTTACCGTACAGCTGCCAGTGAAGGCCTGTGACCTCGTCCAGCCATACCTCGCTCTCCTGAGGAACGGGCTCGGGCGCTACAGGAGTGGCTCTGTCACTCGTATCGGAGCAGGCAACGCATAACGAAACGGACAATGTTAAGACAGCGAGTGATCTGAAGGTCATCATTTCTCTGATTATAAGTATTTTTATTCAGCTCTCTCAGCGTACGCCTGGCAAGTCTGTGAGGCAAATCGGCCGCCGGTTAAAATTCCAGAATTGCCCATTCCGGTTTGCCCCCGGCAAGCTATAGTGTAACCAAGCCCTTAAACCCTATTCCGTAAAAGAAACGAGGAACACGTCATGGCACTGCCCGAACCCTTCAACCACCAGGACTTTCTGCTCACCCTGGACACCAGCAAATTGCCTCTCATCGAGAATGCACTCCCGGGCGTTCACATCTGGCCGCTGTTTCTGGATGCCGAGAACGGACTGTGGGTGATTCGGGCCAAATTCGAGCCTGGCATCGTCCTGCCGAAACACTTTCACACCGGCACCGTTCATTTCTATACCACCGCGGGTAGCTGGCACTACCTCGAGTACCCGGACCAGCCTCAAACTGCCGGTTGCTACCTGTATGAGCCCGGTGGCTCGATACACACTTTCGCCACTGACGCCGAAGGTGAAGGCGCCGACGGATTTATGATCATCAACGGCTGCAACGTCAATTTCGACGATGAAGGTAATTTCCTGAACATCATGGATGCCGGCTGGATTGAGATGATGGTGTTGGAAGCGGCCAAGGCCCAGGGCATACCTTCACCGCGTTACATCCGCCCCGGGGGCAATGCAAAATTCACGAGTGAGTAACCAGAGCCTAGCGCGACAGAGGACAGTTATCCATGAATAGGCCAGGCCTTCGGTTGCTGGCCGCTCCGGCTATCGCTAACAAGCCGCCACAAAGTCGTTGGGAGAGATCGATTTGAAGTTGATCGCAGCTATTTTTCTCGTGTTGCTGGCAGGTGCTATATACCTGTCTCAGCTGGAACCCGGAAACTCTGGCCCCTGGCAACCACAGCATTCGCTCACACCGGAGGCGAAGTTTGAAGGCAGAACCCTTCGGGTTAAAAATGTGCGCGATTTTCGCTATGCGGGCAATGGAGAAATCCTCGAGAAAAACTATCGCTCTCTTGCATATGACCTGAATAAACTGGAGCGCATGTGGTTCGGGCTCTCACATTTCGGCCCGAGCGGGCTGGCTCACTCCTTTCTCAGCTTTGAGTTTAGCGACGGACAGAATCTGGCCCTGTCAGTAGAAGCCAGGCTGACCCCTGAGCAGAACTATAGCCCGGTACTGGGACTATTCAGGCAGTACACCAAGATCTACGTACTCAGCACGGAATCTGATGTCATCGGTCTCAGAAGCCACTATCGCAAAGAAAAAGTATTGCTGTATCCGGTGATAGCCAAACACAAAGATGAGCCGGAAATAGCGCTACGGTGGTTACTGGAGGATGCGAACGAGGCCAGACTAGAGCCACAGTTTTACAATACCGTTCTGGATAACTGCCTCACCAGCCTGTTGCAGCACTCAGCAAGATTTGCAGAAATCAGCTGGCACGACGCGCGTATACTGCTGCCAGGTCGAACAGATCGTTTAACTTACGCCTTTGGTATGACGCCCGATACTGTGCCCTTCGATCAGGCCCGGGCGATGGCGACGATACACGCCGACTACACCACAGCAGAATCTGCCGATTTTTCGGAAGTTATACGCTGCGGCTGGCACGATTTAATGCCCCAGCACATTGCCGCGTGCCCCTGACGCTGGCTTCGGCCAGCAGTAGTGCTCACCACAGCTCGTACTCTTCGTCGAGCGCCATAGCGAAATGCCTTTCCAACAAGGAGCGCAGCAGCTAGTCTGCTATCAGCGTCTTCCCACGAGCCAACACATGATCGCATTCATTGTAGCGCTATCCTTTATTCTCGGCATCGTCAGCGCTGTTCACGCTATTTTGGAAACTCGAACCCCGCAAGGTGCCATCGCCTGGGTGGTTTGCCTGCTCGTTTTTCCAATTGTGTCTGTGCCGGCCTACTGGGTACTCGGACGCTCGCGATTTCATGGGTATGTGAACGCATGGCAAGAGGCATCGGACGCGATACGAAAGCCTCTCGATGAGGCACTGGAAGAATTCAAACCGTTGCAGGTACAAGCGCCTGAATCAATGCCAGAATATGCCGCGATCACTAGGCTGGCTAACTTCCAGTTCGTCACTGGGAACCACACCGAGCTACTAATCGATGGCCAAAACACCTTTGAAAGTATTGAGGCCGGAATAGAGGCCGCAACTGACTACGTCTTATTTCAATTCTACATTCTGCGCCTCGACGGGGTGGGCAATCGGTTTAAAGAACAGCTCATTCGCAAGGCCCGCGAGGGAGTTAAGGTGCTGGTACTTTATGACGAGCTCGGCAGTAGTTCACTCGCCAAGGAGAATGCCGCCTCGCTGGTAGCGCCGAATATCAGCGTGCGACCCTTCAACACTCGTCAGGGCCGCCGCAATCGTTTTCAGCTGAACTTCAGGAATCACCGAAAGATCGTCGTCGTTGACGGCAGAGTGGCGTGGCTTGGGGGCCTCAACGTCGGCGACGACTACCTGGGGCTGGACCCCAAACTATCGCCGTGGCGAGACACCCACATGCGAATCGAAGGCCCGGCCGCTGTGACGGCTCAGGCAATTTTCGTCTCCGATTGGTACTGGGCTGCGAGAGAGTTTCTGGACTTCTTGTCCTGGCGGCCATATCCGACAGAGGCCGCAGGCAAACCGGCCCTGGTTCTGGGATCCGGGCCTGCAGATGAATTGGAAACCGCCAGCCTGTTTTTTACCACGGTTCTTAATCTCGCCCGCGAGCGCATATGGATTGCCACTCCCTATTTCATACCTGACGAAGCAACCATGGTTGCTCTGCGCCTCGCGCTGCTCAGAGGCACCGAGGTCCGTATTCTGACTCCGCGCCTGAACGACAATTGGTTCGTTCGACAAGCAGCCAATGTCTATCTCAGTGAACTCGCCGATATGGGAGCCCGAATTTTCTTTTATGAGAAGGGTTTCATGCATCAGAAAGTTGTCCTGATAGACAGCGCTGCAGCCATCATTGGCACTGTAAACTTCGACAATCGTTCTTTCCGCCTGAACTTTGAAGTATCCGGCGCTGTTGCCGACAGCGAATTCGCGAACCAGGTGGAAACGATGCTGGAGCAAGACTTTGGCAATTCGACAGAGGCCTCAGATTACCGGTTGCGCGATCAACCTTTTCTGGATCGCCTCCAGGCTCGCACTGCAGCGCTGCTGGCGCCGGTGCTGTGAGCCGCCCTGAACAGGCTTGCCCTCTTTGGCGTTCTCACCGTATAGGCCTGCTCACTCACCTACTTTTGCTGCTACTTATCACAAGCTGTAGCACACAAGAAAAATCATCCGATACATTGGCCGTGCTCTCTGCCAATACTTTACGCCCAACCCAACTGTTCATCCCTGCGTCTTATCACGATGGAAGGCCAGCGCCCCTACTCATCCTGCTCCATGGCTTTGGGCTCGATGGCCGGCTTCAGGATGCCTACCTGCATATTAAACCGGCGGCACTCGAACGCGGCTATCTCTACGCCCATCCAAACGGTACACGTGACGCAGGCGGCTCTCGATTCTGGAACTCGGGCGAAGCCTGCTGCAACTTCTTTAACGCGTCCGTAGATGATGCTGCCTATATCACGGAGCTGGTGAATGAGGCGAAAGAGCGTTTCAAGGTTGATCCGGAGCGAGTTTTTTTGGTGGGTTACTCAAATGGAGGGTTTCTTGCACACAAGCTCGCTTGTGATCAGGCAGACACTTTCGCCGCTATCGTGAGCATTGCCGGTTCGATGGATAGTTATAATTCGCCTTGCATGGTGAACGGGAGGGTCAGCGTTCTGCAGGTACACGGCACTCTCGATCTCACGATTCTGTATTCGGGCGGGATGCTGGCCGGCAGTCAGTATAAAGGGGCAATGGATACAGCAGAGACATGGGCTGCCCGTAATGGCTGCCAGTCGCCGCCGGAAAAGGCGCCCAACATCGACCTCGAAGCTGGCATCGCTGGACGAGAGACTGGCGTTTATCAGTGGCGCAAAGGTTGCGATTCAGGCGCTCACGTGGAGCTCTGGAAAATTAACGCAGCGAGCCACGCGCCCTTGTTCAATAAGCAATTTACCGGAGCGCTGCTGGACTTTCTTGACGACAATATTGCCGCCAAAGGAACTACTTTATGGGGCGGCCCAGGGAATCAGTGATACGATGCGAGCAATAATCCATGTTCCGCTCCTGTCTCAAGCTACACTGGCTCGGACATGCGTGAGTTTCAAGAACTCGATGGAGGGCACCGATGCCTGATACAGCCGCAGAATTGTCAGCGCTTAAGCAGCAGCTAGAGCAGGTGCGTGAAGCACGTCTAAGTGCACCGGCGCCAACCACTCCCCCGCCTGTGCCGGTTGAAACCGACGCGCCCGGCGTCGATACCATACCCGAGGCACTCAGCGACTGGCTGGATGAAAACGGTGAACTCGATCCGGAAATCGCTATGGAAAAAATACAGAAATTCGGGCGTGAATGGCTGGAGGGGTTCAATGAAGACCTGTCCGATGCCAAGCCATCAAGCATTCTTGCAATATTTGCTCTCGGCGTGATGGTCGGGAAACTAAGTTAGGAGAACATCATGTCTGATCCGGTATTCAAACTGCAGCTGCTCGCCCGGGCGGAACTGGCGCTAACGGAAATCTATGCCCGCCGCGCCGCCACTCGCACAGGCTATCTGGCCTTCGCCCTGGTCTTGGCCCTACTTGGGTTGGGTATGCTCAATCTCGCAGGCTACCTGGCCCTGAGCACGAGTGTCAGCCCTGCGATGGCAGCCTTAATCATGGCCATCGCCAACGGGGTCATTGCTGCCTTGGTCATCTCGGCTAGTCGCAAAGCGGGCCCCTCTGAAGGCGAAGAGCGCATGGCCAGAGAGCTCCGTGAGTTGGCCTATCGTGAGGTAAGCGAAGATGTCGATGAAGTTAAAGCCCGGCTTGAACACCTCACTGGTGAAGTCACTGCGATAGGCGAAAGTGTCAACCGCGGTGCCAGTACCTTGAAATTCCTGATTGGCCTGCTGAAAAAGGGATAGCGTTGAGATGGGCAAGCGAAAACGCAAACAACAACCGGTACTGGTGCTGCACCGAAAATCAGCGAACCGGCCTGAAGTAAAGGCCGCCGTGAAAGCAGTGCGTAGTCGAGGTATTGATCTCAAGGTACGCATTCCCTGGAACAAGAAGGACAAGCCCCGCGTAGTGCGTGAACTCATTGCCGCGGGTCACCAGCGCCTGATCGCCGGCGGCGGCGACGGCACGCTCAATGCCATCGCCGACGCACTGGTGCGCCATGCAGAACACGACGAGTGTCCCACGATGGGCATCCTGCCGCTGGGCACCGCGAATGACCTGGCTCACGGCCTTGGCTTGCCCTGTGAAGATCTGGATTCCTGTCTCTACCTCGCCGCCACGGGCGATGCGAAGCCGATGGATCTGGGTATTATGAATGGCCGACACTTCATCAATGTAGCCAGCGGCGGCTTCGGAGCCCAGGTGACTGCGACGACGCCTCAAGACGTCAAACGTCATCTGGGTGGCGCAGCGTATACACTCAACGGATTGATCAAAATCTGGGAGATGAAGCCTTACCGAGGGTCTCTTCATCTTCCCGGCCAGGCACCCATTGAAGGGAGCATGGTATTGATGGCGGTCGGTAACAATCGCCTGGCAGGTGGTGGCTTTGAGGTCGCTCCGGCCGCAGATCCCGCAGACGGCCTCCTGGATCTCATGATATTGACCGATTCCGTGATCACCGAGCCCGGGCCCACCCTGGCCGAGCTCAAGGACCCGCTCAATCCCGCCAACACACGCCTGCGCTATGTGCAGGCACCCGCGTTCAGGATAGAGGCAGAGACCCCCGTCCATATTAATCTGGATGGGGAGCCGGTTGTTTCAAAAGAACTGAACTTCTCTGTACTCGAGCACGCGCTTAACGTGGTGTATTAAGAGCAAAGCTCGGGAACCTGTCTACTGATCGCAAGTGACAGGAACGGTATCGCGCTCCGAGCACAACAGCTCTCAGTAGTTCCACATCGTACCGTCTTCCAGACGTACCACTGGATGATAGCGGCGCTCGTAGCTGTAGCGCTGCGCCTCATTCTCATCGAAATCTACGCCTAGCCCCGGCGCATCGCTGATAAGAAATTGGCCGTCTTCGCAGCGGTGCTCAGAGGGAAACAGAGCATCGCACTCAGGGGTTCCCAGCACCAGATATTCCTGAATGCCAAAATTGGGAGCCCAGGCGTTGAGGTGGCCCTGGGCGGCCATTGAGATCGGGGAATGACTGGGTGCCCCATGGAAGCCTGTTCTAACGTGATGGATGGCGGCCAGCTCGACGATCCGTTTGGCGTGGGTAATGCCGCCAGCATAGGTAACCGATACCCGGATAAAGTCGATGAGTTCCTGCTCGATCATATCCTTGCAGTCCCAGAGCGAATTGAACACCTCCCCTATCGCTATCGGAATTGTGGTGTGCTCCCTGATAAGCTTAAGAGCCATCTGATCCTCCGCGGGCGTTGGGTCTTCAAGCCAGAACAAATTGTACTTCTCAACTTCCCTGCCGAAGGCAGCGGCTTCCCGGGGGGTTAATCGATGATGGACATCGTGTAGAACCTTCAACTCCGGGCCGAAGCGATCTCGAATTTTCTCGAAAACATGCGGCATATACCTCAGGTATTTTTCACTATCCCAGATCTCCTCATCTGGCAGCGTGCCGTATTGGGTAATGAAGTGTTTGCTATCGTCATTCTTGCCAGAGATTCCGTAGCCTCCGGCTGGCATTCCAGGGATGCCGCATTGCACCCGAACCGCCTTGTATCCCTGGGACTGGTAGTGCTCGATCGTATCGAGCAAGGCCTCCAGGTCTGATCCAGTGGCGTGAGCGTAAACCATAGCGCCATCGCGGCTTTTGCCACCAAACAACTGATAGGCTGGCAGGCCGGCCACTTTTCCCTTGATATCCCAAAGCGCCATATCAATCGCGCCAATCGCCGCCATCGAAATTGGCCCGCGTCTGAAGTAGGCACCGCGATAAAAGTACTGCCAGATATCCTCGCTGTTCATCGGATCCTTGCCAATAAGACAGGGAATCAGATAGTCCGTCAGATATTGGGCTGGGAGGGTTTCGCGATTGTTGAGGGTGGCATCCCCGAGGCCGTAAACACCCTCATCGGTCATGATCTTTAAGGTAACGTAGTTCTTGCCGGGGCCACCAACGAATACTTCAGCATGTGTAATTTTCAAAATAGTTTTCCTGTTCCAGTCGCCACAAAGGCAATCAATATGAACCGTCTACAAGTCGTCTTAAACCAGTGTTGCCATCCCGCAGCTCAGCGGACAGCAAAGATGCCGGCATATCCTGATAGCTAACCGGCCTTAAAAAACGGTAAATCGCAGCGCTGCCCACCGACGTAGTGCGGCTATCTGATGTCGCGGGGAATGGCCCGCCATGAACCATCGCGTGACAAACCTCCACACCAGTTGGATAACCATTGCAGAGCACCCTGCCCACCTTGCGCTCCAGCACGGTAAGCAGCTTTCTGGCGATATCAGTATCATCATCATGCAATTGCAGAGTGGCCGTCAGCTGTCCTTCCAGAGACTCCGCCACGGCAACGAGCTCCTCTGTTGATTCACATTGAACGACAAGTGACGCCGCACCAAAAACTTCATCTTGCATACTCGCGTCTTCGAGAAACTGTTTTGCAGTAGACATGAATAGATTCGCCTGACATCCGTTTGGGGAATCTGCTTCCGCTCCCTGTGAAAGCAGTTCCACTGCGGGATTTCCGACCATGTTTGCAACGCTGTTCTCATAGGCTCGATGAATACCTTCGGTCAGCATAGTCTGCGCCGGCACGCCGGAGAGGTCCGCAGAAGCTGCACTGATAAATTCATTGAGCGCTTCGCTCGCCAGCCCTACAACGAGGCCAGGGTTGGTGCAAAACTGCCCTGCCCCCAGCGTCAATGAACTCACAAATCCAGAAGCCAGCTCCTCCCCGCTGTTTTCAAGAGCATTGGGCAGCAGGAACACAGGGTTAATACTGCTCATTTCTGCATAGACTGGAATGGGCTCCGACCGTCTTGCAGCGACATTCATTAGCGCCAGACCTGCTGCTCTCGACCCCGTGAAGCCAACGGCTTTTATGGCTGCGTCCGCTACCAATGCTTTTCCTATTTCAATTCCACTGTCAAAGAGCAGCGAAAATACACCCGCGGGGATATTGCTTCTGCTCGCGGCACAGTGAATTGCTTTTGCTACGAGCTCACTGGTACCGGGATGCGCTGGATGCGCCTTGACGACAACCGGGCATCCCGCAGCCAAGGCAGACGCGGTATCGCCACCGGCCACCGAGAACGCCAGCGGAAAATTGCTGGCACCAAATACCGCTACGGGGCCCAGTGGAATGTGGCGAAGACGAATGTCAGACCGAGGCAATGGCGTTCTATCGGGCAGCGCAGGGTCAATTCTCGCATCCACCCAGTGGCCTGCGCGTACCACACTGGCAAACAGCCTCAACTGGCCGACCGTTCGACCGCGCTCACCTTCGATACGTATCCGTGGCAGGCCACTTTCAGCCACGGCCCTGTCAACAAGCGCATCACCCAACGCGAGAATTTCTTCGGCAATGCACTCGAGAAAGCACGCCCGCTGCTCCAACGGAATATTTCGATACTCATCAAAAGCGACAGATGCAAGGCTACAAGCCTCGCGGACATTGTCCTCATTCGCACACGCAAATGACGGCTCGAGCGTTTCCCCGCTCGCCGGGTTCTGTGCGTAAAACGCTGTGCCACTCCCTGCAATACAGCGCCCGCCTATGACCATCTCACCGCAAATATTCACTTCAACTACTCCTGTTAGTAACTTTCTTTCACACTCGGACCGGGTTGCTTATGTCAGCACCATCGTCGACATCATCCTCATCGCTGTCATGCCCTTCTGGGACGTCAGTTGTCGCAGAGAAGAGCGCAAAGCCGACGAGAAAAACCAATGCGCCACATGCCAGAAACACGAGCCTGCCCCACAGTGGATTTGGCATCGCCATCAAGGCCATTACCAGGATTCCCGCTATAGCGACCATACGGCCCAACAAGATGCGCTGGCGGTTATCCAGGTGGGCATGGTCTCGTTCCTCTTTCACCAGCGGCGTATGGATATTGGTAAAGAAGCGCTCTACCGCTTCACTTCGTTCCGCGGGCAACTCTTTATAGAACAGCGTCGTCAAACAAAAGAAGCCTCCGGTGATAACAATGTGACTGAACAGACTGATCGTGACTGTAAGGTCGGTCCACTCGCGCCGCGTGAATTCAGTGCTCAGACCCAGCAGCTGCTGCACATGCGCAGGCTCCAGGACTGCAGCGATGAAATAGGAAACGATAGCGCCGACCATGATCGTCGCCCAGGCAGCCCAGTCGGGAGTCTTGCGAATAAAGAAGCCCAGGAAGCTCGGGATCATTTGCGGGAATCCCAGCAGCGCACTCATATATAACATCGCATCAAACAGGCTCAGTTCCTTCAGCGAGTTCAAGAACAACGCCAGCGAAATAATGATCGCTCCAAAGCAGATCGTCGCCACGCGAGAGACAATCATCAGTCGACTTTCTGAGATGTTCGGAACCAGTACCGGCTGCACAAAGTTTTTAACAAATATGCCCGCATTACGATTCAATCCAGAATCGATAGAGCTCATGGTCGCAGCAAACATCGCTGCCACTAACAGGCCGATCATACCGACCGGCATATAGATCTCGACGAAGGCGAGATAGGCTGCATCTGCATATTTCGCGCCGAGCTCAGGATGCATGGCACTGATATCTATGCCCGAACCCGCCATAAACCACGAAGGAATGAACCAGATAATGGGCCCAAGCGTCATCAGCAGACACGCCAACAACGCGCCTTTACGCGCATTGTTTGAATCCTTGGCGGTGAGGTATCGGTAGGAGTAAAGGATGTTATTGGTCAATCCAATTTGCTTGAGGAAAATACTAAACGCCCAGACATAGATGATGGCCATGTAGTTCATATCTGATCCGGCGACGAAATCACCCGGGAATTTTTCGACGATTGGCATGAAACCGCCCGCCTCGTAGATCCCCACAGCAGCGCAAGCCACGGTGACAGCCACAATCACAATCATCTGCATAAAGTCCGATGCAATCACAGCCCAGGCACCACCGGTCACTGACATAATCAGTACCACGAGGCCGGTGGCTATGATCGTGACCTCCATGCTGTAGTCAAAAATAGTAGAGGTAACAATTGCCAACCCATTTAGCGCGATACTTGCGCTAATCATGGTGGTGAACATATTGACCCACGCAAAGGCCTGCTCATTAGTCTTACCAAACCTCAGGCGCAAGGCCTCAACCACCGTGACCACCCGCATCTGTCGAAAGCGTGGCGCGAAGTACAGGTAATTCAAAAAGAACCCGATAGCGTTACCTACAAAAATAAAAGCCACCGCGATGCCGTCCGTGTAAGCCTTGCCAGCAGCCCCTGTGAATGTCCACGAAGAGAACTGGGTCATAAAGGCGGAGGCACCCACCATCCACCAGAGGACGTTTCCCCCGCCCCGGAAATAGTCGCTGGTATTACTCGTGAGATTTCTGAATGCCCAGCCAATGGCGATCAGGAATACGAAATAAATCAGCACAACCGCCGTATTCAAATCCATAACAACTTCTCTTATCCGGGTGCGCTATTAGCGGTGCTAATCAATTTTTCGCTTGTTGCGGGTTTTGCGGCTTAATGCCACCAGTTCGTTCAGATCTTCAATCGTCTTAATCAATTGCGGATGTTTCGATATCACCGAAATTTCATCGTCTATCCCGCCAATATGGCTCTGCAGTGTCTTACCAGCCACATCCGGGTTCTGAGCCACGATGGCATCGACAATTTTCCTATGCTCGCTGACCACAGCTTCACTGCGTTTTACACCGAACAAACGTTTCAAGTGACGCACTCTATCGAGCTCGGCTTTGGCAGCATTCAGCGTATCCCAGGCACTGTTCAAACCTGCAAGTTCAAACAGTTTGCGATGGAACTTCTCGTCGAGGGCGAAGAAATTGGCATAGCTCTCTTCATGCATTGCGCTTTCTTGCTCATCGACTATTGCCCGCAGTTCCTCAGCACCTGCTGGATCTACTCCCATCAGGGCAAGTCGTTTCACACAGCCTGATTCCAGCTGCTGGCGCACAAAGCAATCCTGCAAGTAGCGATCAATATTGATCGGGGTCACGTAGCTTCCGCTTTTGGGAACGACTTCGACCAATCCTTCTCGGGTGAGTCTGATGATGGCTTCGCGCACTGGCGTCTTGCTCGCATCGAGAAGGACAGCCACGTCTTTCTCTACCAGCGGCATCTCCGGCGGCAGAGACAAATCGATTATGCGTGCCCGCAGCAACTTGTAGATCCTGGCGACCAGGCTCGCCTCGTCACACAAATCGTCCTTGCGCAGTACCTCACCGAGGGGTTTGATCTCGAATTCCAGCTTTTTCATTGCTACATATCTAATATATTAGATTTGCATTCTAGCCATCTATTGAGAGAAAATACAGCCCTCACAACAAACACCTCTACCCAGCGACCACTGGAACCCTGTCTATGAACTCAGATACACACGCCATTTTGAAAGCAACAAGCACCGCCTCGATCGCTACGATGCTCTACAAGCGCGGGCTCAGAGGGCAATACATTCAAGGGGTAGCGCGCCTGAACCCGGCAGCACAGAGAATGGTTGGGCCGGTATATACCCTGCGCTATATCCCAGCGAGGGAAGATCTGAACCCCATCACCGTATTTCAGGATACGAACCACCCCCAGCGCCGGGCGGTGGAGGAAATACCCAGCGGTCACGTGCTGGTGATGGACTGTCGTCAGGATGCCAGCGCCGCGTCGGCCGGCTCGATTCTCGCCACGCGCCTGGAAATTCGCGGCTGTGCCGGGATTGTTACGGATGGAGGCCTGCGTGATGCAGAAGAGATCGCGCAGCTAGACATGCCTTCCTTCTGCACCAAGCCGTCAGCGCCCACCAACCTGACCAAACATCAGGCGATGGACCTCGATGTACCCATCGGCTGTGGCGGCGTAGCGGTTTTCCCCGGCGACATCGCTGTCGGCGACGGGGATGGCGTGATCATCATTCCCGCACATCTGGCTGACGAAATCGCACAAGAAGCCAAGGGCATGGAAAAATACGAAGCCTGGGTGATCGAACAGGTGAAATCGGGCAGGCCCATTATTGGGCTCTACCCTATGAACGAAGATACCCGGGCTGAATTCGAGGCCTATCTCGACGAATAGATACGCTGGCAGGAAACGTCATTGTCTATGAAAGACTAGTTCCAAACCTGGCCATAGAATCGAACCAGATTCTCACCAAGAAAGCCGGCGATCTCCGTTTCTGTCCAACCATAGGTCTCTTCCAAAACGCGGGCAACAGCCCACATTTCGCTGGGCTTACCCATATGCGAAGGCGTCGCATAGCCGCTTTCCACCGGAAAATCTTTTGGATTGCGCAATATCCAATGCAGCGTACCTGCATAATTCCACACATAATCCGAACCAGCACAGACATGTTCCGGCCCCGTCAGATTACGAACGTACTCAGCGTGTTTGGCAATGCTGAAAGCTGAGGCGTCGCCACCAGCGTTCAGGAAACCACCAATGAAGTTCACACAGATAACGCCACCGGTCGACGCGACGGCCTTGATGGCTTCGTCTGATGCGTTGCGGTCAATCGGCTGTAAGGTCGCCACATTTGAGTGTGACAACATGATCGGCTTGGTGCTCGCGGCAGCACCTTCGATACAAGTCTGGTTCGAAGAGTGTGAGCAATCAAAAGCTATACCCTAACGGTTCATTTCCCTGATAACAGCGAAGCCCGCCTCGTGAACACCCTGATCGGTGCCATCGGAGTTTGAGACTCCTCCATCGGCATAGGGGGTATCAACATTATAGGTAGCCATAATCTGGCGCACACCAAGATCATAAGCCTTGTGTAAATTGCTTATCGCTTCCTTTTCATCACCACTCTGACTGAGCGGCATCATGCCCTGGTAGTTGTGAAACACGCCCAACTTGCCACTTTTCTTGGCCTTGTAGAAATCATCAACCGTACGCACTTGCATGTACTTGTCACTACGTTCGGCCCAGTACTTGTTGGTATCCTCAAGTCGTTTGAATACCACATCAGGAGTATCTTCCGCATTGGCGTTGGTGACCGTCCAGGACGCGACATTATATTGATGCTCGACTGAATGAGCGGTGCCGACCTCATACATTTCACTACTGAAACCTGCTGGAAAACCCGGAGCGCCCACGGCCAGTGAATCGACGATCATGGTGTCGCGAAAACGATACTTTATACAGTCGTCCTGCTGCATCTGCGCTTCACTGCGAGGGTTAGCGACCTCTACCAGAAATTGCACATACTCATCGAAATATTGTTCTTCCGTAGGGCGAGGTCGCATCTCAAATTGTGGAGAGACGATCATCGCCGAGGGCTCACTTTTTGTGCAGGGATCAGCTGCACTGGCTATTGCAGGCAACAGAAAAATCAGAATCGCTGCATGAAAGAACACGTTTTTAGTCATCACAGGACCTCTCCGAATTTCAGGACCCGAATAGCCTAATACAAAATTTTTGTGCGTGCGAACTCAGCCACTCATTCACCCCTGCAGGTGACCCGTCTTAACGTAAATCACGCACCCTTGCTCGCTAAAAGGGCTGTGAACGCTACCCGGAGGGTTACGTAGCCAGGTTCCTGCGGGATAAGCACCCTCTTCATCTTCAAAAACGCCGGAAATCACGAAGATTTCTTCCCCTCCAGGATGCCGGTGTTCGACAAACCGACAACCGGGCTCCCATTTCACCAATGCCACGTGCTCTGCACCAAACTCATGCAGCGGCATCACCGACAAACCTGCGGCGGCCCCAGGACGCCAGGCGGTCTGTTTGGTATCAATCCGCACAAAATCCTGGTCCGCAGGATCAAACTGCTGCAGCTTGACAAGGATGACCGCTCCGTCTCTGGAAAAAGGTTTGTGCGAAGACCCCACCGGATTGCGGACATACATACCTGTTGGAAAGTCGCCCATCTCGTCAGAAAACACACCATCCAGTACGAGAAATTCTTCCCCTCCCCCGTGAGTGTGGGCATCGAAATAGGAGCCCGGCGCGTAGCGGACGATCGTCGTGGCGCGGGCCACCTCGCCGCCATCACGTTCGAGCATACGTCGCTCTACCCCCGCCAATGGCGATGCCACCCAGGGCAATTGATTGGAGTCCACGACTGCGCGTTGAGCAAGGTCGGCGTGTATCTGCATCCGTCTAGATCCTTTCGTTGTCACTGCTAGCATGCGCAAAGTAAGGTTTACGAGCAAGACTAAACCATGGATCTTCGCTGCCTGTAGCGGATAGCAGCACGCTTCGTCCTTGTGTTTCACCAGTCCAACTACGATACTCAAAGACTTGCACCACAATAAGAAGAAGCCATTGCGCTCAAAAAACCTGCTCGACACCACCAACGGACGCTTCCTGACATTCGGTCTGCTCTATATCTCGGAAGGGATTCCCTACGGCTTCACGTCCACCGCCATGGTGGCCATCATGCGCAAGCAGGGGCTTAACCTCGAACAAATCGGCGTATTCGTCGCCGCCCTCTTCCTACCCTGGGCCTTCAAATGGGCATGGGCTCCCCTGATCGACCTGATCAAGCTGCCACGTATCGGGGGCCGCAAAGCCTGGATCGTGTTTTGCACCGTTATGATGATTATCACGGTGGCGATAACCGGCCTGATCGATTTCGCAGAAAATTTTCACCTCGTGCTGATGATGGTTGTCCTCAACAATGTGTTTTGCGCCACTCAGGACGTGGCTATCGATTCGCTCGCGGTGAATACCCTGAGAGAAGAAGAGCGAGGACGCGGAAACGGCTTCATGTTCGGCGGCCAGTATCTGGGCATTGCCTTGGGCGGGGGCGTCGCGATCTTTGTCTACGGCCAATTTGGTATAGAGACAACCATGACGTACATCAGCGGCATGTTACTGATGACACTGCTGTTCGTGCTGTTCTTCGTCAAGGATCCGGAGGCGAACCCCAACGCGCCCAGGGAACCGGGTCTCGGTAGTAAATTGATCCAAAACCTGGTGGCCTTCGTTAAAACTACCTACGACAGTTTCTGGCGATCAGGGCCAGGCCCCAAACTGGGCACACTGTTAGCGCTTCTGCCTATGGGAACAATGGCACTCGCCTATGCGACCCTCGGCACGCTTCAGGTGGACTACGGTCTAGACGAAAACCAGATCGCGGCACTCACCATCTACAATACGATTGCCAGTGGTGCCGGCTGCCTTGTGGGGGGCTGGCTGGGCGACCGCTATGGCCTCAAGCGAACTCTCTTTGTGACCTATATATTGACCGCCCTGCCCACCCTGCTGCTCGCCACCCAGATCCAACAGCTTGGTCTGGCTGCGGTACCTGCCGCATTACTTTACGGGGCGATCATCGGCCATGGCCTCCTATACGGCATGTGCTTTGGCGTGTGCAGCGCCGTCTTTATGGGCATGACCAATCCCGCGGTCGCCGCCACCCAGTTTACTGCGTATATGGGCATGAAAAACCTGGCCATCAGCTTTGCCAATTACTGGCAGGGAAGCGTTGCCGAGAGCTACAACTACTCGACCGTTCTCTATCTGGATTCGCTGTTCATTCTTGTACCGCTCATGATCATTCCGTTCCTGCGCAATCGTGAACCCAAGCAGTTAAGCGCAAAAGATGAGGCATTGATCGAGATCAGTACCTAATATGCCGGGGATGACTACTGTGTGGGCTGATAGACAGGGGGTTTCTTGCTCGATTTATTCCTACTGGTAGTCGGCCTCGCGGGGCTGTGGGCCGGCTCGGAACTGCTGGTAAACGCTGCGATCTCGATCGCCGATCGCTTTCGCCTGTCCGACGCTTACATCGGCATGGTCGTTCTGGCGATTGGCACAGACCTGCCTGAGATATTCGTGGCGGCCGACGCCTCGATACACACACTGGCTGGGGAAGATTTCAGCCACGTTGTCATTGGCAGTGCGGTAGGCAGTTCCATGGGGCAACTTGGTCTTGTGCTGGGTATAGCTGGCTGTTTTGGTTTCGCGTCCAGGCCCTTCCGCAGAGTGTGGCGCAACGCATTGTTTCTCCTTGGAGGTCTGGCTGCTCTTGCCCTGTTCTCTGTTGATGGCGTCATCTCGCGTTTGCAGGGATGGGCTCTGATAGGCTGCTACGCGGCCTATCTCGCCTCGCTGGCACTCTGGCGCCCTGCCGCTGGAGATACGGAGCCCACAGAGCCCTCAAACACACCCTCAAGGGACCTCGTATACCTATTGGTGGGTTTTTGCGTATTGCTGGTGGCTGCAGAACTGACCGTTACCCACGCAGTTAGCTTTGCAGCTTACGTCGGTTTGAGCCAGCTCAGTGTCTCGGCGGTAATCATCGGCCTGGGCAGTTCGCTGCCGGAACTCAGTGTGTCGCTCATTGCGCTCTGGCGGGGCCGTGGCGGCCTCTCAGTGGGCAACCTGCTAGGCAGTAATGTGCTGGACACTCTGCTCGTACCGGGCATTGGTGCCGCGATCGCGCCGCTGATTGTGCCGCCTGAAGTGCTCTTCATTGATATCCCCATGTTGGCCCTTGTCACCACACTGGCACTCGGATTTCTCTACGCGTCACCGCGTGGCATCAAGATGCCCGAGGCCCTACTCTTACTCAGCATCTACCTGCTCTACGTCGGTATTCGACTGACTGCCTGAAATACTTCCTAGCAGTGATTAGTTTTTGTACTACGCTCAATTAACGTGTTTGCGGCTTTCACCGCGAAGATGTCGAATAACAATTGTGTTTTACAAGGAGCAGTAAAAATGAAAAACGTTCTGTTAGCGGTACTGTTACTACTTCCTCTGGGTGCTATGGCCCAGGAGGATTACTCGTGGGGGTCATACTGGTCGGTGACATCTGTCGACACCATGGATGGGCGCTTCGATGATTACATTGCGGACCTGAAAAAGAACTGGCGCCGGTCGTTGGAGATGCAGAAGAAAGACGGCCATGTATTGAGCTACAGGATGTTCGCTAACGCGGACAAACGCATGGGAGAGCCTGATCTGTGGTTGTTCGTGGAGCACAAATCCGCCGGCTCAGCCTATGACCTGCCCTACGACTATTGGGAGAAAATGGCCGATAAGCTCTGGGGCTCAACGGAAAAAGGCGACAAAGCGAATGTGAAGCGTGGTGAACTGCGCACCATCATGAGCAGCACCCTGCTGCGAGAATTCGACTTCAAGTGAGTTGAACCCCTGACGAGGAGCCGGGCCCCTGCGCCCGGCTCCTCACTCACATATTGAGTCCATGTTAGCTAACCACGGCATGCTTGATCTGTGTCAGAAAAGCTCCAAAGGGGTTGGAGTAGGATTTTGAGGTATAGGCCGAGTTGCACCGGCATAAAGCAGACCTTAATAATCCAGGTGACACTATGCGACGCACACTTCCCAAGCTGATGGCCACGGCAATGGCCGTGTTCACCCTTCACGCACCCGCTCACGCTGAAGGTTACGATTTCAATCACAATCTCGCGCAGGTTGACTACGCCCTGGAAAACAACCCCACGCACGCCCTGCGGCTGTCCATGGAATCCTGCATGCGCCAGCGCAATCACGCGGTGGCATTGAATCGACGCGGTCACGAAGAGCGAGCACGCAGGGCACTACAGTACTGCTTCGATTCCCTCAATCTCTCGCAAACCTACGTACCGAGAGAGACCGCTCCCTCCCGTAAAGAGCTCTCAGACAAGGCCATGGCTGAATTCGACGTCGCTATGACGTTGACGCCTGACGTGAGAAATGGCCTCGCGATCTATCGCGAATGCGCTGCCTGCCACGAACCCGAAGGCTGGGGTCGCACTACCGGCAGTGTGCCGCAAATTGCCGGACAGCACGCCAAGGTACTGATCAAACAGCTGGCGGATTTCCGTGCCGGCAACCGGGAGGCCGTGCTGATGGTGCCCTACGCCACGGTAGAATCTATCGGCGGTACGCAAGCGCTGGCGGATGTGACTGAGTACATATCGACTCTGGAGATGAGTGTGGAAAACGGCAAAGGTGCCGGTGAAAATTTGACCTTTGGCGAACAACTCTACAAAGACAAGTGTATGGACTGCCACGGCCCCAGTGGTGAGGGCAACAACGATGAGTTTGCCCCCCGCATTCAGGCTCAGCACTACAAATACATGCTGCGTCAGTTCAAGTGGTTACGCAGCGGCACGCGCGGCAATGCCAGTGACGAGATGACCTCACTCGCGCTCGCGCTTAATCAGGAAGAGATTGAAGCAGTGCTGGACTACGTGTCCCGGCTGCAACCACCGGAAGAGTTTATCGCTGCGAAGGACTGGAAAAACCCGGACTTCGAACAAAAATAGCACGGGTGATTTACGGCGCTTGACCTGAACATGGGTTCAAGTGCGGAGAAAACGCTGGGACACCGCCATGCCAACCAACATGGCAAGCACGAACAGTACCGTGTTGGTATTGAGATACACGAGGGCGGCGAGCGCGGGCCCCGGGCAATAGCCGTACAGCCCCCAACCCACGCCAAACAAAGCAGCGCCGCCAATCAGGCGACCATCGATATGCTTGCTGAGGGGCAGTCGGAACTCAGTGTCCAAGACCGGGGTCTGGCACCGCAGGATAAAGCGAAAACTCACCAGGGTAATGCAGACAGCACCGCCCATGACAAAGGCCAGGTCGGGATCCCACTGACCGAACAGATCCAGAAAACCCTGCACTTTGGCTGTGTCGGTCATGCCTGAGACCGCCAGGCCCGCACCGAACAGCAGGCCACATACCAGGGCGACAAGTGACTTCATTCAAATCACTCCCAGTAGCTGGCGAAACACATAGACGGTCGCTATACCGGCAGCCATAAAGGTCAGAGTAGCAACAAGGGAACGCAGAGAGAGCCGGCCCAGACCGCAAACACCATGACCACTGGTGCAACCTGAACCCAACCTGGTTCCAACGCCAACCAGCAAGCCGGCGACGATGGCCAGCCAGGCCGGAGCTTCACTGGCGCGGGGAAAAGGAACACCGAGCACCAGGTGGTAGACGAGCGCGCCGCCCAGTAAACCCAGCAGAAACATCCAGCGCCAGGCGTTGTCCGAGCTCGCTGAGATGGCACCCCAGAGAATGCCACTGATCCCGGCGATACGCCCCAGCAGGTACAGCAATAAGCTGGCCGCGACACCAATCAGGATTCCTCCTGCCAGCGGCGTGGCAAACGTCATCATCCCGCGAGACTCCGAAGCTCCTCGCGAACCCAGTCGAGAACCTCACCGTAGTTCTCACTCAAATGCGACTGGAGATTGTCTAGCGACACCAGGAGTTTTTCGATACTGCCATCGTTGATATTGATATGCCCCACTTTGCGGCCCGGGCGCACTTCTTTGTTATACCAGTGCAACTGGGTGTCGGCGAAATCCAACCACGCCTCGTCGTAATCCACGCCGATCAGGTTAATCATCACCGATGTATTACGAATCAGTGGTTGAGGCAGGGGCAGCTCAGTAATAGCGCGCAGATGCATTTCAAATTGACTGATACTTGCGCCAGCCTGGGTCCAGTGGCCGCTGTTGTGAACGCGGGGAGCCAACTCATTCACAATCAACTTGTCGCCGATTCGAAAACACTCCATCGCCATCACGCCGACGTATTCGAGTTTGTTTAAAATCGCTCCCAGCATCTGCTCCGCCTGCGGTTGCAGGTGATCCAGCCGTTGCAGCGGAGAGATAGATGCCATCAGGATACCGTTGACATGCAGGTTTCGTGTTAGCGGGTAGAACACCAGTTCGCCGCTCTGGGTGCGCGCGCCAACCAGGGAAACTTCTTCATCAAAGGGGCACTTCTCCTCGGCGATAGAGGTCTGTTTCCATTCGTCGGGAAGCGCATCACCGTCGGCCTGCTTCAGCCAGAGCTGACCGCGGCCATCGTAGCCGCCGGAGCGACGCTTGAGCAAAACCGTGTCACCCAACTCACGGTAGCACTGCTCCGCTGAGGTCGAGGCTTCTACATTCAGCCACTTTGCGGTGGCCACACCGAGTGCATCGATCAACTCTTTCTGAGTCTTGCGATCGGCGGTGCGCCCAAAGACGGTGTTGTTTTTGAAGTTGCCATGGGCCTGTAGCGCCTGGCCCGTTGGCGTCTGGGGCCAAAGTTCACGCTCGGCGGTAATAACACCATGAGCGGGCAGTTCAGGGGCTGGCAGTGTCGGGTCATCGACATTGACCGGATGTACGTTAATACCCAGGGGAGTCCCGGCGTACTGCATCATGCGCCCGAGCTGACCAGCGCCAATCACCCAAACATCTTTCATAGTCAGGCCGCTCTACTGCTCACGTGGGTCTGGATTGTCGAGTACGTCCTGCGTTTGCTGGGCGCGGAAGGCGGCCAGCTTTGCGGCGACGTCGGCATCGTGCAGGGCCAGCATCTGGCTGGCCAGCAGCCCTGCGTTGAAAGCGCCAGCGCCACCGATCGCCAGTGTGCCGACAGCTACGCCACGTGGCATCTGGACGATAGACAGCAAACTGTCATTGCCGCTCAGTGCCTTGCTCTGCACTGGCACGCCCAACACAGGCAGCGGCGTCATCGCAGCGATCATACCGGGCAAATGCGCTGCACCGCCGGCGCCAGCGACAATCACATCGTAACCATTGGCCTGAGCCTCTTTGGCAAAGCTCATCAGCTTGTCGGGCGTGCGGTGTGCAGATACCACTTCCACGTGATAGCTCACACCGAGCTTGTCCATAATGCCGGTGGCTTCCGACATGGTGGGCCAGTCGCTCTTGGAGCCCATGACCACCGCTACTTTCGGCTGGCTTGTCGCTGTCATTTACAGTCCTCGCATTCGCGCAGATTGTGCGAAAAAGCCGGCGATTATAAACCCAGAGCGAGCGGAAACAAAGCGCCGCGCCAACTTGCCGCTACAGCCCTCAGGGCGTGACCAGGTACTTCTCGCCCGTTCTCATCACGCTGTAATCGAGCACTGCTTCTTTGGTCAGCATTTCTTCCAGGGTGACGTTCGCTTTGTAGGAACTGGCAAAAGTGGATGTCAGGCCTTCCAGCACGCGTTGACGCATGCGAATCACCGTTTCCATGCCCGCATGCTGCAGGAACGGAGTGAGTAGCCAGCCAGACAGCGTCCAGCCGAAACCGTAGGCTGGGGTGAGGATGGTGGGACCCAGATCGAGACGTCCGTAGATGAACATTTTCTTGGCCTGATCAGAGCCATAGCGTGAGAATTCCGTCATCTTGCGTGACGCAACCTGCTCCATCGCTTTGAAACAGGTATCCGTCATCTGGCCACCGCCAATGGGATCGAAGCCAAAATAGGCGCCAGTTTCATCGATAGCGGCACAGAGCTGGGCGAAGAAATCATCGTCCGAAGTGTTGACTATATGAGTGGCGCCGAGCCCCTTGAGCATTTCGACGTGTTCCTGCTTGCGCACAATGTTCACGAGTGCGATGTCGTCCTGTTGGCAAATTTTCACCAACATCTGACCCAGATTAGACGCCGCCGCCGTGTGGATGATCGCGCTCTGCCCTTCAGCCTTCGCGGTTTCCACAAATCCCAGCGCGGTCATGGGGTTAACGAAGGCGGAAGCCCCCGCTTCAGCAGATATGTCACCCAGCGGCAGGCAGAGGCCGGCATCGGCAATACAGTATTCCGAATAAGCAGTGCCTGGGACACAAGCTACACGCTGGCCTACAAGAGACTGTGCATACTCGCTGTCGCCCGCTGCGACGACCTCCCCGGCACCTTCATTACCCACGGGCAGGCGTATCCCGTGACGCGCTTTTTGCCCGCTATAGAAGGGTTCCGGCATATCTGCAACAAATTTGCCAGCGCTGTATTCTGCATTGGCGAGATCGGCCGGGCCCGTGAGTATAGCCAGATCAGAGGGATTAATAGGCGCCGCCTCCATCCTCACCAACACCTGGTTGCCAGTGGGCTCGGCGACCGGTGCCTCGGCGACTTCTACGGTCAGTTTGCCATCGGCCAGGGTGCTAAAAATTTGTTTGCCTGTTGTAATTGCGGTGGTCATTGATTTCTCCAATCCTCGGGTTGCTGCTGGACGTTAACACGCTCACAATACGCGATCTAGATATTGATGGATTTGAACCACAGTGACCCTGCAAAAAATTGCTCTCGCCGCTCTCTCCAGCCTCGCTCTGAGCGGCTGCTTCCAGACCCAGCTCAAAGGCGGGGTCGGCGACGCCGAACTCAGCATCGCGCCGCTGCGGTTCCCGAATAATATCCAGGCCAGCGCCACATCCTGGAATGCGGCGACCCTGCGAGAGAATTGGGGGGAAGACACCTGGGCCGACGCCAGCGATCTCTTCAAACTGATCTCCGTGGGCGCTGCGCAGCCCAATACCGACGGTATCGACCCCGCCACCCTGTACCTGGTCACTGCCACCGGCGGCGTAGACTACGACCCTAATCTGCAGCAGAAACGCCTGAGCGATAACCCAGAAACGGTACAGGGGAGCTGGCACGCTATCGTCAGCGGCGAACGCATTCTGGAGGGCAACCTGAAAGTCTCTGCCCTCACCGAGGCACTCTATCTTCAAGTACGCAATGCGGGCTTCGACTCACAGCAGGAGGACGAGATTCTCACCCAGCTCAACGCCGCGGCACAGCTGGTGGTAAGCGATATCGATGACAATGGCATCGTCGACTACAACGATGTGTTGCGTTTTCATCGCTCTCTCGATGCAGAATCGTTTGTTGGCGACCTCGCCGCGCTGGACCGGCTTGCCAGGGGCGTTATCGCTGGCCAGCCCGAGAGCACTCTGGCTCAGCATGCCAAAGACGCTTTCAGTACCTCTCCCGTCACCCTGACGTTTGACGCAGGGATTGTCGAAGTTGAAACCTACAACTGGGAAGCCCCAATCACCGCGGCAAACTTCCTCAACTATGTGACCACGGGTTTTTATGACCAGACACTGGTTCACCGCGCGATTAACGATTTCATGATCCAGATGGGCTGGATTGCCTACCTCGGCCGCGATACCTTCGAGCGGATAGAGTGGGAGCAAAAAGCGCCCGGCCCCGCCATCTTCAACGAAGCCAGCAATGGCCTCTCAAACGTGCGCGGAGCACTGGCCATGGCTCGCACCAGCGACCCCAACAGCGCCACCAGCCAGTTCTTTATCAACCAGGCAAACAACACTTTCCTGGACTATGGCTCTGCCAGCAACCCCGACGGCTACGCGGTATTCGGCCGAGTCATCTCCGGGCTATCAGTGGTAGATACCATCGCCGCCGAGCGCACTACCTCGGTTAGCGGTATCGGTCAGGATGTTCCCTCTCGCGGCGTTGTGCTTGAATCAGCAGTAGCGGGAAACTGAGGCCCACATGAATTCTCCCACCCTTGAGATCGGCCGCTACAATGAGCTCACCATCCTTGAAACAGGCGATCACGGTGTCATTCTGGACGGTCATCAAGCTGGCCGTCTGCTGCTCTCGCGCCGCCAGTGTCCTCCGGACCTAAGCCCCGGGGATAATCTGGAGGTGTTTATTTTCGTCGATTCACTCGGCGACGCTGTACCCACCACTCGCCGCCCGGCGGCGCAAGTCGGCGAAGTTGCCTGGCTAGAGATCGTAGAGGTGAACGAGATCGGCGCCTTTGCGGATTGGGGCATGAGCAAAGACCTGTTCATTCCCTTCGCCGAACAACCCCACAAACTCAGCAAGGGTCGCCATGCCCTGGTGCGCGTCTACATCGACAACAAGGGCCGCCTCGCTGGCTCCAATCGTATTGATCACTGGATAGAGGATGAAACCGAGGGATTTAAAACAGGCCAGGCGGTGAGACTGATGATAGCTGACAAGACCGAAATGGGATTCAAGGCCATCATCAATCACCAGTATTGGGGGCTACTATACGCCAACGAACTCTACCAACGGGTGCGTAAAGGCCAGACCGTAGACGGCTACATCAAGCGCGTGCGGGACGACAGCCGAGTAGACCTCACCCTGAGTCAACCGGGTTTCAGCAAGGGCAAAATGGCGGGGATCAGCGAGCAGATACTCGCTGCGCTCGAAGACAATGACGGATTCCTGCCCCTAAACGACAAAAGCCCACCCAAAGAAATTTACGCGACCTTCAAGGTCAGCAAAAAAGTCTTCAAGCAGGCTGTTGGTGGTTTATACAAGCAGCGCAAGATTGTGCTGGAAAATGGCGGGATTCGCCTTTCCGACTAATTGCCTCGCGGCGTGGCTGTTTTCACTGCACCCAGAATAGGTGCTGAACTGATGCCGGACTCAATCACATCAATTTTGTTACCAGATTCCAGGAACGCCTTGGTTTGCTCGGCGATGGTCTCAGAACTGGTCACCGCGGCCGGGGCCTTGCGGGATGAATTTTTAGATCGTAGTTGCGCCATGATGGCCTCCCTTAGTGCACGTGACCGTGAGCGATTTCTTCTTCTGTAGCTTCCCGAACATCGACAATCTCTACATCGAAATTGAGGTGCACGCCCGCCAGCGGATGGTTGGCATCAACTGTCACCTGCTCAGCTTCAACCGCTTTGACAACAACGCGACGCGCATTGCCTGAGGGATCCTGGGCTTCAAATGCCATACCTGGCTCGATCTCTTCAACGCCCTGGAATGCTTCCAGCGGCACCTGCTGAATCAGCTCAGGCTGAAGTTCGCCATAGGCCTCAGCGGGCTCTACGCTCACTTGTGCTTTGGCGCCGGCAGTCTTGCCGACCAGTGCCTTCTCGAGGCCCGGAATAATATTGCTTGCACCCTGAAGATACGCCAGTGGTTCAGCGCCCTCGGAGCTATCCAGAACTTCACCCTCGTTATTTGTCAGGGTGTAGTGCATTGAGACGACCACATTGTCGCCGATCATCAGACTCATTTTATTAGTGTTCCTTAAACGACACGGGCGGCCCGAAGGCCGCCCGCTAAAGACAGGATCAGGAGATTACGGTGATCGCTTCTGCCTGAGGGCCTTTCTGGCCGGCTGTAACGGTGAACTCAACTTCCTGGCCCTCTGCGAGAGTCTTGAAGCCGGAACCCTGGATGGCGCTGAAGTGTGCAAACACATCGGGGCCGGATTCCTGTTCGATGAAACCAAAACCTTTAGTCTCGTTAAACCATTTAACTTTGCCAGTAACTCTGGACATGTCATATTCCTCTATTCATTTAGATATTTCCCATTTTGGGGCAGTACTTGAGGGAAAAACTATCTATGCACTACAGGAAGGAGGCTTAGCACGGCTAATCGCTAAATGCGATACACAAATAAAGAATCAAACAAGCTGGCGCGCATCATACAGGGATTTTTGGTGAATTAACATCCACTTATATGACATCAAATTGCAGATACGCGCCCGCGGTTATTCCTGCTCTGCCCTGGCGCGATCAACCTCCGCCGCGACGGCAGCGATGATTTCCGCTTCGACCAGCTCTCGGACAGGACCTGAGGTGCCTATTGAGTATGTATCAACGGCAACAAAACCCCCTATTCCACGCTCGATATCAATCCAGGTGGTATGACCGAACAAGCCAGGATCAGTGAACAAAGTAGGGGCTGAACCGTCTTCAGGCACGTCAATAAACCATCCCATACCGTACGGAGTCCCGAATTCACCTCCCCGATCCTCGCGCATAAACGCTGCCGCACCTGGTGCCAGTACCTGGCTATCGCCACAAAGCCCGTCGTTCAGATGCATCATCATCAGCTTGGCCACGTCATCGAGATTACTGATGGCGCCACCTTCGATATTGGGATTGTCTCTACCGATCAGGCTGTCCGGACTGCCGTCGAAGCTCTCGAAGTCACTCCAGGGGTTTCCGAACTCCATCACTTCCAGCTCACAAGGCTGAGCAATATACGCGTCGAATGCCTGCGCCCAGGTAGAATTGCTCACGATTTCAGCGACGGCGCCGGCCACCTGCCACTGGCTACCACCATAGTTATACTCAGTGCTGGGAGGGACGATGCCCGGAACTTCGGTGATGTAAATACGTTCAGCGCACTCTTGTAACGTCCCGGTCGGGAAGAACTGGCAAGCGAGATCCCAATAGGTCGCCGTGTCTGCCAGAATAGTCGTCAAGCCGGGCATGCCCGAGGTATTGCTCACTAATTGCTCGACCGTGCGATCGGCAAAAAGACCGTCCCAGGGCAGGTACGGGCCGATGGGCTCTGAGATACCAAAATCCAGGCCTTCGTCGCCGTCGAGTGCCATCAACAAACTTACCGCTGGCACCTTACTGCCGGACGCCAGCTGGGTGATGAGATCCTCTGTGTGATCTCCGAACGCGGCCCGATGAATCACACCCCATTCAGCGTCTACGAGAATATAAGATACTCCGTCAAAATCTGCCGCTTCATCAACAAATTGCTGCATCCGGTCATCGACAGCAGCAAAGTCATACGCCGGGGGAGCAGGTGGTGGCTCAGGGGCCGTATTATCTCGATCACTGGAATCGGAACAAGCGGTTGCAAGTATCAACAGCGGTGCCGCCATCAGGGCACGCAAGGATTGGGTCATCGGGTCTCTCCGTTTTTATTGTCGTCAGCGATATTCGAAGTACCGCGATAGTGTATATGCTTCGCTTGCGCAATTGGATCACCCAACTCTAGTCTAGGTCACATATTGGCGTCTACTGGCAAGAGCCCGATGAACCAATCTTCCAGTCGCTGGAATTCTGAATCAGCGGGAGACTGATGCAGCGTTTCGTTCAGGCCTCGCCACTGCAGGTGCCCGCTTTCATCAAGGGCCACCTGCCAGCTATTGGCCGGTTCGAAATCGATGGCTATCGCAGCGCGCAGTTCGCTGTTGAATGCCTCACTTTCGATCAACAGTCCCACTTCCGTGTTCAGCTCAAGTGACCGCGGATCCAGATTGCTACTGCCAATAAAAATGCGATCGAAGTCGAAAAGCATGAATTTCGCGTGCAGCCCCAGCTCTTTTTCCGCCACGGGCGAGCGCATGTAGAGCTGTCTGTCGCTGGCATCCACCCGGACTTCATATAGCTCGACGCCCTCTTGCAACAACTCGCGGATATATCCCGAATAGGCAGCGTGTGCCGCCAGGTGATTATTGGATCGCAGTGAATTGGTGAGAATGCGCACCCTCACCCCCCTGGCCCGGGCCTGTGCAATTGCGTCACTCAATTCCGCCGTCGGCACCAGATAAGCACTCACCAGCACCACATCTTTCTCGGCAGCGTTAATCAACTCGACCAATTGGCCCGCCAACTGCCGGGGAGCTTCTCGCGAGGGGTCTTCCAGCGCCGGAGAATCCGCTATCAAGGTAGCCTTGCCCGGCAACGCACCCGTCGCAGCCTCCCGCCAACGCTCACCTAATTCCGTGTCATCGGCTACCTGGACATCGCCAACGGCCGCTGCCAGTTTTTGCCTCAGCCGCACCAACGCCTCATCGCCCTCTTTAATGAACACTGTCGCTTCGACGGGCACTGACCAACCGCTGTTCCAGAAATCAGCAAAGTGCTGGCTGACGCTGGCGACCCCACTGCCCATGGCAAGAACTTCCATATCGCGAAAGTTATAATCGCGATGCAAGCCGAAGTACTCGTCCGCGAGGTTGCGCCCACCCACGATCACGGCCCAGCCATCGACGGTCAGAGTCTTGTTGTGCAGGCGATGATTTACCCGCAGAAAATCATCGAGATTAAAGACCATTCGACTGAGCATGCCGCCACTGCGATTGCCGTAGGGGTTATAGACACGCAACTGGATCCGGGGGTGATGTGCGATGCGGCTCAGCACCAGGTCCTGGTGGGGCGTGAATGAGTCGTCAAGCAAGACCCTGACTTGCACTCCGCGATCAGCCGCTGCCAACAAGTGTGCCAAAATTTTCTGGCCAGCCTCATCTTCCTTCCAAAGGAAGGTTTCCATATCGATCTGGTGGTGGGCGCTGTCGATCATTGCCAAACGCCAGGCGAGCGCCTCCTCACTGCCGTTGAGGAGATGAAACCAGTCGTGCCCACCTGCGGCATCGATGTGGCGCCAGAACTGATCGCTACTCGCGATCGCCGCAGGCTGTGCCAGGTGATCGTGGCGCTGCACTGGCGCACTGCAGGCGATCATCGCAAAAACAACGAAAGCTAACCCTAACTGCCTACACCAAAAATTCTGCATGGCCCCTCCCTCAGTCCCCCATTATTCTCACATTGAAGGAAGTCAGGCAACGCATCTTCACGAGCAGCATCTATACTGTTTCCATCCTTTCCACCTACAAGAGGTAACGCCCCATGGATATGATTGAACTTGGCGCCCAGATGCTGCAAGAAAAACTCGGTCTTGACGTAGACCCCGCCACACTCCAATCCGCCCTCTCCTCCCTGCTCGGCGATGGCCAGGGCAATATCGATATCGCCGCACTGACAAGCCAGTTTGCAGCCAGTGGAGGCCTGGGAGATGTTGTGAACTCCTGGCTCGGTGACGGCAGCAACTCGCCTATTTCTGCCGACACCATCGCGAATGTGCTTGGCAGTAACAAGATCAATGATTTTGCCAGCCAGGTGGGCACAGATGCAGGCTCTGCAGCAGGTGGGCTAGCCGATATGATTCCAGGCCTGGTTGACCAGGCCAGCAGTGGCGGTAATTTGCTGGAATCCGCCGGCGGCCTCCTCGGTGCGGCAAAGTCATTCTTCTGACCTCTGACTTCTGACCAAGAGTTAACAGCATGAAAAATTTTCTGGGGGCCATCAGCCTCTGGCTAGGTGCGATTGCGCCGATGACCCTGGCCGCACAGGACCCGCAACCGCATCCGGCACATCTACCAACCATTGAGGAGCTCACAATAGTCAGCGCTGGCAGCCGGATGCCAGGGCTTATCTATGTCGCCGACGGCCCAGGCCCCCACCCCACTGTGGTGATGCTGCACGGTATTCCCGGTAACGAGAAAAACCTGGATATTGCCCAGGAATTACGCAGACAAGGCTTCAATACTGTCTTCTTTCACTATCGCGGCGCCTGGGGCGCCGAGGGCGACTACTCTGTATTGACGCTGACTGATGACGCTGCCGCGGTTGTGGACTATCTGCGGGCACCGGCAAACGCAGGGCGACTCAGAATCGATACCCATAAAATCTCCCTCTTGGGCCACTCTCTCGGAGGCTATACAGCACTCGCTGCCGGGAATCGTATTGAGAGCCTGAGTTGTGTAGGCGCTATGGCGCCGGTCAATATGGGGTTGTGGCAGATGGGGCTCGCGGTGGAGGACAAGAATTCGCTGCGCCTGCTGGAATACGCCGACACGCTGTTTATGCTGAACAACTTCAACGGGGCTGCTCTACTCGCCCAACTGCGTGCAGGCTCCCTGCGCGAGCTGGACACTCGCGGCTTCGGCCCGGGACTGAAAGGCAAGTCGGTGTTGCTGGTGGTGGGTGAAGCTGACCCGGTGACGCCCGCTGCCACTATGACACTGCCCGTCGCCAAGGCTTACGAAGACGTACCCGGTCTAAAGGTAGAGGCACACGTCATCCCGGGCGACCACTCCTTTTCACAAAGCAGGCTTCAGCTGACCGGCCTGCTACTCGAGTGGCTGAACAGGGACTGCCGCTGACCGTACCGCCGGGCTCAGCTGGCGTATCCCAACCCGCGCAACGCTTCGGTGATTTCCTCGAGAATCGTGGGATCGTCGATGGTCGCCGGCATTTTCCAGGCCTCACCATCGGCGATATTACGCATGGTTCCCCGCAGAATTTTCCCTGACCGCGTCTTCGGCAAACGCTCTACCACCGCACACAGTTTAAACGCGGCCACAGGGCCAATTCGATCACGCACCAGTTGGACACACTCGGCTGCTATCTCAGCCACATCTCGGTCGACACCGGAATTAACCACAACCAGCCCCAGTGGCAGTTGGCCCTTCATCGCGTCCGCCACACCTACCACGGCACACTCGGCCACATCGGGATGCTCGGCCAGCACCTCCTCCATGGCGCCGGTGGACAAACGGTGCCCCGCCACATTGATCACGTCGTCAGTGCGCGCCATTACGAAAATATAGCCGTCGTCATCGATATATCCGGCATCTCCTGTTTCGTAATAGCCCGGATAGCGATTGAAGTAGGCGCTTTTGTAGCGATCTTCCGCATTCCACAAAGTGGTAAACGTACCGGGTGGCAACGGTGACTTGACTACCAGGGCGCCGATATCGCCCGCACCCACTTGCTCGCCATTCTCATCCAACACCTGCACGTCGTAACCTGGCACTGCGCGGGCAGGCGAACCCGGCACGATGGGTAGTTCTTCGATGCCCAGACAGTTGGAGCAGATCGGCCAGCCTGTCTCGGTCTGCCACCAGTGATCGATTACCGGCACGCCCAGTTGCTGCTGGGCCCACTCAAGCGTGCTCGGGTCACAGCGTTCTCCAGCAAGAAACAGCGACTGAAGACAGGAAAGATCATAACGTTTCAGGTATTCCCCGGTCGGGTCCTCCTTCTTGATCGCTCGAAACGCCGTGGGCGCCGTGAACATCACCTTCACTTTGTACTCGGAGATGACCCGCCAAAAAGCGCCAGGGTCAGGCGTACCGACGGGCTTGCCCTCGTAGATGACCGTCGTATTGCCATTGAAGAGCGGGCCGTAAACGATGTAGGAATGGCCCACCACCCAGCCTACGTCAGACGCGGCCCAGTAAACATCGCCAGGCTCAACGTTATATACGGCTTTCATGCTCCACTTGAGGGCCACAATGGAACCACCGGTATCGCGCACAACACCCTTGGGCTGGCCGGTAGTGCCTGATGTATAGAGAATATACAGGGGGTCGTTTGCCGCAACTGGCGTACAGGGCGCAGGTTCTGCAGAAGCCATCGCGTGCGCCCAGTCGAGGTCGCGACCGGAGACGAGATCAGCATCCTGCATCGGGCGTCGCAGGATCACACAGGCATCAGGTTTGTGTTCGGCCAGCTCAATAGCAGCATCAAGTAATGGCTTGTAGGGAACAATGCGCGCGGGCTCTACACCGCAGGTTGCAGACACGATCACCCTCGGAGCTGCATCGTCTATACGAACCGCCAGTTCATTGCTCGCGAAACCGCCGAAGACCACCGAGTGAACGGCACCCAGACGCGCGCATGCCAGCATGGCAATCAGCGCCTCTGGCACCATAGGCATATAGACAATCACACGATCGCCCTTGACCACGCCCTGCTCGGCGAGCACACCGGCGAACCGTGCAACCTCGTCCAGCAACTCTGCGTAAGTGTATTGGCGCTTGGTATCGGTGACCGGGCTGTCGTAAATCAGGGCCGCCTGATCACCACGCCCTTGCTCCACGTGCAGGTCTAGCGCGTTGTAGCAGGCGTTGGTTGTACCATCCGGAAACCAGCGATAGAACGGTGGCTTGGCGGCGTCCAGAACTTCACTGGGCGAGTCGTACCAATGGATGTTTGCGGCGGCTTCACGCCACAGATCCAGATTGTTCATATTCTCACTCCGGGTTGTCGGTCTATTGCCTCCAGCGTAGTCGCGATTGCTGCCTTATTACAATTCGACCAAAGTGGAAGCGGCTTACAGCAGCTTTCGTTCTAGCCACCGCCCCTGTCGCATCTATACTTTTTAGACTAGGAGGAATCGCTATGGCGTCTGTTCACGAATCCACCGAGATGTATCCGGTACACCGCGTACCAGCCACCCGGCCCTTCGTATGGCTGATGGAGGGTTGGGATTCACTCATCCACAGCTGGCAGGCAAGCCTCGCCCACGGCGGCATTATCGCGCTTTTAGGCAGCCTGATTCTGGCCTATGACCAACACCCCCTGTATATCGCAGCGGCAATTTGCGCCTTTCTGGTGGTGGGCCCGGTGGTCACCGCAGGTATCTGTGAATTGAGTCGCTGTCGCGACCACGGTGAGCCCTGCGACTTCGGCGGTTCTCTGGCGCCCCTCTCGCGCAATCGAGCGAGTTTGATTGTTTTTGCCGAGGCACTGGTATTCGTCGCGGTCGGTGGTTTCAGCCTCGCAGCGCTGTTTCTCTACAGCGGAACCGGGGCCATCGCGCCGTCTATTGAGGCGACCGTGTGGGGTGACGTGGTGAGCCAGCTTACGCCGTTGCAAGTAACCACCTACACAGCGACCTTTGCTGTACTCGCGACGGGAGTTTTTCTGCTTTCAGTGGTCAGCGTACCCATGATCATCGACCGCCATGTCGATGCCGGCGTTGCCATGCGGATGAGCCTGAAAGTGGCCACTCGCGACTTCCCGGCCATGATTATCTGGGCCGGGTTAATCATTGCATTGGTTGCTTTCGGCTTCGGTACACGGTTGGTGGGAATGATCTTTGTCGTACCGCTGCTGGGCCACGCCACCTGGTTCGCTTACCGCGAGATGGTCTCCGAGGCCTGAAACAAAAAAGCCCGCTCATTGAGCGGGCTATGCAATTAATTGCAGGTAGCTTTCACTGACTGCCGGTAACTACCTACCCTTTGAACTTCACCAGGAAATCAAACACCCGCGTGGCGAATTTCCCATAAGGCGGACGCAGAAGCTGCATGGCGGAAAAACCTGCCTGGTAGAAGATCGGACGCATCTTGGAGAACGTCTCGAAACCCTCACGCCCGTGATAGTGGCCCATGCCACTTGCGCCAACACCACCGAACGGAATATCGTGCTGCGCCACATGGAACAACGCATCGTTGACGGTCACCCCGCCAGACATCACTCGCTCGATATACATGTCCTGTAACTTGCGGTCATTCGTGAACGGGTAGAGCGCCAGCGGGCGATCCTTGCTGTTTACGTAATCCACGACTTCCTGATGGTCAGTGTAAGTCATCACCATAAGCAAAGGGCCAAAAGTCTCGCGGTTGCGGATCGTCATGTCCGGTGTTGTGTCCATGACCGCCGTCATCGGAAATTTACGTGTCTCAAAATTGGGCTGTTGGTCACCACACAGGTTAACGATGGTGGCACCTTTGTCGCGGGCATCTTCCAGGGTATCGGAGATACGCTGCATAGAGCGGTCATCGATCAGCGAGGTGTAGTCAGTGTGCTCAATATCGGGACAGTGCTTGGCAGCATAGGCCGTAGCGTGCGCCACGAACTCATCGCGCTGACTCTCGTGTACAAAGACATAGTCGACGTTGGTACAGATCTGGCCGGCATTGAACTGTTTCACGAACATGATCCGTCCGACCGCTTTCTCCAGATCGTAATTGGGGTCGATAACGGCCGGCGCCTTGCCACCCAGCTCCAGTACTACCGGTGTCAGGTTTTGCGCTGCTGACGCCATGACGGACTTACCGGTCTGGCCGGAACCCGTAAAGATAATCAGGTCGAAGGGTATCTTGGAAAATTCGATGCCCACACCGCCGGTTTCCTCAAAGAAGCGCAGCTTGTCTTCAGCAAAATATTTCGGCGACAACTCCATCAACAGGCGGGTCAGGTGGATGGAGTTCTCAGACATCTTCACCATGGCCCGGTTGCCCGCCGCAAACGCGGCTGCCAAAGGCATAAAACTCAGGTTGATAGGGAAGTTCCAGGGTACGATCATGCCCACTACACCCAAAGGCTGAGGTATCACGCGATTTTTGGCCCCAGGAAACATCTGGAAATCAACGTGTCGTTTTTGCACCTTCATCCACTTCTTCAGGTGTTTGATGACATCCTGAACACCGTCAGTCACTGAGATGATCTCAGCAAACTGGGTCTCGTGGCGGGAGCGATTACCGTAGTCCGCACTGATAGCGTCCATGATCGCATCGACGTTCTCGGATATCATCCGCTTCAGGTTCTTCAGATCCTGCTTGCGCTCGTCATAACTGGGATTGGGGGCATCCATGTAGTGCTTGCGCTGGAGCTCAAAATGATCGCTAAGGAGGGTGGCGGTGGGGTTATCGAGATTCTCTTGTGCGGCAGTCATGGTATCTCTCTGTTCTTCTGCTCAATAATTCGTCAGTTTAGCCCATTGGGGGCATTCCGGGCCACCCGGGTCAAAAAAAGGTAAGCCAACCATCGTCAGTGTGCGTATCAACCCTTAATCCAATCTGAAACACCACCAGGAAACACCGCCATGACAACTTTGCGCGAAACTATCCGCGTCAGCCGCCCCGCTGCAGAAGCCTTCAACTACATCGCTGATTTCACCACGACCCAGGAGTGGGACAGCACCGCGCGCCGGGCGAGCAAGCTCACCCAGGGCCCCATAGGGGTCGGCACATGCTTCCTGGTCAACTGCAAGCTGCCCGTGGGCGCGGTTGACTTGGAGTACACAGTGATCGAACACCGTCCTCCAGAGCGGATTGTGCTCAGGGGGCAGTGCTCGCTGTTTACCGTAGAAGACACTATTACCCTCGCCCCCGATGGGGCGAAGACCCGCATTGATTACGAGGCGAAGTTCGAATTTTCCCCTCTGCTCCGACGGACAATGTTCGCCATAGGCCCGGGCATGCGCAAGATGGGCAGGGAATCGCTAGAGGGCCTGCGGGCCGCGCTCGATGACGCGCAGCCGGCACCAAAGCCTGCCGAAAGTTCGGTATCCGGGCTGGCATCCATGGCGTCGGTAGCGCGCTTCTCCCGCCTTGGTTATCGTCGGGCTAGCCCCGGATTTGCGCCATTATCGGCTGACATCCGCGAGCGTCATATCCTCCTCACGGGAGCAACATCTGGTTTGGGCCTGGCTACCGCGCGAGACCTCGCGGCACGCGGTGCGCAATTAACGTTGGTGATACGCGACGCTGAGCGCGGGAAGCGACTACGAGACGAATTGATCGCCGACACTGGCAATCCTCATATCAGGATTGAGGTGGCTGACCTTGGCCTGCTCGCAGAAACGGAAGACCTCGCCAAACGCCTGCGCAAGCGTGGCGAACCGATCGATATATTGATCAACAATGCCGGCGCGCTATTCCCCGAGCACGCGCTGACCAGCGAAGGCTACGAGCGCAGTGTCGCCCTGCTGCTTCTCTCACCGTGGATCCTGACGCTCGGCATAAAGCCATTACTCGCAGGCCGCAGCGATTCCAGAGTGATCAATGTCGTCTCCGGAGGCATGTATACGCAACGCCTGAGCACACAACAGCTCGGCAGTACCTCTGATGAAGGCTACTCTGGCCCGGTGGCCTACGCTCAAGCCAAGCGTGCGTTAATGATTGTGACCCAGGCATGGGCCCGGGAGTGGGCTGACGAGGGCATCACCGTTAATGCGATGCACCCCGGCTGGGCAGACACCCCCGGGGTGCGTGATTCACTACCACGTTTCCATCGCCTCACCCGTGGCATTCTTCGCACTCCGGAAGAAGGCGCAGATACCATCATATGGCAAGCGGTGTCCCCGGAAGCGGGCGAAATCAGCGGACAACTACTGCTGGACAGACAGCCGCAGCCATTCTACCTGAGCGGAAAAACCGTCGAAGACGAGCTGGAGCGGCAGAGACTGGTACAGTTTCTCGAGCCGTTCCGTCCCGTCATCCGCAAAGCACGCAAACGGGCTGTAAAATGACCGCACCGGTCATCTACTGGCATCGTCAGGATTTGAGGCTGGACGACCTGCCGGGGCTGAGTGCAGCGAGCGCCGAAGGCGAGGTCATCCCCTGTTACATCCTGGACGATACCCCGTCAGACCCCTGGGGCCCGGGAACGGCCAGCCGCTGGTGGCTGCATCACAGCCTTGTGGCTCTGAGCGAGCAATTGAAGGAAAGGGGCGGCAAGCTTCTGGTCCTGCGCGGCAAACCCGAAAAGCTGTTGCCAAAGCTGGCCGCTGAAACCGGTGCCAGCGCTGTCTACTGCAGCGAATTACTCGAACCCGCGGCGCGTCAATTGCAGCAACATGTGGCCCGATCACTGGAACAGGCAGCATTAGTCCTGCGCGCCAGCCCAGGCACTACTCTGGTACACCCGGAGTATATGCGCCGACCCGATGGGAGCTTTTACAAAGTCTTCACGCCGTTCTGGCGAAAATTACGCCAGGGCGATATCGCTGCGCCAACTTCAACCGCCAGCACTCGCTTCTGGCGTGGCCCGCTGACATCCCTGCCCGCTTCAGAATGGGGCCTGCTTGAGGGATCTCGGGACTACAGCGCAGCTCTGGCCCACCCCTGGCAACCCGGTCAGCACGGCGCCCAACAGCGGATGGAGAGCTTTGTAGCGAGCCAGATTCACCACTATGACGCGCACCGCAACGCGCCGGCGAAAAATGCCTGCTCGAGACTGTCGCCGCATCTGCACTACGGCGAAATTTCTCCCCACAGGGTCTGGCACACGGCTATCGCGCAAGGGCCGGAAGCGGACGGATTCCTCTCTGAGGTCGCCTGGCGCGAATTCAACTATCACCAGCTCTACGCCAACCCCGACATGCCCGAGGTCGCTCTGCGGGCTCCTTTTCGCGATTTCCCGTGGCTGCCAAGGGAAGATTTATTCGAGGCCTGGAAGGCAGGGATGACCGGGTATCCGTTGGTGGATGCAGGCATGCGTGAGCTCGCCCAAACCGGCTTTATGCATAACCGGGTGCGCATGGTCGCCGCCTCATTTCTGTGCAAACACCTGTTGATTCCCTGGCAGTGGGGCGCGCGATGGTTCTGGGATCAACTGGTAGACGCCGACCTGGCAAGCAACAGTGGCGGCTGGCAGTGGGTAGCAGGTTGCGGGCTGGACGCAGCGCCCTACTTCCGGGTTTTCAACCCGATCATTCAGAGCGAGAAGTTCGACCCGCAGGGCGACTACCTGAAACAATGGCTACCCGAACTCTCGGCACTGCAGGGCAAAAGCGTGCACAAGCCCTGGCTTACTCCTCTCCTTGCGCCGGACTACCCCGCCCCCGTCGTCGATCACGCGGAGGCGCGTCAAGCCGCTCTCGCCGCCTGGGATACCATTCGCACTCAGTCGGCGTAGCGGTATCGGATCTCGACGTTCTGACCCTGCCCCTGGGCATCGGGAATATTGCTGAGGCCGGAAAACCTGACCAGTCTCCGGTCACTGTCATACGCCAACTCAATGTTGTCGGTCAGCATTGCGAGCCACCAGGCATCAAGGCTGACCGACAAACACGTTAGACCTTCCTCGCATGCGGCACCGGAATTGGTGACACGCATTCCCAACGGCTTGGATCTGCCGAGCACGAGAAACGGAAAGGCCACTTCGTCACCGGCGCTCAATGCGTCCCAGCTCTGGCGTATGAAATGATCAAACCCCGCGTCTACCACGACATCCGGTTTTAGCCCGGTCGGTGATGTTGTGGTTTTACCGCGGCGCAGATCGCGCATCGTTACCGTGGGCGCTGGCAACGCAGTGGAATAGTCGAGCGATTTGACGCCAATGGTTTCTCCACTGGCATCCACGTAAGTGATCTCGCACTGACTTTTGGTCTCATTGCAGGCATGCATTTCTCGATACAGTAACTCCTCGCCACCCAGAGCCCGTGCTTCACCAATAATGTCAGCTGCGCTGGATGCACCTGCAGTCCCGCTCACGAGTGCCAGGAGCAGCGCGTTAGTAAGCTGATTGCGCATCGGCACTCCCTGCGGCTGCACCGCGTTCCAGACGACCTGCGAGCACCAGCAACAGGGGGAATAATAAACCCCAACTCACCAGTAACACTGCAGTACTGACACCGGCTGAACCCAACTCCACATCACTCAGGCTTGCCCCCAGCCGATAGCTGCCGTAACCACCAAAACCTCCTACCAGCGCGGCCAGCCACAGGTGCTCGCGTAAACCGGCAAAGGCATGCATCAAGGTTGAGGCGAATGCGGGCCACAGCGCTGACAACCAGAGTGGTGCCGTTCCTGCAGCAACAACAAGAATGCCTGCCGCAAACATGAGCTGGTCGAGCAGGAAACCGCCCGCCGCCACCAGCGCCAACAGCATTAGCTCAGCCCTGCCCGGTTTGAAAATGGCAACATGCACCGCGAGATAGACGGAGGTAGCCACCCAGGACCACAGGTCATGCTGCAGCATCACGACCGCAAACCAGCACACGTTGAACAGGGTGCCGTTGAGCAGCTTCCGCGCCATCATCATCAAGCCCCGAACCGGTACCCAGGCTTGGCCATGGTGACCTGCACTGTGCTGATAATGCGTTCCCTGAAACCGCCTTCGCAATAGCAGAGATAAAACTCCCACATACGCTCAAACGTTTGGTCAAAGCCTTGCGCGGTCACCTCTTCTCGTGCGGCTGTAAAGCGCTCACGCCAATCGGCCAGCGTGCGAGCGTAATCGAGTGTGATATCGCGAAGATTGATGATCTGCAGATCGGTATCCTTGGCCAGATGCTTTGCAATCACTTCCACTGAAGGCAAGGCGCCACCGGGGAAAATGTAGCGTTTGATGAAGTCGACCGAGTCCCGCGCCTGACGGTAGCGCTGATCCTGAACAGTAATCGCCTGCATCGCAAAAAGACCGCCGGGCTTGAGCAGGTGGCTACAGCGGCTGAAATATTCGCTGTAGAACTGGTGCCCCACCGCTTCTACCATTTCTATTGAAACGAGTTTGTCGTAGGTTCCTTCCAATTCCCGATAGTCTTTACACAAGACCTCTACACGGTCTTCCAGGCCCAGTTCTTTAACCCGCGCCTGCGCATACTCGTGCTGCTCGCGGGAGATAGTAGTTGTAGTGACCCGACAACCGTAGTGGGTGGCCGCGTGGATGGCCATGCCGCCCCAGCCAGTACCAATTTCCAGCAGATGATCATCGGCTGTTAGCTCCAGTTGCTTACACAGCAGGTCGAGCTTGTGGACTGAAGCCTCCTCCAGTGTGCTGTCAGCTGCTGGATAGACGCCCGACGAATACATCATGGTCGGGTCTAAAAACAGGCTGAAGAAGTCGTTACCCAGGTCGTAATGCGCTGAGATATTGCGCGCCGAGCCAGACTTACTGTTGGCGTTGCCCAGATGCATCAATTTCAGCAGCACCTTCTTGCTCCAGGAAGCACTGGTGTTGATCGCCTGCATTGCCTGCAGATTGGCACTGAACAGACGAATAACAGCGACGAGGTCTGGCGTCGTCCACAAGCCCTGCATATAAGCCTCACCTGAGCCGACAATGCCTGAGCGCAGGAGACTGGCATAGGCCTCGTCAGAATGGATATGCACCACCGCCTCCGGCTGCCCGCCCGGTCCGAATTCCTGACGGCTGGTGCCTTCTACAATCGTCAGGGACCCTGTGCTGACCCTGGACAACATGCGCATCACAATGCGGCGGGAAAAGCCCCCTCCGCGCCAATGCTCACGCAGTGTGGGCAGGCGGACGAGACGAACACTGGGATTACTCATAAAATATTCTCGCTCTTGGAGTTGTGTGGGTGGGGAACAAAAGGAACACCTTTAGACCAGAGGCGCAGCGCCTGCCAGTAGATACCGAGGGCAACGCGCGCAGTCATGAACGGGTACAGCAACAAGTGCCGGGTGAAGTTCGCTGCACTGGCGGGCTGTCGCTCCAGGTGAAGCGTGGCATCAAATTCCTTGCTGCCCCTGCGCAAATTAGCCAGGTGTAAGACCAGCTTTTCATCCGGGACGTTACAGCGCCAGCGGTAGCGCATATCCATCGGCATAAAGGGAGAGACATGCATAGCCTTGTCGAACTCGGTTTCCTGCCAGCCGGGGCGGCCGCCGGCCGCCAAGACATAGATGTGGCTCTGATTCCAGGGCGTATTGGTGACTTCCAGTACCGTGTAGCGCAGCTCATCGGTCTCGTCATAGCAGTAGTAGCAGGTGATCGGGTTAATCAGATAGCCAAAATAGCGCAGATTGGCGAGCATACACACTCTGCCAGTAAAGGGCTCTCCGCTGAAATTCTCCACCTCCGCCAGCACCGCCTCCTTGAGGGGTACCTGGGGGTCGCCAAGAAAATCCTCGCGGCGGAACCTGGCCAGCGCGGGCGATGTTGCTGACCATCCTGGCGCACGGCCCAACAACTGGGGCAATTCATCGAGATCGAGGAAAGGCATGAAGACGCGATAGCGAAAGCTGTGTCCCTTGCCCGTCAATCGGCGATGCTGCACCCAACCCGTGTAGAGGGCACTGTTCACGCAACGCTGCCAAGGCTGGTAATGACGCTGGCACGGCTATTCAATTTTTCGGCTACCCGCTTGGCAGAGAATACGCCATCTTCGTGAAAACCGTTGCGCCAATAAGCACCACAAAACCACGTGGCGCCGCCGTTGATCTCACCCCAACGTTCCTGTGCGGCCATCCCCTCCACGGTGAAGACCGGGTGGTCATAGCTGAACCTGCCAAGAATCTTGTGGGGGTTGATCGCCTCACTGTCGTTAAGCGTGACGCAGAAAGTCTCCGGCGCTTCGATACCTTGCAGCAAATTCATATTGTAAGTGAGCGTAGCCCGCTCACGACCCGGTTTGCGTTGATAATTCCAGCACGACCAGGTGAGGCGATTGGTGGGCAGCAAAGTGGTATCTGTGTGCAACACCACATCGTTGCTCTGGTAAGGAATCGCTCCAAGTACGGCAACTTCGTCTTCGCTCGGGTCGGCCAGTAACTTCAGGGCCTGGTCGCTGTGGCACGCAAAAACCACCGCGTCGAAATTTTCCCGCTTGCCGTTCTGGAATAGAATTTCTGCTCCGCCAGCACTGCGCTTGACGCCAGAGATATTCACATTGGTGCGCACACGGTCGAGAAACGGATCCACGAGGGGCTTGAGATACTCTCTGGAGCCGCCTTCTACCACCCGCCACTGGGGCCGGTTGCGGACACTCAAAAGCCCGTGGTTAGCGAAGAAACGAATGAAGAATTCCAGCGGGAAATCGAGCATTACCTGTACATCGGCGGACCAGATAGCGGACCCCATGGGCACAAGGTAATAGTCGCGGAAGGTATCGCTGTAGCTGTTGTGTGCAAGATACTGGCCCAGCGTCATGCCGGGAGCCAGCTTCCCACTCTCGAGATCGGCGACCGACTCCCGGTTGAAACGCAGGATATCTCGCACCATTCTCAGGAAACGCGGTGACACCAGGTTCCGGCGCTGGGCGAACAGGCTGTTGAGGCCGGAACCGGCATACTCCAGGCCGCTGGCGCGGTCAGACAGGCTGAAACTCATGCGGGTGGGCTTGTTACTCACCCCCAGCTCGTCCAGCAGCGCGATAAAGTTAGGGTAGGTCCAATCGTTATAGACAATGAACCCCGTATCGATCGCATAGCGCCGACCGCCAAGTGCGACATCGACCGTCGCCGTGTGGCCGCCGATGCGCTTGTCTCGCTCCAACACGTGCACTTCGTGATCCCTGTTAAGGTAATGCGCACATGCCAGCCCGGAGATACCTGACCCTATCACTGCAATTTTCATAAGCTCCCTGCTTATATGGTTACACGTTCATGGCTAATTACGCCAATTCAGGGCCCGCGGATCAATCTAGCCAACAAATGGACAATCGGGGTGATCCACCCCCAAAGAACACGCGTAACAATGCTCAAAGGTGCTAGACTTTGGAAGAATAACAGTGACTTACACGGGAGCTCAGCCTCATATGGCAGGTAGCATCGGGATAGATTCCACCGGTCGCAGAGACGACGAGTGGAGCCAATGTCTGCAATTAGTTGCAGACAACCAGGACCGCGAGGCATTTTCACGCCTCTTCGGACACTTTGCTCCTCTCATCAAGGCCTTCGCGATCAACGGGTCCGCTATGGCGGCAGCCCACGCTGAGGAGCTTGTGCAAGAGGTCATGATCAAGGTCTGGCAGAAGGCCGCGGCCTTCAACCCGCACAAGGCGGCCGCAAGCACCTGGATTTACACAATAGCGCGGAACTGTAGAACCGACATGTACCGCCGCCTGCAGAAGTTTGACACGCCTTTGAGCGCGGAAGACATCTGGCCCGATCACGAGGGCGATAACGAAGAACTCTTCACCGCGGTGCAGCAAAAACGCGATGAAGTGAAGGTGAGGGAAATGCTCCAGCAATTGCCACACGAGCAGGCACTGATCCTGAACAAGGTATATATGGAAGGCAAATCTCATAGCGAGGTCGCAGAGGAACTTGATCTGCCACTGGGGACAGTGAAGTCCCGAGTTCGACTCGCAATGAAAAAATTACAACTGACAGCAGAAAGACACTGATATGGCTAAGCATCATCCAGACGCACGACTACTAAACGAGTATGCCTCCGGCACCCTCCCGTTGGCCCAGTCGGCATGCATATCCCTTCACCTGAACTACTGCGAGCAGTGCAAACGCACGCAGCAGCGGCTCCAGCAGATGGGTGCAGCCCTGTTCGAAGATCTCTCTCCTCAACAGGTCGATGACTCTTTGCTGAACACGGTGATGGCTCGCCTGGACCAGGAACCAGAGCCCCTGCGCTATGCGCCACCGGCGGACACCGAGGACGGCTACCCGTCCCTGGTCCAGCGGCTGATGCAGCGTGACTATGAGGACCTGGAGTGGCAACGTATCAACTCCAACCTTCGGATCAGTCGCCTGCGCACCGGGGACGTCGATAATGAGTTTGCCCTCTACCATATCAAGGCCGGTGGCACGATTCCGCTGCACACGCACAAGGGCAATGAGCTGACCCTGGTATTGGAAGGCGGCTTTTCCGACGACGAAGGTCACTACACCCAGGGCGACTTCCTCTTCCGTGACGCATCCCAGCAGCACAGCCCAACAGCTGACCAGGACGGCGACTGCATTTGCATCGGCGTATTGGATGCACCGATCAAGTTCACCGAGTGGAAATATCGCGCTCTCAACCCGTTCCTGAAGCTGCGCGCTGAGTAACGGTTCACACTTTCACACGAGGCTCCCGGTTGGTCACTCTCCGGGGGCCTTTTTTTTGATCCATCTCATGGGGATCGAGGCTCGCTCCGGCCTATGCTCTAATAGAAGCCGGAGGAACACCCATGACTTCCACCCAACAGGCCATCGCAGAACGCACAACTGAGGCGTTGCGCTCGCTGCCGCGCGACCACTTTATTGAGATGAGCGATCACTCATTAGTGCTCGGCCGCAGTATTCCGCCCACTAACGCGGTCTCGGAAATTCTTAATCACGCCGCTATCGAGCCGGATCACAAAGTGCTGCAGATCGGCACCGGCGCTGGCTACAGCGCGGCACTGTGTGCCCGTCTGGCACAGCAAGTGGTGACCATTGAGATCAGCCAGGCAATGGCGCAACAAGCCCAGGAGCGCTTCAACAAGCTCGAATTAGCCAACCTTATCCTGCGCGTAGATGACGGCAGCCATGGCGCCGCGGATCTAGGACCGTTCAATCGTATTCTGGTCGCCACGCCGCGCATTCATGATAAAGGGCCGCTGATTGACCAACTGGCAGACGGCGGCAAACTCATCGCCCTGGAACAGGGAGAGAACGACACTCTCATTCTCGCCAGCTACAGAATCAGTGAGTTGGGCGCCACGCTGCGCAAGGAGTTGGCTCTCGTTGATTTTTCTCGCGATTCCGGGATGACCTTGCTGGATATGGGCGTGGTTGACCAGGTCATGTTGTCGGAAGCACGGCGAATCGCCCGCGACCGCAAGCAACCGATCATCAAGGTGCTGCGGGACAAACTGGATGTCGAGCATGCGACCCTGTACCGCAAGCTCGCGGAAGAAAACGGCATGCCATTCGCCGCCGTCGACGACCTGCTGCAGCAAGTGCACCCGGAATTGATGGAAGCCTTTTCCCGCAGCTTTCTCGATAGCCACCACCTGATCCCCCTGCGGGTCGATCACCGTGTCCTGCATGTCGTCACCGACGATCCAGATAGCAAAATCGACGATATATTTCACATGTACCCGTACGACCGGGTGGCAAAAGTCCTGGTGACACCAAATGATTTCAAGCGCCTGTGGACCACGGTGGAGCTATCACTTCAAGGTGAAGCCATCAGGTCGCGGCATCGTCAGGCACAGCTGGAGGCGATCAAGCCGAAGGAAGATCTGCTAGACCCCGGCAGGAACAAGGTGGAAGCACGCCTGATTACATTGTGCGACGCCCTGCTGCTCGACGCCGTGAGCGAGGGCGCCAGTGATCTCCATGTTGAACAGTATGATGACAAAGTCAGAATCCGCCTGCGAGTAGACGGCGACTTGCACGACATCACGCACTATACGCTCTCCCCCGCCGATGCCCGGGGCCTGATCAACGTTATCAAGATCCGCGGTGACATGGATATCGCCGAGAAGCGCCTCCCCCAGGGGGGTCGGTCAACACTCACCGCCGGCGGTGCCAGCTTTGACCTGCGCATCCAGGTACAACCCTCCCTGCACGGAGAGGCCGTGGTCATCCGCATGCTGCCCCAATCGGGCAATGTCGTCGCCATTGAAGATCTCGGCCTGCCACCCAGACTGATGAAGGACTACCGACGCCTGCTGGATAATCCCTCTGGCCTGGTACTCGTGGTTGGCCCCACCGGCTCGGGAAAATCCACGACGCTTTACGCGGGCCTTTCTGAATTGGCCAAGGATGGACGGCGCAAGGTCATTACCATTGAAGATCCTATTGAATACTCCATTGACGGCATCCAGCAGACCCACACCCGGCCGGACATCGGATTCAATTTCGCCGATGGCATGCGCTCCTTTGTGCGCCTGGATCCCGATGTCATCCTCGTGGGTGAGATACGCGACACCGAGACCGCTGTCGAGGCCATACGAGCCTCCCAGACCGGCCACGTGGTGTTATCGACCCTGCACGCGAACGATTCTGTGGATGCCCTTCAGCGCATTTTTGACCTTGAGGTCCATGCCAACTCCATCGCCAGCGAGTTGATGGCCGTGATCTCACAGAAACTGGCGAAGCGCATCTGCCCGGACTGCCGCAAGCCTGCCGTGCCGGACCCAGCCATTCTCGCCGAATTGTTTCCGGAAAGTGCGCCGGACAATTTTGTTTGCTTTGAAGGCACCGGCTGCAGCGAGTGTGGTGGCCGTGGCACCCGCGGTCGGGTCGCCGTGGTGGAATACATGCAGACCAACAGCGAGATCCGCGACGGTATTTCCCTGCGCTACCCTATCGCCCGGCTCCGCGCTATCGCTCTGGATTCAGGCCTGATCACCATGCGCGACAGCGCACTGGAACACGTTGTGGCTGGCGTCATCCCCCTGGAAGAGCTGCCCCGTATCCTGCCTGCGGAACGAATGGCCCCCGAGAAACGAGGAGTATGGGAATGAGCGACTCGAGCAAGCAAGTCCAGCGCCTGCCCGCAGAACAGTTTTTCGCGGATGAGCTGGCTCAATTACGGGACAAGGACCCCTGGCCGCGACCACCCGGCTGGCAGCTCTCGCCTCGGGGAGTTGAAGCGTTTGTCCTGGGTAGCGAAGAGATGGGAACAACGCCCAAGTTTGTTGCCCCTCCGGAGATTGTCACCCGGGTCATTATCTCTCTGGCAACCCAGCGCGGCGCCATGCTCGTTGGCGAACCAGGCACCGCAAAGTCCTGGCTGTCAGAGCTCATCTGCGCAGCCATCTGCGACAACTCCACCCTGGTCATTCAGGGCGGCGCCATCGAGACCGTGCAGCAACTGCTCTACAGCTGGAATCAGTCCATCCTGGAGAACAAGGGCCCCTGCCCTGAGGCGCTGATTCCCGGCCCCATTTATCGCGGCATGGCACAGGGCATGCTGGTGCGCTATGAAGAAATTGCTCGCTCATCTCCCGCCCTGCAGGACGCCCTGCTCTCCATCATGTCCGAGCGCGCCATTACCGTGCCCGAGCTGTCCGGAGATGCATCGATACTCTATGCCCGCGATGGCTTCAATCTGGTCGCCACGTCAAACACCACCGATGTGGGCGTGAATGAGATGAGTTCAGCACTCAAGCGCAGAATGAACTTCGAAACCATCAAGCCAATATCAGCAGTAGATGACGAAATCGCAGTGGTGATGCGCGAAGCCGCCAGATTGTTGCGCAGCTCCGGTGTGGAGGTAGAGCCCGATCCGGACATTGTTCGCGTGCTGGTAACTATTTTTCACGAATTACGCAATGGCCAGTCGCTGGAGGGGCGCAGTACAGACCGCCTGGCCAGCGCCGCCATGTCCACCGCAGAGGCAGTGTCTGTGGCACATGCAATGGGCGTCTACGCCTATTACTACCGGGACGGGACAATGAACGCAGAGGACTTCACCGACTTCCTGGTGGGCGCTGCGATCAAGAACAACACCGCCGACCTCAGACGCATGAACCACTACTTCGAAACCGAAGTTGGCAGTCGTAAGGGACATGTCTGGGAAACCGCCTATCGCCGCTGGCGTGCGTCATTCAGATACTGACAAATCTGTTTCGCTCCTACGCCCGTATGTAAGAAAAACATACTATGGACTTGAGCATGAACGCGATTACCTCCCCCGCCCTGGAACGGGCAGCTAATTATTCTCCTGAAGCCCTCCTCGTACGAGAAGCCCTGATAGAAAAGGGTTTGGAGACGCCCCTCGTGGAGACCGGCCTGGCCCCCGAAGAGCAATATCAACGGCTGCACGTGGCCTTCACCGACATCATGTCAGTGCTCGGTCTGGATCTGCGTGATGACAGCCTGAACGAAACGCCACATCGCATCGCCAGCATGTATCTGAACGACCTTTTCGAAGGCCTCGATTACGCCAGCTTCCCCAAGATCACGTCAATTGAGAACAAGATGGGCGTAGACGAGATGGTGTTAGTCGACAACATCGAATTGATCTCTACCTGCGAGCACCACTTTGTGACCATCGATGGTTTTGCAAAGATCGCCTACATCCCGGGCGAACGCGTCATCGGCCTGTCCAAGATCAATCGGTTGGTTCGCTTCTTCGCACGCCGGCCCCAGGTACAGGAACGACTCACCCGGCAGATACAGGTCGCACTGCAGACGCTGCTCGCCACAGAGGATGTCGCTGTCGTGATTGAAGCGACCCACTACTGCGTCAAATCGCGCGGCGTGATGGACACAAGTTCATCGACGCGCACTCAGGCGCTAGGTGGCGTGTTCAGTGAAAACGAAAATCGCCGGCGTGAATTCCTCGGCTAGGACTTTTCAAACCCGCCTGACACGCTAGCCTCGCTTTTTCGCGTAGCTGAAGAGGCCTAGCCCAGTCAGGCACAATAGCAATACCAGGCCCAGCACACCCAGAGCGGTGTTCACTCTGGGCCCGGTCAACCACTGCAGGTAATGTATCTTGTACAGTGTGTTGATCAGCCTGGTATCATCGCCCTGCTGTCGCAACTTCAGCGTCTCCCAGTCAAAGCTAATCGTCACCCCGGTGTCGGTGGTGACGGCCCCATTATCTAGTGATACTGCCCTGCCATAGCGCTCAACATTATGCGCGGTTGCATCATCTATCAGTCTAAAGACAGCTTCTTCCGAAGGCCTGGACGCGGGCTCAAGCGTCACCGGATCGAGGTTAGCGAGGCCGTCACTGCCTCTGGCAAGCAAGTGATATCCAAGTGTCGTGCGCACGAGCCGCAACTCCTGCCATTGGCCCGATGGCGGCACTACCCATTCTCGCTCGATGGCATAGAGTTTTGGTGCCAGCTGTTCGTAGGCAGTTTCATACCCCGGCTTGGTGAGAAAAACGAAACCCGTGAGCGCCCAGAGCAGTAGCGGTATCGCCATGATCAGACCAGCGAGACTGTGGAGGCTGTTGATTTTCATTGTTGGACTGAGAGGTGGCCGACAAACAGCCCTCAAGCCGCTTCGCGCGGCGGGGTATCCTCAAACACAGGGTCCTCTTCCCGCAACCTGATGGGCCCGAATTTGTCAGGAAACTTGCCGCTGGCGCCAGCGTAGACATCACGAAAGTAATCCATGTCCAGCTTCACATTCCCTGTGGGCATTATGCCGGCACCAAAGCCGCCACGTTTGCGACCGAAATCCAGCACAGAGGGAACAATAGGCACATTGGCCTGGCGAGCAATGTGATAGAACCCTGACTTCCAGTATTCCACTCTTTCGCGAGTGCCCTCGGCGGGCACTACCAGCACCAGTTCTTTTGCCTTGACCAGGGTTTGCGCCATCGAGCCCACAATGCCATTGCTACTTTTACGATCGATAGGCAAACCACCCAGAGCGCGCATAAGCCAGCCTGTGAAGGGGTTGAACAGGCTGTCCTTGGCCATCCACTGAATCTTGATATCAAATGCCGCAGCAAACAGCAGCATCATGGGAAAATCCCAGTTGGATGTGTGCGGCGCCGCGATCAAAACATAGCGTTCGTGAACCGGCCGTGCCCCTTCCAGGGTCCAGCCCATCCAGGCCAGTAATTTTCGTGCAATTGTCTGTTTCATATTCCGTGTCTCTTACCGGGCGCGGATACTAGCAGACACCAGCCTATATTACTTATGATGTTTCGCAAGGTAGCGGTCCAGAACATTGGCAAATTCCATTTTGTCCCGCTCGCCCAGAGCAGGTGGCCCACCGCGTATTTCCACCGCCGATGAGCGCATGGTGTCCATGAAATCGCGCATATTGAGGCGCTGGCGAATATTATTGGCCGTGAATTTCTCGCCCCGTGAAGACAGCGCCCCCGCGCCCTTCTCTATCACCTCTGCCGCCAGCGGGATATCCGAAGTGATCACCAGGTCCCCCGCCTCAACTTGCTGGGCTATGTAGTCGTCGGCGACATCGAACCCTGATTCGACCTGACGTGCGGTAATCCAGGGGGACGCGGGGATGGGGATCAGATGATTGGCCACAAAGATAAGCGGGCACTCAACCCGCTTGGCCGCGCGGCACAATATTTCCCTGATCACCTTCGGGCAGGCATCGGCGTCCACCCAGATAGTCATGCTCACAACTGTGGAATTTCCGCCAGATCGATAGGAAGTTCGCTACGCCCAATGCGAGCGGCACGCTCCTGCAAGGTGATTTCTGCTTCTTCCACGCCAATCATAATGACGAAGCGCTGCTCGCGAATACCCTGCAGGCAATACCGTGCAAGTTCATCAAGGTCCTGCACTTCCAGGGTGACGCCAGCAGCCTCCATAGCAACCTTGAAATCAGCCACAGTCGGCACTGGGTCGTATGCTTTCTCGCGCGCCAGTTCCTCGGGGCGATTGCGGTCAGTGGTCCAGATACCCGTGTCCAGGAGTCCGCCAGAAGGGTAGAACACAGAGGCACTCAGCCTGGTCTCCTCGCTTTGCAACTGGGCCGCAAGGCACTCGCTGATACACGACACCGCGGCTTTACTGGAAGCGTAGACGGACTGGTAAGGCAGTGGCGAGATACCGCCGTCGCCCGATGAGGTGTTGATAATGTGCCCTTCCTGGCCACCCTCGATCATGCGCGGTACGAAAGCGCGTATGCCGTTCATCACGCCGCCGACATTCACACCGTGCACCCAGGTCCAATCGTTTTCGGTAGTTTCCCAGACGTTGGCAGAAGGTGCGGCCACACCAGCGTTGTTAAACAACAGGTGACACACACCATATTTGGCATACACTTCATCGGCGAGCGTATCCAGCGAGGTCTGGCTGGACACATCCGTCACCACCCCAGTGATCTCACCTGCTTCTGAGAATTCGGCCAACACTTTGTCCAGGGCCGCCTGCTCAACATCGCCGACGACAACCTTTGCACCTGCCGCGAGCAATTCCTTGACGATGGAACGACCTATACCTGAAGCGCCACCAGTAACCACGGCGACCTTTCCACTGAAATCCTGCATTCGCTTGTTTTCCTCTGTTATCGAATTGGTGTGATTACAGTAGCGTCACTGCCGCTACTCGGCCACCAGTTCCAGTTGCCGCGGCACGCGTTTAACGCCTTGGTTTATCTTTGTATTCAGCGCCTGGCATGAATGGCCTCACGCATAGTGGGTATATTCCTTTTTCAGGATTGTTCTCCTTGTCGACCCGGAGTTACGATAAGGTTTCTTCCAATACCCCAGAGCGACATTCAAGCGGTGATTCAGGAACTCAACATTCGCGTCAAGGGCCAGGGCCTTCATGCTTTCACGCCACAGGTGCAACAGCTTGTCGCACAGAGTGGCTCTGGCGAGGGCCTGTGTACGCTGTTTATTCGCCACACGTCGGCCTCCCTGCTGATTCAGGAAAACTACGATGAATCAGCCCGGGTCGATCTGGAAGCCTGGCTCAATCGCCTGGTGCCGGAAAATGACCCGCTCTACACCCACACCCTGGAAGGCGCGGACGACATGCCGGCTCACATCAAGAGTGCGCTCACCGCCACCCAGATCAGCATTCCGTTCCAGCGGGGGGAGTTGATGCTGGGTACCTGGCAGGGCATATTCCTTACACATTAGTTAGCATATTGACATAACCACACATTAGTGGAAATATAGCTGACATAATTCTAAGCACACAGGCACTGCCCTTTGGCTTTTATTCAACCCTATTCGGCTCAACCATATATCCGCAGCAGTGGGGAGTGGGTTCCGGATGAGTCTAGAAGTCCGAAGACCAAATACACCATTTTTTGGTCAGACGGAGAACTATGGATGGAGGCTCACCGTTATTTAGCAGAAAGAAGGGCAAAATCTGAAACAATTCGTAGCAACGCTAATGATCTGAGGGCTTACGCTGACTGGCTGGAAGCAAATAATCTTCACTGGTTGCATTTCCCCATCAGACGAGAGGACCGCTGTTTAGACCGATTCAGGGGCTACCTAATAAAAACTTCGAGTGGAACCAGCGCAGTTCCTTCGCGAAGAATGAACGCTGTCGTAAATTTCTACAAGTGGGCCAAGGCTAAAGGACTGATCGACAAACAGCTCGATATGTGGGAAGACCAGCAGGTGGCAGTCACGTTTTTTAACCCAACAGGGTTTCAAAGAACGGCAGGCGTTTGGACCACCGACCTGAGAATCCCCCATCGAAAAACTAACATCACTACCCTTGAAGACGGGCTTCTGCCACTTTCTGCAGTGGACCGAGATATCTTACTGGCTTATCTCAAACGCAAGCCAAGCGAACAGAACACAGTTCTACATGCCATGCTCACTCTTGGTTTTTTCACTGGTGCGCGTATCGGTTCCATCAGATCCCTCCGGATCGAAAATTTACTAAACGCAATACCGGACCCGACTTTCACACCAGAGCCCACGCATCCTGAGAATTTACTGCTGTTAGTTGCGGCCGGACCCGGCACAGGCATTGATACCAAACTTGATGTGGCTGGAAACCTGCGTTTCCTCTCAGCAATACACAATTTCATTCTTGATTATGCTCAAACAAACGTCACCAGACTGAAACGGCAAGCGAAGGCAAATAAGGAAGATAAGTCTCACGTTTTTCTGACGAAAGATGGAAAACCATACAGCGAAGGCAGCGTGAATACAGCCATTTACGATCTGAGAAAGGCTTTGGTTCGCGATGGTTTAACCCAGTTTCATGACTTCAAATTTCACCAATCCAGAGCGACCTGTGGAACTGAACTGGCACGGCTTTACATGACGAACAGCGACGCTGACGCAATTGAACACGTTAAAGACTGGCTGATGCACAAGGACGCACGCACAACGTGGACTTACATAAAGTTTTTGAAGTCAACAAAGACCGCGAGAAAGGTAAATATGGCGTTCACGAACCAGTTCTTAGGCCCAAATTTTTCATAGCGAATTGACTGAATGCCGAAACCTGACAATCTAACCATCAAAGAAATTGAAGGCGCCTGGTCCGATCTCAGTCGCTGGCTCGTCAAAGGCGGGGCTGCGATCAACCCCAGGTGGTTCTATCACAGTGCAACCACTAATACCTGGAAAAACGTGATCAAGGATCGCCTTCCCTTCGTCGAAGCAGCTAGAGACTATTTCAACTATGAGGTAACGCGCGGCACCAAGGTGTCATCACTAGCTGGCTATGCCTCTTACATGAACACGTTTATGCAATGGGTGGATGAAAATAATATCGTTCTATCGCTGGACGATAATGAGTTAGAGGAGATTTATCTCGCATTCGATGAATACTGCTACCAAAGTGCCTGGATCAAAAAGGAGGTAAAGAAAAGCTCGGCCTACCATAAATCTTTCAATGTATCTCAATCTTTATCCAAAATATTGGAAAGACCTGCTCATGCGTTATTAAGGTATAAATCCAGAACTGTCAAAGCGTTCAGTCGGACCGCAAAAACATCAGTCAGCCGAGCAGCTGAAAAGCAGCACTTAGGCGATACAAGTACTCTTGGTTACTACTGTGTCGATCTAGCGAATGCGATAACGATCGAGTCTGTCTACGGCCAACTACCTATCCGAGCAAACTCCTTTAGACCTGATGGGACAGTTCTACCAATCTCAATAGTACCGCCAGGCCTCCAGAGCGCACTTGATGGTAAAAGATACAATAGGTCTAGAGCATGGGCGGAAAAGATGTGCGCCCCAACAACATCTATAGGAAGGGATCGCGCGCCCCTTTTACGACTCCGTCTGCTAGCGGAACTGGTAGTCTTCGTTTATCAGACTGGAATCAACGTATCGCTAGCTCTCCAAATTGAGCGCAAAGGCTTCAAGTACAAGTCCCAGGGGAATAGTGATTGGCTAGTCACCGGGCGGAAAGGCAGAAAACAAGGACCCGCAAGCTTTACTATCTACAAGGAATACAGAGAACGGTTTAAACGTCTTATAGATTTTGTCGATCATTTTTATCCGGGGGATACCCAACTTTTTCCTATCGCGACAAAGAGCGGAAGGCAGAAAGGAACTATAAACTACGATGTGTTAAAGAATCACGCGGCACGTGATGATGTGCCTTGGATTCCCCCCAGGGTTACACGAAACACTCGTGCAAACTTTCTAGATCGCCAATCTGGTGACCCGAATCTCAGTGATGAAATGAACCAGCACACCAGGGAGGTATTTCGACAGAATTATGAGAGGCCGTCACAGCAACGCGCAATGACAGCGCTGACACAATTCTGGAAAAATAGTCCGGTTAGCTTGATAAACAGCGGCTGTGACGCGAAACCCGAATCGACAGAAGATAAACCATCAGGCGTTATCAGCCCTAACTGTATCAACGAATCCGGCTGCCTGTGGTGCAAGAGTCACCGTGACATCGACTCCGAGGACTATGTTTGGTCGTTAGCAACGTTTAGACACCTAAAACTGATTGAAGCCGCACAACCCATCAAACGTGAAATCCCCTCCGATCTAGTGATTGATCGTTTGTCGAATAAACTTCAAGCCTTCAAAGATCGAAACGAAAAGTCGCGGAAATGGGTGGAAGAGGCGCTTTTGCGGATTGAAGAGGGTGACTATCACCCAACGTGGAAAAATGTCTTAAATTTCTGGGAGTCTAGATGAACAAGCATGCACTTCGATTCTGTGGAAATCTCGAGTCATCCCAGGAAGCATCAGAACTTCGTAACTACCAACCTTGCACCTTCCCTCCTCCGGATGACTTTTACGTTTCTGTAGACAAAGACGGAAACCCACTTTCAAAATATTCCGATGACAGGTGGGACTTCAGCGCCTACGGCAGCAAAGGATTTAATTTTGGCAAACATAAACTCACTTCAAAGAACAATGACCTACTCAAACAGTTGATCTTTTTGTATCTGTATCACATGCCGCTTTTTCCTGGAAAAGTACAGTCAGTCAACCACCCGTTTTACACTCTAGCCAAGCTCTGCAAACTTGCAGATTCTCATAACGTAAGCGTAGATCAGCTATATCGCTTTCCACGGTTGGCTGGCGACGTTATGAAATATTTTCAGCCAGCACAGCACGAAAAATTGTTCGGCGTCCTGAATAGCTTGTTGAGATCAGAGGAGTTCCTTGGCTGGAAGATAGCTGATGCCGCTTTCATCGAAGAACTCGCCCGACATCGTATTCCCCACATAAATACGCAGAGTGCTTACATACCTCCACGCCTTTGGATGTCATTGATTCAGAGCACCGAGACTGTTATGGACGCATTTCAAACACACCAAGCAGCTTTCGAAAAGGCCTGGGTATGGATATCAAATGCGTACCGGCACAACATAGAAAATGGCTACAGCCAGATGAGCCCATTTCACAACTCAGAAGTGGACGTCAACTATATAAATCATAGCTCGAGGAAGCCAAGACGGGTTTATCCAGGTGGTTCGAAGGCCTTTTTTGAAAACTATGGTATAGCGAATCTATTAAACCAATGGGTTGGCTACGTACCTGATCCTACATATGATACCGCGGCTCTGTCCTCCTACGCGAATCTAGTCCGAGATTGCGCATTCACATTTATCCTGGCACACAGTATTCAGCGTGTTGGAGAGGGGTTGTCCTTGCGCTCAGATTGCTTTCACTTAGACTACGACCCCACTCTTGGAAACATCGGGCTATTGGTGGGTGAAACCACGAAGACAGACCCTGACAGTGACGCACGCTGGGTGGTGCCAACCTCAGTTGAACGCGCGGTGAACATCCTCAAGTTTCTAGGTCATTTGCGCATAGACAATACATTCAAGTCAGTCACACAAGAATTTGCCAGAAACCCATATCTTATGACAGGCCAGATAGAATGCTGGCACAGAGGCTCTACTTCCCTGAATTTGAGCCAATGGGGTTTGGGTAAGTTTGTAGAAAAAAACCCTCTTGTCTTCGAAGAAGCCAACTTTTCCATCACTGAAGAAGATTACAAGATTGCGTACCAACTTACACCGCGCCTCACAGAGAAGAGCTGGTTCAAGGTTGGTGGGATTTGGTCGTTCAGCGCACACCAACTACGGCGCACGTTGGCCGTAAACCTATTTACCTCCGACGTACCGGAATCAGTCATTCAGTGGATGATGAAACACAAAAGCCTCAATCAAAGCTACTACTATGGTCGCAATTATACTCGCTTGCGAATGAATACCGCTGCGGAACAGGCTGTTGTGACGGAAAGCTATAGAGCGACAATAAGGAACCTAAGCGAAATAGCTGATAACACCTTGGGTGAAAATGTCCACGCGACTGGAAACAACCTGATCAATGTCGACACTCTTAATCTAATTGAAAAGCGTGATCACAAGAAACTTGAGGCCCTTGCAAAGAAGGGGGAGATCGCTGCAAGACAAACACTACTCGGCTTTTGCATGACACAGAGTTGCGAGTACGGTGGAGTAGAGTCTGCTGTACATTGCGCTGGTGTCGATGGCAGCGGCCCTTGCAAGGACGCTGTTTTCTCCAAACGAAACCGCAAGCGACTTAAAATTATGTACGACAACAATGCGGAGGAACTAAACGATTTAGTTGAAAATACCCCGAGGCATTCGAAACTGAAGGCCGAAAACGAAGCCATTGAGGTATATTTCCATGCCACGTCCTAAGACTGTTGAATCAGAAATGCGAGCTGCGTTTGAGCGACTGAAAAATGACGAACCAATCATTCTGGCCAAAGGCTCCCCCGTGTCTCTCTCTAATGTCGCCAAAGAGGCTGGAAGTCTACCGAATAGCTTGAGAAGCGATCGCTACCCGGGTCTACACGGAGAGATTACTTCTTACGCCGAGATTAATGCCAAGCCAGTTAAGAGAGCCAATGCCCGAAAGACAAGAGAATCTGCCTCCAAACGTATCAAACGACTGCAAAAGCAGCACCAGAAGCTTCTAAATATAGTAAACGCGCTAACCTCCCTCAACGAAGAGTTGAAACGAGAGAACGAAATGCTCAGGGAAGGAAACGTAACGCGGTTAGAAAAGCCAATGAGTTCAGAAGGTGATGTGTTATGAGTGACTTCAGATGGATCAGCTTATAGATGCTACTTATCAATCCAGTGCGATGGTATCGGAAGATATTGTGGCTGTTATTTACTCTACTTTGGGCTTCTGATAATGACCTAAACCAGATCGTAGACTCGTGCTCAACCGACTGTTGAGTCAGCCAACATTACATGAAAGTTTGCAAAAGCTGTTTCGGAGTTATCGATAAGCACCTGATAATCTGAATTGATGCCTCCGAACTGGTCTTGGATTTGCCTGAGTTTCTTCTTGGAAAAATAGTTTGTAGCAAAGGCAGTCCCCAATGCCTCCTTTAGAGAGTTTTCTGAGCTCTTAATAGCCTTGCTGCACGAACTTTGCAGTTCCTTACGCTTTTCCAATTCACCCGCCTGCGGAATCGGTTTACCCGACATCAGCGATATCGCCAGTTCGAACGGGAGACCTTGACCCGTACGTTGAAAATACTGAAAAGCTGCCTGTACGGCAAAGTATCTTCTCCCCAAGGCAGCCTGTTGGCCACGGCTAGCGACGCGCATGAATTTTTCGAAATCTATTGAAACCATCATAGGTGACTGCGTGTCGTGCACGGGACTACACTCAACAAGAAACTGGACCACCTTTTTTTGCAGTGATAGTTCACTAACACGGACTTTCTCTTCGTTGCCAATGGCGCACGACAGGTCATCGAAAATGCGCCGCAACCCGGGTGATGTAATATTAGGCTCATCTAAAAGATATCTAAGTGTAGAGGTTCTAATAGCGTAGTGTTGACTTAGATTGCTTTGTGATCGTTGCACTTCAATCAACACAGCAAACAAAACACGCATCTTGATTGAGGTTCGCATTAGACAGGGGTGTACCATCATACTTATTGAAACGGGCACACTACGTCCAATTTTTATTACTGCTCTTTGAAGAAAGTTTGCCTCTAATAATTCGGCCGTTCTGGCAGGGCTATTTCCAATCCAATCACCAGTTCCGTCATCTCTTTCGTTGAGAGCGGAGCAAGACATCGTGCACGGGCGCGCCCTAGTTGTCGTTAGAACCGCGGGAACTAGACTTTTATCCGATGACTCTTTCCGCTCAATGTATTCTCTAAGTCGCTCGAGTACTGTCTTCGCATCGGACCGCCAATGGCGGAGCAAGTGTTCTTTATTCAGTATTTCCCAGTTTTTACCAGGACCTAAGCGACGGGATTCTTCATACGACTCTAGTATCAGTCTCTTCTCTTCGTCTTCAAGAACGCTTTCCAGGGTGCCACACGGGAATTCGGACAGTATAATTTTGTGCCAACCTAGCTCGGCTTGTTCCTTTCCGAAGCATAGAACAGTGTTCGCTATCACCCTATTGAGTTCAGAAGAACCGGATAGATATCCCGAGTTTTCCCCTGAAGACCTCCCAATGTACGAAATGGTCTTCATTCCATTTAACGAGAAATATATCTCGTAAATATGTGGGAAACCTACCTTGGACCGGTCAGCGCGGATAATTGGCATCTACATACCCATCTATCCACTGTTACCGCACTTCAACTGAATAACCATCGTCTAAACCCCGATAAAGCATCAATTTCTCCAAAATGAGCATTATAGCCCGTGGTGTTATAGCGCTCAATTCCAGATATTTCTATCTTTTGGCTGGGAGTGTATCGGCGTGGAAAGTAATCTAGAGTCAATGGGCCGACGGATTAGAGAAACAAGAAATTCTCAACAAATTTCACAAGAGACTCTAGCCGACATGGCAGGGGTCGATCGGAGTCACATGGGCTTTATAGAACGTGGAAAGAGGGATATCCGAGTTAGTACTCTGTTTAAGATAGCCCGGGCGTTAAAAATGCCTCCTGGCAACTTACTGGATTTCTAGAGATAGCCGCATTGCATTGGTGGCTTGCTTCTAATCTAAGGTTTCACTTGACTCTCGATTCTAACGAATTTGCGAGAGCCGATATTCCGTTCCTAGGCACATTACCATTCGCCCTCGGAACCACGCCTCTCTCAAACAATCTGGCAGGACAGCTTTGAACTTCCATGGAGGCCTATCCTTCTCCCGACAAAGCCGAAATACTATCAAAAGCTCGCCACCCCAGAGCTCTCCGCATCGACTTGCACCCTACCGGCGCTTAAAACCGCTGGACTGCTTGAAGTTGCCAAGCTGAGGCTCCAAACACGCTTTTCATGGCGCCTCAAGTGAAGTAGTTTGACCAAATCATTGATAGTGCTGTAGTCACTGCCCAGACGACAACGATTGTAAAATTCCACAGTGCTCTACTGTTTGCTGATCTGAGCAATGGCGGCGCAGTGACTTCAATTGTGCATTTAGCTGCATCAGTTCGCGAATTCTCGTCTCTACCTGCTGAATATGCGTCTCCATCATGCGATTCACCTCATCACATTGAGCCCCTGGCGAGCGCTTCAGTTCCAACAATTGGCGAATCTCTGACAAGCTGAGGTCCAGTCCACGACAGAGTTTGATAAATGACAGCTGCTCTATGTGACTGTCGTCGTAAAGGCGGAAGTTTCCTTCACTGCGTTGGGTCGAAGGCAGCAAATTCTCCTTTTCATAGTAACGAATGGCTTGCACAGAGCAGCCGGTCAATTTTGCGAGTTTACCGATTTTCATTGGGGGTTCGCCCTGGTGCTTGACTCTATAGTAACTATAGAGTTTAGACTGCAATGCATTAACGTGACAAGAGGCCTGTATGACTGATCAAAATGACAGTTGTTGTCAGGGCAATAAAACGAAGAGTCCTACCCAGGATGCGACAAATGGCGACCTTTCAGCAGTCGGCTTTGTCAGTGAATATGATGTGCCCAAAATGGATTGCCCCTCAGAGGAGGGAATCATCCGTATGGCGCTGGAGGGTGTGAAGCCGAGCGTTGTTCTGGAGTTTGATACGCCCAATCGGAAAGTCCGCATTTTCCATGGTGAGGACACAGAAGCGGTTGAAGAACGGATGCTTTCCATAGGCCTTGGGGCCCGGCGTAAGAGCACCGAGCCAGTGTCTGACGATGCGATCGCTTGTGCCCAGGAAACCGCCCAGGACACAGCAGAGAAGGAAATGGGCGTTCTCAAGTGGCTGCTAGCAATTAACGGCATTATGTTTGTCGTGGAGATAGTGGTTGGCTGGTGGGCGCAATCCACTGGTCTGATTGCAGATTCGCTGGACATGTTTGCCGATGCGGCGGTCTACGGCGTCGCACTCTATGCCGTCGGCCAAAGTGCTCAGATGAAATTGAGGGCTGCGCATTTTTCAGGCTGGCTGCAGGTTATTCTGGCTCTCGGCGCATTGAGTGAGGTTGTTCGTCGATTCCTGTACGGCAGTGAACCGGACTCAAACTTGATGATGTCGTTCGGTCTAATAGCTCTCGCAGCTAACGTGTTGTGCTTGGCGCTCATCACCAAGCATCGCGAAGGTGGAGTGCACATGAGAGCCAGTTGGATTTTCTCTGCCAATGACGTCATCGCTAACCTGGGTATCATTATTGCCGGAGCCCTGGTCGCCTGGACAGGGTCACGCTATCCGGACCTGATCATTGGCTTCATCATCGCCGGGGTCGTTCTGAACGGTGCCTACAGAATACTGAAGCTTAGATCCTGAACAGAGAAGTATGATGAAACCTTCCAATACCCAATCATATATTCCGGCCCTCAAATATCATGCGCTAACGCGGTATTACGATCAGGTGGTTTCCCTGACGACGCGAGAAGCAACGTTCAAGTCCGCACTGGTAAACCAGACTGCCCCGCTTGCTAGACATCACCTGCTCGATATTGGCTGCGGAACAGGCACATTGACCCGGATGTTTGCCGAACGAGAGCCATCGTTGACGATTACAGGCCTGGACGCTGATCCAGGCGCACTTGAGATCGCCAGAAATAGGCTTACGTCAGCAAATCAGTGCGTGAGCTTGCAACAAGGGTTTGCTCAAGACATGCCGTTCGAATCGGCCACTTTTGACATGGCAGTGTCGAGCCTATTTTTCCACCACCTGAACCGACGGCAAAAACTTGAAGTGCTGCATGAGATTCGCCGTGTCCTTAAACCGGGAGGACAACTGCACATTGCCGACTGGGGTAAGCCATCGTCATTGGTTCAACGTGGCCTATTCTTGCTGGTTCAGTGTCTCGACGGCTTCGAAACAACCCGGGATAGCGTGGAGGACTTGCTGCCGGTCTTACTTGAGGAGGCTGGATTTCTCGATATAGCCAGAGGCGTATGCATTCCTACCGCTTTAGGTACCATCAGATTGTTCCAGGCAAAGGAGAGCTAATTCTGTGGAACTCACGAATAAGACATCCAAGACCAAAAATCTACCAAACCCCTGTGGCCCAGAGGTGGTACGGTGTGTTCTTTAAACACTTGTGCTACGATCTGTGGTCTTAAAACTGTTGAATGATCCGTCCTCGAGACAATGATTAAATTCCGCCGCACAATAGCCATATGTATTTTGGCGCTGCTAACCAGCCAGTCAGTGATGGCTGGCCTCGGCGAGCATTACGCGGTTTTCGCTGGCGATGAGGCAGGGCATACACAATCTACGGATAGCGCGAATCACTCTGTTAACAGCCAATCTGATCATGGACAACATGACTCGGAAGACATATTCGACACCAATTGTTGTCATTCCCACGGCCACTGCCATGTATTGGGCATAGGCAGCTTGGTGAATAGCGTGTCAGCTCTCTTTGGGCGGCACTTCGTTGCTCCTCCCTCTCCTTCATACCACTCTCAGTACCAAGACCCCCTTCTTAGGCCCCCTGCGACCGCCTGATCTCGCCACACCTGGCGAGAAAGCGCATTCTGCTACACAAATTCCGTACCTGAAATACCTCGGGGATGTACGCGTATCCCTGTTGAAAATCGTATCCCGGATACTGAGTTTGGCGGCAGCTGCGTTGTTTTGAGCTTGTGTTTCGCCTCGGCGATCCAGGCAAAAACAGGTAGACCTAAGCTAGGGACATAACAGGATGTATCAAACTATCTGCGGGGCGCAAACCCGCTATATTGATGGGTATCGATCTTCGATACTCACTTTTCTCTGCTGCCTCTTCGCGGCCCTGCTGGCATTGCCCGCAAATGCCGCTGAGCGGAGCGACACAGCGATGACGCTGGGGTCCGCGATAAAACTCGCTCTTTCCGAGAACCCGGACCTCCAGGTTTATCGGCTCAGAGAGACCGGTCTGCAGGGCCTGGTGCAAAACGCCAGTCTAGCGCCGCCGATTGACCTGAGCGCGGAAGCTGAAAACATTGGCGGCACCGACGATTACAGTGGGTTCGATAGTGCAGAATTTACCCTTGCCCTATCGTCAGTTATCGAATTGGGCGACAAGCGAGAGGCGCGAGTTGCGGCTGTCGAAGCTCAACGACAGGTAATCGCTGGAGAGCGCCAGACCCGCGCCCTGGATCTGATGGGTGAGGTGACCCGCCGCTATGTGGAGGTGGTCGCCACCCAGGCACGACTTGATCTTGCGGTCAATGCCAGGTCGCTTGCGCAAGAGGTTGTCCAATCAGTAGAGCACCGCGCCCGCGCTGGCGCTGCTCCCGAGGCAGAGCCCCTTCGGGCGCGAGCGAATTTGGCACAGGCTGAGTTGGTAGTGAGTGAAGGACAGAATCGGCTGCGAGCCGCCCGGCTTTCACTCTCCGTATTGTGGGGAGATATGGAGCCCGGTTTTGTGCGAGTGGCTGGCAACTTAGATAATCTGGGCAATGTCGGTGACTTTGACGCACTCTATCAGCGAGCAATCCAGAACCCGGCTATCGAGTTCTTCGCCAGCGAGGAGCGCTTACGCGAAGCGGAATTTCAACTCGCCACGTCCCAGTCCAATACCGATATCGGCTGGTCTGTAGGCATTCGGCAATACCAGGAAACAAACGATACTGCTTTTGTTGCTGGATTGAGCATTCCGCTGGTCGGCGCTAAGCGGAATACCGGCGCCCTCCAATCTGCAAGAGCTGCTCGGGATGAGGTCTCAATGCGCCGCGAGTCCGCCCTTCTCAATCTGCGCGCTAGTCTTTTCGACGCGTATCAGCAGCGGAGGCTAGGGATAGAAACAGCTAACTCACTCCGAAGCGATGTCATCCCCTTATTACAACGCGCGCTACAGCAAACCCAGGCGGCCTACGAAAACGGACGCTATAGCTATCAGGAGTGGGCTGCGGCACAACAGGAACTACTCTCAGCAGAGTACGCCCTGATAGCGGCAGCCTCGGCTGCGCTCCAAAGTGGCGCCACGATAGAACAACTCACCTCTGAACCCCTATTACCTTCACTGGAGCCCGGTTCCAGTAACATTGAGCAGGAATCTGACTAATGCAAACACTTACACGAAAGCGCATCATTTCCTGGCTGCACCTGCTCATATTGGCCACTTCGTTTGGTTGGGTAGTTGCATCCGCTGATGAAGAGGCCCACAGTGAGGAGGGCCATATCACTCTAACGCCAGAGCAAGTCAAACACGCCGGAATAACCCTTGATCGTGTCGGGCCTGCAAGCATACGTGAGACCCTTCCGCTATACGGACAGGTCGTGCCCAATGCGCTGCGCCAGCAGGCTGTCTCCGCTCGTTTCCCTGGCGTCATCAAAAGCGTGGCCAAACAGGTGGGCGATGCAGTGCAACGGGGTGAAACGCTGGCAACAGTGGAAAGCAACGAGAGCCTGAAGTCCTACCCCGTGGTTGCTTCGCTTGACGGCGTTGTCGCGCAGCGTAGTGCCAATGTGGGCGAGCAGACTGACGGCAGAACGTTGTTTGTGATCGGCGACTACTCCACCGTGTGGGTGGAGCTCGCAGTATTTCCGGCAGACCTTTCCAAAGTGCACGTCGGGCAGCCAGTCAGAATCGAAACCCGTGATGCCACCGTTACCGGAAAAGGCAAGATCATCGCCATTTTGCCTGTAGGCAGCAGCACCAACCAGACCACCACGGCAAGAGTCCTCCTCGACAACCCGGATCGGCAGTGGATACCTGGACACTTTATCACCGCAGAAGTGTTCCTTTCTGAGGCAGTAGTAGCGACGGTTATTCAGGATAAAGCCATTCAAATAATCGAGGATGAAAGTGTTGTTTTTGTAGCTGGCGATGAGGGCTTTGAACCACGGCCTGTAATTCTGGGACGTAGCGATGGTCAGGTCAGTGAAGTGCTGGAAGGGTTACGAGCCGGAGAGGCCTATGTATCCACCAACAGTTTCACCCTGAAGTCTGAACTGGGCAAGGAGGACCTTGAACATGATGACTAGGGCTCCCCAAGGACAGAATTTTCCCTTCACAAGTCAATTGGCTTCGCGACTTAAAGTCTGTGTCGTAAAAGCCGCTAGCAGGTTCGTACTATGATTGATGCGCTTATCCAGTTTTCCATTGCCCGCCGCTGGCTGGTTGTCTTTCTGGTTGCGATAGTGGCTGCGGTCGGCGTCTGGAACTACCAAAAACTTCCCATCGATGCGGTCCCCGACATCACCAATGTGCAGGTCCAGATTAATACCGAGGCGCCTGGTTACTCACCTCTGGAAGTTGAGCAACGAATCACCTATCTGGTGGAACTGGCAATCACCGGGCTACCCCTTGTGGAGCAGACCCGATCCATATCCCGCTACGCCCTATCCCAGGTCACTGTTGTATTTGAGAAGGGTACCGATATCTACTTTGCTCGCAATCTCATCAATGAACGCTTGCAGCAAGCCAAGAGTGAGATGCCCTCGGGCATTGAGCCTGTCATGGGTCCTGTTGCTACAGGGCTGGGTGAAATATTTCACTACGCGGTGAAAGCTGAGCCCGGGGCAAGACAAGACAATGGCGAACCCTACGACGCGATGGCGCTGCGCACGCTGCAAGATTGGGTTATTCGGCCGCAATTGCGTCTGGTGCCAGGGGTGACAGAGATCAACACCATTGGGGGCTATGAAAAAGAGTTCCACATCACCCCTGATCCCGCTGGATTGCTAGCCTACGGTCTGACCTTTGATGATCTGGTAGATGCGCTACCAAAAAATAACGCCAACGTTGGGGCAGGCTATATAGAGAAAAACGGCGAGCAGTACCTTATTCGTGCGCCGGGTCAGGTATCTGATATAGCGTCTATAGAGAGCGTAATCGTCGCCCATCGCGATAACGTGCCGATCACAATATCCGATGTCGCTGATGTCGGTTTCGGCAAACAACTGCGCACCGGTGCCGCCACGCTGGATGGGAAGGAAACGGTTCTGGGAACAGCGGTAATGTTACTCGGAGCCAACAGCCGAACTGTATCAGCCGCGGTGGCTGAGAAACTTTCTGAGATCAACAAAACCCTTCCCGAAGGGGTCACTGCTGAGCCTGTCTACGACCGCACGGTGCTGGTAGATAAAACCATAACCACGGTGCAGACAAATTTGCTAGAAGGCGCCGTATTAGTAGTCGTTGTACTGCTGGTGATGCTGGGAAATGTCCGCGCTGCACTGCTCACAGCGATGGTCATACCCCTGTCCATGCTCATGTTGATGTCCGGCATGGTGGAAACCAAGGTCAGCGCCAATCTGATGAGCCTGGGTGCGCTGGATTTTGGTCTGATCGTCGATGGTGCCGTTATCATTGTTGAAAACTGTATCCTCCGACTCTCCGAACGCCAGCAACATCTCGGTCGCCTCTTGAAGCTGGAGGAGCGTTTGCAGACAGTGTTTACCGCCACTAGAGAGGTGTTTACCCCCAGTCTGATCAGCGTGCTGGTCGTGATTCTGGTCAACCTCCCGATTCTGGCCCTGACGGGCGTTGAGGGCAAGATGTTCACGCCTATGGCTATGGCAGTGATTATGGCATTGGTTTCGGCGTTAATACTCTCACTCACGTTTGTACCGGCGGCCGTTGCTCTGCTGCTCACCGGGCACATAAAGGAAAAGGACAACGCCATTGTTCGCGGCGCCAAATCACTGTACCTCCCCACGTTGACGGCTGCTCTGAAATTCCGACTTCCCGTATTCCTCAGCGCGGTGCTGTTTGTGCTCGGCTGTGGTTGGTTGGCAACCCGGATGGGCGCTGAATTCATTCCAAACCTGGATGAGGGGGATGTTGCGATACAAGCACTACGCATACCAGGCACGAGCCTGACTCAATCGCTTGAGATGCAGTTTCAGCTGGAGCGCGCGATTCTCGAACTCCCCGAAGTGAAAACCTACTTCTCGCGTGTAGGGACTGCTGAAGTCGCCAGCGATCCCATGGGGCCTAATATTTCCGATGGCTACGTAATGCTCAAGGACCGAGAGGAGTGGCCAGACCCGGATAAGTCCAAAACACAGTTGCTGGAAGACATAGACGAGAAACTGGCGCAATTGCCTGGCAATGCGTTTGAAATCAGCCAGCCCATTCAGTTGCGCTTCAATGAACTGATTTCCGGTGTGCGCTCTGACCTCGGGGTGAAGGTGTTTGGTGACGATTTGGGGCAACTGTTGCGCTCTGGCAATGAAATCGCCGAGGTCATCAATAGCATCGATGGCGCAGAAGGGGTTAAGGTCGAACAGGTGTCAGGTCTGCCAATCCTATCGATTGAAGCAGACCGGCCGTCCCTGTATCGCTACGGCCTCAATGTTGCCGATGTCCAGGAAGTCATCGCGGCCGCTACTGGCGGCGAGGATGCGGGACTTGTTTTTGAGGGTGACAGACGATTCTCGATTGTGGTGCGGCTGTCCGAGCGCCTACGTAGTGATCTCCGTACGCTGGAGCGCCTGCCAATCCCCTTACCCAGGGGTGGCTATGTACCCCTTGGCGAGGTGGCGACGGTAAAACTGGCGCCGGGTGCGAACCAGATTTCGCGAGAAAATGGGAAGCGACGACTGGTGGTCAGTACCAATGTTCGAAACAGAGATCTGGCAGGCTTTGTTGCCGAAGTTCAGCAACAGGTGGAAGAACAGGTCAAAATCCCCCCCGGTTATTGGTTGAGCTACGGCGGCACATTCGAACAGCTAGAGTCAGCCTCTAAGCGGCTAAGCCTACTGGTGCCAGTAACGCTGGTGATGATCTTCGCACTATTGATGATGACGTTCGGCTCAGCGAAAGACGCTGTGCTGGTTTTTAGCGGTGTTCCCCTTGCCTTGACGGGTGGTGTGATTTCGTTATGGCTGCGTGATATACCGCTATCGATCACCGCAGGCGTTGGGTTCATCACCCTGTGCGGCGTATCGGTACTGACAGGCGTCATGATGGTATCGGCGTTCCGCGACGGGCTGGCAAGTGGCAAAGATATCGATGCATCGATTCACGACGGTGCCATGTTGCGGTTGCGCCCCATCCTGATGGTGGCGCTCGTGGCTGCCCTGGGGTTCTTGCCGATGGCACTCAATACAAGTACTGGTGCCGAGGTGCAACGTCCGCTCGCCACAGTGGTGATTGGCGGCATTATGTCTTCCACCTTACTGACACTCGTTGTGTTGCCCGGGCTCTATCGGATGGCCTATCGGAAGCCGAAAGCTGCAACAGTGTCTACAGAGTTGGCTTCGACATGAAAAGTGTAAAAGTTTTTCACGGTGACGCTGCAGAAATAGTTGACCTTCCAGTCACTAGAAGGTGTAACTTTCATTATGTCCGAGCGAGTGTGGTAGACATCGGATCAATGGACACCTTCCGGGTGCACAAGGGTCAACTTCGAACAGACGTACTATTTATGTAGAAAAATTGTTATGCACGATCACCAACACGACCATAAGAATTCCTCCTCCAATCGAATCGGTTGGGCATTCTTTTTGAATGTCTCGTTTACCATTATCGAGTTCGTTGGAGGCGTGCTGACAAACAGCACTGCGATTATGGCGGATGCTGTACATGATCTGGGAGATAGTCTTTCTATCGGGCTGGCGTGGTTGCTCAGCAAGCTGGGGAGCAAAGAGCCAAACGGGTCATTCACCTACGGTTACCAGCGATTCTCACTACTGGGAGCGCTGATAAATGGGCTGGTTCTCATCGCAGGCTCTTTATGGGTTCTCAACGCCGCAATCCCCCGACTCTTTGAGCCACAGCAACCGCACGCGGTCGGTATGTTTTGGCTTGCCATCCTGGGGGTTGTTGTAAATGGATATGCGGCCTTCAAATTGAGTCATGGGAAAACTTTGAACGAGCGGGTGTTGAATTGGCACCTGCTAGAAGATGTCCTGGGATGGGTTGCGGTGCTGATTGTTGCAGTGACTTTGATGTTTGTGGATTGGCCCATTCTCGATCCGTTGCTGTCTATTGGGTTCACACTTTTTATACTCGTCAACGTGGTGAGAAACTTTATCGAAGCGATTTCTCTGCTTATGCAAGGTACTCCGAGCGGCTCTCTCCATTCTCGCGTCGTGGAGGCATTGCTCGAAATAGAGCACGTTGAAGAGACTCACCATGTTCATTTGTGGTCGCTGGATGGCGAAAGTCATGTGTTAACGGCCCATCTACGGTTAGATAAGACTGTAGATTCGGAGAGGCAGAAGGAGATGAAGGAGGAAATTGGCAAAGTTCTTGATCCTTTTAGCTTCCTCCATACGACCATCGAGTTTGAGTTTCCGGACGAATATTGCCGAGACAATTGAAGACTTATAGAGATAGCTATCATGACATTGGACACCTGGCTCATATTGCTGCACCAAGTACTATTTCAGGGCATGTTTCTGGCAAAGAATATCCTGCTTCGGCACAGACTCCAGCAGCCCATCAGGGGCTACAACCTGGAGGCCAACCTGTCCATTGCGTTCTTCGTGATCTTCATCGGCGTCGCACTCTGGTTGTCCCTGGACCCGGATTCACATCGGGCCACTGGCTCTACGGGTGGCGCAGCGCAAGCCATTGCCGGGCTGTTCATGCTAGCGAGCTTAGGCATTGCCGCCGCGTCACTGAATGATCTTGGCGACTCCTGGCGCGTGGGAGTCATCGAGGAGCAGGAGACCGAACTGATAGAGACGGGAGTATACAGCTTCAGCAGAAATCCCTATTTTCTCGCTTATTTGCTAATGTTCGCCGCATACACCACATTACTCCAAAGCATTCTACTACTGGCGCTATCTGTAATTGGTTTCGGGATGGTACACACCATGATCCTCCGGGAAGAGCGGTACCTGGTGAACAAACATGCGGCCGACTATGAGCGCTACCGGAACCGTGTGCCACGCTACATGAACCTGAAGCTACGTAAGGCGAAAATGTCCTAGGCGTAAATCAAGATGCATTCTTGAAATTTCTATTGCTTTTCTGCCAAGCCTTAAGTGAAAGGCTCCCATCTCTTTAGCCAGGCGACTAAAAGTTACTACTCCAGCACATATTCATCTGGTAGTTCTGGATATCTTGCCAGTGGTTCCACAAAAGGGGTAGTAATCCCAGTGGTGAACGTGGAGCTCGTTTCTCGTTGTTTCTAAGCATCTGGCCCCGATAGTTGATTGTAAACTAACGCCAATAACGCACCCGCCAAAGCCGCCAGCACACTCCAGCTCAATAGGCCTGAAAAGAACCCAGACCAGTCCATTGCCCAGCTCACCTCGGAAAGCTCAACATGAAGCATCTGCGCTGTCATTTTCCACATAGCTTCAGGAAGGACGGCAACCAGCGCGCTGCACCCGATCCATAGTATTGCGGCTGTTACAGCGCTCGCCGCAGAAAACGCCTTCGTCTTGATCATTTTCTTTCTCCTCTATCGGTAATTAGTGTTGAGTCCACATACTGACTCGATTGATCACATTGCTTCTCCCATGGCCACAAGCGACCCATCGCCAGGAAGGTAAACGAAGCCGACCATGTGATGAGTAGGAACCCGTTCAGTGCCTCCATCGCAGTGATGAAGCGGATGTGTCCCTGTGGCTCAATATCTCCCAAACCTAGCGTCGTATAGATCACGCCTGAGTAGTAGAGATAGCTCATCGCATCCGTGACCAAGGCACCTTGAAACACGCCAAGCTCAAGCACCGACACAGAGAAACCGTAGGTAATCGCATACATCCCGATCTCGGCTATATGCACAAGAAAGAGTGTCACAACGATAAATAGCACTTTTGCCTGTGTAGAAATTCCGAACCGGGTAGCTCTTAATCCCAGCCAAAGTAACGCCCGGTAGTGAAAGAGGAAGGTCAAGGCGACGAGCCCGAATGCTAGCGCAATCGCAATAATCATGAAGCCGCACCTGCGGGCCGATCTGCAGAAGGTGCGTCAGAGCTATCGGCCAGAATACGTCCCTCCTCCTGAAACTGGAGGACAAAGCTATAGATCACCGGCAGCACTAGCAGATTGAGAATCATTACCGTCAGCATTCCACCGAGCATAGGCGCGGCAATCCGATGGGTGACATCTGATCCTGTGCCACTACTCAGCATGATTGGGATTAAACCGGCCATCGTGGAAATCGCCGTCATCGCGACTGGCCTGACACGCTTTGAGGTCGCGCTCAGCACAGCGTCTCGAACCTCTTCCAGCGTAAGTCGCCTGTCACTCTCGCTTCTGCGCTGAGCCATCTCTGTGTCGATAAAGCTCAGTACCAGTACGCCAATCTCTGCCGCCATGCCCGCTAGCGCAATAAATCCAACAGCTACGGCAACCGACATGTTGTAGTCGTTGAAGTAGATAAGCCAGATTCCCCCTATCAACCCGAAGGGAATTGACATCATCACTACGACGGGCTCAACCACATTCCGGAAGTTGAAGTACAGAAGCAGGAAGATAATGAAGAGTGTTGCAGGCGCGACAATGCTAAGTCGCTTAGCGGCCCTTTCCATGTACTCGAACTGGCCGGACCACGTTAGTGTATACCCAGATGGAATCTTCACTTGCTGGTTTATGGCCTCTTTGGCCTTGTTCACGAAGCCACCAATATCTGATGTTGAGATATCGACATAGATCCACGCATTGGGCCTGGCATCCTCACTCTTGATGACCGGCGGACCTCTTGTGTAGTTGATCTCGGTCACTAGCGCGAGCGGTATTTGCGCACCCGTTGGCGTGGGTATGATGACGCGTTTCAGAGTCTCCAGATCATCCCGGAGCTCTCTGGGATAGCGAAGATTCACGGGATAGCGCTCCAATCCCTCCACTGTCTCAGTAATATTCATACCACCGATGGCGCTCTGAATGACGTTTTGGACCGCGCCCACCGTGAGTCCATAGCGCGCTGCGCTTTCCCGATTGATGTCAAAATCTAGGTAGTAGCCACCAACCGCGCGATCCCCGAACGCAGAGGTCGTTTCAGGAAGGGTTTTCATCGCCTGTTCTATATCCTGCGAAACCTCCTGCAGGACATTAAGATCCGGTCCCGATACTTTGATGCCAATGGGGGTCTTGATACCGGTGGAGAGCATGTCGATACGTGTCTTGATCGGCATAGTCCATGCATTAGCAAGACCCGGAAACTGAATCGCGGCATCCATCTCGCTCATGAGCTCCTTTGTCGTTTTACCTGGATCGGGCCATTCATCCTTCGGCTTCAATCGGACAGTGGTCTCAATCATTGCTAGTGGAGCAGAGTCGGTCGCTGTTTCCGCGCGGCCAACCTTGCCGAAGACATGATGGACCTCGGGGAAGGTCGCAAGAATCTTATCGGTTTGCTGGAGTAACTCCTTTGCCTTGGTAATTGATATGCCGGGGAATGTAGTCGGCATATAGAGAATGTCGCCCTCATCGAGTGGTGGCATGAACTCACTGCCCAGCTTGGAATAGGGATAGTAGGTAGCGCCTAGAAGCGCCACAGCACACACGACTGTCACTACCCTCCAGCGCATCGCCATTTTCAAAGCAGGCCGGTGGAGTGCGTGAAGTGCGCGATTCAGTGGGTTCTTTTGTTCCGCAATAATCTTGCCTCGAAGGAAGTAGCCCATCATTACTGGCACTAATGTGATGGCCAGTATTGCCGAAGCGGCCATTGCATAGGTCGCGGTGAAAGCCAATGGACTGAAAAGCCTCCCTTCTTGCGCTTGCATCGTAAAAATGGGGAGGAACGATACGGTAATCACGAGAAGTGAGAAAAAGAGAGCTGGCCCGACCTCCTGGCAAGATTCGCCGATGGTTTTCCAACGCTCGTCAATCGTGAGATCACTACCCTTGGCGTCTCGGGCGATAGCTAACCTGCTGTGCGCGTTCTCCACCATCACGATGGCACCGTCCACCATGGTGCCAATAGTGATTGCAATACCACCGAGCGACATAATATTGGCGTTGAGCCCCTGAATGCGCATAACGATAAAGGCCATGAGAACGCCCAATGGCAGCGTGATGATAACCACAAACGCCGAGCGAGCATGCAGTAGGAATAGAATCACCACGATGCTCACGATAACTAGTTCCTGTGCAAGTGATGTGTTCAGACTGTCTACTGCGCGCTCAATCAAATCACCACGGTCATAGACCGGAACGATCTCAACGCCTTCGGGCAGTCCTGCTTTAAGATCCTCGAGTTTCGCCCGCACCGCTTGAATCGTAGCCAGCGCATTCTCGCCGAAGCGCATAATGACAACGCCGCCTGCAACCTCGCCCTCTCCATTGAGATCCACAAGTCCGCGACGAAGCTCGGGGCCGATCTGAACGTTCGCGACGTCGCGGAGCCTGATTGGCGTGCCATTTTGATCAACCGAGACCGGTATCGAATTGAGATCATCAATAGACTGTATATAGCCCAGTCCTCGGACCATATACTCGGTCTCAGCCATCTCCACGAGGCGACCACCGACATCCTTATTGGACATCTTGATTGCCATCCTCACTTTGTCGAGCGGGATGTTGTAGCGAAGCAGCGCGTTCGGATCGACTTCAACCTGATACTGCTTTACGAAACCGCCAACAGACGCGACTTCAGAAACGCCGTTTACCGTTTGTAGTGGATATCGAAGATACCAATCCTGCAAGGAGCGAAGCTCCGCCAGGTCGTGTTTTCCCGTTCTATCGACAAGCGCGTATTCGTAGATCCAACCCACACCCGTCGCATCGGGACCTAGCGTAGGCGTAACGCCCTGGGGCAGTCGACCGCTGACGTAGTTAATGGACTCCAGGACACGGGATCGCGCCCAGTACATATCCGTCCCATCTTCAAAGATGATGTAGACAAACGACAACCCGAAAAATGAATAACCTCGTACGACTTTCGTATCAGGAACGGCAAGCATCGAGGTCGTCAGTGGGTAGGTGACCTGATCCTCCACAACCTGTGGCGACTGGCCGGGATATTCGGTGAAGATAATGACCTGTACATCTGACAAATCCGGAATAGCATCCAGCGGAACGTTCTTATAGGCAAAGATGCCGACCGCCCCGATGATGAAGGTTGCCACCAGGACCATAAATCGGTCACGCAAGGAGGCATTGATGATGGCCTTAATCATGAACCATGCCTCCTTGAGCGTCTTCGCCCATCCCGTGGTCTGGTTCATCACTCATCTCATGCCCCATATCGCTATGAGAGTCGCCATGTCCCGCCCCGGACATATCGGAATCACTACCATCGATACCTTCATGACCACCTGAGTGAGCAGAGTGATCAGCGTCGGTTTGTGGATCGCCGCCTTTAAGTGCTTCCATCATTTTGGCGGTGGCCTCGCGCAGCTTTGATTCTGAATCAACAAGAAACTGAGCGGATGTCACCACCTCCTCTCCATCACTAACACCGTCAAGAACCTCGATGCGGCCGCCTGACTCCACGCCTAGCGTAACGACCCTTGGCTCAAACTTTCCGGGCTCCCTCACAACAAACACCTGCGGATTGCCTCCAGAGCGCACTACCGCCTCTGATGGCACGACTATGGAGTTCGTACGCGTATCAGATAGTATTTTCACCTCGGAGAACATATCGGGTCGTAGCAATAGATCAGGGTTGTCAAACACCAGCCTGACTTTGGTGGTCCGGGTCTTGGCTTCCGAATAGGGATAGATGTAAGCCACTTCACCTGTGAAGGTTTTACCGGGCACAGACGTTAGGGTCATTTCGACGTCATCGCCGACATTTACCCACGGAATCTCATTCTCGTAAATGTCCGCCAACACCCACACTTCCCTCAAGTCTGCCAGCATGTAGAGCTCTTGCTGGGGCGTTACATGTTGGCCCTGTCGCACACCAATCCGCAGCACCGTTCCATCTACAGGCGAATGAATGTGTATGTTTTTCTTGATCTCGCGGCTTTTTTCAAGCTCTCGGATCTGATGCTCAGGTACATCCAAAAACTGCAACCGCTCTCGTGAACTCTTTGCGAGGTTCTCCGCTCCATGGCGGATCTCCTCAAATGGGCTCTCGCCAAGTGCAGCCAAATTGTTCAGCGCCAGCAGATATTCCTGTTGGGTTGACACCAACTGCGGAGAGTAAATACTGAGTAAAATATCGTCCGAAACAACAGTCTCTCCGGTCTTATCAATGTACAGCTCCTCAATCCAGCCTTGCACCTTTGGATGAAGGCGCGCCATCCGTTCTTCATTGAAATCAACGCGGCCAACGGTTCTTATTGTTCGGCTAATGGATTCAGATTTCGCAATAGCGGTGCGAACACCGATATTTTGCACCACCACAGGATCAATCTTGACCGTACCAACAACATCGCCACTTTCACCTTCGGCATACACAGGTACATAATCCATACCCATAGAATCCTTCATCGGAGTAGGCGAAGTGACCGATGGATTCATCGGGTTTCGGTAATACAATATCTTGCGCTCGCTCGGTGTGCTTTTCTCCTCAGCGTAGACCGGGATATAGTCCATACCCATAGAATCTTGGGCAGGGACCGGCGAGGTGACGCTGGGGTTCATCGGATTACGGTAGTAAAGCGGCTCAGAGTCACTGACTTCAGCAACCATGCTGCCTCCGATGTTCTGGGACAGCCAATAGCCTCCTGCCAGCCCGAGGCCAAGCATGATGACCCCTGCAATAATTGTTGCTTTACTCATAGATGGACCCCTTTCCTACTGCGGCTTCTAGACGCGATAACGCCTGGTTTGCTTCACTAACTGATTTCCAATACCGAAGCTCATAGTTGAACAATGTCATTTGACTGCGAACCAAATTGAGAAAATCGACTTCACTAACCTGATAGGCAGCCAGCATGGATTGAACCGTTTGTTCGGCTTGTGGAATGATCCCCTTACTGAACAATTTGTTCTGCTCTTGCGCTCTTTGATAGTCGGTGGTGGCAGCCGCAATGGCGGCTCTCACGACACCTTTTTCATCAATTAGTGCATAACGATTCTTCGCGAGCTCTGCGGTTTTTTGAGAGATCGCCCGTGACTGTTTGCGGCCTGAATAAATCGGTATCTTGGCCCCAATCATCACCGAGAGAAGATCCGCTCGTGATCCACCCATGAAGGGTGGATTGTCACCAGTCCGCTCTCCATACATCACTCCTAGCTTGAAATCCGGATATCTGTCTTTCTTCGCAAGCTCGAGCCGTGATTGAGCCGCTTCTACTTGGGTCTCCTTTTGTTTAAGCGTCGGTCTGGCCTCATCTGCGATCTCAAAGAGTTCCGTTTCGCTGAGGATGTCCGGCATTGCTGTGGGGTCAATCACGGCGAGCACTACATTATTGCTGGCCGGCCTATCCATTAGCGTATTGAGTTGGATCGACTGGTGTTTTCTCAAAGCCTCCAGTTTGATGCCCTGATCAATAAATTTGGACAGTTCTAGCTGTGCAAGAAGAATGTCCTGCTGTAGTCCCTTACCTGTCTCGTACTTCGTTTTCGCCACCGCAATAAACTGGCGCAGTAGCTCCTTATTCTTTTCCAGCGTCTCCAATGCGCGATCGAGATAATGTATCTGCCACCACGTTGTTCTTACGGAGTTGGCGAGCCGCACTCTCATTTCGTCCACAGAGTAGCCAGCAGCAATCGCATCAAACGTCGCAGCTTCCTCTTTGAGATCCAGCTTTCCGGGGAAAGGGAATACCTGGCTAAACCCTAACTGCAGTTGCGTCATGCCCTCCTGGTCCCGATCAAAACTGTCAGTTGGAAAATTCATCGCATTTATATTGACCATCGGGTCTGGCAGGCTGCCAACCTGGCTGGGCACTTCCTGCAGCGCCTCGTAGCGATGCTGCATTGCAGCCAGGCTAGGATTGTCGTCGAGCGCAACCAACACCGCCGCCCGCGCCGTCAGACGTGATTCCGTTGCCCTGGCCTCCGAAGCAAGGGCGTTTGTCGACTGGTTCACCACGAGGCAAAACATCAGCAACCGAAACAGTGCTCGACCTCGTGAGGCGCGCGCTCGACTACCTATGGAAAATCGAGCGAGTTTGTTGGATAAGAGGCAGGCCATGCTAGTTGTTCCTTTCTTGTTTTGCTCGGTGAGAGTCGATCTCATCACCTGTCGATGGCGCCTTTGAATCTTCATGATCAGCAGCGACACGGGTGTCATTCCAATGACGCACGTGCGAATGGCCACCGTGCATAAAGATGTGAACGAAGGGACACAGGATAAAAATGGCGTAGGGGAGAAAGTGGATGAGATGCGTGTGGTGCTCGACCCACAAGTAGTAGAGCACCGCGCCGCCAATCGAGGTGATGGCGATATTTCTAGTCGTTAGCCATTGCTTTGGTTCATTCTCAGTTATGTTCATATCACACCTCCTTCACAGTTAGATCGCCCCGATACATTTGCATCTGGCACGTAAATGGGTACTTACCAGGCGGCAGAGCAGGCAAAGCAACTTCAGACACCTCACCCACTGTCAATTCCTGGCTAATATCTAGATCAGCGAAGACAACTACAGCCGCGCACGGGGACTCATCCATTCGTAGAAATCGCAGCGTTGAGGGCTGGCCGGAAGTGATGGATATGTGCGCAGGATCGTAGATGCCATTTGCAACATGGATTACCGCATCACCGCCACTTTTAGTGTCCGATTCAGATTTGTACAGCCAAAACCACCATACGATTAGTGCGATTAGGAGCAGTCCAGCTATATTTATTGCAAGCATCCTAGTTACCCCTCAGTTTCATTGGCTTTGAAAAGTCGAAGCCGGTTGGCATTAGTGACTACCGTAAGAGACGAGAACGCCATTGCTGCTCCGGCAATAACGGGATTCAAGAGAATGCCAATAAACGGGTACAAGACACCTGCCGCAACCGGGACTCCGGCTGCGTTATAGATAAATGCACCTACAAGATTCTGCTTAATGTTGGTCATGGTGGCTCTGCTGACTTCTATGGCGTCCGCAAGACCATGCAGTGACCCGCGCATTAAAGTGATATCTGCGCTTTCGATCGCCACATCAGTCCCCGTGCCGACCGCAAAGCCCACATTGGCTAACGCAAGCGCGGGCGCATCATTGATACCATCTCCCGTCATACCGACGATTTCGCCACTCGCTTGCAGCTCCGATATTTTTTCCGACTTCTGACCTGGTAACACTTCCGCGTAATACTCATCAATCCCCACGCGCGCAGCAACGGCTTTGGCCGTTTCCCGATTGTCGCCGGTCAGCATAACGATACGTATACCGTCCTCTTTGAGACGATTGATGGCTAATATGGAGTCCTCTTTGATCGGGTCTTCCACCGCGATGATCGCTGCGAGCTTCCCATCGATGCTAAAATACATTGGCGTCTGGGCACGCGCCGCCATAGCTTGGCTCTTGGCTACATAGTCCCCAAGTGAGATTCCGTGCTTGTCCATTAAACGTTCGTTGCCGAAAAGAAGATCATGCTCACCTACTGTTCCGCTCACGCCATGTCCAGCTATTGCGCTAAATGATTCGACTTGTTCTACGGAGATGCCGCGTTCTTTAGCGGACTCTACAATCGATTGGGCCAGCGGATGCTCCGAGCCCGATTCCAGACTTGCCGCCAGGGATAGAACATCCTCTTCGAGCCCGCCATCAACGAGCACGATCTCTGTGACTTTTGGCTGTCCGAGCGTAATCGTGCCGGTTTTATCCAACACCATCGCCGAAAGCTTCGAGGCTGTCTGCAGAGCTTCTCCATTGCGGATTAGAACGCCTGCTTCGGCAGCCTTACCCACACCCACCATGACGGACATAGGTGTGGCTAGTCCCAGTGCACAAGGGCAGGCAATGATTAAGACAGTCGTCGCGCAGACAATCGCGAAGGCCAATCGGGGATCTGGGCCGAAATTAAGCCAAGCCAGGGCGCTAACAACGGCGATGATCATGACTGCGGGAACAAAATAGGCCGAAATAACATCAGCTAGTCGCCCAATTGGCGGCTTGGAATTCTGGGCCCGTTTTACCATCTGGATGATTTGAGCCAGGGCCGTATCTTTGCCCACCTTTGTCGCTTCGAAGACCACAGAGCCGCTCTTGTTTATGGTTCCCGCTACTACGGTGTCGCCGGGTTGTTTTTCTATCGGCATCGGTTCGCCCGTTAGCATGGACTCATCGACCGATGTGTGGCCCTCGAGCACCACACCATCTACCGGTAGCTTGTCGCCTGGGCGCAGCCGCAATTGATCACCCAGAACAACCCTCTCAATCGCTATATCGATTTCCTCTCCATCGCGAAGAACGCGTGCGAGCTTGGGCTGCAGGCCAATAAGGCGCTTGATCGCAAGGGATGTCTTGCCTCTGGCGCGAAACTCTAGCGCTAGTCCAAGATTGATTAGTCCGATAATCATGGCCGTCGCCTCGAAGTAGACGTGCCTGGCCATCTCTGGCACCGTAGCCGGAAATACCACGACAAACATGGAGTAGATCCAGGCCGTGCCTGTTCCTAACGCGATGAGGGTGTCCATATTTGCCGAGTGATTGAGGAGCGACTTCCATGCTCCTACGTAGAAGTGTTTTCCTGCCCAGTACATAACGCCAAGCGTTGCAAGCCCTACGCCAAGCCAGACGGAGCGCTCGACTGGAGTATTGACTGTCATCTCACCGATAAAGAGACCGTAGATCATGAGCGGAGCGCCCAGAGCTAGAGCAACCCAGGTTTCGCGCATTAATCTGCGATAGTAGGCTTTGTCAGATTTCTCCTGCTCATCCAGAGCCTCTGGGTCCGAGGGGTCACCCGCCACCTTCGCTGTGTAACCGGCATATTCGATCGCTTCGATTAATCTGGTTACTTCTGCAGAGCCGGTCACAGTCACACTTCGCTGCGCGAGGTTCATCGCGGCTTCCTGAACATCCTCCAGTCCAGTGAGGGCACGTTCAATCTTGTCTACGCAACTCGCGCACGACGCATCCGGGACACTCAAGAACACCGTTAGAGTGTTGGGCGCGTCAGCCCGCTGCAATGTTTGTTCACTGGGGTTTTTCATCACGGTCCTCTGGCTTTATCTCGGGGTCGATTACACCAGCCTGCCAGGTCTCTATGAGGTGACAGATCGAGTCTCCCGATGGCATTCGGTCTGGTAGCTCGCGCCATCTATCACAGGCGAGTTCTAGGCGATTTGCTAGGCGTTGCGACTCGGCAATCTCTTCCCTGATCTCGCCAAGTCTTCGTTGAATCAGCTCTCGAACGAGTGGACACGGCGTATCGCCATGATCGGCGGTAACAAGTATTTGTCCGATTTCCTTTAGGCTGAAGCCTAGTTTCTTGGCCGACAGGATGAAGCCGAGCTTGTTTGCTTCGGCAATATCGAAATAGCGATAACCATTGATTTCACTGCGCAAAGGATTGAGCAGCCCTAGCTTGGTGTAGTGCCGGACAGCGTCCGGACTGACCCCATAATGTCTAGCGACGACGGTGACCGTTCTCATTGCGTATATCTTTCTTGTATGAGCACGAGCATCAGCTGCGGGACTTGCGACCATTTACAGATCAAATGGCTCGCGCTCAGAAATTCGATTCTTAATCGGATTTATCGTACAACCTAGGAGTAACACCTAGGTCAATGGTCTAACCCAAAAAAGTTTTTGCGGGAGAGCGCGGGGGCACGCTCAAAGAGGGATCAAGCGTGTTTCGGGGGATGAAAAATACGTGTAAGGAGGCCTTGTAGGAGTGCGTCACTCGTTGCAGCAACTCGAGCAGGTGCACGACCCACGATTTTTGTCAGGGCCTGGTTAGCAATTGCCGGACTGCTAACCGAGCAGGATGAAGCACATGCACCAGTCGCACATCCATCATCACAATCGGCACAATCCAACGATGAATTTGAAACTTCATCGACCATGTCATGGCAGGGGGATACAGAGGCGCTATTGTCGCTCATGGCATGGTGAGCGGCAGCCAAAGTGTTATCGCTATCAACGACCACTGCTGTAGAAGAACCGTCTACAGGCATTAGATCGGGAACAGCAGCTCTCAGAGGTTGAAGAATCAACCCCCAAATCATCAGCGCTATTACGATCTTGTGCAGCATAGTTTTCCTCTTCTCTTCCAGTATAATCACAATTAGTGCAATTGAAGCAAGCCAGAACCGCAGCAGTACACTCAGACTCTCAACCAGACTCCAAGTTCCTTGACCACGATCAAGGGTTAGCTCGGCATTATCACGACCCATTGGTAAACGGTACGAACGACTGGCAAGAATTGTCCAACACGGCCCCCGGCCAAGATTCAAGTAAATGCGGCCACCAAAGCACTATACCACTGGTGCTGCCTGCAATTGATTTCGGGATGGTACACACCATGACCCTTGGGGAAGAACGGTACCTGGTGAACAAACACGCGGCCGACTACGAGCACTACCGGCAGAAAGTGCCCCGCTATCCGGGTCTGTGAAAGTAAAATTTCTAGTTTTCAGACAGGGCTTCGATAATTGGACATATAGGTGATGAAAGATCGTCGCACTGACTGATTAACACAGCCAGTGTAGCTTCCATTTTTTTCAGGTCTGATATTTTTTCCTGCACGTCCTTTAGGTGGACTGCCGTGGTATGACGAACTTGCTCACAAGTTTTGTCCTCGCCGCTATCTAGTTCTAGCAAACCTTCGATCTCTCCTAAAGAGAACCCTAACTCTCGGCAGCGTCGAATAAATTGAAGTCTTTTTACGTGACCCTCTGAATAAATTCGATGGCCTCCTGCACTTCTGGCAGTCACGGCCAGCAGTCCGCACTTCTCGTAATAGCGGACAGTTTCGCTTTTAACTCCGGTTACTTCGGCCAGTTGTCCTCGGGAGTATGTACCAGAAAGTTTCGGCATATTGGAGCTTGAACCTGTAGTTACTACAGGATTTATAGTCCGCATATTGTTTGTCGTCAATTAGGTGCGAAACGAAAATGGCTCGATTAGTTCGATATATCGATAAGATTGGCGTTGGAGGTGTGATAATAGCCGCACTTAGCTGTGCTGCCTGCTTCCCCGCCTTGGGCACGCTTGCCGCAGCCTTGGGCCTTGGTTTTCTCAGCCAGTTGGAGGGAGTTGCTATAAACAGGCTACTGCCCGCATTTGCTGGCCTCGCGCTGACGGTCAATGCCTATGGCTGGTACCAGCACCGGATACACTGGAGAGGTATATTGTCAGTTTCAGGGCCGATAGCGATACTGGCCACTCTCTACCCACTGTGGCAGTACGGGTGGAGCACATACTTGTTCTATGGCGCACTGGTCTTGATGTTGGTGGTATCGTTTGCCGACCAGATCTGCCCCCCGAAAGCAGTCTGCTCGTTACCGGCTGCGGGATAATGGCTAAGCCGATGCTGAACTCAGAGATTACTTGCCCTGCCTGCGGGCATAAGAAGACTGAGATAATGCCTACTGATGCCTGTCAGTGGTTCTATGAATGTGAATCCTGTCACGAACTATTGAAACCTAATTCCGGCGACTGCTGCGTGTATTGCTCCTATGGAAGCGTAAAGTGTCCGCCTATTCAAGCCGGTGATTCCTGCTGTGGCTAATTTTCAGTGACCGGCCATGGATTGTAGATCAAAACAGGAAACTCGTAAGATGGGGTAGTGACCGCATAGCTGCGATAACCGCCAACTTTTAGGCCGCTCGGTGTCAGGCGACCCCAGCAAGAGATATGTTTGGCTCAAATTAGTTAAGGAAAGCGCCTTACCAAAAGCTGCTTCTCACTTTGTGAGCGCTATATCGGTTTAGCTCGAAGATGATAAGAGTCTGCCCAGGCAGCGCTCTCATCGTATAATGCAAAGCGGCATCCAAGATTAAGCCCCTTATCACCTGACATTTGAAATTGCCCCAAATTCGCAAATTATGGACATATCGACATGACAAAACAGAGTCCACACAAATCCACCAGGTGCGGGGCCTCAGCGAGCGTCATATGTTTTGTCACTAATGGGGACGACGTCTGGGAGCACCGCCATCACCAAGGCACACGCCAGGTGATCGTACACATTTAGCAGCGAGAATCATGACTAGAAAAAGCGCCCTGACCAGACTTACCCTCGTTCCCATTTTCTTGCTAAGTGCCTGCCGCCTGGACGTGAGCACCGAGGGCAACGGGGTAGTTCAATCCGACTCAGGAAAAATCGAGTGCCGCGAGGCTCAGGGTGCCTGCCAGGGCTGGTACGGATCCGCCGAACCGGAAACAGAAATTCTCGTGGCAGCAGCAGACAACGGCCATCGCTTTGTCGGCTGGAGCGGTGCCTGTAGCGGCGAGGCGCAGAATTGCGAGCTTCTCATCGGTGCCACCTCTGCAGACCTCGAGGTTCGCGCCCACTTCCAACCGGGGCAAGGGGCAGTGTTGGAACTCCAGCCCGCCGCCGGGGGCGTCATTACCTCCTCGGACAACCGGCTGCGCTGCGGTATCGAATGTGCCGCGGGCTACCCTGCCGGCAGCGAAATCACACTGACGGCCACCCCGCTCCCGGGCTACCGCTTTAACGGCTGGGTAGGCGCCTGCGCCGGCAACGAACAGGCCACCTGCACGCTCGTCACCGGCAGTGATCGCAGCAACGCAGCGGCGATATTCAGCGGCAGCCTCACCTCGAACTCCGAATTCGTCAACTTCGAGAGTGGCCAGGTGCGCCCCCTGGCACTGTCCCCCGATGGCAACTTGCTCTTTGCGACCAACACACCCGCCAATACCCTGGAAATCTATGCCGTGAGTGGCGGCCAACTTGAATTTCAACACTCAGTGCCCGTAGGTCTGGAGCCTGTCGCGGTAGCGGCGCCCGACAATAGTGAAGTCTGGGTCGTCAATCATCTTTCCGATTCCATCAGTATTGTCGATCTCGACGCCGAAGTTCCCCAGGTCGTGCGCACCTTACAAGTGGGTGATGAACCTAGAGATATCGTATTTGCCGGGCCCGGCGGCAACCGCGCCTTCGTCACCACCGCGCGGCGCGGACAGAACACCCCATACCCGTTGGAGGAATACCGCACACCCGGCCTGCCACGGGCCGATGTCTGGGTATTCGACCGGGGCAGAGATGATCTGATGTCCGGCGGCGAGCCTCTGACCATTGTCAACCTGTTCGGCGATGTGCCGCGCGCACTGGCCACCAATGATTCCGGTAGCCGGGTGTACGCAGCAGTGTTCAGCTCCGGCAACCAGACAACATCGCTACTCATGTCCCCCGAGGTTGATATCGGCAAAGCAGCGCCACAAGCGGACATCCACGGTGACCGGCAACCCGCCACTGGCCTGATCGTGAAATACGACGGCGCCGCATGGCGCGACGACGCCGGCACTGACTGGAGTGACCGCGTCAGGCTTTCCCTGCCCGACTACGATGTCTTCGAAATTAACGCCAATGCCAGCACCCCGCGAGAGATAAACCGGGTCAGTGGTGTGGGCACCACACTGTTTAACATGGCCTTCAATCCTGTGCGTCAGGAACTCTACGTTACCAACACGGAAGCCAGAAATGAGGTGCGCTTTGAGGGCCCTGGCACGATATCTACCACCGTGCGTGGGCATATCGCCGACAGTCGCATCAGCGTGATCAATCGCGAGCGTCAGGTAAATCCAGTAGATCTTAACCCCCACGTCGATTACAGCCTGCCCCAGGGCGAGGCCATTGATCCGGCTGACAAAGCACTAAGTCTCGCTCAACCGGTGGGCATAGCAGTAGCTCCGGATGGGGAGCGCGTGTTTATCGCTGCTATGGGGTCCAATAAGGTTGCCGCGATCAGTGCCGATGTTCTCAGTGCGGATTATCAAGCGCAGCAGGCTGCAACAGTGTCTATACCCGGGGGCGGCCCTACAGGGATAACGCTGGATGCTGCCGGCCGCTATTTGTACGTACTCGCACGCTACAACAACAGCATTGTGGCCGTCGATACCACTGGTCTCAGTATCACGTCGACCACTGCGATGGAGAACCCGGAGCCCGATCTCATCCGTCAGGGCCGGCCGTTTTTGTACGACGCCACGCTCACCTCGAGCAACGGCACAACGTCCTGCGCCGCCTGTCATATTTTCGGCGACACCGATCACCTCGCCTGGGATCTCGGCAACCCCAACGAGGAGGTCGTGTCCAATCCACTGCCGTTTACCCCGACAGGCCGCCCCGATGGGGGCGCTACCTTTCACCCGATGAAAGGCCCCATGACCACACAGACATTTCGCGGCATCAATGACTCTGGCCCCATGCACTGGCGCGGCGATCGCACGGGCACCAACAGGGTCGAAGTCAATGGTCAGCTCGAATCTGTAGAAGCCGCCGCTTTCAAGGAATTCCGCGGGGCGTTTGTTGGCCTGCTGGGTAGAGAAGAAGAAATCGATGAATCAGACCTGCAGGCCTTTACCGATTTCGCACTCACACTGATGCCGCCGCCCAACCCTCTGCGCGCACTGGACAATAGCCGCACTCCGGCACAGCAATTGGGCGAACAGATTTATTTCAATGAAATCACTACCGGCGGCAACCTTGTATGCAATGACTGCCACACCCTCAATCCTGGACAGAACCAGTTCGGCACCGGCGGCGAGGTCAGCGATGAGGGCCCGGGCATTACCGAGGACTTCAAGGTGCCTCACTTCCGCAACCTGTACACCAAGGTAGGCATGTTTGGCCTTTCGCCAGGTGCAATTCTGCGCGGCACACCGCATCAGGGAGACCAGGTCCGTGGTTTCGGCTACCTGCATGACGGCTCCATGGACACTCTCGACAACTTCTTCTCTGCAATACAGTTCAACCTGTTCAACAACACTGAACGCCGCTTTGCAATTATTGACTTCGTGATGGCATCGGACAGCAACCTGGCACCCATCGTGGGGCAACAAATCACACTGGACGGCACTGGGCGCTATGCAGCGGCATCGCTGCGCCTTGATCTGCTGATAGCTCGCGCCCTCGCGGGAAGCGATCGCCCTGAGTGCGACCTGGTCGTCCATGGTGTGGTGGGCGGGGAGCAGCGCGCCGCGATGCTCCGCGAGGATGGCTATTTCCACTTCGGCAATCCTGCCTCCCTGCCGTTGCCTATCGGCGAAATCAAACAACTGGCGAAACAGCCTGGGCGCGCTTTCACGTTCAGCTGTGTCCCCCCGGGCACGGCGCCAATGCAGCTGTGAGCTAGCGCCGCTTTTCGCGAGGAAGCTATTGCTTTCTTTGCGAATTCTCTTAAGGTGGTGACCACTAGGTTATGTGGGACGTACGAAATCGTTCATGAGCAGTGAAGATCAGTGGTTCATTGAAGGATATTTCAATGGCCTGGACGTTCTCGGCCGGGTAGCTGTAAACCAGTTCCCGTTCCAGATCGGACGCAAGCCCGGCATTCACTTTACCGTGCCCAGCCGGAAAACATCGCGCCTGCATGCGGTCATGGAAAATCGCGGCGGCCAGATTTTCCTCACCGACACAAACAGCACCAACGGCACCTACATCAATCGCAAGCTCGTTCAAGGAGAGCAGCGTTTGCATCACGGTGACGTCCTTCACTTTGCTGACTTCGAAGTCCGCTTGATCAGGGCCCGGGGCGAGGCAGCAACAGACGCCCCCAACAGTGACATGACCGTCACCAGTATGCCCGCCCTGCCAAGGAACCTGGCAGTTGGCATTCGTGAATTGCAAGAGTTACTGGAACATAAAATGGTGGAGCCAGCGTTCCAGCCCATCGTTGAGTGCGCCCAAGGCAATGCCATTCACGCCTACGAAATACTCGGTCGCGGTACCCATGAGCAGCTGTCTCCCTTTCCCGGTCCACTGTTCCATATTGCCGAAAGCATTTCCGGGCTGGCGCTGGAGCTGAGCAAGCTGTTTCGCAGCAATGGCCTTGAAGTCGCTGCCCAGATCGACACCGACCTCACATTTTTTATCAACATCCATCCCGAAGAAGTCAGAAACATTCCGCTCTTACTCGAGCAGATTAGCGCGTCTCGCGAGCAATACCCCTCCATGCCTATGGTATTGGAAATCCACGAAAAAGCCGTGTCCGACATCCCCCAGATGAAAATTCTGCGCGACGAGCTCAGCCGCCTCGACATAGGGCTTGCCTACGACGATTTTGGCGCGGGACAGGCGCGATTGATGGAATTGATCGAAGTACCTGCCGACTACCTGAAGTTCGACATGAACCTGATTCGCGATATCGACCAGGCCGAACCTAAACGCAGGGAAATGGTGCGCATGTTTGTGGACATGGCCAAGAGAGTGGGCAGTAGAACGATTGCCGAGGGCGTGGAAACAGCAGGCGAATCACAGGCCTGTCACGACATGGGCTTCGACTTTATCCAGGGCTATTACTACGGCAAACCAAAACAAGGAAAGCTTTGACACACGCTCTGCTTGTATAGCTGTTAACATTCCCTCCCATGGACAATCTTCAACCCAAGCTACAGGCTGTTGCCGCTGATGAATTGCGCAACCGCCTGGCGGCGATCCTACCAGCGCACTCGCTGATCGAAGAGACGGAAGCCCAGCGCCCCTATGAGTGTGATGCACTCTCTCTCTACCGCGAATTGCCGCTATTTGTCGCCCTGCCAGAAACTGTTGACCAAGCCCAGGCCGTACTGCGCTGTTGCCACGCGTTGGAAGTACCCGTGGTCGCACGCGGCGCCGGAACAGGCCTCACAGCCGGCGCCATGGGCCACCCCGAAGGCGTGCTCCTCGGGCTCGCCAAACTGAACCGTATTATCAAAATCGATCCAGTGGCACGCACCGCGACGCTCCAGCCGGGCGTCACCAATCTCGCTATCTCAGCGGCAGCGGCAAAATATGGCCTGTACTATGCGCCGGACCCCTCCTCCCAGATCGCTTGCACCATCGGCGGCAACGTGGCGGCGAATTCAGGCGGGGTGCACTGCCTCAAGTACGGCCTCACCACACACAACCTGCTGTCGATCGAGATGCTTACCGTTGAGGGTGAGCGGGTAACGATCGGCAGCCCCGGGCTAGACAGCCCGGGGCTGGACCTGATGGCCGTCATCACTGGCTCCGAAGGACTTCTCGGTATCGCAGTCGAGATCACAGTGAAACTACTGCCACAACCCGAGCTTGCGCGCGTCCTGCTGGCGGGCTTCGACTCGGTGCGCAGTGCCGGTGACGCGGTAGGCGCCGTGGTTGCAGCGGGCATTATCCCCGCCGGCCTGGAGATGATGGACGCACTGGCCATACAGGCTGCCGAGGATTTTGCCCAGGCAGGCTACCCGCGCGATGCAGAGGCACTGCTGCTGTGCGAACTTGACGGTACGGTGGAGGAAGTCGATCAACATATTGCGCAGGTTAGCAATATATTCAGCGCCCACGGTGCCACCAGCCTGCGGATATCACAGGATGAGGCTGAGCGCGCGTTACTGTGGAAAGGCCGTAAATCAGCCTTTCCTGCAGTGGGCAGGTTGGCGCCAGACTACTACTGCATGGATGGCACCATCCCAAGGGGCCAGGTCTCCCACGTACTGGAAAAGATAAGTCAGTTAGCCGAGCAGTATGACCTGAGGGTCGCGAATGTCTTCCACGCGGGCGACGGTAACTTACACCCCCTGATCATGTATGACGGCTCCGATCCCGCGCAGATCCGGCGTGCTGAGCAATTCGGGGCAGATATCCTCGATCTGTCGGTGGCCGTCGGCGGCGCCATTACCGGTGAACACGGCGTCGGCCTGGAGAAACTCAATCAGATGCAAACCCAGTTCGGCGAGGCCGAACTACACCTGTTTGAAGACATAAAAATCGCTTTCGATCCCCGGCTGACACTGAATCCCGGCAAAGGCATTCCTATTCTGAAGCGCTGCCAGGAATATCGCGCGCTACCAGGAAAGCACAATCATGGCTGACCTGACCCAAAATCTGCTGGACGCGGTCTCGGAAGCTCACGAGCGCAGCAATCCGATATACCTGCGTGCAGGCGGCACCAAAGCCAACTCGGTCGGCCGCGATTGCAACGCTCATGTACTGGATATTTCCGGCCACAGCGGCGTGATCGACTATGAACCCGGTGAGCTGGTCCTGCGTGCGCGGGCTGGCACTACGCTGGCAGAGCTGACGGAATTGCTCGCTGGCGAAGGACAAATGTTACCGTTCGAGCCCCCGGCTTTCGGCGGCAAAGCCACTCTGGGCGGGACCCTTGCCTGCAATCTATCGGGCCCGGGACGGCCGTGGTTTGGCTCTGTGCGAGACGCAACCATGGGGCTCGGCCTGATCAACGGCCGTGCCGAACATCTCGCCCTGGGCGGCAAAGTCATGAAAAATGTAGCGGGATACGACGCGAGCCGGCTTCAGGCAGGCGCACTCGGTTGCCTCGGGCTGATCACTGATATGGCCGTGAAAGTACTGCCACTGCCGGAGGCCAGTGTGACACTGCGCTACGAGGTGGACGCACAGCAGGCTCTGGCGACCATGTGCGAACGCGCCGCAGCGCCGCGACCGCTGACCGGGGCCTGTTGGCTAGACGGACAGCTCTATCTCCGCCTTGCCGGCGCATCCTCGGCAGTGCAGGCGACGGCCGCACAATGGGGCGGTGAGCAACTCGATAACGCCGGTGCATTCTGGGCTGATCTGCGCGATATGGCCCTGCCATTCTTCAGCGCCTCCTCGCCCCTGTGGCGCCTATCTACCAGCGCCACAGAAGCACTGACGCCGGACGTCGGCCTCATAGACTGGGCCGGCCAGCAGCGCTGGGCTCACAGCCAGGCCGCACCGCAGGTACAAGCCGGTCACGCCGTGATGTTCGCCGGTGGCGACCGCAGCGCTGAAGTTCGCGGCGAACTCGATCCAGTACAACAACGCCTGCAGCACAAACTGAAGCAGGCCTTCGACCCGGGCAACATATTCAACCCGGGCCGCTTGTACAGCTGGATGTAATCATGCACGTCGAACTTCACAACGATTTCGTGGACAACACTACCGCTCGCCGCGGTGCCGACCTTATCAGCGCCTGCGTCCACTGCGGGTTCTGCCTGGCCACCTGCCCAACATACCTGGATACGGGAGATGAGCGCGACAGCCCTCGCGGCCGGATCTATCTGGTGAAGCAATTACTGGAAGAAGGCGAGGCCTCAGAGATTACGCGGCATCATCTGGACCGCTGCCTCACCTGTCGCAGTTGCGAAACGACATGCCCCTCTGGCATGCGCTACGGCGCGCTGGCAGACCTTGGGCGCGGCCTCATGGAAGCTGAGGCTCCGCGCTCATTGCCCTCGCGCGTGTTCCGCACCGCTCTTCGACGAGTCCTTTCACGACCTGCGCTGTTCACCCCGCTGCTGCGTGTCGGCCAACTTCTCAAGCCCCTCCTGCCCGGCGCACTTGGTCGCAAAGTACCGCCGCGCCAAACCACCGGCGCTCGCCCGCAGAAGCAACACACCCGCAGAGTCCTGGTGCTGGAGGGCTGCGCCCAGAAAGCGGCCACGCCGGCCACCAATGCGGCCGCAGCGCGAGTACTGGACCGCCTCTCGATAAGCCTGCAGGCAATCCCAGGTGCGGGTTGTTGCGGCGCCGTAGACTATCATCTCGGCGCCCATCAAGACGGCCTGGCACACATGCGCCGCAACATCGATGCGTGGTGGCCGGAACTAGAGAAAGGCGCTGAAGCCGTGATCTCAAGCGCCACAGGTTGTGGCAGCTTGCTGCAGGAATACGGTGAACTGCTGGCCCACGATAAGCACTACGCTGCAAAGGCGCAGCGCATTTCAGAGCTACACAGAGACCTGGCGGCCTATCTGCTGGAACAGGATCTCGAGACACTCCAGCCGACACCGACAAAGGCCAGAATCGCCCTGCACATTCCCTGTAGCCAACAGCACGCATTACAGCAGCCGGACACCACGCGCGCCATTCTTTCCCGAGCCGGGTTCGAACTGGTCGTCACCCGCGATGACCACCTCTGCTGCGGTTCTGCCGGCACCTACTCCATTCTCCAGGCCGACACCAGCGAGCGCCTGAGGCAGCGTAAACTCACGGCCCTGTGCGGCGATACACCAGAGATTATCGCCACGGCCAATGTGGGTTGTCAGATGCATCTGGGAGAAGAGGCAACAGTGCCAGTGCAACACTGGATTGAACTTCTGGACGAAGCGATCTCCCCTTAGCTGGCGGCGAATAACCAATATCGACCGTGGTGATGCACCTCAACATTGCCTGTCAGCCCGGATTCCTGTATTAACCCCTCTTCCACAGAGAAGGATTAACAATAATGAGCGAGCACACTCAAACTCTCGTACTTCAGGCTGCAGTAGAGCGCGAACGCAAACACCCAGACCGGATATTCATGACCCAACCGATTAACGGCCAGGTCACCGAGTACACCTGGGGCGAGACGATGGACCAGGCGCGCCGCATGGCTGCGCATATCGACACCCTGGGTCTGCCGGCCAATAGCAATATAGCGATGATTTCCAAGAACTGTGCTCACTTCATCATCGCCGAGTTGGCTATCTGGATGGCCGGTCACTGTACCGTGGCCCTGTACCCCACTCTGAACGCCGAAACCGTGAATTATATTCTCGACCATTCAGAGTCAAAACTCCTGTTCGTCGGCAAACTGGACGGCTGGGAAGCGATGAAAAAGGGCGTCCCTGAAGACATGCCCCGCATCGCCCTGCCCCTGGCACCGGAGAACGACTATGCCAAGTGGGACGACATCATTGCGGCGCAAGAGCCGATCACCGAAGTCCCGGTATGGCCGGCAGATCAGCGTGCACTGATCTGCTACACCTCTGGCAGTACTGGCCGGCCCAAGGGAGTCGCTCACTCGTTCCAGTCGATTTCTGCGCCTGCCTCGCTGCAGGGCAGCGTGCTCGAAATTAACGAGAGTGATCGCATCATCTCCTACCTGCCGCTGGCTCACGTGATGGAGCGGGCACTGGTCGAAGCGGGTTCAATCTATCAAGGTGTTCACGTTTTCTTCGCTGAGGAACTGGACACATTCTTGCAGGACTTGCACCGGGCCAAACCCACACTGTTCATCAGCGTGCCACGCCTTTGGCTTAAATTTCAATCCGGTGTCTTCCAGAAATTCCCCGAAGAAAAACTGAATCTGCTACTCAAAATCCCCGTGGTAAAAGGCATTATTCGCAAAAAAGTGTTGGACGGTCTCGGCCTGGGCAGCGTCCGCATGGCAGCCAGTGGCTCCGCCCCGATCCCCGCGGACCTGATTCGCTGGTACGACAAGTTGGGCCTGACCATCATGGAAGGCTACGGCATGACCGAGGACTTCGCATACTCGCACATGTCCACCGAGGGAGGGCGTGCTCCAGGGACGGTGGGTCATCCGGCCGAAGGCGTGGTTTCGCGCATATCCGACGTCGGCGAGATCGAGGTGAAGTCCCCCGGTTTGATGATGGGCTACTACAAAGCCCCCGAACTCACCGCCGAAGTAATGACAGAAGACGGCTTTTTCAAAACCGGCGACCGCGGCGTCTATGAAGACGGTCTGCTGCGTATTACGGGCCGGGTAAAGGAGTTGTTCAAAACCAGCAAGGGCAAATACGTGGCGCCCGTACCGCTGGAAAACCTGCTCAGCGCCGATGGCTGGCTCGAGCAATCTTGTGTGTCGGGCCCCGGACGCCCGGCTTGTTATGCCACCCTGCAACTCGCTGAAGGTCTGCGAGACAAATTCGACGATCCGCAGTTTCGCGAGAAAGCCACAACGCACTTTGAGAAACTGATCAAGGAGGTCAACAGTCAGGTAGAAAACTACGAACAACTGCAGTTTGTCGCCGTGATTCGCGAGCCCTGGCAGGTGGAGAACGAATTCCTCACGCCCACCCTCAAGATCAAGCGCAACGTGATCGAAGAAGCCTACGAGCCGCTGTTGGATGGATGGTATGCGAGTGGCGACAAGGTCGTCTGGCAGGACTAAAACCAATGGTCGAAATCACTACCTGGCACCTGGAAATGACGTCCCCGGAGCAATCGGTCCCGCGGAACGAAAGCCGGGGCCTGCTCGTCGCAGAATGCGAAGTCGACCAGTGGCAATTCAACCGCTTCCTCTACCAGTTTGTGGGAGCGGCCTGGGAGTGGCAGGACAAGCTCAGCTGGCCTGAACAGGAGTGGCGCTCTTACGTCGAACGGCCCGAACTACGCACCTGGCTTGCCAGCTGCGAGGGATCACCCGCGGGCTATTTCGAACTGGAAAAACAGGGCAGTGATGTAGAGATCAAATATTTCGGACTCGCGCCCGCCTTCATCGGCCGCGGCTTTGGCAGCTACTTACTCAGCCAGGCTATTCACAACGCCTGGCGCTGGGATTCACCGGAACGCGTGTGGGTTCACACCTGCTCGCTGGACCACCCCTCTGCCCTCACCAACTACCAGGCCAGGGGCTTTTCCCTCTTCAAGACAGACGTCGAAGCGATCTAACGCGCGCCCAGCAGCATCTCCAGGCGACTGTCGGCCAGCAACACCGTTCGCCGAATTTCAAAACCCTCCAGCACTTCCTTTAACTTGCTCTGCGGCAGCGGGGCATAGCCCGGCAGGCGGGCACGCCGTGGGCGCAGCCTGAGGCTATCAGTGCGCTCGATACTGAACGTCACATCCTGTTGTGGTGCACGCGTGTTATGGACTCCGAAACCGTGGCCCAGGCATCCGCGCTGCAACTGGGGTTTGAGCCGCGCATCGATCAGGCGCAGGGCTGCGGGCTCTAGATAATTGAATAGATCCCAGAACAGACACAGATCTATTCTGGCGTCCGGCGAAATTCCCACCATCGCCGCATCCACCCGCGCTTGCAGGGATATATCGCCCTCCGGATCAGCGATCAGCGGCAGCTCCGAAAATGGGTCAACAAAATGCAGCTTGCAGCGATAGTCTGAGAAAAACGTCACCGTCTCGGGCAATGCAGGCCCGAAATTGAGCACCTCGAAACGTTGCTCGGGATCGATATTCTCAAACAAGGCCGGCAGCAGCTTGGCGCTTTGCTGCGCAGACATGGGAAGTCCTGGTCAGGTATCAGCCACTCTTAAGATCAAATCCGGGGGCAATATCATCGCTCTTGGGTGCCGGCTTGGTTGCCAACGAGACTTTGGCGCCCTCGTCACCGGGGTCCATGTCGATACTGCCTTTGAAGATGGCGCCGTCTTCCAGGGTAACCCGCGGGGCGACGATATTGCCGCGCACATTGCCGGATTTGGAGATAATCACCTTCTCATGCCCCTTGATATCGCCGGCGACCTCACCGTCGATTCGCACGGTCTTGGCGGTAATATCAGCACTGACCCTGCCGCTCTGGCCGACAGACACCTCGTGCTGGCCCAGTTCCACGGTACCCTCCACGCTGCCCTGTATGACCAGGTCCTCGTCGCCGCTCACTGTTCCTTTGATGACTATGCTCTGTCCGATCATGGCTTCGCTCCTAGAGGGGGTTTGGGGGGCACTGGGTGCCGGAGTGCTGGACACCCTGGCGCTCGGGCGCTCGGGCTCTGGTGCAGCTCCGGGCTTGTTCTTGTTTCGCTCAAACATCGATCCACTACCTTCGATTTGCTCGGACGAAATATCCTACCCCTCTCTCACCTCTCCGTCATTCCTTTCGCTGGATGAAACTCGACTTTTTGATTTTTGACGTCGATTCAGCATTGCAAAATAAAGCTAAGCTATTGAAAAAAATGGCTATTCAATCCAGGGGCACAAAACCGTTATAAAAACCGTATTTTCAAAGAACAAATTGTTAGTGGCCGTGGGCAGCCAGCTTTGGTTTTATAGATCCTGTGCCTGCGGGCACCTCCGCTGAATTGCTTCGTTGTATCAAGTCAAATACCAGCAGTACAGACCACATATTTAGCACCGCGAACCGGTGCGCGAGGGGAAGCTCCCCGCGCCGGCAGCGACTGCTCCGCCTGAAATCGGAGATCTCTATGAGAAGACAGAAGCGTGATATGAACACCCGGGCATTCGACAAAGGCTACCAGGCCGGCATAACAGGCCGCAGCCAGGAGCTTTGTCCCCATTCCGACGACGAACACCGCCAGAACTGGATCTCCGGTTGGCGTGAAGGCCGTTCGGATCAGTGGGACGGCCTTACCGGCGTGTCTGGTGTTCATAAGATCAGAGCGCTCTGACCTCTCAAGCCACCTAGATCACGCCAGCTAGTCGTCGCCCTGGCTCTCCCCAGAGTCGGGAGAAGCTGTGCGCAGACTGCTCTGGGCCAAGTCCAGCAGCTCTCTGTTGGCCACCGCGAACATGGCGAAGTCCGGTACGTCTGTGGCATGCAGCTCGGCGAGCATCTCCTGCCAGCGATTGAGCAGAACACTCTCCTGCTCTCCCCAACGCGTGAGACAGGTCAGTAGGTTGCGGTCTTCCGGCAGGTGATGCAGCGCACCGACTGCCAGAGTACGCTGCTGCCACTCCAGGTCTTCCAGATAGGTGTCACGGGCAAGGGCCTGCCACTCATTGCCGACTTTTGCCGCCAGAATCTGGCTACCAAACCAGTCGAGCTCGAGTTGTTCACCCATGGCATAGTAAAGACTAGCCACATTCTCCAGCGGCGCGCCGCTCTCTTTGGCAGCCTGGATAATCCCCAGTGCGGTGTAAGCAAGATGATTGCCAGACACTCTTGCCGCAATATCCTCTCGCACTCCCTGCTCGAGGTAGCTGCCCATAATCTCTTCATACTGTTCCCGGGCGCGGCCGCGCAGCATGTCCTGAAAGGAATCTCGCAGCGCATCCAGCCCGGGGCGGAACTCGTCAATCAACGGGGTAGGTGCTAGTTCGTGCCTGCGGTTGCGCAGCAACCATCGGCTGGCACGTTTCACCAGGCGAATAAGCCGCACCATCATGTCCAACTGCACGCCAGTAGACACCTTGTGATCCATAAGCTCTATCAGTTCCCACAGTTCCCTGAGCTGGAAAACCTCCATCACTGTCGTGTACGCGCGCGCCACGTCCGCTATTGAGGCACCGGTGGCTTTGCGCAGGCGGAGAATAAAATTGAGCCCCATGCGGTTAACAATATCGTTTGCCACCTGCGTACACATGATTTCCCGGTGCAGGCGGTGGCTGAGAATTTCATCTGGGTAAGCCGCGACCAACCGCGCCGGGAATGCGGTCTTAACGGCATTGGCAAGATAGGGGTCGCGGCCAAGATCAGATGCGATCAGTTCCTCTTTCAACACCCCTTTGCTGTAGGAGACCAGCACGGACAGCTCTGGACGTGTCAGTGGTTGGCCGGCGCTGCGTCGCTCCTGCAACTCCTCATCGTTCGGGAGAAATTCAAGTGCCCGGTCAAGGCGTCCCATCTCCTCCATATTCTCAATGAAACGCTTGTATTCGTCGAAACGCTCATCGGCTTGCATTTCAGTCAGCGAAATCGCCTGTACCTGGCGATAGTTATTGTGCAGCACCAGATCGGAGACCTCGTCCGTCATCTCTTCCAACAGAATATTACGCTGCTTCTCGGTAAGATCCCCGCGGGCCACAACCGCGTTGAGCAGAATCTTGATGTTGACCTCGTGATCAGAACAATCGACTCCACCAGCATTATCGATAAAGTCAGTATTTGAGCGTCCGCCTGCAAGGCTGTACTCGACGCGGCCGAGTTGGGTCATGCCCAGATTACCGCCCTCGCCCACCACGCGACAGCGGAGCTCATCGCCATTGATCCGCAGACCATCGTTTGCCTTGTCGCCAACGTCGAGGTGCGATTCACTGCTGGCCTTCACATAAGTGCCGATCCCGCCATTCCACAATAGATCCACCCGTGCCCTCAACAGGTAACCAATCAATTCGTTGGGAGGAAGCTGCGTGTGAGGAATGTCGAACAGATCGCGCATCTGTTCAGACACCGGAATCGACTTGGCCGAGCGCAGGAAAACACCTCCTCCAGCCGACACCAGATTTTCATCGTAATCAGACCAGGCCGAACGCGGCTGCTCAAACAGACGCTTGCGCTCGGCATAGCTCGCACTGGTATCAGGGTCCGGGTCGATAAATATATGCATGTGGTTAAAGGCAGCCACCAGCTTGATATGCTCGGACAGCAGCATGCCATTGCCGAAAACATCACCGCCCATATCGCCTACGCCGACAACAGTGAAGTCGGTGCTCTGTATATCCAGGTCCATTTCGCGAAAGTGTCGCTGTACAGACACCCAGGCACCTCGCGCGGTAATCCCCATTTTCTTGTGGTCATAGCCCTCGCTGCCGCCCGAGGCGAAGGCATCACCGAGCCAGAAATCGTAGTCGGCCGATAGCTGGTTGGCGATATCGGAAAACGTCGCGGTGCCCTTATCTGCAGCCACAACCAGATAGGGATCGTCCTCGTCTTTTGCCACTACATGCGGCGGCCGTATCACGTTTACGTCACCGCGGTTGTCGGTGATATCCAACAGGCCGCGGATAAACATCTTGTAGCAGGCAATCCCTTCCTGCTGCACCTCGTCACGACTCATGCGCGGATTGAGCTGGCGGGCTACGAAGCCACCCTTGGCGCCCACCGGCACGATAACGGCATTTTTCACCTGCTGTGCTTTCACCAGGCCCAGCACTTCGGTGCGAAAATCTTCTTGTCGATCTGACCAGCGCAATCCACCGCGGGCAACCCGACCGCCGCGCAAGTGCACGCCTTCCACGCGAGGAGAGTAGACGTAGATTTCAAACATCGGTACAGGCTGGGGAACGTCGGGTATCGCAGACGGATTCAGCTTGAATGACATATAGGGTTTGAGACTGCCATCGCGCTCCTGTTGGAAAAAGTTGGTCCGCAGAGTTGCCTTGATGGCCTTGAGGTACTGGCGAATGATTCTATCCTGACCGAGGTTTTCCACCTCATCCAGCATTTCAGAAATTCGCTGTTCAACACTTAATTCACGCTCGCCGCGCCAGTCCTCATCGCCGTCAAACACCGGCGAGAAACGCGTCAGGAACATCTCCACAATACGGGCAGTAATGTGTAGATGGCTCGCCATGGTCTCTGCGATGTACTCCACGCTGTACGGGAACTGCAGCTGGCGCAGATAGCGTGCGTACGCTCTGAGCATGGCAATTTCACGCCAACTCAAACGGGTTCCAATCAATAATCGATTGAACGAATCACTCTCAGCTTCGCCGTACCAGATACGGGCAAAAGCGTCTTCGAATTCCTCCTTGATTTCGTCCAGCTCAAAATTCTGCGACAGGCTGTAGAGCACCGTGAATTCCTGCACCCAATACAGCTCGCCACCACGAGCCCTGATCCCATAAGGGCGCTCGCTGGTGACACGCAGCCCCAGGTTCTCCAGAATGGGCAGCACGTCCGAAAGAGGTAAGCTCTCGCCGGCGTGATAGAGCCGGAGGCGCAAAGTGGTGGTGCTGTCTTCCGCCAGCCGGTAAAGCGACAGTTCCAGCGACTTGCCACTGACCAGCGACAAAATTTTGCGTATATCTGCCACCGCCATACGCGGGTCAAAATCGTCGCGATAGCCGGGTGGAAAACCATTGCCCAGGAGATTGGCATGGGCATTGCCAACTTCCTCGCCAAACTCTTCGACCAGGCGAATACGCAGGCGGTCTTCCCAGGCCAGAGTCGCCTGTACCAACTCCTCTTCCAATTCGACCGGATCGCAGTCAATGTCGCGAGCAGGGTTTACTCGCAACACAAAGTGACAACGGACAAGAATAGATTCGGAGAATTGGGTGTTGAATTCCGACTCTTCGGCCTCATAGGCTCGAGTAAGAATTTCCCCCATCAACTCGCGCAGTTCCGTCGTGTAACGATCACGCGGCACAAACACGATGCAACTGACAAATTTGCCATGTACATCGCGGCGCACAAACAAACGCGTCTGGCGGCGCTCCTGAATCCGGTTAATCGCATTCACGGCTGTATCCAGGTCGGCAATGCTGGACTGGAACAACTCGTCTCTGGGGTACATCTCGAGCACACGCGCCAGTTCGCGGGTTTCATGTTCGGCCCAGTCTACATGTGACATTTCCATGATCGTTGCCACCTTGCGGCGCAAGATCGGTATGTACTTGGGGTTCATGGTGTAGACCGATGAGGTGTAGAGGCCAATAAACCGGTGCTGGCCAACCACCCTGCCCTGCTCGTCAAAAACGCGCGCCTCGACATAGTCTGGGTAGGTCAGGCGATGCACCCGCGAACGTTTACGCGACTTGGAAAAACTCAGTTGGCGGCGATGCAGCTCATCTGATTTCATACTCGCAAGATCCGCCTCCAGATCAGCCACTCCCCGGGTCCCGCGCTGACGCAAGAGCCCGAGACTTCGGTCCCTGCATACGCGCACAGCAGGTGCAGCATCGCCGTATTCCACCTCCAGATACTCATAGCCCAGCATGGTCATATGCTGTTGCCGCAGCCAGATGAGAAATTCAGCGGCCTCATCCCGATAATCGGGCTCGACACAGGCACTGGCGTTGATCGCGTCTACCGCTTCACCCAGACAATCGTTCATGGCGGGGAAGTCGTCGACCACCATGCCGACTTCAGCCAGAATTTCCAGCAAGGTTTGTTTAAGCTCGTCCAGCTGCGAAGGGTCGGAGTGGCGACCGAGCTCGAAGTAAATAACGGCCTCGCTGCTGCTGTCTTCCGCCGAGGCTTCACCGGGGCTGAATATCTCCTGCAGGGCTCCTGCCGCGTCACGATGAACCGCCACATTGGTACTGGCAATAATGTGGATAGGCAGATTGCGACGATTGAGCTCTCCGCGCACGGAGGCGGTGACGAACGGGATACCACGACAGAGGATAACCAATACCGTGTTCGGGCTCTCCCAGCCGTCGCGGTGCAGCTGCGGGTTAAAAAATTCCACCTTGGGCACCGCGCCATCCCAACTGCGCGCAATCTCCAGCAGTTGGTAGAGTGAGCCGTACAGGTTCTCTACCGCCCTGCCGTGCAGGTCTTCTGCCGCGAACCGGCGGAACAGGGACGCCGCCAGGTGTTGCAGGGATTCTCGATCGACAGTCTCGGCGCGATCTTCGATACGCTGTTGCAGAGATTCAAGCAGGGCTTTCTTGTGGTTTTCCCAGGTCATTGCTCAGTTTCCAGTGTCAGAGGGGGAGCCGCTTGCAATGGGCTTCCATATCTTGGAAGTCTAGACCAGAAGTGGTGAAAAAGACGTATTCGATGGAACCTTTAGAGCGGTGAAAAGTCACAGTTTGCGCACGGGATGGAACCCGCGGTTCGATGCGCTACAATGCCTGCCTCTTCGGCGCCGCGACCCAGGTCCGACAGCCCAAAAAATACTCATTCAGAAAACAGGAGCGAGCGTGGCTAGCGCTGATTTACGATCTCTTCAGGACTGGCTCAGCAGCCAGATTATCGGTCAACAACACCTGGTGGAACGCCTCATCATTGCCCTGCTGGCAGATGGACACCTCTTGGTAGAAGGCGCACCCGGGCTGGCCAAGACGCGGGCAGTCAAATGCCTTGCGGATGGTCTGGAAGGAGACTTCCAGCGCATCCAGTTCACGCCCGACCTGTTGCCGGGTGACGTCACCGGCACCGAGATATATCGTCCCCAGGAAGGATCTTTCCACTTCCAGCGCGGGCCCATATTTCACAATCTGGTATTGGCGGACGAAATCAACCGCGCGCCCGCAAAGGTGCAATCGGCGCTGCTTGAGGCCATGGCGGAACGCCAGGTCAGCGTGGGCTCTGAAACCTACGACTTGCCGCCGCTATTTCTGGTGATGGCCACCCAGAACCCGATCGAGCAGGAAGGCACATATCCGCTGCCGGAAGCTCAGCTCGATCGTTTCCTGCTGCATGTCAATGTGGACTACCCTGCCGCCGACGCCGAGCTCGAGATTCTGCGCCTCACCCGGCGTGAAGCCGGCCAGACCGAGGCTGCCAGCGCTCCGCCGGAACTGTCCCAGCAAAGTATTTTCCAGGCGCGCGAAGAACTTCTGGCACTGCACATGGCTGAGACGGTCGAGCAATATATCGTGCAGCTGGTGATTGCATCCCGCAATCCCGGCAACTACAGCGAGGAACTGGCTGCCTGGATAGCCTACGGCGGCAGCCCCAGGGCAACCATCGCCCTGGACCGCTGTGCCCGTGCCCACGCCTGGTTGGCCGGCCGCGATTTTGTCGGCCCCGACGACGTCCAGGCCATCGCCGGTGACGTTCTGCGCCACCGCCTGATCCTGACGTTTGAAGCCGAAGCAAATGGCGTGACCCCGGACCAGGTGATCCGCGAACTACTGACACTGGTGCCCGTGGCTTGAGCCAGCTGGGTGACATCACCGGCAAGGCCCGCGGCAGCTATGCCGATCTGGAGCAGTTGATTGCGCTGCGCTTCCCCGCACGCCAGTTACAACTGCTGCGCCGCAACCGCGCGCTGAGCGCCCTCGCCGGCGCCAACAAATCCAATTTCCGTGGCCGTGGCATCGACTTCGAAGAAGTCCGCCGCTACCAGGCCGGCGATGACATTCGCAACATCGACTGGCGCGTCACCGCCCGCACTGGCGCCGCCCACACCAAAATGTTCCGCGAGGAGCGCGAACGTCCCGTGATGCTACTGGTAGACCAACGCCAGGGCATGTTCTTTGGTTCACGCAACTGTTTCAAATCCGTACTGGCAGCGCACATATCCGCGCTGCTCACCTGGGCCGCACTGGAAGGCGGCGACAAGGTGGGAGGCCTCGTCTTTAATCGGCAGGGCCACCGCGAAATTCGGCCCCGACGCAGCCGGCGCACCGCGCTCGCCCTGCTCTCGGAAATTTGTAGCTACAACGCTAGCCTGCCCGTCCCGCCAGGCGAAGACGGCGCGACCCTGAGCGACACTCTGGCCAACTTGCGCCGGGTAACACGCCCCGGCAGCAACGTCTTTTTGATCAGTGATTTCCAGGGTATCGAAGACGAGCAGGCACGTGACCATCTGTTCCAGCTCGCCCAGCACACCCAGATTTCCGCCATCGTCTGTAGCGACCCGCTGGAGGCGAAATTACCGCGCGGCGGACGCTATGCGGTCACTGACGGCGAGCATCGCAGCGAACTCAACACCGCAGACCGGCATCTGCGCAAGGCCTACCGTGAAGCCTATGCCAAGCGGCAGGAGACTCTGGAAGACATCATGCAGCGGCTCGGTATCCCACTGATCGGGGCGAGCACCAGCGAATCTCCTTTCAGTGTGTTGCAAACCTACTTCGGCGAGGCGAGGGTGTGAACCCAAACGATCCACTCGCCGCACTCAATCCGCTGCGTGAGCCAGCGCCCATCAGCGCCTGGCCGTATGCCCCCGGGTGGTGGCTGCTCGCGGTGTTGCTGCTGACGGGCATCGCTGCTCTGCTCTGGGTGCTGGTGCAACGACGGCGCCGTAACTTGTATCGACGTCAGGGCCTCGCGGCACTGGCAGTGATAGAGCAGCGCTACGCCCAGATGAATGACCCGCTCACCTGTGTCTCTGACGTTAACCGGGTGCTCAAAACTGTCGCCCTGCACGCCTATCCCGATGAAAATGTGGCCGCGCTCCACGGCTACGAATGGGTGACGTTTCTCGAGACGAGAGCGGCCCGGGCTGTGACCTTTGATCCCGCATTCGCAGACTTCCACTATCGCAAACCCGGAACGGATTTTTCCGCGGACGCCTTGCTGCAACAGGCACAGACCTGGATTGCCCACCACAAGGTGAGTGCATGATAGAACTCCTGTGGCCATGGTTACTACTGCTCGCGCCGCTACCGCTGCTGGTGCGTGCACTCCTGCCCCCTGCCAGCGGCCAGGAACCCGCGCTCAGGGCGCCCTTTTTCAGTAGCTGGGAAGCTCTCAGTAAAGGCAGTGGCAAACGTCGCGGTGGCCCCGGCGCTATAACGCTGGTACTGGTGTGGCTTATCTGGGCGTTGTTATTGTTGGCGGCGTCCCGCCCGATGTGGATCGGAGACGCTATCGAGTTACCCAATAGCGGCCGCGACCTGATGATGGCCGTCGACATTTCCGGCTCCATGGAGACTGACGACATGGAAGTCAGCGGCAACCGTGTTTCTCGCTGGGAAGCCGTGCGCCAACTCGGCGCCAACTTTATCGACCAGCGCCGCGGCGATCGCCTGGGCCTCATTCTGTTCGGCAGCAACGCCTACGTGCAATCCCCACTGAGCTTCGATGGCGCGACCGTGAAACGCTTCTTGTTGGAGGCGCGAATAGGCTTCGCCGGCCAGGAAACCGCGATCGGCGACGCCATTGGCCTGGCGGTAAAACGGCTGAAAGAGCGTCCGGCCGAAAACCGGGTCCTCATTCTGCTCAGCGATGGCGAGGACACTGCCAGCTCAGTCCAGCCTCTGCAGGCCGCCAGACTCGCAGCCGATCTCGGCATCCGTATCTATACCATCGGTATTGGCGCCGACAAGATGACGGTGCCCGGTCTGTTCGGTTCCAGTTTCGGGTCTCGCCAGGTCAACCCCTCTCGTGGCCTTGATGAGGCCACGTTGGGGGAAATCGCCCAACTCACCGGCGGCCGCTATTTCCGCGCCCGCAATCCAGCGGACCTCGCCAATATTTATGCCGCGGTCGATGAGCTGGAACCCATAGAAGTTGAGAGCGCAAGCTACCGGCCACGCCAGGCGCTGGCCTATCTTCCACTGGGAGCAGCGCTCGCACTCAGTTTCTTGCTGGCCCTCACACGGGTATGGCGCCACTTCGGCTGGCGCAGCCATCCATTGGAGGAATCTGCGTGAGCTTCCACCTGATGCGCCCCGAATGGCTGTGGGCCCTGGCGCCCGCAGTTCTGCTCGCTCTGGCGCTCTGGCGCCGCAGCCGCAACGCCGGCAACTGGGAAAGTGTTATCGCCCCTGAGCTGCTCGAGTCACTGCTCGACGGGAAAGCTACGAGTGCCAAACGCAATCCGGCACCAGCAGTTCTCGCCGTCTGGCTGATCGCAGTCTTCGCCGCTGCCGGCCCCAGCTGGGAGAAAATCCCGCAGCCCGTGCACCAGACCGAAGACGCCCTGGTGGTCGCGCTGGACCTGAGCTATTCCATGATCGCCGCAGATCTGGAACCCTCGCGGATCGATCGCGCTCGACAGAAACTGCTCGACCTGCTGGCGCGACGCAAAGAGGGCCAGACCGGCTTGATTGCCTATGCAGGCGACCCGCATATCGTCACCCCGCTCACCGACGACACGCCTACTATTGCCAATCTGTTACCCGCGCTCCACCCCGAGATCATGCCACTACCCGGCAGCGATCCAGCTGCGGCGCTGGGCGAAGCTGTATCGCTGCTGCACTCCGCCGGCATCCGCGACGGCAAGGTCTTGCTGGTGACCGACAGCATCACTGCGCGTGACCAGCGCGCCATCGAGGACGTCCTTGAAGGCAGTGGCGCCAGCCTTGCCATCATGGGTGTGGGCACCGCCACCGGAGCGCCACTGCCCCTCCCCCGCGGCGGTTTCCTCAAGGACAGCAGTGGCGGCATTGTCATGCCTGGTCTTGAAGAAACCAACCTGCGCGCAGTGGCTGCCGCTACGGGTGGTCGCTATATGCGCATGCAGATTGACGACGGCGACCTGGACTATCTGCTGGCGGAAAACGAACTGAACCTCGCCACCCGAACAGCCGAGCTCGGCCGCACGGCAGACGCATGGGAAGACCAGGGCTACTGGCTTGTCGCAATGCTGTTGCTACCGGCGCTCGCGCTGTTTCGTCGGGGCTGGCTGCTCGGGCTTGCCCCACTGATCTTCCTGCCGGCCACGCCTGATGCCCATGCTGCTTTATGGGATGATCTCTGGCTCACTCGCGATCAACAGGGCCAGCGCGCACTGCAGGCTGAAGACCCTGAAGCAGCCTCCCGCTTGTTCGAAAATAAAGACTGGGCTGGCACTGCGGCTTATCGCAATAGCGACTACGAGCGCGCTGCGCAGGATTTTGCCAATGGCGACAGTGCGGATGCCTGGTACAACCGGGGTAATGCCCTGGCGCGCGCCGGCCAGCTCGAAGAAGCGGCATCGGCCTATCGTGAATCTCTCGCTCGCAACCCTGAGGCTGAGGACGCCCAGCAGAACCTCGATCTCGTAGAGCAGCTACAACAACAGCAAGAGCAGGAGCAACAGCAACAGGAACAGCAGTCCGGTGAAGATGGCGAACAAGACGACGCCAACCAGGATGCGCAGCAGGACTCACAGCAAGACCAGGGCGAGCAGCAGGAAGGCGAGCAACAACAGGGCGAATCACAGGACAGCGAAGGCAGCGAGGGCGAACCGCAGGAGCCCGCTGAACAGAACGAGCAAGCAGGCGAGCCGCAAGAGGGAGAGCAGCAAGAACAGCAGCCCGCTGAACCCGGCGACGAATTGATGGATATGGCGCAAGAGGCCGCCACCGACGACAACCTCGAACGCGACCAGGCCATGGAACAGTGGTTGCGGCGCGTTCCCGACGATCCCTCGGGCTTGTTGCGGGAAAAATTCAGGTACGAGAGCCGTAAGCGGCAGCAGCAAGGACAAGACAACGACAATGAAACGTACTGGTAATCTGGCGATCGCGGTGCTGGGTTTATTTCTGGCCCAGGTAGCACTCGCTAAAGTAGAAGCCACACTGGACCGCTATCAGGCGGCCCTGGGTGACACGCTAAGCCTGACGATAACCGTCACCGAGAACGACGAAAATCTGGCCGACATCGACACCGCTCAGGTCAGTCGTGACTTTGAGATCCTCAATAAGTCGACGCGCAGCAGCACGCAGATCATCAATGGCCAACGCACGCATGAGCGCCAGTTGATTCTGAATATTACCCCGCTGCGCACCGGCTCGCTTAGCATCGGTGCGTTCCGCAGTGGCAACAGTAGCAGTGCGCCCCTGACGATAGAGGTCAGCGAACCGGTTGAAATCGATCCCGGCGCCGAAACCGTGCTGTTTGAAGCCGAGCTCGACCGCGAATCAGTTTATGTGCAGGGCCAGTTGATTCTCACCTTGCGCTTGCAACAGGCCGTCAACCTAAATCAACGCAGTATCAGCGAGCTACAGCTGGACGACGCTTTCGTGCTGCCACTGGAACAACGCAGTTTCCAGCGCAATGCCGGCGGCAGGCCGTGGTTGGTGCACGAGGTGCGATATGCAATATTCCCCGAACAAAGCGGCACGCTGAGGATTCCCGCGCAGTCATTCAGTGCCCGGGAAGGCAGCCGCCTGCGCGGACGTCTGGTGCGCATGAATACGCCCGCGCTTTCAGTGGACGTTCTGCCGCGGCCCGCTAACTACCCGCTGGGAGCCACGTGGTTGCCAGCGCGAGATCTGAAAATCGAAGAACAATGGTCCAGCGACCCACAGCAGCTGACAGCGGGAAGCTCGATCACCCGCAGCATCCGTCTGGTCGCTGAGGGAATGCAGGGAGCCCAGTTGCCGCCTGTGGCGAGCACACCGGTCGACGGCATCAAGCTATTCCCTGACCAACCTGTGATCGGTGACAGCGAAATTGCCAGCGGTAAACGGGGCGTGCGCACTGACAGCGCGGCTCTCGTTGCGACTCGCGCAGGCTCGTTCACCCTGCCGGAGATTCGCATCCCCTGGTGGGACATCGAAGCCGAGCAATTGCGCTACGCCGTCGTGCCGGCTCGCACCATCGATGTCACCAGCAGCGGCTCCCCTGCCCTTGGCAACAGTGCTGCGACGAAGCCCTCCGCGCCCGTATCGGCAGATCAACAACGCGACCCCGCCAATCCGTTCTGGCAGTGGCTGGCGGCACTATGCGCAATCGGCTGGGCCACGACCGCACTGCTCTGGTGGCGCGCCCGCAAACCCTCCCAACCCGACGTGGCTGGCCACACAGACTCACCAAGGCTTGGTAAAAGCTACAAGAGCTTGCTGGCTGCCTGCAGTGCAAACCAGGCCAATCAGGCTCGCCACTGGCTGCAACAATGGGCAGGCGCAATCAATCCGGCGCTCGAGGGAAGCGCACTTGCTGATGTAGCGCGCCAGTTCGACGACGAGTTGTTAACGCAGGAAATCGCGCTACTGGATCAGCAACTCTACAGCGCTAACACTGGCGCATGGGATGGGTCAGTACTCGCACTGAGCGTGAAGCGCCTGCACAAAAGCAGAAAAAAAGGCGGCAAGGCCACCAACGACCTGCCGCCTCTTTACCCGGGAAAGTAACGTCCCGTTATTTTAGTGACTTACTAACCACTTCGAACACATCCGGGGATAGGCCGTCCAGCGCTGCCAACTGTTCCAACTCGGCGCGCATCAAGTCAGCGCGGCCACTGTAATAACGCCACTTGGTCAACGGCGCCAACAGCCGTGACGCGATTTGAGGGTTGATGGCATTGAGCTCTGCGACGATCTGACGCAACAGCCGATAACCCGTGCCATCAGCGCGATGGAAATTCACCGGATTCTGGCCGGCAAATGTACCCACCAGAGAACGCACCTTGTTGGGGTTTCGAATATCAAAATCAGGGTGCTCCATCAGATGACGCACACGAGCGACGGCCGCATCATCCGGCATAGTGGCCTGCAGCGCCAACCACTGATTGACGGCCAGAGTCTCGTGCCCCCAGTCCTTATAGAACTGCTCCATGGGCTGTTCCCAATCGGCACGCTTACCAAAATGGCTCAGCACCCGCAGTGCCGAAAGACGTTCGGTAATATTGTCGGCGGCGGAAAACTGCTCCTGGGCAAGCTCAAGCCCGCGCTCACCTGCTGCAGCAAGGTAAGTCAGACAGGTCGCGCGCAGGCTGCGTGCAGCAATCTGTGCACCGCTCGCCGCATAGGCTTCTTCTACCCTAAGTTCACGATAGCGTTGCTCCAGTGCCTGCGCACAATGTCCGCCAACCGCAGCCTGCACCGCACGACGCGCTGAGTGAATAGCGTCAACGTCAGCCGCTCCCTCACCCGCCAGTTCAGCCAAATAGTTCTCACTGGGCAAGGTTAGCATTTCGGCCAACATCGCCGGATCGAGTGACGGGTCCTGCAGCAGTTGGATACTCGCCTGGAGGAACAATGGATCCACAACAGGCTCGCCGCCGCTGGCAAGCTGCTGCTGAACTTCTGCAATCACGCCCACTGCCAGAGTCTGGGCGCTATCCCAACGTACGAAGCCATCGTCATCACCGCTCATCAGGCGGCACAGGTCTTCGCGGCTGTAATCAAAATCCAGACGCACTGGCGCGGAGAAACCGCGCAACAGTGAAGGAACCGGTTTTTCCGGCAAGCCAGTGAAGACAAAATCCTGCTGCTGTTGGTCAACCATCAACACGGTGTGTGTGTTGTCCTCCAGCTCAGGGTCTGGCTCTTCACCCTCAAGCTGCAAGCGCAGGTTACCCGCGTCGCCGAGCAAGCCTATGCCCAGCGGGATAACAAACGGCTTTTTCTCAGCCTGACCGGGTGTGGGTGGGCAGCTTTGCGCCACGCTGAGCGTATAGGCTCCCGCGTCCTCGTCCCAACTCTCGCTTACCGCCAGGCGCGGTGTGCCGGCCTGGGAATACCAGTTGCGGAACTGACTGAGGTCCTTGCCGCTGGCCTCTTCCATCGCCAATACAAAGTCTTCACAAGTCACTGCCTGGCCGTCGTGACGTTCGAAATAAAGATCGGAACCTGCCCGGAACGCGTCCGGCCCCAGCAGGGTATGAATCATGCGAACCACTTCCGCACCCTTTTCGTAAACGGTCAGGGTGTAGAAATTGTTGATTTCGATGTAGGACTCCGGGCGAACCGGATGAGCCATCGGGCCCGCGTCTTCAGCGAACTGGGCGCTGCGCAACAAGGTCACATCCTCGACTCTTTTCACTGTGCGTGAACCCATGTCCGAGGAAAACTCGGCATCGCGAAATACAGTGAAGCCCTCCTTTAAACTCAACTGGAACCAGTCGCGACAAGTGACCCGGTTGCCGGACCAGTTGTGAAAGTACTCATGGGCCACAATAGCTTCGACACGCTGATAACCAACATCCGTTGTGGTATCAGGATCGCAGAGAACACAGGACGTATTGAATATATTGAGGCTCTTGTTTTCCATCGCCCCCATATTGAAGTCATCCACCGCGACCACGTTGAAAATATCCAGATCATACTCGCGACCAAAGCGCTCTTCGTCCCAACGCATGGAGCGCTGCAGTGAATCCATGGCGTGGCCGCACTTGTCTATGTCTTTCTCCTCGACATATATGCGCAGGGTGACGTCGCGGCCACTGCAGGTGACAAAGCTGTCCTCAACATGCTCCAACTGCCCCGCCACTAGCGCGAACAGATAGCTTGGCTTGGGGAATGGATCGTGCCACACGACACGGGTGTCACCGCTGGGCAGAAGCGTGGTCTCTTCGAGGTTGCCGTTGGACAGCAGTACCGGATAGCGCGACGCATCAGCATCAATGGTGACAGTGAATACGCTCATGACATCCGGGCGATCGAGGTAGTACGTGATCTTGCGAAAACCCTCGGCCTCACATTGAGTGCAGAACATAGTCTGGGAACGATACAGCCCTTCCAATGATGTGTTGAGCTGGGGCTGTATGCGCGTGACACAGGAAAGCAGGCACTGCTCGGGAAGGTCGCGCAATAGCAGAGAAGCCTCGCGCAGTTCATACCTGTCCGCCTCCAGGATTTCACCATCGAGACGAATTTCCACCAGCTCCAGATCCTGGCCGTCCAGCTCAAGTTCGCCGCTGCTACTACCCTCGGTGTTGCGCAGCAGATGCAGCTTCGACGTTACGATAGTGTCTTCCTCGCCGAGGAGGAAGTGAAGTTCTGTACGATTGACCAGGTAACCTGGGGGCTGGTAATCCTTCAGATGAATGGTGCCGGGGGTTGCGTCTCGCATGTTTAGTCTCAGTCGATTTGCGCTACTTCAAGATGGTAACCGGCGTACTTGCGCATATTAATCACACCGGTGTCGAATATCAGGTACTGGCCTTTGATGCCCTGAAGCGTGCCTTCAACCAGTGGAGCCTTATCCAGATTAAAAGACTTCACCTTGCTCGGGTGCTCCAGCACGGGGTAGCTGATACGGGTTTCTTCCGCACCCTCTAATTCCGTGATTGCTTGCAAGCCATAGCGTTCGCGCAACTGGGCCAGTTCTGCCGCGCAATCGGCTGTCAGTTGCTGCCGGCGCTGCTCGAGGTCCACCGGTTCAGCATCGCCCTTGAGCATGGCCTGCCAACTGGTTTTGTCCGCAACATGGGATTTGAACGCAGTTTCGACCAGCCCTGACTGCAGCCTAGTGCTCACTCTAAAGATCGGTTGTGCCTGTGTAGCCCCCTGGTCCATCCAACGCGTTGGCACCTGACTATGGCGCGTGATACCCACTTTTACGCCAGAGGTATTGGACAGATACACGATATGATCGATCAGGCAGTTCTCCTCGCCCCAGGCGGGTTCGCGGCAGGTGCCCGCGTCATAGTGGCACTTTTCTGGAGACACAATGCAGCTATCGCACTGCGCCAGGCGCTTGAAACAGGGGTAGCAAAAGCCCTGACTGAAACTCTTGTTGGTTTTGCGATCGCAGGCGATGCAGTTAATTTGCCCCGCATAGGATAGAGACAGCGTCTTGCCCAGCAAGTCATTCATGGGCAGCTTGGTATCGCCGAGTGGCAGCTTGTACTGCACCTGTTCAGCGAGTTCGGTTTTCATCTTGCGCACCGCACCGGCGGCCAGGGTCTGGGGCACGTTGTTCTCCTACTTCCAGTTAAGTGGGGTTTCAGTAGGGTCGTCGCAGTCGTCCCCATCCTTGTGCCCTTTATCGATAAAACCAACCCTTTCCTCGGCCGGCAGGTGCTGTTCGCCCCAGGCGATAACCGCCTGCATTGCGTTGGCGCGCTGCTCGGGAGTAACCGGGTTGCCATCGGGCCATTTGCCAAGCTCTACGGCCCGACGGAGGTTGGTATACAACTCCGGGGTCATATTCTCGATCATTTGTTGGTAATCCATGGGGAATTCCGCGCAATTCGTGGAGAGGTGGGGGATTATACTCTCCGGCGGCCCATAGAAAAACGCCCCGCGGTCGCGGGACGCCTGATTTTGTTATTTCAGGGGCAGACGGTTTCCCGATTACCCTTAATAACGCCGCGGAACCAGTCCAGCAGATTTTCTTCCTTGAAGTCGGAGAATTCTCCCGCGTCCATAAACATGCCGTGATCCGGACAGACCTCGTACCAGATATGCTTTTGCTTGGCGTCCGAAGTCAACTCCATGTGCTTGCCACAACGTGGGCAGTCGATATCGACGCGACTGTCCCACTTCCATCCTTCTTTTGAAGACCCTGTATCGACGACGGCGCTTTCCGGCAGGCTCTTGAGCTGTTGTGCTTCGTCCGCGTCGAACCAGAGGCCCTGACAATTACTGCAACGATCAATCGTGACGCCTTCGTGAGTAACCTCCTCCATGCCGTGCCGGCACTTGGGGCACTTCAGGCTGTGTACTGATGCATCGTGTTCCATGGCTGAGCCTCTGTTATGTCTCCTGCTTCCAGTATAGCCACGTCGAGGCTATCAGCAAGAGCGGCAGCAGACGTACCCGAAAGACGCTCAAGCCCGCCTGGCAAGCACCCCGAGCAGTGCGCCCAATGCTGCACCAGCCAACAGCCCACCAAGGTGCGCTGCATTGGCTATAGATCCCATGCCAAGCCCCTCCAGTACCCCAAGGTAACCGGCGACGAGCCAGCCAACCATGAAGACCATGATGGCGGGAGGTGGCTGGATATCCCAGCGTGATTGCAGCAGCGGCGCCACCCAGGCAAAGCCCAGCAAGCCATACACCACACCGGAAAGTCCGCCAAAGATGGAAGGGCCGCTACTGAAGTACTGGAGACAATTCGACACGAGTGCAATCGCAAGAATCAGCCCTATCTGGTTAACCGGACCCAAAACTCGCTCCGTGCGCCGGCCAAACTCCCAGACCCAGAGACAGTTGAAAATAATATGCAACCAGCCGAAATGGAGGAAGATAGGGCTGATCAAACGCCAGTACTGTTGTCCCATCTCGTAAAAAACAATCTGGCCAGCCACGATATCCACGGGCAGGAACGTCAACCAGGGAATCAGCCCCTGCATTCCCGCTACGTCGATAAGCAGAAATACAACTATGGCAATCACAGCGAAGACGGCTGTCACAGGCCCCTGACGCCAATTGATGGACGGTGCGCGGGCCTGAACCCGATTGCCCCGCTCCACCGAGATGGTGACCTCCTCGGCCCGCCACGCTCGATACAGCTCCCGCACAGGCGCTACATTATTCTCAGCAAACACGGTGAGGATCTGCCTGCCCTCTTCCTCATAAATTCGGTGCGGCACACCCCGGCTGCGCAGCAGCGCAGTCAGCGGCAACAGATCTTCCTCGACCGAAACGTCGAGCACGTCAAAGGTATCAGCCATCAATCGACCAGCGCGTTGCCCCAGCGCAGCTTGTCGCGGCAACTGGCGTAGAAGCTGTGACCCACAGGGTGCAACAGACGCAACGAATACGGCTTCTTGCGGATGAGCACAGCATCGCCCGGACGCGCGGTCATGTTTTCCTGACCATCGCAGGTCACGGGGGGATGGATTCGATTGCGCGCGAGTATGTCCACGCGAATCTCACTCGAGCCATCCACCACGATCGGCCGGCTACTGAGCGCATGGGGGAACATGGGGACCAACACTATCGCATCCAGCGATGGATGCATGATCGGGCCACCTCCAGAGAGTGAATACGCGGTGGAGCCGGTAGGAGAAGAGACGATCAGCCCGTCGGCGCGCTGGCGGTAAACAAAGGTGTTATCGATACTGAGCTCGATTTCGATCATCTGCGCTGATGCGCCGGAGTTCACCACGACATCGTTGAGCGCGTCAGCCCGAGCCACGACCTCGCCGTCGCGCAAGACATGGGCGTCCAGGAGAAAGCGATTCTCTTCGTCGAACTGCCCGTCCAGCACTTGAGGAATCTGGTCGGCGATAAGATCCGGCGTAATATCTGTGAGAAAACCGAGGCGACCGCGATTTACGCCCAGTACCGGTGTACCGTACTTGGCCAGGGTGCGCGCGGCACCCAGCAGGCTGCCATCACCACCTGAGACGATCACCAGGTCTGCCCACTGGCCGATCTCATCAGGAGTGCCCAGGCCAACACCATGATCGGGCACCAACTCTGCCAGACGATCCTGCAGCATGACCTCGTGGCCGCGAGAGCCCAACAAAGCCAGCAGTTCTTGTAACACGGGGCCGAGGCCATCTTGCTGACTGCGGCCTACCAGCCCAACCTTGTCAAACATTGCCTAAGGTCCGTAATAGTGAGGGCTGTTATTATAGCCACATGATCACCCTCGCCCACAAGCCACTGCTGTCCCTTACCCATACGGCGGTGCGAGATCTCGCCTGGGCCTGTTTCTCGACCCCGATCATTGAATGCTGCGACCTGCAGTGGGAAGGCCCACCTGCCGCCAACTGTCAGCTGGGCCTAAGCTCGCAGCGAATGGCCTGGCTGGAAGCCCTCGACCGGCAGCCAGATGCCCTCGAAGCGCACCTGGCAGACGCCAAGAGCGCCCGTCTGGGGCTGTATGTTGAATCCTTATGGCATTTTTTCCTGACACAGGACCCGCTGGTTGACCTGCTGTCCACCAATCTGGCAGTGCGCGAGGGTGGCCGTACCATCGGCGAATTCGACGTCCTCTACTACTGCCACCAGCGTCGACGGCACGTACATCTCGAGCTCGCAGTAAAGTTCTATCTGTGCTCGCCAGGCCTGGACGGCAGCGAATGGCGGCATTGGCTGGGGCCCAATAGACGCGATCGACTGGATTTAAAACTGGACCGTTTGATCCAGCACCAGCTTGCGCTTTCTGCTCGCCCTGAGTCCGCTCCCTTGCTAGCCGAACTGGGCATCGACAATCCGCTGCGGGAGATGGAGATCAAGGGCCGCCTGTTTGCACAGAATCCTGACGTCTCGAAAAAGCCGCCTGGCTGGCCCGCGAACAAGAACATGGACTGCTATCTTCGCGCCCACAGCAGCGACTTGGCGGCAAGCATTCCCGCCGGCGGTCAGCCTCTTGAACGGCGTCAATGGCTTGCTCCTGTGGATGCAAGCTCCCTTCCCCAACGGGAAGACAAGGACCGCGGGGACAGAGCGTTTGTGGCTGCAGAGTTCGACCGCGCAGGCCGGGAGAAGCGGCGCTACTTTGTCGTTCCGCCAGACTGGCCTGACTCGGCCGAGCCATCGAGCCAGGGGTAACCCCGCCGGCCCTGTAGCCCCCCGGTGTGCACCAACAGGAGCTCTTCAGTATCAGCCCAGTGTTGTTCACACAACATACGGTAGGCCGCGTAAAACATTTTTGCCGTGTAAACCGGCTCGAGGCGTATCGACTGGGCTGCTTCAAATGCCAGTAGAAAATCCCGTAGTTCGCGATTGACGCGGGCGAAGCCACCACAGTGGAAGTCGTGCAGGATGCTCCAGTCGACGCGAGCAGCTTGCGCCGCGTCCTTCAGGATTGAAGAGATAGTTGCACCCAGGTCGGAAGCGCCCCGCAGTGCGGAAACACCGTGCAGCACAGTGCCAGGGGCTAATCCGGCGGCAAGACCTGCCAGGGTCGCTCCACTACCTACTGGCACCAGAACACGGTCAAATTTTTCGCCGCGGGCATTAATAGCATCGGCGATATGCATACACCCTCGCACCGCTTCAGCATTGGCACCGCCTTCGGGGAGGATGGCACAGGGGCCGAATCGCTGGGCAAGCTCGCGCTGGAACTCTACTTCATGGCGCCGCTTATAGTCGCTACGGGTAATTTTCACTATCTGCATTCCCCAGCGCCGGGCATCATCAAGCATCGCTGTTTGAACCTCGCCCCCGCGCACCACCCCGATAGTTTCGAGCCCGTGTTCGGCGCCCACAGCCGCCAGCGCATGAAGATGATTGGACCAGGCGCCGCCGAAACTGAGCACGCGAGACTCACCGCTCTGTTGCAGCTTTTGCAGGTTGTAGCGCAGTTTGAATACCTTGTTGCCCGGGGCATTCCCACCCAACTGATCCAGGCGCAACACGGTGATATTGCCCATAGCCTGGCCAAGAACCGGCAGCTGATTAAGGCGATAGAATGGAAGCTCAGGGGTTGCGTGCATCTCGCGTATTGTGCCTGTATTCTATGTTCGGAAACACGCAAAAAAAACTAAAGGAGCAAGCATGTTGAACAGATTTTTCCTTTCCGCCGCTACCCTGGCATTGGTCAGTGCCTGCTCGGGCACACCCCCAACTGTACAGACGGGCGAAGACGCTGAAGTGATCGGCGATAACCTGCACCGGGTCGACAACTCCCGTGCCGATGCGGCCTATATCGATCCGCAGGCTGACTTCAGCAAGTACACCAAGATACTGCTAAGGCCACTGGGCGTCGACAACGTTGAGATCGTCCAGCCCGACCGAACCACCAGTGCAGTCAATCGTCGCGACTGGGAACTCACCGACAAAGATCGCGAGTCACTGCAACAGATCTACCACGACGCCATGGTGAAACAGCTGCAGGAAAAAGGAGACTTTGAAATTGTAGCGGCACCAGCGGACGACGTTCTGGAAATCGGCGCAATCATCACCGGTATCGCGCCATCCGCGGCGAAAGACGACGGCCAGTCGCGCACTGTCGGGCGCAGCTATGTTGTTACTGAAGGCGCGGGCGCTATCGCAGTGGCTGTGGCTTTTGGCGATTCAGAAACCGGAGAAATTCTTGCACTGATCAAAGATTCACGCACAAGTTCCACTCACTGGGGGCTAAACAACAGCGTCAGCAATAGAGCGGATGTTCAGCGGGTATTTACCAGTTGGGCGATGCAGATCAACACCTCACTGGCAAAGATTACCGGCAAAACCGAGTAATAACCGCCTCGATTGTGGCCCCGAGCCGGGGCCACCCTCACAAACCCACGTTATTTTTTGCCAACACCTGTTCCGCGCGATAGCTGGAACGAACAAATACACCTGACACCACTTCCATAAAGCCTTTCTCAAGGCCCCACTGACGGTATTGCTCGAACTCCTCAGGGGTCACGTAGCGGGCGATGGGATAGTGATTGCTCGTTGGCTGCAGGTACTGCCCGAAGGTGAGTATGTCTACTTTGGCCGCTCGCAGATCGTCCATGCACTCGAGAATCTCTGCCTCGGTTTCCCCCAACCCCAGCATCAGGCTGGTCTTGGTCAACACATCCGGGCGATAGGCCTTGGCGTGTGCGAGCACCTCTATCGTCTGCTCATAACTCGCGCGGGGATCGCGCACTGGGTGGGTCAGGCGCCTGACCGTTTCCACGTTCTGGGCGAACACTTCGATACCAGAGTCCACCACTGTTTCAACGTCGGCAAGCACACCGAGAAAATCTGGCGTAAGCGCCTCAACCGCCGTCTCCGGGTTGGCTGTTTTTACCTGCCGCACGCAGTCAGCGTAGTGCCCCGCCCCACCGTCCGGCAGATCATCACGATTGACCGATGTCAGCACAATGTACTTGAGCCCCATCAATTGCACAGACCGCGCCGTATTGGCAGGCTCTTCAGGGTCGAGCCAACCTCTGGGGTTGCCGGTATTGACCGAGCAGAACTGGCATGCCCGGGTGCATACGTCACCCATCAGCATGATGGTTGCAGTACCCGAACTCCAGCACTCGCTCATATTCGGGCACTTGGCCTCTTCACAAACGGTGGCCAGCTTGTGTTCATGCACAATGGCAGTGACCTTGTCGTAAGTCTGACCACCCTTGACCTTGATTCTCAGCCAGTCCGGCTTGGCCAGGCGCTCAGTATCGCTAGAGCTGGCCTTGATGCCGTCCTTGATGGCCTTAATTCCCCGCGCATTAACGAATTTTTCGCCACTACTCACCTGGGTGGCGGGAATGATGTTGTCGTTTTCAGACATGCTGGATGCTCGGGATTCACAAGTTGAGGCCGATTATACCTCAGAGCGGCAAGAATATTGAGCCAGCGCAAAGTGACATGCCGCGAATACGATCTAGAATAAAGCTGTCGCCAACGGAGCCCAACCATGTCATCGATCAGCAACCGCTGGCCCGCCCGAATGGATGTGCTGCAAAGCGCGAGTGGCCTGCTGCTTGTGTTGTTCGTCTGGGCACACATGTTCTTCGAATCCAGCATCCTGCTCGGCAAGGATGCGATGCTCTGGGTTACCAGAATGTTCGAAGGTGAGCCGATCCTGGGCAAGCCCTACCCTGTCCTGGTGTCATTGGTCGCACTGTTCATACTCACTCTGCTGGTCGTTCACGCCATTCTTGCACTGCGCAAGTTCCCCGCAAACTACCGCCAGTACAGCCAGCTCCACCGCCACCTCGGACAACTGCGACACGGTGACTCCACGTTATGGTATGTCCAGGTCATCACAGGCTTCGCATTATTTTTTCTCGCCGTTGGCCATGTTGTGATGGTGCTGTTACAACCGGACAATATCGGCCCTTATGCGTCATCAGACAGAATCTGGACAGGCCGGTTCTGGATTCTCTACGCCCTGCTGTTACCGGTAGTCCATATCCACGCCGCAATCGGTATCTATCGCCTGAGCATGAAATGGGGCGTTTTCCCCAGCGAGCGCCACGGTCTGTGGCGCGGACGCATAAAACTCGCGCTCTACTGTATCTTCGCTTTCTACCTGTGTCTGGGGACCGCATCTCTGGCGACCTATATGCAGATTGGCTACGAGCACGCCGATCAGGCCGGCGAGCGCTATCGGCCGGTGGGGGCGCACTGATGGAAATAATCTACACCGACGTACTCGTCATCGGCGGGGGCCTCGCCGGGCAACGGGCTGCCATAGGGGCGCGGCGCCGCGGCCTCGATGTCACCATACTCAGCCTCGTGCCGGCCAAACGCTCGCACTCGGCAGCGGCGCAGGGCGGGATGCAGGCGAGCCTGGGCAATTGCCTCGGGGGTTCGGGAGACAACGAAGACCTGCATTTTGCCGACACCGTGCGCGGCTCCGACTGGGGCGCCGACCAGGAAGTCGTCAGAATGTTCACCCATACAGCGCCCAAGGCCATTCGCGAAATGGCCGCCTGGGGGGTGCCCTGGAGTCGGGTGCGCCAGGGACCTCACTCAATCACTGAGGATGGAGAACAAAAGACGATCACCGAGCCCGCAGCAGCTCACGGCCTGATCGACAGTCGCAATTTTGGCGGCACGGCCAAGTGGCGCGCCTGCTATGTCGCCGATGGTACGGGCCACGCGATGCTTTACGCTATGAGCAATCAGGCGATAGCCGCCGGTATTCCGGTGCATGAAAGACTCGAAGCGATCGCCCTGATTTGCGATGGCGAGCGTTGCTGTGGCGCCGTGGTCCGCAACTTGATGACCGGGGCACTTAGCGCCTACATGGCCCGGGCGACCTGTATTGCAACGGGCGGCTTTGGCCGTATTTATCGGGTTTCAACCAACGCTGTGATCAATGAGGGTATGGGTGCTGCCATTGCCCTGGAAACCGGTATCGCCCGGCTGGGCAATATGGAGGCAGTGCAGTTTCATCCGACCGGTATCTTTCCGGCGGGCATCCTGGTGACTGAAGGCTGTCGCGGCGACGGTGGCTTGTTGCTCGACGGCGCTGAACATCGCTTCATGCCGGGGTACGAACCGGAGAAGCGCGAGCTCGCTTCTCGCGATGTAGTGTCGCGCCGCATGGAAGAACACATCGCCGCGGGCCACGGCGCTACCACTCGATTCGGCGATCACCTGTGGCTCGACATTCGCCTGCTTGGCGCCGAACATATCGATGGCAAGCTGCGCGAGGTCAAAGAAATCTGCCAGTATTTTCTCGGCATAGATCCAAGCCGCGAGCTTATCCCTGTGCGACCCGCCCAACATTATTCCATGGGCGGAATCAGAACCGATCACAACTGCCATAGCAGGGAATTGCGCGGGCTATTCGCCGTCGGCGAGGCCGCCTGCTGGGACATGCACGGATTCAATCGTCTGGGCGGAAACTCGGTCGCAGAGACCGTCGTGGCAGGCATGATCGCCGGTGAATCCATCGCCGATTTTTGCGCTTCAGCGGACGGCTCAATTCAACTTGCAACCAACCTGGCTAACGACGCACTGAGCGCACAGGCGGCGCAGCTGACGGCCATCGCAGACAGTACTGGCAATGAAAGCGCCGTAGAACTCACCAAACTGATGCAGGAAACCATGACCGACAAGGTCGGCATATTTCGCCGCGGCGAATCACTGCAACAGGCAGTGCAGACACTGCTTGAACTACAGCGCCGCAGTGCGGGGGTTCGATTGCGTAGCAGCGCTTCAGGTGCAAACCCGGAATTGGTAGCGGCCTATCGCCTGCCTCGAATGCTCAAGCTGGCCCTGTGCGTCACCCACGGCGCCCTCATGCGCTGCGAGAGTCGCGGTGCGCACTACCGCGAGGATTACCCGCAACGGGATGACGCCCAGTGGTTGCGGCGGACCCTCGCGTCCTGGCCCGATGCGGACGATACATTGCCCACCCTCGACTACGAAGCGCTCGATATACACCGCATGGAGCTGCCGCCTGGGTGGCGTGGCTACGGCACCAAAGACAGCATCGATCACCCTTCGACTGCCATACGCGAAACCGAGATTGCCCAGCTGATTGCCAACTATCCTGAAGCGGATCGCTACCAGCGCCAGAACCTCCTGATGCCCTTCCACCACCTTCTTCCTCCCGGATTCCGCGGCCGCAACCAACGGCTTGAGGACACTGAATGAACACCATCCCTCTCAACCAGGCTCGCACGCTCACCCTGCGTATCCTCCGGCACAACCCAACGGATCCTGACAGCGAGCCTCGACTACAGGATTTCCAGGTTGAGGAGACCGACGCCATGACCTTGTTTGTGGCACTGAACATCGTGCGCGAAGAACAGGACCCGAGCCTTCAGTTCGATTTTGTCTGTCGCGCCGGCATTTGCGGCAGCTGCGGGATGCTGATCAATGGCCGTCCAGCCCTCGCCTGCCGCACACTGACCCGAGACCTTGGCGACACGGTCGTGCTTGCGCCGCTGCCTGGGTTCGCCTTGATAGGCGACCTCTCAGTGGACACGGGCAAGTGGATGCGCGGAATGTCTGAACGTCTCGAAACGTGGATTCACGCCGAGGGTTTAGAGACAAAAAACCTCGACGCGATTGAAGACGCGATGGATCCAGAACTCGCAGAACAACTCTATGAACTAGAACGCTGCATTGAATGCGGCTGCTGTGTTGCAGCCTGCGGCACCATGCAAATGCGCGAGGAATTTGTCGGCGCGGTGGGTCTGAACCAGATCGCCCGCTTTCAGTTGGACCCGAGGGATACACGCAGCGACAGCGATTACTACGAATTGATCGGCGACGACTCCGGTGTTTTCGGGTGCATGACTTTGCTGGGCTGCGACGACATGTGCCCCAAGCAATTGCCCCTGGCGACCCAGATCGCCTTTCTGCGCAGGCGGATGGCCGCCGTCTGAAGAAAGCCGTAGAATGCGCGGCATGCGTGGAACCAATACCGTCGTAGATCCTGATACTCCAACCAACTGGCGAATCGTCAAACACCTGCTGCCGTACCTGCTCGAGTCGAAGTATCGAGTCGGCCTGGCCCTGGCCTGTCTGATAGCAGCCAAAGGGGCGATCCTGCTCATCCCCTTTTTGCTCAAGCACCTCGTCGACGCCCTGGAACAAGGTGGCCCGGGGCTCACTATTTCACTGCTATCGGGCCTGGTATTGGCCTACGGTGGCGCGCGCTTCGCCAACGTATTTTTCGGCGAGCTACGCGACACAATTTTTGGCCGGGTGACGGAAAACGCGATGCGCAGAATCGGCCTGCAGGTGTTTCGTCACGTGCACTCGCTGGACCTTAAATATCACGTTGAACGCCGCACCGGCGGACTGGCCCGAGACATAGAACGAGGCACAACCGGCATCAGTTTCCTGATGCGATTTTTCGTTTTCAACATCGCCCCCACGCTGTTCGAAATCGCAATGGTGGTGGGCATTCTGCTGTTTAATTACGGCCCCGGTTTCGCGGTCATCACCCTCATAGCGGTCATTTTCTATGGCCTGTTTACCGTCCGCGCAACAGATTGGCGGACCCAGTTCGTGCGTGAGATGAACGAGGCAGATTCTGCCAGCAATACGCGCGCCGTGGACAGCCTGCTCAATTTTGAAACAGTCAAATACTTCACCAACGAGGCGTTCGAAGCACAGCGCTACGACAAAGAACTAGCAGCATGGGAGCAGGCCCGCCGTCGCAATCGTCTCTCACTATTTGGCCTGAATGGCGGTCAGGCGTTTATCATCGCCGTGGCGCAGACGGCGATGATCGGCCTCGCAGCGTGGCAGGTGAGCGACGGCATTCTCACCCTCGGTGATTTCATCCTGATAAACCAGTTTATGATCCAGCTGTTTATGCCGCTGGGTTTTCTCGGCTTCGTGTTCCGTGAAATCAAGGGCTCCATGGCCAACATTGAGAAACTGTTCGAGCTGCTTGCAATCCGACCGCGCATCCAGGACCGACCGGGGGCGTCAGAGTTGGCGCTGCAGGCCGGGCATATTCGTTTCGACCGTGTGGCCTTCGCCTACGACGAGCAGCGCCAGATTCTCAAGGATGTGAGTTTTGATATCAGCCCGGGTGAGAAGGTGGCAGTTGTCGGTGCGAGTGGCTCGGGCAAATCCACTCTGGTCAAATTGTTGTTCCGCTTCTACGACCCGGACAGTGGCTCGATCACGATCGATGGCCAGGATATCAGCGCCGTGAGCCAACACAGCCTCCGCCAGGCCATCGGCATCGTCCCCCAGGACACCGTGCTGTTCAATGACACTATTCGCGAGAACATCCGCTACGGTGATCCCGAGGCCAGCGAAAGCGATGTCGATGAAGCCATTCGACTCGCGCATCTCGAAACCTTTATCGCCCAGCTGCCCGACGGCGACAACACCCTCGTAGGCGAGCGCGGCCTCAAGCTGTCCGGCGGTGAAAAGCAGCGCGTGTCCATTGCTCGCACCATCCTCAAACGCCCGCCTATCCTGGTCTTCGATGAAGCTACCTCCTCCCTCGATTCCCGCTCCGAGCGAGCCATCCTGGAGGCCCTGGCGCAGATATCCGAAGGCCACACCAGTCTGGTGATAGCTCACCGCCTCTCAACCATCATCGATGCTGACAGGATCATCGTGCTCCATCTCGGCGAGATTTCGGAGAGCGGCACCCACGAGGCATTGCTCGAGCGAGATGGCCGCTATGCGCGCCTTTGGCGCGCACAGCAACGCAAGCAAGATGGCGAATAGTTACAGCGCTTGCGGTGAACTGCCGCTGGTTTGAGATGAATTGCGCCGCCCAGGGTGGCAATGCCCGTATAATGGCGCCATGAATACGAATACTCTTCTCAAAGATAAGCGCACCCTATTCTGGACTCTGCAGTTCGCAGGCTGGAGCGGATGGGCCATGTCCTTCTACCTCGGCGTGATCATGTGGGGCAGCCCACCTCAGAACTATCTATGGTACCTGCCGCTGATCGCCACCATCGGCATGGGCCTCAGCCTCGTACTGCGCGGAATTTATCGCTACATGTGGGAAATGGACCTGCCGCGGCGAATTGTCGCCATCGTCGCAGGCTCCTACGGTGCCGGGTTGGTCTGGATGGCTTGCCGAGGTACGATTTTCTACAACATGTTCCCCACAGAGCGCAAGACGTCTGAGCGGGGCGGCATGGAGTTTTTGTCCTATTTCGACGGTGCCATTTCCGCTTTCTGGGTCATGCTGGTCTGGAGCGCCCTCTATTTCGGGATCAAGAACTATCTCCAGGCCCAGGCTGAAAAAGAACGCAGCCTCAAAGCCCTGTCCATGGCCCACGAGGCGCAGCTGAAAATGCTGCAATACCAGCTCAACCCACACTTCCTGTTCAACACCTTGAACGCAATATCCACCCTCGTCCTGGACAAGAACAATGAACTGGCCAATGTGATGGTCACTCGCCTCAGCCGCTTCCTGCGCTACACCCTGGACAATGACCCAATGCAGAAAGTGACCGTATCCGAGGAGGTTGAAGCGCTAAAACTCTACCTGGACATCGAAAAAGTCCGCTTCGACGAACGCCTGCAACTGCGTTTTAACATTCAGCCAGAGGCCAGCGGTGCGATGATGCCCTCACTGCTTCTCCAGCCATTGGTGGAGAATTCCATCAAGTATGCAATTGCGCACGCGATCAATGGCGGCTATATAAGTGTTAACGCCCGCGTCGAGCCAGACACTCTGGTACTGGAAGTAGCAGATGACGGCCCGGGGCTGGATGTCAACAATGGTGTCTCGACCAACGGCGGCGGTGTTGGCCTGTCGAACTGCCGTGAACGTCTCAATGAGATCTACCATGAGCGCCAGTCCTTCACGCTAGGCAAGACGGAACCACATGGCCTGACCATCACCATCAGGATACCTCTCGAATACGGCAAGGAAGTTCAATGAACAATCTTCGCGCGATCATCGTTGACGACGAATCTCTGGCCCGCCGCGGCCTGTCGCTACGACTCCAGCAAATCCCCCAGGTAGACGTCATTGCGGAGTGCGCCAACGGAGCTGAAGCACTGGCGGCGATTGCCAAGGAAAGTCCCGACCTGGTCTTTCTCGACATCCAGATGCCTGGCATTGACGGTTTCGAGGTTGTACGCCAGCTGCAGACCGACAACATGCCCATGGTGATTTTCGTCACTGCTTTCGACCAGTACGCCGTGGAAGCTTTCAAGGTTCACGCGGTGGACTACGTCCTCAAGCCAATCGATGACGACCGCCTGCACGAGGCGATTGATCGCGCAGTCGCACACCACAGCCAGGAGCAGTCCGAACTGACCAAGCAGCGCCTGATGGAGCTCATGATGGGCATGACTGGCGCCACCGCGAGCTCTATCGAGGAGATGGCCAAGGGCGAATCCGCGGCCCAACAGTGGCCTGAAAAACTGGTGATAAAGGATGGCAGCGACATTCACCTGATCAAGGCCCAGGATATTCACTGGATCGACGCGGCTGGAGACTACATGTGCATTCACGCCGGCGGCGACACCCACATCATGCGAATCACGATGAAGGAACTGGAAGCGATGTTAAATCCAGCCCAATTCCTGCGCATTCACCGCTCTACCATTATCAACACAAACTACATCAGTGGCGCCCAGACGCTGGGCAACGGTGAATACATGCTGGCGCTGGAAGGCGACACCCAGCTCAAGGTCAGCCGCGGCTTCCGCGACCGGGTGAAAGAACTTCTTAGCGCCTGATCGAGCTGCTCTGAGAGCGTCAGTTCAGCTGGTGTAAAACCAGGCTCGTACCCGCGCGGCCAGTCACGTCGATCACACAATCGCTCCAGCCAGTGGGAATGGTCCAGGGCTCTTGAGAGGGATAGCGCAGGGGCATTTCCGAGGTACCACAAACCAGAAATACTCCACCGACGCGTCCGCGCACATCCGAAATGGAGAAGCGTGAGCGCGACAGACCGATCTTCAAAGACCCGGGACCGTCGCGAAACAGTGGCAACAATTCTCCGCGCACGGTGATATCAGCGACATTCTGCAACGAGCTCAAGGATTCGCTATAACGCCGGGCCGCATCATTCACCGCATCCGATCCACGGCCCAGTTGCTGCATATCGTCGAGGGTGCCCCCCGCATCTGCCAGCATGCCGCGATTAAGCTGCAAGGTCACGACACGATTGAGCACCTGCAGGTACTGATCCGTGGGCATGTAGCGATTTTTGAAGTTGTTATCGATGGCGAGGTTCTGAAATTCGACCACGCGCGTGAGATGTTGCAGTTCCGCCGCCTCGTCCTTCCAGCGGCTCGCAAGCGAGGCCGCGAGTATCTGGAACTTCACTTCCTCCAGGGCATTGCGGCCGGGGTAATTCTTGAGCTCGGCAGCAATATCAAAAGCCCCGTCGTAGTTTTCCTCTGAATAGAGCGCCCAGGCCTCGCGATACTTGTCCGCAAATGCCGCAGACATGATGCGCGGCTTGTCCAGAATCCAGGTATAGACCACAGGGTCAGCAGAAACCTTGACCGGCATACCGCTACGTGAAGCAGGCTCGAAGCGCATGGAGCGTATCTGCGCGAGCACAGCCTGCTCCACTGCGACGACACCATTGGAGCTCTGGATCGTGGCGTTGATTACACTGCCGGTATGGTCGATATCATAGGTGTACACCAGCCAGGCGTCTTGCTGGAAGGTGCTGTCGAGTTGAATGGTCGAATTCGCCGGGTCCAGATTTCGCGGCGGCACAAAATTACTCCAGGCAGGTGCCGCCAGGCTGAACAGGATCACTGCAAACAGTGGCAGCGCGCGGAAACGGATCATCTCAACTCCAACAGATAGATACTGAAACCGAAAGTGTACCAGAGCGACGCAACGCAGTGCGCGCTATTCTCAGGAGCAAGTCAGTAGGCGCCCAGGCGGCGACGAGAGCTGGAACGGCCGGTTTCGATCTCGGCCTGCAATTCCATCCACAAAGCGTCGTCAGGGAAGCTCGTTTCGCCCTGCCCGACGAGCACTTCAGCTGCATCGAATTCCTTCAGATCAATCTGTTCCCGGGCTGCAGAAGCATAGCCCTGCAGCAGGGCCTGGCCCAAACCCTGGACGGCCGCCACCTCACCGAACTGAACGGATACCTCGTCATAGGCTGCCTGCGCCACATCCAGCGTGCCGCTCTCCAGAGCGCGCATGCCCTTGGCGGCAGTAGCTTCCGCCCCGGCGATGGCCTGCTGCTGTCGCTCTTGCTCTTCACGCTGGCGCTGGGCCCTGTCCTGCTCCGCCTTGGCAGCTCGCTCTTCGGCAGCAATTTTTTCGTTCCAGCTCGATTCCAGTGAACCCAGAGAGTCGCGCATTTCCTGTGCGCTGGCGCTTTCAGGCAACAATGCCAGAGAAGAACTAACAGCTGCACGAGCCGCCTCGAAATCGCCTTCGGCTGCTGCGGCCTCAGCTTGCTGCAGTAATTCATCGACCTGCTGCTGTTGCGCCGCCGCCAGCGCTGCAGTCTCAGCGGCCACTTCATCCTGCGCTACTTCAAGCTGGCCCAGCAGTGGCGTGAGTTCTGGCGCTTCTTCATCAATGGATGCAGCTTCCGCGAGAGAGGATGCCGCCAGCTCCAACTCGCCGCTTTCGAGCGCCGCTTTGGCCGCAACGATGCTCGTCAGAAAAGTCTGTTTTTGCTCTTCAGTGAAAGGGGCCCAACGCTCCTCAATGGCCGCAGTTTCTGCCTGCGCCGTCGCAAAGGCGGCCTGCTCCGCCGCGAGATTCTGCTCCTCCTCGAGCAGGGCCACCTCCGCGGTGTACCGTTCGAGGTTCAGGTTGTTGGCGAAGTAACCGGTAAAACTGTCGAGCAGCTTTTTCGACAGGTCGATGTCACCGGCGCTGAGCGCAGCCTCTAACTGTTCGGTATACAGCTCTTCCACCTGCGCCATCCCCGCGGAAGCGGCAGCATTATTTCGATCCTGGCTCAGCACCTTGAAAAAGGCACTCGCAGCGCCCTGCAGGTCGTTGGCATTCATGGCGCTGTATGCCGTTGCCAGTTCCGCCGTTGCATTGCGTCGATCCTTGACTGAGCCACCCTGCTGCTCCTGCAACCAGAAATAGCCACCGGCACCGAGCCCAACGGTGACTAACACCGCTACCAGCCACTTGAGTGCACCGCCACCCGACTTCTTGGTAGACCCACCCTCCGCGTAAGTACCACTCACCATGCGTTCACGCTGTAGCGAGTTTTCCAGACGATAGGGGCGCGATTGCGAACCAGGGGCCGATACCGCGGGCCCGGATGACTGACTGAGACGTGTTGCCTCAAAGCCCGCCAGCGAAGTCTTGTCGTTCTCATCTGCAGGTGCTGAAGATGGGCTGGGCTTGCGCGGTTCTGCGGCCTCAGTAAGAACATCGTCAGGGGCGAAGCCAGAACTCGCTTCCATCATGAAGTCGTAGAGCTCACGCCCGGTCTGGAAACGATCGTCTGCCGCTTTGGCCAGGCCCTTGTTGATGAAGTCCTGGTAGGCAGCAAGATTCTCCGGGAGCGTCGGAATATCTTCTGTAAGATGCTTTACCGCCGTGGTTACCGCTGATTCTGACTCATAGGGCAAGGTCTTGGTGAGCATTTCGTAGATAAGTACGGCCAGCGCATAGAGGTCAGAGCGACCATCGACCTCGTGCCCCTTGGCCTGTTCCGGACTCATATAACTGGGCGTACCAACCATCAGCCCGGTCTGCGTCATCTGGGTTCCCGAGTTCGCGGCCCGAGCGATACCGAAGTCCGCCAGAACAAAATCATGCTCAGAGCGCAGCATGATGTTGCTGGGCTTGATATCGCGGTGCACATAACCACGGCCTGCCGCATAGTCGAGCGCGTCCGTCATTTGCTGCACGATCTCGTAAATCCGTTGCTGCTGAATCTCGCCGTGAATAAAATCTGCGAGCTCTCCACCCGGCAGCAATTCCATGGCGATATAATTCAGGCCTTCAAAGGTATTAACGTCGTAAATCTGCAGGATATGCGGATGGGTCAGGCGCGCCGAAATTCTCGCCTCGCGGATAAAGCGCTCCGAAAAGCTCTCGTCGGCGTTCATGGACGGATCCATGACCTTGATCGCCACCTCACGATCGAGGTTGAGGTGCAGGGCACGATAGACCGACGCCATACCGCCCCGCCCTAAACGCTCGTAGATTTCGTACCCTGGTAACTCGAAGTCCGCCATGCTGAATTCGTTTTCGCACCGATTCTGAGAACGATCTAGAGTAGCTATTATAGCGACTACACACAATTACACCGCCATTGTAAAAATTTCGCGCTACAGGCAGGATTATTGGTATAAACTGATTTGACGCTCAGCGGTCGAGAACAGGACGATCATCGATACCGAGATAACAATAAGCTTCGGAGACACTCACTCCGGGCACAAGCGTAGTCACAATGAGGATTGCTTCCTCACTGACCCTGAAAGGGGGCTGTATCTCGTCGCCGATGGTGTGGGTGGACATGCAGATGGCGAAGTAGCAGCCGCGATTGTACGCGATACTCTGCAGCGCGATGTCGGAGAAGGCCTCCCCCTGATTGAAGCCATTCATCGGTCGCACAGAGCCGTACTCGATGAGATAGATCGCCGCACCGACAGCAATATGGGCTCTACCGTTGTCGCCGCGCGTATTGGCAGCGATGAATATGACATTGCCTGGGTCGGCGACAGCCGGGCCTACTTCTACGATGGCGAGCTGAAACAAGTCTCCCGCGACCACAACCCTGTCAGTGAAATGGTGGCGCGCGGCGCCATCACCCCAGAGCAGGCGGCATCCCACCCGGAGCGCAATGTACTCTCCCAGTCACTGGGCGTTTCAGAGGCCATCAATGTTGCGCCCGGACGTATTCGCGGCGACTTTGGGCCTGGCGACCAGTTAATTCTGTGCAGTGACGGTCTCACCGACGAAATCAGCGATACCCAGATCGCCCAGATAATGGGCCGTGAGGCGACACCTGAGGCACAAGTCAAAGGGCTGATTGAAGCTGCTCTCAACGCCGGCGGCAGAGACAATGTCACGGTAGTGGTCATCGGGGCCAAAGGCGAACAGGCTGGAGGCAGCAAGAAGGGCGCCAGCACTCTGGGTGGCTCACCGGCCGTCTACGCTGACGCCAAAGATAGCGGCGGTCACGATAACAAAGTACTTATGCTGCTGGGATTGATGGCTGCAATCGCGATTGCCTGGGTGGCAATAAAAATCTTCTGAACTAGTCGCCGACCCCGGGCGCCTGGATAAAGGTCGTCTGGCTGGATGCCTGGCGCTCACTATGACCGCGAGTCAGGTTCTCAGTTACCCTGAAAATAATATCGTGAAAACGCAATTCGTCATCGTGGCGCAGCCTGGTTCGGCCTGACGCGCGCTTGCCGTTCACGACGGTGCCGTTGGACGAGCCGAGGTCCTCTATGAACAGGCCATCCTCTGCCTGCTCCAACTTGGCATGTTGACGCGAGACATGGGGAGTAACAACGGCGAGGTCGCAATCCAAGGCGCGTCCCAGCACCATCTCTCCATGTACCGGATAACTCATGCCACTTAGTGGGCCGGTCTCCGCTGACACTATCCACTCATGCTCTTCCTCTTCCTCGCCTTTGCGCAAGAAATTGGACACACCCGAACGTCGGCGATCATTCACCGGAGAGACATTATCGAGAACGCGTCGCTCAACAAAGGACTGGGTGCGCACGATGCCGCCAGTGGTGAACTGGAAAAACCAGGCGAGCGCAAACGTCACCGGAAAACCGAGCACGGCTGCGTAGATGAAATAACGGGACACCAGATCTGCGTCGTAACCCAGGGCGGGCACAACAATGTCGAACACCTGAAGCACACCCCAGCAAACCAGAACATAGAGCAGGCAGGTGCGAATAACCTTCCGCCTGCGCAACTCGCTGAAGAATGAACCCGAAGACTTGCCGCTCTCTTCCATGATGCAACTGCCGCCTTTAACTAGAGGACTGGTCTAATATAGACCTTTGCCCCTCCTATGTGAATGACCCTGTAATAAGCTGTCACTGTTCACTGGAAGCGAAGTAACGCTGAAAAGCAGCATGACGCTCCTCTTCAGTGAGTTCCAGACAGGCCACCACCTCGTCGATCGCCCTGAGCTCGTCCGCGCCCTGCCGGCCGTCTGCCGCCACAACCCTGAGCATCATGAGCATCACCTCTTCTCGCTCGGCAGGCGTCAGAATTTCGCGCAGCACCCGCCCCACCTCGGCCAGGTCCATGCTTCCCGCATAGAGATTCAGGGCATGGGCGAGCCGCGATCGCGTCGCTGTTTCGTCAAGGGAGAAGTGATCGGAGACAAGGGCCAACATGGTTTCCGACTCGACTTCACTGACACTGCCGTCACCGTGAGCCACATGGTCCAGAAGCGCTGCCACCAGAAAGCGCGGGTCAAAAAAACCATTCTCGCTGTTAGCCACAATCGACAAAACATTGCCGCTAAGCTCAAGGCCGTAAGTCTTTGCCTGGGTCGCCATTGCGCGCTCCCCCGTGGTGCTGTGGATACCCCCAAAGTATAGATGAGCTTACCCGGTAGGGGGGGAAGGATTGTTAAGGCGTCTAAATCGCAGGCAAAAAAAAGGCCATCCCAAGGGGATAGCCTTTTTCATATATGGCGGACCGGACGGGACTCGAACCCGCGACCTCCGGCGTGACAGGCCGGCATTCTAACCAACTGAACTACCGGTCCAAAACGGTAGCGATTCTCCTTTGAACCGGGCGCTGTCAGGTGCCCTGAGAATCTGTTCGGTATTGGTGGGTGATGACGGGATCGAACCGCCGACCCTCTGCTTGTAAGGCAGATGCTCTCCCAGCTGAGCTAATCACCCCCGAACCGAGATGCGCATTATAGGGATTCTTTAGAGGCTGTCAAACGTTCGCGGAAAAAAAGTTTCAATTTTTTGAAAGCGTGAAAAGCCATTGATTTTAGTAGTAAAATTCGCACACTCAGATCGTGCAAAAACTGCTCGCAGAGTAGCCTCCTATCCGCCCCTGAAGAGTTCGACGCTATGGAAATCTACAAGGAATTTCACTTCGAAGCAGCACACCTCCTGCCTAACGTCCCGGAAGGTCACAAGTGCGCCCGCCTCCACGGTCACTCATTCCACGTGCGCCTGTCGGTGACAGGACCGGTCGGTGAAACCTCCGGCTGGATTATGGACTTCGGTGATCTCAAAGCGGCATTCAAACCGATACTTGAGCAGCTTGACCACTACTACCTGAATGACATTGATGGCCTGGAAAACCCTACCAGCGAAAACATCGCCCGCTGGATCTGGCAGCAACTCAAGCCCGCCCTACCCCAATTGTGCGCCGTGCAAATCCGCGAGACCTGCACCAGCGGCTGCATCTACCGCGGCGAGTGAATGTAACTGCAACAATTCGGTAACACTGAAAATAAATGTTGACGGATTCGCATACGCTACAAATAAAGATTGAATCGTCGGTACGAGGTGCGGGAAGACTCACCAGGATCCACATGATGTTCCCAGAGCTACCCTAAAAGTTACCTGCGGTAGCACAAGCACAAAGGTTATACACAAAACAATAGTGATAGCGAAATTTTCACACAGTTACCTATCACTTTAAAATCTCAACATCAGATAACGGTCATATCTACATGTTTTTATTGAATTTTTAGGGTTTGTGCATTTTTTAACCAATCTGTAACATACTGGGCAAACACTGCGCTACCTCCCCGGTTAAACACTTTATTCACCGACTTATCCACAGAATCTGTGGACAACACTGGACCGGATGTTACAGATCTAAGCTGTTACCCCAGGCCGTGATACACCGCCTGCTCGACATAGGCCTTCAAGTGCTGTGGATCGTCCAGTTTCATCCCCATATGCGGAAACATCACCAGTGAAACCGCGAGCCGCATGAGAAAGTCTGTTGCCATCTCCACATCGACGCTGGCGGCGATTTCACCGCGAGAACGCGCCAGTTCAACATGGGACGGCCAGAAAGAAACACTGCGAGCGTAAAAACCTGGGCTGAGATACATCATGGCAACGGTTTCCGGCTCGATCTCTGCAAGGTTGGCGATCAGCCCCCGGGCAGCAGAAGCTCTGCCCCGGGTTACCGAGAGCAGAACTTTATCGACGAGCGTCTCCTGCTTTTCCAACTCAGCCTCAGTTTCATTCAGGAAGGTCTGCTGCCGCCGCTGCAGAACAGCCTGCACCAAGGCATCTTTATCGCCAAAGTGATGATAGATCGAGCCGCGAGATAACTTGCCGATCCGTGCAACCTCCCCCATCGAGGTGCGCCGAATCCCATAGCGGCCAATACAATGCTCCGCGGCATCAAGGATGCGGTCCACCATCGGGTCTGTCTGGTCTGGCGATTTGAACTGCAGGCCTGGGTCATTCACGTACCATGCTCTCCACATATGCTACAATTGAACAATATTCGTTTTTTGTTCAAATGTCTAACGAGCGTAAGAATGGCCACATCAAAAGAATTCGATTACATCATCGTCGGTGCTGGTTCAGCCGGCTGCGCCCTCGCCTACCGCCTGTCCCGGGAAGCGAGTCGCAAGGTATTGCTGCTGGAGGCCGGCGGCAAAGACAGCTTCCCCATGATCCACATACCGCTGGGCTTCGCCTTCATGATGAAGAACCCCAAGGTGAACTGGTGCTACGAAACCGAGCCTGAAACCCAGATGCACAATCGCCGGATAACCTTTCCGCGCGGCAAGGTGCTCGGCGGTACCAGTTGTATCAACGGCATGGTTTACATCCGCGGGCAGCGCGAGGACTACGACGGCTGGGCGGCGCAAGGCAACAGCGGCTGGTCATACGATGAGGTACTACCCTACTTCAAACGCTCCGAACACCGGGCCGAAGGCGCCAATGAGTTCCACGGCCAGGGGGGGCCATTGTGGGTAGAGAACCCGCCGATGGAAGAGAAGCTGGAGCTCGCTGATATCTTTGTCCAGGCAGCGGTTCAGACCGGCCTGCCTTTCAACGAAGATTTCAACGGCGCCTGCCAGGAAGGCGCCGGCGACTACCAGACCAATATCTGCAAGGGCAAACGCCAGAGCGCAGCGAAGACTTTTCTCAAAGCCTGTGAAAACCGGCCAAACCTCCATATCGCTACCGGCGCTCTGGCAGAGAAAATCCTGCTTGAAGAAGGGCGAGCCGTTGGGGTTCGCTACAGCACCTCAGGCAAGAATGCTGAAACTGTTGAAGCGCGCACCAAGGGTGAAGTCATCCTGTGCGGCGGTGTTATCAATTCTCCGCAACTTCTGGAGCTGTCCGGTATCGGTAATCCGGAAGTACTGGAAAAAGCCGGCATTGAAGTCCAGCACCCATTACCTGGTGTGGGCGAGAATATGCAGGATCATCTCACTATCAATGTTCAGCAGGGGATCAACGGCCTGCAAACCTTCTACGAGGAAACCCGGCCGCTCTCTCTCATCGGCAATGTCATTAAGTACTTCACCCGTGGCAAAGGGCTATTGGCCCACCCGGCTGCGCAGATCGGCGTATTCTTCCGTAGCAGCGACGATGAGAAAACACCCAATGCGCAGATCCATTTCGCGCCAGCAGCGAGTGAGCCAGACGCAAAGGGTAACCTTAAGCCCACCCCCGGAACTACAGCGACTGTGTGTAATCTCCGGCCCGAAAGTCGTGGCAGCGTACACATCCGCAGCGCCGACCCGAAGCAACATCCGATTATTCACGCCAACTACCTGGACACCGAGAAAGATCGGCAGGTTCTGATTGATGCGTTGCGCAAGGTCCGAGGCATCTTTCGCGCCCCTGCCCTGGCAGGAAACCTGGGCACGGAGTTTCGCCCCGGCCCCGAGGTCGAATCGGATGAAGAGATTCTGTCCTACATCCGCGCCGAGGCAGAATCGGTCTACCACCCTGTGGGTACCTGCAAGATGGGCAGCGGCGAAGCCGCGGTGGTCGACGAACGGCTTCGCGTCCATGGTATCGCCGGTTTGCGCGTGGCGGACGCCGCTATCATGCCCAACATCATCTCCGGCAACACCCACGCCCCCGCCGTTATGATTGCCGAAAAATGCGCCGACATGCTGCTGCAGGATGCCGGCGTTCGCGTCACCCTGCCCGAGGGGCTGGAATCCGATTCGCAGGCTTCGCCCCGTTCGCCCGCTGCGTTAAAAGCCGTCGCCAACTAATTACAGGAGAAAACACAGTGAATGCACCCACCATCGTACAAGACGCCGCCGCAGAACTGCAGCTGATACTCGACAACCAGCGCCAGGCCTTCAGAGCAGAGGGGCCGGTCAGCCTGGAGACTCGCATTGACCGCATCGATCGCTGTATCGCCCTGCTGGTCGACCACAAACAAGCAATCTGCGACGCAGTGGACAAGGACTTTGGCTGCCGCTCACCCTATACCACCCAGATGATGGACATCATGAACTCGGTTGGCAGTCTCAAGTTCGTGAAGAAAAATCTCAAAAAGTGGATGAAGCCGGAAAAGCGCACGCCGTTCATGCCGATGAACTTTCTCGGGGCCAGGGCCTATGTAAAGTATCAGCCCAAAGGCGTGGTAGGCATCATGACGCCATGGAATGTGCCAGTGAACATGATTTTCAGCCCTCTGGCTGACGTGCTGGGCGCGGGTAATCGAGCCATGATCAAGCCCTCGGAATTTACCCCTCATACGTCTGCACTCATGGGCAAACTATTCGCCCAGTATTTCGAGGAAACCGAAGTCGCGGTCGTCACCGGCGGACCCGAGGTGGGTGCAGCGTTCAGCTCATTGAAGCTGGATCACATCATTTTCACCGGCGCCTCCTCCATCGGCCGCCTGGTCGGTAAAGCGGCCGCGGACAATATGGTACCGGTCACTCTGGAACTGGGCGGGAAGTCACCGGTGGTGATTTCGCCATCAGCCGACATCAACAAAGCAGCCGAGACCTTAATCACGGGCAAGGCCATGAACGGCGGTCAGCTCTGCGTGAGCCCTGACTACTGCTTTGTGCCACAGTCGAAACTGGAAGCGTTCATCAAACGCTGCAGGGATGTTATTGCCGAACAGTTCCCCACTGTGCAGGGCAATCCAGACTTTGTCGCCTGCATCAACGAGCGGCACTACGAGCGCGTGAAAGGCTATATCGACGAAGCGGCTGAGCGGGGCACCCGAATCGTTCCGCTGTGCCCCAAGGGTGAAGAAGTATCCTCGCCCGAAGAGCACAAGCTCGCCCTGCATCTTATTGTCGATCCGGCGGATGACCTCGCCTGCATGCAGGACGAAATTTTCGGCGCCGTGCTGAACGTCAAGACCTATGACGATCTCGACCCGGTGCTTCATTTCATCAATGAGCGCGAGCACCCCCTGGCCCTCTACTACTTCGGCGAGGACAAGGCCGAGGAAGAGCGGGTCATCAATGAGACAATTTCCGGTGGCGTTTCGGTCAATCAGATTGCCATGCACGTCGGCTGTGACGACCTCCCCTTCGGCGGAATAGGCCATTCAGGCAGCGGGAACTACCGAGGCTTCGACGGATTCCGCACCTTTAGCCACGGCCGCGGTGTGTATCGCGAAGGCTGGGTGAACATGGCTAAACTTGCGGGCACCCTGCCCCCGTTCGGGCAAAAGCTTGATAAGATGCTGGACTCGCAAATCAAGAAGTAACATCCATGGATATTGGCCAGTGGCTGTCCCTGGCTGGTATCTGCCTGTTGGGCGCAATGTCGCCCGGGCCGAGTCTGGCCGTCGTCGTTAATGCCGCCCTGCAGAGCGGGCGCAATGCAGGCGTGATCGCAGCTGTGTGTCATGGGGTGGCCACCGGGCTATACGGCCTGCTCACGGTTACCGGCCTCGCGGTGCTGATAGCGCGCTCGCCCGCGGTTTTCCTTGCCATTCAACTCGCCGGCGCCTTCTACCTGATTTATCTGGGCGTTAAATCCCTGCGCAGTCAAGGCTCTGGCGCCCTCACCGCGCAGGCTAAAACCGACAACCGCGGTGCCGCAGTGAGCGGTTTCCTGGTCGCATTCCTCAACCCCAAACTCGCCATCTTCATGCTGGCTCTGTTTGCACAGTTTCTGCGACCCGATGCAGACGTCGTCGAGAAAGGCATCATGGCTGTCACCGTCGGAGTGGTCGACGGTGCCTGGTACTGCCTGATGGCGCTGCTGGTGTCTCACCCGCTGTTCTTTGAGCGCCTGCGCAGCAATAGCCGGAAGATTGATAGGCTTTTCGGTGTCATCCTGATCGCACTGGCTCTTACAGTGCTGTACCGCGCCCTCGCCGCTGCGTGATTCAGTGCAGCACTCGCGGCTGTTCGCTCACCACGACAGACTGAAGCTTCCGGCCCAGCATAATCACATGCCCCTGGCGGCGCTGAACACCATCGTAGCTGTAGTCAAACCGGTATTGACGCCAGATTCGCCAGCGGCCATCCGTGTCGCGACTGAGTGATACACGCTGCACATGAACCGATTGATCAAGCAGCTGAAAATCGTCTCGCTGACCGGCGCGGGCGACATGCTGCAGGGCAATTTCGCGCACTCGAGTCGAGGAAAATAAATAGAGGCAGACTGTTCCCACGATGAAGAGCGTGAGAATTTCGCCGAGCGAAAGATACATCGAAAATGGAACACCGGTCAGTAATGAAGGGCCAAGGATACCTAGGCTCGCCCCCAACGTATAGCCGCTCGTAGAGTGGGCGTGTAAACTTCACTGTACACACGTATTGTCACTTGGATCGCTCGCTATGACTCAGGCTGAGGAGGCGCTTACCAGCAGACAGCGCCAGCGCCAACAGACCCGCTCTCACATACTCGCCGCCGCTGCAGATGCGTTCGCTCGCGCTGGCTTTGAAGCCGCATCTCTGGCGGATATCGCGGCGAGCGCGGACGTCAAAAAAGCACTGGTACAGTATCATTTTTCTACCAAGGAACAGCTGTGGCGGGAGACAGCACTGCACATCTGGCAGCTGCGTAACGATGCCATAGCCACCCGCATGGCGTCGTGTGGAGATAGCGAACTGCCCAGAAAAATGCGTGAGGGCTTTACCGCGCTGCTGGAATTCACCCGGGAAAAACCCCAATGGCTGTGGTTCATGTTTCACGAAGCTGCTGCTCAGGGAGAACGCCAGCGTTGGCTGATCGAACACTGCCTGGCGGAAGACTACCGGCTCGGAGAGATTTTCGTAGTGGAATTTCAAAAACAGGGGCTGATTCGCGCCGGTTCGCCACTGCACTTATTACACCTCATCTCGGGCGCGCTTACCTACAATCTATTGGTGGCCCCCTCTACCCGCCTCACCACCGGCGTCGATCTTGCAAGCCCCGCGGCTATTGCCGAGCAGGTTGACCTGCTCCTGGAGCTACTGCGCCCCTGAATAGTTAGTCTCAAGGAAGCGCCCGACAATGCTGTTAAACAGCGCAGGTTGCTGCGCGTGCAACCAGTGGCCACAGCCTGGCATCGTTTTCAGCCCGGCGGCAGGGAACAACTGCAGCACCCGCTCGCGATGCTCAGGCAGGATGTAGTCAGAGTCGCCGCCTTTTACAAACAGCACCGGGCCGCTGAACACCCGATCTCTATCTGGCGCCGCCCGCACTGCACTATAACCAGCCTTGATGCCCTCCAGGTTGAAACGCCAATCATAGTAACCGTCGGCTCCGCGCTGCAGGCTCATCAGCAGGAACTGAATCACACCCTCCTCTCTCAGGTGAGACTTCATAAGCTGCTCCGCGTCGGCCCGCGAGCGGCAATGGCCTGTGGAAACCGCATCTAACGCAGCAAAAACAGCATCGTGATGAGGTGGGTAGGCTACTGGCGCGATGTCCGCGACCACCAACGCTGCAACCAGCGCGGGGTCCTGCAGCGCGATTTCCATGGCAACCTTACCGCCGAGGGAGTGTCCCATCAGGGCCGCCTGCGGTAACCCCTGCTCTGCAATCCAGGCGCGCACAATGGCAGCGAGCGCGGCCAGGCTGGTGTCATCTGCCCAACCGGAGCGCCCGTGGTTGGGCAGATCCAGGCTGTAGACGGTGTAAACAGGAGCCAGGGAGCGAGCTAGCGCTCCAAGGTTATTGCCGGCGCCAAACAGGCCGTGCATCAGCACAACAGGTGGCCCCTCGCCAGAGACGCTGAAATGAATGTGCTGGTTTTGAGATTTTGCTACCATGCGGCCCACTATATCGAATTGGATTCCATTATGCGTATTGTCCTCGCTCGTCTCGGCGCCCTGCTGACCCTGTGTACTGTTGCTGCCTGCTCCAGCACCCCCAGCTATAACCCGACCACCTTTAACTCTGAGATCGAAACAGCCAAGCTGGCTGAAAAGCCGATCAAAACGGTCGTTATCCCGCACGTCAATCTCGGTATGCCATCGCGCAACTATCTCGAGAAAGAAGCGCCCCGCATCGACGGAATGATCTCAGCCTACCTCAAGGATAACGGCTACAAGGTCATTCCTCAGCGTGAATTCCAGCAGCGCTGGAGCACCGGCGTCCGCGCCTATGGTAACCCTGTCGAACCGACCACGGGCAAAGTAAATATGCGTACCTTCGCCCAGATCATGGAAAGCATTCGCGACGACATGAAGAAGGAATTCAAACTGGACGCGTTCGTTTTTACCGATCTGGTAGAAGTGGAAGTAGCCTTCAATATTGGCATGAAGCACCTTGCCCGCTGGGATGGCGTGAGTCGCAAGCCTGCTCTGCAAGGCCCGGGGGACGGTGTCTCGGTCGATTTCGACTGGAACCAGCTGGCCGCAGTGGCGACTCTACAGGTGGCTGTTTTTGATACAGACTTACAGCGCCTTTTCTTCGGTCGCGGTGGCCTGGATGCGACCGAAGCGATCGACACCCGTTCTTCCAGCGGCCGTTTCACACGTCGCCGCAATATGCTGGAAAACTACAACCACCTCTACGAGGGTATCCAGCTCGCTTTCCACCCTCTCATCGAAATGAAGGCCTGGCCAGGTAACCCCTAGCGAGCCCTATATCAAGCGAGGGTTTCCAACCCTCGCTCGATACACCACATGGCGGACAGGCCACCCAGCACATAGACCGGCACCCAGCGCAGACGATCCTGCCAGGGTGCTATCGGTTTGCGCACAACCCACCACAATGCCAGCACTGCAAGAATGAACGCGATCTGGCCCAGTTCAATTCCGACGTTAAAGAACAGTAGTGCCAGGGGAACGTTATCCTGCGGCAGGCCGGTCTCTGCCAGCGCGCCGGCAAAGCCCATGCCGTGCAGCAGGCCAAAACCGCCCGCCAGCCACCAGGGGTGGCGCCAGAGCAAATCATTACTGCCCTTGCGGGTAAGCTCGACTGCCAGCAGAAAGATGCTCAAGGCGATGGTGAATTCCACCAGTGCCACCGGGTAGTCAAAGAACCCCAGGGTGACCAGCGACAAGGTAATACTGTGGCCCACAGTGAACGCTGTAATTGTCCACAGCAGGCGCGCACCGCCCCCTACCAACAGCAACAGGCCGAACACGAACAGGAGATGGTCTATACCGCCCCAGATATGCTCGAAGCCGAGCACGGTGTAATCCGTAACCACCTCTCCGGCGCCGGGCTCCACGGGCACGACAAATTCCGCTTGCTCGCCATTAAGGACTTCCTGGTACTGGCGCCCGTCCAACAGGCTCAGCATCACCATTGCAGACGCCTGGTTCGCACTGAGGCCGGACACGCCGATGGTGTCCCCAACGAGACCATCGTCACCCAGGCTCTTGCATGTGAGTTGCAGGCTCGTCACCTTGCCCGTGCCCTCGATCTGGGCAGGACTGCTCTGGCTCACCTCACAGCTCTCTGGCCAGGTGGGCCTTAGCGGAACACTACTGGTTGCCTGGACCGGCGTTTTCCACACCAGGTGGTACTGCTCGGCGCCGATCTGCTTGATTTTAAGCAGCGAGGGCGCGAAGCGATGTGCATTGGCGGCGTTGCCCAGAGTCAAACCAAGGGTCAGCAGCAACAGGCTGGCGAGTACTTTTTTCATTGCAGCACCTTTCATTGCAGCACCTCGTAGTCTTCACGCATCCGAGTGATGCTCCTCTCCAGTGCCTCTGTCCGCGCCTGCGACTTGAGATCGCGTTCAAGCATCGGCCGCACTTCTTCCAATGTCGCCGGGCGAGCGGGGACTATTTCACTGGTGAACACATAGTGCTGGCCGTAGGTGGAACGAACCGGCCCGACCCAGCTGTTAACTTCGGGCTCCGCCTCAATCAGATTCATGACAAATGCACTGCCAAAGTGACGCGCAAGCTGGTCCGGTGTCTGGCGAACGAAACGGTATCCCGGCAGGAAGGGCGAACTGAGCTGACGCGCCTCCGCTGGTCCCAGGCCCTCGGCCTCAATCTGGGCTATCGTGCTCTCTATCTCCGACTCGCGGTCGCGATTGAAGTAAATATGCTCAACGGTATAACGCGCAGGCCGGCGAAGCTCTTCCTGACGCTGCTCAAACTCCGTCGCTATTTGGGCCTCACTCGGCAATGCCGGCGGGTTAGCGGCCAGCAACAACTGCTCTACCACCTGAATCATTCGCCGTTTGACCACCTCGTCGCCGAGATGCAGACGCATTTCCAGCGCCTGTTTATATTTCTCCTGCTCGCTCATGCCCTCGCCCATACCGAGAAAGAGCATATTCCGCAGCAGACGCTGATAGACCACCGGGTCATACAGGTGCAATTCAAGTTCAAGCGCTCGCTGGTACAACATATCCCGATCCAGCTCGGCGCTTACCATATTAGCCAGTTGTTCTTCTGACGGCGGGCGACCCACTGCAGAAAACCACTGCTCTTCGAGCGCCTCAACACGCGCATCGGAAAGCGGTCCGATTGTTGGCTTGGGTTCAGGAAACAGCTGGCCCTGCAGCCACAAAAGCAGTATCCCCAACAAAACGAAATGTATCCAGGGCCGATTCAGCCTGGCCAAAAATTGCATAAATAAAACTCCGGAAGGTCAGCTCACCAGTAACGGTTAAACTCGTCAGGATTCATATCGGGAAGTGGTTTGGCATTGCCGTCTCGGGTACCGAGATACAAGAAACCCGTAATTTCTTCATTTGCAGCCAGCTCCATGGCGTCCATAAATGTGCGGTCAAATGCAGCGTCCCCGGTGCGCCAGATGCCAGCGAAGCCTAGCGCTTCTGCAGCGAGCAATAGCCCGTGGGCCGCGCAAGCCGCAGACTGGCGCTGCTCTATCGGGGGCACTTTGGGATGCTCAGACAATGTGCAGATCACCACGACCACGAGCGGCGCCCGCAAAGGCGAATTGCGCGCCTTGGCCTGGGCAGTCTCATCGGCATCGGGATTTCGCTGCAAAAGGGCCTCGTGTAACAGGCCTCCCAGGGCTTCGCGGCGCTCGCCGGCTACCGTCAGGAAACGCCAGGGGCGCAGTCTTGCGTGATCAGGCGCGCGCATGGCGACCTTGATCATCTGTGCCATTTGGTCGGCGTTTGGACCAGGAGCACAGAGTTTCGGGGCAGAATTCCTGTTGGCCAGAAACTGAAGCTGTTCGTTCATCAACATACCGCGTTTGTTATTGCCGGCCTATGATAGCAGGCTCGGGGCCGACCATGATATTCATGAAGCCCTCATCTTCCGGCACAGCGTCTACATTGTCACACCACTGCGCCAGCTCGGCGGCATCGCTGGCGACCAGACGATGTTCGATGTGATCAACAATCCAGAAAGGCTGGTTCAATTGCGCAAGAAGTTCAATCAGTTGGCGGCCACTACTACCACATTGACGCAAAGACCGCGGGGTGAGCTCGACGATAATCCTGCAGGGCGCCGCCTGCGCCTGCAGTAGTGGCAGCAATCCAGCAACGACACCGTACTCCGAACCCTGGGTGTCAATTTTGAGTAAATCAATACGATTGGTGCGCGCCACCAGATAATCGGTTCCATTGAGCAGGGAAATCGCAACACTGCGTCTCGCGTCCCCGGCATCAAAAATCTGGTGATCGCCGAGATTGTGTTCACTGAGATAAAGCTGGGCGTCGCTGGCCTGTGCTGCAAGCCCGGCGTTGACGGCCTCGATACAGCTCAGTTGATTGTGACCAATGCTTCTCTGCATCAGGATGAAATTCGCCGGATCAGGCTCGAATGCAAACACCCTCCCCTTTGGCCCGACGACACCAGCGGCCAACAGCGAGAAGTAGCCTATATTGGCACCCACGTCGATGAAGACCTGGCCGGGACGCAACACCTGTAATAACAGGCTGGATTCATAGGGCTCCCACACTGCTGACTCACGCAGCTGGCGCGAGACATGCTGGTCGTGATCGCCGTGTACATAAATACTGAGAGGAGCAGCCTGACCAGGGACTGCCAGCGACACCAGCTCAACTCCGGATTGGACATCAGTACTCGACATTATTCAGTGCGCTTTTACTTTTGCTTCGCCGCAGCGGGTACAAACATATCGGGTCACCAGTTTGCCCTGCTTGACGTCAAACTGCTTCGCCACATCCACCTGCCACTTGTGGTGGCCATGGCGGCACAGGGTTTTACCCTTGTGCTTTTCTTTGGCTGAGGGTTTGCGAAATGGAATTACGTCGGCCATGGTTCAGAGGAGTGTCCGCTCCAGAGCTTTGTCCCATGACGCCTGGCGCCTGCGTCGTGCACTGGCGTTCATGGTCACAGAAAACTCATTCTCGACCTGCCAGATATCGCGAATTTCCTTGGGGCTCTGCCACAGGCCTACCCCTAAACCGGCGAGGTAGCATGCACCAGCAACTGTGGTTTCAATCACCTGCGGGCGGATCAGCTTACGGCCCAATACATCTGCCTGGATCTGCATCAGCAGATCGTTTGCAGCGGCACCGCCATCTACGCGCAGTGGCTTCATACGCTTGCCCAGATCTGCTTCCATCGCGCGCAGAATATCTGCGTTTTGTAATGCCATGGCGTCCAGTGTCGCCCTGGCGATATGACCCCACTCAGTGCCTCGGGTGAGGCCGGTGAGCGTGCCGCGGGCCTCCGGCGCCCAGTGCGGTGCGCCCAGCCCCGTCAGGGCCGGCACGAACTCAACCCCGCCGTGGTCCGGCACTTCTCGCGCCAGCGCTTCCACCGCGTGGGCTTGTTTAATAATTTTGAGGCCATCGCGCAACCACTGCACGGCCGCGCCGCAAATAAACGCCCCGCCCTCCAGCGCAAATACAGGCTTGTCTTTCTCACCCAGTTGCCAGGCAACTGTCGTGAGCAGACCTGAGTCGGATTGCAGCGGTTCGGTCCCTGTATTCATCAGGATGAATGAGCCTGTACCGAAGGTACACTTGGCATCGCCAGTGGCAAAGCAGGCCTGGCCAAACAGGGCCGCCTGCTGGTCGCCGGCCACCCCGGTAATAGGAATACCATCGGGCAAGCCAGGCACGCCCTGGGTACGCCCGAGCTCGGCGCTTGACGGCGCAATCCGCGGCAAGATGTCGACAGGGACCTGAAACAGATCCAGCATCTTGCGATCCCAGGCGCAGGTTTTGAGGTTCATCAGTGAGGTGCGCGAGGCATTCGACACGTCGGTGACATGGCTCTCGCCACCACTAAGCTGCCAGATCAGATAGCTATCGACAGTACCTGCTGCCACTCTGCCGGCTCGGCGCAGACGCGAGATACCAGAAGTGTTATTGAGCAGCCAGCGAAACTTACTGGCTGAGAAATAAGGATCAAGCACCAGGCCGGTCCTGTGCCGGACATCCAGCTCATGACCGTCTGACTTGAGCTTTTCGCAAAAATCAGTGGTTCGCCGGCACTGCCAGACAATCGCATTGTTCAGCGGATCGCCTGTCTCGCGATCCCACAAAAGTGCGGTTTCACGCTGGTTGGTAATGCCAATTGCGGCAATATCGGACGCCTTGCAAATACGCTTGCGCAGCACTGCGCGAATGCCCTTGAGGACCGAGCCCCAGATCTCCGCAGGCCGGTGTTCAACCCAACCGGGCTTCGGGTAGATCTGGGGAAACTCGTTGTTGACGCTGGCCCTGACCTTTCCCGCAGAATCCATCAGGGCCACTGTGCTTCCCGTGGTGCCCTGGTCGATTGCCAGAATGAAGTCGGCCATATCTCAGCTCCGCATTAGTTTACTCGCCGTAACCTTCTACGGCTTTAGTCTCGAGGAAATCCGTGAAGCCATGTTCGCCCCACTCGCGCCCGTTGCCGGACTGTTTATATCCGCCAAAGGGTACGGCATAGCCGCCCGACTGGCCATTGATTTTCACGTTGCCGGCGCGGATTTGAGAGGCCACCTGACGCGCGTGCTCCATGCTTTCACTCTGCACATAACCGGCAAGACCGTAAACGGTATCATTGGCGATCGCGATAGCCTCTTCCTCTGTCTCGTAGGGAATCATCGTGAGCACCGGGCCAAAAATTTCTTCTCGCGCGATCGTCATATCGTTATTCGCAGCCGAGAAAACAGTGGGCTGCACAAAATAACCTTTGTCGATGCCCTGGGGAAGACCGGGCCCACCAGCGACCAACTTTGCGCCTTCGGCAACACCCGCTTCAATCAGGCCCTGAATTTTGTCGTACTGCAGTTTCGACACCACAGGCCCCATGGTTGTCTCGGTATTGGCCGGGTCGCCCACTACCACCGAGGCAGCTGCCCTGGCTGCAATGTCTTCGGCCTCGGCAAGCTTGGCCGCGGGCACCAGCATGCGCGATGGCGCATTACAGGACTGCCCCGTATTGGCGAACATGTGCAATGCGCCGCGCGTAACAGCCACTTCCAGATTGGCATCGTCGAGAATAATATTGGGGCTCTTGCCGCCAAGTTCCTGGGCAACTCGCTTCACCGTGGGTGCCGCGTTCTGAGCCACGGCAATTCCAGCGCGGGTAGAACCGGTAAACGACATCATATCGACGTCAGGATGTTTCGACAGCGCTGTTCCCACGCCAGGGCCATCGCCGTTGACCATATTGTAAACACCCGCGGGAACACCGGCCTCGTGCATGACTTCAGTCCAGAGCCAGGCCGACAACGGGGCGATCTCACTGGGTTTGAGCACCATGGTACAGCCCACCGCAAGCGCGGGCGCCACTTTGCAACCGATCTGGTTAACCGGCCAATTCCATGGTGTGATCAAGCCGCACACGCCAATCGGCTCGCGAAACACACGCGCATTGCCCACATCTTCCTCGAACTCAAATTGGCGCAGCACGCGCAGGGCCTCAGCAAGATGGCCCAGGCCGCAGTCCGCCTGCTCTTCCACGGCAAATGTCTGGGGTGAACCCATTTCCTCACGGATTGCCACCGCGATATCGTCATAGCGTTTCTTATAGATTTCGACACAGGATTCCAGCAGCTCAATGCGCTCCTGACGTGTGGTGCGACTGAAGCTTGTGAAGGCGCGCTTCGCCGCTGCCACCGCTAGTTCAACATCGGCCTCAGCGCCAATAGAAATCACAGCACAGGCCTCTTCGTTGGCCGGGTTAATCACTTCCAGGTCAAGTGGTGTAGCAGGGGCCACCCACTGGCCGTCGATATAGAATTTGCGGTAGTCGCGCATGACTGGCTCCAAAATAGACTAGTAACAATCCGTCCAAGTCTAGCAGCGACGTCGCCCTTGGGTATCACCCAAGAGGGGTGTACAATCCGCGCGTTTTTTAACCAACTTGGTTTGGAGATCCACGCTCATGGACAACGAAGAATTGACCCTGTTTCGCGATATGGCACGCCGCGCTTATGAACAGGAAATCGAGCCCCACTACGAAAGCTGGGAAGAACAACACATCGTGCCTCGCGAGTTGTGGAATACCCTAGGTGCTGCCGGGCTTCTGTGCCCCGATATGCCTGAGGAATATGGCGGTGCAGGCACCTCCCCCCGCGTTTGTCTCGCCATGATTGAGGAGATGTCGCGCATGGGCTACGGCGGTCTCGCCAGCGGCTACGGCATCCACAGCAATATCGTTGCTCCTTACATTAATCACTTCGGCACCGAAGAGCAGAAACAACAGTGGCTGCCAAAAATGATTACCGGTGAGGCTGTCGGCGCACTGGCGATGACCGAGCCCGGTGCGGGCTCTGATGTTCAGGGTATTCGTACTTCCGCGGTTCGTGATGGCGATGAGTGGGTACTGAACGGCTCCAAAATATTCATCACCAACGGCATCCACGCCGATATTGTTATCGTGGCAGCGATTACAGACCCCGGCAAAGGCGCCAAGGGCACGTCCCTCTTTCTGGTAGACACCACCCTCCCCGGTTTCGAGAAAGGCAACAAGATCGAGAAAATAGGCCAGCACGCGTCAGACACCGCCGAGCTGTTTTTCCAGGATGTACGTATGCCTGCCAACGCGCTGTTGGGAGAAGAGAACAAGGGCTTCGTGATCATGATGACAGAGCTGCCACGCGAACGCCTGGGCATTGCGGCACAGGCCGTGGCCGCGGCGGAAGGTGCCCTCGATCTTACCGTGGACTATGTGCTGCAGCGCAAGGCCTTTGGCCAGACGGTAGCCTCTTTCCAGAATACCCGCTTTACTCTTGCCACCGTGAAAACAGAGATCGCCCTGAACCGGGCCCTGTACGAAAAGTGTGCCGAGGAATATTCACGCAACGAGCTGTCTGCCGACGATGCGGCGATGCTCAAATACGCCAGCACCGAAATGCAGTGCAGCACGGTTGATGACTGCCTGCAGCTCTTCGGCGGCTACGGCTACACCGCCGAGTACCCCATCTCACGTTACTACACCGACGCGCGTATCCAGCGCATTTACGGCGGGTCTTCGGAGATCATGCGCGAGCTGGTTGCTCGCTCCATGCTGGGCAGGTGATTCTCGTCGCTTAGTTGGCTCCTAACTGGTGCACCACTTTGCACCACTTTTCCATGTTCTCGCGGGTGGTGTCCTTGAGCTCGAGGCCCACCCAGTAACCCGACTTTCCGTGGGCGTCCTGACACCATTTGGCCTCGCCCACCAGTTCGAGGTTGTTTTTCCAATCGCTCATTGGCACTGCGATATGCACGGTGCTGCCAGCATCGATACTCTCGGGCACCAGAATACGCAGGCCCGCCACCGAAACATCAACAGTCTCGCAGCGAATGACCTTGCTTTCACTTTGCCTGCGGCCACCCCCGGCCTCCACCTCTAGAAAAATCGCCTGGACGACGGAAACTCGTTCGTGCTCACGGCGTTCAGCGTAATCAACGGCTTCGGACATGACTTCCTCCTGATTGATGTCAGCTGGAAATATAGCCAGTGATGATGATGTTCGTCAGCAGGGAATTGGAGTTTTCTCGAGTTTTTTTAGCCGCTGAAACTTCCGACCAAACCCAGCAGCGACAGTAGAAATAGGCCGGCCGTCAGTGTGATGCCTGATAGAACAGTGGTGAGCACCACAATATTTGCCGCCAGTACTGCGTTGCCCCGCGCTGCGGCGACCATGATATACCCCGAGGCTGCTGCCGGGGTGCCAACCAGCAGAAACAACACACCCAGCGCCTCTCCGCGCACACCCATGGCCAAAGCCAGCAACACCGTCAGCAGCGGCGCCACAACAAGTCGCCAGACACAGGCCTCCCAGGCCAGAGGGCCTGAGCTGCGCAATTCACCGAGGCGCATCGCAGCACCGATACACAACAACACCAGAGGCAGGAAAAATGCTGACAGCATCGGCGCGCTCGCCGTGACCAATGGCGGTACCGGTATCGGCGCGATCGACAACAACGCGCCAGCTATAATCCCGATAATCAGCGGGTTGCGCAGCACTCCGCTGACAGCTCCCCAAAGAGAAGCGTTTCCACCCAGTGTGGCATTGAGCACGATCACAGCGAGAACATTGTAGAAGCTTGTCATGGCTGCAATTGCCAATGCCGCGAGCCGCGCTCCCTCCTCACCGTAGGCTGCGACACACAGCGCAACGCCGACGATCGCGAGATTAGAACGGTACGCTCCCTGAACGAAAATGCCCCGCTCGGCAAAAGGATGGCCGCGTCTGGCACTGTATATCCAGGCGCCCACTACGACGAGGGCAGTACTGAGAACACCTGCTAACAGGTAGGTGACGCTGTTGATATCATTGAAGTCGATACTGGCGGCACCGGCGAATAACATCAGCGGCAGCCCCAGGTTAAACGACCAGCGAGATATCCAGTCGTTCAAGGCTTGCGGAAACAGGCCAATGCGATTGAGTAACACACCCGCTGCCACCCAGGCAAAGGTGGGCAGCGAGACTGCAAGGCAGGCGGAGAGGAGCTGAGAGGCGTCTTGTAAATTCAAGCGCCAATTCTGGCGCAAGCAGCTTGATTACGCTAGTTCTGTCAGGGTATCGCCAAGTGCGCTGACCAGGCTGTCGATCTCATCTTTCTCGGTAATGAAAGGCAGGCCCAGCTGAATAGTGTCTCCACCATAGCGCACGTAAAAACCCTTCTCCCACATGCGCATAGCGATTTCATAGGGGCGGCGAGCGGGCTCGCCCGGGTAGGCGGCGAAAGTCAGACCACCGGCGAACCCGTAATTGCGGATATCCACGAGGTGCGGTAAGCCCTTGAGTTGATGCAAGGTTTCCTCGAAGTGCGGTGCCAGCGCGGCAACACGTTGAGGCAGCTTCTCCGCCTCCAGCAAGTCCAGTGCAGCAAGGCCCGCAGCGCAGGCCACAGGGTGGGCAGAATAGGTATAGCCGTGCGGGAATTCGAGCATATACTCGGGTCCGCCCTGTGCCATGAATGTCTGGTAGATCTCATTGCTTGCCATCACAGCGCCCATGGGGATGGCACCGTTAGTCATCTGCTTGGCCATGGTCATGATGTTCGGGGTCACCCCGAAGGCATCGGCACCGGTCATCGCCCCCATACGTCCAAAGGCGGTAATCACCTCGTCAAAGATCAACAAGATGTCGTTGGCGTCGCAGATGTCGCGAAGGCGTTGCAGGTAGCCTGCGGGCGGAGGGATGACACCGGCAGACCCGGCCAGCGGTTCCACGATCACTGCTGCGATATTGGAAGCATCGTGCAGGGCAATGAGCTCATTCATTTGATCCGCCAACTGCCAGCCCTCAGCAGGCATCCCCCTGGTGAATTCATTACCTGCTATCTGAGTATGGGACAAGTGATCGGCATCGACCGCCGGGCCAAACAGCTTGCGGTTGGCGCCGATGCCGCCCACGGAAATGCCGCCGAAATTCACGCCGTGGTAGCCCTTGGCGCGACCGATCAGTTTAGTCTTACTGGGCTGCCCCTTGAGGCGCCAGTAGGCTCGGGCCATTTTCAGCGCAGTCTCCACACTCTCGGAGCCTGAGTTGGTAAAGAAAACATAGTCCAGCCCCTCGGGTGTAAGCTCCTTGAGCTTGTTGGCAAGCTGAAATGACTTTCGTTGGCCGAACTGAAATGCCGGAGAGTAATCGAGGGTTGTGAGTTGCTTCGCCACCGCAGCGGCAATTTCGGGGCGATTGTGGCCCAGGCCTGTGGTCCAGAGCCCAGAGAGGCCATCGAAAATCCTGCGCCCCCTATCGTCGATGTAGTAGGCGCCTTCCGCCGCCACCAGCATGCGCGGGTCATCCTTGAACTGACGGTTGCCCGTATAGGCCATCCAATGGGCTTCAAGTTCCTCACGGGTCAGGGGAGGCTGAACGTCTGGAATGTTGGTCATTTCGATCTGCTCGGGTAAAAGCACGACATTCTACGGCGCAGACTTAGTTTCATAAATAATTACCTATAAACGTAAAGTTTCATTACTATCTAACTTTAAACTCAATCACTTTCATTGTGGAGAACACCTACCGTGGCCAGAAAAGCACTACTGGGAAATGTCACCGACAATGATTTGCGCCTGCTGCGGGTGTTTCTCGCGGTGGTCAGCTGCGGTGGCTTTGCCGCAGCCGAGTTAGAGCTCAATATCAACCGCTCCACTATTTCGCGCCATATCAAGGATCTCGAGACCCGGCTCGGAGTTACGCTATGCCGGCGCGGCCGTGGCGGTTTTGCCCTCACTCGCGAAGGCGAGCAGGTTCACGCCAGCACCCAAAAAATCATGACCGCGATGGATGAATTCCAGCAGGATGTGCACGGCCTGCATCAGCAGCTCACAGGCAATCTCGCAATCGCCATCTTCGACAAAACCGCCTCCAATCCGGCCTGCCATATCGACCGCGCTATTGCCCGCTTTGACCAACTCGCGCCGGATGTGGAACCAGAGATTCACGTGGAGCCTATCAACGCTATCGAGCGCGGAGTGATGGAGGGACGTTTTCAGCTTGGAATTATCCCCAACCACCGCCCCTCCTCCAGCCTGAATTACTACAAGCTGTTTGATGAGCAAATGTACCTGTACTGCGCCCGAGGAAATCATCTGTTCGATCTGGCGGAAGACGATGTCTCGGCCCAGCAGATCCGCGAATCACGCTATGTCGGCATCGGTTATCACTCACCCAACATGGAGGCCAGCCGCAGTGTAGGCCTGGTACGCCACGCCACCGCCCACGACCAGGAGGCTGTCGCCCACCTGGTGTTGTCGGGGCGTTATGTTGGCTACCTGCCGGAACACTACGCAGAGACTTTCGTCAGCAAGGGTGTGATGCGTGCCCTGCGCCCGCAAACGTTTCAGTATGCATGTGAATTCAGTGCCATAGTGCGCCATTCTCCGCCACCTTCGCGGGTTGTACAGACGCTGCTTGATGCGCTGGTAGACGCGCACGCACGGGTGTAAGCTCAGATGTCATTCCGCTGAGACGGGAGATCAGACAATGAATACTTCAATAAGAGTAATTTTTGCTGTTCTGTGCGGCGCGCTATTGGGCGGCTGCGCAAGCCAGGACTACGCCCAGCCCCGCCAGGCACCCTATACGGACTACGCCAGTTTCGCGGCCACCCCGGATATTCCCTCAGCAGACGCTATTCATCAGCTCGACAGCAACCAGCAAGCCCGTTTTCTCCAGTATTTCCACGATCCCGCAAAGGCCGAGCTTCCTCCCCATCGTCGGCTCGCACAGTTCATCGCTTCTTTTGGGGAAGCGTTTACTTTCTACGACGACACCCTGACGGCATCCGACACTTTCACGGAAGAGCGAGGCAACTGTCTTTCGCTGGCGATTCTCACCACCGCGCTGGCGGAGCTCGTGGACGTCGAAGTGCAATTCCAGCTTGTTGAATCCATTCCGGTGTATAGCCTGGAAGGCGCCATTACGCTCAAACAACAACACGTGCGCAGCTACATCTATACCCCGGTTACCAAAGCCGCGATCGGCTCAAACATTCGCAGGCCACCGGGTATCACCATCGACTACTTCCCCTCCGGGGATGAGGTCTTTGTCGGCAATATCAGCCGCCAACAGTATATCGCCATGTTCTATCGCAATCTGGCTGCCGAAGCGCTGATTGAGGGGCGCCACGATCGCGGCTTCGCCCTGCTGCAGGCATCTCTGGAGTTTGCCCCTGACCACCCGGATGCACTGAATATGATGGCCGTGCTTCACCGCCGGGTGGGAGATTCCAGTCGCGCGGAAAAAATCTATCGCCACGCGATTGTCGACAACCCAGAGAATGTATCGCTGCTGAAGAACTATCAGTTACTCCTGGCCAGACAGGGACGCGACTCAGAGTCCGAACAGTTGAGCCAAAAACTGCTGTTGCTCGAGGACCCCAGCCCGATGAACTGGATCGCTGCCGGTGATATCGCTTTTGAACAGGGGGAGTACCGTCAGGCAAAGGCCCTGTATCGCCGCGCCAGTCAGATTGCGCCATACATGCACAACGGCTATTTTGGTCAAGCCAGATCGTCTTATATGCTAGGTGACATCGACAGTGCCGAGACACTCATGGCCCAGGCCAGGGATAGGGCCACTGACGACCAGCGCCAGCGTCTCTACGAGAGTAAGCTCTCGGCGTTGACTTCACACTGAACCGCCCCCATCTATTATTCGTATCCACGAAGGCCACGCGCCTTCACGGCCCACTACGCAGGAATTTTTCATGACCGAGTATGTACCCCCTAAAGTCTGGACCAACGACGCCGAAAATGGCGGCCGCTTTGCATCGATCAATCGCCCCGTTGCCGGCGCTACCCACGAGGAGGAACTGCCGGTAGGTGAACACCCGCTACAGCTGTATTCCCTGGGCACACCCAACGGTCAGAAGGTGACCATCCTGCTGGAGGAACTACTGGAGCGCGGTATCAGCGACGCCGAGTACGATGCCTGGATCGTCAATATTATCGAGGGCGCTCAATTTGGCTCGGGCTTTGTTGCAGCCAACCCCAACTCCAAAATCCCGGCCATGGTCGATCACAGCGGTGCTACCCCTATTCGGATATTCGAATCCGGTGCCATCATGATGCACCTGGCGGAGAAGTTCAGCGCCTTCCTCCCCACCGATACCGCGGACCGCGCCGAGTGCCTGTCCTGGCTGATGTGGCAAATGGGGGCAACACCCTTCCTCGGCGGCGGCTTTGGTCACTTCTACGCCTACGCGCCAGAAAAATTCGAATACCCAATCAATCGCTACACCATGGAAGTGAAGCGTCAGTTAGATGTACTCGACCGCAACCTGGCAGAGCGAGAGTTCATGATTGGCGATGAGTACACTCTGGCCGATATGGCCATCTATCCCTGGTACGGCGTGCTCATTACCGGCCAGACCTACAACGCCCAGGAATTTCTCGAGGTGGAAAGCTATGAGAACGTCAATCGTTGGGCTCGCCAGCTGGAGGCCCGCCCCGGTGTTGATCGTGGCCTTCGCGTCAACGTGCGCTGGGGTGACGAGGATCGCCAGGTGCCTGAGCGCCACAGTGCGGCCGACTTCAAGTAAGCGCTGGTCTCAGATATGAGCGAGCACCCCGGGCTTAAAGAGCAGAAACGCATGGGGGCGGGCATGATGATCCTCGCCTGGATTGTGCTGCTCGGCCTGGGAGCCGTATTTTTCGGCGACGTGCTTGAAAAGCAGTTCAACCCCAATCAGCGGGTGGATACACGCTACGGTGAAGGCGGCTCCCGTGAAGTGGTCTTGCAACGCAACAAGTTTGGCCACTATGTCACCAGCGGCACGATCAACGGTCAGCCTGTGACATTCATGCTCGACACTGGGGCTACCGGCGTTGCCATTCCAGAGGCGGTCGCCAATCGGCTGGGCATACCGCGTGGACGGAGCTACCGCACCCAGACGGCCAATGGGATGTCTACCAGCTACGCCGCGTTACTGGACAGAGTTGCCGTAGGAGATATTGAGCTACGCAATGTTCAGGCCGGCATCGCGCCGGGCCTGCGCATGGAAGAAATACTGCTGGGTATGTCTTTTCTGAAGCATATTGAATTCACCCAGCGGGGAGATACGCTAATCTTGCGGCAATAGTTTCAACTGCCCTGGTCGCCGGATGATGCTCCTGGAGATTGCGACAATTGTTCATCGCCCCGCAGCATGTAGAGAATCTTGGCAACAAAAATACCCATGAAGACATAGCCGAGCAAAGCCTCGGTCATCACCCAGACCTTTGCGTCGTGCACCGGGCGGAAGTCGCCATAGCCGAGCGTGGTCCAGGTAACCACGCTAAAGTACATCGCATCAAGCCACTCGGGCCTGATCGTCTCTCCGGTTGCACTGTCGATAATACCGAAAACACGGTAAATCAACGCGAAATAGAAAATAACAACGACTGCCTGAATCAAAAACAGCAGCAACTTCAGGCCGCGATTATCGCTGTGAAAAAAGGTGTAACTGTAATAAAAGGTGGTGAGACACAGCACCATCACAGAGCTCCACAGCGACCACTTACCCAGCAGTGAGTAAGCTGCCGTCAGCGCAAAGGCCGACCCCAGGCCCGCAACCAGCACGAGCTCATCTCTGTAACGTCGCAATCTCTATCCCTCGTGTTCGTTGACTGATGCACTACCAGACAGTCTGCCTGATAGTGCAACTCGATGTCACTCGGTCGTGAGAATGACCTTGCCCCGCGCCTTGCGATCGATCAGGCAGTTGAACGCGTCTTCATACTGCTCCAACGGAAAACAATCAGTCACCACAGGGTTGAGTTTACCCTCTTCAAACAATGCCCATAGTTCCTTGGTGTTCTCCATCTGGATGCCCGGGTCCTCTCCAGAGAAACGCCCCCAAAACACGCCAACTATAGAACAGCCCTTGAGCAAGGTCAGGTTCAACGGAATAGAGGGGATCGGGCCACTGGCAAAGCCGATCACCAGGTAGCGACCGTTCCAGGCCATTGAGCGCACGGCAGGCTCCGAATAGTCGCCACCGACCGGGTCATAGACAACATCAACCCCTTTGCCATCGGTTAACTCCTTCACTGCTGTTTTCAGATCAACTTCGCTGTAGTTGATCAACTCATCAGCACCAAGTTGTTTACAGAGCTCCAGCTTCTCATCGGAACTGGCTGCAGCGATCACTTTCGCGCCCATTAGCTTGCCGAGTTCTACTGCGGTAGAGCCGACACCGCCGGCAGCACCGAGCACCAGAAGGGTCTCCCCGGCTTTGATCTCGGCCCGCTGCTTCAGCGCATAGTAGGACGTGAAATAGGTAATGCAGACGCCTGCCGCCTGCTCAAAGCTCAGGTTTTCCGGCACCGGAAAGGCGCCCAACTCATGCACCACCGCAACTTCGCTGAACGCGCCAATGCCAGCGGCCACAATCACTTTGTCACCGGGCTTATAACGGGTAACGCTCTCCCCTACTTCACGCACAACGCCGGCGCACTCGCCACCTGGAATGAAGGGCATCTCCGGCTGCATTTGATATTTACCCTGAATCATAAGCACGTCAGGGAAATTGAGGCCCGCTGCCTTAACATCGACGAGAATCTCGTGCTCTCCCGGCGTGGGTTCGGGCCAATCCATCTCAAGACTCAACTTGTCCGGCAGGCCAAGCTCTTTACATACAACAGCTTTCATTACGTCTACTCCGCGCCAATGCCCAGTGCTTGAGCCGCTTTCGCTACAAATTTAAACCCCTGTTCACCGCCCGCCTGCAGCGCCTTTTCGCCGGACGGGTCGGTGATAGCGTCCCAATTCGCGGCGATCGCTTCAGGCGTCTGCTCGCCTTCAGGGAGGTAGATACCCTCGGTTTCTATCATACGCGTCACCGAATAGCCGCCTGCGCCAGCGCAGAGAATCGTGCGAGTCGGGGCATCTTCACTGACCAGGTAGAGCACAGCAGGCGTCACCTTCTCAGGCACCAGAAGATCAAGCGCCTCTTGCGGCATCAAACCTTCAGTCATACGTGTTGCCGCGGTAGGAGCCAGGGCGTTCACCTTGATGTTGTACTTTGCGCCTTCCTGCACAAGAGTGTTCATCGCGCCCACCACGCCCATCTTGGCCGCACCGTAGTTAGTCTGGCCAAAGTTGCCATAGAGACCGCTGGAAGATGTCGTTACGACGATGCGGCCATATTCCTGCGCGCGCATAATGTCCCAACAGGCCTTGATACAGTTGATGGACCCCATCAGGTGTACGTCGAGCACCATCTTGAAGTCGTCCAGAGAGCCTTTGGCAAAGCTCTTGTCACGCAAGATACCCGCATTATTCACCAGGATGTCCACCCGGCCCCACTGGTCCATGGTCTGTTTCACCATAGCCTCGACCTCGTCGTACTTGGCGACGTTGGCACCGTTGGCGATCGCCTCACCACCAGCAGCCTCGATCTCAGCGACAACCGCCAGTGCTGCTTCGCTTGAACCACCAGTACCATCGGCCGCTCCGCCGAGGTCGTTGATTACTACGCGGGCGCCGCGGGCGGCCAGCTCCAGTGCATGGCAGCGACCCAGGCCCTGGCCCGCGCCAGTAACAATGGCAACTTTGCCGTCATAACGAATTGTCATCTTGTGTATCTCCGTGAGTAATTTCTGTTCGTGGTTCAGCCGCAAACGACCATACTAAGCCATTCGGCCACGAGAGCCGGCGTTTCCTCGCCCTCAATCTCCACTGACACACCCTGCTTTATCAGCAGGCGGCCACCGTCTTTTTCAGTCAAATCCAGGAGCTCTACATTGGCGCGGACACGCTTACCTGCGCGCACGGGCGAGAGAAAGCGAATCTTATCGAAGCCATAGTTCATCCCCATCACGACATTCGCAGGCATGACGCCCACGTCTTCGATCATCTTCACCATCAACGAAAGCGTAAGGAAACCATGGGCGATTGTGCCGCCAAACGGTGTTTGCTTGGCCGCCTCCTCATCAATGTGAATGAACTGGTGGTCCTCGGTGCAATCGGCAAAGGTATTGATCCGGTCCTGTTCGATGCTTATCCAGGGGCCGGGTTCAAATTTAGTGCCCACCAGGGCGTGGAATTCTTCAAGGGATACTGTCTTTAACGGCATGTTTATTCTCCAGAACCAGGGCAAGGGGGACTGCATGGTAGCAGCGGCGAGCGTTAGTAAAAACCATCGTTACTTATAGCACCAATTAATTAAGTGAATGCCCCCCAATAAGCCCGACTTATTATCTCGTCATGTGTCACTCGAATAAGATCACCTACGGCCTTTAATCTCGAGCTTCAATCTCTCGCATGATTTCACGGTGGCGCTCCTCGGACATCGGGTAACGGCTGGAAATGAGTACCGTAGCCGCGAACAGGATAAACATTACCGGGCCGGAGAATACGGCCAGGTGCGTGACTGCCTCAGGTGAAACAGTCTCGGGGTTGGCCGACTGGGGAAAGCGAATGATGTCCAGGCCGATGCCGGCAAAGAAACTACCCAGACCATAACTGGCCTTGGTAGCGAAAGAGCGAGCGGCAAAAAACAACCCCTCCTCTCGCTTCCCACTGTGCAGCTGATGTTCGTCTATACAGTCGGACAACATGGAGTCCAACAGGATCATATAGCCGATAAAGAAGATCTGTGAGATCCCATTCACAGTGAAGATCAGTCCAAACTTCAATTCGGTGCTCATCAGATCGAGAAAACCACCGAAGTAGAGCACCTGAGGGGAGAAGGCAAACAAGCCTCCTGTCACCACGCAGATATTGAGCGCCCAGCGCTTGTCGAACCGGCGCGACAGCGACTGGGCAACAATCGAGGCAAAGATAATACCGACGAGCACCGAACTGGCCAGCCCCGCCAGGTGTTCGGGCTGAAATTCAAAGACGTAAGTCGCCACATAAATCAGCAACGTCTGGACAATACCTGCAAGCGTACAAAACACTAAAATCGCGGCAAATAGTATCCGGAAAGATGGCTGACGTAATGTGCGAAATACATCGAGGAATGCCAGCCACGCGCTGCTCTCGACACCACTGAGAACCGGCTTACTCAGATTTGGGATGGATCGCCAGGTGCCAGCGACTGATAACAGCATGGCGCAAGTCCCCAGTAGACCACAAAAGATCCCGAAACCTGGGTAACTGGTCGCATTCAACATGCCGTTGGGGTAAATCTCAGTGGGCGGGAAAAACACGGCGAATCCGATCACGCTGGTCACCAGAATGCCCGCATAAGTGAAGAAAACCCGATAGCCAATAAGTGAAGTTCGGCCGTAATAATCCGTGGCAAGCTCTGCACCCAGCGACAAGTGGGGAACAAAGAACAAAGTCAGCATCAATCGCACTGCAATAGCGCCGCCCAACATCCAGCCGAATAGCGCCATCTGTGACAGACCCACCGGCGGTGAAAACAAAATTACGATGGCAATTCCAAAAGGAATAGCACCTGCCAGCATGAATGGGTGCCTGCGTCCCCAGCGCGACTGACACCGATCTGACAATTGTCCTACCATCGGGTCGGTGATCGCATCGACCATCAGAGCAAGTAACGCTGCCAGGCCCGCGAGGCTTCCCGAAAGACCCAGAACCTGGTTGTAGTAGAAGAACAGGAAGGTGCTGAATGCCGACTGCTTGACGCCATCGGAAAGCTGCCCAACACCGTAGCTCAGGCGCAAGGCAAGTGAGGGGCCAGCCATCAGCTGCTGCCCTCACTTCCTCGACTATGGCGGTGATTCAGCAGTGTGCCGCCGTCGACCGGGATGATAGCTCCGGTGGTGTAGGCACCGGCGCGACTGCAGAGGTAGATTGCAATACCCGCCATTTCCTCGGCACGCCCCACTCTCCCAAGAAGCGCATTGCCCTCAACCTCTTTCAGCTGCTGGCCGAAGATATGCTCTGTCATTTTGCTCGGAAAAAAGCCTGGTGCAATCGCGTTCACGGTAATACTGCGGCCACCCAGCTCTACCGCCAGGTGCCGTGTCAGATGGTGCACGGCCGCCTTGCTCGCGGTGTAGGCATAATTGGGCTCAGCGTGAACCACGGGGATGTGCAGCCCCTCCATCGAACCGATGTTAATCACGCGACCGGGTTCATCTAGTCTCGCGCTTTTCTCCATCAGCGGCGTCAAATCCCGGGTCAGGGCAAACACAGCGCTGACATTTGTGGTCATGACTTTGTCAAAGCCCGCCTGCGGATACTCCGCATAGGAAGCCGCCCACGCCGTCCCAGCGTTATTCACCAGAATATCGAGAGCCTGCTCCTGTGCCGCCAGCGCCTCACACATTGCCTGCCGCGATGTTTCATCGGCAACATCTGCCGGAATGGCCCGACAATCACCCCATTCGCTCAAGGCAACGGCAGCCGCCTCGCACGCCTCGGCCTTACGCGCAGAGATATAAACTCTGGCACCGGCCTCTAACAAACCTCGGGCTATCATATAGCCAATACCGCGAGAGCCACCGGTCACCAGCGCTACCTTGCCCTCCAGGCCAAACAGGTGGGCAATGTCCATTCGTTCTTGCATCAGTTCAACTCTCCATTGTCGTTTACATGCGCAGTGAGCCAGCTGCTCGCCTGAGTTACTTCCTTCGCAGACAACAGGCCTTGAAGCCCAGACTCTTGCAGCTGCGATAGCACTTGCACTTTACCTAGCTCAGCGATGAGCGCAAAAGGCCCGCGCGGTGCGTGCATGCCAACACTCCACGCAAGATCCACCTGCTCGACGCTTACCACCTCCCCCGCGACCAATCGTATCGCTTGCGCCATCAGCGCGGCCTGCAGCAACCGCGCGCAGCGGTCATCTGCGTGACTGGCAAAGTCCTGAGAGCCGTAGGCTGGCTCGGGGTAAGTATAAAAACCCTCTCCTGAATGCATCCCCAGCTTTCCGGCCGCCAGTTTCTGCTCCAATAGTTCGACGATCTGATGCTTGAAAGGTTGCAGCGCATCCATTCGATCCCGATGCCCCCAGGCATCGCGAAGCACACCCAGGCCAAACAGGTCTATCAGACCGAAGGGGCCCATCAAAGCCTGCTGCGCCTCAAGCCAGGACGCATCAATCGCAGGTACAGAGAACTGCTTGCCGACCAACATCGCGAGCGCCGTGCCAAGCACATTGCCCAGCATGGCGTTAAGCACATAACCTGGGTGCTCTTTCTTCATTACAAGTGGCACGCCGCGCAGGCTGCGCACGTAGGCCTCTAACAAAGCCACAAGCTCTGGCCGGGTAGATCGCCCCGGGACAATATCCACCAGTGGCGACGCGTAGTGCGAGTGCAGTGCCGCGAAACGATCGCACCGGGTCACCGCCACTTCAATGTCAGAGACCAGTAGCGCTGACGAATTCGTCGTGAGCAATGTTTCAGCATCACAGATTGCATCCAGTTCTGCGTGGACCTGACGTTTCAGCTTAAGATCTTCAAAGACTGATTCGTTCACCAGATCTGCACCTTTGCAGGCCTCACCCAGATCACAGGTCACCACCGTGCGACCGGCAGCTGCCTCGACATCTTCTTCACTGCACCAACCTGCACCGACGAGCATATTGGCCATTTCTCGCTGTCGCTGAGGTATCGCGGCAAGGCTTGATTCACTGGGGTCGTACAACACGACAGAGTAACCACATACTGCCGCCGCGAGGGCGTTGTAACAGCCCATGGTTCCGGCACCGACAAAGCAAACCTTGTCTATTCCACTCACCGTCTGGGACATAGGCTAGCGAATCTCCCGCGGCAGGCGCTGCGGCACAATCAGGTTGGTGCTACCGCGCGCCACAACGGCGGGGAGCCAGGTGACAACCGGCAGTGCTGCGAGAGCGCTCACGATATGGCACTGGGTAGGGTTCTGTTCCCAGGTAGGTATTTGCCAGTCAACTCGGCCCTCGCCCACCCAGGCTTCTTCAATAATATTTTCTGAAGGAAAGGTCGTGAACTGGCTAGCGGCGATGCCAAAACCGCCCACGTTCGGAAGGTAGCGCCACGCCATAGGGTTGTCGCGCCCTGCTTTGGCTGCCTCGCTAGCCGCTATCTCCTCCGCCGTGGGCTCGCGCAAACCGTCAACACTCATCTCTAGAAAAGTATGACCAAAATGGCTAGCTTGAGTGCTCCACCGACCATCCTCAATCCTGTGATCTTCGATCTCGGCGAACACCTTGGGTATGCCCTGTAATTCCCTACCCGTCAGAATCGGGTCGGCCATGTTTTCCCACATGACCAGGCAATAGGTTCCGTCCAGCTGCTCATGCTCGCCGACAAATCGTGCCGAAACAGACACCGCGACCAGGTTGTAGCCGTGACCCGCGAGCCAGTCGACATCGCGATTACGCGCATAGGTGATGGTAACGATGGGGAGTTCAGCCACTTCATAAGGCGCGGGTAGAAAGCGCGCAACCTGATCGGCATCGGTGATGTAGGAGAGAGTCATGCTGGTCACGTCGCGATACCAGCCACTCGATTTGGGCGAACTCGGGCGCGGCCCGAAGTGGGCGGGCATCATATAACTGCCCTTAGGGTCAAACTGGAACATGCCGGTATCCGCAGGCTAGGGTGTACAGGCATGGTAGCAACCGCAGGCACACACACCCTGTCACCCAGGTGACTGACCCAGGTTACTCAAACAAGTCGATCTCTTGCTCCAGTTCTTCGAGGTCACGCACCCACAGATGATCCTCTCTGGTTTCCACCAGATTCCGGTTCGCCCAATCACGGAACACACGGTTCACCCGTTGCCGCGATCCCAGCGCCAGTCGAGCGAAATCGTTCTGGGTGACCTTGATGTCGAGCGACACACCGCCATCGTTGGGCACGCCGTGCTCCTGGCACAAGTGAAGTAGCCGTCCAGCGACGCGCGCCTTCAAGGGGTAGAAAAGAATGCCGCCAACCAACTCATGCAGGCCGCGCAGAATTCCCTGGCTGTAGCGGAAAAGGTTTTCGTACATTCGCGGGTGTTCGGCGCCCACTCTGAGCACCACTTCTCTGGAAATAACCAACAAACGCGTCGGCTCGATGGCTCTCGCTTCGATGACTCGCCCCTCGTCATTCACCAAGCCCGGCTCACCAAACCAGGTACCCGGCTCCCGCTCGACAAGGGCAAATTCGTGACCGTTGGGGCTAAACAGGGAAACTCTTACTCTGCCGGTAACAATACAAAACACTTCGGTGGTGGGCTGTCCCTGCTGGTAGATATAGCTTCCGGACGCCACCTCCTTGATTTGCGCGGCGGCAACCAACTGCTCTAGCGCTGCATCAGGCAACCCCTGGAACCAGGGTGAATCACTCACCAGGGTCCGCGCGCTCCCGCTATCTGTTTCAGTTACGCTGATAGTAGCCACTCTGCGTCCAATCATTGAGGTTATCCGCCATGGTAGCAGCGCATCTCGTATAGTTAAAACGGAGCCGCTCAATTGATATATACAATTGGTACAAGCGATATTGATAGTCTAAATTAAACACATCAAATCACTGATCACAGGAGATCACCATGTCAGCCATCACTCAGGTACCCAACGTCACCTTCAAAACTCGCGTGCGCGATGAATCCGTGGACGGCCCCAATCCATTCCGCTGGCAGGACACCTCCACTGCCGACCTGTTCGCGGGTAAAAAAGTGGTTGTGTTCTCCCTGCCGGGCGCATTCACCCCCACTTGCTCTTCCAACCACCTGCCTCGCTACGAAGAGCTTTACGAAGAGTTCCAGGGCCAGGGCGTGGATGACATCATCTGCGTATCGGTAAACGACGCTTTCGTCATGTTCCAGTGGGGCAACCACATCGGCAACGAAAAGATCACTTTGCTGGGCGACGGCAACGGCGAATTTACCCGCAAGATGGGCATGCTCGTAGACAAGTCCAACCTGGGCTTCGGCATGCGCTCCTGGCGCTACTCCATGCTGGTGAATGACGGCACTATCGAAAAGATGTTCGTAGAGCCCGATTTCGGTGACAACTGCCCTACCGATCCCTTCGAAGTCTCCGACGCGGACACCATGCTGGCACACCTGAAGGGCACCGATGCCCCCGGTGTCTCGGCACCCGTCAAAGCATTCCAGGGCTAATGCGCGAGCGGACGCCACAATAGTGGCGTCCGCTGCAACACCACCTATACTGGATTGAAAGCCATTCGACCCAGTGGAATCATCTTGACTACGCTCCGCCCTCTCTTCTTCACACTTCTCACTATTTTCAGCTGCCATGCATTTGCGATTGACTGGCCCCAGCAGGTCACCGTCGACGAAGGCATCTTGACGGTCTATCAACCGCAACCTGAGTCACTCTCCGGAAATACCTTGCAGGGTCGCGCGGCCATGTCCATCACCCCAAAGGGAAAGTCCGAGCAGATATTCGGGGCCTTCTGGTTTGAATCCCGAGTAGAAACTGACCGCAGTTCAGACACCGCGTTGGTCGTGGATATAAAGGTGACCAAGGTCCGCTGGCCAGACTCCAAGGACGCTCAGGAACAACGCTTTACGGCACTGGTCGAGGCGGCCGTGCCCTCCACCGGATTCGAGATTTCGCTGGAGCGCCTGGCCGCGAGCCTCAACACGGCAGAGCTGGAAACGAAGAGTCTGGAGCAACTTAACAATGACCCTCCGGCCATCGTGTTCCGGGAAAAGCTCGCTGTTCTGCTGATGTACGATGGCTCACCCCGCTATGGCGATATCGAGAACAGCGACTATCAGCGCGTGCTCAATACGCCCATCGCTGTGGTAAAAAACACACGGGGCACTCACTACGCCACCAACGGCACGCTCTGGTATGTGGCTGACAGCGCGCTCGGCCCATGGCGCCCTACAACCTCGCCGCCAAAGGACCTGGCCGAGGCCATGCCAGCGCCCGACGCGGATGCGCCAAGCTGGGACACGCCGCCGGAAATTGTGGTCGCCACCTCACCCACCGAATTGATCGTTACCCAGGGTGCCCCCGAATGGAAACCCCTGACGGGTGGAGAGTTACTCTACGTCACAAACACTGAATCACCCTGGCTGCGCGACCTCCCAACCGGCAATATGTACCTCCTGCTATCTGGCCGCTGGTACCGGAGCAAGAGCACCAAGGGTCCGTGGACATTTGTGCCCGCCGACGAGCTACCAACGTCCTTTGCCAATATTCCGCCAGCGTCGGACATCGGCGGCCTGCGCACTTCAGTTGCAGGCACACCCGAAGCGGAAGAGGCAGTGCTGGACGCACAGATTCCCCAGACTGCCGCCATCAGTCGCGACACCACTTTGGAGGTCAGCTATGACGGCGAGCCGAGCTTTGAGCCCGTTACCGGCACCTCGGTCTCCTACGCGGTGAATACCGCTACCCAAGTGCTAAAAATCGATGGCCGTTACTACGCCGTGGACAATGGTGTCTGGTTTACCGCGACCAATCCCAAGGGGCCCTGGGCCGTAGCAGACGACATTCCAAAAGAGAAAATTGCAGAAATCCCACCCAGTTCGCCGGTGTACAACACCACCTACGTGAACGTGTACGATTCCACCCCCGAGGTGGTTTACGTCGGCTACACCCCAGGTTACATGTGGTCGTTCCCCTACTACGGCGTACCCGTCTATGGCTCCGGCTGGTATTACCGCCCCTGGCCGGGCCGCTGGTATTACCCGCACCACCCCACCTGGGGCTTCCACGTCGGCTACAACCCGTGGACGGGCTGGAGCTTCGGCGTTAGCTGGACCAACGGTTTCCTGAGCTTCGGTGCCCGTTGGGGCGGCGGTTATCCGTATCGCCATCCGGGCCGCGGCTGGTACGGCGGCGGTTATCGCGGGCCAGTGGTGATCAACACCGGTGATATTAATATCGGTAACAACGTCAATGTGGGCAACCGCGCGGATATCAGCAAGAAGATCAAAAATAACGATGTGAAGGTCAACCGGGACCGGCTGCGCAGTGACAATCTCTACACTCGCAAGGACAACCAGCATCGTCTGGCAGATCCAGGCGTAGCCCAGCGAGACATAAAGAAGGCCCGCCCCAACAATAAGCTCCAGAACAATGTCTACGCCGACCGCGATGGCAAGGTTTCCCGCAACGTGGACAATCAGTGGGAGTCGCTGGATAAAGGTAGCTGGAAAGCCGACAAGGAGCTCAACAACAAGGTCAGCAAGCCCAGCACGCGCGAGGTACAAAAGCCCTCGACGAGCCATCAGCAGCGCCCGAGCACGGCGAATCGACAACACGAAATGGAGCGAGCACGCCAGGCGCGCACGCGTGGCAGCCACTCCGAGGCTCGCCGTCCAACACAGCGCCGGGAGTTTCAGCGCCGGCGTTAAGCTGGTACTGTAGGCGGATAATTTACAAGCCCGCCTACAGTACAAATTTTGAGCAACGCCACCAAAACCAAAGATAAATCCGGCCACACGCCGATGATGGTGCAGTACCTGGCCATCAAGGCAGATCACCCGCGCGATATGGTGTTCTACCGCATGGGCGACTTTTACGAGCTGTTTTACGACGACGCAAAGAAAGCGGCCGAGATTCTCGACATCACACTCACCGCGCGTGGCAAATCCGCCGGGGAACCCATCCCCATGGCGGGCGTGCCCTACCACGCCGCCGAGAACTATTTGGCGCGGCTGGTCAAAGCTGGCGTGTCCGTGGCCATAGCCGAACAGATAGGTGACCCGGCAACCAGCAAAGGTCCTGTCGATCGCAAAGTGGTACGCGTGGTCACGCCCGGCACAGTCTCCGACGAGGCGCTGCTGGACGAGCGGGTAGACAACCTGCTCCTCGCCATCAACCACAGCGCTGATGACTATGGCCTGGCCTACCTCGACCTCAGTACCGGGCGATTCCGGGTGCTGGAAGTATCCGGAGAGGAAGCCCTGACAGGTGAACTGCAGCGACTCAACCCCGCCGAAACGCTTTACAGCGATACCATTGGCCACACCATCGTCAGCGAACGCACCGGTGCCCGCGCCCAACCCGAATGGGAGTTCGACAGCGAGAGCGCCCGCCGCGCCCTCAATACGCAATTCCAGACCCACGATCTGCAGGGCTTTGGCTGCGATGACCTTGACCTGGCCATCGGCGCTGCCGGCTGCCTGCTGCAGTATGTAAAAGACACCCAGCGCGCAGGGTTGCCGCACCTGCGCAGCATGAGCCATGAGAGCCGCGCCGAGAGTGTGATCCTGGATGCCGCCACCCGGCGCAACCTGGAAATTGACATCAACATGGCCGGCGGTGATAGCAACACCCTGTTCTCGGTGCTGGACAAAGGCGTCACTGCCATGGGCAGTCGCCTGTTGCGTCGATGGCTGCACCGGCCGCTTACCGATATCGGTGTTCTCGAAGCACGGCAGGATGCGATTAGCGCCCTGTGTGCCAACTACCATTACGAAACCGTGCGCGAGAACCTGAAGCCCATCGGAGACATGGAGCGAATTCTGGCCCGTGTGGCGCTGCGTTCCGCACGCCCGCGCGACCTCACCCGCTTGCTGAGTTCCCTGGCTGCCCTGCCCCAGTTACGCTCTGAACTTGGCCACTGTGCGGCACCGCTTTTGGCCTCCCTGAGCGCTCAGGCAGACACTTACCCCAAGCTGGTTGATTTGCTCGACCGAGCCGTTATCGACAATCCACCGGTGGTGATTCGCGACGGCGGCGTGATCGCGGACGGCTACGACGCCGAACTCGATGAATTGCGCGAGATAAGCACCGGCGCCGGCAACTATCTGCTGGAGATCGAGCAGCGCGAGCGCGAGGCAACCGGCATCAGCACCCTCAAGGTCGGCTACAACCGGGTGCACGGCTACTACATCGAAATCGGCCGTTCTCAGTCTGAACGTGCACCGGACGAATATATTCGGCGCCAGACTCTGAAGAACGCAGAGCGATTCATCACCCCCGAGCTCAAGGAGTTCGAAGACAAGGCCCTCTCCAGTAAGAGTCGCGCCCTGGCGAGAGAAAAAGCCCTCTACGATGAGCTGATCGATAAACTCAATGAAGACCTGGCAGCACTCCAAGACACCGCTGCCGCCGTCTCTGAAATCGATGTTCTGGCTTGCCTCGCGGAGCGCGCCGAAAACCTCAGCCTGTGCCGTCCCACGTTTGTTCAGGAACAGGTATTTGAGGTCAACCAGGGCCGCCATCTGGTGGTGGAACAAGTGTTGGACGAACCCTTTATTGCCAACGACACCCTGCTCGACAACTCGCGCCGCATGCTCCTCATTACCGGGCCGAACATGGGCGGTAAGTCTACCTATATGCGCCAGAACGCGGTGATTGCGCTGCTCGCCCATATTGGCAGCTTCGTACCCGCTACATCCGCTCGACTGGCGCCGATGGACCGGATCTTTACCCGCATCGGCTCTTCAGACGATCTCGCCTCGGGCCGCTCGACCTTTATGGTCGAGATGACCGAGACTGCCAACATCCTGCACAACGCCACGCCCCGCTCGCTGGTGTTAATGGACGAGGTGGGCCGAGGCACCAGCACGTTTGACGGCCTTAGCCTGGCCTGGGCCGCCGCGGTCGAACTGGCCCAGCGGGTGCAGGCCTTCACCCTCTTCGCCACGCACTATTTCGAGCTGACCAGCCTGCCGGAATCCTGCTCCACCATGGCCAATGTGCATCTGGATGCCACCGAGCATCAGGACCACGTGGTGTTCCTGCATCATATTCAGGAGGGGCCGGCCAACCGCAGCTTTGGCCTGCAGGTGGCCAAACTGGCGGGGATTCCTGGCCCGGTGCTCAAAGCCGCCGGGGAGAAACTGCTGGAACTGGAACAAGGCACGCCCGAGACACCTGCTGTAGCCAGCCACCCGGCAGCAGCCTCGTCTGCCCAGGTGGACCTGTTCGCCAGCCCGGCGCCGCACCCGGTTATCGACAGGCTGGAAGCACTGGATGTAGACGATTTGACGCCCCGCCAGGCGTTGGATTTGTTGTACCAGATCAAGAAAAAGCTCTGAGTGGACGAACAGCGAAGTTCCACCTTCAGAGTGGACTTCAAATCCAGCATCCTTGGGGGTAAACTACCGCCCCTTAGTTAGACCCCGGAACCAAGAGGCGTTTTTGGAATGACATTTGTTGTAGGCGAAGATTGTATTAAGTGTAAGCACACGGACTGTGTAGAGGTGTGCCCCGTAGACTGTTTCTACGAAGGCCCCAACTTCCTGGTGATTCATCCGGACGAGTGCATCGACTGCGCCCTGTGCGAGCCCGAGTGCCCCATCGACGCAATCTTCTCCGAAGATGAGCTACCAGAGGACCAACAGGTATTCCTCGAACTCAACGCTGAACTGGCGGAAGTGTGGCCCTGCATCACCGAGATGAAAGAGGCGGCGCCAGATGCCGAGCAATGGGCCGGCAAACCGAACAAGCTGGAGCTTCTGGAGCGTTGATCGACGCCCGTAGCTGCACCGAAAGCCTCGCTCATGCGGGGCTTTTTCGTTTATGAACGTCGGTATTCTCATACTGGCGGCAGGTTCGTCGCGCCGCTTCGGCAGTGACAAACGCCGCGTCCTGCTTCCCAATGGCAAGAGCTTGCTGCAGCAGTCAGTAGACAACGCCCTGGCAAGTGGCCTGAGTGTCGCGGTGGCCATCCGCGAAGGTGAAGATTCGATGGTCAATGGGCGTGTAAGCGCTCTCAATTGCCCGGACGCCCACCTGGGAATGGGCCATACACTCGCCCAGGGTGTCGCCCAATTACCGCGCTGGGAGGGCGTTCTCATTGCCCTCGGAGACATGCCGGGCATCAGGCCTGCAACTTTTTGCAATGTGGCCGAATTGATTCGCCCCGAGGTCATCGGTCAGCCGGTTTACCGCGGCAAGCCCGGGCATCCTGTTGGGTTTTCGAGCACGTTCTTCGCCGCACTGGAGAACCTCGACGGGGACAGCGGTGCAAGAGCTCTGCTGAAACAAAACAGGGAGGCGATTGTGCGCCTCCCCGTAGATGATCCAGGCATTCTCAAGGACGTCGATACCGTCGCAGACCTGCCTGGCGTCTAGTCACTCGCTGCACCTACAGTGGATGTACTCGCACCGGCAGCGTCTCATATCCCTTCACGAAATTGGAATTCACCCGCGTAGGCTCTCCCATTACCTCGATGTGGCTAAAGCGCAGCATGATCTCTTCCCACAGGATGCGTAACTGCATCTCCGCGAGCCGGTTACCCATGCAGCGGTGAATGCCGAATCCAAACGCAATATGGTGGCGTGGATTGGCCCGGTCGATGATGAACTCATTGGCATTCTCGATGCTGCGCTCATCCCGATTGCCCGACATGTACCACATCACTACCTTGTCATCCTTCTTGATCTGCTGGCCGCCAAATTCAATATCGCGAGTGGCGCGTCGACGCATGTGAGCCAGTGGCGTCTGCCAGCGAATAATTTCACTCACCATGGAGGGAATCAGACTCTGGTCGGCCCGTAACTTGTCATACTCAGCCGGATTCTGGTTCAGGGCGAGCACGCCGCCGGTCATGGAATTGCGTGTGGTGTCATTGCCTCCGACAATTAACAGCAGCAAGTTGCCCATGTACTCCATCGGGCGGTCTACCATGTCGGCCGTCGCTGGATCGCGTTGCAACATACTGATTAAGTCAAAGCCATCGTCGTTCTGGGCTTTACGGTCGTGCCAAAGCTGGGTGAAGGTGGCCAGGCACTCCATCAGTCCATCAAACCGCTCCTGGGGATCAATGTCGCCGCCAGTCATCTGCGGACCCGCCGCCGCAATGTCAGACCAGTAAGTGAGCTTGGCGCGATCCTCGAAGGGGAAGCCGAACAGGGTTGCCAACATCTGGGTGGTGATATTGATCGACACTTTTTCTACCCAGTCAAAAGTCTCTCCCACGGGAAGGTCATCCAGTGCCTCCTGCACCCGCGTACGTATCAGGCCCTCCATCTCCTCAAGATTCTTGGGCGCCACCACGCCCTGAACGGCCTTGCGCTGCACATCATGCTTCGGTGGATCCATAGCGATAAACATTTCCGCTGGAATTTCCTCGCCCACCTCGCCAATGATGATCGTGGGCTCAGACGAAAAGTCCTGAAAGTTTGAGTCCACTGCTACGATGTCTTCGAACCGCGTGATTGACCAGAACGGCCCAAACGGGCTCTCGGCCTGGTAGTGCACGGGAGATTCATCGCGTAAACGGGCAAAGTATTCGTGCCAGCTGTCGTCTTTAAGTAACCGCGGGTCGCTGAAATCAATCTGGTCCAGCGGTGTCTCTACAGCGTCCGGCATATCGGCTATCTGGTTCATCACAAGTGCTCCTACATCTGGTATTCGGGCATGCGTACCACCATGCCATCCATAGCATCGGTAATCTCGATCTGGCAGGAAAGGCGAGACACCTCCTCACGGTCAGGGCGCATGGACAACATGGAGTCCTCCAGCGGATTGCTCTCCCCGGTCGCGTCAAACCATTTCTGCTCAACGAAGACATGGCAAGTACCACAGGCGCAGGCGCCGCCGCAGTCAGCATCGATACCAGGGATGCCATTGTCGATGGCATTCATCATCAACGACTTACCAGTCTCTGCATCAATCGTGTGATCAGTGCCATTGAATTCAATCAGGGTTACCTTGGGCATACGCGCCTCCTTTATTTCGAAAGCTTAAGTGTAGTTGCCTAAAGCAACTATTGGAGGTCATTTTTTGACACCACGGGGTCATTTGAAGACAATTGGTACATGCTAAATTCAGGCCCCGGCGCATATTTCATTCCCAGCAGCTACTCGCGGATCGTGGCTCGTGTATTACAACTGCAGGAGCGGGACCTACCCAAACTGCTCCGCGATACCGGCCTGCCTCCCGAAGTTCTGCTGGCCGGTGACGAGAGCCGTATGAGCGGGCGGCAACAACTCCAGGTGATGGACAATGCCCGGACAATGGGTCGAGCGCCGGATTTTGGCCTGCGCCTGGGGCAGCAACTCCAGCCCTCAGCTCACGGGCCCACGGGGTATCTCGCCCTGGCCAGCCCCGACCTGCGCACGGCCCTCCACTCACTGCGCGATTTCCTGCCCATCCGCATTCCCTTCGCGCAATTGGTACTCGATGAAGAAGGCGACTGGCTCAGCTGCCGGGTAAACACGCTGTTGGATGCGGGGCCGGCTGAACAACGTATGCTGATGGAATGTTTCGCCCTGGTCTTGCAGGCATTGGTGGAAAGTTTCCTGAGCAGGCGCCTGACTGAGGCGCGCATCGATTTCGAATATCCCAGCCCTGCCTATCACGCAGTGTATTCAGAGTACCTGCACTCGAAGTTTTACTTTGACCAGGCAGACACCCGAGTACTACTGCCTCTGACCCTTCTGGATGAACCCAACCCCGGGGGGGATGCCGATTCCTACGCCGCCGCTCGAGAAATGTGTGCTGCCCTACTGGAACAGGTGCCGGTCACTGACCTGACGACCACTGATCGGGTCCGTCGCTTCCTGCTAGCCCAACCTGTCGGCAGCGTGGGCGAAGAGCAGGTCGCGCGCTCGCTGTTCGTGTCTAAACGCACTCTGGCCCGGCGCCTGGCCAGGGAAGGAAACAACTACCGGAAAATCCGCGACCAGCTACTCGCCGAAATGGCAGCTCGTTACTTGCGGGACAATCGCCTCAGTGTTGAGGCTGTTGCCGCCCTTCTCGGCTACCATGACAGCGCGAATTTCCGCCGGGCATTTAAGCGCTGGCATGGAATGCCGCCACAATCATTTCGCGCTGCCTACAATGTTGGCGACAGCTAGAACTATCCTCTATATTGGTTGGGTAGTGCCAAAATAGACCACAAAGGACATCCAATGGATAACAAAATCGTCGCGCTCATCGTCTCCATCCTGCTGCCACCTCTGGCAGTTTTCCTGAAAAAAGGCGCCGGCTCAGATCTGGTGATCAATATTGTGCTGTGCATCTTTTTCTATGTGCCCGGCATTATTCATGCTATCTGGCTGACAGTGCTTTAATACACGATGGATTGGCGCATTGCCTTTGGCCTGGTGATCACCACGGCCTGGATTACGGCGGGCCTTTTTTATCTGTTGGGGATCGTGGGCTGGACTAATTTCCTGTATCTACCCACGGCCGATATCGGCAGCTTCCTGGAAGGGGCATTTGCACCCCTGGCGTTCTTCTGGCTGGTTATCGGGCACTTCATGCAGCAAAAGGAAATCGCCGCCAACACGCGAGCAATCTCCATTCAGGAACAGAGCGCGCGCCGGCTCGAAGTCCACTCCCAGCGAGATTCCTATTTCAAATTGCACGAGTTAGTGCAGGACCAACTGGGCAGTATTGCGGGCTTTCACTATATGTCTGTTTGCGGGCCCACCGGCACCGGCGCGATCACCGCTGAGGAGTTCTCGAGCACTCGCAATCAGGCCGCTGGCAGCGACCCCGCGATATTTATTCGCAAGATGATCGCGCTGACCGTAAGCCAAAGAGAAAACCCCGAAGAGCTTCACGAAACACTGTTTGGAACCGCTATTCGCCAGCGCCACTCCGATAACTTCGCGCGAACCTTCGAGAAATTATTCGGCTCAGCCCAGGCGGTCGACACTGACGAGATGATCGCCGATGCCCTGCTCAACGCCTCGGCCGCCGGCATCTTCTATCGCATTATTCAGCATGTGAGCGGAGAGAAGGAGATCGACCAGTTAATGGGTTTCCCCTTGCAGAGCGACCTGAGTTCAGAAGAACTGAAAAAAATGGATTAGACCCTGGAGCCCATCCATAGCGTTTTCAGGCCACGACTCTCTCAAACAAGCGCGGCCACATCAGGGCGATGCTCAGCGAGGCCGCGCATCGTCAACCGATAAATCGGTGCTCCTTTTGCAAGCATAATCGGTTCAATCTCAGCAAAAAGCTTCGCGTATTGATAGAACGGCACGCGAGGGAATAGATGATGAATAGCGTGGTAATTCTGGAACATCCACAGCCACGTCACCACCGACTGAAAGGGACCCGGAGCAAGTATTGTTGACGTGTCTACATATCGGCCGACCTCTGTATGGGGCCGATGAACAATATACGCGAAGAGGTATAGCAGCAGCGTCGTTCCACCGAGCCAGCCAGCTACCGTAAGAACAAGCACCTCCGTCCAGTAACCGGCCAGAAGTAGACCCAGACGCGGCAGCAGCATCGCTGCAATCTCCAGACACAGGTACAGATTTTGTTTGCCGGTCGCCTTGCTCCACCGATGTTCCATGTAGTAGCTGAACTGTCCGCTAAAAATATTCACGGCTGCCATCACCCAGGCATAGGGCGATTTCGTCATGTCTCCCACATGGAAATCCGGATCGTCAGCGCCGTCATTGGTGTGTCGGTGATGCGCCAGATGTTCATGCCGATGCGCGGTGAGGGGAAGCATCAATATCCAGGCAGCGATATATCCAAGCGCTTCGTTCATCCAGCGCAAAGAAGTATGACTGCCACTGATCGAGCCGTGTGCCGCGTCGTGCAGAACCGTGTAAGCCAGGTAGGTAAAGACCACAACCAGCGGACCCGCCATCCACAGCGACAACTGCCCCGTCAACGCGAGCGCAAACGTCGAGACGTAGCCAGCGGCTACGGTAAGCCCAAGGAGTACGGTCGGCCATGCGACGGCGCCCATGTAGCGTTTTGCACTCGACAGTGCCTGCTGATCAAGAGTCTGCGCGTTGTCCACGTCGGCTACCTCCGCCTGTGTTTAAAGTGTTAGAAAACTATGCCCGGAAAAAAGGAGCATGATCAGTGCAATTGACGCCACAAGGGTGTCATAATTCGCCAAAGTTTTGGAAATACGTCATTTGCAAACTATTAGTCCTGTCTATGCCCGCCTGGTGCTAAGAGAACTGGAGCAGAACGGTGTCGACCCTGAGCCCATGTTCCGCGGCCTGAGCCTGAACCGCAATGACTTGTGCCTTGGCGGCGATATCGCCCTGCACGATTTTCTACAGATTCTGCAAAGAGGCCAGGAACTCATCCCCCATATCAAGCTGGGCCTGGCATTGGGCCGCAACGCCCATGCCTTTGTCCTTGGCCCGATCGGTGCGGCGATGAACATTGCCCCGACCGTGCGCGAGGGGCTGCAACAGTTGGAGAGCTTCACTCGCCTGCACGTCAGCTATATTGACGCCAACGTGCAGTCATCACCCAGCGGGATCATCATCCAGATGATCTATCATGAAGATACAGGCACCCTGGAGAAATTCCACACTGAGACAGCCATGCTGCTCTTTCAGAAGTACGTCGAAACGTGCACCGGCAAGGAACTGACGGACGCCCGTTATAAAATGGCCTTTCCTGCGCCCGATGATCCACAAACGTATCAGGGAATATTCCATGGGGAGGTCTGTTTCGATGCCGAGTGCAATAGTGTCGAGATACCCAGGCAGTGGCTCGATCTCCCCTCCCCCTACTTCCATGCCGAGATGTGGGAGGAAGCACAGATCAAGCTGTCACGGCTTCTTGCAGACCAGGTCGGTTCTGCAAACGATACTTTTACCCGGCACATCCGCGCGTTATTGCAAAGTAGCGAGCCGCCTCTACCCGACCTTGAAGAAGTCGCCGGGCGTTTGTTTGTCTCCCAGCGTACGCTCAACCGACGCCTGCAGGCCGAAGGCACAAACTATCGACAACTGAAATCAGCAGCCCTGGCCGAGCGGGCCAAGGCCTATCTGGTGCATACGAGCGACAGTGTTGAGTCCATCGCCGCCACGCTGGCCTATCAGGATGCCGCAAATTTTCGCCGAGCTTTTCGCAAGAGCACCGGGTTCTCACCTGATCAATTCAGGAAGAACCTTGCCGCTAGTCACTCGTCATCGAAGCGTTCACCCTGATTGCCTCGTACGCCATCCCGAACCTCTTCCTGCTTGCACTCGCGCTTGTCCTGCCCTACCACACCTTCTTCACGCCGGCAGTCCCGACGATCATGTCGTTCGTCAGCTCGGCCGCGCTCCTGGCGGCGGTCCTGGCGGTCGTCGGGGCCTGCGTAACTCACAGCAGGCACCAGGCTAAAGGCGAGAAAAATGGCAGTAAAAATAACAGCGAACTTCTTCATGGTAAGTCTCCCTAAGAGTGTTGTTTGTATGCCGGCCGGTTTGCTGCTGAGCTCCCCGAGCCGATGAGACTATCCTAGCCAGACTTGACGAATTAACATACTGACTTAAAGTAATCTTATTAATTCGAAAAGTGACTTGAATCGCATGGCAATCAATCTGGAACGCGTCGACCTGAAAATGCTCCGGGTACTTTCGGTCCTGGCGCAAACCCGCAACACCTATCGGGCCGCCGAACAGCTGCATCTATCCCAGTCTGCTGTCAGCCGCGCGCTGAGCAGGCTGCGAGATATTCTTGACGACCCTCTGTTCATTCGCACCGCAGGGGGCCTGGAACCCACTGCTTTGACCGAGCGAGTGGTCGCACGCCTGCCCGAGCTGTTTGAATTACTCGAGGGTGTCGTGGAAGGGAACGACACATTCGACCCCTTGGCAATGAGCGGAGAGATGCGCATCGCCCTGGGTAGCCCTGCCCTGCGGAGCTGGGGCCGTGTTTTGACAACGCATCTCGCACAAGCGGCTCCCAACGTCACATGGTCTCTGGAAACATGGCGGGCCAGTACCTCCGGGGAGATTCTCGAAGGCGGGGTTGCACTAGGCGTCCACTTCGGAAGCAGTAAATGGCCCCAGGCCCTCTACCAGCAGCGCCTGGGCAGAGATGAATACACCCTGATGGTACGAACCGATCATCCTGCAGGAAGGCGAAGGCCGACGATGAAGGTCTTTGAGCGCTATCCCCTGATTTCACTGTTGCTGCCTGACTGGAACGACCACGAGAATCTGCTCGAGTCTACCTTGCGCAGCCTCGACCTTATGCCCAAGGTGGCGCTACGCACGGATAATTTCACGCTGGCGCTGGATAGGTTGAGGCACACCGACGAATTGATGGCAGGTACGATGGCCGTTGTGCAGCAGGAAAGTGACATAAAAGCCGTGCCGTACCCCGCTGAGATTCCGCTGCCAGATGCCGAGGTAGTTGCCTGCTATCCTCGCCGCCTTCGGAACAGTGCGCGACAGCGCTGGCTGGTAGCGCTGGTGGCGGAGGTCATTACTCCGCACCTCAACTGAGGCAAAAAAAACGCGACACAGCAGCAAGTCGAATTTCGACTTATAAAAATCACCGAAAGTCACTATCACTCAATAGGGTTTCCGCCTAGAGTGACCACATCTTGTAGGGAAAGGCTTCGAAAGGCTTCGAAAGGCTTTCGAATATCTCACTGGCGAAAAGGAAACGTCACCATGAAGACTAACGCATATCCAGCATCACTGATCTCAGCCGCCATAGTAGCGGCAAGCATGGCACTTGCCGGAGCTGCTCATGCCGGGACTGACACTATTGCTATCAACGAGCAGAATTTCTCCCAGGCGGAAACTGCAAAGAACTTCCGCAACTGGGCTGCCCGCGGAGCCAACAAAGGCATTTCTCATATGGACAGGCTGCCCCCTCGCGGCGACAAGGCACCCACCATCCAGATGAACGACGACACTCTTTATTCTGTTGTCATCACCGAGGTTGATGACAAGGGCCAGGTGACATTCACCATTCCAGAGACTGACGTCTATATGGCGGTGCAGGTGGTCAATGAGGGTGGGCATGGACAACACTACATTGTAGAGGACGGCACTCATACGGTCAGCGTCGATTCAAAGCACGCATTCCTGATCTACCGCTCTGGCACCGAACAAGGTCTCGAGGTCGCCAGGGCTGCACAGCAGCTGATCCCCGACGATAGCTTTATTTTCGGCACCTACGAGGTGAAACCCTACGACTACGATGAAGTTCAGCAGTGGGTAGAGAAGTATCGCGCAGAAACACGTGACTACGTGCTCGAATACACTTTCCCCAGCAGCGCGGCTGACATCACCGACTTGCATCAGTGGAACCTGGAAAACGCCAATGGCTGGGGCGGTGCCTCTCCGGTCGCCAATGTCGCCAACAAGTACACCAACTCGCTGTTCATGGATGGTGAAACTTGCTACCAGACCACATTTGCAGACCCCAAGTCGCGCTACTTTACCTCGGTCACTCCTTACGATACCGGACGCTACCTGATGGAAGGCGTGAAAAATGTTAACTCGCATACCTGGCAGAAAAACCAGGATGGATCGATCACTGTCTCGTTTAACTGCGGTGACGACGCTCCCAACAACATAGACACCAAAGGTGAGCGGTTCTCCTTCACCATGCGCTACTACGGCGTTAGCCAGGACGTCATCGACGGTAAGATTGCGCCCACCCGAAATGTGGTCAAGGGCAGCTAGAGAACAGGAGAGGAACCGCTGAGACTCAGCGGTGTTCCGGAGCAATATGCTTGGTCGCCGCTGAAAACCTTTTGATCTCTTCCTGCGAATAACGTGTATTTACCCGGTTTTCAGATGGCGGTTGATACTCGAGACTAACGCCAGGACGCCGTGCAGTTTTAGGCCGCACTGGTCGAGTGGAAAAGCCACCTGCGCAGTTGGGGCAGACATTATCGAGAACTTCATCAACGCATTGTCGACAGAACGTGCACTCATAGGTGCAGATCATGGCCTCGACGGAGTCCGGAGGCAGATCTTTATCGCAGCACTCGCAGTTGGGCCTGAGCTCTAACACAATACCGCCTACTCCCTTCCCAACAGATTCAATGAGTAACCCACGGCGAAAAACGCGAAGGCGACGAGGCTAATAGGGGGCAGTCCACCTTGCCAGCCAGCAGGTTTGAGCCAGCCTTCATACCCCATAAACACCAGATGAAGACCACCCAGAAGCAACGCAAAAATCAGAAAACGACGCGAAGTAATGAATTCGATGAAAATGGCATCCTCGCTAAGTTTGGTTTGGAAACTCAGGTTGTAGGCCCAAAGCACCACGAAACCAAGAATACCGGCGAGCATACTCAAGCTGGCTACCGCCGTGAGAGTCCCATCCGGATTGAAGAACTTCCCGTAATAGGACGCAGAAAAGAGCATAAAACTTATCAGCGCATGGATGAGAATCAGCAGGAACCCCGTCATACCGAAGGCTTTTCTTGCCAACAACCATTTCCTGGGGACAGGTACACCGAGGTTTTTAGCCGGCCCCAGGGCGAAATTAAACGCCAGTAGGATGAATCCGGCCAGGCAGAGCCCCTTGTTCAGAATAAACAGCGAGAACTCGCTCCAGGGCACGTCGCCAGCGACATGGTATCGAACAATCGCATAGGCTGTAGCGAGCAGGATGGTACCTGCAATGACGCTCCCGCCAATACCTTCCGCTTCCGGTTCATTCATTGAAATTATGCTTCCGATTATTCAAGTCTCTCTGATCTTAGTACAGCGGGCCGAAAATTGCTTTTCTGTGCCAAGCAGAGTCAATACATAGACGATCTCGGCGAAATTTCCGACTGCAAAGCCCCAGGCTTGCGCGCCGGTTGCACCGTTGACGACAAAAATGAACAGTGTGCCTAGCAACAACCATCGCCACTGAGCAATGCGCCAGATAGCAAATGCAATCGGTAGCACCAACAGGTTCGTCAGGATAGTAGCGACAGGCGGCAGCGTCGAAGTACTTCGGAGCTTGTCCACACCGGCAACGGATACGGGCTCCAGTTGCAGAAGCCAAACCTCGTGATATAACCCCCACGCAATCGCTGCGGCAGTAAACAGTCTGCAACTCGATATAAAAGCGGGAGTCCTCGCAACACCGACGCCGGCCAGCTGCGCCGTATGAAGCGCGAACAGCATCAGCATTGGCAGTAACACTGCGTGCAGGAAAAACCTGACTGTGTTGGCTGCTTCGTACCAGGCTTCGCCGACAAACCATTGTCCGCTCGCTTGCACGAGGTTGTCGTAACACATGCCAACCAGCAGTGCGCGCAGCCACCACAAACCAAGAGAGCCGCTATTACCCGCTCGAAACGTCCAGGCCAACAGCATGGCGTGCGTCAGGGCGAACGCCAGCAGCAGATTGTTCAATGCCCATCTCGCTGAATGTGGTCCACGCCTGTCTACCGATCAGCCGGAACAGGCTTATCAGGATCGATACCAATCTCGGCCAGGTGTTCACTGAGCTCAGCTTCGGCCAGCTTGCCGGCGCGATACAACTCTACCAGCGCAGCCTGGATAATGTGGTCCGCACTCACTTCAAAATGGTTGCGTAAATCGGAGCGGGATTCACTGACACCAAAGCCGTCAGTGCCCAGTACGGAATACGCACTGGGCATCCAGCGGGCAATGCCGCCGGGCAGGCTCTTCTGGTAGTCGGTGACCGCGACTATGGGGCCCGCGCAATCAGCAAAGAGCTTCTCTACATAGGGGCGCGGGCATTCACCCAATGGGTTCAGGCGGCCTTCTCGCTCGCAGGCCTCAGCCTCGCGGGCCAGTTCTATATAGCTGGTCACACTCCAGATTGCGGGAGCATAACCCATCGCCTGCAGGCGTTCAGCAGCCTCAATGACCTGTTGCATCATAGAGCCACTACCCATGAGATCGATATGTTCGCCATCCCCTACCCGCTCGCGCCAGAGATAAGCGCCCTTGATGACGCCTGCATCGACACCATCGCGCTGGGGCATAGGCGGCATGGTGTGATTTTCGTTGTACAGGGTGATGTAATAGAAAATATTCTCTCCTTCCTGATACATCCGCCGAATGCCATCGCGCACAATGACTGCCAGCTCATAGCCGAACGAGGGGTCGTAGCTTTTGAGATTGGGAAAGGTGCTGGCCAACACGTGGGAGTGGCCATCCTCATGTTGCAGGCCCTCCCCATTGAGTGTGGTGCGGCCTGCGGTCCCACCGAGAAGGAACCCCCGGGCCATCATGTCGGCACAGGCCCAGATCATGTCGCCCACCCGCTGGAACCCGAACATAGAATAGAAAATATAGAAGGGAATGGTGGGCACACCGTGCACCGCGTAGGCCGTTCCGGCAGCAAGAAATGACGCCATTGCACCGGTCTCACAGATGCCTTCCTGCATGATCTGACCGTCCACCGCCTCACGGTAGGACATCAGGGAATCAGCATCCACCGGCGTGTAGTTCTGGCCTTCGGGTGAGTAAATGCCTGCCACTTTGAACAGCGCATCCATACCGAAAGTTCGCGCCTCGTCGGGCACGATCGGCACCACATACTCGCCGATACTCTTGTCTTTCATCAATTGCGCGAGCATCCGTACCATGGCCATCGTAGTCGACCCTTCCCGCTCGCCACTGCCTTCCACCTGACTTTTGAACAGTGCCATGTCCGGCGCTGCCAGCGTGGGAACGTCGACCTTCCGCTCAGGCAGGTAGCCGCCCAGACGTTCGCGATGGTCCTGCAGGTAGCGCATCTCCGCACTGTCTTCCGGCGGGCGATAAAACTCGGCATTGACTACCTGTTCGTCGCTCAGGGGAATACCGTAGTTGCGCGCACACTCCAAACGTTCTTCCGCATTGAGATCTTTCTTCTGGTGGGCGGTGTTGCGACCCTGCGCAGCTGAACCCATGCCATCGCCCTTCACCGTTTTCACCAGAATCACCGTGGGCTTGTCGGTGGATTCGCTGGCTCTCTTGAACGCAGCGAACACCTTCTTCGGATCCTGGCCGCCGCGCTTGATCTGCTTGACCTCTGCGTCAGTAAGCGAGTTCATCATTTTCTCCAGCGCCATATCACCATGCACCCAGTGTTCCCGCTGGGCGTCACCGTCGAGAATGGAATAGCGCTGATAATCGCCGTCAACACAGTCTTCCATACGCTGGCGGAGTACGCCGTCGGCATCCATGGCAAGCAGGGAGTCCCAACCCGAGCCCCAGATGACCTTAATCACATTCCAGTCGGCGCCGCGGAACGTGCGCTCCAGTTCCTGGATAATCTTACCGTTGCCACGTACCGGGCCATCCAGGCGCTGCAGGTTGCAGTTGACGACAAGAACGAGATTATCCAGTTTCTCCCGCGCCGCGATATTGATGGTCCCCACGACTTCCGGCTCGTCTGACTCTCCATCGCCTACAAAACACCAGAATTTGCCACCTGTTCTGGGTTTCAGACCACGGTTTTCCAGATACTTGGCAAAGCGAGCCTGGTATATGGCCGATGGGGTAGAGAGGCCCATGGAAGCGTTTGGCATCTGCCAGAATTCAGGCATGGAACGAGGGTGCGGGTAAGAACACAGTCCACCACCCGGCTGTAGCTCTCGACGGAAATTCTTCAGGGTCTGCTCGCTGAGCCTACCCTCGACGAAGGCGCGCGCGTAGATGCCCGGTGCCGCGTGCGGCTGTGGCATAACCATGTCGCCTCCATACTCCTGAGAGCGAGCACGGAAAAAATGCTGAAAGCCAACTTCCAGCATGGTAGCCGCCGATGCATAGGTGGCGATATGCCCCCCTACGCCAGTGCCTTCATCCTGGGCCCGAAGCACCATGGCCATGGCGTTCCATCGCACAATGTTTTCAATTTTTTCTTCCAGCGCGATATCACCGGGGTACACGGGCTGCTCTGACACGGGGATTGTATTGATGTATGGGGTATTGAGCGTGGCTTCACTCAACACCACACCCCGGCCAAGCGCGTGATTCTGCAGCGAGCGCAAAATGTCACGAACTCCCGCCTCGCCAAACTGGGTCTGAATCGCGTCGAGCGCTTCGGCCCATTCCTGGCGATCTTCAGCGAGGGCGTCGATCAGGGTAGTCTCAATTTTTTCGCTCATATTCAAGGTGTGCCCCTCTTACAGGCAGGTCATTACAGCGAGCATGATTGCCCAAGGTGCTTAGATACCAATAGCCCCTTTCGACAACAATGACAAATATCAAGTGTGCCCAGCCCCCCGGGTTACCACGGGTGGCCCAAAATCAAAATTGACAATCCGCAAAGCAGCAACGGGGCCTCTCCCCGAAACTAGGCGCAATTGATCACCAAATCGGGTTTTCGTGGAACAAGCAATTAATCAGGGATCGGTTCAGACACTCCCGCCTCTGCTGAGCTATATCGACGGTACAGCGGAGACGCCTGCGCTCGCGCGCGGGAATGCCCTGCTCAATCCCAACACTCTGGAGCCACTGCAAGAGCAACTCGCCTGCTCCGATGCTCAGGTAGAGCGCGCTCTTGCCGCATCAGAGGCGGCCTTCGAACGAGCGGAGTGGGAAAATACACCGATTTCGGAGCGCGCGGACATACTCGAGGCAATCGCCGAGAAATTGAGTGAGCCCGGACTTGCAGCCGAAATCGCCTACGTGGACGCGCTTACCACGGGTGCAGTACTCAAAGTCACCGAAGGCATGTCCGTTGTAGCGCCTATGACCTTTCGAGCTGCAGCCCAGTATCTGCGTGAAGGGCACCTCGAAAAAACCCTGCCAGGTAAAGTAGGCGACGTAGAGTCCTTCCGTCGCCCCTGGGGCCCGAGCCTGCTGGTGTCGCCCTGGAACGGCCCTACTGCGATTGGTTGTCATAAGGTGGCAAGCGCACTGGCGGCCGGCGCGCCCTGTATAGCCAAGCCTTCTGAGTGGGCGCCCCATTCCGCTGTATTGATCGCCGAAGCCATCAATAGCATGGGGCTACCACGGGGAACGTTCCAGTTGGTATGCGGTAGCCGTCAAACCGGCAGCACCATGGTGAACGATTCGCGCATCAGGGCTATATCCTTCACTGGCGGCACTGCTGGTGGGCGCGCCATGACCCATGCGGCAGCCAACGACTTCAAGCGCCTGCAATTGGAACTCGGAGGCAATAACCCACTGATCGTGTTTCCGGACGCGGACATTGAAAATGCCGCCCGCGGCATCGTGTTCGGCATGACCAACCTCAATGCCCAGTGGTGCAGAGCCCTCGGGCGCGTCATCGTGCATAACTCAGTAAAATCCGCACTGCTCGACCGGGTGATGGCTTTGTTTGCTGAGGTGACACTTGGCAATTCACTGACTCGCACATCCGACATGGGTCCACAGATCAATCACGGCCAGTACCAGGGCATTCTTGGAGCACTGGAGCGGCTGGAGTCCTGCGGTGGGTCGCTGCTGAGCAATACGACGATGCCCGACCTACCGGGCTACTTCATCCCACCCACGTTGGTGGACGGCTGCGCACCAGAACATACGATAGAGGAAATTTTCGGGCCGGTCGCCAGCGTACACAGCTTCGACACTGAGGCAGAGGCACTCACACTGGCCAATGGCACCGACTACGGCCTGGCCGCCTACGTGTACAGTTCCAACGAAGAAGCCGCCTGGGCCTTTTCCCGCAAGCTGCGCACCGGTGGTGTGAAGATCAATGGATACAACTTGCTGTCACTGAGCCCGGATGCGCCCCGTGGTGCCTGGGGATTGTCCGGACTGGGAGAGGAAGGTACCGGCCATACCATCGAGTTCTTTACCGGCGCCCGTGTGGTTGGAGTGGCGCCGCCGAACAACTGATCAGTCGACCGTTACCACCACGATATTCTGATTTACCCCTTCAGCGGTAAGGGTGAATACTGCATCTTTATATTTTGGCGGACCAAAGCGCGCCTTGGCGTTATTGGACATCGCCACTGGTTCCTTGGGAATACCAATAAAATTAGTATCCATCTCACCATTGCCATTGGCATCGAAGTAAAGGGAAATAGCGTACTCTCCTACCGGTAATTCGACACTGCCCTTCACAATCTCCTCGTCCCGCGATTGCTCTACATCCAGAACCACCCTGGTGACCGTGGCATCGCCCAGCCAAGTATCTTCAGAATCATAGAAACTGACGTAAACTGAGCCGGATGCTGTAGCGAGCCCACTGAGCTCAAAATCTATTACTCCGGTCTCTTCGGCCATTGTCGGCAAAGCCGTAGCTGGAAGTATGAGTCCCATTGATATTGCCGCGAACAGTTTTCTCATTGTTATTTCCCCGTGCTTGAGCGTCCAATGTAGCTTAGAGTCTACTCCATTGTATACGGTACTTGTGCCGGCCCGGATGCTCTTTTAATAGACCGTTGTTTGTATGGAATCACAGCTGATAGCCCCCTGGATCGCTTTCACCCTGCTTGCGGCGTTAATGCAGACAGTGCGCACTGCTGGCCAGAAGCGTATGGCAGGTAGCCTCAGCCCAATGGCAGCCACCACAGCGCGCTACCTGTTTGGACTGCCCTTCGCCGTGGCATACCTGCTGCTATTTGCATCTGATGAACCTGTTTCGGCAACCAGGGCGGCCCTTGGCAGCATTCGCTTTATTGGCTATGCGGCTCTTGCTGGCCTGGCCCAGATACTCGCCACCTACTGGCTGATTCGCCTGCTAACACTGAGAAACTTCGCTATCGGTACCGTCTTCTCAAAAACGGAGGTCATCCTCACTGCCGTACTCGGCTCAATTTTCTTCGCTGCTTCGCTGCCGGGCGCCGGATGGATCGCTGTACTCGTTGGCACGGCCGGAGTGCTAATGCTTGCGGCTCCCTCAAACTCTCTCAAGCTAGAGCCCCATAGCCTGACTCTTGGCTTGCTAGCAGGGCTTGGGTTCGCTCTCACAGCACTGTGGTTGCGAGCAGCGAGCATCTCACTGCAAGGCAGCCCAGTTGAGGCTGCCGCCGTTACCCTGGTGTGCACGGTTGCTCTCCAATCACTGGTATGCGTGGTTTATCTTGCCTGGGCCGAGCGCCAGCAATTGGCACGACTGGCAAGGGAGCTTCCTCTCGGGCTATTTATCGGTGTAACCAGCGTGCTGGGTTCTATCGGCTGGTACACGGCGATGACCTACCAGGAGGCGGCGCTAGTGCGAGCACTCGGCCAGATCGAACTAATCTTCGCGCTTTTACTCGGGCGATTCTGGTTTGGCGAAAGACTGTCTCCCCGCGAGATCGCTGGCCTCGCCCTCGTCACTGCCTGCGTGGTCACGCTGTTACTACTGTGAACTGTGTTGTCGGATGACCTTAGGCTCCACCGACGAATTGAGACTGATACCTGGGCAATAGAAACAGCCCCGCGCCAATCAGGACAAGCATCAAATAGGTGTCTAGCGAAGGAACAACCGCAAGCATGGCTGTCGCGACCTCTATCTGTGCGAATATCTCACTGATCGTTGCGCAGAGCAGGCCGATATAAGACCAGACCATAAAATAGTAATGGGGAACTAGCTTTCTGTAACGTATCGCGACGTAGCCGGCCAGCAAGGTGGTCAGGCTGGCCAACGACATCCAGTGAAAAAAACCCCAGCCATCAAAAAGGCGGTACATCCCAAACGAGCTTAAATTCAGCCCGAGCATACTGAAAAAGTAGGCTCGCCCTACTAAGCGATGCCTGCGGTCACCTTTCCTCCAACAAAGAACGAGCAATCCGAATATCAGTGATGCAAACCCAAGGGCCGTGTGCAGAATCGCCAACATTTTTTTAATCAATCCACTAAGAGCGCTACCGCCAGCAGCGCTTAAGACTTGCTGACTTTGTACTTCCACTGAACAAAGTCATTTGAATAGGCAGTGGTCTCCGCATCGAAGAGCGCTATTTTCTCCCGAAGCGGGCCAAATAATGGCAGGCCATCCCCGAGCAGTACCGGCACCTGGGTTACACATACTTCATCAATCAAGCCCTGCTGGAGAAACGATGTAATCGTGCCACCGCCATCCACATACGCGTGCTTGTGTCCATTCTGTTCCAGCGTTGCCAGTAAAGCGGATATGTCACCAGAGTAGATACGGACCGTATCGGGAAGATTCTCCGGCACCTCGGTAACGGTTCGGCTAATGGCGAAGATGGGCATGTCGCCGTAGGGCCATTGCTGCGGAGAAAGATTGAAACTGGCGATCTTCTCCATACATTTGCGCCCCATTATCATACAGTCGACAGAGCCGAGATAATGCGCGAAGCCGCCATCTTCAAACGCGGGCCGGCTACCAGATTCAGGATTCGCTGCTGTATCAAGCCAATCTACGCTGCCATCAGCCGTGGCGATAAACCCATCCACGCTCATAGCAATGTAGGCTGAACATTTCATGCTTTAACCCTTAAGCGATAGTGCCTGGGCGACGGCCGCTAGCTCCGCCCCAGGCAAAAAGGGTACTCAAGGTGTATACCAGATGGGTGAGGTATATGCGCGCTCCTGGTGAATCAGCTTGGCGCCCTCAGGAATTTTGCTCCCGTAACGCAGCCGGTCATAAACCACCCAGCGGGGCGTGGGTATCTCTATTACTCGCGCGTAATAGAACGCCTTGTGTTTGGGGTTGAAGTCTGGATCTGACCAAACTGTGGCGAGCTCGGAAGCACCAATAGTATTGGACCAGTTGGCTGCTTCGAGGTCTACCGTGTTTCCTACCGGGGGTAGGTTACCTTTGGCGTCCGCTTCACGGTTATCTGACCAGGCTACGTTGTAAACCTTCTCATGGGTCTTCCCTTTGGTATCCATCCATCCCTTTACGATTTGGATGCGGTCCAGATTGGCACCTACAGGATCACGCAGGGCATACACCATAAAGCTTGGTGACTCGCCCGCAGCCGCAGGAAGGTCTGAACCCATAGGAACGCCTTTTTCATAGCCGCGAAACGCGGGGGCCCGGCTACGTAAATCTTCATCGGTAAAATTCCAACCGCCAAAGAAACGAACGGGAATGCGCGGGCCTGTTGTGGCATAGGTTTCCTTGCGCTCCATCGCATCGAAAATCGCTTCACGCGTGTTCTCGTTCGCCCAAACACCCTGATAGCCTGATGCCGCCAGTTCATATCCCTCGATGGCACCGAGCTTGGATTCTACAAACGGATGTTCCACGCGCGAGGGAGATGGCTCGGCACTGGTAGACTTGCCAAAGAAATTCTCCTCCTCTGCTGTGGATAGGGCTGTATGGCTGTCGGTAGCGCCAACCATGCCAAACTTGTATGGATTCGTGCCCAGGGACGTTTCCAGCGCCAGGCCGTTCTTCAAGGCTTCGCGTGCGTACTCGCGCTGCAACATGTCATCCTGCTTCAACTGGGTAAGATCCAGATTTCCCTTGTCCAGAGTCTCGTAATCGGCAAACTCATCATTGGGGGAAAGGAAGGGGTGGGTTTCTCCATCACCCTTTATCTGGGTTACCTCATAGAGAGGCTCCCATTTTGCGCGCAACTCCACGTAATTCTTGTCCACCTTGCCGCCCGCATAGGTATCTGTGAGCGGGAAAAGCCAGCCGTTGGACAGATTGCCGTTATGGGAAATCGCCAGCGCCTGCCCTCCCGTGTTGTCCTCGTAATCTTGCAGCCATGCGTACAGGTCCAGCGGGTCTGTCGTTCCCAGCGGTGGCTGGGTGGTCAATGGTGTTACCTTTCTGGCCTTGTCGCCACCATCACGCAGAATAACGTTGCGATGCAGATTGAAACCCTTGGGTACGGATGTCCATTCGTAGCCAATCAAAGCAGTGAATTGCCCTGGTTCATTGTAGGCATCCGCAGTTTCTGTAATGTCGTACCAGAGATTGTTGTAAACCTCGGAACCGGGCGAATACTGCTCCACCAGCTCTGCGGGCACCTTCATCTGGGCAAAGTGCGTGATCAGATCAAACGCGGCTTCGCCGGCGGCCTCGCCGCCTTTCTTGAACCCTTCCGCCCACTCCTTGCCTTTTGGGTTGGCCAGAATGTTGGGCGCACCGCTTTGGATGTCAGTTGCTATTCCCATCATGTCCGAGTGATCGGTGATCACCAGCCAGTCCAGAGGGCGGCCAAGCTTGACCTGGAGGCCGCCGGACGAAGTGATCTGCTCGCCCCGTGCGAAGCGATAAGCATCTTCATGGCCCAGAATATTGCCGAATAGGCCAGCATCCAGAGACAAGCCCGTATGGAGGTGAGTTTCACCCCAGTAAACGTTATTTGGAAATGAGCGATCCGCGTAAGGTGAATACGCCTTGCCCGGGTAGATCCTTGTCAAAAGATCAGGATCGGGAGATCCAATGTCTTGAGATTGCGCGAGAACACTGGCAAAGAGTGTGGCAGACGCCAGCATAACGACCGTTGAACGTTTACGATTGAAGTACATTAAATCTATCCTCTACCTGCATTTAAGCTATTCCTGGGAAACCGCTGCTGCGATGTGCTCAGCCCAGTTGAATAGCGACTACTTAACTCTAGCCTGCCGGCGCAGTATTACAAGTGCACGACCCGTTTCGTGCGCACAAAAAAGTTCACATCGTTCGTTCGAGATCTCACCGTTTGCGGTATAAGCACGCTTTCGATTGATCCGGAACCGCATTCCCGCTGCAAACGTCCGCACTGGCCCGGAACTTGCCGTTCTATCATTTCCGAGTAAAACTATAACTTTCGTTCCATAGTGGACCGGCTGACTAGCGTTAGCGCAAACGAGATTCGATGCATGATTGATGACGAACCAGCTTCAGGCGAAGTTAGCTCAGGCGCGGCTCACTCCCTCTTACGCGCCGAGCACCACATAATTCGCCTGACCTTCTGGCAGACCATCCTCTCGGTCGTCGGTATCGTGATTGCGGTGCTCGCCCTCTATGCGGCGCTGACAGAATCTGCTGCAGTTCGCGAGCAGACCGCCGCGGCCGTCTGGCCGTTTGTGCAGCTGATGGTTGAAGATTACGACAAAGGTGAAGAAGCAGGATTCTCGTTATCATTCACGAATGCCGGTGTTGGTCCAGCAAAGATGCAGGATGTGCGCGTTAGTATTGATGGCAAAGTCACACGTAACTGGTCCGAACTAGTTGCCAGCGTAGATGGGGAAGCGGGCGCCGCGGTCAACCGAAACTTTATTAGTGACCGTGTCATTCGAGCCGATGAAACAGTTGTCATGTTGAGTACAAACAATGCGGATCTGGCGCGAAAACTGATGGGTGCCGTCACCAAGCCGAGAGGCGTAGTCACTTTTTGCTACTGCTCGATATTCGATGAGTGCTGGCTTGCAGATAGCCGCAAAGAACGGCAGGCAGTGGAATTAGTCGAAGCCTGTCCGGATTTTGGCGAAGAGACTTATATCAACTAGCTGAAGCAAACTCAGGTGAAAGACCTTCGGCCCTGCCTGATGATGGACAGTGGTCTATGCTTGGTCGATATCTAACGGAAAAGGGAAGGCGTAATGACGGCGTATGTAATAGCGAATTATCGAATCACAAATGCGGAAGCCTATGAGGCATACCCTCCAGCGGTGACGGCAACGTTACTTGCTTGCGATGCCGAGGTACTGGTCGCAGACTACAAAAGCGAAGTAATGGAAGGTAAAGCTTCGAGCGTAAGTATCGTACTGAGATTTCCCAGTAAAGAAGCCGCGAAAGCGTGGTACAACTCTAGCGAATATCAAGAGATCGTTCACCACCGAACCGACAACAGCGAGGGATTCATTCTAATTGCTGACGGATTCATGGCTCCATGATAGGTCAATAACAGTTAGCCCAGTTTTTGACCTATCCCATTGAATCTACGCGCTTGTCGTTGTTAATCTGACCTCACCCAATGTGAGCCATGAAATGACCAAGCTAAACCTGCCGGAACAATCCGTTTTAGGAACACTCATTCTGCCGGTCGCCGAAGTCCTGGAACTGCGGGGGATCAGCGCAAAGCCATTGATAGAGTCCGTTGGAATCGACCCTGCTCGACTATCTCACCCTGACTATCGTGTGCCTGGCGCCCAGTTTCACCAACTTCTCAAGCTATGCGTAGAACAGACCAACGACGAAGCCATAGGCCTGGCTTGCGCGGAGGTTATGCAGCCACAGGCTCTACATGGACTTGGGCTTGCCTGGCTCGCCAGCGATACGGTGTACGATGGCTTGCGCCGACTCGTGCGATTCGCTCGCATCATTGCTTCGATTGCACGGCTCCATATTGAAGAGGAAGATGATCTCGTTCTTCTTCATTTGCAAAGAACCACCGACGCAGACGAATCTTCACCTACCGGCAGAGACTACGGTATCGCACTGGTTGTTCGAATGTGCCAGCTCAACCTCGGGCAGTTTATTTCCCCTTATCTCATAGAAATAGAACGGCCCGCCCCGGAATCCCCTGGCACATGGGAATCGAAGCTTGCATGTCGGGTAAAATTTAATGCCTCTCGCACCTGCATTAGTTGGGTGCGTGCAGACATCGAAAGCCAGATCGTGACCGGTGATCCTGCCCTTGCCCGAGTGAATGATGAACAAGCTGAGGCGCTGATAAAAGACTACACCGACGAAAGCCTGTCTAAACAGGTAGTGGACAAAATTCTATTGCGACTTCCTGATGGCCCTCCTGAGCAGGGCCTTATCGCTCAGGATTTGTGCATGAGCAATAGAACTTTGCAGCGAAAGCTGAAGCAAGAAGACGTCAATTACAGCGACCTTCTCCAGGATTGTCGCATGCGATTGGCCAAAAAATACCTCCGCCAACACGGCCGCTCCGTATCGGAAACCTCATATATGCTCGGATTTGCCGAGCCAAGTGCTTTCAATCGAGCTTTCAAGCGGTGGACGACAATGACGCCAGCCCAGTTCAGGAGCCATGGAGACTAAGCCCTAAAGCTCCAGCAGCGCAGCGTTCAATCGGTCCTTGGCCGCCTTTAATCGTAATTCATACTGCTCGACGGAGAGAAAATTGTTCTCCGCCAGATGCTTGGCTTTAAAGAGGGCGAAGATACACGTTAGCATCTCCCTGACGTCGTCAGGATTCACCTGTTCCAATCGCCTGACGTCTACGGTACTCATGATCTTCCCCAGTAGATCGTCGAACACGCAGGAAGCACCTTCGCGATCAAAGCTCTCTTCCTCGATGAACTGAAGAAGCGTTTGCCGCTCATCAGCTTGCAGGTCCACAGTGAACATAGTTTATCTAGCGCCAGCACTGGTTTTTCAGGGATACGTGTGTTCACACGATAGAGAAAACCACACAGCAAAGTCATGGCTGAACACGCCAGATTCATGACTGCATACGACAGTAGAAGGAATGCTTACAACAGTTCTTACTTGCCCTGTTGCAGCCAGACATCCCAACGCTGCTCAGGGGACTGGTGCCAGGTGTATCGTGCTAGCCGCCCACCTGAATTCAACCAGAACGCGGCATCTTCCGTGTACTGGCCACCGATAAACTGCCATCGCTCACAGGGAGTTATGCTGCCTGCTGGATTCTGCAAATCTTCTGTGCCCAATAGATGTACTGCGCGCCGACTTATATCGGGTAGAAGCAGGGTATCGAGCTCCTGTGGGCTGCCGATGGAAGGAACGAGCACCTGTCCCGCGCCCCTTGCTGCCGCGAGCTCGGCGATCACGGATCCGGTGAATATGCGCATCAATGGGTAGCCTACAAGCTCACTCCCCAGCGGGGTAAAGTCTTCCACATTGCCATCAATCTCACGGCAGCCGCACCAACCACTGTTTACATCCAGGCGATAGCGCGCGCGAATGGGATTTGCACCATCGGCCTGCCAATCGACGTCAAATTCTGAAAGTTGGCCCCGTACGACCCGCGCAGCAACGCGTATGGCAATACCTGGTGCAGCGCGCTCACTGGCGATCGCCAGCGCACCCTCATCCAGCCGGGTAACACTCCATGTTTCCTTGACAGGCACGGGCTCATCGTTAAGTAGATACAAATAGCTGCCAATGCCCTCTTCCAATTGCCACATCAGCGCTGCGATTCCTGGATCAACTCCACCAGCTGACCGCCGGTGGTATTGGGATCGAGATAAACCATCAATTTCTCGCCGGTAGAGATCACGCCGTCCGGCGTCACATACCCAGGCCGGACACCGGCCTCAGCGAGCACGGCTACAGCGGCGTGAATGTCGCTGACACACCAGGCGATATGGTTGATGCCTCCCCCTCCGCTTGGGCTGGCAAATAGCAGTTCTCTAAATTTCTCACTACAAGGCTGAATATACTCAAAGGCCAGGCCACCCACTTCAAAGAAAGCAAAACGCGTTTCCGCCGGCTGGTCCGGTGATGGCACCTGACGAATGCTGCCCGGCTTGATGCCATACAGTCGCATCGCTTCCGTCAAAGCCCCCTGCAAGTCCTCAACCACGTATCCCACGTGCGCAGGGCAAAGGATGTAGTCGCACAGTAGTTGGCGGACATCGTTCATTCCGCGAGCTCCGCAACAATACCGCCACTCAAATGCCAGGGACGATCGGCGATCAGGTCCGTTTGCTCGGACATCAGTTTGTTGGCTGCCGCGCCCAAATTCAGCTGCACTTCTGTCACGCTCGCTCGCACCCGGGTAATCAGGGGTTGATTGATATAGCCGTCAAAACTTCGTTCTCGCCACGAGGTCATCAGGGTAAAGTCGGCGGTAAGGTTCGCTATCTGGCCGTGCTCGCTGCTGTAGACGACACACATCCGATTCTCTGCTGCTCGGCTGGGCAATGCCCATGCGGCCTCCCAATCAGGATGTGGCACGCCAGGCACGAGGAGCAAGTGCGCACCCTTGATCGCCGCAAGCTTCGCGATTTCCGGGTAGCGCATGTCATCGGCAGTGCAGATACATACCCTGCCCCACTCGACTTCGCAAAACTTGAATTCATCGGCCAGACTCAGCCCGGGAAGACGGGCATTAGCGTGAAGCTGATCCTGCCGAAACACCAGGCCATCAGCACCTACCAGCACCGCAGCAAGGGCACTGCCGCCTGCCGCGGGCAAAGGGAGCGATGTGCAAAGCAAGAGATCACGGCGTTCCTGTAACGATGCTGCGAGCGCGTCGATAACATCAACAGCAAAATCTACCTCTTCCCAGGACAGGCAGAACATTTCAGGCAAAACAGCCACGCGCGTTTCGCTGGAGATCCTGCTGATAAGGTCCGGGAGTTCCGCTAGTGCCGCTTTACCGGAGGACGAGGGCACCAGGGTTGCCACCTGTGCGCTGGCCACGGGCTCTGTCGCCTGTGCCTGCTCCGGTGCTTCCGCGATCTCTGTGTATATCTCTGGCCGCCTACTGGCAACGATGTCAGTGCCGTCTTCACGTCGCTTGTCGAGCGCCTGCTCCAACTCGATATCGGCCCAGACTACCGCTTCCTCATCACGAGGCCCGCGCGCTAACACCTCTCCTGCCGGGGAGACAATCTGGCTCTCACCGGCTCCGTACAAAAACTTCACCGGGATATGCGTTTCTGCGCTCACCGCTTCCAGTACATTGGCTGGTATGAGTGGCCCCACCTTGTTTGCAGCCACCAGAAAGCAACGGTTCTCAGGTGCCCGGGCCGGCACGTGCAGGCTGGCCTCATCCAGGGCAAAGGAATTCAGTGAGTCACAAAATAACTGTACGCCCCGCAGTGCGAGGCAGCGCGGAGTCTCGAAAGTTACCCCATCGCGGCAGGGGAAAATCCCTACCTTGCCAAAAGGCGCATCAACCACATCGCCCACCGTGTCGGCACGCGTAAACCAGGTATTCTCATGCCCCATCAATGTCTGCTTGTCAGCGCGCGCGAGGCGCGCACCACAGGGGCTATACATCAACGAAGTTACCGTGATCAAACCATCGGTATTGCGCAGCGAAACATTGATCACGATATAGCAATCGTGTTGCCGGGCACGCGCGGCAACGGCTTCGAGAAAACTGCCTTCAAGCTCCACCGCTACACGCCAGGCGTGGTCGGCGTCCTCATACCAGGAGATATGGTTACAGAATTCTGGCAGCACCATCACATCCGGACAGTGGACCGCTGCCTCGTCGATCATACGCAAGCACGTGACCAGGTTTTCACCGACATCCGTGCCGCTCGCGAACTGCAGAGCAGCTACTCTCGTCTTGCCTTCACTCACCTTTTGATGATCTCTTTCGTTGTTAGCATTTTGCATTAATGATATGGTTTTAAGTCATTATAAACAGAAAAACACGCTCGCCGCACAGCGAGATATCAAAGGGTGATAGATGCACATTTTTGTCCTCGGCATGGGTCATGTCGGCAAGGCGCTGGCGGCCCAGTTACGCGCTTCAGGCCACCGTGTTACCGGTTCGACAACCACACCAGGCAAGGTAGACGGCCTACTGGACCATGCGGATGATGTTGTCGTCCTGAAGGGTTCCGAAACTGAGAAACTCCATGCGGCAGCCGCTGGCTGCGATGCCATCATCGTCACTGTGGCACCGGACGTAAAGAAAACCAAAACGATTGAAGAGCGTCACGAGCACTACCACGAAGTACTGGTAAAGAGCTGCCACAGCGCAAGATTGGCATGTCCGCACGTCATTTTTCTCTCGTCTTTCTCGGTGTATGGAGATGGCGGCAACGAGGAAGGCCCCGTGTCCGAAACAACGCCCACAGCCAACAAGGAGGAACCTTCTTCTCGCTACTACCAGGAGGCGGAACAGGAGGTATTGAGCAACACTGAGGGCTGCGTCCTGCGTTTCCCTGATATGTATGGTGCACCGGGTGACCTGAGCTTCGAGGAACGCGTGGCGCTGTGCCACCAGTACTTTGGTGGCAAGGCCATTTTCAGCGCCGATGCCCCGCTGTACGCCATTCACTTTGAAGATGTCGTCAACGCTGTACGCCATGCGCTGGTGGAGAACCTCAGGGGTGTGTTCAATGTGTGCGACAACGACAACATCCCCCACTCCAACAAAGAGGTGTTTGACGCGATCTGTGTTGCCGCAGAAATGGCGCCGCTCGAATTCCTCGACCAGATCAAGGCCCCGCTCAAGAAAATCTCGGCGGCCAGGATCTATGCCACTGGCTACAAGGTCAGCCACGCTGATCCCAACGCACACTTGTTCCAATGACGTTGAACGTTGTCATTACCGGTAGTACCGAAGGCATCGGCCTCGGTCTTGCGGCAGAGTTCGCCAGCCGCGGCCACAATGTCGCCATCTGCAGCCGCAGCGCTGACAAACTGGAATCAGCCCTGGCGAAACTGGCGGCACAGCCCGGAAAAACGGTGGGCAGGATCTGCGACGTTGCCGACGTTACTGCCGTTCAGGCGCTGTGGGACAATGCAAAAGAGACGTTTGGCGAAATTGACATCTGGATCAACAATGCCGGTCTTGCCCGCACCGTGTGGCCCATCCTGGAGGTACCTCAGGGGGAAGTCGAAACCATGCTACGCACCAACATGCTGGGCACCATCAACGGCTGCCGCGTAGCGGCTAACGGCATGCGCGCCCAGGGCCAGGGCAAGTTGTTCAATATGCTTGGTGGCGGCAGCAGTGGCGAATACTTCCCAGGGCTAGGCATTTACGGCACGACCAAACGAGGCCTGGATTACTTCACCGACGCACTTGGAAAGGAACTCGCCGACTGCGACGTTATCATCGGCAAGATTCGTCCCGGCATGGTCATTACCGAGGCCGTGATCCGCGAAGCACGGGAGAAGCCCGAGGCGTTCGAAAAATCACGCGCCACGATGAACAAGCTGGTAGACAGGGTCGACACCGTCGCGCCGTACCTGGTCGATGGCATTCTCGCTACGCAGAAGAGCGGCACCATGGTCCGCTGGCTCAATGGCGGCAAAATTGCCATGCGCATGACCAAGGGACTTTTTGTCAAACGTCCTGATCAGTTCGAACCTTTTGGCCTCTAGGCCGCCAACACCAAAATAGAAGGAAACAGCTGTGACAGCTCACGCCGATACCAAGACTATCGATCAGTTTCTGGCAGAAAACCCTGACGTAGACGTCAGCCAGGCATGGGAAAAGTGCTGGGGGACACTGGCAGACATCAAAGGCAAAATCGCTGCCCGCTTCCCGGGGTTGGAGTTTGAAGCCAACTGTGCCGACCGCGAGTACTACACATCGCCCAACGGCGAATTTGAAGGTTCTTTCCAGGCCTGGAGCGGCCCTGGCTGTGAATGGTTGGTCAACTCGTGGCTGGGCAATCGCAAGGCCAGTATTCTGGACATGAATACGACCGCCTTTCTCGGCCAGGACACCGATGTCCCGCACTTTGTCATGGTGTTCGGCACGATCCCAAAACTGTTTTTCTACTTCGATTTCACCCCGCGGCGCAATTTGATGGTGGATGCCGATTACCTTGATCGCTACTACACGCCGATCAACGACGAATATCTCGCCCTGCGCGGCAACCCCGACTTTCAGTGGTCCGTAAGCCATGGCCCCTACATGCGCGCGCTCACCAATCCCTCGACCCAGAGCCTGACCGCAGAGCTGAACGAGACCAATATCGATCTGCTTTCGGACTACGCCTATCGCATGCTCGATCACTGGACGGGCTGGCTGGATGACGCCAGCATCATTCCCGAGGCCGAACAAAGCGCCCTGCGCGTCTACGACCACAAGGTCCGCGAGCTCGGCTATGCCCGCGACCCGATGAACAAGCTTGCCGAGCAGGTCTTCGGGGCAGACCAGGTCGATTACATGCTCAACTTGCGCATGGGCCGTGAACAGATGAACCGCAATTCATGAGCACGCCTGTGCGCTTTCTTGGCATAGACCTCAGCGATGGCGTAAAGAAACATCACCTCCTCGCCTATCTGGTCGCAGCATTTGTGTCTTCGAGCTACGCCGGCGCACTTGCCATGTTACAGCCCGGCTTGTTGCAGGTCATGGGTATAGAGCGTGCGGCGCAGGCCACTCTCACCGGCAATCTCTCAGCACTACAGGAAGTCGTGCTAATACTGTTCATGGGGCCGATTGGCGCGCTGGCTGATCGTTATGGACGCAGGCCTGTTTACGCTTTCGGCCTGCTGGCCACTGCGATCGGGTTCGCACTATATCCGCATGCTGACTCCATCAGTGAACTGGTCGCCTACCGCATCATTGTCGCCTTTGGCGGTGCTGCGATGGTGGGCATGATGGTGACGGTGATCGCCGACTACACCTGTGACTCAACCCGCGGCAAGGCCAATGGTCTGCAGGCACTGATCGCCACACTTGGCGCTTTCCTGCCACCAATGTTGGGCGCCCTGCCCCAGCTATTCGTAAATCAGGGCTACGACCAACTCGCGGCCCAACAGATAACTTTCGCTATTGCCGGTAGCCTGGGCGTATTCGGCACCCTTGTCGTGATCGTCGGCCTGGCACCCCATGTGGGCAAAGCCACTCACGCCGCTGGCGAATCCATCGCCACCATGATGCGTGAAGGTTTGAAGCATTCGCGTGATCCGGGCATTGCACTTTCCTACGGTGCTGCATTTATTTCTCGCGGCGATCTAGCGGTCACCGGTGCATTCCTCAGCTTGTGGTTGGTTCAATTCGGTACAGGCGTGCTTGGCCTGGAACCCAGCCAGGCCATGTTCGAGCTCGCTGTTCCCCGCGTTCTGATGGTCGTTACTGGAGCCTTGATTGGATCGCTACTCATGGGCTATATCAACGACCGGGTCAGCCGGGTGACAGCAGTGACGCTGGCTTCAGGCCTCGCCGCCGCAGTATATCTCTCGATTTTCTTTGTCGATGATCCCACGGCACCCTGGGTATTCGGCTTACTCGCTGTGATGGGCGTGGCGGAAATCAGCGCCTTTGTCAGCAGCCAGGCGCTGGTGGGCGAACGCGCGAACCCAGAACGCCGCGGCGCCATCATCGGCCTGTTCGGTGTCGCCGGTGCGGTTGGTATTCTGGTGGGCACCGCAGGCGGCGGCTGGCTGTTCGCAACCTTTGGGCCATCTACCCCATTCGTCTTGTTCGGTGTGCTCAACGGTGTAGTGTTCGTCTGGTCTATGCTGGTGAGGCGCGCAGAAAAGGCCTGAAAAGTCGATCACTGGAAGCCGTTGTGCCGGCGCCCTGACAACCGTACGTGTATAACAGTATCAATCTAGATAACAGCTTACCGAGTCACTAAATGGAATCACTCGCATCAGGTTTTCTGCTCAGTATCTCGCTGATCATGGCCATCGGAGCACAGAACGCCTTTGTGCTAAAACAGGGCATCAAGAAACACCATGTGTTTTGGGTGAGCCTCGTCTGTGCGGTTTCCGACGCGCTTCTGATTGCCGCTGGCATTGCTGGTTTTGGCGCCGCTGTGGAAGCCTTCCCCACGCTTGAGACTGTTGCGCGCTATGGCGGTGCGGCCTTCCTGATCATCTACGGTATAAAGAGCCTGATGTCTGCCTTTGGCCCAGATCATTCGCTTGAACCGGAAGGAGAGGAACCCGACTCGCTGGTCAAGATCATCGCCATGACGCTGGCCTTCACATGGCTCAACCCACACGTCTACCTTGATACAGTCGTATTGTTGGGTGCAGTCGCGACCCAGTACGAAGGGACAGCGCGGACACTCTTCGGTATCGGTGCCATGTCTGCCTCGGGCGTATTTTTCTTTTCACTGGGCTACGGCGCGCGCTTTCTCGCGCCGCTATTCCACAAACCCGTCGCCTGGAAAATTCTCGACGCGCTGGTGGCGATGATCATGTTCACTATCGCAGCGTCACTGCTGCTGGGCTAAGCCAACGCGCTAGAACTCTTCCAGCAGACGACCCTTGCCCGTGATCTTGTCATTGACGCCGCAGGCGCGCAGGGCGTGCCAAACAGTGGCGACATTGATCGGCACCAGGGGTTTTTCGAGGTAGTGCTCCAGTGTTGGAAACAAGTCGACGGTAGAGAGATTAGTGCCCGCCTGGATAATAATATCCACGTCGTCGCCATCAACTTCTTTAACAGCATCAATCACATCCTGAATGGGCGTTTCAGCGATCGCCGTCGCCGAGGGGCGATTTAGACCTTTCACCGCTTTCACTTCATAACCCAGCTCTTCATAGTATTGACGCACATTGACGTCGCCGACGGGTGGATAAGGTGTGATAACGGAAACCGTCTTGGCGCCAAATACATCGATGGCCTGCTTGGTCGCTTCCGCACCTGTGGTCAGGCCGAGATCGCCGATATGCTCGCGAATACCCTGTTCAAACTGGATGCTTCCCTCCACACCGCCCCAGAAAGTCTCTGCAGACATGCCCAACATGATGTGATTGACCTTGGCAGACATCACATAGCGCAGGGACTGCGGAATCTCACCGCGCATGATTTCAAGAAAACGTTCAAAGACGGTATCTGCAGATTCGCCTGTGCTATCCACCTCGTCAGCCCAATTGCGCAGCTCGATCCAAAAACGGGAAGGATGCCAGGTGACGCCATCCAGGCCGAACTTCTGCAGATCGTACTCCACACCGGTATTGGTTGACGGGATGATCACGCCGATCTGGGCGCGCTTAGCAATTTGATAGTTATCCAAGAGACTGACTCCAAAGATCCAATTGTGTCACTGACATAGGTAGCGATTCTAAAGCGCACTGCCCCGAATCACGCATGACTTTTATCAAGCGTTTATGGGGCAGCCCTGCCCCTGATCAACTGATCGAGATAGGAAGGTGCCACAAGATGACAATAGTAGTTGCCGAGAAAGCGCTCGGGCATGGGAATCCACCAGGCGTTGGGTGCGTATAGCGCGCGAGTAAGAAGCGTGAATCTACCCCTGGAATGCTCGACAGGTGTGAATGGCCATGGCTCCAGCCAGCTGGGGCCCATGTAGGTGACCTCTTCTTCGGTCACCGTCCAGCTTGCACGGGGAATCACCGGCGTTGAATCGCCGAGGTTCGCATAGGCCTTGTCGAGCATCTGCCGATGGATTTCGTCACAACTACTTTCAGTGCCCGCTGCGCGCGTTTCACTGCCCTCTTCCACGTGAGCGCGATTGATCTGCTCGGGCGTACGCATCTTGCATGAAACAACGGTAGGGCCGCTTCCTTCTCCAGCCAGGTGACTACTGAAGTACTGATGCACCGTAAACGGATCGTCGAAGGGCTTGGACTCTACAAAGGCATCGTAATCTTCATACAAGCTAACCGCTGGCTCCAGCGATGTCTCAGCGATAACGCCCTGTGCCCAGGCGCAGAATTTATTATCCTCTGCACTCACCGACATCGAGAGTGTGACCGCCAGTATCGCCAGTAAAGCCCTCACGTTTCAGTGCTCCTCGAACAACAAGCCAAGATGGTCATACTGGTCGCGCACGCCGCAGCTTCGTAAGGCGTGCCAGGCAGTGGCAATATTGATGGGCAATACGGGCTTGCCCAACCATTTCTCGACGATCGGGAAATAGCTCGCCGTAGAGAGGTTGGTGCCCACCTGGATGATCGCATCGATATCGTCACCGTCCACTTGCTTGACCATGTCCATCACCTGATGCTCTGAAACGAGAGAAATCGCATCGTGAGCGTTTTCGCAGCGCAGGCCCAGCACATGCTTCACGTTGTAGCCAGAATCTTCAAAGAAGAGGCGCACATTCTTATCGCCGATAGGCTGATAAGGGGTCAGGACGGCGACATTCTTATTGGTATTGCCCGGGACACCCAATGCATCCAAAGCTGCAATCACGGCATTGGCGCCTGTGGTCAGGCCGGTATCCTCGCCCACCATTTCCTGAATGCGATCGACAAAGCCATCGTTGCCCTTGATACCGCCCCAGAACGTCTCAGCCGACATACCCATCATCACGTGATCTGGCTTGCAAGTCATGAGGCTCTCTATCGACAGACCGATAGTCTGGCGCAGCATCTCGAGAAACTGCATAAAATTGTCATCATCGCTCAGGTCGGCGTGTTGAATCAGAAAACGGCTGAAATGCCAGGTCACACCGCGAGGGATCAGGCGCTGACAGTCGTATTCCACCGAGGTATTGGTAGATGGAATAATTACCCCGATCTTGGCCCGGTGGCCGATATAATTGTCCAGATGGCCATCGGTACGCTGATCACGTTCGCGGGTCTTGGCCAGATCAATACTTGCGTTCATCAAATCCATCACTCACTCCTATTCAGGCAACAGCCAGGCTGTCCCTGACACAGTTAATCATAGCGCGTTCCAACAGGAAGGCCTTTGCCTTTTCTCTATCGGCGGCCGATTCCATCAGCATTTTTTGCCTGGCATTCTGGGTTTGCTCGTCGGTAGCTTCCATCAATTTTTTGTTGGCAATCGTGTGGTCCTGCACAAAACGCACGGCAAGGTCGCGCCGCTGACGATTGTAGAGCTCAAACAACGGCTTATGATCTTCGCCGTCGCGCATAATTCGGACAAGTTTTTCACCGAGGTTGTTGGCATCGTGCAAGCCGCCATTCATCCCCATACCACCCAGCGGATTATTGATATGACAGGCGTCGCCCGCCAACAGCACCCGGCCCTTGAAGTAAGTCTCAGCGACACGTTGATTCACGTTGTACAGCGTACGATGCCCAATTTCGTAGTCGCCATCTTTATTCCATAAGTGATGCAGACGTTCCTGGATAAACGCGTCCGAGAGCAACAGCGCCTCGTCATCCACATTGTCCGGGGTTGTCGGAAACAATACTCGCCAGATTTTTTCGGTGCGCAGAATGACACACCACTCATCGGGGTCAGACACATAGTTAACCCAGGAGAGATCATCGAAGACATCCTCGAAAGGATAAGGCGTGCTGACTACCAAGAACTTCTCATCGTAGGTAAAGCCCAGATAATCGATATCCGCAGCCTTGCGGATACTGCTGCGAGCACCCTCCGCACTCACCAGGAAAGCGCCCTGCACTGTTTCCAATTTATCGCCAGAGCTGACTTCAACGGCGACACCGCTGTCACTCTGGCTGAATCCTGTCACCTCACTACTAAAACGTACTTCGGCACATTCCAGTTGTTCCAGCACCGGCACTACCAGGCGGGTGAACTCGTACTGTTCCAATTGCAGGCGAAACGGATAGCGGGTGCTATCGGCGATCAGGCTCATATCAAAGCTGGCTACATCGCCATTGCGCCGATCGCGATACTGATAGCGATCCGCTACCAGGCCTTGCTCCAACATCTGATCGATGATGCCAAATCCGAGGTCCGCGATCATCTCCAGGCTGGGAGGATGGAACGTGGATGCACGAAGGTCCACCGGTAATTCAGCTTCCTTCTCGAGCAGCAGCACAGGCACATCGCGCTTGGCCAGATACAACGCCAACAGGCACCCAACCGGCCCGGCGCCCGCGATCACAACAGGGCTGGCACTCACAGCGATTTCCTCATTCTGATATCGGCCAGGACATCGGCCACCGGCCAGACATCAGCATATTTGGCATGCATGTCAAACAAATTGGCCTCGTGCGCCTCGGCGTTGCGATCTCCAACAGCCTCCTTCGCCACTACGACGCGATAGTCGTATTGCAGGCCATCCACTACCGTGGCGCGAACACAGCCGCTTGTAGTCAGGCCGGTGACGACCAGTGAGTCCACGCCCTGGGCGCGAAGCTGCTCATCGATATCAGTGCCGCGAAATGCACTCGCCCACTGTTTTTCCACCAGCACTTCGCCTTCGCGCATGGCCAGACGCTCATCCACTTTTACCCAGTTTGACTGGGGGGTGAGCACATTCAGGGCGGGCACTCGCTCGCGGAAAACGCGAGCCTGTTCGTCTCCATGAAAGACCACAGTGGTATAGAAGATCGGCATTTTTGCTGCGCGAAACGCCTCTAGCACATCCGCGTTGGCCGCGACTACCTCAGGGCAATCGCAGCCCAGCGGACACTCGGGATTCGTAAAGCCCTCGATCATATCCACCAGCAACAACGCGGGTTTGACCCCCAGCCCCAAGCTTTCCCTGTCCAGATCCATGTTTCCTACTCCTCGTTTCTGGCGGCCCCGAAGAAGTCCGCCAGGATAGTTGCAACTTCCTCCGCATGGCTCTCGCACACATAGGTACGGGCCGCGGCTATCGGCGCACGGGTCTCCCCGCACTGGAGCCGCGCCAGGGTAGGCTCAACGGCGCTCAGCAATGCATCGTCTTCACCAGCGAACGCCAGTACCGGGCAGTGCAGTGCATCAAGACAGGCCTCATAGTCGTGGTCACACACAGCCTGATAGCTGCCGCGATAATGCTCACCGCAATGCAGTGCGCTCAACATCTCTCGCTGGCTTAACGCGAGGGGAACACGAGGGTCCTTTGCTCGCAGGCGCTGCCACAGTTCCAGCAGGTGGTTCCCATCCGCATCTGCAGGCACACCGGCTACAGAGCCGGGTAATACAGCCCGTTGCTCATCCGTCAACAGGGTCGGGCCCGAGAGTGCCAGTGCTGAACAAAGGTCAGGGCGCTGAGACGCGAGTTCTGTCGCGACGGCGGCCCCGGTGTGGTGCCCGAAAAAACCGCAGCTCGATACTTTCATACCGTCCAGCCAGGCCGACAGATGACCAGCATAGGCTGGGATACTATCGCCTCCCTCCAGAGGATCGCTGCCGCCAAAGCCCGGGGAATCAGGGGCCAGAAGATAGAACCGGCCAGTGAGCTTTTCCATTATTGACTGGTACATTGCTGACGTACTGGGTGACTGGTGAAACAACACCAGGACAGGCGCACCACGTTCGCCGGCAACGCGATAGTGAACCTGCCTGCCCCCAACGTCAGCGTAGGCGCGTCGAACGGCGCTCACTGATCTTCCAACGACAGGCTTATCCATTTCAGCTCAGTAAATTCCTCGGTGCTGTACTTGCCACCACTCCGACCAATACCCGACATCCCGTGGCCGCCGATGGGCGCCAGGGCATTACTCTGGAATGCGTGCATCCCGATATGGACGCTGCCGGCCCTGATACTGCGGGCGGCCTTAAAGCCCCACTGCACATTGTGAGTAAGCACCGCAGCCGAGAGGCCAAAGTCGCTGTCGTTGGCAACGTCAATCGCCTCCTCGAGGTTGTCGACGGCAACGATGGACGCCAGCGGGCCAAAGCTCTCTTCACGCCAGATCGCAGTGTCGCGCGCCGGATTCAGCACCACTGTGGGCTGCAGCACCAACCCTTGCACGACCTCACCGCCGGTGAGCAGTGTGGCGCCAGCGTCTAGAGCGCCGCGAATATGGCTTTGCACTTTTTCCAGCGAAGCCCGATTGATCAGCGGCCCATAGCGAGTATCGTCAGCGCGCAGGTCGCCGAGCTTGATCGCCTCGCAGTTGGCCTTGAGGGCGGCAACAAAATCATCGTAGATATCGCGCTCAACCACGATGCGGGAATTGGCCATGCATATCTGTCCGGCGTGGGTAAAGATTCCCTGAGCAGCGACCTCTGCAGCCCGTTTTGGGTCCGCATCGCGCAACACCAGCAAAGCGCTCTTGCCACCCAGTTCCAACTGACAACGGCGCATGTGTTTCATGGATTCGGCGCCAATGGCAACGCCAGTATTGGTTGAACCGGTCAACGCGATACAGTCGACATCAGGGCTATCTACCAGAGGCGCACCACACTCGGCACCAAAGCCCGTAACAACGCTCACAGCGTCAGCAGGCATGCCTGCATCGAGGAGAACCTGGCCCAGGGCAAGCGCCGTGAGCGGAGTTTCCTCGGAAGGTTTGATAACCACAGCATTACCAGCGGCAATCGGAAACGCGGCCATCTTGGTCAGTAGAGACAGAGGCGCATTGTAAGGTGAAATAACCGCCACTACGCCCATCGGTTCTCGAAACACCATCGACATTCGGTCAGGACTATCATTGGGGAAAGTATCACCGTAGAGACGGCGAGCCTCGCCTGCCGCTGTGCGCAACAGGTCGACGCTATAGGCAATTTCACCCCGCGCCTTCGCGATCACGCTGCCACTCTCATCGATCAGATTCTCAAGAAAACGCTGCTGGCCTTCCGCTGCAATAATGTCTGCTGCGCGCAGCAGGCAGGCCTCACGCTCTCTGGGCGCAAGTGCCGCCCAGGTGTTAAAACCGCGCCTAGCGCAGGCCACGGCCTTCTCAGCATCCGCAGCGGACGCCCGGGCCACAAGAGCCATTACCGACTCGGTAGCCGGCGCAAACACCTCGAAATACTCGCCACTGGCGGGAGCGACGGTTTCGCCGCCAATAATCAGATCGTATTGCTGCATACTTCCTCAGCGTGTTCCAAACTGGGCCTGTTCACTGCCCTCTATTTCCATCTGCGCGGCCATCAACCGGCCCCGCTCGGCGGGAAATGCCTGCACCAGGCCCATGCACAGGTCGCGCAACGCTCGCGCGGGTACCCCGTGATTGCCGGTACCTCCGCCAGTACCGCTCGCTTTTACGCAGTAGGTGCCAAGCTTGAATGCCGACTCCGCGACAACACCCTTGCACAGACGCCAGCGCTTCACGACCTCGTCCTTGGACATGATCGGCGACTCACTGCTCTCCAAATCCACCTGGCGGCGCAACCAGATGGTGGCTGTTTCCAGCTCGACCAACATCTTGCCAATCAACTCCTGCTGATAGGGCGCTGTGCCCACAGGTTTATCACTGTCGGCAAAGGTCTTGGTGCGAAGCTGATTGATAGTGTAGTTGTAGAGGCTCCAGGCTGCACCGAGATAGCAGGCGATCCCCGCGACCTGGTTACCGACGAAGCTGCCTCGGCTCATCTGCATACAGCGAGTGAACGCGGCCGGAATGGCCAGCGCGTCTTCCGCCGCTACAAATACATTGTCCAGGATAATGCCGTGCGTTGCCGTACCGCGCATCCCAATGGCATCCCAGTGCTCGCGTTCACTGACGCCATCGGCATCGCGATCCACGAAGAAGGTACACAGGCCGGCCGCGGTGTCATGCCCCTCCAGAGAAGCCGTGACCAGGTAGCGGTCAGCGACGCCGGTGGCACAGCCGAAGGACTTGACGCCGCTTAAGCGATAACCACCCTCTACAGGCTTTGCGGTGGTACTAATCGTGATGGCCGCTTTTTCCGACTTCACTGACTCACTGGCAAAATTTGCCAACCACTTTCCTTCCGTGCCCATGGTATGCAGCACTTTGTCAGCAAATGCCTGTACCTGAGGTGCTTCCTGTTCATCGAACAGGCCGGCGTCCAACGCTTCCAGCGCGAGCAGACCCCGCGAGGCGCTACTGCAGTGAAAGAAAAACGTCAGCGCAGTTGACGGGCAGGCCGAGGCTATCGCAAAAGTGGCAGCGCAGAGATCGCGCAGCCCTCCTCCGAGGCCGCCATACGCCTCCGGCACAATCAGGCCCAACAGACCGGCATCGCTCAGGGTCTTGATATGGGGCACGTGAAACTCGCCCCGAGCATCGACCTCTGCAGCCTGAGCGGCCAGAGCAGGGAGCACGCTATCGACGCGACGGGCGCGCTCTAGCTCCGCCTCTGTCATATCTTCAATAAATGCCTGTCCGGTAAACTTGTCCATGTGCGGCTCCTGTTGTTACTCGAATACTACTCGTCTGTTACTCGTCTTCGCCGATAAGCAAACCGCGGATGGCGGCGACAGCGTCCTCACCGATCATGCCGGTGATGCGCTCCCATACTGGATCTATTTCAGGATCGAAAATCATGCGCTTATTCGCCAGGTTGCGAGCGGCCAGTTGCTCTTCAGTGATATCACCAATGGCAGCGGCAGAGACTCCGTCTTCCAGCAATTTGAACCAGTGCTGGGTGTAGGCTTCTACGCTGACATCGATTGCCGCGAAGGCCTCATCAGTTGCCCGCTTGGCCAGCATCCACGGCGACATAATCGCATTCTGGCGCGGCGACAGGTGCGCAGGACTCAGGCCTTCAATCGCATTCCCGGCCTCGAACAGTTCCGTCATCGGCGTAAATACCTCATCCATATAGCTGCGGTTAGCACCGAGATCCAGCCGGGGAATCAGGTCCAGGTGAAATGCGTGGTGCTCACCCGCGGACACAGAGTCCAGGGTGAAGTGAGGCACCGCTGAGTTACCCGGGGTAAAGAAGAACACCATGTGACTGTCGAGCTGGATGGGCTCAACTGCCAGAGAGCATGTAACCACACGAAACAAGGGGCCGCCGGTGAACACTCGCACGTTGCCAACCTCGCCCTGTACCATGGGCAACTGGCTGACCAGAGTCATGTATGGGCCGCCATCCTCGCCGTTCTCTTCGGTCAGACCCAGGTGCTCCACTACTCGCTCCAGAGTATTGGTAAACAAGCGTTTGGGAGGGGAAAGTGTTTCGCTCATGGTTTGCTCCATAAAGGGGCCGCCCTGTAAAGGCTGCACGTTCAACGGCAGTCTGAACGCGGGAGGTCCAGACCACCTTGATAAATCTCAAAATAGAAATTGCGTCAGATCAGGAAACAATCGCCGTGGCGAGATCCCAGGGGCGGCCCGCCAGCAGATCAGTATTCTGTGACACCACTTTGTGAGCCGCGTTGACCGGGCGCAGTGTTGCGTAAAGCTCGCCCGGAGCGCTCGCAGCGCGGTGCCAGATGGGCTGACTCAGCAAACCATCGAATTCCCTTTCCTGCCATTCGGTCATCACCGTAAAGTCGGTCTGCAGTTCTGTGCAAAACGCCGGGCCATGCTGCACAGTATCAACGGCCACTAGCAAGTTGATGCGATTTTCCGCCGAGCGCTCCAATAAGCCGGTCGCCAATTCCCAGTCCTCCAATGGCGCCAGAGGCACGACAGCTACTTCTACGCCGGCAATTGCCAGCAGACGAAAAGTCTCGGGATAAATAGAATCGTCTGAAGGCACAAGTGCGAGGCGACCAAAGGGGGTTTCCAATGGTTCAAAGCGATCTGCGAGTTCACTCCAGGCAAAACGCTCCGAGTGGTGCACCTGGCCCTGGCGCTGCAGCAAGCCGGTCTTGTCGACAGCCACAGCGCAGTACTGATACCCCTCTCCCGCCGGCAACACGATGGCAGTGGTGACTATCGCATCGCTGCAACAGTCCGCTATTCGCGCCAACACAGTGTCGCCATAGGCCGCTGAAGCGGCGGGATCAGCCACAACGGGCACCATTGGAGGTAACGCAATCAGCTGCGCTCCCTTTGCCACGGCCCGGGCTATGGCAGCGGCGGCCTCATCGAGATCCGAAGCATCGGCCAATGTAATCACAGCACCGGCGATTTCAGCAGCGCCCTCCATCGGCGGCAAGGGTTGATCTGCCGGGTCCTGAGCAATGGGGGCATAGAGCTCCGGCCGCCGGCTGGCAAAAACATCCGTGCCGTCCGGACGGCACTTATCTGTTGCCAGAGAGGGCTCGATATCCGCGTAGACATACTCCTCCTGGTCGAGCGAAGCCATGGCCAGAACCGTGCCATCTGGCGCGACTATCTGGCTCTCGCCGGCGCCGCTGAGGAATCGCGGTGGAATGCCTGTGGCCGCGCTTATGCCCTCCACCATGACTTCGGGCACCAGTGGGCCCACTTTATTTGCAGCGATTACGTAGATTTTGTTTTCCGCAGCGCGCACCGGAATGTGCAGAGAAGCCTCGTCGGTAGCAAAGGAGTTGAGACTGTTGAGAATCATCTGGGCGCCATTCAACGCCAGACAGCGAGGCGTCTCATTGATCACGCCATCCATACAGGCATACAAGCCTGCGCGGCCCAGTGCAGTCTCTACCACAGGCCCCTCAGTGGTGGCCCGCTCGAGAAAATCGTTCTCGTGGCCGATATAAATCTGTTTGGTGTTGTCCGCGAGCAATTCACCGGTTGGGGAGTAAAGCAGGCTGGAGCCTGTTGCCACTCCTCCCTCTCGCTGTACCGTGCAATTCACCACCACGTGCACTGCGAGCTGCTTTGCCTTGTCGGCAATCGCCGCAAGGAAAGGGCTGTCGAGCGCTACTGATACGTCAAAGCAGTGCTGCTTGTTGTCATACCAGGACAGGTGATTACAGAATTCGGGCAGGACGATCAGGTCTGGCTGGCACTCGCTCGCCCGGTCCAACCAGTGCAGGCAACTGGCCAGGTTCTGGTCGATATCGGCCCCCGCATGAAACTGCGCCACCGCTACCCGTATTTTGTCCGCCATACCGCGCCCTTCAGTCATGGAATTTTTCGTGGTGAAGCTTAAAGGTGCCCACCCTCAACACGGATGACAATTGTCAAAAGCACCAGCCGCCTGCAGCTATACTCTGGAGCATCATAATCGGGCCAGGGAACCCCCGCACAATGAACGAATACCTGCTGTTAAAGTTTGCCCATATTCTCGCCTTCGTCTACTGGCTGGGGGGCGATCTCGGTACTTTTCTGGCGAGTCAGCAGGTAATCAATCGCGACAACGCCCCCGAATCGCGCCACGTGGCACTAAAAATCATGCTCGCCTGCGACATGGGTCCAAAGCTGGCAATGCCGCTGATCCTCCCGCTAGGGGTTCATATGGCCGCGATCATGGGCACCTTGCCCCTGAGTGGCATGGCACTCGCGCTCATCTGGGGTTTGTGCCTATATTGGTTCACCGTTGTGTTGGTGCTCTACCTGAACGAGGGCAAGCCCTTCACCGCCATATTGTCGCGGCTGGACTTCTGGTTCCGCATCGCCTTTGCCAGCGGCCTGGCTGCCTGGGCTATCTATACGTTCATAACACCCGACTACGGTACACAGTGGGCGGCGATCAAACTGCTGGTCTTCGTGGCCATGGTGGGCTGCGGCGTGCTTATTCGCGTGAACCTTGCGCCATTCGTGCCCGCCTTCGGAGACCTCATGGCCAACGGCCCCACGGATGCCAACAACAGCGCCATGGAGCGTTCCATCGGCCGCTGCCGTCCCTGGGTCTGGTGCATCTGGGCCGGACTCTTCTTCAATGCTGCGATGGGACTTCACCTCTTTGGATGATCCAGCGATTGGTCACCTGCGTACCGACATTAACAACTTCTGGACAATAATATGACAACACCCCCACTTGCTGCCGTTGCACCCATCCCCTTCCTGGGCATGAAACTCAATGAGGGCGTCGTTCGCGGCCACATGCTCACATTTTACCTGGCCTGCTATGCGACCATCATGCTGGCCACCTTTGTGCCGGCAACTCAGCCCTTCCTGCTCGATCAGGTACTGGGAATGGAGCGAAGCCGCCAGGGCGTAGCCAGCGGCAACCTCAACTTCTGGGGTGAAATCGTGATCATCGTCACCGTGGGACTGTGGGGAGGACTGTCGGATCGCTTCGGTCGCCGCGCTGTCACTTCTATGGGGTTTGCGCTTATTGCAGCCGGCGCCCTGCTATACGGTCTCGCGCGGGACATCGGCGGGCTCTATCTCGCTCGCGGGGTTTACGCCGCCGGTATCGCTGCAGTGAGCACCATGCTGATTACGTTGATGGCCGACTATGTCAGCAATAACAGCCGCGGCAAGGCCACCGGATTGCTGGGCGTGATGAACGGGCTGGGCGCAATGACCGCCGCCTTGTTTCTGCTCAGGCTGCCGGCAATCTTTCAGGGTCGTGGCTTCAGCGCCGAGCAATCCGCGATCGCCACCTACGGCCTGATGGCTGCGATTACTGCGCTTATTGCCCTCGCCATGTACTTTGGCCTGCGTCGAGGCCAGGCCCACAGCTCAGACGAGCGCGCCCCAATACTGCGCCAGCTGCGGGAGGGTATAGCCGAGGCACGCCGCCCACTGATTGCACTGGCCTACGCTTCTTCTTTCGTGGCTCGAGGTAATCTGGCTGTCGTGGGCACGTTCTTCACGCTATGGGCCTCGGTGTATGGCACACAGGAGTTGGGGATGAGTGCAGCGGAGGCCGTCAGTAAAGGTGGTGCCGTGGTCGCGATCTCCTATGCCGCGTCACTTATCTCAGCACCTGTATTCGGCATCATGACCGACCGGCTTAATCGCACCACCGCATTGGCAGTCACGCTGGCGATCGGAGCCGTGGGCTATGGCTCAACCTATTTTGTAGATGATCCCTTCAGTCTGGGCACCATCGCCTGCCTGATATTGATCGGCATGGCGGAGGTTGGCTGCATTATCACCAGCGGTGTGCTGATCGCCGAGCAGGCGCCGGACCGCCTGCGTGGGTCCATTGTGGGTTTGTTCACCCTGTCCGGCGCTATCGGTATTCTGATTGCGTCAGTGGTAGGTGGCTACCTCTTTGATCACTGGCTCAAGACAGGGCCCTTTGTCTTCTTCGGCGCAATCTCAGCGCTGGTTTGCGTGTGGGCCATCGCCGTGCGCATGCGACACGCCTGATCAGGCGCCCTCAATGTCGGCGAACAGGTCGCGCTTGTTGAAGGCGGCAGTCATAAAGCGACCAAATGCCTTGGGGCCGGTCAGCCAGGCAACGGTGGCCCCAGACTTGTTGGTCTTGAGAATGCCGTCGGCCAGGTAAGGGGTAACCGTTTCGACCTTGTCGCCCAGGATATTGAAGATTTTCTTGCTCTTGGCCCACTCTGGCGACGAGGTATCGTAGTCGCCAATCAGCAGATCGGTCACCACAATACCCGGGCTCAGGACACACACCTGAACAGGCGTTCCCTTGACCTCCTTCTGCAGTGACTCGCTCATGTAGTGCACTCCGCGCTTGGTAGCGCCATAGGGAGTCATTCCCGGTTGCATCTGGTCCCCTGAACCAAAACCCTCCATATTCCAGATCTGGCCACTGCCCTGGGCGAGCATACCCGCGAGCGCCACCCGATTGGCCAGCAACATTCCGGTGAGATTAATATTCACTATGGCAGCAATATCGCCAGGGTCGGCGTCAGCCAGATTGAGCCGCGGCAGGCTTACGCCCGCGTTGTTGATCCAGATATCTACCGTGCCGAATGCCTCTGCGGCCTTGTCCCAGAGATTCTGGAGCTGATCAGCATCGGTAATCTCACAGGCCACACCGGCGACATTCTGTGCCCCGAATTCCGCACCGAGTTCCGCGACAACGGTATCGACGGCACCCTGGCTGCGGCCAGAAACAACAACCCTGCAATCCCGCGCAAGGAATTCGCGCGCCAAGCCGCGACCTATGCCGCGGGTACTACCGGTGATAACCACTGACTTCATTATTTTCTCCCCACATGACAATTGTCGGTTGGCGATCAGCCCATGCTGATATGATCAGGACCTGCTCAGACAAACTACAGGACCACATCGCATGGCCAACCCCTACCCTGTTTTTCCCGTCGGCTCGGTGGGCTATAACCTGATGCTGCTGCGCGGCACCTGGCACGACCACATCGAACTCTATAATCTGGATGGCACACCACTGGACGACGATTCCGCCGCCGGCAGTGGCACACCCGGTCCCGGGCCCTTCGACAACCTCGTCTATATCGACTTCGACGGTGAGAATTTCTCCCTCACCAATGTCCATTTCCGCGGTCGTGATCCGGCGGCCAAAACGTTCACCGGCAAGCTTAAAGACAATCTGCTGGTGTTCGATCCCCTCGGACCCGGCGCCTATGAAAACGTCGGCGTCTCGGGCGGACCGGGTATTCTCACCTTCAACGCACGCCAATTGGGCCCTGCCAGCGATGTCTATATGGAACCCGACTTCATCGTGCTGACTGCGCCCGGCGAGCGGATACGTCACACCGTGCTATATCGCGACGGCGTCGCCCTACGAACACTGACTGCCAAGGGCACTCGCTTGAGCCCCACTTGCGACAGCCGACATGAACTCGACCCCAGGGGACCCGGCAACCATGTTCACGAAGCGCCCTTCCGTTCGCCGATCTGGTCTCATCTTGTCGATGACCACACGGATGCCCGAACCGATAACAATAATGTAGAGGAATGAGATCACGGCCTATTTGATTTTAGTCAAGCAGCCCCCGCAGGGGCTCAACCATAATGCTGCGATAGACGCCTAACTAGCAGCGGGAATTCCGGAGACCAGCATGAGCGAACGCATTCTCACACCGATTATTGACCTGGTGGAAGCATCACCCGATGTCGACAACCGTGAGACTTTTGAACACCTTTGGGCCATTCTCGCCGAGATGAACGAGAAAATTCAGGCCCGCTTCGAATTGCACCTGGATCCTTGCAGTGAACGCTTCGCAGACTACAGTAACATCTCGGGCAGCGCGGAAGGTGCCGAGGGATCGCTGAAAACCTACACAGGCCCGGAGGTCGACTGGTATGTGCACTCGTTCATAGGGTCACCGGAATCCAGCTTCACCAACATGCACATCACCCTCAGCCTTGGGCCGCAGTATGATGTGCCTAACTTCGGCTTTGCGCTGGGCACCGTACCCGACCTGTTCATGTACATGGACTACATCCCGCGCGTTGACCTGCTCGCCAATCCAGAGTACGTCGACAGATACTACACCGCTGTGAACGAGGAGTTCCTCGACCTCCAGGAGGACGCGCGGTTTAACCCCTTTATCAGCCGCGACCTGTGGACCCGTGTCGCCATGACGCCCACAGCTGTCGGCTACACCGCCGGCAAAGATCCCGCGATTCTGGAGAAGGTCAAGGGCATCTCACTGTCTCGCCTGGATCGGTGGCTGAAGTGGGTTGACGAGGCCGAGCCAACAGCCCCTGCCGACCGCCCAGCTATTGCAGCGCGCGACCAACTTATCCGCAAGACCACCTGTGAACGCGACCCTGCCAACAACCTGGGAGACCGGCTATTTGGCAAGGAAGCAGCGGAGGCCATGGTAGCCACACTGTGGGGCGGAGCCCGCACCCTGCCACGCCCGACAGGAGAGTGAACCAGGTCCCGATTTCTCAACTGGACAGGTCGTCAAAATTGACTTTTGGCAATCTTTTGCGGTAGTAGTGTGGCATTCTGGTTACAAAGGGCAGTCGCTTCAGGGAGCAACACCGTCAGGACCCACTCAAAAATAAGGCGTCCGACACTGCGATTGGTAATCCCCCCAGGATTTCGTGTGTATTTTTTTGAGGTGACAAGCAATGGAAATAAAAAAACTGATAGCGGCCGCCGCCGCTGCGCTGGCTCTAGCTGGTTGTAAGATTCAAATCGTCGTCCCCGAGGGCGGCAGAGTCGTCACTGAGTCGGGCTCAATGGTCTGCGAAGCGGGTGAAACCTGTGTCGTTGATGTTTCCGATTTCTTCTTTGACGAAACCTTCATACCCGAACCCGATGAAGGCATGATGTTTGCTGGTTGGGAAAAGCGCCATCGCGGCTTCTGTGGCAACAGCAAAGACCCCTGCCGTCTGCTGACCACGCAAGGCTTTGAGGGCGACCCCAACCTGACCGCGGTACTGGAAAGTGCCGAACAGGAATTCCACCTGAATCCCACCTGGGCTGTAGATGACGGCAGCGGCGACACCGTTGGCTGTGAATTCACCCAATCTACCCCCGGCGGCGAGTTCCCGGTATGTGCCATCACGGCGCTCGGCGATCAGGCCAGCTGCGACTCCGTTGCCGGCGCTTCGTTCGGAGACGCAGGCGTATTGACGGACGCCGACTGCACAGAAGGCGCGATAGGTTACTGTGAGACCAGCTTTGGTGATCTCTACTATCACGAGGGCGACCAGGAAACCATGGCCATGGGCTGCAACTTCCTCGGCACCTGGCACGAATTGTAAGCGTCATCTGCAATAACAAAAAACCGGGCACTGCCCGGTTTTTTTATATTTGATAATTGGCAAGGTTCGCAGTTCAAGTCCAAGCGAAGATACCACTCTCCAGAGAATCCAAGGAAACATCATGTCCGACAAACAACCGAGCAACTGGCAAAAAGCGATCGAAGGCGAGTGGCACGGCTGCCCCTCCCTGTTCGAAAGCGACGGCACCTGGGTGGGTACCAATAAGGTGAATCGTGCCAGCGAGTTCAAGGATGGCCGCACCACCTACTGGATGGAGACGCGCTTCGATGCCACAGGCCCATTGATGGACCGTTTTGAGATCGGCGCGCGAATGGAATTTGGCGTGGTGGATTCTGACCAGGACCGCATCTACACCGGACCGGACTTTATTGGCTCAGGCCGCCCATACGGCCTGCTGGTTGACTCCAACTATTACTCGCCGGGCTGGAACGTAAACCTGCGCACCGTCAACCATGTGGTGCCCGAACTCGGCATGCAGGTGTATTCCTCCCAGCTCTTCGAAGGAGACACTATTGTCGGTGTCTTCAATGGGCTGTACATCGTCACCCAGGACCACGAATCCAACCCGGCCACCCAGCAGCAAGTCAGCGACTGGCTGGAGAAGGAAAAGATGGACGGCAAGAAGCCGTTTAACTTGTCCGTAAAACACGAGGGTGTCTATCGCGGGGAGTTCGAGGTTTACGACGCCAATCAGCAACTGGTCGGCACCAACAAAGTCACGATCACCCACCGCCCCATCAATCTGCTGCACTCAGAGCAGACCATCGAACTGGAGGGTGTGGTCAATCATAAATGGACGGCCATGCGCACGCGCAATGGCAACACCCAGCAGTTTCACGGCCCCGACATGTTCGGCAACGGCAAGTCCTATGGCCGCTACCTGTACTCTATCCGCCATGTTTATGGAGAGCCGCTCAAGCTGTGGTCTCGCGAAACCGTGGTTGACGAAGACAACACGCTGGTCTGTGCCTGGCAATTGATCGAGTCGCAAAAAGAAAAGTACACACTGTTCGGCGTACTGCGCTTTGAGGCCGGTGAAAACGTACTTGCACCTACCTACGTAGACCGAGGATGACCGCCATTCAGCAGGGGCTGGCCAGCAGCCGTCGAACTCATTACCATGCTGGGGTCAAAACCGCCGTGGGATCACCCCTTTTGAGCATCGAGACAAACACGCCTCTTACCATTTATTCCGGCCTCAACCAGAAGGACGCTGGCCAGTTGGACGAGCTGGTGACCCACCGTCTGCTGGATTCAGGCGACTACTTGTTTCACCAACACACGCCGGCAAAATCTGTCTATATGCTGGAAGAAGGCATGCTGATGATGGAGCGATCATCCTCGACCGGCCGGCGTCAGGTCATGGCGTTCATGCAGCCGGGGAATTTCATCGGCATTCCACACAACCAACACTACGACTATACGGTGTCTTCGCTACAGCAGTCGAAAGTGAGGGAAATACCGCTCAAGCCCTTTGTGGCGCTGCAGGATAAATGCCCTCAGTTAATGGAAAACGTGCGTGGTATCGGCGGTAATATTCTCGCCCATACACTCGACCAGGTGTTCGCCCTGGGTCAGAAAAAAGCTCATGAACGTGTGTGCTTCCTGCTCAAGCAACTGTCAGATCGGGCACCAGTACCCAACTGCCGGACGGTAGATCTGGTGATGACCCGCCAGGATATCGCTGACTATCTCGGATTAACGATCGAAACTGTGAGCCGTGCATTCGGCAAGCTCAAGCGCGAAAAGCTGATTGATATCTACTCTGCGCACACTGTCGAAATTATCGACATGGACGCGGTTGCCGAACTCGCCCTGGCGGACTAGCCAAAGAATGCTGCTACGGCCTGCTTCATCTCTGCCGTGCAGGCTTGCACATCCTCATCCCCACTCACCCAATGCTGCCAACGCTCTGCGGCGGGATATTCAGCAAGCGGCTCTGCCCGACCGAACATGGGCGCGAGCATGAGCACGTACTCCATATTGGTAGCCAACACCATGTCACCTGCATGCACTGCGCGATCGGCAAAATCTGGCAGCATGTTCAACAAGCGATCCAATCGGGCCAGCTCCTTGTCCAGCGCTTCCAGCACTTCTTCTGCATTTTCAGTGCCGCCAGGCTGCACCACGCGCTGGAACATCGGAAACAATGCCAACGGGCCCAGATATGTATCAGCATACCGCGCCAGAAGTTGCATATGCGCTCGTGCGAGAGGCTCTGCCGGAATCAATTGGGTGCCGGACAGGGCATCCAGATACTCCATAATCACCCAGGAATCGGGTAACTGGCTGCCATCATCCAATTCCAAAACCGGAATTTTACCCAGCGGAAACTGCTCTATGAACTCGGGCGTTCCCGTGGGCGCAGGAGGGTCGAGAATCTCTACTGCCAGACCCTTTTTGCGAATCAACATGCGTACGCGAGTGGCATAGGGAGAGTGATTCATGTTGTACAGTTTCATCGTGCCGCCTTTCTTGGGTGGAATACAATATCGGTTCGCTAGAATGGAGCGGCCCGAAAACAAACACAAGCCCCGGGGAAAAAGATGAGCAATCCACAAGGCAAGATTCTCCGTGAGCGACTGCGCCAGCCCGAGCTGCTAAAGGTGCCGGGAGTTTACGATGGCTTGTCCTCGTTGCTGGTGGAGCAGGCCGGGTTCGAGGCGGCCTTCCTCTCCGGAGCCTGCCTGTCCTTCGCCCGTTTCGGCAGGCCCGACATGGGCCTGGTGACCGCATCAGAAGTCGCAGAAACCGTGGCAATCCTCCGCGATCGCGTGGCTCTTCCTCTGATCATCGATATCGACACTGGCTTTGGCAACGCTCTCAACGTGCAGCGCACAGTGCGCGATCTGGAACGCGCCGGCGCCAGCGCACTCCAGTTGGAAGACCAGGTAGCGCCAAAACGCTGCGGTCACATGGTCGGTAAGAACGTGATTCCAACCGAGGAAATGGTCGGCAAGATCAAAGCCGCGCTCGACGCGCGTGAGTCCGCAGATACCCTGCTGTTTGCCCGCACCGACGCACTCGGCGTGAATGGTTTCGAAGACGCGCTGGAGCGCGCCGAGCGCTATCTGGAAGCCGGCGCCGATGCACTGTTCATCGAGGCGCCGCAAACGACGGACCAGATGCGTGAGATCGGCGCGCAATTCGGCAAGCGCGCAGCTCTTATCCACAACCTGGTTGAGGGAGGTAATACGCCAGTGGAGCAAGCCGACGAACTGGCATCGCTGGGGTATCGCATAGCCCTTTATCCAGCGGCCCTCTTGCACGGATTCACCCCGCTTGCTCAGGATCTTCTCGCTCACATCAGCGAGAAAGGTGACACCATGGCCAGACGCAAAGAGATGCTCCAACTCGACGACATGAACCGTATTCTCGGAGCTGGCGAACTTCTGGAAACTGGCGATAGCTACGGAGAATAAGGCGATGAGGCAATTAGTGACTCTGCTGGGCAAACTATTTCTGTTAGTGATGCTGGCGCTGGCTCTCGGAATCGCCTGGCTGGCCTGGAGCAATCGCGACCTGCCGGTGGCGGTCCTGGAAGCACGTTACGGCGGTGACGGACTGCAGCAAGTCAAGATCGATGGCGTCGAGCTGCGCTACAAGCTCGAAGGACAGGGCCCGCCCGTGGTGCTACTGCACTCTCACTTTTATACCATGCGCATGTGGCAGCCCTGGGTGGACGCACTCAGCGAAGAATTCACTGTTGTTCGCTACGACCTCACCAGCCACGGCCTCACAGGCCCGGATCCCAGTGAAGACTACTCCCGCGAGCGCGGTACCGATCTATTGGATGGCCTGCTCAAACACCTGAATATAGAGCGTACTGCTCTCGCGGGTTCGAGCACAGGCGGTGCCCTCGCCTGGTACTACGCTGCCCGCTTCCCGAACAAAGTGAATGCGCTGGTACTTGTGAATGCCCCGGGCATGCCACGCGTCACCAACAAGTATATGGAAAAAGAATTGCCTGGGTGGTTCGGCCACCTGCTGTACCTGCTGCCGGAATCACTGTTTCGTCCCTTCCTCGAAGCCCCGGTTGTCGACAAGTCACTCATCACCGATGAATTGCTACACGAGTTTCACAGCATGTATCGCAGGGAAGGCAACCGCATGGCCGAGTACCATCGTTTACTGGCCTGGGAACGAGGTGACATCCGCCCTACCCTTGCCCGCATTACGGCCCCCACACTCGTCATGTGGGGCGAGGACAATCCTCAACTGCCTGTCGAACACGTCGCCCAATACGCCGATGCCCTGACCGGGGCCGCGTCAGTAAACACAGTGATTTATCCAGATATCGGCCACGTGATTCCGTTAGAAATCCCGACCGAGTCGGCGCGCGATACCCGCACGTTCCTGCGGGAGGCACTGCAATGAACGTACTTACCGCTCGGCTTATGTCTCCGCTTTTAGCCCTGTTTCTGACAACATTGTTGGCCGCCTGTGGTGAAGATCCCGTGCTACCCCCTGCCAAGCCCCTCTCAGCACCGGCAGCTGCTATAGACGCGCTGTATGGCGCCCAGCCCGGTGAACACGAGGTACGTATTGCACGTGATCTGGTGCTGCCGGAGACAGCGCTGCGTCGTGAGCTGACATTTAACCTCGTTTATCCCGCACACGGTGGCGACTATCCTTTGCTGGTCTTCTCCCACGGCAACTTCTCCAGCAAAGACAGTTACGATCGGGTCATTGAACACCTTGTGAGCCATGGCTACGCAGTTATTGCGCCCAACCATCTCGACTGCTGTTCAATGGTGGGCGGCATCGTGGCGAGCCTGCGCCTGGGCCAGTACGGGCAGATTGAAGCGCGCCAGCAGGATGTCATTGCCTTGCTGGACGCCTTGACCGAGATTGACTCTTTGGCACCGGCATTTGCCGGCAAGTATGACATCGACAAACTGGCCATGGCCGGCCACTCCTTTGGCGCCTTCAGTGCGCAACAATTCGGCGGCGCGGCGGCATATAACCCCGATCAGGAAGCCTATATCGATGCTTTCGATGCTCGGGTGAAGGCCATTTTTGCCCTGTCTCCGCCGGGCCCTATGTTCGATACCATCACCGCAGACAGCTGGACCCAACTGCGGCTCCCCACACTGGTGACCACCGGCACATGGGACGTGCAGAAAGGCTTCTGGACGGACTACCGAATGCACTTGATGTCGCATGATCGGTCGCCGGCTGGCGACAAATACGCGCTCGTGATCGACGGTGCAGACCACTATCTGGGAAATTTGATATGCCGACCTGAACGCGAGGCGGAGCCGCAGCATGACGCTCTCCGGATGGTCAACGCGATGGGCGTGGCATTCCTCGATGCCTATCTGAAGAATCTGCCGTTAGCATGGGCCGCATTGCAGAAAGACCGGATGGCCGAGGTAAGCGACGGCTTCGCTCGGCTAGACCGACGCTGATCTGGCCATGTCCAACTTGCGTACAGATTCCATGCGGTGGATATACATAACAGGGCTGGGCGGTTGCATAGCGATCATGGGGCTTATTCTGGCTCTGGCGCCCTTCAGCACGCCGGACATGTTTGTGCCGGATCAGGGCGTTCACTGGTATTACTGGAAGCTGCAACACCCTGATTTCTGGTCGCGTTTCTCAGCCTGGAGCCTGTACGCCCTGCACCAGCTGGGCCTATGGAGCGTGATTGCCTGGGCCCAGGCGAAACGACCTGGCTATACCGCTGCTCTCCATCCTGTAAACATCGCCGCCCTGACACTTAATCTGGTTTTCGTACTACTGCACATCGGCCAGACGAAGTTCTTTTACGACGGCCTCGCCCAGGACACCCATGTGATGTCCTCGCAATTCTCAGTCATCTTTATGCTGGTCTTTATCCTGCTGATGGAAAACAGCCGGCGAGGGCTGTTCTTTGGACTAAAACTGAACTTTCTTAACGGGCCGGGAGGGTTCCTGCGAAAGTACCACGGCTATTACTTCTCCTGGGCAATCGTCTACACCTTCTGGTTCCATCCCATCGAGGACACCCTCGGCCATCTGCTGGGCACGTTCTACACGCTGATGCTCCTGATGCAGGGCAGCCTGTTTTTCACCCGCGCACATCGCAATCGCTACTGGACCTTACTGCTCGAGGCCTTTGTCGTCTTGCATGGCGCGATGGTGGCCTACCTGTCGATCCAGGGCGAAATGTGGCCGATGTTCCTGTTCGGGTTTTTGGCGATCTTCGTCATCACCCAGATACATGGTATCGGGCTCGGCAATCGCACCCGGTGGCTACTCGCTATCGGCTACATCGCCGCTGTAGTGGCACACTATTGGGGGAAGGGATCTGAATGGATAGAGGTGTTGCGTATCCCTGGCGCGGAATACGCACTCGTCTTCATCTGCGCGGGCGTAATCTGGCTGCTACTCATGCTGGCTCGCCGGCTCAAACCACCGCGCCCGGATACTAGCCCTCGCTGATACTGACTAAATTGTCCGGGCCAGAAGGCGCGTTGGTAGCGGGCACCAATGGCACCGTTTCCAATGCCCAGCGCAACTCGGGATTGCGCCGCCTGGCGGGCGAAGGAATAGTGAAAATCTTTTCGCCTTCGTAGGGCTGCATCGCCTTGTGATCGATTTTCCAACCCTTTTCTTCGACATGCACCTTGCGCACCTTGCGCCAGGCGCCCATGAACTTGTCCTGCTCCACTGAGACTTCGCTCTCTAGTGACTCCGGAAGATAATGCGGCGACAGTGCTTCGACAATATCGGCGTCTTCCTGAAATACCTTTAAGGTACGCTTGACCGAACCGCCATCGAACATGCCCCATTTGAAGAAATTGCGAACCTGCACCACGAACGACCGTGTCGTGTGCTCATCTATCGGCGTATTGCAGTCAAAAATGATCATCGACATCCAGGAATTCACCTGGATGTGTAAGCGCACTGTGTGTCCTGGCAGGTAGAAAGACGGGTGTACGTGGGTCTCTGCTTTGTCCTTGCGGAAGAATTTATTCAGGCCCATCCCCCCTTCCAGTGGAGGAGGATAGAGTACGCAGGACGATGTACCGGAGTACTCAGTACGCTCCATTTTGGTGATGTGATTTTTATCGGCCATCTCCCGGTAGCCGAATCCTGGATGCACAAAAGACGTGTGGGCAATGTCGATACCATTTTCTACGACCCGATTCACCTCGGCATTCCAGCTGAACTCGGTATAAATGGGCCGCCAATTGGCGCGGTCTTCATACTCCGGAAATGGGGGAATGGGATAGCGATCCGCTTCATCCAGGTCGCCCATAAACACCCAGATCATGCCGTAGCGTTCCTCGGTAGGATAGGCATCGATACGGGCGCGTTCAGGCACGTCGCCCCCTTCGCCACGGGAAGGGATAAACTGAACTTTACCCTCAGGATCGAACTCCCACCCGTGATAGGGGCAGGCAACGCAATCGCGCTCGGTAGTCCAACCCCCGGAAAGGGCGCCGCCGCGGTGAATACACACATCACTCAGGCAGTGAGCTTTACCCTGGCTATCGCGAAAGAGAACAAAATTCTGACCCAGCAATTTTGCTCTCACCGGCTTATCCTTCACCTTGTCGGACCATTCGGCCACGTACCACAGATTTACCAGCATCGGTTATTCCCCTCTTTATTATAAACCCTACGTGTTCGCGTCACCATTGGATCACTGTACGCAGCTATATTCATTGAAGCAGCAATTTTTTTCCCCGCAAGTGAACCGATACTCGTCGACAACCCGTATCTCTGGCAAACCAACACGGAGATGCTCCAATGAAAACACTTCTGGCCCTACTGACAGCAACTATCGGACTCACCTGCGCCCAGCTGTCTACCGCCGCTACTGACACCGCTGCAGCTGAGGGTGCAGAAACCGCTACCGTCATCGTGTACCGCAACGATGACAGCGTCCGCAGCCGTGGCATCAAATTTGATGTTCGCGCAGAACAGCGCAATCAGGGACGGATCGCCGCGGGCGAAGCCATCGTGATCAAACGCGAGGCTGGTACCTTCGTGCTCTCCTCCAGCTTGCAAGGCTCCCCCTCCCTTGAACTCAACCTCAAGCCAGGCCAGGTGCACTATGTCGAATACGATCTCACTGTGCGCAACAATCGCACGGATCTCGAACTGAACGAAGTTGGCGAGCAGGTAGCTAAAGTACGCAACAACGAAATCGCTGAACTGACTATTTAACCCGGGTCCTATATCCCCTCTTAGCCGCCCCCCCTGGGCGGCTTTTTTTCAGGTAAAATCGCCGCTCTTGGACCTTGAGAGCACATATGCCCGCAGTACCCAACAAACTTGATCGCCGCATCTCGATAGCGCCGATGCTCGACTGGAGCGATCGTCACTGCCGCTACTTCTGGCGCCTGATGAGCCGTCAGGCTTTGCTCTATACCGAGATGGTCACTACCGGCGCTCTGATCCATGGTGAACGCGATCGATTTCTGGATTTCGACACCGCAGAGCACCCTGTCGCACTGCAGCTCGGAGGTTCCAATCCGGCAGACCTCGCACAATGTGCAAAATGGGCCGAGGAATGGGGCTACGACGAGGTCAACCTGAACTGCGGCTGCCCCTCCGACAGGGTGCAGTCAGGCATGTTCGGCGCCTGCCTCATGGCCCAGCCGCAGCTGGTAGCCGATGGTGTCAAGGCCATGCTTGACGCCTGCGACCTCCCGGTCACGGTAAAACACCGGATTGGCATTGACGACATGGAATCGTATCAAGAGCTGCTGGACTTTGTTGGCCCCATCGCAGACGCCGGCTGCGAAGTGTTTATCGTGCACGCCCGCAAAGCCTGGTTACAGGGCCTGTCGCCCAAGGAAAACCGCGAAATCCCGCCGCTCAACTACCCCTGGGTGTATCAGCTGAAACAAGACCTGCCGCAGTTGGACATTGTCATTAATGGCGGCATCAAAAGCCTGACTGAGTGCGCTGAGCACCTGCAGCATGTCGACGGGGTAATGATCGGCCGCGAGGCCTACCAGAACCCCTGGATGCTGGCGGAAGTGGACGCCGCCCTATACGGGATGGACAAACCGGCCCAATCCCGCGATGATGTCGTCGCTGGTTTGCTGTCCTACGTGGCTGATCAGCTCGAAGGCGGCGCCCATCTGAATCACATCACCCGGCACATTCTCGGCCTCTACCAGGGGGTACCGGGAGCGAGGAAGTTCAGGCGTCATCTCAGTGAAAACGCTTACAAACCACAAGCGGGACTTGAGGTACTAACCGAGGCACACAGACTGGTACAGGCGGCGGAAGCTTACGCCGCCACCCGAAACCGGCAGCCAACTGCAATCGAGTTCAGCACAGACCGATAGGAACTCATCGATGACCAGTAAACTGGACCAACTAAAGGCCATGACCGACGTCGTGGCTGACACCGGCGATATCGAAGCTATCAAGCGCTTCGCGCCGCTTGACGCTACCACCAATCCGTCCCTGCTTCTCAAAGCAGCTGCCCTGCCCCATTACGCGGATCTGCTCGACCAGGCCAAGGCATGGGCGACGAGCCAGGGAGGCTCTAACAGTGAACAGCTCAGCAATTGCTGCGACCGTTTCGCCGTAGACGTGGGCAAGGAAATCCTCGCGATCATTCCAGGCCGCATCTCCACCGAAGTGGATGCACGACTCTCCTTTGACGCCGAAGCGACCAAAAACAAAGCCCGCAAACTGATCGGCATGTACGAAGAGGCCGGCATCGGCCGCGAGCGCATCCTGATCAAAGCTGCCTCTACCTGGGAAGGGATTCGCGCTGCAGCGGAACTTGAGAAGGAAGGCATCAACTGCAACCTCACTCTGCTGTTCGGCTTCGGCCAGGCCGTCGCTTGTGCCGATGCTGGCGTCTTTCTGATTTCACCCTTTGTGGGGCGCATTCTGGATTGGTACAAAGCGAACACCGATGTCGTCATCGAGAAACCACAAGACGATCCCGGCGTGCAGTCGGTGAGCCGCATCTACGACTACTACAAGCAGCATGGTTACGATACCGTGGTAATGGGCGCCAGTTTCCGCAACACCGGCGAAATTGAAGCACTGGCCGGCTGTGACCGCCTCACTATCAGCCCCGCGCTACTGGAAGAGCTGGCTGCTGACAACGGCGAACTGCCTCGCCAGCTGTCCGCCGACGGCGCCAGCTCCGATGTCGCCAAACACAGCCCCTCTGAAGCCGGCTTCCGTTTCGACTTGAACGCCGATGCCATGGCCACAGAAAAACTCGCCGACGGTATCCGCAACTTCGTTGCAGATCAGATCAAGCTCGAGCAGCTGATCGCCGCGCGGTAGCCTCTGAGTGGAAAAGAGCTGCTTCGGGCGCGAGGAAACCCCGAACCGCCATCGAAGCAGCGATTAGACCGAAAATATCTAGCGTATGGCCGAGATACCTACAGCCTCACGAACCTTTGCAATAAGCGCCGAAGAATGCTCTCTCGCACGCTCGGCGCCCTTGAGCAGAGTCTCCTCAATGTACCCAGGATCATCCATCAACTGGGTATAACGCTCCCGAGCCTCCCCAATTTCAGCATTAACCAACTCAAACAGCTGTTTCTTCGCCTCTCCCCAGGCAATACCCTTCTCAAACTCACCACGCATGCGCGCAGTCTCGGCCTCATCCGCAAAGGCCGACCAGACCTGGAACACTGTTGAGTCATCCGGATCTTTCGGTTCACCCGGCTCAAGCAGATTGGTCTTGATCTTGTTGATGTGCTTTTTCAACTGCTTTTCAGTGAGGAACAGCGGAATCGTATTGCTATAGCTCTTGGACATCTTGCGTCCATCAAGACCCTGAAGCACAGCCACGCTGTCATCGACCACGGCCTCGGGCAGGGTAAATACATCAGCAAAGTTATGATTAAACCGGCCCGCAATATCGCGCGCCATTTCTACATGCTGGATCTGGTCCTTGCCCACGGGAATATGGTGCGCATTGAACATCAGAATGTCCGCTGCCATCAGCACCGGATAACTGAACAAGCCCATGGTCACCGCGAAATCAGGGTCTTCCCCCGCTTCTTCGTTGGCCTGGACTGCCGCTTTATAGGCATGGGCGCGGTTCATCAGCCCCTTGGCGGCGTTGCAGTTAAGGACCCAGGTAAGCTCGGGAATCTCGGGGATATCCGACTGGCGATAGAACACTGCCTTGTCGGTATCCAGACCTAGCGCGAGCCAGGTAGCGGCGATTTCCTTGGTCGACTGGCGCACAAGGGCCGGGTCCTGGCACTTGATAAGGGCGTGATAGTCGGCCAGAAAGAAGAACGACTCCATGGACGCGTCCCGGGATGCCTCGATGGCCGGACGAATGGCGCCGACATAGTTACCCAGGTGGGGGGTACCGGTCGTAGTGATGCCAGTGAGAACCCGCTGTTTGGCCATGGAGAATGCCCCTTGAGAAAAAGGCGCAATGATACCGACTGTGGCTGCGGCTGGCTATCCTGCCGTGGCTGCGAGGGACTGGAAAATACGTCGGTAGCGCGGCTGCAATGCATGCTGTTGATAGGCATCCAGATCACAGGCCCGCACGGCCCCGGAGCGCATCTCCGCCGCCAACTGCAGGGTCAGGGCGATGGCGTCTTCGATCGAACCGTAGCAAAGTTCGGCCGGATAAATCTCCGGATAGGCCAAGCTGTTCGGCACCACCGGGACACATCCCGCCGCCGCTGCCTCCATCACCGCAAGGCCCTGAAACTCATGTTGTGCCGTCGACAACACGATATCGGCGTTGCGCTGCAGAGTATGAAACTCAGCTAGCGACTCGACATAACCAAAACTCACCAAACGGTGGGCAAAATCCACCGCTATCTGCTCGAACACCGCGGGTGAATTGCGGAACTGCTGGCCGGTTAGCGCCAGCTCATAATCCAGTTCTGCCACCTCGAGTCCAGCCAGTATTGCCGCCAGCTCCTCGCCACCCTTGTCGTGCTCAAAGCGCGCGCTCCACAGCAACCGTAAAGGCCGCTGGGGATAAACGCCCTCACGCCCCGGCCACTCCCCTGGTTCAATAATTTCCGGCCCGGCCAGCAGCGGCACTGGCAACACTTCGGCGCGCGTTGCCAACTGACCTGGGATACCACTGGGCACATGATCTGGCATGCGACTGAGCAAGGTATCGACACCTGCCAGAAACGTGTCCCGGTTGTAGCCAGAGTTAAACAACAGGCAGTCTGCCGCAAGCGCAGCGTAAAGGCTGACCATCTGTGCTTCCAACAAATTGTGCTGCTGCCGATCCTGCGGATACTCAAACTGGTTTTCGTGAAAATAGAGCACCGTAGGAATGCGGGTAAGCGCGGGCACCAGACCACGGAGAGTCGCTAGATCAACCATGGACGTTGCTACCAGTAAATCGTAACCCTGCTCCAGGGTGGCGCGCTCAGTCTGGGACCAGGTGAGCGGGTTTCCACGCATCCTCCAACTGAAGTAGCGAGGCGGTAGTTCCAGTTCGGTCCAGGCCCAGTCGGTAAACATCTGCTTCAGCCCACGCTGCCAGTAACGATGGCTTTGGGCGGCATAGGCCGAAAGCAGTAAGACTCGCATCTAACTTGCGGCCAAAGGCCCCGCAAAGTTGTAGTAGCGGCGCAGCACGCGCGAAAGATTGTAGGCATCCTGGGTACCGGCGAGCTCCCGAATGGAATGCATACCGAAGGTGGGTACACCAATATCAAGCGTGCGGACGCCTACTTCGCCGGCAGTGATCGGACCGATCGTACTGCCGCAGGCCATATCTGTCCGCACCACGAATGACTGCACGGGCACGCCCTCTGCCGCCGCGAGCATTCGGTACATACCGGTCGTCTCACTATTGGAAGCGTAGCGCTGATTGCTGTTGATCTTGATTACCGGGCCCGCATTGAGCAGCGGCCCGTGATTCTCGTCATGACGATCGGCGTAGTTGGGATGAATACCGTGAGCATTATCTGCGGAAATCATCATTGAACGCTCGGTAAGCGCGCTGTAACCCGCCAAATCGCCGGCAATGCGTTTCAACACACTCCCCAGCATCGGCCCCTGGGCACCGGCAGCGGACAGGCTACCCACCTCCTCGTGATCGTTACACACCAACAGCACCGTTGCCTTGCCGTCCCACTGAAGCAGCGCCTGCAGTCCGGTATAGCAGCTCAACAGGTTGTCGAGCCGCGCGGACGCCAGAAAATCTCCCTGAAGACCGATAACAGCGGCCGCCTGGGTATCGTAAAAACAAAGCTCATAGTCCAATACCTTGTCCACGGCGCAATCCGGGTGCTCCTCCAGCAGCTGCGCGCGCAGAATGTCGCGGAAATCGGCTTTCTCACCCTCTCCCAGTTGGCACAACAGAGGGGGAATGTCTTTCTGCGGATTCACGCTGCGGCTCTTGTTCGCCTCACGATCCAGATGAATAGCCAGACTGGGCACGGTAGCGATGGCCCGGCGAAAATCGATCAGTGCGGTGCGCAAGGCGCCACCGGCACACTGGAACGACACACGTCCCGCCAGCGACAGGTCCCTGTCAAACCAGGGATTCAGAAGCGCCCCGCCGTAAACCTCCACACCGAGCTGGAAGTAGCCGTGAGACTGCCGCTCAGGCGCCGGCTTAACCATCAGGCAGGGACTGTCAGTGTGAGCGCCAACCATGCGTACCCCTTCTACGGGGCCAGCATCGGTCCCGATGCCGAAGGCGATAATGGAGCTGCCATTGCGAATTACGTAGTAGCGACCACCGGCTTTGAGCGACCAGTCAGCGTCTTCAGCCAGTGGGCTGTAACCCGCTGCCTGCAAGCGCCTGGCCATCTCAGCGACGGCGTGAAACGGTGTGGTGGCCACTGTCAGAAACTGGCAGAGATCGTCATTAAACTGTTGCGCGTTTTCCATCAAAAATTCCTCGGTCTACTTACTGCGTTGGCGCATTCTGGCGAACAGGCTGGACGTATCCCAGCGACCACCGCCCATCGTCTGCACGTCGGCATAATAACTGTCGACCAACTCGGTCACTGGCAAATCCAACCCCAGCCTGCCTGCCTCGGCCAGCACCATACCGAGATCCTTGCGCATCCAATCGACGGCAAATCCGTGCTCGTATTCGCCAGCGAGCATAGTCTGGTAGCGATTCTCCATTTGCCAGGATTGCGCAGCACCCTGGGAAATCACCTCGACGACGCCGGCGGAATCCAGGCCCGCTTGTTCAGAAAATTCAAGCGCCTCGGCGAGGCCCTGAACCACACCGGCGATACAAATCTGATTCACCATCTTGGCCAATTGACCACTGCCGCAGGGGCCTAGTAAGCGAGCGCAGCGCGCGTAGCACTGGAGTACAGGCTCAGCATCGGTAAACGTCTCGGCCTCACCACCCACCATAATCGTCAGAGCACCGTTCTCTGCCCCCGCTTGCCCCCCTGAGACCGGCGCATCCAAAAAGCCAATACCGGCTGTGGCCGCCGCGTTTGCCAGGTCGCGCGCCAGTTCTGCTGATGCGGTGGTGTGATCCACGATGCTTGCGCCAGCCCTAAGACCCGCCATCACGCCTTCATCGCCCAGCACCACGCTGCGGACATCATCGTCGTTGCCGACGCAGATAAAGGCAATGCTGGCGCCGGTAGCCGCGGCTGCCGGTGTGGTTGCCATGGCGCCATGGTATTCCTTCACCCAGGCCTCCGCCTTACTGCTCGTGCGGTTGTAAACCGTCACATCGTGCCCAGCCTGTTGCAGGTGGCCGGCCATCGGATAGCCCATAACACCCAGGCCGATAAATGCGAGCTTCATAGGTAGTCCTCTAGCTGGTGGCCCAAACGCCATAAAGCAGAAGTGCCAGCGCAATTCGATAGTAAACAAAAGGCATCATGCCCACCCGGTCAAGCAAACGCAGAAACAGCGCGATGCAGGCATAGGCAGCCAGACCCGATACCACCGTGCCCAGGGCCATCATCTGCCAGTCAAAAGGCTCTCCCAGGCCGATCAGCTCCCAGGTTTTCAATGCACCGGCACTGGCAATGATCGGTATAGATAGCAGAAAAGAGAAACGAGCCGCGTCCTGCCGGCTCATATTGAGCCAGAGCGCTGCGGTGATGGTGACACCTGAGCGAGATACGCCCGGAACGAGCGCCATCGCCTGCGCCAGTCCAATACACATACCACGGCCGAAAGTGATTGGATTATCGCCGGGGATGCGCGTTGCATGGCGATCGGCCAGGCCCAGCAATACACCGAAGATCAAAGTGGTGCTCGCAATCACCAGCAGGTTGCGCGCATGCTGCTCTATAAACTGCTCCAGAAAAATACCGGCAAGGCCAGCCGGTACCGTGGCGAAGCCCAGGTACCAGACCAGGCGACTGTTCGCAGTCACACCACCTCCGGCCAATGATGAAAACCAGTCTCTCGCCAGAGCACACAGCGTGTGGCGATAGTAGAACACAACGGCAGTTAATGAACCTACGTGCACAGCCACATCGAACGCCAGCCCCTGATCGGGCCATTCCAGAATCAGCGAGGGAATCACCAGGTGCGCCGAACTGGAAATCGGCAGGAACTCGGTCAAACCCTGCACCAGTGCCAGCACTATGGCTTGGATTGCGTCGATCACGATTTTTTACCCTGCGCTTTACCTTGATCTGGCAGCTTTTTCCAGTTGACCTCATCGCGCACGTACACTGGCTGCACGTCGAGAGCCCGCTGGACATCCCCAGCGGCCAGCGCTTTTTGCGCCAGAGGCAGCAAGTCGCGAGCCTCGGGGAGTAAATTCGGGTGCACTTGGGTCAATGCAGAACTGACACGATCAGGAAATTGCTCGATAAAATTGCAGCCGCTACCCAGGCCAATCATTGCCTCTGGCATGCTCGCCTGGACGATTTTCGCAGGAGCATCACCGCGAGCGGCCTGCACCTCAACTGCGACACCGTTTTCAATACGATACAAGGCGAAATAGATTTCCCTGATGCGTGCATCCAGACTGGAGAAGACGTAATCGCCTTCGCTGACCAGCCCCAACCGCAAAGCCGTATGCACCTGACAGGCCAGAGTTGAAACTGGCAGCGCCGGCAAGTCGGCGGCATAAGCCAGCCCCTGGACTGCACTGGCGGCTATGCGTAGCCCTGTAAAAGAACCCGGACCACTGCCGTATGCAATGGCATCGACGCCATCGAGCCCTGCCGGCATCAAATCTTGCAACATAGCGAAAATGCGCTGGTTGTGTTGACGCGCCGCCAATTCGTACCTGTGCTCGATATCGCCATCGCGCCACAAGGCCACGGAGCATGCTTCGGTAGCGGTTTCAATGGCGAGGATGCCAGTCATGAATTCTCAGTGTGATGCTGTGAGTGATAAACTGGAATTATCCCACAGGCAAACACGAGTAAGAACCGTTGGCAGGCGAAAACCTGATACCGAGAAACATGATCACCGGGCTACTCCTCGCCGGTGGTGCAGGTCGACGAGTCGGCTATCGTGACAAAGGAACGCTGCCCTGGCAGGGTGAACCTCTCGCTGCGCACAGTTTTGCGCGTATGGCACCACAGGTTGGCAAGGTCATGATCAGCTGCAATCGCAACCGGGGTTTTTATCTGCGCTTCGGCTGCGAACTGATTGCGGACTTGCGCGAAGACTACCAGGGACCGCTCGCTGGCCTGGAGGCAGCCGCCGTTCATTGCAATACCGACTACCTGCTATTGGCTCCCTGCGATACACCGCGATTACCCGAGAATCTCGGCCAACGCCTCGCGGCAGCGTTAGCTGATACACCCTCGGCAAATATCAGCTATGCCCGTGCCGCGGGGCGCGACCACTTTCTATGCGCGCTGCTAAGACAACACTGCCTGCACTCGCTCGGCCCCTTTCTCGACAACGGCGGGCGCGCCGTGCGCCACTGGTTTGCGGAACAGTGTGCGATCGCTGTCGATTTTCCGGATGAGGACAATGCATTCCTGAATATCAATAGCGAGGCCAGCCCATAAAAAAACCCGCGGCCGTTTCCGGCAGCGGGTTTATCGCTTAAGCCTCTGGGGCTTACTTTTTCTTCGCTGCGGCCTTTTTCTTAGGCGCTGCCTTTTTCTTCGCTGCTACCTTTTTCTTTGGCGCCGCTTTTTTGGTTGCCGCTTTTTTGGGGGCCGCCTTTTTGGCTGCAGCTTTTTTCTTCGGCGCAGCCTTGCGCTTGGTAGCCTTGGTCGCTTTTTTAGCAGCCGCTTTCACTTTGGCTGCAGATTTCTTCTCGGCAGCACTCAACTGCTTAGCGAGTTTCTTCTCAAGGGCAGCCAGCTTTTTCGCGTCGGCCTTGGCGCGGGCCTTCACCCACTTCTCGGCATGGCTGGCCAGCGCTTTGGCTTTGTCCACTTCCGCCTTGGCGGCAAGTTCAGCCTTTTGCGCCAGCACCTTCTCCTGAGCTGCCACTTTCATTGCTTTCAAGCGCGCTGCGTCAGCAGTGTCTGCCAAACGCTGCTTGGCATCGTTCAGCTTGCCGCGCATGCTCTTTATACGCGCGCTATTCTTAGCCGACGCAGTTCGTGCAGCCTTAACCGTACGCTTGTTTGCTGCAGTTGCTTTCTTGGCGGCTTGCTTGCGAGCAGCCTCCAGTTTCTTGCGAGCAGCTGCAAGTGACTTCTTTTCTGCATCCAGCGCTTTTTGAACTTTCGCCAGTGCATCATTAGCCTTTGCTACCGCGGGAGACACTGCCTGTTTCTTCGCAGGTTTCCTCTTTGCAGCAGTTTTCTTCGCTGCAGGCCGTTTCTTGGCCGGGGCTTTTTTACGGGAAGCCGGCGCTTTTTTCGCTGTGGTTTTCTTCTTAGCCGTTGCCATTACGTTCATCTCCAGGGAAGTTATTAAGGTAACGCAAGTCAAAAATAGCAATAAAGGTAAAGGCTTACAACAAATGCAACATCTTTTTACACGACACAAAAAAGGAGCCAATGGCTCCTTTTCGAATTTGCGAGTGTAATTTTGTGGTTAACCGAGCTGTTCGAAAACGCGATCTCGAATTTCTTCGACGCCACCAACACCCTCTATGCGATGATATTCAGGCGCATTTCCGCCAGTCATATCCTGATAAAAACCTACCAGTGGGCTGGTTTGTTCGTGGTAAATTTCCAAACGTTTACGGACGGTATCTTCCTGATCATCGTCACGCTGCATCAGCGGCTCGCCAGTTTCGTCGTCGACACCTTCTGTCTTCGGCGGATTGTGAATCACATGGTATACGCGACCAGAACCAGAGTGCACTCGACGTCCACTCATGCGCGAGACAATTTCTTCGTCATCTACCGCTATTTCTACGACGTGATCGATATTGACGCCCGCTTCAACCATCGCCTGAGCCTGCGGGATGGTGCGAGGGAAGCCGTCAAACAGAAAACCATTGGCGCAGTCAGATTCGGCGATGCGTTCCTTAACGAGCCCAATGATGATGTCGTCCGATACCAGACCACCGGCATCCATGACTTTCTTGGCCTCGATGCCAAGCTCTGTCTGTGCCTTGACAGCAGCCCTGAGCATATCGCCCGTTGAGATTTGCGGAATTCCGAATTTCTCTGTGATGTATTGGGCCTGAGTGCCTTTTCCGGCGCCCGGTGCGCCCAGCAAGATCAATCGCATTGACGAGGTTCCTCGTGATTCTGAGACCGCCATCTAGGACGGTTTTAAAAGATTGGTAATATGAGAGGGCAGTAACCATACACAGCGGTTTGCGAGGTGACAACCCCTACCTTTGGCTAGGTCAACTGCGCTTTGGCACGTTCCCAAAGGGCATCCAGAGCTGCATCATCCAGCTCGGTCAAATGCTCTCCTGTATCCGCAGCCAATTGCTCCATACGCCGAAAACGATGCTCGAATTTACTCGACGCGCGACGCAAACTGGTTTCTGCATCGACTTTCAGGTGGCGAGCGAGGTTCACTCCGGAGAAAAGCACATCGCCCATTTCCTCTTCTATTTCAGCGCGACGATCAGCCTCCAGTGCTGAGCGCAACTCTCGGATCTCTTCTTCAAGTTTGGCAATCACCGGCTCAACGTCCGGCCAGTCAAATCCAACAGTTGATGCGCGCTTTTGTAGTTTTTGGGCGCGGGGTAATGCCGGCAGAGCGACAGGCACGTCCGCGAGAATGCCGTGCTGGTCTCGCTCACCTCGCTCCTGCTGCTTGATCGCTTCCCAATTGGCATTAACATCGTCCTCGCTGATATCCCCATCGACAATGCCCTCTATCTCACCGCGAGCGAATACGTGCGGATGCCGGCGGACCAACTTCTCCACCAATGTGTCGACAACCTGTTCGAATTCGAACAGGTTCTGCTCTCGCCCCAACTGGCTGTAGAAAATCACCTGAAAAAGCACATCGCCAAGTTCTTCGGCCACGTGCTCAAAATCCTGCTCCTCTATCGCATGGGCAAGTTCATAACACTCCTCCAGCGTGGAGGGCACGATGGTAGCGAAGCTCTGCTTCAGGTCCCAGGGGCAGCCATGTTCGGGGTCGCGCAGGCGCTCCATCACCCGCAACAGGTCGTTGATGCTATAGCGCTGCCGGGTCATTCAGACGTACACCGATTTGCCGAGATGACATTATTCAGACTGTTGATACGTTCCAGCATTTTTGACAGTGACGCGAGATTAGGAACTTCCACGCGCAGTCGCATAGTCGCCGTGTGTGACTTCTTGTTGGTCTGGGTATTGATCGACAGCACATTGATATGAGCGTTGGCGAATAAGCCGGTGATATCACGCAGCAGTCCGTGCCTGTCGTAGGCTTCGATCGCCACATCCACCACGTAATTGTCCGTTGGGGCACCGCCCCACTCCACCCCAATAACGCGCTCCGCCGCAGACTCCTGTAATTTCACCAGCCGGGCACAGTCTGTGCGGTGGATACTCACCCCTCTGCCCTGGGTGATAAAGCCGGTAATAGCGTCACCCGGCACCGGTTTGCAACAACCGGCCATGTGGTTGAGCAGATTACCTACGCCGTGCACCTGCACTTCGCTGCGGTAGCGTGTAGCCCCGGGCCGCGCCAGTTTCAATGCCGGTTCTGCCCGACGTTCTACAAGGCCCTGGGCGGCATTCAATACCTGGCTCGAAGCCAACTCGCCAGAGCCGACCGAGGCGAACATATCCTCTACCGATTTGGCACTGACTTTACGCGTGATGCGCTGGTAATCGATGCTGGTCAGGGCGAGGCGCCGGAACTCGCGCTCCAACAACTGGCGGCCAGCGGCGATATTCTCTTCTCTGGCCTGGGAGCGAAACCAGTGCTGCACCTTGGCGCGAGCGCGTGAAGTGCGCAAATATCCCAGGCCGGGCTGCAACCAGTCGCGTTTAGGAACGCCCTCTTTGCTGGTGAGGATTTCCACTCGCTCGCCGGTCCCAAGCTCGTAAGTCAGGGGCACTATGGAACCGTTGACTTTAGCCCCGCGGCAACGATGCCCCACTTCGGTGTGAACGTGGTACGCAAAATCCAGCGGCGTGGCCCCGTGCGCTAGGTTGACCACATCGCCATCCGGGGTAAACACGTACACTCTGTCCTGGGCGACATTGAAACTGAACTGCTCTGCCACTTCGTCGGCGTCACCGGTTTCTTCATGCCAGTCGAGCACCTGTCGCAACCAGGCAATTTTTTCCTCGTAGGTGCTGGCCATGCCATCACCGTGATCCGACCCCTTATAGCGCCAGTGCGCGCAGACACCCAGCTCCGCTTCCTCGTGCATCTGTCGGGTGCGAATCTGCACCTCCAGAATCTTGCCCTCAGGGCCAATCACGGCCGTGTGCAGCGAGCGGTAGCCATTCTCCTTGGGGTTGGCGATATAGTCGTCGAATTCATTGGGAATGTTGCGCCACAAGCCGTGGACCAGGCCCAGGGTCGCATAGCAATCCTTGACCTCCGGCACCAGAATACGCACCGCACGTATATCGTAGACCTGGGAGAAACCGATGCCCTTGCGCTGCATTTTGCGCCAGATGCTGTAGATGTGTTTGGCCCGACCTTCTATTTCAAACTCGAGCCCGGCACCCCCCAACACATTGCTGAGCAATTCGGTTACTTCGACAATGAACTGGTCCCGTTCCAGGCGCTTGCCATCCAGCAGGCGTGCAATTTTTCGGTAAGCGTCGGTATAAATGTAGCGGAAGGACAGGTCTTCCAGTTCCCATTTCAAGTGACCAATGCCGAGACGATGGGCCAACGGCGCATAGACATCGAAAACCTCGCGCGCGACAAACTCCCGGCGTTCCTCGTCATTCTTCACCGCGCGAATGGCGCAGGTACGCTCCGCCAATTTGATCAGGGCCACCCTAACGTCATCAACCAGCGCGATGAGCATCTTGCGAATATTATCTTTCTGGGCGTGGGCCTGGCCGAGCACAGGTTGCTCCTGATGCAGGCGTAACTCGCCGATGGCGGCCATCCGCAATACGCCCTGCAGCAGACCCTGTACCTCGTCGCCAAACTCTGCGCCGATTTCGTCGAGCGAAATACGTTTCTCACGCACGGCTCGATACAGTAGCCCGGCGACCAGACAGGCGACGCCTACATGCAACTCCGCCAGGATCAGGGCGGTATCCAGGCCGGCGGTAAAGCAATCGCTCTCAATAGCCCAATCACCGGGGTCTTCACCTTCACCCTTGGACCGTTGCTGGAGCAATTCGCAGGCGCGCAGCAGTTGCCCTCCCTCCTCGTCATCGAGGCTGATGGCAAGATGTCGGACCCACTCCTCAAGGTCGATGACATCGCCACTGGCGGGATCGGGAAGCTGTTTACGAACCTGGACCATCGCTTGTCAGGCCCCCGCGAATACGCCGGTTGAAAGGTAGCGATCGCCGCGGTCGCAGACAATAGCGACGATCACGGCATTTTCAAGCGTATGTGACAGGCGCAGGGCTGCAGCCACCGCACCGCCGGACGAGACACCACAGAAGATGCCCTCCTCCGCAGCCATCCGGCGCATAACATGCTCGGACTCTTGCTGGGATATATCCATTACCCGGTCCACCCGCGCAGCATCGTAGATAGCCGGCAGATAAGCGGCAGACCAACGACGGATGCCGGGAATGCTGGAGCCGTCTTCCGGCTGCAGGCCCACGATCTCAATCGACGGGTTCTGCTGCTTCAAGTAGGCAGACGTTCCCATGATGGTCCCGGTGGTCCCCATGGAGCTGACAAAGTGGGTAAGAGTGCCATTAGTCTGCTGCCAGAGTTCCGGCCCAGTGCCGGTCAAATGTGCCTTGGGATTGTCCGAATTGGCGAACTGGTCGAGGACGGTGCCCTCGCCACGGGCCTGCATGGCCATGGCCAGGTCGCGCGCGCCTTCCATGCCCTCTTGCTGTGAGACTTCGAGCAGATTCGCGCCATACGCAGACATGGCTTGCTTGCGCTCATCGCTCATATGAGACGGCATGATAAGGGTCAATTTGTAGCCGCGGATCGCTGCTGCCATCGCCAGCGCGATACCCGTGTTACCGCTGGTGGCCTCGATCAGGCTATCACCAGGTTTGATGTCTCCTCGCGCCTCAGCCTCAGCGATCATGCTGATAGCCGGGCGGTCCTTGACCGAGCCCGCCGGGTTCGTACCTTCCAGCTTTACCAGAACAGTATTGGTGGTATCGCCAGGCAGGCGCTGCAGGCGAACAAGAGGGGTATTGCCTATACAGGCTTCTATCGTTGGATAGTCAGGCATTGCTTCTCAAACTCTGTTTTGCACGCGCAGTGTACAGGCTCAGGCGAGTACCGCAAAGGCGACGACCGCGATCACGTGTCTGACGCCTGTGAGGGCTCATGGGAGGGCGAGGATGGCGCCTGCTGCGCGCGAAACAGCTCCCGGCTGCGCAATGGAGCATCGCCCAGATGTACCGCGAGCGCCTGGCGCATCAACCTGCGGGCGGTCAGGCGCGCACTGCCAGCCAAATCGCCGCGACCGATTTGTAACAGGTCAGCCCCTTGATACGCCGGCCGGTCTGGTTTTGCACTGGCAGGACAAGGTATCAAGCCCAACTCGGGGTCGTAGTGGTACCAGATATCCTGCTGCAGTTCCTCGCCCCGGCTGCCATCGGTAGTGAGATCCAGACGATAGCCAAGCTCGTCGAGCAGTTGCAACTCAAACCCTCGCAGGGTCACTTCGATATCATCGCCATGTTGCAAGCCCTCTACCGCACGCGCGTAACGCGCAAAAAGTGTCGGATGGGGGTCATTGCGGTGCAGCAGACGCACCAGCAGCTCATTCAAATAGAGACCGCTATACAGGCGCTCGCCACGCAAATTCGTCGCAGTACCCGCCGCTTCAACCTGGGTGAGCGTTTTCAACTCTGCGCGGCCGCTGAAGGTTAACAACAGGGGGGTGAACGGCTGTAACAGAGCCACCTGACTCCCACCGCGACTGCGTCTACGAGCCCCTTTCCCAACCAGACTGACCCGGCCGTGTTCGGCGGTGAATACTTCCAGCAGGCTGCTGGTGTCTTTGTAGGGGCGGCTGTGAAGTACATAGCCCGGCTGTAGCGAGATTCGCATAAGCTACCCTGGGCCGCCCTGTCAGATATCGTCGTAGCCGAGGCTGCGCAAGGCTCGCTCGTCGTCCGACCAGCCAGACTTCACCTTCACCCAGAGACGCAACATCACCTTGTTGTCGAAAAGGCGTTCCATGTCCTGTCTTGCTTCGGTACCGATAGATCGCAGGCGGCTGCCCTTCTCGCCGATAATGATTTTCTTCTGCCCGTCGCGCTCCACCAGAATCAATGCTGAGATATGGATAATTCCATTGTCAAACGCGAACTCCTCGATCTCGACATTGACCGCATAGGGAAGCTCATCACCGAGTTGGCGGGTAATCTTCTCGCGCACAATTTCCGCTGCCAGGAAACGCTGGCTGCGATTGGTAATCTGATCCTCGGGGAAAAAGTGCTCCGATTCAGGCAGGTACTTGATCACTTCCGACTCGAGGGACTCCACATTGTGCTGTCGCAGCGCTGACAGCGGGATCACAGCCTTGAAATCCGCCTTCTCTGTCAGGCTTTGCAGATGAGGCAGAAGCACCGCCTTGTCCTCCAGCAAGTCCACTTTGTTGACGACCAGAATGGCGGGGAGACCAGACTGCACTACTTGCTGCAGCACCATCTCGTCTTCCTCGGTCCACGCCGTGCGGTCAACCAGGAATAACACCAGATCCACGTCGCGGATAGCCGAGCTCGCTGCCTTGTTCATATAGCGATTAATCGCCTTCTCCGCGGCCTTGTGCAATCCCGGAGTGTCGACAAATATAATCTGGTGGTCGTTCTCAGTCTTGATACCCAGCACCTGGTGGCGCGTGGTCTGGGGTTTGCGCGAGGTAATACTGATCTTCTGCCCGAGAATGTGATTGAGCAGTGTGGACTTGCCAACGTTAGGCCGCCCCACGATCGCGACATAACCGCAGTGTTTGGCCTCATTTTTCATCCGGGTTCAACCTCTCAAGAGCTGTGCGTGCCGCGGCCTGTTCCGCCTTGCGCCGGCTGGAACCTGAACCCTCTACAGTGAGGGCAGGCTTGGTCAGGCGGCAGACCACCCGGAATTGCTGGCTGTGATCGTCGCCCTGCACTCCGAGCAATTCATACTCGGGGAGCGGCTTGCCATGACCCTGCAGGAACTCCTGCAGGCTGGTCTTGGCATCCTTGTCGGCGCCGCCCAGAGACAGGGTGTCGAGGCGCCCGACAAACCAATTGAGAACACAGCCGCGACAGGTTTCGACATTACTGTCGAGAAGAATCGCCCCGGTCACCGCCTCAAGTGCATCTGCCAAAATCGAAGTGCGACGACGACCACCACTCTTGCGCTCGCCGGCTCCCAGAATGAGATGCTCACCGAGCTCGAGCTCACGGGCAACTTCGGCCAGCGTGTCACCCTTAACCAGGGCAGCGCGCATGCGGCTCATATCACCTTCACTGGCGCTTGGGAATTTGTGGTAGAGAGTCTCGGCAATGATGTGATTAACGATGGAATCGCCGAGAAATTCCAGCCGTTCATTGTTGCGATTGCCGGCACTGCGGTGGGTCAGCGCCAGCTCAAGCAGAGCCTTGTCTGCAAATTCGTACCCGAGAGCGCGCTGCAGGCGCGCGGCCTTTAGCTCGCAGTCGGTCACTTGATATTGGGTTGTCCTGCCACAAACAGCAGGTCATCAAATCGCAGAGCCAGATCCATATTGGCGATGATGTTGACGCGACCTTCATAGCGCCCGTCGATATACATCTTGCCGCCCTTGCGGTAGAACTGCACATCTTTAACTTTGATGGCTTTGATCTGGTTTGAGTTGAATAGGTTTGCCAGACGACGACGCATCTCACCGATGGTAGTGACGTTCGGTTTATGCTCGTCCGAAATGGTCGTAAGAATATGCTTGATGGACTCATATTCTGAATACACTGGAACGACCTTTACTATGCAGAGCACATAGAAGCCGGCCATCATGGCGATAATCAGGCCCCCGAAAAGACCTATACCTGTTTGGCGTTGACGTTGACGCATATCTCGATCCCCTCAGCTAATCCATTCGCTGTTCATTATGATCATTCGATCAGGCCGACGCGGCTGAAGCCTGGAACACTCAGGAATGAATCCCAGTGCATCCATATTGCGAAAGCCTTCCCTACTATATCCTTTTCTGGCACCTGACCCCAAACCCGACTATCGGAGCTGTTGTCGCGGTTATCGCCCATCATAAAGTAGTGACCGGGGCGCACAAGCACCGTAAAGTCTCGAGGTACCCGCCCCTCGTCTACCTGCATCAGGTGGCGTGCTTCTCCCAACTGTTCGAGACCCACGCGCTGTCGCACATTCGGGCCTGGCATAATCGCCACTTCTTCCCTGCTCACCTGCTTGCCATTCACAAACAGCCGCTTCTTACGATATGTCACTGTGTCGCCCGGTAAACCGACCACACGCTTGATGTAGTAGGTGTCATTCATATGGGGCGGAAAAAACACCATCACATCACCGCGCTCAGGCTCGTTAAGATCGAAAACCTTGGCGCGGCTCACGGGCAGGCGAATGCCGTAGGTGAATTTATTAACCAGAATATAATCGCCAACCTGAAGGGTGGGCACCATCGACGACGACGGGATCTGGAACGGCTCTACAAGGAACGAACGCAGCACGAAGACGACGAACAACACCGGGAAAAACGAGCGCGAGTACTCCACCACAACAGGTTCTGATGCCTGGCGTTCCACACTGGCGTTAAACTGCTGATGCTGTGGGCTCTCTTCCTTGTCCCACTCGGGATACCTGGCCTGCAAGCCGGCAATCTCCCGACGGCGCCCAGGCGCCAGGAACAGCGTATCCAGCAGCCAAACCACCCCGGTTCCAGCCACCAGAATAAGCAGTATCAGGGGAAAATCGATTGTCATACCACTCATTAAGAGTCCGTCCTAGCTATCAACCTTAAGTACCGCGAGGAAGGCAGACTGGGGGATCTCCACACTGCCTACCTGCTTCATTCGCTTCTTACCTGCTTTCTGCTTCTCCAGCAGTTTTTTCTTGCGGCTGGCATCGCCACCGTAGCATTTGGCCGTGACATTTTTGCGCAAAGCCTTAACCGTTGTACGGGCAACAACCTTGCCCCCCACGGCCGCCTGAATGGCCACATCGAACATTTGTCGCGGAATCAGCTCTTTCATTTTTTCAGTCAGCGCGCGACCCCGATACTGCACCTGATCCTGGTGCACAATCACCGCAAGCGCATCGACCCGTTCGCCATTGATCAGCACATCCAGGCGCGATAGCTTGGCAGATTCAAAGCGCTCAAAGCTGTAGTCCAGAGAGGCGTAACCACGGCTAACAGATTTCAGTCGGTCGAAGAAATCCAGCACCACTTCCGCCATCGGGATATCGTAAACCACCTGCACCTGAGCACCGAGGAATTGCATATCCTTCTGCACACCGCGCTTCTCGACACAGAGTGTGATCACGTTGCCCAGGTAGTCCTGCGGCACCAAAATATTGCAGCGGGCGATGGGCTCGCGCATTTCCTCAATATCGCCGACATCCGGCAGCGAGGAAGGATTGTCGACCCGCACAGTTTCACCGGTCTTGGTGACAACTTCATAGATTACCGTGGGCGCTGTCGTGATCAGATCGAGATCGTACTCACGCTCAAGACGTTCCTGGATAATCTCCATATGGAGCATGCCGAGGAAGCCACAGCGAAACCCGAAACCGAGCGCATCAGAGCTTTCTGGTTCATAGAACAAAGACGCATCATTGAGCGTGAGCTTCCCCAGCGCGTCGCGAAAGTCTTCGTAGTCATCTGACGAGATCGTGAAGATACCGGCGTAAACCTGTGGCTTAACCTGCTGAAAGCCCGGCAGCGCAGGCACATCCTGCATTTTTTCGTGGACTAAAGTGTCCCCTACCGGGGCGCCGTGAATATCCTTGATGCCGGCAACGACAAAGCCTACCTCACCTGCCTGCAGGCAGTCCTGCTCATGGCGCTTGGGAGTGAAAATACCCACACTGTCTACCTGATGAGCCTTGCCCTGGCTCTTGGCCACTATCTTGTCACGCTTGCGCAAAACGCCCTGCTTGACGCGCACAAGCGATACGACGCCAAGGTAATTGTCGAACCAGGAATCAATAATCAGTGCCTGCAGAGGCGCATCGCGATCCCCCTCGGGTGGCGGGATTTCTTCCACCAGGTACTCGAGCGCATCTTCAATACCCATGCCAGATTTGGCCGATACCGCACAGGCGTTGCTGGAATCGAGGCCGATAATTTCCTCGATTTCAAGTTTGACCTTGTCCGGGTCGGCTTGGGGCAAGTCCATCTTGTTGAGGATAGGGAGGACTTCCAGGCCCTGCTCGATCGCGGTATAGCAGTTCGCTACAGACTGGGCCTCTACCCCCTGGCCTGCATCGACAACCAACAGTGCGCCCTCACAGGCGGACAGGGATCGTGAAACCTCGTAGGAAAAATCCACGTGCCCCGGGGTATCAATAAAATTAAGTTGGTAGACCTGGCCGTCTCTGGCCGTGTAGTCCAGAGTGACGCTCTGGGCTTTGATGGTAATTCCGCGCTCGCGCTCGATATCCATAGAATCGAGCACTTGCTGTTCCATCTCCCGGTGTGACAGGCCGCCACAGTGCTGGATGAATCGATCAGCCAAGGTGGATTTGCCGTGGTCAATATGGGCAATAATGGAAAAATTGCGGATGTGCTGGAGATCACTCACTCAATAAGGCCTGACATGGTTGCTGGGCGGCCGCGGAAGGGCCACCCAAAAACGCGCGATTGTACCCCAACGGGCCCCGCGCGGCTATTGTGTCAACCGCAGGCCGATAAACAGAGGTGTGCCGCGGCGCATCAGGCGCAAAGGTAGGGTGTCGCCGGCTTCGAGTTTCTCCACGGCGCTGGCAAATGCATCGAGGCTCTTCACCGGCGTATTGCCTATCAGGGTGATCACGTCACCAGGGCGCACCCCAGCTTCCGCTGCAGGCGAGCCCGCAACAACGTCGTGCACGACCACACCACCAGAGAGATTCCACCGCTCCAGCATCTCAGCGTCGGCCTCAGCGACCACCACGCCGATACGGCCGCCCTCGTCGCCGTCCGGCTCCCCGCCAGCCAGCGAGTAGCTGTCATCGGCTGCCAGGCCGCCCACCTCGACTTTGACGGTGCGTTGCTTGCGATCGCGAACAATCTCCGCTTTCACGCGTGTGCCCGGGGCAATCAGGCCCACCACATGGGGCAAATCCGATGACGCGGGGATATCTCGTCCATCGAAGCTGATGATCACATCGCCTTCGCGCAGACCGGCGTCATCGGCAGGTCCATCTTCGGCAACCTGGACGACCAATGCGCCACGCGGCCGCTCGAGGCCAAAGGACTCTGCCAGGTTCTTGTCCACATCCTGGATGGTGACCCCCAACCAGCCGCGAGTCACCTTGCCGTGCTCCTCGAGCTGGGTCACAACATTGCGCACCACACTCATGGGAATGGCAAAGGAGAGGCCGATGGAGCCGCCACTGCGGGTAAATATCTGGGAATTGACGCCAACAACCTGGCCGTCGAGATTGAAAAGAGGGCCACCGGAGTTACCAGGATTAATGGCGACATCGGTCTGTATAAACGGGACATAGTTTTCGCCGTTCTCGGTGGGCAAGCTCCGCCCCTTGGCACTCACTATGCCCGCAGTCACGGAGTAATCGAGCCCGAAAGGCGAACCGATAGCCAGCACCCATTCGCCCACATCCAACTCACCTGCAGCCGCAAGCTTCACAACAGGCAGGTCTTCAGCGTCTATACGGAGCAGCGCCAGATCACTGCGCGGGTCTGTGCCGACAATTTCTGCTTCGAATTCGCGCCGGTCATTCATTCTCACCAAGACCTTATCCGCGCCCGAGACCACATGATCGTTAGTGACGATCAGGCCACTGGCATCGATAATGAATCCGGAGCCCATGCCCATGCGAGGCTGCTGCGACGGCGCGTCGCCGCGAAATTCGAAGAATCGGCGAAGGTACTCTGGGATTTCCTGCGGCCCCTGGCCCTGCTGCGGGCCACTGGCCTCGACAATGATCTTCACCACAGCAGGTGAATTGTCGCGCACAATGCCGGTGAAATCTGGCAGCGCGGCTGCGTTGACCTGCACGGCCATACCCAACATGAGAGCAATGGTCAGAAAAAAGGAGTACTTGCCGGATAGCTTCATAAATACCTCTTGAAAACGAAAACTCAATCCAGACTTACGGCCTGGGCGGAAGGGCTCAATATGTCTTCCAGAACGGGTTGGAAACTGTCGTCCTGGCGATGGCGATTTGCATGCAACCGCACCAGACCCACGCCGGCCGCGAGCCCCGCCAGAGCGCCGATTGCGCTGCCGGCATCGCCGCCCAGAGCAGCCCCGGCCGCGGCGAGCGCCAACATGGAAACAACAGGAACAATATAGACAACGACGGAGCCTCGCAGGATCACTTCCTCCGGGATACTGATCTGCACCTCGTCGTCGACGGCACACTGCTGGGGGTGAATCTTACCCGGCAGTGCGCGAATAAGGGAGCGATGTCCCTCGGAAATACGGTTCATCACTCCGTGGCCACAACCACTCTTGGCAGCACAGGTGCCACACGTCGTGCGGCGGATCGTTTCGACCCAGACGCTGTCGTCTTCAACGGCCACCACGCGGCCGGTTTCAAGCAACATGTCAGCGCTCCCAGACCACCGAATCTGCAACCATACGCGCCGTATTAACCGGCACCTCTCCGACGACCGTCAGTAAGACAGGCTCTCCCGCCAACTTGACCCCGCGGGTATAGGAGGTACTGCTGCCCTTGCGGGCAACGCCCTCACCCGGACGGATCTCGCGGTCCAATTTCTCCAGAAAAACAGAAAAGACAGCCAGGCCATCGGTATAGGTTTTACGCGGAGACGCGGAGCTGACTGCATCGGTTGCAGCGAAGCCGGGTGGTAGCCAGCGCACTCGCCAGCCGGGACTCTTGGCAGCTGCGTTGGTCGAGCTCGCCGCTGGCACCGGGTGATGTGCACTGTGTGATATAGCAGTATCCAGCCCCTCCGGCGAGTCATCGCCATAGGAAAGATTGGCGAACTGGAATTTCTCAAGCACCTTGTTGCCGCGGCCGATCGTAGCGGTCTTCAACAGGAGACCGGTGTCGCGATCGAGTTCCATGACATAGCCATAGCGGTACATGTCGCGCGGAGCAACTGCAATGCGCACCGAGTGACGACCCGCGACAAGGTCGCCTTCACTGACACTTAATCGGTAGTTGGCGGCCACGCCACACTGGTTTTGACCCAGGCGCAGCAAGTTGTGACCCGGGTGAATACAATCCAGCGGGTGGTCCTTGCGCACCACCTCGGCTCCCTGCCCGGTCAATTGAGTCAAGCGGTCGGTACTGGTACCGCCATCTACAGAGTGCGACACCTGAACAACCTGCATATCCTCACCGCCACGCTGAAAGGTCACGACCCCGTGATAACTCACGTGCTGAAGGCTGCGGGACATCTTGTCCAGCCACTTTACTGCTTCCGGATTGACCTCCGGACACTCCTGGGCTGATGCCCATGGCACCGCTGCCAGTGCCAGCATCAGCGCAGCGAAATGAGAAAAGCGGAGCGCGCTCATATTATTCGCGAATCTCCTCTACACGGACGAACGGCATGAGGCCCTGCGGCGTATTGAGCGCCGCGTGTTCAGCGTGCTCTTGCATATACATTTCCATGCGCTGGCGAGCCAATTCCTTATAGGCTGTTTTTGCCGCAGGCTGCAATGAAGGCACCGCCTGCGTCCCGTAACTGGCCTGCACAGCGGTGGCTCCCATAGTATTGACCAGACCGACCGGCGATGAGCCGACAGTGGCTACGGCCTTATTGCCATAGGGATCGTCAGCAGAGCTGATCTGGGCGAGCTGTTGGCCGCCGAGAACCACGGTAGCCGCGACTGACGCCGCCACCGCAAAGCTCGCAAATGGCCTGCCAATTCGCTGGCGCAGACTGGGAGCAGCCTCGCTCTCGGCGATGGCCGTGCGCACCCTGGCAGAAATATCGATGTTGAGATTACCGGCGCCCTGCCCGGCCATCACCGACCGAGTGGCGTTATAGCGCACCCAGGTCTGACGCAATTCGCCATCGTTCTCCATCTGCTTCAGCACTCTCTGCAACTCCAGCTCATTGGCCTCGTCGTCCATCAGGGCAGAGAGAGATTCACGCATTTTGTCACTCATTTCAGTTTTTCCTCGCGTAAGTACGCGTCTGTCTGTGGCAGGCCAGCATCAGTGCTGACCGTCCAGTTGTTCCTTCACCTTTGCATCGATCGCTTCCCGTGCCCGGAAAATTCTCGACCTCACTGTTCCCACGGGGCAATCCATAATGTCGGCGATGTCCTCGTAACTGAGACCATCGAATTCGCGCAAAGTTACCGCAGAGCGCAAATCATCCGGCAGATCGGCAATCGCTGTGTCGACGACTGCTTTTAACTCGTCGCCGAACAGCGCGCTCTCAGGGGTTTCAATGTCCCTCAGCGCAGCGCCACCCTCATAATATTCAGCATCTTCCACCTCGACATCCGAACCCGGAGGCCGGCGTGAGCGAGACACAAGATAATTCTTGGCAGTGTTGACCGCGATCCGGTAAAGCCAGGTATAAAATTGGCTATCACCGCGAAACTTGGGCAGCGCCCGGTAAGCCTTGATAAAGGCTTCCTGGGCCACGTCCTGCGCCTCGTCCGCATCGTGCACATAGCGACCAATCAGGCTCATGATCTTGTGCTGGTACTTGAGCACCAGCAGATCGAAGGCCCGTTGATCCCCCTTCTGCACTCTTGCGACGAGCTGCTGGTCCGTCTCGGCGGCCGTCACTCCCCTATCCCCTCCATGGTCACGGCAGTACCGCCCTGACTAAATTCTTGTGTTGTATACCCGAATAGACATTGCATCCGGGTTTTAGTTCAGCCTGATACGAGATCAGGCAGCTGTATGAAACTGTTTGCATCAAAAAGTTCCCCGGCGGGGTTTCCTTATTGCACCAGAGGTCGTATATACTCGCAGCCGGCCGTGCCTGACTGCGCTAAGTCGTTGAGGCACATGATATATTTCGCAATCTACCGCAGCAAGTGAGCGCGCGATGCCCACCACTTACAAGCACGATGTCCTGGTTATTGGCAGCGGCGCCGCGGGACTGAGCCTGGCGCTCCACCTGCCGGCTGACTGTCGGGTGGCGCTTCTGTCCAAAGCGGACCTGAACCAGGGCTCAACCTATTGGGCCCAGGGCGGTATGGCAGCGGTGCTGCACGACCGCGATACGGTCGACTCCCATGTACAGGACACGCTCACCGCAGGCGCCGGCCTGTGTGACCGCGAGGCGGTGGAGTTCACCGTGCGCAATTCCCGTCGCTGCACCGAATGGCTGGTGGAGCAAGGCGTGGATTTCGATCTCCGTGAAGACCAGGCCGACGCCGACGACCGCGAATTTCACCTGACCATGGAAGGCGGACACAGTCACCGTCGTATCATACACGCTGCCGACCGCACAGGACGGGCCATATCTGAGGTCCTCACCGAACAGACATTGGCCGCCTCCAATATCGAGGTCTTCACCCACCGGGTGGCGGTAGATCTGGTGCGAAAAGATGCCCGCTGCCAGGGCGCCTACGTGCTCGACCGTCGCTCGGGCCACGTTGAGTTGTTCCAGGCCAGGACAGTTGTCCTGGCGACAGGCGGGGCGAGCAAGGCCTATCTCTATACCAGCAACCCCGACGGCGCCAGCGGCGACGGCATCGCCATGGCCTGGCGCGCTGGCTGCCGGGTGGCCAATATGGAGTTCAACCAGTTCCATCCCACGTGCCTGTACCACCCCAAGGCGAAATCGTTCCTGATCACGGAGGCCTTGCGCGGTGAAGGGGCTCATCTCTTACTGCCGGACGGCGAGCGTTTTATGCACCGTTTTGACGAGCGCGGCGAACTGGCACCACGCGATATCGTGGCCCGTGCCATTGACCACGAGATGAAACGCCTGGGCGCAGATTGCGTGTTCCTTGACATCTCCCACCAGCCGCGTGAATTCCTCGAAGCCCATTTCCCCACGGTTATGAGCCGCTGCCGAGACTTCGGTATCGACATTGCCGCCGAGCCCATACCGGTGGTGCCAGCCGCGCACTACACTTGCGGCGGCATCGTGGTTGACACCAATGGACGCACTGACCTTCGCGGCCTGTATGCCATCGGCGAGGCCTCCTCCACGGGTTTGCACGGCGCCAATAGAATGGCGTCCAACTCGCTGCTCGAATGCATCGTGTACGCCGAATCGGCGGCTCGCGACATAGCCGCGCTGCTGCCAGACCTCCCGCCGCCCGAAAAGGCGCGTGTTTGGGATGAAAGCCAGGTCACTGATTCCGACGAAGACGTCGTGATTTCACACAACTGGGATGAGTTGCGACGATTCATGTGGGACTACGTGGGTATCGTTCGCACCGACAAACGACTCCAGCGCGCGCTTCACCGGGTGCAGCTATTACAGGCGGAGATCGCTGAGTACTACGGCAACTATAAGGTTGGCAATGACCTGCTCGAATTACGCAACCTCGCCATGGTGGCCGAACTCATGATTCGCTGCGCGATCGAGCGCAAGGAGAGCCGCGGCCTGCACTTCACCCTGGACTACCCTGAGTTGCTTCCACAAGCAGTGGACACCGTGCTCAGACCCTTAAACTCGCCGCTCCAGCAGTAACCTCACCCGCACTTTCCGCAGCTCCTGGGCCGGCACTGAATCTGCCAGCAGCCAGAGCGTGTGCCGCGCGCCATGCATATCCTGCACCGTGAGAAAAACCCCGCCCGGGCCAGCCCGGGATTCCCTGCACATTTGCACCATTTCGGGACCAGCACCGCGATCCAGGGTCCAGCGCCCCTCGCGCCAGGCGAGCCCCCAGCCCACCCAGGGTTGGCCGACCAGTCGCGGCAGCCACATACATAAACAGAGTGTGAGTAGAACCGCGAATTCAGGTCGACCGGACTGGGCAACCAGCAGACAGGCAACTAACGCGGCGCCGAAATGAAACAGCTGCAAGCAGCGGCAACGGCTGGAATCAGCGATGCTCAGGTGGAGTGTGGGCGAAGTCGAGAATTTGCTGGACAATGACTGCGTGCTCCGAATCTTCGGGCTGCCGGCGCTGGAGAAACCAGGCAAACAGATCCTGGTCCTCGCAAAGCATCAACTGCTGGAAACGCTCCCGATCGGCAGGGCTTAACAACGCATATCTCGCCTGGACAAAGGGCTCCAGCACGAGGTCGAGTTCCAGCATCCCGCGTCGGGCGGCCCAGCGCATACGATTGATTTCTTGTTCAGCTACCATTCCAGATTCACAGACGCTTGTATTCATCAAGGGTGGCCATTATATAAGTAAATGCGGTCCGCCGGGGAGCGGCTGACAGAAAACGCTATTGCGCCTATGATGGGCGCCCCAGATCTCGAGGTACTCACATTGAGCGCTCACTATGCACTGCTCGAGCAGGAGACCCTGCTTCACATCAATGGCCCAGACACACTGACCTTCTTGCAGGGCCAGACCACCTGTGACTCCAGCGTGATAACCGCTGATCAGGCGGCAGCAGGGGCTTACTGTACGCCAAAGGGGAGAATGGTTTGCGACTTTGTGCTGGGCCAGCTAGGCCCGGAGCACTACGCTTTGCGCCTGCGCAGCAGCGTAGCACCCGCAACCGTCAGCACGCTGGGAAAGTACATCGTTTTCTCGAAGGCCGACATCAATAGCGAACGCAAGGACTGGCAAGTGGTCGCGCTCTGGGGCAGCGGCGTCGCCTCTGCTCTGGCTGCGCTTGGCATGACCCCACCGGGAGAGCGCTACCAGGCTAGCAGCGACGACGGCTATGTGTTGATCCAGCTGGACGAGGCAGGCAACTTCTTTGAAGCCTGGATCGACATGGAGCAGCACGCAGACCACTTTGAGGCCCTGCAAGACGCACTGGAAGAGAGTAGTGCCGACACCTGGAACAGCCTGCAGATATGCGCGGGCTTGGGCCGAGTCGAAGGTGCTACCAGTGAGGATTTTCTGCCGCAGGATCTCAACTACGACATCACCGGCCATGTGAACTTCACCAAGGGCTGCTACACCGGACAGGAAATCGTGGCTCGCCTGCACTATCGAGGCAAGGCCAAACGGCGTGCTTACCCGGTGGCATTGAATAACACCGAGGCACTCGCCGCCGGCACCCCCCTGTTCAACGAGGGTGGTAGCCAGAGCGTGGGATCAGTGGTGAATAGCGCCCGCGACGGCGAACGCACGGTGTGCCTGGTCAGTGCAACCAGCAACGGCCTCGCGCAAGGCCTGCGGGTAGACGGTGATGAGGGGCCGGTCATGGAACCCCTCGAATTACCCTATTCGCTGGAAGTCTGACTGGGGCGATCAGGCCTCCAGATTCGCCTCGATTGCGTCGAGGAAACCATACATATCGACAACCCGTTCCGACTCGGGGTTGAGTGTCTTGCCCTTGAGATCACCGGTGATCGTGCCCTGCGCCACTGTCTCGATGAGCGCGGCCTTTAACTTCGCCGCGTAATCCCCAAGCGGCTGGTTAGTCTCCCGGCGAGCGAGTTCCTCCAGCGCATTAGCCACCGCAAAGATAAGCGCCGACGAATTGAAGTTGGCCTCTTTGCCGTCTGTTTCCAGGTAGCGCAGGTACAGGTCGTGCGCGGTGCCATGGGGCGCCTCGTACAACATGGTGCCGTCCGTGCTCTTGATCACTGAACTCGCCGTGGCCAGGCTTCCCCCGAGAGCAGCGGAGATATCCGAAAAAATATCACCGTCCAGATTCTGCGCCGGGTAGAGGCCCCAGCGAGGCGGATCGCAAATCATTTTGCTGAGCTGGCGTGAGGGCCGCATGATCATGAATGACGGAGGCGGTGTGTCCAGCGCTGCCAACTCCTTGCGAATTTCCAGAATAATCGAGCTGTACACCTCGTCGTAATTGACGAACTCCCGTTTCAGGCCGAAGTACACTTCCTTCTTGTTGACGGCCGCATCGCGAAACACCTGCTTGACCCAATCCTTGATCGCAGCGCGGTCATTCGACATAAACAGCAGTGGATCACCAGCTTTCACGTCACGCGCATGCTTCTCCACGCCGTCCATGACGACCTTGATAATGCCGTCTTCCGGGGCCGGTGTGTTGTAGCTACCATACTGGTCGCCACCGCCAGCACTCATGCGGGAAATCGAGACGTTGGCCTTGCGCTCGGGCAAGCCGTAGCGCTTGAGCTGCTGTACCAGTTTGTACAGCTTCATGCCGCTGATATTGTCCGGCACGCCCCACAGTGCGCGCTCAGGCGGGTTGGAGACAATGCGCGCAGCCTGGGCATCGATCAACTCGTAGTGATACTTGAGACCCGCCGCTGCAACCTTGTCCTTGTACTCACTGTGGTAGATATCTTCAATCGCAGCGCGCATCACACCGTCATAGCCGGGGACCACGGTATCTTTCAGGCCAAGGTAAATATCGCGTTTTTCGTCCAGTGCGCGCTGGAAGAACCTGTGTGCCCAGGCCTTTACGTCCTCCAGGTCGTTGGAAGCCAGCATCCAGGGGTCGCCCTTGCGCAGCGTACGGCGGTGCAATTCGACCGGGTCACCGCTGCTGCCGACGAAGACAACTTTAGCCACTCCGGTGGCGTTAGACAGTTCGCTATAGCTGAAATCGATGCCACCTGCGTCCATGGTATCGACTTCAATTTCACGACCCACCCAATCCGGCCGAACACTCTTGAGATTACTGAACTCGATATCTTCGCGCGTGATATTGCCGTGGATACCCTTGCGGATTGCCCCGTTGGGCGATTTGGTCGCGAGTTTATCCAGCGCGTCTTCACTCACCTCGGGATGCGCAGCCAGCAGATCAAGTAACTGCTCGCGGTTCACGGTCATGCCGGCATTCTTGATGCCGACGCCGTATTTCTTGAGTGACTCAATGGCGTCCAGCACTACCTGGCCGTTACTGGTCAGGCGTTTCTCGGCCGACAGATCGATCTCCACCAGCTCGATGTCCAGCCGCGAATTCACAAACTGTTCCAGAATGCGCTCAAAGGCAATCTGGGCCATCTCGTCGCCGTGCAGAATCACCATAGGTTTGGCGACCTGAATTTTTGTAGTCATGCTTGCTCCATTAAATATAAGCGGTCCCAGGCAAAGGACCGAAAGGTACGCGCTCCCAGAGCTCGTGCCTAGTCGATTTTAGTCGATACTGGGGTATCAGCCAGAGAGAAACGTGTTCCCTCTCCTCGCTGCAAATACAGTGCCCGCAGGAAGAACTGCAGGCTGGCAACCTCTTCCACCTGGTGACGCTGCCATTGCTCCATCATTGCGGGATGGAACATGAAATTTCGAATGTAGTAGTTGAGCACAGCGCCCACAACTGGCAGGTCGGAGCCAATCGTCGAGGTGACCGTGTAATAAGTACCGCTCTGACGCTGTTCGAAACGGTGCTCGATGCGGCCCATCGCCAGGCCCGCGAATTCCGGAATGGCCACCATACCGGTAGAGGAAAACTCACGCAGTCTCGCCCTGCCTCGGCTATCGTAAGGGCCGAACCACTCTTCCCGCTCGATCAGCGCACCCTGCCCCATACCTTCAGCACCGTCAGCTGCCGCTTCCAACACCCTGATCCTGCCGTGTTCGGTAGGGTGAAAGATGTGATAGAGCGGGATTGTTTCCCCGCGATAAGCGATCGTTGACACCGGCAACACCTGGTAGAACCAGGACACCATCTGCGGCGATATATCCTGGAGAAAAAAGTGTTCTACATGCGCCTGGATAAGGCCGTTTTCGTCGACCTGCCAACTGCGCGATGCCTCGCGGTAGTCTGGTAGCTCCCAGGGCAGTTGCCGAGGCGGGTCGCGATACAGGGCCTGCGGCCAAAACGCCCACGCCAGTGGGGCGGCAATCAGCGCCACAACGAGTAGTCTTCGCCAGTGTTGCACGCACCCTCCTCAAAAGGCGCGTATTCTGCCACAGAGCGGTGCCGTGAAACAGTCGGACTTGCCAAGCGGCCGCGCTCCACGGACAATCGCCCCTCGGAGCCGAGGAAGCAAAAAAATGACCATTGAGAAGACCTACATCAGCGCCAATCAACTGCTGGTAGATTCCTACGAGCTGGCCCTGAACGTGCTGGACAGCGATTTTCGACCGGACTACATCGTAGGCGTCTGGCGCGGTGGTGCACCCGTGGGTATCGCCATCCAGGAATTGCTCAAGTACGCGGGTCACGAAACCGACCATATCGCCATTCGTACCTCCCACTACACAGGGATCAACCAGACCAGCGAATCGGTGATCGTGCACGGCCTCCACTATCTGATCGAACACGTCAATTCGGATGACAATGTTCTCATCGTCGACGACGTCTTCGACTCCGGTCGCTCCATCCAGCAAGTCATCTGGGACCTGGAGGCAAAATGTCGGCGCAATACACCCAATTTCCGTATCGCCACCCCGTACTTCAAACCCAGCAACAACAAAACCGAGCTGGTCCCGGACTACTATCTGTACGAGACCAATGAGTGGCTGGTATTCCCACACGAGCTAGAGGGCCTCACGGCAGAAGAGGTACTGGAAGACAAACCGGGCCTGAAGCGTCTACGCGAACGAATCGTCGCTCTTCACCCCGCCTGAGGTGCAGCCAGAGGATCAGGCAACTGGAGGCAGCGACCAATCCACAGCTTTGTCACCGCGAGACTGCAGGTAATCATTAGCCGCCGCGAAATGTCCGCAACCAAAGAACCCGCGGTGTGCACTCAAAGGTGAGGGATGCGGTGCCTGCAACACACAGTGCCGGCTGGTATCAATCTTCGCGCCCTTACTCTGGGCATAGCCGCCCCAGAGCATGAACACGACCCCTTCCCGATCTCTATTGATCACCTCAATCACCCGATCAGTGAATGTCTCCCAACCCTTGCCACGATGCGACGCGGCCTGGCCACACTCCACCGAGAGCACGCTGTTTAGCAGCAGGACTCCCTGCTCCGCCCAGGCACTCAGATAGCCATGCGCCGGCACGGGCAGACCGAGTTCTGTATTGAGTTCTTTGTAGATATTTCGCAGTGACGGGGGCACTTTCACACCGGGGGGCACCGAGAAGGACAAACCGTGGGCCTGGTTTTCTCCATGGTAGGGGTCCTGGCCAAGTATCACGACTTTTACCGCGGGCAGTGGCGTGTGCGTAAATGCGCGGAAAAAATTCTCCCGTGGCGGAAAAATGCGCTTGCCGTGATCTTCTTCTGCCTGCAGGAACTCACACAACGCTTGCATATAGGGCTGCGCAAATTCATCACCGAGACGGCTCATCCAGCTCGACTCGAGCTGAGAACCCATCATCCCTGTTGTGTCAGTCACAAGCCGCCATCAGATAGACCTGGGCATCCGCTCCTGCGGATGTCAGGCTTACCGGCACACTGACAACAGGTATCAACTTGCTTCGCTCTCGTTTGCCAGCGGCCTGATTGCGGGAAGGCCCTAGTGCCGGTGCATTAAACGCCTTCATACGCTGATCCACACGCGGCGAACCATATAGCGTTGTGCGCATCCGGGGGCGACGCCCAAGCGCCTCTATATGGGCCTCCATTTTCTGGGGTGCCCACTCCTGGCCATGATCGGATCCGGCAGCGCGAGTAATGCTCTCATTCATGAGCGTGCCACCGAGATCGTTCGCACCGGCGTTCAGGCAAGCAGCAATACCCGCCTCGCCCATTTTCACCCAGGACGTCTGGATGTTATCGATTGCGCCGCTCAGCACCAGGCGAGATACCGCGTGCATCAGCACTGCCTCGCGGAAGGTGGGGCCGCGTCTGGCCCGCCCCTTCAGGTACATGGGCGCTTCCATGTGGACAAAGGGCAGCGGCACGAATTCGGTAAAGCCGCCAGTGCGCAATTGCAATTCCCGGACCGCCAGCAAATGGTGGGCCCAGTGTTCCGGCGCTTCAATATGGCCGTACATAATCGTCGCCGTAGTGCGAAGCCCCTCCTTATGAGCGGTTTCCATCACCTCTAGCCACTCGGCGCTATTGAGCTTGTCAGGGCAGAGCGTTGCTCTGACATCATCGTGCAGGATTTCCGCTGCCGTACCTGGCAGGGTATCCAGCCCGGCGTCCTTCAGCTGCTGCAGGAACACATTCAGCGGCAGACCAAGTGTTTCGGCGCCCTGCCACACTTCCAGCGGCGAGAACGCGTGAATGTGCATATCCGGCGTAGCTGCGCGTACTGTGGCGAGAATATCGAGATAGGTCTGGCCAGTATAATCAGGGTGAATTCCACCCTGCATACAAACCTCGCTGCCGCCTCGATCCCAGGCTTCCTCGCAGCGACGAGCGATCTCTTCACCGCTGATGTCATAGGGCTTACCGCGCAAGTTTTCACTCTGTTTGCCCTTCGAGAAAGCACAGAACTGACATTTGAAGTAGCAAACATTGGTGTAGTTAATATTGCGATTGACCGCGTAGCTCACCGCGTCGCCCGCTACAGCAGCACGCAGCTCATTCGCTTGCTGCACCACATAGGAGAAGTCAGCCCCGCGCGCCTCGAACAGGCGAGTTGCTGCGACCTTATCCAGAGTTTCTCCCTGACGGCAGCGACTGACGATAGCTCTAATGTCCTCACTCACCGCAATATTGCCAGCAACCTGCTGCAGTAGTTCTTTTTCCACCTGCGGTACCGGTCGCTCCTCGCCAGGCACCCAATCGTCACGACGGGCAAAACCGGTCGCATCGCACTGCTGCATAACCGCGCCGTGCACCTGCGGGTGCAGCCAGCGCTCAGCCTCTAAAATGTAATCTGGATAAATGGTCAGGCGCTGGTCGAGGAATTTCCCGGCCGCGGCGGTCTCTCTTGCCAATTCCAGCAGGTGTGGCCACGGGGCTTCCGGATTAACATGGTCCGGGGTCAGTGGCGATACGCCGCCCCAGTCGTTGATTCCCGCTGCGATTAATTGTGGCAAGACACCAGGACTCAGATTGGGCGGCGCCTGAATGCTCATTTGCGGCCCAAAGATCAATCGCGCCGCTGCAATTGTCCACAGTAAATCCGCGAGATCAGGCTCAGGCGCCTGCGCCATCTGGGTGCCCTCTTTGGCGCGGAAATTCTGCACAATCACTTCCTGCAGATGACCATAGCGCTCATGTACCCGGCGCAAAGCCAGCAGAGACTCGACGCGTTCGCGGCGAGTTTCACCAATACCGATAAGAATGCCCGAGGTGAAAGGCACCTGGGCCTGCCCGGCCAGGTCCATGGTTTCCAGGCGCACCGCCGGCACCTTGTCAGGTGAACCAAAGTGGGGCTTACCCCGCTCGCACAGACGCTCAGAGGCCGACTCGAGCATAATCCCCATGGATGGACTGACTTCCCGCAGCGAGGCAATTTCCGCGGCAGTCATACAACCGGCGTTGATATGCGGCAGCAAGCCAGTTTCTGCAAGTACCCGTCGGGCTACTTCGCGTACGTATTCAAGCGTGGTAGCAAAACCCATTTCCTGCAGTGCGTCCCGGGCTGCCCGATAGCGCAGCTCGGGTTTCTCGCCAAGGGTAAACAACGCTTCCTGGCAGCCCTGGGCGGCGCCTTCGCGGCAAAGCTCCAGTACCTCCTCCACGGGCATGAACACCTGATCAAGCCGCGATGGAGTCTGGGCAAACGTACAATAGTGGCAGACATCCCGGCACAACTTGGTAAGCGGAATGAAAACCTTGCGCGAGTAAGTGATGACATTGCCGTGGCCGCTGTCGCGAATCGCACTGGCGAGTTCGGTCATGCTGGCAATGTCGTCGAAGCCTGCCAGAGCCAGAGCCTGAGCTTCGCTGGGCATTTGCCCATGCTTCAGCTGAGCGCTGAGAATATCCCAGTCCAGCGCTGGCTCCGGGGTGAATTTATGCACCACATCCGAGCCACTCACCCAGGCAGCCGTATGGCGGCCAATATGCTCGCACTTCAGCAGCGCATCGAGGTCCATCGGCTCATCGATATCCAGGCCTATACCCGGACGTTTGAGTTCAGACGCCGACAGGCCCGCAGATTCAGCCCAGGCACTATGGCGCTGGCAACTGGCAGCGCCGAACTGATAGTTGGGATCCACACCGGAGGCAAGGGCTAGCAGGTTGGTACCCATGGCGGCGTTGTCACTGCCGATAACGACGTCGGTGTTTTCAAGTGCCGTCAGTACCGCGCTGATGTCACTTTCGCGCAACAGCGGTAGATCCGCATGCAAGACCAGCAGCGGCCCTTTCCTGTCGGTGCGTATGTGCTCTGTCGCCGCCGCCAACAATGCGTTCAAGCCCTCGCCGGCCAGCGCCGCCTCAGAGAGCACCTCCGCGCCAAACTGTTGTGCAAGCATGGTGGCTGCGGGGTCGTCTGACACCAATGTGACCGAGGTAACCGAGCGATGTGACGCCAGCACCTGCAGGACATCTGCGGCCATCGCTTGAACCAATGCAGCCCGGTCGGCAGGCCCCAGCAACGGCGCCAGCCGGGTTTTGGCAAGCGTCAGCGATTTAAGGGCAACCAGCGCGTGGGCTTTGTTCACAAGGGCTCCAGTGCCAGGCAATAGCGAGCCAGCGATTCTTTTTGTTGCTGATTTTTCATGACCGTAGGCGCGACAACTGCACGCATCCCCAACTGCTCTATCTCCGGAGCTAGTGTAGCGTCACTTTCATCGATCACGAAATAATCGACCAGCCCTGGATAACGGCGGCGATAGTGCTCGGCAACCCCCAGGGCTGTGACGGGCACATCCAGCTCACGCATCATCTTTGCTGCCGGGCCCTTGATGGCCAAGCCGGAGACTATGGGGCTTACGAACACTACCGGTGCGGCACTGTCGCGCAGGGCCGTCCAGACGCCCGGCACCTGCAGAATAGGATCTATGCTCACGTAGGGATTAGAGGGAGAGACAACGATGCGGCCGTAATCTCCGGCCTTTAACTGACGCAGCACTGACGCGTTACCGCGGGCTGAGGTAATGCCCTCGAAACTGAACCCTGTCACCGGCGGTTCACATTGACGGCGCACAAAATAGTGCTGGAACGGCAGGTTACCTTCATCACAGCGCACGATGGTTCGCACCTGATCATCACTCATGGGATAGATACCCACAGCTATATCCATCTGCTGTGCTAGAGCCGCGACAATATCGGCAGCGCCCCGCCCTTGCCGCTGTGCTTCCGCACGCCAAAGATGGGTAGCCAGGTCTCTGTCGCCCAGCCTGAACCAGGTCTCACCACCGAGACTCTCGAGCGACTCCATACAGTTCCAGCTCTCCCCTTCCAGGCCCCAGCCAAGCGTCTGGTTAGCGCGCCCGGACAGGGTATAGAGAAGCGTGTCGATATCTGGCCAGATCGGCAGCCCCAGATGCTCAAAGTCATCGGCGGTGTTTACAAGAATATCCAGTTCCGACGCAGGCAGAACCTGCGCCAGTCCGAGACACAACTTGGCGCCGCCAACACCACCTGTGAGCGCGAGTGTTTTGCTCGTTTCAGTTGTCGTCATCAGCGAAACATATCCATATGTTTGTCGCGCAGCAGTGACCGCGACCCGGTCTCTGCAGGGCGTAAATTTGCCCCGCGCACATGGACGACGGGACAAGCCTCCGCCGCCTGCCCCATCAGCAGCGAAGCGGCGGCCGCGAGTTCGTCGGCAACCGCTGCTTCGGTCACCTCGAGCACGTTACCAAACATGTCCTGCTCGCCTATCTGATTAAAAAGGGGGTCGAAGCCGGCTGTGCCGATGGCAATACCGACCGTGCCGTTGCGCCAGGCACGCCCGGCACTGTCGTTGATAATAATCTGCGGGGCTGTGCCGCAGCTTACTGCCAGACTATCGCGCAGTTTCGTGGCAGAGGCGTCGGGATCCTGCGGCAGTAACAGCACCCGCGGATCTTCCGGGGTTGTTTCGATATTGGATTTATCGATACCTGCATTGGCGTGCACATAACCATTGCGGTGCTCGACGATCACAACGCCAGGGCGAACGCGCACGACCTCATTGCTTTCCCTGAGAATCAGTTCAGCCTGACGAGGATCTTTGGCGGCACGCTCCGCCAGATCCAGCGCTTCAGGACTGGGCGTGACGTCCGCAAGCCTGACGTAGCAGTTCTCCGCCTTAGAGACGATTTTCTGGGCCAGCACGAGCACATCGCCACGCTGCAAGCGAATGCCATTGTGTTCCAGACTAGAGGCTAGCAGTGCCGACAAGTCGTCACCCGGCTCTACCCGAGGAAAGTCCGCCAAAGCGGTAAGCTGCAGAGAGCCGGTCATTAAAGTCAGGACAAATCAGTCGTCATCAAGACCGGTAATCCGAATACCGGCATGGCAGTTATACTGTTTGTTAATTACGATCAGCACTGAGGTCAGGGCTTCAGCGGCGGCAGCATTATTGATCATACCCGCGTGAAACCCCCGCATGCCGGCAGCTTCAATCAGAGTGATGACTTCCTGCCTTGCAGCCTTCTTGTTGCCACACACAAGGACGTCACAATCGAGGTTACTACCCTCTTGAAGATGCGCAGCAGCCACATTCTGGAATGCAGAAACGACAGCGACCTCTTCACCCAGTAGCTCCTGAGCTATCTGGCCTGCACTGCCGCCTTCCGGCAACTGCACCCTGGCAACCTTGGGCGGCACCAGAGGAACGGTGACATCGATAAGAATCTTGCCCTGCAAGGCCGGCTTAACCAACTCCAGGGTCGACGCCTGATGGCTGAAAGGCACGGTTATAGCGACGATATCGGCCGCCTCGGTCGCCGCCAGATTCTCCATCGCGGAGACCGAAATTTCCGCCACGCCACGTTCCGCCATCACTTCCTTGAGGTCGGAAACTGCCGCATCGGCTTTCTCCTGGGTGCGCGAGCCAATGATCACCTGATAGCCGGCTTGGGCCCAGCGGCGCGCCAGACCGGTACCGAGATCGCCGGTTCCTCCAAGGATAGCCAGTACGGGGAGAGATTCTGTTGTCATGATGTGTTCCCTAGTTTCTACGGATGAGGAGCAGTACAGAAAATCTGACCAAGCTCCGCTTGTCCTTGATACTGCCTGGCGGGTCGCATGGATCAAATGTCCAGCCAACGCCAATTGATTTAGGATGGTTACCGGACCGGCATAGTATGTAATTCGACAAATCACCACAAGCCCGGCGCAGAGCTAGCCAACTGGAGTCAAACTATATGGACAACCCCCTGAATTTTACCGGCCAGACCGTCCTCGTTACCGGCGGCGGCAAAGGCGTCGGCAAGGGGATCACCGAGCGCTTCCTGGAAATGGGAGCGGACGTGGTTATCTGTGGCCGCAACGAACCCGACAAGCTGCCTGCCGCTGGCGGCAAGACCTGCGTATTCACCCCCTGCGACGTCCGGGACCACGAGCAGGTGGAAGCATGTGTCGCTTTTGCCGTGGACAGATTCGGCAGCCTGGACGTACTGGTCAATAACGCCGGCGGCGCGCCCTTTGCTGACGCGGCCACTGCATCCCCGCGCTTTTCTGAATCTATCATCCGCCTCAACCTGATCGCACCGCTCAACTTCGCCCAGGCCGCCAACCGGATTATGCAGAGCCAGGACAATGGCGGCAGTATCATCAATATCGCCAGCGTGAGTACTATCCGGCCGTCCCCGGGCACGGCCGCCTATGGCGCTGCCAAAGCCGGACTGGTCAATCTGGGCAGCTCGCTCGCGGTGGAGTGGGCACCAAAGGTGCGGGTGAATGCACTCGTCGTGGGCCTGACCCAGACCGAACAAGCCCACCTGCACTACGGCGACGAAGACGGCATAGCTGCCGTAGGCGCCACCATCCCGCTCGGACGGATGGCCGTGCCCGAGGACATTGGCAATGCCTGCTTGTTCCTGGGCTCGCCTCTCTCCTCCTACGTCAGCGGTACCAGTTTTGCCGTACACGGGGGCGGAGAAAAACCTGCTTTCCTGAACGCGGCGAACGTCGACAAGGACTGACACCCGAGCCCAACGTCGCCTGTTATACTGCGCCATTGGAATTCGACCCGGCACAGGGAACACCGCCTTGAACAAACTGCTTCACCCGCTTTACGGCTATCCATTGGCGGCGCTGGAATTCTTCCGCGCCATCGGCCAGAGCCTCTCCCAGTTGGGCGAATCACACCTTCCTGCCGAGCGTCACGTAGTGGCCAGCGACTTTTTCGGCGTCAACGTGGCGCCCGGGGAAAGCGCCAGCATAGATGCTTATATCTGCTCTAGGCTGGAAGAACTCAGCATCAAACAGGTGCGGATGCACTTCAGCTATGAGAGCCTTGGCGGCCCGGCAGAGCGCCTGCTCGAACAGCTGCTTGACGAGAAATTCGACGTCATGCTCGACCTCCTGCCGCCTGCGGCGGAGGCACACCAGATCTTCGATGACGTCCAAGTACAACAACGATGGGGGGATTTCGTCGAGGAAGTTTACCGTCGGTTTGGCGACCGGGTACACGCCATCGAAATAGGTAACACGCCCAACCGTGGCAAGTGGTCGGGTTTTACCTCTCCAGGCATTGTCATGGCCACCTATATTGCCAGGCAACGTGCCGAGGGATTGCGCGTCCCCCTGGGTGGGCCCAATGTGTCGGATTTTGAACCCCTGTACAACGCCACATATCTCGGTGTTTTGCGCCATCTACAGGCCACACCGGACATCCACACGGACAATCTGTTTGTCGAGCGAGTGGTCGAACCAGAAGCCTTCGATCACCGGGTCCTGGGGCGACTCGCCAGGGACGTACTCAAGTTCAATCTCATCAAGAAGGCGCGCGTGCTGCGCAAAATGGGAATCACAGCTGGCGCCGAGCGCCTGTACTGCACCTACACTTGCTGGACCATCAAGCGGTTGCAGCGACGCGGCGCCGAGCCAGAACAGAAACGCGCGGACTACCTCGTGAGGTATCTCACTCTGGCCAGTGCCAGCGAAGCGCTCGAGCGTGTCTACTGGGGGCCGCTGATCTGCTCCAGGGACGGCCTGATCGACGACGCCGCTGACGACTACCCGGTCATCGACCAGGTCAGCTACTACCGACACATCCGCGGTGAAGCTGAACATTTCCAGCCCACGCCCGCGTTCAGCGCTCTCGGCCATCTGGTTCCCCGTCTCTCGGGCGCCAGCTGTGAACTATTTCAGCACGACCCACTTGGGCTCAGCATCGCCCGCTATACCTCCGCCGCCGGCAAACCTTTTCTAGTCACCTGGTGCAGAGACGCCATGGTCGTCCCCCTCTCCAAACTTCTGTCACCTACTCAGGTCCAAAGTGGCAGTTTCAGGGATACTTGCGGCAACACCACCGATGCACCAGTTGTCATCACCGAACACCCCTTGTTTATCGACCTGGCAGACGCCGCGGAGTCGACCTCACTGCCGACCACCGACGACCTCGCTTGCTTCGCGCACATCGATCATTTGAGTAGCGCAGAGTGGCAATCCGCGCCGGTCCAGAACGACCACTGGCTGGGCGCCGCCATGCTGCGCTCAAGCGCGCAGAGCATAGACCTCGAAGCGGTGCCTCTCTTATACCCGGCGGCTCTGGGCAGCTACCCAGAACTCAAAGTGCTGCGAGACAAACGCAACCGCCTGTGGAACATTGATGACCCTCGCGGCCCCACCGGTAGTCTCACGGTCAAACTCAACCGGGTGGTTGGGTTGAAAAAGCTCACGTACCGCTTCCGGCCCAGCAAAGGTCGCCGCCACTGGAACAACGCCTGCCAGATGCTGCGACGAGGCGTGGCCACACCCCTGCCAATCGCGTTCTTTGAGGCACCGGAACAAGCCGGAATTCGCGACTCCTGGTATCTGTGCCAATTTGTTCCCGATGCTTTTTCCAGTCGCGATGTTTACCGGGCATTTAACGATGGAGCGCTGGAGTTTCGCGGGCACGACAAGGAGACATGGTTTGACATCATCGCCGGCTTTGTTTGCCATATGCATGACAAACAGGTGATCCACCGGGACCTGTCTTCCGGCAATTTGCTGCTGACCCAGGCGGATGATGGTCAGATAACACCCATGGCCATCGATATCGGTCGCGCCCGAATCTGGTCCGGCCCCGGTTCGAAAGTTCGCCATCGCGATCGTATGCTCGACCTGATTCGCATCGCTTATAAACTGTCCTGGGCCGATCGCGAACAGTTTATCGATATCTATGAGAACCACCTTGGAAAATCGCTGTCGCCGCTGTGGCGGATCCCGTTCCACTACTATGACTACAAGCAGACGATGAAAAAGTGGCTCAAAGGCAAGCGCGGCAAGTAAGGTAGCGAACCGGTTTGTCCCTACGAATTATATCGTTATACTCACTGGTAGAGCCGGCCCACGGCTCCCCACAGCGTTTGTCACTGTAAATCAGGATAAAAATGCCCGCAGCGCAAGGAAAAGCTCCGTCTATCTACGCCACCCTGACACTCGAGAATTCAGCGAGGCTGGCGGGACAGCTGTCCGTAGCTGATCGAGGTGAATTTCTTCTGGCCGGCGTGCAGCTCGTCGAAGGGCCCGCGACAGGAGGCAAAGTCAGCGTGAAGCCCGGCATCAACGCAGCGCTCTATTACGACAGCCAGGACCCTGAAGAGCATGTCGAGGCCAGCGTCGTTGCTATCGCCGGCGCCGACCTGACCTTGCGGTTACTGGAGACTGGTCATCGCGACACTTTGCTTCGGCTTATTGCTGACCACTCGGGCAAAGACATTCCTGGCACAGAGCAGGAGATAAAAGGTTCCAGCGCAGAACATACTCGCCTACTGCGCGAGCTGCGCACGCGATCAATGTTGCGTATTTCCGAGATTCTGAAAAACTTCCTCCACGACCTGGTCCCGCACCTGGTAGATATGTCAGCTCAGGCCGGCAACAGCAATGACCATGGCCACCCTCTCTACGATGGGGCCAATACGATTCGTCATGAGCTGGAAAACCTGCGCCGCGACACGCTGGAGATCGTCGCAGCCTATTTCAACGAACTTTGCCCGCCAGAGGGAGGGCAGAGTTTTGGCCAGGGCGCGATCCCGTCGGACCAACTCGACCTGGTAGACCTGAACAAATTCGAGCACGATCTTGCCATTAACCGCATGGTCACCATGGGTGAAGAACAGCACAGCCTCTCGCTCGAAGCCCTGATCATCCGCACAGCCCAACTGATTAATGCCGCTCCGCTTAAAGTGCGCCTGCCCATACACCCGCGCCAACTCAGCAATGCCTTCCAGGAAACCATCGCCCGACTGGACCTGCCCACGGAAGCCGCCAGCGCGAGCTTCGACTATTTTTCCCGCAAAGTCATTCGCAAACTTGACGAACCCTACCAGTATCTCAATAGTTTTCTGGAGGAACAGGGGATTGGCCCAGGCCTGGAGGAGCGGATTCGCACCAAGGGCTCGCTGCTCCGTGCACCAAGCAAGACTTCATCCGACAGAAGCACCCCCGAGCGCCAGCGGGAGCCCATGGGGCAGAACCTTGATGATGTAGCGCGCAACCTGCCACATGCTGCCGAGGACGGCTACCAGGCCGGGTATCCACCTCAAACGGGTCAGCCACATGCCGCTGCCGCTCATGGACAGGCCTTTACCGGGGCCCAGTCCCAGGGTATGTACGATTCGATTATCAATGCTCTCGCCATGCGGCGCGGCCTCGGCGGGCAGCAAGCAGGCGGGCAGCAGGCACCAGCCGGTAGTTGGGATACCCATCCAGGCGCCGCTCAACAGCAGAACGCAAGCCTGGCCGATGCCCAAACGGTGGCCAATGCACTGGGCAGCATCCAGCGGGATACGCATGTACAGGCTGCACTGCAAGAGGCCACATCGCTGCGCGAGTTTTTAGCCGATCACCGCGAACGTCTGGGCGACTTGCGCGAAACCAGCGGACTCACCGCGGACAGCCTCAATCAACTCGATCTTGTCGACAATTTGTTTGGCACTATCCACTCAGAACTCAACGTCAATGAAGAGCTGAAACCCGCCCTGAGCAATCTGCAAATTCCGTTGGCAAAGCTCGCCCTGCAGGACCAGAATTTTTTCGTCGACAGAAGCCATGTGGCGCGGGGCATGGTCGACAAGCTATCGGCACTGGCCACCTCGGCCAATTTCCCTAACCGGGTATTGGAAGATCGTATCAATCACGTCGTCGACGAAATCGTCAACGACTACGAGCAGGACGACGCTGTATTCGAACGTGCGGTAGAAAAAATCGACCGTCTCGCCGAACAGCAGGAGCGCGCAATAGCGCGCAACGTCGAACGCGTGGTGCGCACTCAGGAAGGCCAGGAAAAACTGCACCATGCGCGCCGCGCTGTCAGCGAGGTCATCAATGAGCGGATCCGGCCACCTGCGGCCCCAAGAGTCCTGCTGGATTTGGTGGAGAGCGGCTTTCGCGACCTGCTGGTACTCACCCACGTCAAAGAGGGCACAGAAAGCCAGATGTGGGCCGATCAGGTCAACAGCCTAGACACGCTGGTCTCCTGGCTGAGTGAGCTACAGGACGGCGATACCAACGAAGAACTGGTCATGCAGCGAGGCCTTGAGGCCGACACCCTGCTCGACATGGTGGGTCAGCAAATTACCGCTGCCCTGCCCACCAACGTCGCGCACGAGAGTGTGCTGGATGAATTGCGTGACATTCTGGCCAGCAACCAGGCGGTGGAATCCGCCGAGATCGATGAGAAAACAGACACCGAGAGCGAATCGGCTGAGGCCTTGCGCGCCAAGGTCAATGAACTGCCCCGCCTGCGCCGCTGGATCCGCCGGGTTGAGCAACTGCAAGCAGATTCCTGGCTGAGCTACCGGGACGCCCAGGGCGAGCGGCACAGGATGAAACTGGCCTGGATCAGCGAGGCCAAAAATCGTTTCATCTTCGTCGACGAAAGAGGACACAAAACCGCTGATCTCAATGCCGTTCAGCTGGCGCGCAAGCTGAGCCAGGGAGCCCAGTCCCCTACCCCCGCTGAAGATCTGTCAGTGGTGGACAAGAGTATCTACCAGACACTGGAGCAGGCGCAGCAGACCCTCAGCTTCTCCCGTAATCACGACACGCTGACCAAACTCGTCAATCGCGAGAACTTTATCAGCCAGATGGGACGCGCTTTGCGCCACGCCCAGCGCAAACAGGCCCAGCACGCCCTGCTCTACATCAACATTGATCAGTTCGACCTGGTCAATCAGGTATACGACCAGGTGAGTGGCGACCAGGTGTTACTGGAATTCAGCAAACTGTTGGCTCAGCTCCACGGCAAAAAATGTTCCTCGGCCCGGATAGAAGGGGACGAATTTTCCCTGCTGGTGCTTGATCGCTCACTGGAACAGGCCGCCCAGCTGGGAGAGAAAATCCGCGCTGATATCGAGGGTGGCAATCTGGAAATCGAGGGAGAGAAAGTGTCCTTCACCGTCTCCATTGGCGTGGCACCGATACTCGAATACAGCCCGCCGGTAGAAGAATTGCTCGAATCCGCCCGCACCGCCATGCTCTACGCCAAAGAACAGGGCCGCAACCGGGTCGAGACGTATCACGAAGACCAGACTCTGGCGACCCAATACCAGAGCGAGAAGGACCGTTCACGGGAAGATCTGGAGCAGGCGCTCGCCACCGACCGGTTCGTACTTCGCGCCCAGCCGATTGTACAAAGTGCAGTCGAAGATGGCAGCGCACGACGACGCCACTACGAACTCTTGCTGGCGCTGCGCAACAAGGACGGCTCCATCAGTTCACCCGAGGAGTTCATCAACTCCGCCGAGCGTTACGGCTTTATGACGCTCGTGGATCGCTGGGTGGTGCGGGAGGCTTTCAGCTGGATCAGCGAATTGATGGACGACCAGAAGGAGGTCCCGCATCTGGCGATCAACCTGTCTGGTGCGAGCGTCACTGACAACGACTTCATGGAATATCTGCTGGAGCAAATCTCTGAATTCGGCGTGGGCACCAGCCTCGTCTGTTTTGAAATCACAGAGACCGGTACCATTTCCAACCTGGTGAAAGCAGCCGACTTCGTTCAGGCATTCCGCAACATCGGCTGCAAATTCTCTATCGATGACTTTGGTACGGGACTCGCGAGCCACAACTACCTGCGCGAACTGCCGGTTGATTACGTCAAGATCGACGGCACTTTTGTCTCCAATATTCACCAGAGCCGCGCCGACTACGCCATGGCCCGGTCGATCAATGATCTGGCCCATTTCCTCGGTCAGGAAACGATCGCGGAATCGGTTGAGAATGATGAGATCATCGAAAAACTCAAAGAGATCGGCGTGGATTACCTGCAGGGCTGGGGCATCGGCAAACCCAAACCACTCGCAGAAGTGACCGAAGACCTCTCCAATATTGAACGTTGACCACCTCGTGGCCGCGACTATCGACACCGCTTACGACGCACTGCTTGGCGCGATTTATCAGGGTCCGCTAGAGGACAAGCCCTGGCAGAGTGCCCTCCCCGCCCTGCGCGAGTTCCTGGATGTGCAGGTTGTGTCACTGGTGCTGCGCCCGCCCTCTGCCGGCGACCCCGGCCTGATTTTGAATAGCGTCCGCCCCGACGGTTCGGACGCCGCGGAATCTGCCAGCCCTGACGATTGGGAGCTGACGGCCTATCGGGACGAGTTTTTTTCCCTTGACCCCTTCGTTAACCTGCCACTGGATGAAGTCACTGCGCTGGAAGATATCCTGCCAGACGAAGCGCTGATGGAATCCGATTATTACCGCCAGTATCTGCACCCGATTGGCCTGTTTCGAATACTGGGGGTAGATACCGCGGAATCTGGCGGCATGCTCGCGCGGTTGCGCCTGTCGAGGCGAGAGGAAGAAGCCAGATTCGACGCCGATGACCGGGCCTTGCTGACCCGCCTCACACCGCATCTGCGCCGTGCCATCGAGTTGTACGCCGCCTTGAACCGGGCCACTTCAGAGCGAGATGTCTACGCCGGCGCCGTGTCCCAACTGGCAGTGGCAACGATTATCCTCGATGAGCAGGCCCGGGTTCTCAACGTCAATCCTATCGCACAGGTCCTGCTCGAACAGGCCGACGGACTCTCACTAAGAGGCGACACCCTGCAACTCGCGGGCCGGGATGCCCATCGCCAACTACAGGAAGCCGTTGCCACAATCATCAGCTCCCAGCATCAGGGCCAGCCCTCGGTTGCGCGCGCCCTGCGGGTACCCCGCTCAGGTGCGCGAGCCGACCTCGGTCTGGTGGTGCGTCCGGTGCCCCATTCCGAGTGGAGCCAGGGGCAGTCTGGCCCCTGCGCGGCGGTCTTTATATCCGACCCGGATTTACACGAACCTGCCTCAAAACAGGCCCTGGGGGACCTGTTCGAGCTCACCCCGGCCGAGGCCAATCTGGCGATTCTGCTCACGCGGGGACTGAGTCTTGCCGAAATATCAGAGGCCCAGAACATTTCCCAGCACACCGCACGCGCCCAGCTAAAATCCATATTTGCGAAAACGGGCGTCTCGCGTCAGGCCGAACTGGTCAGGCTCATCATCAAGAGTGTCGCCTCACTGGGATAGATTTCGTCCGCGACCCTCGTGGGCAGGCGACCGATATACAGCTGTTGACGCAGATCAACGAGCCTTTTTGAGGTTCTTGCTATGGTCGCCACCTGTACCATCGCAGGCTGGAACCCACCATCAATATGCCCACTGACTTTCTTGCATCGACCACTGTTCCCCCCGAATTCATGGAGGACATGGCATTGGCACGCAAATATGCCTGCCAGGGACCCCGCTATACCTCCTACCCCACTGCGCCGCAGTTCCGCCAGGATTTCCCGATGCAGAGCTACCGCAAATGGCAGGGCACCGACGGCGACCACAAACGCGAGCCGCTCTCGCTCTATTTGCATGTCCCGTTCTGTAACGACATCTGCTACTACTGCGCCTGCAACAAAATCGTCACCCGGGAGAAAGGTGTTGCCCAGCGATACCTGCAGCGCCTACAGACTGAAATTTTGATGCAATCCGAACTGGTAGGCGACCAGCGTCCTATCACCCAGATGCACTGGGGCGGCGGTACCCCAACCTATCTGGACCATGCCCAGATCACCGAATTGATGCACCTGCTGGCAAGCCACTTCAAGCTACTGGACAAGGGCTACCGCGAGTACTCGATCGAAATCGACCCCCGCACTGTCGACCTGAGTACGATTGCCCTGCTCAAAGGCGTCGGATTCAACCGCATCAGCCTGGGTATCCAGGACTTCGACCCGCTGGTGCAGAAAGCGGTCAATCGCATCCAATCTTATGCGGACGTTGCCCATTTGGTGGACAGCGTGCGCAGCCACGACTTCCGCTCCCTCAGTTTCGATCTCATCTACGGCCTGCCCCACCAGGACCGCCTTACGATGGAAGAAACCCTGCGCAAGGTCATCGCCCTGCGGCCGGACCGCATCGCCTGCTATAACTACGCCCACCTGCCAGAGCGTTTTCTCAGTCAGCGCGCTATCGACCGCCTCACCCTGCCAGAACCCGACGAGAAACTGCTGCTGCATGAGCTGATCAGTCGCACGCTGCAGGATGCTGGCTACGAACTGATCGGAATGGACCACTACGTACTCCCCGACGACGAGCTCGCTATTGCCCAGAGCGAGGGCCGTCTGCAACGTAACTTCCAGGGCTACTCGCTGCGCATGGCAGACGACCTGCTGGGGCTGGGTGTCTCTGCTATCAGCCAGATCGGCGACTACTACCTGCAAAATGAACGAGAACTGGACAATTATTACGCAATGATTGACGCCGGTGAGCTGCCTGTCACCCGCGGTTGTATGGTGACCGACGAGGACAAACTGCGCCGCCACGTGATAATGAGCCTGATTTCGGACCTGAAACTCGACCTGGGCGATGTGAATCGTCAGTTCGGTATAGACTTTAGTCGAAAGTTTGCCCGCGAACTGGACGCCATTCAGCCCATGGTTGGAGACGGTTTCCTGACCATTTCCAACGAACAGATCACTATCCACAAACGCGGGCGCCCCTTCCTACGCAACATCTGCATGCCTTTCGACGCTTACCTGGGAGCCCATCAGGGGGATGAACCCGCGCCAAAATTCTCTGCTACCGTCTGAGCCAACTACAAAAATCACATTACAGGCTATGCGAAATTTCGATTATAATTGAGGTTGTTCTCGCGCAAAGGTTTCCACATGACGAACATTGCTCAATCGGGGAGTGACAGCGCCAAAGCGTGTACCCACGACTTTCAGGTCAATTGCGGCAACTGTCGCCTGAACAGCATTTGCCTGCCTCTCGCTCTCGAGAGCGATGACATCGCCCAGCTAGACGAGATAATCCAGCGCAGCAAACCACTACAGAAGAACCAGCATCTGTACCGTGAAGGCGATGACTTCCAATCCGTATTCGCTGTGCGCTCAGGCACCCTGAAGGCCTACAAGACAACGGATGATGGCCGCGAGCAGGTCACCGGCTTTTATTTCCCGGGCGAAATCCTCGGCATGGATGGTATTTCCAACAACGCACACGCCTCGTCGGCAAAGGCCCTGGAAACCTCCGCGGTCTGTGAAATCCCCTTTACCTCACTGGAAAAGCTCAGCGCGTTGATGCCCAATCTGCAAAGACACTTTTTCCAGCTGATGAGCCACGAAATTACCGAAGACCAGCAATTGATCACGCTGCTGAGTAAAAATTCAGCCGATGAACGCGTGGCCTCATTGATGCTGAGCATTTCGGAACGCAACGCGCGCCGCAAGCTCAGCGCCACCAATTTCCGTCTGCCCATGTCGCGGGTAGACATCGGCAATTACCTGGGTCTGACGGTAGAAACCGTTTCCCGGGTCTTCAGCCGCATGCAGAAAATGGAAATTCTGCGAGTTGACAACAAGGAAATCGAAATTCTGGATGCCAGGGGCCTGAGGAACGTAGCAAACCTCACCAGTTAACACGGCTCTGTCGACAGCTAATCCCCAAACCGGGGAAGCGTTATCGGCGTCAATTTCTACCTTGATACACATCAAGGTGAATTGTTCTGGACACCCTAGAATGCACGACAATTACCAGCGTAGCTTTGGGGAGAGAAAAACCTAATGATTCAGCACACCTTCGGCCTGCTTGTTAAGCCCAGTTCTCAGTGGAAGAGCATTTCTGAGCTGTCAGACAGCTCCTTTAAGACCCTGCTGCTCTATCCCTTGATCCTGTCACTTATTCCTGCGGTTGCCTGGTACTACGGCACCACGAATGTCGGCTGGACTGTCGGCGATGGCGAGAGCATCAGGCTAACGAAAGACAGTGCCCTGCAAATATGTATTCTGTTCTATATAACGCAAGTGGCATGCCTCGCCGTACTGGGCTACTTCGTTCACTGGATGAGCGACACCTACGGTGCACAATCCACGATCGCCAAGGGCATCATCATCTGCTCGCTGGCGGCGACCCCCATGTTTATCTTCGGTGCAGTGGGTTTCTTCCCGGTGCTGTGGCTGGATCTGCTGATCGGCATTGTCGCCGTATGCTGGGCGGTTTACCTGATGTACTTGGGAATCCCCATCGTGATGAACATCCCCGAGGAACGCGGCTTCCTGTTTTCCAGTGCGGTGATGGGTGTGGCACTGGTACTGCTGATCTGCATTATGGTCGGCGCAGTGATTCTGTGGGACTTCGGTGCGGCTCCGGCCTTCACTGACTGACCCGTACAACAACGATTTTAGTTTTTCTCAAAATCTGACTTTGGAATGAAACCATGAGCGAGCTTAACTCCGCACTGGAACATCCCACCTATAACTATAAGGTGGTGCGCCAGTTTGCAATCATGACAGTCGTCTGGGGGATCGTGGGCATGCTGGTAGGCGTAATTATCGCCGCCCAGCTAGCCTGGCCCCAGCTCAACTTCGGAATCGAATATCTGCACTTCGGGCGCCTGCGCCCGCTGCACACCAACGCAGTCATCTTTGCGTTCGGTGGATGTGCGCTGTTCGCCACGTCGTACTTTATTGTGCAGCGAACCTGCCAGGCGCGCTTGATTTCAGACAAGCTCGCCGCCTTCACGTTCTGGGGTTGGCAACTCGTCATTGTTGCCGCAGCGATCACTTTACCTCTTGGTTTCACGTCTTCCAAAGAATACGCAGAGCTGGAATGGCCGATCGATATCCTGATCACCCTGGTTTGGGTGACATACGCGATCGTATTCTTCGGCACTATCATGAAACGGAAAGTGCGCCATATCTATGTCGCCAACTGGTTCCTGGGGTCCTTTATCGTCACAGTCGCGGTTCTTCACCTGATGAACTCCGCTGCCATCCCTGTCTCAGCATTCAAGTCCTACTCCGTTTATGCCGGCACCGTCGATGCGATGGTTCAGTGGTGGTACGGCCACAACGCAGTTGGCTTTTTCCTGACTGCTGGCTTCCTGGGCATGATGTATTACTTCGTACCCAAGCAGGCGGGTCGACCCGTCTACTCCTACCGTCTTTCTATTGTGCACTTCTGGGCATTGGTCGCTGTCTACATCTGGGCCGGCCCTCACCACCTGCACTACACCGCCCTTCCCGACTGGGCCCAGAGCCTCGGTATGGTAATGTCCCTGATCCTGCTGGCACCTTCCTGGGGCGGCATGATCAACGGCATGATGACCTTGTCAGGCGCATGGCATAAGCTGCGTACCGACCCCATCCTGCGCTTCCTGGTCGTGAGCTTGTCGTTCTACGGCATGTCCACCTTCGAAGGCCCGATGATGTCCATCAAGACCGTGAATGCGCTGTCGCACTACACGGATTGGACCATCGGTCACGTGCACTCCGGTGCTCTGGGTTGGGTCGCCATGATTTCCATAGGTGCTCTCTATCACCTCATCCCGATTCTGTTCGGCCGCGAGCGCATGTACTCCACCGACCTGATCAACGTGCACTTCTGGATGTCGACTATCGGTACCGTACTTTACATCGCGTCCATGTGGGTAAACGGCATCATGCAGGGCCTGATGTGGCGCGCCTACAACCAGGACGGCACTCTGACTTACAACTTTGTTGAGTCGGTAGCCGCGTCCTACCCTGGTTATGTTGTGCGGGTACTCGGTGGCGCGATCTTCCTGGGTGGAATGTTCATCATGGCCTACAACGTGTACATGACTACTCGCCAAGATGTCGAAGCCCAGCCGGCACCGGCTGCAGCAAGCGCAGCCTAAGGAGCAATAGACAATGAAACATGAAGCAATCGAAACCAATGTCGGCCTGATGATCGTTGGCATCATCATTGCCATCAGCTTTGGTACGCTGGTGGAACTGGTGCCGCTGATGTTCCTCAAGGAAACCAACGAGCCCATCGCTGGCCTTAAACCACTGCCCGCGCTGGAGCTGGAAGGCCGCGACATTTACATCCGGGAAGGCTGTAACACCTGTCACTCGCAAATGATTCGCCCGCTGCGCGCAGAAACAGAGCGCTATGGCCACTACTCAGTGGCTGGTGAATTCGTCTACGACCACCCCTTCCTGTGGGGTTCCAAGCGCACGGGGCCGGATCTGGCACGCGTGGGCGGCCGATACTCCGACGACTGGCATCGCGCGCACCTTTACAACCCGCGCGACGTGGTACCGGAATCAAATATGCCTGCATTCCCGTGGCTATTTGAGAAAACAATCAGTGGCGACAAAACCGGTACGAAGATGGAAGCGCTGCGTACGGTTGGCGTACCCTACACCGACGATGACATTGCCGGCGCTAAAGCCGCGGTGGAAGGCAAAAAAGAAATCGACGCTCTGGTTGCGTATTTGCAACAACTGGGCCTGCTACTGAAATCGAGGCGCTAACACTATGGATATCAACGATCTTCGAGGGATCAGTACCGCCTTCCTGATGTTCACCTTTATCGGAATGTGTTTCTGGGCCTATAGCGGTAAACGTAAAAAAGCATTTGATGAAGCGGCCGAACTGCCCTTCGCAGACGAAGAGCTGAATCAACGCACCATGCAGGAGGAAGCAAGGAATGACTAGTTTCTGGAGTTTGTGGGTAATCATACTCACTTCGCTCACCATCATTCTGGTTACCTGGGTACTATTCGGAAATCGCTCACGCGAAAACCCCGAAGCCAAGACCACTGGCCACGTCTACGACGGTATTGAAGAGTATGACAACCCAATGCCGGCCTGGTGGTTCATGATGTTCGTGATCACCATCGTATTTGGTATTGGCTACCTGATCGTCTATCCCGGCATGGGCAACTATGAAGGCGTTCTCGGCTGGACCCAGGTGAAGCAGCACGACAAGCAAGTGGCCGCCGCCGATGAGCGCTACCGCGACATGCGCGACCGCTACCTGGCTCTGCCGATAGAGGAAATTGCGTCTGACCCCGCTGTGCGCAAAATGGGCATGCGGATGTTCAGCAACAACTGCGCCCTGTGCCACGGCGCGGATGCCAAGGGCGCCTACGGCTTCCCCAACCTGACCGATGATGACTGGTTGTACGGCGGCAGCCCCGATGCCATCAAGGCCAGTATCGTTCATGGCCGGCAGGCTGCAATGCCGCCCTGGGGTGGCATCCTGGGAGATAAGGGCGTGGCCGACGTCTCCGCCTATGTGATGTCGCTGAGCGGCCGCGAAGTGGATCCTGCCCAGGCCGAGGAAGGGAGCAAGCACTATCAGACTTACTGCCTCGCTTGCCATGCTGCTGATGGCACTGGCAATCCCGCGCTCGGCGCACCCAATCTCGCCAACGGCATCTGGCTGTACGGCGGCTCAATGGAGCAGATTAGCCACAGCGTGCGCGCTGGCCGCAACGGTGTAATGCCCGCTCAGAAGAAATTGTTAAGCGAGGACAAAATTCACATCCTGACCGCCTATGTCTACGGCTTGAGCAATTAACCCAGTAGCAATCCCCAGCTGTACCGGAGGGACCAGGTTCTGGTCCCTCCGCCTCACTCTAGCGAGAACATCGCCATGTCTGACAAGGATCTGATCGATCTTACTGAAGTTGCGCCCGCTGAAGTCGGCGAAGTCGATCTCTACCAGCGCCGGGAGCGAATCTACACCCGCAAAGTCGAGGGTTTCTTCCAGAAAATCCGTCTCTATACGGGCTGGCCGCTACTGCTCGGTTACTACCTGTTGCCCTGGCTCACCTGGGACGGCCGGCAAGCTATTCTGTTCGACCTGCCCGAGCGCAAGTTTCACATCCTCGGCTTGACCTTCTGGCCGCAAGATTTCCCTATGCTGGCCTTCCTTCTCATTATTGCCGCATACATGCTCTTCGCGGTGACTACCTTTGCCGGCAGAATCTGGTGTGGCTATACCTGCCCGCAAACCGTTTGGACAACGATGTTCATGTGGTGGGAACAGAAAACCGAAGGCAGTCGCAACCAACGAATAAAACTGGACAAGAGCCCGATGTCATTGGAGAAGTTTCGCAAGAAATTTCTCAAACACGCAGGCTGGCTGTTTATCGGCTTAACAACCGGGGTCACCTTTGTCGGCTACTTCTACGGCATTCGCGAACTGTTGACTGACCTGATCTTCGCCCAGGCCGGCGGCTGGGCCTACTTCTGGACCCAGTTTTTCACCTTCGCTACCTATATCAATGCTGGCTGGATGCGAGAGCAGGTGTGCAAATACATGTGCCCATATGCGCGCTTTCAATCTGTCATGTTTGACCAGGACACCCTGATCGTCTCCTATGACAAGACCCGTGGTGAAGCTCGCGGAAGCCGAAAAAGAAAAGCCGATCCGAAAGAGTTAGGGCTGGGCGACTGTATCGATTGTGAACTCTGTGTTCAGGTATGCCCTACCGGCATCGATATCCGCGACGGCCTGCAGTACGAGTGCATCGGCTGCGCCCTCTGCATCGATGCCTGCGATTCGGTGATGGAAAAAATGGACTACGACAAGGGCCTGGTTCGTTACACCAGTGAGCGCGAACTCGATGGTGGTGGTAAAACCCACTGGATGCGCCCGCGTATTATCGGGTACATCGTAGTGCTCTGCGTGATGGTCGGCGTGTTTTCCTACAATATGGTGTACCGTGTCCCACTGGAACTCACTATCATCCGCGACCGAAACCAGCTCTACGTCACGACAGACAGCGGCGCAATTGATAACATCTACACGCTGCAGCTGGTGAACATGGATCCAGATATGCATGAATTCGAGATTTCAATCAGCGGCCTTGAAGGCGCCGAAATCATCGGTGAAACACATCACACCCTGGACGGTGGTGAGGTTCGCTCGATCAGCCTGCGTATCAGGATGGAGCCGGGCATGCTGGACAAGCCGAGTACAGGTTTCGACTTTACCGCTCAGGCCACGGACGCCGACGCACTTAATATCGTCCATGAATCCCGCTTTGTGAAACCGCTTTAGGATCACAACGGAGTAGAGTGACAAGCACAATGAATAAGCAACTGCCCCGCGAAGACAGCCAGCCCTGGTACAAACAGTTCTGGCCATGGTTCCTCTTTAGCCTGCCCGCAGTGGTCGTTGTCGCCGGCATTAACATGGTCTTCGTAGCCCATGAGGGCGCCGACGATCTCGTTGTTGACGAGTACTACAAAAACGGCCTCGCGATCAATCGCAAACTGGAAAAGCTCGAGCGCGCAAAGGAACTGCGTATCGGCGCCGCCCTCGCCATCAATGGCAGTGATATCGTCATTGTGACCAGCGGCGAGGTGGACCAGAACCAGTTGCGTCTGGCTCTGTCACACCCGCTGGAGTCCAATCGGGATTTCGAACTGATGCTGGTACAGAGCGTCCCTGGCGAATATCGCGGAAGATTGCCAGCAGAAATCGCTCCGCGCTGGCACTGGGCGCTGATCAACGACGGTGAACCCGCGTGGCGTCTTGACGGTTCCATCACTGCAGCCGACTTTGGCACAGGTACAGGTGGCTGACAGCGACACCTCGCTCAATGGGGAGCCCTGCTATCACTGTGGTGAGGAAATACCCCCGGGCATTCTCCTCGACGTAGAAATAGGCGGGAAAAATCGCCCCATGTGTTGCCCCGGCTGTCGTGCGGTAGCCGGCATGATCGCGGCCAACGGTCTGGACAATTTCTATGAACAGCGCACCGCTTACAGCGAGCGTCCCCCTGAAACCGAATTCCAGCTCAACGACCAATATCTTATCTACGATGAGCCTGAAATGGCGGAGCGTTTTGTCACGCACAACAGCGACGGCACTGTCTCCGCGCGGATTCTACTGGGCGGTATCACCTGTGCAGCCTGTACCTGGTTAATTGAACAAACCCTGGCGCCGGTGGCTGGTGTCATCAGTGCGTTGGTCAACCTGCAGCAAAGTCGACTGGATATTTGCCTGGATCCGGCGCAGATCAAGCTCAGCGAAATTTTCTCCCGGCTGGAATCCCTGGGCTATCGCCCCCGCCCCTTCCACAGCAGCACCCAGCGCGATCAGATGCAGTCGGATTACAGACGTGATCTGCGTCGTCTGGGCGTAGCGGGTTTCGGCATGATGCAGGTGGGCATGTTTGCCGTGGCCCTGCACGCGGGTGACATCCAGGGGATTCAGCAGGAATATCAGGGGCTACTCCGCGGCTTTAGCCTGCTCGTCTCGACCTTCGTGGTGTTCTTCTCCGCAGGAACGTTTTTCACCACTGCCTGGCGCCACCTTAAACAGGGCGCATTGGTCATGGACCTGCCGGTGGCGCTGGCCATCGGTCTCGCCTGGCTTGCCAGCGCATGGGCAACGCTCACTGGCACGGGCCAGGTCTATTTTGACTCGGTGGTGATGTTCACTTTCTTCCTGCTACTGGGACGGTTCCTGGAAGCTCGCGTAAGGCAACGCCACGCCATGACATGGTTTGACGCCGAGAGCACGCTCCCGGACGCAGTGAGCTGCAAACGCGACGGTGCCTGGGTCACTGTGCCGCGCACCCAGGTAGGCGAAGGTGATACCGTGCTCCTGCGCCCGGGCCAAACCATCCCTGTAGACGCTACGGTTAGCAATGGCCAAAGCGCCGTGCGTGAAGACACATTTAACGGCGAACACTTGCCCCGCACCGTGGGGGAAGGCGACACAGTCTACGCCGGCACCATCAATGTCGAGGCCAGCGTCGAAGCCGAGGTGCTCGGCAGTTACCTCGAGAGCCGTCTGGCGGCACTGCAGCAATCGGTAGAAGCGGCCCAGACGGAGAAACCGCTACTTGCCAGAATGGCCGATCAAGTGGCGTCGTGGTTTGTTGCGGGCGTGTTGCTGGTGACATCGGCCACTGCCTTCATCTGGTATCAGATAGACCCCTCCCAGGCCCTGTGGATCTCGCTCTCGGTACTCGTCATCAGCTGTCCCTGTGCATTGGCCCTGGCCACGCCTGCCGCGCTCACCTCGGCCGCCAGCGCCCTGCGTGGACACGGCGTAATCGTGCGTGGCGAAAACGCCCTCGAGGCCCTGTCGCGCTCGACGCATATGCTATTCGATAAGACCGGCACGCTGACCGAAGGCAGCCTTACAGTCGCCGAGGTCAAGCTACTCGGAACAGCAGGACACGACGAGGTAATGGCTATTGCCAGCGCACTGCAACGCTATTCCAATCATCCGCTCAGCCATGCGTTTACTGAGCTGGAGAGCGCTGCAGGCTTCACCGAGGTCGAATATTTCGTCGCTGCGGGCTTGGAAGGTGAGCGCGAAACGCGGAGCTACCGTATGGGCAGCGAAGCTTTCTGTCGCGCCATATGCTCTGACCTGCAAGCCCAACCCAACTCACCCCTTTACTGGGTGGCACTTTGCAGCGACGTGGAACCGCTGGCCTGGATTGGCCTGAGCGATCCGCTGCGCGAGGAGGCGTCACAGGTAGTCACCACAGCACACACAGGAGGCCTGCAAGTGGGCCTGCTCACTGGTGACAGTTCCCCAGCCGGCCCGGCGCTGGCAGCGCAGCTGCAACTAGACAGCTGCGCCCACGGGCTGCAACCCCAGCAAAAAATGGCAGAGGTCCAGAAGCTGCAGAGTCAGGGTGCCGTGGTGGTCATGGTCGGCGACGGCCTTAACGATGCTCCCGTGCTGCGCATGGCAGACGCCTCCTTCGCGGTCGCAGGTGCGACCGACCTCGCCCGTACCCAGGCAGATTTCGTGGTGGTAGGCGGCGATTTGAACGCCGTCACCTACACCTGGATCCAGGCCAAACGCTGCCGCCGGATCATCCTGCAGAACTTTAGCTGGGCGCTGGGGTACAATCTGAGTGCGATCCCGCTAGCCGCAATGGGTTATGTTCCGCCCTGGGCTGCCGCGATCGGAATGTCGTTAAGTTCGTTACTGGTAGTGGTAAACTCGCTGCGCCTCAACCGACAACCGTCCCCCTAGGAAAATTCACTGTGGACAGCTTGTATCTGCTCATCCCCATCGCCATCGTCTTTGTCGCGGTGGGCATAAAACTGCTGCTCTGGGCGATCGACAACGGTCAGTACGACGACCTGGACAAGGAAGCATGGAGCATTCTTAACGAAGACAAGCGGGCCGAAAAAAAGCAGCCCTCTCAGAGTCAGGTCAACGATGACTCCCACTGAACTGAGCCTTGTTTCCGCATTCACGCTTGGCCTTGCCGGCAGCGGCCACTGCCTGGGCATGTGCGGCGGTATCGCGGCGGCGCTGAACCTGGGCGGCCAGCGACCCACATCGGTAACGCTTTCCTATCACACGGGCAGAATTCTCAGCTACACCCTGCTGGGCGGCTTGCTTGGGCTGATAGCGGGCAGCATTGACCTCGTTGCCTGGACCATCGGCCTGCGCTATCTGGCAGGCTTCCTGCTCATTGCCATGGGTCTGTCTGTTGCAAACTGGTGGCAGGGTATCCGCTTCATAGAGCAAGCCGGCAGCGTCTTGTGGAAACCTGTGCAGAGTTTCTCCTCGCGATTCCTGCCGGTAAAAAATCCGTTGCAAGGCCTGGCTCTGGGGTTGTGCTGGGGGCTCATGCCCTGCGGTCTGATTTACTCCGCCCTGGCGTGGTCGGCCACCGCCCAGAGCGCGCCGGTCTCTGCCGCGCTGATGCTGTGTTTCGGCCTGGGCACACTGCCAGCGATGCTCGCGGTATCACTTGGCGCGGATAAGCTACAAGTTTTCCTACGCCGACGGGGATTGAAGATCTTCATTGCATTGATGCTCATCGCCTCTGGCACCTGGACAATCTACCTGGTCTACTCACACGGCGAGCATCTCAAGCACAAAGCACCCGGTGCTGTACCGATGCAGATAGAAGAGATGGATCACTCGAAGATGGGACATCATTAAGCGGCGCTCCCGCGTCGTTTACTCCATGGGTATGCACAAAGCCATCGCTGACACTATTCTCGAGGCAGCCTCCGCTCGCGCAATTAGTGGCACCACCGTGATACAGACGCTGTGGAGCGGCTATGGGGAGATTGTGCGTGCAGACCTGCAAGGCAGTGAACACGACTCTGTCATCCTCAAGCACATACAATTGCCTGACACTGGCGACCACCCTCGCGGTTGGAACACCGATCTTTCTCATCAGCGAAAAATACGTTCCTATCAGGTGGAAACACATTGGTACGAACACTACGCCCAACGCTGCGATGACCATTGTCCCGTTCCCGCCTGCCTTGCGGTAAATACTGCTGAAAATGAAACCTTACTCGTTCTGACCGACCTTGATGCGGCAGGTTTCGATGATCGCAAGGACCACGTCGACATCGAAGACATCCATGCCTGCCTCGATTGGCTGGCAAACTTTCATGCTCTATTCCTGCACAGTTCAGCACAGGGGCTCTGGGACTGCGGAACGTACTGGCACCTCGACACGCGCCCTGATGAACTTGAAGCACTCGAGGATGCCGCCCTGCGGCGCGCCGCACCGCTAATTGACCAGCGCTTGAAGCAATGTCGCCACCAAACACTGGTTCATGGTGATGCCAAGCTCGCCAATTTCTGTTTCACAAAAGACACCCCGCTCCCCCGTGTTGCCGCCGTGGACTTCCAATACGTGGGACGCGGCTGCGGCATGAAGGATGTTGCGTACTTTATCGGCAGCTGCCTGCGAGAAGACCAATGCGAGGCGCTTGAGCACCAACTGTTGGATCGCTACTTCTCTGTCTTATGCAAGCGGATCGGGCAGGAACAACCCGGTACAGATGTGGCAGATCTTGAAAGAGAATGGCGTGAGTTGTACGCGTTTGCATGGGCAGACTTTCACCGTTTTATCAAAGGCTGGAGCCCCGGCCACTGGAAAATCAATAGTTACAGCGAACGCCTGAGCCGCGAAGTCATCGCAGCCTTATAATTAACTGCACGGACATAAAAAAGCCCGACTCATAATGAGCCGGGCCAGGCGCCATGTGACCGTAGGTGAGCCGGCCACACGGGGATCTTGAGATCAGAACTTGTAGGCGATACCGATGTTGTACACCCAGGGGTCGATGTCGACATCGAACTTGACCTTGGCACCACCAGCTTCTTTCAGTTTTACGGTAGCGGTAGTGTCGATATCGATGTACCAGACACCTGCATTAAGCGCCCAGTTTTCACCCAGTGGAATATCTACCCCGGCAGAGGCAGACAAGCCGAAAGAATCGTCCAGATCCAGGTCGGCCTTACCTACGATGGCTTCCAGATCACTATTGGCTTCTTCGTCGAAGAAGTAAGTGTAGTTGACGCCAATACCGACGTAAGGCTGCCAGCCATCAGCAGCACCGCGAGGGTACCACTGTACACTCAGGGTAGGCGGCAGATGTTTGGTTTCGCCCGCTTGCGCATCGACTTCATTAACGTCAATGTCGTGGCTGAACGGAGTTGCGGCCAATAGTTCGATACCCCAGTAGGGATCTACCATATAGGCGCCAATGATGGACAGCTGGGTGTCGTCATCAACATCAACGGTAACAGGCAGGGACTCATCGACAATATCGCTGTCGGCGTCCGGGGCAACGGTGACGGCACCTGCGCGCAGAATCCAATCGCCAGCCTCGTAGGCCTGGGTTACAGCGGCACCACTTGCCAGGGCGGCAGCAACGGCCAGGGTTAAAATTTTCTTCATGCTCTACTCCTCACTATGGACATATAACGAGGAGTTTGCGGTCCCCTCATCATTTGTGCGTATAGTAGGAGCCGCAGTAAATATGAACATTGATCCCAGTCAAGAGAACCGCCGGGTGCGCAGGGAAAACGCAATTACTCCCACGGATAATCGAGATCTCGACCACAGCCACGATAACGTCGACCGTCCAGCTCTATCGTTACTGAAAACGGGTATTCGACATCTGCCATCGTGTCGCGACAGAACGCATTGTCAATCACAACACTTAGCCGATGCCCCGACGCTTCAGCGGCATACTCTCTTACATCGCCGTTCTCGCTCTTCACCTGGTCAGGGAAAAGTAATACCGTCGATCCGTAGTCGCCTCTGAAGAGAATATTCTGGCCGTCGCGAATCTCCAGCGACCAAGCGGGCTCATTGCCCACCGCGCGAAAGTTTACGCCGCGACGGCGCGCATCTTCCCAGGGAGCGCGGGCATGATTAATCTCGCAATCGCTGTAGCGCAAGCCGTCAACTTCCAGAATAGCCTCCTGCCCCTTGCTCCAGAACAGGATATCGCCCTCCTGATATTTGGTACCGGAGGCAGCGCGCACCTGCGAGAGCACCACATAGCGATCTTCCAACCACAGCGCCATCTCGCCCGGGCCGACGCGGGTCATAAACTCAATGTCAGCGCACTCGTAGACATAGGTTTTTCCCATAGGTCGACTGTCGGGAACAAAGTCAGCCGGGGCTTCGACTTTGTCTTGCCCGGCGCATGCGGCGAGCATTGCCAGAAATAGGCAGACTATTAGCTTTCTCACGGTTCACTCCAGTTTTTGTGCTGCGCGCTGCCGGCGGCTCCGGCGCAAGCTGTCAGCGGTCACGAATGCCAGCCCCACCCATACCATACCAAATGCGATTGCCTGCACCAGATCGAAGGGCTCCTTAAAGACCAGCAGCGCCACCAGTAATTGCGCGGTTGGCCCAATATAGAAAATAAGGCCAAGGGCAGTCAGCGGCAACAAACGGCTCGAAGCCACATAGGTGATCAGGGGAATCGCTGTGAAGGCCCCTGCCCCCAGCAGGAATAAATCTACTTTCAGGCCGTGAGCACCCAACCCTGCCCACTCGTGCGTCAGCATCCAGGCGAGCGCAAAGGGCGACATCATCAAGGTCTCAATAAACAGCCCCTCCAGGGAGTCTACCGAGACTTTTTTGCGAATAGCGCCGTACAAACTGAAACTACCGGCCAGGCCCAAAGCCACCAGCGGTAGGCCGCCGTGGTAAACGAATTGCAACAGGACCGCTGCGATAGCGAAGGCAATACCGACTTGCTGGGCCCGATCAATCTTTTCATTGAACACTGTCAGGCCTATCACAACGTTCAGTAAAGGGAGCAGGAAATAGCCAAGGCTGGCCTCAGTCGCCTGACCATTGCTGATAGCCCAGAGAAAGATCAGCCAGTTGGTCCCACCAAGAAGCGCGGCAATGGCCATAATGCCAAGGACTCGCGGCTGGGTCATCAGGCGCAGCGCGCCAGCCAGACGCCCACTGACCAGCAGACATAGAAATACAAAGGGCACTGACCACAAAGCCCGATGGGCCAGCAGGTCACGTGAATCGACGGGTTCGGTCTGCATCCAGTAAAGCGCAGCGAAACCCCATATCAGGTATGCGGTGACGCCGTAAAGAGCGCCCCGCCGCTGGTCACTCATAGCGGCAAGCATATCGGGTCCGTCAGCTGAAGAAAGGCATGGCGATCATACGCAAAGCCAGCACAGAAACCAGTGTTTTAAAAAGTGGCGCGAAGTTTCTCTGGGGTATCAGACCTCGCATTCGAGTACCCACCCAGGATCCCGCTATGACCGCAGCCGCCATCGCCAGCATCAGTGGCCACCAGGGACCAAAGCTGAAGCCCAGCATAGCGAACGCAGCCAGCCTGATAGCGTGATTGAGGCTCATGTAGAGCGCCGTATTAACCACGACCCAGTCCCGCTCCTGATTGCGCCGTAACAACAACGATGCGCCTAATGGGCCCGTCGCGCCCGCCAGCATTCCTAATCCGGTCTGGTAGAAGCCAAGCACTGCCAGTGCCAGCTGACCACCACCGGGGACCTGAGGTAAGGGCACCCAGGTAATCAGTAGTATCAAAACGCCAATGATCGCGGGCAACCAGAACAGATCTATCTGGCCATAGATCTCGCCACCCCCCCAAGCACCCGCTATCGCGCCCAACGCAAAAGCAGGCACGATAGACCATGCAATATCGCGCCAGCCAAATGCAGCACGGGAGGCATTGCTGGCTAGCTGAGTAAACGCGTGAACAGGAATGATAGCTTGCGCCGGCAAGAGCCCTGGCATGGCGGCAATCAACAGCATGCCACCTCCCAGTCCCATCACGCCGGCGATAGCCGATGTAACAAAAGCCACCGGCACCAGAATCAGTTCGGCGCCCACGACCAACTTATTCGGCCAGCTGTTTTTCCAACAACGCCAGCGAGGCCTTTGGATTCATCAGCTTGATGGTGCGGGTTTCGAGTTGTTTGTCGTCGGCCCCATCGAGAATAAGCTGACGCAGCTCGGCCATCGTCAGGTCTGGCGCGAGGGCCAGCAATTTACCCGCAAGGTTCAGCACCTGTGGAGACGACATGGACGTGCCATTCAAGGGAATCCTGTCACCGCCCGGGACATAGCTCTCAACCTCAAAGCCATTGGCGTAGATGTCGACATTGCCGAGACTGGTGAAGCTGGTCTCGTCTCCGGCAATATCTACCGCCCCTACGGTCAGCAGGTTAGGGTACTCATAGCTGCTGGGGTAAAACTCATCAAACTTCACATCGTTGTCGGAATTACCCGCGCTGGTGATAAACAGGATCTCGGGCGAACCGCCAATAGCTTCGCGCAGGCCCTCGTCACCGATTTTATACAACTTTCGCGCCAGAGCTTTGCGCTCTTCTGGCGTGTCGCCAATGTTGTGAGCTTCAAGGGAAGATTCGATACCACGAACACTCCCGCCCCAACTCATATTCACAGCTCGCACACCGTTGTCGCGGAAATAGTCACCCGCTGCGCGGAACATAGCACCATCGCGCTCAGCCTGCTCTATCGTCGGCTTGGGCGGCATCTGCGTGTGGCTGTATGTCATACGGGCCACGAGCAGTTCAGCAAAAGGGTTGCCAGCAAGGGCGATACCAGACACGTGAGTGCCGTGAGCATAACCACCGTACAGGCTCAGGTTTTCCAGAAAAGCGGGTATTTCCTCCTGCGGCAAACTGGAGATATATTTGCGCAGTGCTGCAGCTTCAGGGCTATCGATGTTGGAGCTGTTGTCGCCGAGGCCTTTTGCGTGGCCCTGCAAGTCTGCTGGATTTACACCGAATTTTTCTTCAATCGGGCGCAACAGATCCGGCACTTTCTCGCCTTTCAGGTTGTAGGCAAAACCGTGGATATCATCGACAAAGCCGTTCTTGTCGTCATCAATGTTGTTGCCCGGAATCTCATTCTGATTAGTCCACAAGTGGCTGGCGAGACCCGGAATCGATGTATCGACGCCGCTGTCCCATACCGAGAGGACAACCGGGCTACCCTTGGCAGTACTTGGGAGCACCACTTCGCGCGCCGCCCAGATGTCTACCTTCGCCACATCATTAGCCGCAATATAATCGGCGTATACGGTGCCAACGATCGCTCGATTGGGAATGAACGAATCCAGGGTGAAGCTCACCGAAACGAGGGTGGAGGCAACGTCATAACTGATTTCACCGCCGGTATTGTCTACCAGTGGCTGGTAAGTGGATTCCATATTCCCCAGCACCAGCGCCTCGGTCAAAATCTCGGAGCGACCCTTGCCACTTTTAAGATTGTCCTGCACCGTGCTGTAGGGCAGCGCCTCTACCAGCCGGGTAAGCTCGGCTTGCAAAGCCTCTGCGTCTCCGCCCTTGCCTGCCAATTCAACCGTCGCCAGAGCTTCGCCAAAAAGGCCCATGGTCAAACGATTGGCATCCTTGCTTTCCAATTCACGGCGTTTGCCCAGGTAGTCGAGATAGTCCTGCCAGCGCCCCTCAAGGATCGCGATCGTGCCCAATACCGAATAGAACCCTTGAACCGTGTTGTCGTCACGAATGTCATACTTGGCCAGATCGCCTTCAACGTCTGCCTGGACCTGATCTGCCAGCTCGCGCAGGACTTCGCGGTTTTCCTCAGCGTAGAGGTCGACCACCTTTATATTCAGCTCGTATGTGTGCCGGGGAAGATCGTCCTGTGTCTCGATAACAGGCTTGGCCGCGGCGGCGGCCAGGGGAAGTGCGACAAGCAACAGCGCGCTGCCAAGAGTTGTCATTATTTTCACGGTCAAAGCTCCAGAACCAAAACGGGCAGTATTGGTGAATACTGCCCGTCGGTCCAGCCCTTTGCGGTGAAATGCAGATCAGATCGTGCCCTGCTCCCGGGCCATATCCAGCGCCAGATCCTCGATCATATCTTCCTGTCCACCCACGGTGCGACGGCGGCCAAGTTCCAGCAGGATATCCCGGCTTGAAAGCTTGTACTTCTCTGCGGAGCGCTTGGCAAATAGCAGGAACGATGAATACACCCCCGCGTAGCCCAGCGTCAGGGCATCTCTGTCGATTCGAACCTGTTCGTCCATTAGCGGCGTAATCAGGTCCTCAGCGATATCCATCGCCTTAAAGGTATCGACACCGGTCTCAATACCCATGCGGTCGCAAACAGCAATAAAGACCTCGAGCGGCGTGTTTCCTGCCCCCGCGCCAAGTCCCGCCATGGAACCATCGATGCGGTTGGCGCCTGCCGCTACTGCGGCAATCGAGTTTGCCACCCCCATGGCGAGATTGTGGTGGCCGTGAAAACCAATCTCGGTTTCGGGCCTGAGCTCTGCTCGCGCCAGTGCCACTCGTGCAGTCACATCGTCGGGAAGCATGTAGCCGGCCGAGTCGGTGATATAGACACAGTTGGCACCGTAGTCCTCCATCAATTTGAGCTGGGCCAGCAAGGCTTCCGGCTCAATCATATGCGCCATCATGAGGAAGCCGACCGTGTCCAGCCCATTCATGGAGGCCGCCATCTTGATGTGCTGCTCACAGACATCTGCCTCCGTGCAATGGCTCGCCACGCGGATCGTGGATATTCCGCAATCGACAGCCATCTTCAAGTGATCGACCGTGCCGATCCCTGGCAGCAGGAGCGCCGAAACGCGAGTGTTCTTCATTTCCTTGCAGACCGCGGTCAGGTACTCCTCATCCGAGGCTGCGGGGAAACCATAGTTCACCGAGGTGCCACCGAGGCCATCGCCATGGGTGACTTCAATCAACGGCACGCCGGCCTCGTCCATCGCCCTGGAAACCGTCACCATTTCATCCACGGTAATCTGGTGGCGCTTGGGGTGCATACCATCGCGCAGACACATGTCGTGCACGGTTACTTTCTTGCCTTTCAAATCCATAGTGCTCACTCCTTACGCCGCGGTAGGCACAAATGTGCCAGCCTGGATTTCCTCAGCGTACATCTCTGCGGTACGCAGGCCCGCGGCTGTCATGATGTCCAGATTACCCGCATATTTCGGCAGGAAGTCACCAAGACCCTCCACTTCCATATATATCGATACCCGCTTCCCGTCGAACACCGGGCCATTCTTCAAGGTGTAGCCAGGCACATATTTCTGCACTTCGGCTATCATTTGCTGAATGGACTCGGTAATCGCGGCTTCGTCGGGTTCGCTTTCAGTCAGACAATGCACGGTGTCGCGCATGATCAGCGGCGGCTCCGCAGGGTTGATGATAATAATCGCCTTACCGCTACTCGCTCCGCCGCAAATCTCAATACCGCGGGAGGTTGTGCGAGTGAACTCATCGATGTTCTTGCGCGTTCCAGGGCCGGCAGACTTGGAACTGACGGTCGCCACAATTTCTCCGTATGCAACTTTTTGCACTCGACTGACTGCAGCCACCAGGGGAATGGTCGCCTGGCCCCCGCAGGTCACCATATTCACGTTCATCGCTTTCTCAGCCACGGCTTCGGCAAGATTCACCGAGGGCACGCAAAAAGGGCCAATCGCTGCAGGGGTAAGATCAATCATCACCGCGCCCTGCGCGTTGACCTTGCGGCTATTCTCGGCATGAACGTAAGCACTGGTAGCATCGAAGCAGATTTGCACGCCGTCTTCCCGCATATGCGGCACCATACCGTCCACACCTTCGGCGGTAGTCTTCAACCCCATCTCCCTGGCCCGGGCCAGCCCGGGAGACTCAGGTTCCACACCCACCATCCACACCGGTTCGATCACGTCACTACGCATCGCTTTCATCAACAAGTCGGTGCCGATATTGCCGGGGCCTATGATGGCAGCCTTGATTTTCTCAGTCATAACTAGGTTCCTTTAAACAAACTTGCAGCTGCAGCCGCCGACGCCCTCGATCTCCAGGCTCATCTCGTCGCCCGGCACCACAGGAATCAACGGCGCCAGCGAACCGGAGAGGATCACCTCACCGGCCTTGAATGGAATACCGAACTCACCCAGGGTATTGGCCAGCCACGCAACGGCCGTCAGGGGATTACCCTGTACGGCACTACCCAGCCCCTCGGAATGCAACTCGCCGTTCTTGTAGATTTTCATTTTGAGCCCGGGGAGGTCGTGATCCCGCGGATCCACTTCACAGTCGCCCAGCACGTAAACGCCGCAAGAAGCGTTGTCAGCTACTGTGTCCTGAATCTTGATTTTCCAATCATCGATACGGGAGTCCACAATCTCGAAACAGGGCATAATTGTTTCTGTAGCCGCCAGCACATCCGCTTCGGTCACACCGGGCCCTACCAGATCCTGTTTTAGGCGAAATGCGATTTCGCCCTCTGCGCGAGGCTGGATCAAATTGTCCGCCACGGGAATGTCCGCGCCGTCGGGGTACACCATCGCGTCGGTGAGAAACCCAAAATCCGGTTGGAAAACGCCGAGCATGTCCTGCACCGGTTTGCTGGTGACGCCGATCTTCTTGCCGACGATTGTCTCGTTGTCGTCATCCACGCGGCGATTCAGCATGTGCAGGCTGATGTGATAAGCATCATCAATGGTGATGTCACTGTACTGCTCGGTGAGGGGCGCCAGCGTGCGGCACTCGCGCAGAGCCGTGTAAAGCTCGTCGCCAAGTTGCTTGATTATCCGGGGATCCATAACTGTGTCTCTAGCTGAGCAAGGGGCGTAATTCTACACCGCCCCTGCAACAGTAGGGGTTCAAATTGATTGTCTAACCCGGGGTTCTCAGCCGTGCTCGAGGAAATCCAGGCAGGCACGGTTAAACATTCCCTCGTGCTCCACCATCACCCAGTGACCGCACTCGTTAACCAGGATAGTCCGCAGATGGGGAATCGCCTTGACCATCTTGTGCAGGCCGCTCTCGGGCATCATCTGTTCGTCCATACCCCAGAAGCCAAGGCAGGGGCATTCAATGCCAGGCAGCTGGTCTACGAGATTGGGGATTTGCATGGTAGCCATCACATGGCCGTTCATGATCTGCATAATCTGCATGCGTTCAGCCACCAGTTCGTCGGTGGCGAGTTCGCCGTTGTACATCAAGCCGGTGGCGAACAGATCTTTCATTACCTCTGGGGTGACGGCTGCGCCGGACGAGAACGTCTGGAATACCTTCTGCATACCTGGCATGGCCTGATACTCAGGCAGGTCATTCAGGCCTCCAGGCGCCATGAGGATAAGTTTCTCGACCAGCTCCGGATATTCCAACGCCAGGCCAAACGCAATTGCACCGCCAAGAGAATTGCCCACCACAGTACACTTGCTGACGCCGGCAACATCCAACGTCTGTTTAATGCATTCGACGAAAAAGGACAGAGGATGATCTACATCATCGGGCTTGTCGGAAAAGCCGTAGCCGATGTGATCAGGCACGATGCAGCGGTATCCCCGCTCCGCCAGGAAAGGGTAATTCCCCTTAAAATTAGAGTGCCCACTGGCACCCGGGCCCGAGCCATGCAGGAACAGGACGACCTCGCCCTGCCCCTCATCGAGGTAATGAATCCTGTAGCCGTTGGCGCATTCGGCATAGTTCGCTTCCGGCAGCAGGCCGTTCATACCCATATTCAGATCCTCGCTCTAAATGGCATAGTCGACATTTTCTTCACCGAACATCACGCCACCCAGATTGTTGGCGAAAGGCGCTGAATGGTTCGCTACATGAGCCTGGCTGCACAAGACATCCAGGTGGAAATCCAGCAACTCGCTTCCCAGGCGAACACCACCCGACCCAGAGGCCTTGAGCATGCGGCTGGTCAGCGCCAGGGCGCGATCGGCGACCACAGCTGAGTCATATCGGTAGCGTATGCGATCGTCCACCGGGATCGGTTCGCCTGCGCGGCACTTTTCCATCATGGCATCAAAGTTGCGCACCATGACCAGCTTCATCTCTTCTATGTCAGCGCGCGCCTCTGCCGCCAGCTGGCGTGCCGCAGGATCATTCTTCATTTTGTTGGGCCCTACCTGACGTGTCTTGGCCACATCAATAAAGGCCTGCAATGCTCCTTCACAGGCGCCCAGACTGGCCGTGCAAACGGCACGGACGAATACCTGCATAAACGGCATCCGGTACAAAGGGGCATCGTTAACTGCGTTACCGGGGTTATCGCACAGGAAGCCGTCCATGGACTTGTGCGTGCGGTGCTCCGGCACAAACACATCGTCCACCACGATGTCGTGACTGCCCGTTCCCTGCAGGCCGACAACATCCCAGTTATCGGCTATTTCGTAATCCTCAATAGGCACCAGGAAAGTCCGGTAATTGGCCATATCAAATGGCGCTTCTGGCGTGGGCACTACAGCACCCAGGAAGGCCCATTTACAGTGTTCAGAGCCACTGGAAAAACTCCAGCGACCGCTCAGGCGAAAGCCCCCATCAACCACTTTGACCTTGCCCACAGGGGCGTACGAAGAAGAAATCAGTACGCTGGGATCATCCGCCCATACATCCTGTGCGGCCTGATCGTCGAAGACCGCGAGCTGCCAGTTGTGGACCGCGATCACCCCCAGAATCCAGGCGCTGGAGGGGCAGGATCGAGCCACCTCGTAACCGACCATATAAAACACTTGTGGGTCCATAGCGTAACCACCCCACTGCTCGGGCTGCAGAATCTTGAAGAAGCCTGCATCATGAAAGTCCTGCACTGTGGCGTCGGGTACCCGACGGTCGGCTTTGCACTGGGCGCGTCGCTGCACAAGGGCTGGCCCCATTGCTCGTGCGGCCTCGATCAGCTCTTGGGCGCGGGAAGATTCTAGTCCGTATTCGTTCATGGCATATCTACCTGTTGCATCGTTCTGAATTTGATCACTTATATGAGTGTGTCACTCTATGGCCTGCCAGCTCTCGCCGCATCCTTCATTTGGGGTATCGCCATAGTCCGGCGACTACTCGACAACCGCTTCACCAAAAGTCGTTGGCGGGCCGAAAAACTCGCGATGCGAAGGCGGCTGGCTGCCGTCGCTATCGGTAACCCCGTAACTGGCAGCGAGTTCCGCGCCTATCCACACCTGACCCGAGCGTGTCATCAGATCCGGGTCTTCGAACAATGCGGCGATAATTCGACCGGTGAACTCAGGCGTTTCGCAGGTGGCCATGAGCTCGGCATATTTTTCCGGCTCAGCAGCGAAAACTCGCTGGCTACGCTCTGTTAGCAGCAGCCCCATCCAGATCGACATGACGGCGACACCGTGCGGTTTAAAATCGTAAGCCATATCGTGAGCCATCTTATCGACGGCCGCCTTGCCGGCGCCATAGGCAGGGCCATGCATGTAGATCCTGCCCCCAAATGACGAGGTGTTTACAATCAGGCCACGCTGCGCCTCGAGCAGCAGCGGCGCCGCGAAGTAGGCCGCAACGTAGTGAGAGCGCATTCCCACGCCCCAGATATCAGTGAGCTCCAGGGGTTTCTCCCAGAAAGGCCCCGGCGTTACCAAGGCATCGTGCAGCGCAGTCGCGTTGTTCACCAGAATATTGAGATATCCCTGTTCTGCGAGAATCTGAGCAAACAGAGCCTCCACCTGAGCGTCGTCTGCGTGGTCACAATATACGGCGATACCTTCGCCGCCCGCAGCCGTTACCGCAGCAGCGGTAGCGTCAACCGTTCCCGGCAGGGACGCATCGCCCTCCCTGCGAGAACGCCCAGTAACATAGACGGTGGCTCCTGCGGCACCGAGTGCCACTGCGATGCCCTTCCCTGCCCCACGGCTTGCACCTGTTACCAGGGCGACTGTTTTCTGTTGCTGGTTCATCGCGGTTCCTTTACCGACGCAAGAAGCTTCTCTACTATTATTTCAACTAGCGCCTAATCCTAGGCAGCTGAAGAGCGCGCGCCAAGCCCGGCGGACTCCAGCATTAAACCCGGAGCAACTATTTCCTGTGCGACCATTTCTACTCCCCTGCCTGCTGGCTCTCATCAGCACTGCGCCGATCGCACAGGCGGAACAGCGCCTCGCTTTCTCTGCTCAATCGCCGCTCTGGTTGCGGGCAGTAGGAAAGCTCGAGGTTTCCGGCAGCCAGGTTGAGAACGGTTACCGCAAGCACAAGCGAGAGGATTGCAGCGGCACCCTGATCGCCCGCAACCCCGACAGCAACCAGGCAGATATCGTCGTCACCGCGTGGCATTGTCTGGAGTACTACAACGATCTCAGCCGGCCCATCGTCTTCACCCTACTGCCAAATAGCGATACGCCGCTGGTACGCGAGGCCCGCCGCATAGCCTCGGGAGGCAACATGGATGCCGACTGGGCCCTGCTCAAACTGACCCGGTCGGTCAGCGCGGAGCAGGTGCGCGGCCTCACCGTCCATCCGCAGCAGGCAGATACCGGTCTTCAGATTGTTATGGCTGGGTATTCTGGCGATCAAGGGTTGGGGGACAACGGCGAGGTGATGACCTACCACTCTGGATGTCGCATTACCGCGCAATCGCGCCGTGCGAGTGAGAGTAACTGCGAGGCCTACAAGGGCGCGTCCGGAGGGGCTGTCATCCAGGTAACCGAAGGAGGCGCCCCGCAACTTGCAGGGGTCATTTCCCGCGGCGACAGCGAGACGGTAAGCATATTCGTTCCGATAGCGGGCTTCAGGACGTCCCTGAATCAGGCTCTTCGCTAAGCTGGCGCGCCGGCGGAGGTGAGCCAATGTGATACTCACCTCGCTCTGCAGCGAGCTGAGTCTGCTTCTGGCGCTCTTCGAAGCGTGCCCGCTGCTCCGGGGTCAACTCGTCGGCACAGCGTGGACAACAAATGCCCGCGCGGTATTTTTCTGAAGATTTGTCAGCCTCGGTGATCGGCATGCGGCATCCGTAGCAGAGATCATAGCTGCCTTTTTCCAGCTGGTGATTAACCGCGACCCGGTTATCAAAAACATAACACTCGCCTTCCCAGGCGCTCTCTTGCGCAGGGACCTCCTCGAGGTATTTGAGGATGCCGCCCTGAAGGTGGTACACCTCTTCGAAGCCCTCCTGCAGCATATATGCGGAGGCCTTTTCACAGCGGATGCCACCGGTACAGAACATCGCCACTTTCTTGTGCTTGCCAGGATCGAGGTTTTGCCTTACATAGTCGGGGAATTCACGGAAACTGTCCGTACACGGATCGATCGCGCCGCGAAAGCTGCCTATCTCGTATTCATAATCGTTGCGAGTATCGATCAGCAATACCTCAGGGTCACTGATCAACGCATTCCAATCTGAGGGCTTCACATACGTGCCCACAACCCGGTTGGGGTCAATACCTTCGACCCCCATGGTGACAATTTCCTTTTTGAGTTTCACCTTCATGCGATAGAAGGGCATCGCACTATCCAGAGACTCCTTGTGCTCCAACGCGGCAAGACGCGGATCAGCGCGCAGATAATCCAACACCGCGTCGATACCCTCTCGAGTACCGGCAATTGTGCCGTTGATCCCCTCACCAGCGAGCAAGAGAGTTCCTTTCACGTCATGCCGGCTACAGATATCCAACAGCGGCTCGCGCAGTTCAGCATAATCATCGAGGGTGACAAATCGATACAGGGCGGCGACGACAATCTCGCTCATGCTTCAGCCTTTGAGCCGCCGAGGCAATCAGGCGAGGCTGGCGCAGCTCCTTCCCGCTCGGCCCATTCGCCCGGGGTATAGATGTGCAGAGCCAGCGCGTGAACCGGGCCGGCCAACTGGTCGGCCAGCGCTCCATAGACCTGCTGGTGTCTGGCCACCTTGCGTTTACCCTCGAAACCCACGCTTACAAGGACAACCTTGAAGTGGGTTTCCGAATTGGCCGGCACGCTGTGCATGTGGCTTTCGTTCACCACTTCCAGCGCCACAGGCTGAAACTGGTCGGTAAGTATTTGCTCGATTTCTTGCTGGACGATCATTATGGCCTCCTTTGCGGGGGGCAATATTATACCCGAGCGAACTCAATCTCGCCGCAGGGTGGCGCGAAATTGCCCAGGGGTCTTGCCGGTCCATTTTTTGAATGAGCGATGGAACGCGCTGGGATCGGTAAAACCCATCTCCAGCGCCACCTCATTGATCGACAGATCGTGGCGATTGAGACACAGTTTGGCCGCTTCGCAGCGAGCTTCATCCTTAAGTTGCTGAAAGGTTGTGCCCTCGCGTTTCAACCTGCGGCGCAGGGTTGGCGCCGACATTGCCAGTGCACTACAAATCATCTCAAAACTGGGAAAACCGGCGCTGAAATCGTGACCGATCATCGCCCGGACCTGGGCCGAAAGGTTATCGGTACCCGGGTGACTCTCCATAATCAGCATCTGGTAGGGCGCAGTGCGCAGAAACTCGCGCAGTGAGTGCTGGGTGTGAACCACTGGCCAGGTCAGGCACTCACTGTCGAAATAAAGCAGATCATTGGTCTGTCCGTAGTAAACCGGACAGTGAAAAAGCGCCTCATATTTCTCCGGTTTTGCAGGAGGCTCGCCAGTGAAATCGACCCGGTGCAACTTGATGGGTCTGCCACACAACCAGCCAAAAAACCGGTGCCAGACCTGCAGCCCATAAACATCCGCAGGGCCAACCTGGGGGCGCTCGCTGCGATCAATAGTGCGATAGCCCACCCGGGCATGCTCCTGGGAAAAATTGGCATAGAGCTGGCTGCGCTCATCGAAGAAGGTCCGATAAAACTCGGAGGCACGCTGAATGGCCTGACCAAGATTGTCACAAGAGATAATGCAGTAACACATCATCCGAAATGCGCCAGGTGCTACCAACTCGCTGCCGGTGACCCCAAAAGTCTCATCCTGCAATAGCCGCAGCACCTGCTGATACACCTGCGAATACTGCATCGCCGAAATCTCAGCCCGGTAAGCGGGCGCACTTTCGACAAAGGGATCGAACTCGATTCCAGCCTCGGCCAGCATGCCACTGAAATCATAGCCGCGATCGCTGACCATACGCAGCAAGGTATTCAAAAAACGTGTGGGTACGCGATCACTCAAAGCCGGGAGCCGCCAAATAAGCCAGCGCGCATCTTAGCAGATCGCAGCGACTCTGCGGCAAGACCCGGGCGGCCAAACTGCGTATACTGAGTTCAGTCATCGACAGGAGTCAGGGTGATGGAAATGCGCTATAACATCTATTTTGCCGGTGAAGTACTACCCGGCCACGATCCAGACAGGGTACGGCTGGCTGTCGGCCAATTGTTCAAGGCCAACGAGGCGACGCTGAACAAACTGTTCAACGGCCGTCTACAAGTCGTCAAACGAAGCTGCGACAAGGCCACTGCACTGAAGTACAAGCAGGCCATGGAAAAAGTCGGTGCCCGCCCGGTTATCAAAACAGCCGATCCTGCCGACAGCGCTCCAGTGACAAAGACCGAGCCCACGCCGGCCCCGGCTGCCGCCACCCCCGCAGAGAAGCCACTCTCGGCTGCCGAGCGCATCGCCGCACTCGCGGCAGCGCCGGACGTGCCCAGCAGCGCTGAACCTGCTCCCGCAGCCGAAAGCGAAGGGCCAGCAGACAGCAGCGGTGTCAGCGTAGCGCCCCCCCAGAGTGATGTGCTCCGCCCGGAAGAGCGCCAGCGTGTTGCAGAACGCGATATCGATACCGGCGACCTCGCGGTGGATGAATCCGCAACTCGCCTAGCAGACCCCTCCCCTGCGCCGCCTCCGGCACCCGATGTCACGCACCTGAGCATGGGCGATACAGGCGAAGACATTCCCACCCTGCCGTCTGACACCACGCCATTAAATCCCAATACGGATGCCATCGATCTCTCTCCGGAGGGCACGGATTTCAGTGATTGCGCAGCACCCGACGCCCCGGATCCACAGCTTGACCTGTCTGCCATCGATCTTGCCCCAGAGGGGAGCGACGTACTGGCAGAGGAATTCAGGAAAAAAGCTCCCGCGCAATCGCCGAAGACTGACCATATCGCCCTGGAAGACTGAGCACCTGCTCTCAGGGCAGGTTGACCACGACTCGCAGCCCGGGATTATTGTTTTCGAGGTCTACCGAACCGCTGTGATAATGGGCGATTGCCTGCGCCATACTCAACCCGAGACCGTGTCCGGGTTGCGCCGAGCGACTGGGCTCCACCCGGTAAAAGCGGCGAAACACATCGCGCCAGTGCTCGGCGGAAATACCCGGCCCGGTATCGCTGATACTCACGCTGTTCCCGCCACCGGATGAAGCTCGCAGACGCACCGACACCCGCCCGCCTTCAGGCGTATATTTGATCGCATTATCCAGCACATTGGCAAACATCTGGAACAGCAGGTCGGCCTCGCCCTCACAACTGCAGGGGCCTGGCGCGTCGATCTCGAACGCTATTCCTTTCTCTTGCGCCACAGGCTCATACAGATCGCACACATCGTCGAGCAATGCCGCCAGGTCCAGCCGCGCCACACCGCTGTATCGGCTACCTGCCTCCAGTGTTGAAATTCGCAGTACCGCGTTAAAGGACGTCAGCAGTGCGTCGCAATCAACTATCAACGCCTCCACCTCAGCACTGCGCTCGGCGTCGACATTGGCGTGCAATTGGCTGAGCTGGTTGCGCATGCGGCTGAGCGGCGTGCGCAGATCGTGCGCAATATTGTCAGAGACACTGCGCACGCCCTGCATCAGCGACTCGGTTTGATCGAGCATCTGGTTCATGACGATAGCAAGCTGCTTGACCTGCCCTTTTTCGCTGTCGACATCCAGCCGCTGAGAGGGGTCACCGCGCACTATTCGGGACATCTCTGTGCCGAGCCAGTCTACGCGCTGCAAACTGCGAGCGGCGGCAAAGAAACCGCCGATCAGGCCCAGCAGAATGGTCGCCGCCATGGTCCGGTAGAGCATTCCAGCGATAAGCCTTCCCTGCTCACCGACCTCATTGAGATTGCGTGCGACGACGGCGAAAAGTTCGTCATCCAACTGTACCTCGCGGGCGAGAAAATCCACCCCCACTTCCTCGCCCCACTCCAACAGCGCAAGCTCGATACCCAGCCAGCCGTCATCGAACTCGCGATAGAGGGTTCCCGCTGGCAGGTCGCCAAGTATCTTGACGCCATCGGCGTCTCGAATCAGGTAGTGAAAACGATCGACATACCAGTTCTCACGCTGGTCCCCGATATAGGCCACAAGACCACTTCGGCCCTGCCCCCGATAGATCAGCTCAAGGGTTTCATGTTCCTCGACGATACTCGACCCGAGATCGCGAAAATAACCATAGCTGTAAAACGTGTAGAGTCCTACCATCAGCGCAGACACCGCTGCGCTCAGCACCAACAAGTATTTGGCTATGTAGCGAAAGGTGAGGCTGGCAACGACCTCGCGAAAATTCACGGGTTTTACTCCCCCTCAGGCCCGAGGCGATAACCTGCACCGCGCACCGTGTGCAGCAGCGCTTGCTCGAATTCCTTGTCGAGTTTCTGGCGCAAACGAGAGATATGAACGTCGATAACATTGGTCTGCGGGTCGAAGTTATAGCCCCAGACATGTTCCAGTAGCATGGCCCGGGTCACCACCTGACCGGCGTGACGCATGAGGTATTCCAACAGTCGATATTCGCGTGGTTGCAGGGTGATGGCTACGCCGCCGCGGTCAACACTCTGCTGCAGTAAATCCATAGTGAGGTCTTCGACCTGCAGGCGGGTGACTGTTTCGCTGGCGTTGGCGCTGCGCCGCAGTAAAACCTGAAGCCGGGCCTGCAGCTCATCCATGGCAAACGGTTTGACCAGGTAGTCATCTGCACCGCTTTGCAGGCCTTGCACCCTGTCGTCGACTTCGCCCAACGCGCTCAACACGAGAGCCGGGGTCACTACCCCTTGTCGACGGAGCTCCTGGATGAGACTCAGACCATCGCGGCCAGGCAACATGCGATCGACGATCATCACATCAAAATCGCCGGCGAGGGCCGTATTCAGGGCAATATCGCCATCGGCACAGTGCACGCACTCGTCACCGCCGCGGCGTAACTCGGTGCCAATAAATTCAGCCAGGGACTCGTCGTCCTCCACCAGCAGTACTTGCATAACTACCAACTCATAATCTTCAGCGGCAATGTAGCACGCACACTGGGGCGGACAAAGCCCACGCGCGCCGATCACCACTTACATTAACGATCATTAATTCCCGGGCTATAGTGTTAGACTACGCCGCCATGAGCACCGACAAGAACACAGAACCAAACGCGGGGACAACACCGCCCTCCCCCTCCCTGCTGCGCCATCTCACATCGATGATCTACGACAGCCTGCTGGTGATCGCCCTGATTTTCGTACTGAACGCGCTGGGGCTGGGCATCGCTGTGCAATTGAGCGGGGGGGAGCTGGAAGTGCTGCCACCGCTGGCCGGTCAGGTGCTGACTGCGCTCTCAGTACTGCTTTTCTTCGGAGCATTCTGGATCAAGAGCGGCCAGACCCTGGGCATGCAGGCCTGGCGCATTCAGCTGGTGCGAATCGACGGTGGAAAAATTGGCGTCATTCAGGTGATCTTGCGCTGCTTCGGCGCAACCCTCAGTGCTGGCTTTCTTGGGCTGGGCTATCTGTGGAAACTGGTAGACAGAAACAAGCGCTACTGGCACGACTATCTGTCGGGAACCGAGTTGATCCTGCTGCCCAAAAAGAGCAGAGATTCCAGTCGATAGCTCTCAGCGAGCCCTCATGAGCAAGAGTGTTCCCGCGACCAGGCACAGGATAATCGGGCCCAGAGCAGCGTAAACGGGAGGGAAACCAAACACCATGCTCGCCGGTCCCAGCAGGTCCTGACTAGTGCGAAACACGATACCCACGATAACCCCGGCAAATATTCGGAAGCCCATGGTGCCTTCCCGCAAAGGCCCAAAAATAAATGAAATTGCGACCAGCACCAGCGCACCGACTGCGAAGGGCTGGAACAACTTGCGCCACAGGGCCAGCTGGTAGTCTTCTGACTCCAGCCCCTGCTGCTGCAGGTAGCGGCTGTAGCGATAGAGATCGGCCAGCGGTAGTTGCCCCGGCTCCACAATCACCAGCGACAACAACTCGGGGGTTATACCCGTGTCCCAGCGCAGAGTAGCGTGCTCCTCCAGAGTGTTCTGCCAACTGCTGAAATTGGTTTTCACAACATCTTCCATCACCCAGTACGAACCCTCATAGGTCGCCTGACGGGCGCGCAGCGAAGACTGCATCTGCTGACGCTCGTCCATCTGCAGCAGTGTTATACCGTGGACGACCCCATGGGTTTCAACGGCGTTGAAATGAAAGAACGTATTGCCCTCGCGATTCCACACGCCGTGACGCCCTGAGTAACTCTGCCCGGGGTTCTGGGCGAGAGCGCGCTGGGTTTCAGCCATCTGGTCAGTGCGTGGAGCCATGAATTCACCCAGGGCAAAACCCAGCACCGCGATCATCAACGTGGGCTTCATCGCCAACCAGGTCAGACGACCTATGGAAACGCCTGCCGCGCGCATCACCACCAACTCGCTGGACGTGGCCAGCTGGCCAAGGCCCAACATACAGCCAATCAGGGCAGCAAAAGGGATGAACTCATAGCAACTCCCGGGCAAGGTAAGCAGCACATACAAAGCTACCTGGCCAAAGGTATAGGTCGCAGAGACATCCTCTGCCTCATCGATAAACGCTGCAATACCATCAAGACCGACGATAACCACCAGCACCAGCAGAATAGAAACCAGTACGGTCTTGCCTACGTAGCGATCAAGCCTGCGCACGGTTGCGTCTCCAATAGGTATAGCGGGACCGGAGCGTGTCCCCATACAGCATGAGCAGGGCCACTGTCAGGAACAGGCAGTGCACCCACCAGAGCCCGCCTGGCACACCGCCACCTTCGGCAAGCGCCGTGCGCGCATTGGCCAACAGCATGAGATAGGCAATGTAGATCAAGAACGCCGGGGCCATCTTGGCATAGCGTCCGCGGCGGTGGTCGGTGCGGCTCAGGCACATTGCGATGATCGCCACTATGGGCACCATAAGAGGAATGGACAGACGCCACTGAAGCGCCGCCCTGTCTTCAGGTCGATCTGACTGCCACAGCCGCGCCGTTGAACGGCCATCGACCGGGTCTGCAGTACGAATGCCTCCTTTCGGCTCCGGAATCATCTCGCCGAAGGTCTCGAATTCAGCGACCTGGTAGTCGAGATCGCCGGGATATCCGCTGTAGCGGGAACCGTTGCGCAGCTCGAGATAGCGAGCACCGGACACCGTATCGAAAATCACCTCTGCCTCTTCCGCGACAGTGACGACCATGCGCAGTTCGCCCTCACTGTTGCGTTCGCGCTGGGACAGGAAGACCGAATACATGGTTCCGTCCTGAGCGATGGTCTGGGCGTAGCTGACAGTGTCGCTGGCACGGCGGGTCTGAAATCGTCCCGCCGCCATCGCATGCAGGCCCTGAGAAGATTCAGGATCATCCAGCAATGCCTCGGAACGCGTTGCGCCCAGCGGAGTAATCCAGAGACTGAGTGCGCCTACGAGGACACTGACAATAAGCGCGGGGGCAAGGGTATATCTGGCGAGACGGGAAGGACTAACGCCGCAGGCAGAGAGCACCACCATTTCGCTCTCTACATAGAGCCGCCCATAGGACATGAGAATGCCTATGAATAGCCCGAGGGGCACGATTAATTCAAGAAAACCGGGCATGCGATAGAACATGACTGGCAGCAGAACATCTGCCGCGAGGTCACCCACTGCGGCCTCGGCAAGATACTTCACAAAGCGCCCGCTGATGATGATCACCAGCAGTATGAAACTCACGGCAACCATATGAGTGAGTACTTCGCGAGTTAGGTAGCGTAGAATTCTCATGCTCAGGGCAGGTGACGGGTAGGCATTTTCAGTTCAGTTTGTTTGCACAACATCATACACTAACGCCCGTTGAAACTAAGAGGTAATTCCCCATGAGCACAATCAAGTTCTCCGCTCGCAAAGTAGAAGATGCCAGCACAGCCACAAGCGCCTGCGCTGTTCTGCCCCTGTTCAAGGGCGAGGCGCTCTCAGGTGAGGCCAAAAAACTGGACAAAGCCAGCGGCGGCGCCATCAGCGCTTCCATCAAACTGGGCGATTTCAAAGGCAAAACTGGCGAAGGCCATACCCTGTTGGGCTGCGGCAAGCTCAAGCGCATCCTCCTGATTGGCTGCGGTGAGAAGACATCTTTCGACCGCAGTGCCGCGCGTGAGTTCGTCGGGGGCCTGTACGCAGCCCTTAACCACCTCGACGCCAAAGACGCCCTGCTTCTGCTCGGTGATATCGCTGTCACCGATGGCGACGAAGCCTGGCTTCTTGAAATGTTGGCACGTCAGCTGACTTCCAGCGCCTATCGCTATACCGAGACAGTCTCCAAACCCCGCCCCGCCCTGGCCTTGAATCGGCTGGTTATCGCCGGCAGCCTGAGCAAGGGCGCTGCTGAAAAAGCCCTCGCGGCAGGTGCCGCGACAGGCTCCGGCATCAACGTCGCTCGCAATCTTGCCGACCTCCCCGGCAACTACTGCACGCCATCCCACCTGGCAGCACAGGCCCGCAAACTGGGCCGAGGCAATAAGAAACTCAAGGTTCAGATCCTCGAAGAAAAGAAGATGCGCGAACTGGGTATGGGGTCTCTGTTGTCTGTCACAGCGGGAACGGATGAGCCGGCCAAGCTTATCGTTATGGAATACACCGGCGCCAAGAAGAGCGACCGACCCTATGTGCTTGTCGGCAAAGGCATCACCTTCGACAGCGGCGGCATCTCCCTCAAGCCCGGCGCTAAGATGGACGAAATGAAGTACGACATGGGCGGCGCAGCCAGTGTGTTCGGCACCATGACAGCCATCACCGAAATGGATTTGCCCCTCAATGTGGTCGCCGTCGTCGCCGCCGCCGAGAACATGCCCAGTGGCCGCGCAACCAAGCCCGGCGACGTGGTCACCAGCATGGCCGGTAAAACCATCGAAGTGCTGAACACCGATGCTGAAGGCCGTCTCGTACTGTGCGACGCCCTCACCTATGTTGAGCGCTATAAGCCGGCTGCAGTCATCGACATCGCCACACTCACCGGCGCCTGCGTTGTTGCCCTGGGTGCCCACGCGAGCGGTCTATATGCCAACAAGGACGAATTGGCTGAGCAATTACTCGCCGCAGGCATTGAGAGCCATGACCGCGCGTGGCACATGCCACTGTGGAGCGAATACACCAAGCAGCTCAAGAGTAACTTCGCCGACCTCGCCAATATTGGCGGCCCCGGCGGCGGCAGCGTGACCGCTGCCTGCTTCCTGGCGGAATTCACCAAGGCCTATGACTGGGCCCACCTGGATATCGCTGGCAGCGCCTGGAGCAGTGCTCCTAAGGGTGCCACTGGCAGGCCAGTGGGACTGCTCACTCGCTACCTGCAGGACCGCGCCGGCAAGTGACCCGAGTCGGCTTTTACGTGGTCCAGGCAACCGAGGCGTCCCAGCGCCTCGGCGTTGCCGCCCGCCTCGCTGACAAGGCATTCGCCCAGGGCCACCGCATCTACATCAATGCCGAGGACAAGGCCCAGGCAGAAGCTCTGGACGAGCTCCTGTGGAGTTTTCGCCCCAGCAGCTTTCTGCCCCATGCCATGACCGGCGACCCCCAGTCACAGCAGATAGCCATCGGTTGGGGCCAGGATCCAGGCGACCACAATGACCTGCTGATCAACTTGCAGCTCGACATACCGGCTTTTTTTAGCCGTTTCCAGCGCGTTGCTGAAGTCGTCACCCAGGATGAACAGAGCCTCGCCGCCCTGCGGAAGTCCTGGGTTTTCTACAAAGATCGCGGCTACCAGCTCGAGAAGCACGACCTCTAGGGAATCCTACAAAGGTGGCGCCCCTTCGCGTATAATCGCGCCCCTGATTTATACCCCCGGATTCCCTCGAATATGGATAAGACATTCCAACCCGCTGACATCGAAACCCGCTGGTACCAGGAGTGGGAAGAAAAAGGCTATTTCGCACCCCAGGGTGGGGACGAGGCCTACAGCATCATGATCCCTCCGCCCAACGTCACCGGCAGCCTGCACATGGGTCACGGCTTCCAGGAAGCGATCATGGACGCCTTGATCCGCTACCACCGCATGGCCGGCTACAACACGCTGTGGCAGGTAGGGACAGACCACGCCGGCATCGCTACCCAGATGGTGGTCGAACGCCAGCTCGAAGCGCAGGGCATCAGCCGTCATGACCTGGGCCGTGACAAGTTCATTGAGAAAGTCTGGGAGTGGAAAGAAGAATCCGGCGGCACCATCACCCGCCAGCTGCGCCGCCTTGGCGCCTCCATGGACTGGTCCCGAGAGCGATTCACCATGGACGAGGGCCTATCTGGCGCCGTCCAGGAAGTCTTTATTCGACTGTACAAGGAAGGTCTGATTTACCGCGGCAAGCGCCTGGTGAACTGGGACCCTGTGCTGCACACTGCCATTTCCGACCTCGAGGTTATCTCCGAGGAAGAGCAGGGCCACCTGTGGCACTTCAACTATCCGCTTGCCGGCAGCGAAGGCCACCTGACGGTAGCGACCACCCGTCCGGAAACCATACTCGGCGACACCGCCGTCGCCGTCCACCCGGAAGACGAGCGCTATGCACACCTGATCGGCCGTATGATCAAGCTACCCCTCACCGACCGCGAAATTCCGATCATCGCCGACGACTATGTTGATCGTGAATTCGGAACCGGTTGCGTGAAAATCACCCCCGCACACGATTTCAATGACTATGAGATGGGCAAACGCCACGGCCTGCCCACCATCAATATACTCGACGACGATGCCCGCATTGGCGGCGAAGCACCCGAACAGTATCTTGGCATGGACCGCTTTGACGCGCGTAAACAGATCGTTGCCGACATCGACGCGCTGGGCCTGCTGGAGAAAATCGATGATCACACCCTCAAAGTCCCCCGGGGTGACCGCTCCGGTGTAGTCATCGAGCCCTACCTGACCGACCAGTGGTACGTGGACGCGCGTGAACTGGCCAAACCCGCCATCAAGGCCGTGGAAGACGGCGACATCCAATTCGTGCCCAAACAATGGGAGAACACCTATTTCGCCTGGATGCGCGACATCCAGGACTGGTGCATCAGCCGCCAACTGTGGTGGGGCCATCGAATCCCCGCCTGGTACGACGACAAAGGCCACATCTATGTCGGCGAGTCCGAAGAGGCGGTGCGCGCAGAGAACAGTCTGGCCGACGAAATGACCCTGCACCAGGACCCTGACGTGCTGGACACCTGGTTCTCCTCCGCCCTGTGGACATTTTCCACCCTCGGCTGGCCAGAAGAAACCGAGGAATTGAAAACCTTCCACCCCAGCTCGGTGCTGGTCACCGGCTTCGATATCATCTTCTTCTGGGTTGCCAGAATGATTATGATGACGCTGCACTTCCGCAAAGAGGTGCCGTTTCACACGGTTTACGTACACGGCCTGGTGCGCGACAGCCAGGGCCAGAAAATGTCCAAATCCAAGGGCAATGTACTGGACCCGATCGATCTCATCGACGGCATCGACCTCGACAGCCTGCTGAAGAAGCGCACAGCCGGCATGATGCAGCCCAAGCTGGCCGCCAAGATCGAAAAACTGACCCGCAAGGAATTCCCAGAGGGCATCGCTCCCTACGGCACTGACGCCCTGCGCTTCACCTATTTTTCACTGGCGTCGACGGGCCGCGATATCAAATTCGATATCGGCCGCATTGAAGGCTTCCGCAACTTTTGCAATAAGATCTGGAATGCAGCTCGCTACGTGATGATGAATTGCGATGGCGAGGATTGCGGCCAGGACGAATCACTGCCTATAGAGCGCAGCCTGGCCGACCGCTGGATCATCAGCCGCCTGCAGGAAACCGAACAGGAAGTGGCCAAGGCCATTGCCAGCTATCGCTTCGACCTCGCGTCACAGGCGATCTATGAATTCATCTGGAATGAGTACTGCGACTGGTACCTCGAACTGTCCAAGCCTGTGCTCTGGGATGACAACGCGGATCCCGCGGCCAAGCGTGGTACGCGTCGCACCCTGATCCGGGTTCTGGAGACGTCACTACGTCTGCTGCATCCGCTGATGCCCTTTATCACCGAAGAGATCTGGCAGGCCGTAGCACCTCTGGCTGGCAAGTCCGGTGATACGATCATGCTTCAGCCCTATCCGCTAGCGGATACTAACGCTATGGACAGCGCCGCAAATGCAGATATAGAATGGCTCAAGGGTGTAATCGTGGGCATCCGCAACATCCGTGGCGAAATGAATATCGCCCCGGGTAAAGAGCTCACGGTACTTCTGAAGAACGGCGGCGAAGACGATAAGCGCAGATTGCGAGATAACGCCCTCTTCCTCAGGAAACTTGCGAAACTCTCCGACATCGAGTGGTTGGACGAGAGTGACGAAGCACCCGTGGCCGCCACGGCTCTGGTTGGTGAACTGGAGATTCTGATCCCGATGGCAGGCCTGATTGACAAGGATGCAGAACTTGCGCGCCTTGCCAAAGAAATCGACAAACTGGAAAAAGATCTGGCCCGAGTAAAAGGAAAACTCGCGAACAGTGCGTTTGTCGACAAGGCCCCCGCAGCCGTCGTAGAAAAAGAACGGGAAAAAATGCAGGCGCAACAACAGGCGCTGGAAAAACTGCAGGAACAACAACAGCAGATCCAGAACATGTAGTCGCTGCTGCAATACGGTTTCAAGTCTCCGTCGCCCACCAGGCAGGCGGAGCATAATAAAAGCAATATGCTAAAAACCGAGGAAAGTGGTATGAGTGATCGTGTAAATGGCACGGTGAAGTGGTTTAACAACGCCAAAGGATTTGGCTTTATTACCCGTGAGGAAAGTGAAGACGATGTATTTGTTCACTTCCGCTCCATCGAAGGCGACGGCTATCGCACTCTTAACGAGGGCCAGACCGTTGAATTCAAATTGGTAGAGGGCCCGAAAGGCCTGCAAGCCGAAAACGTCCAGAAGATGTAACTGACCTGGATTCGCCCCACGCGGGCAGTATTCACAAAGTTCAGTCACTACCCGCAGGAGCTGAAGCTCCTGTGGAATGCTTTTGTCTAAAGAAACTATAGAGATATTGTTCCATGAAACTATTCGCCAAAATCGCCATCGCCGCCCTTATCGGCGCAGCCGCCTGGATTGCCAACGAGGCTGCACCCCAGATTCCCGCCATCGCCCTGTTCCTGGCAGCAGCCATTCTCAGTGCACTCCTTCCGGGCGCCGCCCCGACCAACAGCGCTCCTGCCTCGAAGGACAAACAACGCTCGAAGCCCAAGCCCCAGGCAAAGAAGAGCAGCGCTCGAAGCACCGAATCATCCAGTGGAGGCCAACGAGAAGAAGGCCAGGTTAAATGGTTCAATGGCACCAAGGGTTTCGGATTTATCACCAAGGACAACGGCGATGAGATTTTCGTACACTTCCGCTCAATTCTCGGCGGCGACCGCCGGGGCCTGCGCGACGGCCAGCGCGTCAGCTTCGTAGAGGCTCAGACCGACAAGGGCCCTCAGGCAGAAGAGGTAGAACCTCTGGAAGACAACTGAGGAACGGCTAGGTACTAATGACCCTATCCAGATAGGCGTGCAGCATTCGCGCGCCTTCGCGCAGTAGCTGTTCCTCCGGCAACGCGCTGTCTTCCAGCGCGTTCTCCACCACGGCATAAGCCATTTCGACACCGAGCCGGCATTGCAGCTGCAGCTGCTCGTCCAGCGCGATTCCTGTTGCGTTTGCCATGTATGCGGCGAACTGCTCCGACACCATGCGGTTGGATGTAATACGCAACTCACGCAACGGTTCTACTGCACGCAGCGCTAGAGAAACCTCCAGGCCGCCGGGCATATCGCGAGTCACGTCATAGGTCAGTTTGAGAACACTGTATATGTCGGCGAGCACATCCTGCTCATCAGTGCCGCCAGAAAAGCTCTCCATCCATTGTTCGAAAGCCTCATTCTGCCGGTCCATCAACACGGCACCGAGAGCGTGGAGAACGGCGTACTTATTGGGAAAATATCGGTACAGGGCGGGGACCGTTATACCGGCTCGCTCAGCAATCAGATTGGTGGAGATTCTCTCCACGCCTACCTCTACGAGCAACTCTGCAGCAGCATTGATAATCGCTTCGTATGTACGCTTGGCCCGCTCCTGGCGCGGGCGATTTTTCTCCAGCAGCTCTACCTGCCGTTTGGGTGTCGTCATGGGCGCCCCTGTCTACGCAACCTTAGTGGTCATCGCATTCTTGAAAACATCCTAACGCAGCCAAGCAGGCTTTGCTACCGGCTGTAAGAGCGAGTAATGTCGGGCGCTCGCAAGACCTCTCCGGGGCACTAGAAACTGTAGGAAATATTGAAAGTAACGTTGTCTCGATCAGAGATAAGGTTGTCATCACCACCGTCAAAATACGCTGTATAACCCACCTGTGCAGAGAGATTATTCAGGTACACGCCCTTGAGGGTAAGATTGAAGGTAGTCGCCTTTTCGGCCATTTGGGCTTCCAGCACCGTGCCATCCAGCGTGTGCTGCAGGAATGGAATCAACCTTAGATCAACCCCCGGCATGACATTCAGGTAAGCGAGTTCAGCGCGCAGAGCGACAGCCAGAGCGGCATCATCGTAGCGCAATTCACGATTGGAGTGGGAATCGATCCCCGTGCCAGCGAACTCAAAAGTGAGGTTGAAATCGTCCCACAAGGCGGTAGGTTCAAGCACGGTAGAGCCGCCGACCTGCACCGCCCACACATCGCCCGCCACTGGATCGCCGTTGGCCAAGACCACCGGCATACCCTCTTTCCAGGAAACCTCCCCCTGGACATTAGCGCCGCCGACCACCGTAGTAAAACTGGCGGCAATACCTTCAATATCCTCGAAGTAGAGAACGGAATAACTGGAAGGAATCAAACCCTCATAATGGAGCTGATAGGCCGGCGCCTTATTGTGCGCATTGACGTAGTAGAAGCCAATATCCGTGCCACCATCTGTAAACCAGTGCAACGCTGCACCCCACTGACCACTGTCACTGGCGTCAGCAATCTCCTCCAGGGGTGCCACGAGGAACAGTTCAGGCGAAAGCGCCACCAAAAAGCTGCTTGCCCCAGGGCCAAGGAAATCGCGATCACTCAAGTAGCTGCCCACGCCATTGAGTTCCGTTTCTTTCCATTCGTACTGGTAATAGGCCTCAAAGCTCAGGGCGTCAGTCAGATCGACCTGGCCGTACAGTGCCCCCGTCGGCAGCAGGATCTCTTTCACTTCAACGCCGGGTGTCGTAGCTGCAATGGCATCAGCCCGATTCTGCAAGCCGTTAATACCCTGGTAGAACGTGGCCTCCCCCCAGTTGATAACCTGGCTTCCCAGGCGCAGTTGGTACAAGCGCTCTCCCAGTTCACCACCGGAATAGATAAAGTAATCGAGCATTTCAAGGCGGTCTCGATGCTCGTCCACGGTGCCCCCGGGGAATTCCTGAAAAGCTGCGTCACCACCGTAAATATCGGCTGAGTTATAGGAGAGATAGTCTTGTTGGCGATGGCTGGTACGGCCATCGTAAGCCTCATCATAGTAGGCCCGGGCCCGGGCAAAAACGCCAAAGTCATCGCGGTTAATATCGACTTCAGTTACAACAGATATTCGGTTCTGGACCATTTCTCGACCAAAGTTGTAGTTGCCATCGGTCGAGTTGGCCATGAGTGTGTAGCGCGTTAGATCGCCCAGAAGATCTCCCGTATCCCGGAATGCAAATTTGTCCCGGTCCTGCTTCTCCACTCGCCACATCGCGGAATAACTCACGATGGTATCCCAGTCCAGAGTCCACTCGCCCGAATCACCAAAATCAAATGACAGCGCCTGCGCTTGAGGGCTCAGCCCCAGGGCAAGCCCAGCGCCAAGCACCCATCTTGATTGGCCCCTTGTTTTCACTCTGCTCATCAGTTCATCCGCCTGCTAGTTCTCTGTCTTGATCAGGAATCGGGCCAGCGCCGGCAACAGCCAGAGTGCACCCACCATATTCCAAATAAACATGAAGGTGAGCAACATACCCATGTCTGCCTGAAACTTGATCGGGGAAAAGATCCACGTGGCCACCCCGACTGCCAGCATCGCGCCCGTCAGTGCTACCGCCGCGCCTGTGCTGCGCAAGGTGTGGTAATAGGCTTCCTCGATGCCCTCCCCCCGGCGCAGGTAGTGGGACAGCTTGCTGTAGATATAAATGCCGTAGTCCACTCCGACACCGACGCCGAGTGCGATAACTGGCAACGTCGCGACTTTTACACCAATACCCAGGTGTGCCATCAGTGCCTCACAGAGAAACGACGTCAAAGCCAGCGGCACAACGATGCACACCACTGCTCGCCAGGAAGCAAAACTGATGAACACCAGGGCGCAGACAGCCGTGTATATGAGCAGCATCATGCGGTTCCGGGCGCGAGCGATTTCCTGATTGGTGGCCGCTTCAATGCCTGCATTGCCCGCGGCCAGAGCAAACGAAATTCCGTCCTGGCGATTCTCCGCGATGAACGATTCGGCGGCATCCACGACGGCCTGCAAGGTCTCGGCCTTGTGGTCATCCAGAAAAAGTGCGACAGGTAAAAGGCTGCAACGGGTATTCATCAGCACTGCTGGCATGCTGTTAAAGGTCGTCCCGAGAAGACGCTGGTTGCGCGAGACCGTTGCCCACTTGAGGCTGCCCTCGTTGTAGCCCGAAGCCACCAGCTTGGATATCTTTACGGCGGACATGGAAGAGTTGACGCCGGGTACGTTTTCCATGTGCCAGGTAAAACGATCGACCATGTCGACATTGGCATAATCGGCACAGCGCTGCTCCTCGGTCTCAGCCATTATCACCATGACATCAGAACTCGTGGCATAGTTTTCCGTGATGAACTTGTTATCCAAGTTGTACCGCGAATCCGGGTGAAGCTCCGGCGCTCCGGGGTCGAGGTCACCGATCTGGAGGTTCTGTCCGCCGTAAATACCCACCGCGAAACCCAGCGTAGCGACCACGATCGACAGTGTGGCAACGCGCGCGCTTGCGAGACTGGCAAGCCTGCGCGCAACACCTCGTCGATTAGGGTCCGCCAGCTTTTCCTCAAGATTGTCTACCGCACGCTTACCGGTACCAAAGTAGGAAATGAGAATGGGCAACAAAAACAGATTCGTCAGGATGATCACCGCTACACCCACACTGGCAGCGATACCAAGATCCTTGATCACTTCGATGGGGATAAGCACCATCGTTGTAAAACCCACCGCGTCAGAAATCAGGGCAATCAGTGCAGGTACGTAAAGTACGCGAAAGGCTCCCCTCGCGGCATCGAAGTGGTTTTTGCCCGCAGCTGCCTCGACCATGATCGCGTTCATCATCTGAACGCCGTGACTCACACCTATGGCAAACACCAGAAAAGGAATCAATATGGAGTAGGCGTTGAGGCCGTAGCCAAGAGTCGTCAGCAATCCCAGCTGCCAGATCACTGCTACCACGGCACACAAAAGTACCGTTGCGGTGCCACGTACGCTGCGCGTATACCAATACAAAAGCAGAGCAGTAATAACCAGAGCGATCGCCGCGAACATGAAGATGGAGACAATGCCATCGAGCAAGTCACCCACCATTTTCGCAAACCCAATGATGTAGACACGTACCTGAGGCTCGCTCCCGGGAGTTCCTTGCTGATACTTCTCGCGAATATCCTTCTCCAGGCGTTGCGAAAGATCCCAGTAATTCAGTGGCTGACCAGAGGCGGGGTCGATATCTATCAACGGGGCCTGCACGATGCTCGACTGAAAATCATCCGAAACCAATCGGCCGACCTCACCAGAGCGCAACACATTCTGACGCAGCCTGCCCATCGCTTCGCTAGACCCGTCATAGCGGGCATCGATAACCTTGTCACCCTCAAAACCTTGCTCAGTCACTTCAATCCAGCGGACGTTCGGCGTCCACAGGGAGCGCATTCGGTTGCGATCGACCCCAGGCAGGTAGAAAACTTCATCGTTGATCTGTTGCAGTATGTCCAGATACTCGGCGTCGAAGATGTCGCCCCGAGTATGCTCGACCGCCACCTGAATGGTGGTGCCCGCAGCGCCAAGGTCACCCCGGTGCTTCATAAACGACTTGATAAAGGGGTGCTCCATCGGAATCATTTTTTCGAAGCTGGCGTCGGGGCGCAAATTGAAAGTCTGGTAGGCGAAGAACACCGTGCCAAGCGCAAACAGCACCAACCATAGCGGGCGATAAGAGAAAACCAGGCGCTCCAAAATGGGTTCGCCTTCGCCGAACTGGTAGGTGTGCAGATGCGGCCGCTGTTCACTCATTCAACTGGCCCTCATTGCGATATTTCACCCCGCCCTGTCCAGCCAGTATTAACCTGTCTCCGACGAGCAGCGCTGCACCCAGTGGGAGGCGATCTTCAATCTGGTAAAATTCAAAACTATCGCCGCCGTTGACGCTCATTAAAACGGAGCCTGCACCTCCGACAACGACGACGGTGTCATCGCTTGCGGTGCCACCCGAGAGGGTTAAATCTGTGCCGCCTTCGGGTTGTCGCCAGCTATCCCCAAAATCATCAGAGAAATAGAGATTGCCCCGCAGGCCATAAACCAGAAGACGTTCGAGTTTCGCAAGCCATAGCGCGCCAAACCAACTGCCCTGATAGAACCCTTCCAGACGGACGAAACTACGGCCACCATCGAGGGAGCGATAAAGAAGACCGCCCTCCCCAGCAATAAATACTCGCCCTTGCGAATCACCCACGACGGCGTTCAGATGAAACTCTTCCGGGTTATCGACCCGTTCGGGCACGTGCTCCCAACGCTGCCCTCCATCAACAGTCACCAACAAACTGCCAAAGGCACCTACGGCAAAACCGTGTTCAGCATCGCGAAACCATACGTCCATTAGCGGCGACGTAAATACGTGTTCCTGGAGGGCCAGTTCGGCATCCTCAAGATCCAGCAACGCATCCTCCAGCGCCAGTTGGAGATCCTGCATCTGCTCTCGCGCAGCTGCTGGCCCTGCTTTTGCAAGGGCGGCCTCAATGCGGCCGACCTCGCGATGCGCTCGCTCTCTGGCCTCAAGATTCAATTGCTGCTGAGCTGCCAACCCATCGCGCTGGACGCGCCAGCTGGCCCCGCCATCGTCAGTCAGCAATACCAGGCCGTCATGGCCTACCGCCCAACCACGCGATTCATCAACAAAAAAAAGTGCCGTCAACATCTGCCGGGTGGGCACGCCCGCCTGGGTCCACGTAGCACCGCGATCATCGGAAAATAGAACATGCCCGCGCTCGCCGGCAACAACCACGCGATCACCAGCATGTGCCAGATCCAGCAGTAGCGAGTGCTGCGCCAGCGGCATTATGGGTGCATTCTCTGCGGCACTAATCGCCCCAGAGTACACTCCGGCGAGAGAGAGGAATGCCAACAATACGCAGCTTGTGATCGATTTCGTAGCCAAGATTCACTGTTTTTATTGAGTTCTAGTGATCGCTATTTGACCAGACGCGCACAATCCCACCATGACCGGGATCAATAATGCCCACGAAGTTGACCCTTGCGCCCAATGCAGAATTGAGTGGTTCGACGTATCATCCCCCCAATAACAACGACCCCGGGAGTTGGCTATGCCCTTATCTCATCCCTCCATGTTCGCCCTGACACTGCTCGCCTCTTTAATTGCGAGTAGCCCACTCAATGCTTTCGATCGCACCGAGGAGCGCGAGCCCTGCCAGGACTTCAGCGAAACCCGCAGGCCCATGTTCGGCGACCTACACGTGCACACCAGTTACTCCTTTGACAGCTACGTCTCCAGCCAGCGCAACGACCCGTCCGCGGCCTACCGCTACGCAAAGGGTGAGGCCATTACCCTGTCAGATGCCGATGGCCAACAAACCCTGCGAGCCCAGATCGAGCGACCACTGGATTTCACTGCAGTCACTGATCACGCCGAATTCCTTGGCCCTATCAACCTGTGTTCGCAGGACTCGTCCAAACTCGCATACTGGTTCCCCGCTTGCATCATGGGTCGCAGCGACTGGTACATAGTGCAGCTGCTGGCAGCCGACTACTGGGCCAAGATAGGCGTGGTCGACGACAGCAGTGAAAAAGCCGAGTCCTTCGTCTGCTCTCTGGGGGATTGCGACGCAGCCCACAAAGAGGCGTGGCAAGGAATCCAGGACGCAGCGGAGGAGCACTACGACCGCAGCGCCGAGTGCAGCTTCACCACGTTTGTCGGTTACGAGTACACCGATGCGCCTAATTACTCCAACCTCCATCGCAATGTGATCTATCGCACTGATCAGGTGACCGACACAGCTATCTCCACCTATGACACCGGTTCGCGCAACGTCCCTGACCTCTGGCGCCGTCTGCGAGCGGAGTGCATCGAAGGCAAGGAAGGTTGCGATGTGCTCGCCATACCGCACAATTCCAACCTCAGCCGAGGGCTGATGTTCCCGGACCCGCAATCCGAGGAGGAGGCGCAGGAGCGCTTGTTCTTCGAGCCTCTGGTTGAACTGGTACAGCACAAGGCCGCCAGTGAATGTCGCTACGATAGACTGGCGGGCCGCGGGCTGGACACCGAGGACGAACTCTGTGACTTCGAACAGGTGGAAGCCGACAATCTGGCAATGCTGGGCACACTGTTCGGTGAAGTACAAACCGACGAGGCCGACCCAGTACCCCTGGACGAGTTCGGCCGCCGCAACATGATGCGCAATGTTCTCAAGGATGGCCTCGCTCTCGAACGGCAGACCGGCACCAATCCGTTCAAGCCAGGCTTTATCGGCAGCACCGACACCCACAGCGCATCACCGGGTGGCGCTGAGGAGTTCAACTACAAAGGCCATCTGGGACGCCGGGACGCAGGCTATCGCAACGTACAGGATCACTTCTTTGACAACCCGGGCGGCCTTGCCGTGGTCTGGGCAGAAGAAAATTCGCGCGACGCCATATTCGAAGGTATGCGCCGCCGTGAGGCTTATGCCACTAGCGGCACCCGCCCGGTGGTGCGCTTTTTCGCCGGCAGTGATTACCCCGATGACATTTGCGGTGACCCAAAGATGCTGGAGCAAGCCTATGCCGGCGGTGTGCCCATGGGTGGCGAGCTCGCAGCGCCCGCAACATCACCCGCATTCCTTGTCAGCGCAGCGAAGGACCCAGGTACAGCGGCAAACCCCGGGCTGGATTTACAGCGCATCCAGATCATAAAGGGCTGGCTTGACGACGAGGGGGTCACTCACGAAGAAGTATTCGACGTGGCGGGCAGCCCCACTAACAACGCTGGTGTAAATCCACAAACCTGCGCCCCTACTGGCAGCGGCCACAAAAACCTGTGTACCGTCTGGCGCGATCCCGCGTACAATGCGAAGGAGTCCGCGTTTTACTATGTCAGGGTGCTGGAAAACCCCTCTTGCCGCTGGAGCACGCTGCAATGCCAGGCACAAGGCGTAAACCCATTCGCTGAAAACTGCAGCGAGCAAGCCGCTATCCAGACCGAGAAATTGCAGGATGAGGGCGCGATCGGCGATGTATTCGGCCGCTGTTGCCTGAACCCTGAGGAAGAGCCTTTTTACTCCCCCACCCTGCAGGAACGCGCGTGGACCTCGCCAATATGGATCAATCCGAATGAGGAGTAATTTTGGCCAAGAAGCCTGTCACCGAGCGCCGCTTTCGCGGCGTCCGCATACCTACCGCGTCACATCCAGCGATTCGCAGAGTTAAACGCCAGGGAATCGAGCCTTCGATTCATGGCAACAAACTGTGGAAGTCCAGCTGCCTGCTGATCGACTATATGAAGAAACACCCTCCAGAGCACGCCGGCCGGGTTCTCGATGTTGGCTGCGGCTGGGGCGTATCCGGTATCTGGTGCGCCCAAAACTTTAATTCCAGGGTCACTTCGATGGACGCAGATCCGGACGTTTTCCCTTTCCTGCAGGCCACCGCGGATGTCAACGGGGTGGAGACCGAACACCTGGTGTCACGTTTCGAAAAACTCGGTACCAAGCAACTCGAGCAATACGACATGCTGATCGCGGCAGATATCTGCTTCTGGGATGAGTTGGTAAAACCCGTTACGAATATGGTCAACCGCGCGGTGAAAGCGGGTGTGAAGCATATTCTTATCGCCGATCCCGAGCGCTCGCCGTTTTTTGAGGTCGCCGAAAAATGTGCCGACAAACACTGCGCAGAAGTATTTGAGTGGAGTACCCGCGGCTCGATCGAAGCCAGCGGTGCGATCATGGTGATAGAAAACGCCTGACACCAGAGGTCGCGGCATCAGGGCAGAATCTGGTAATTCCGCTCGATGCCGCTACTGGCAACGGGCCGCCCACCTTCCCACCGCGGGCGGAATAAAGTAGCGGCAAGGCGGCGGCGAAAAAGAGATGTATCCACTTCCATGCCCTCCACAGCTGTTGCCTGAATATCTCTTACGTCGCCCTGGCTGGAGACATCAAACCTCGCCCTCACATTGCCGGTCTGGTCCGATGATGGCGGGCGCACAAACGCGCCATTAGCTGGCAACTCAACAGGCTGCCCCAGCCACTGCGCCAATACTTCTTCCTCTCCGGCAGCGCGCAGCTGCTCTTCAACGCTGGTATACGCCTGTGCGGCCCGGTACCGGTTGCCATTCCAGTGATACCAATCGCCAAGGTGTAAATCGATACGTGCGGATTCAAGGACATCGTCGCCCGCAAGGAGCCTCAAGTCCTGCAGCACCTGCCGCCCTTTTGCCGGCGCCGAGCGCAACATCATACTCATACGCTGTTGCTCGATATCCAGCGCGAGCGGTTTGGCACCAAAAATGTCCTTGGAGTTGCTGAATTCAGCTTGCTGGATATACGGCTGGAGAACGTCCCGGATCAGGTAGAAATTTTCCATCTGACTCGTAACGAATTCACGTTTCCAGAGATCAGGAGCCGCCGGGTCACTCATCAGCTCGCGGACAAGGCGTTCATTCAGTGCGATCAGATCCAGCAAACGACGCGACTTTTCACCCAGCTTTAGATGCAGCGCCTCGCGCTGCCAGCGCAGGTACTCCAAGGCTGCGCGCATACGCACTTCCGTATAGGGTGCCTGCCCCTGACCATAGACACGGAAAAAGTATTCGTAACGCTCGTCGAGAGTTTCCCAGTCGCGTGTTTCTCGAAACGCCAGGATCAACTGCCGCAACACGGGAAGTTGGCGCTCGCTGTAAAGGCCGTCATTCACCCGCAGTATATGCAGGGCGCGGCGGTAGGTGGCGACCGCCGCTGGATAGTTGCCAACTGCGAACAACTGGTTGCCCATCTGCGCCAGGGGTTCCGCCAAACCGTCCGCGTAGGGCCCACCCAGGAGTTCAGCTTGTTGCAGCTGCAATGCGTATTGGTCCACGTCCGAAGCGGGAGCGCGAGCCACTGAAACGGTGCTGTACTCTGCTACATCGTCAGCGCGTAGAAAGTATTCGCCGTAGCCGACTGGCGCTGCGACGGCAGGCAAAGAGGCCAACAACGCAGCCACCAACGCCGCCACCAACACAGTGCAGACCGGGGGCGTTACAGACCAACTATTCGGAACTATGGACAATTTTTGTACAACCGTTCTGGCGACTATTCGCATTCAATGATATAACGGCGCCTCACTCGGAACACAGCAAAAAAACCGCCGATATCTGGATCGCCAGACACTGGCAGGGCACTGAAATTATGAAGCAGCTTGGCATACTCGACTCCGCATTCATCAACCTGGAGCAAACCAATACCCCACAGCACGTTGGCGGACTGGGCATATACGACCCCTCCACCGCACCCGGCGGCTTCGTTCGTTTTAAAGACGTGATATCCAGCTTCCAACGGCGGTTGAACAAACAGCCGATGTTCCGCACCCGGCTGATTGAAGTCCCCGGCGGCCTCGATCGCCCGTACTGGGTCAAAGACGCCAACTTCGATGTGGAATTTCACCTCCGCCACATCGCCCTGCCCGAGCCAGGCGATTGGCGCCAGCTGTGTATTCAAGTTGCCCGCCTGCACGCCCGACCGCTCGATATGGGCCGCCCACTCTGGGAGGCCTATATTATCGAGGGCCTGGACAACATTCCCGGATTGCCCAGCGGCTGCTTCGCGATCTACACCAAGATGCATCACTCGCTGGTAGACGGCGCCGGTGGTTCATCCTTTATGGCACTGATCCACGATCTTGTCGCCAACCCTGGCCCCGAGGCGGAAGACGACGAAGAGCCCATGCTGGTAGACGTAGAACCCAGCATGTCAGAGCTGCTATCCAAAGCCAGCTTTAATAGCGTGAAGAACACCTTCCAGGTCATGCGCGGCACGGTGAAAACGGCAGTGGATCTCGGCCGCTATGCACTAGATGTCGCCCGCAATGAAATTCCTGCACCAGACCTCTCAGCGCCGAAGACCGTGCTCAACCAGCCCGTAGGACCGCACCGGGTCTTTGACGCCGCGGAGTTTCCGCTGGAAGGTTTCAAAGCAATCAAGAATGCCGCCGGCGTTACCGTCAACGATGTGGCTCTCACCGTCATCGGCGGCGCCATGAGGAAATACCTGGAAGCCCGCGGCGAGCTACCTGCAGAAGGGTCACTTGCGGCAGCGATTCCACTGAACATGCGCACCCGTCGTGGCATTACCGACGACAATAACCAGGTGGGTTCCGTGTTCTGCTCGCTGAACACCGATATCGCCGACCCGATGGAACGCCTCCTCGCGGTGAACCAGTCCTCCAAGGATGCCAAAACCAGCGGCGAAGCCAGCCCCTTGGTTGACGCACTGAAGATCGCTGGAGCAGTGTCGCCAGTGGTCGCCAAGACTGCCGCCGGCATCTGGGCCCGCAATGAATTATCGAGCTACATACCAGCCAACACCTCCACGGTGGTATCGAATGTCGCCGGCCCGGACTTCCCGCTCTACTGTGCCGGTGCACGAATGGTCGATTACTTCGGTCTCGGCCTGCTGACACCCGGGATGGGCTTGTTCCACCTGGTATTCAGCTATTCCGGCAAGATCACCCTATCGGTGCTCGCCGACCGCAATATCCTGCCCGACCCGGAGATGTACCACCAATATCTGGTCGACGCCTACGAGTCGCTGTTTGAGGCGGCAACCGCTGGCAAAAGCAAGGATGGAAAGGCTGAGGACAGCAAGCGCAAGCGCTCTGCAACCAAGCCCCCCGCCAAAAAGAAAGCAGCCGCGAGGAAGAAGGCTCCAGCGAAAGAGAAAGCGCCGGTGAACAAGAAAGCACCTGTGAAGAAGAAGGCTCCGGCCAAGAAGAAAGCGCCTGCGAAGAAGAAGGCGCCCGCCGTGAAAAAAGCGCCGGCCAAAAAGAAGGCCGCTAGCAGCAAGGCCCCCGCGAAGAAGAAGGCAGCCGCTAAAAAAGCGCCGGCCAAAAAGGCCACTGCTCGCAAGAAGTCACCTGCCAAGGCCCGCCCCAAGGCTAGACCGAAACTGGCCAGCTAGATAGCGCTTCTTCATCACCCACAAAAAAGCCCGGCAGTTACGCCGGGCTTTTTACAGAAGAGAAAAACTTACAAGGGCGTGTAAGTGAACTTCTGGCCACCCAATGCCGCTTCATACATCAGGCCACCCTTGGCGATCGTAAAGATCGCCATGCCCTTGCGGTATCCGGCATGGTAAGTCGACGCATCGTTCTGGCCACCGGAAGCGCCCGCTGCCAAACCACCGCCAGTACTCGCTTCGGCCGAGACACCGGCGGTCAACGCTACCGCAGTCGCCTGAGCGCTGAATTCGAAATTACCGGTGGTGAACTCACGGAACGCGCGCTGGTCTTCAAAGAAGATCACCTGGCTGAACGCCTGGCCACCCAACTGGAAACCCATAGTCAACTGAGTCATGGTCGTGTTGCCGACATGACGACCGCCGACATAAACCTGGCCGCCGCCATGGGCGCCACCGATCCCGATACCGCCCTTGCCAATAGTCGGGAACAGGGCATAGCCGTAAGCGCTGTTGAAATAGGGCGCGGTGCCATCAGCGCCTTGAAACGCCCCCAGTGTCTTGGCGTACTTGTCCTGTGCCCAGGCACCCTGCCCCGCTAACGCGAATACAATGAGCAGGGCAATGGAGCGGATAATGTGTGGCATGGATGTTTTCCTCGAGTGAATGCAATGCAGCAGCTATTTTCAGCAGCAGACGCGCTCGGGTCAAGGATATCAACCCGTATTGCGCATTCCCGCTGCGATACCTGCAATTGTGACCATAATTGCGCGCTCCAGTTCCGGACGAGTTTCCTCTCGATTGCGGCGCAATAGCTCCGCCTGCAGGAAATTCAGCGGATCGGTGTAGATATTGCGCAGCCGGAGGGACTCAGCTTCCCAGCTCTGGTCACTCATAGGCGCCTCTGCGCCGGTCAGTTCCAGGATTGTCTCGGTGTCGCTGGCCAGTTGGGCACGCAGCCCCTCACCAATCGACTTGAGCTCATCGGGCACCAGGCGCTCATCGTAGAAGGCGGAAAGCCCGGGCTCGCTCTTGGCAAACACCATCTCCAGCATGGACAGGCGGGCCGCAAAAAACGGCCAGTTGTCGGCCATCTCATGCAGGAGATCACTCTGGCCATCCTCGATTGCCATCGCCAGGGCCTTGCCTGCTCCCAGCCATGCCGGCAACATCAATCGATTCTGCGACCAGGCAAAAATCCAGGGAATAGCACGCAGGCTCTCGATTCCACCCCCACTCTTGCGCCGGGCGGGCCGGGATCCAAGCGGCAGCTTGGCCAGTTCCTGCTCAGGCGTCGCATGGCGGAAGTAAGGTACAAATTCCGGTTCCTCTCGGATCACGGCGCGATAGGCATCGCAGGAGTGCATGGAGAGCGTATCCATCATCTCGCGCCAACGGTCGTTCGGCGCCGGAGGGTTCTTCAAATTAGCCCGGCAGATGGCCACTGTGTAGAGTGCCAAGGTCTTTACTGCCAGCGATGTCCAGCCGAGTTTGGTACGAATCATCTCGCCCTGTTCGGTGACGCGCAGACCGTTGCGCAATGAGCCTGGGGGTTGGGACAACAAAGCCTGGCGCGCCGGAGCACCACCGCGACCGATAGTACCACCTCGGCCGTGGAACAGGGTCAGGCTGACAGCGTTGGAATTGCAGACCTCAAGCAGCTCTTCCTGGGCGCGATACTGAGCCCAGGAAGCCGCCAGTACACCGGCATCCTTGGCCGAGTCCGAGTAGCCAATCATGACCATCATCTGGCCGCCGATATGGCCGCGATACCAGCTCTGCTCCAGCAATGTCGTCACCACCTGACGAGCCCGCGAGAGATCGTCCAGGGTCTCAAACAGAGGTGCGACAGGTAGCGGATAGGCTACCCCTGCGTCCTGTAGAAGGAGATGCACGGCGAGAATATCGGAGGCCTGGCGAGCCATAGAAATTACATAGGCACCGAGCGCCTGCTGCGGCTGTTCAGCCACGACCGCACAGGTATCCAGCACTTCCTGGGCATCAGCGCTGGGCTGCCAATTGCGCGGAATCAGGGGCCGACGGCTACTGAGCTCACGCAATAGAAAGGCCTGACGTGCCTCCTCGTCCCAGTCGGCGTAATCGCCCAGCCCGAGGTAGGTTGTGAGCTCCGAAAGCACTTCAGTGTGACGAGCGCTGTCCTGTCGCACATCGTGACGGACAAGATGCACACCGAAACAACGCACTCGACGCATGACATCCAACAGGGTTCCACGCGCGATAATATCCATGTCGCAATCCAGCAGCGACTGGTAACAGGCGTTGAGCGGATTCCACAATTGGTCGACATCGGTAAGAATTTCGCCTTCCGGCGGTAGCTCGCCTTGCAACTGTGCTTCGATATGATCCCGGGTCCTGCGCAGCAATGTGCGCAACAAACGTACCACTTCCCGGTAGGGTTCATGGGCGCCATTGGCCAGTTCTCGCAGAGCATCATTACAGCGGGTCATCGAGAGCTCTTCGATCAGGCGGGTCAGATCACCAAGGTACAGCTCAGTTGCCTGCCAGCGGCTGAGCAGCAGCACCTCGCGAGTAACCGTCGCTGTAACATTCGGGTTGCCATCGCGGTCGCCGCCCATCCAGGAGGTAAAGGTGACGGGCGCTGCATCCAACGGTAGCTCGCGGCCTCCGTGTTCCTGCAGCGCACTATCCAGTCGGCGCAGGAATTCAGGCACTGCCCACCACAGAGACTCCTCAACAACAGCGAAGCCCCACTTGGCCTCATCGACCGGGCTGGGGCGCTCGGTGCGAAAATCATCGCCGTACCAGATCTGCGCTATCAGTTCGCGCAGGCGAACTTCCAGTTGCTCCCGTTCTCGTTCGGCAAGGCCACCAAGCTCGAGCTGGCTGAGACAGCGACCAATTTCGCCGTGCTTGTGGATCAGGGTGCGACGGGTAATCTCGGTAGGATGCGCAGTGAGCACAAGATCGATTTTAAGATCGGCAATTGCAGCGGCGATCTCATCAGGCGATGCACCCTCCGCCGCAAGTTCACGCAGATTGCTGTCGAGATTGCGTGACGCCGACAGCATAGGATCCATGCCACGTGAAATCATATGCTGCTGGTCGGCAATATTCGCCAGGTTTAGAAACTGGGCGAACGTCCGTGCCACAGGCACCAGCTGCTCACTATCGAGGCTTCGCAGCTGCTCCAGCAACGCTTGCCGATCCCCCGCTTCTCCGTCTCGCGCACCGCGGGACAGTGTGCGAATGCGCTCGATCAGCGCGAGAAAATCATCGCCCTCTGCGTCTGCTACCGTATCACCAAGAATCCTGCCCAGCAGGCTGACATTGCCTCGCAGGCTCGCGTAATCTGCTTCCACTTTCTACCCCTGTTACCAGCTACCGATCCGTCCCAGCAGGTCACAGACCCGGGAGGAGTAGCCCCATTCGTTGTCATACCAGTTCAGAACCCGCACATAGCGATCAGCGGTCACACCACTGAAACCGGCATCGTAAATAGATGAGTGTGAATTGCCGATAATGTCAGAAGACACAATCGGTGTTTCGCTGTATTGCAGGATGCCCTTAAGGCGATCGGACTCCGAGGCTTCACGCACCGCTGCGTTAACATCATCAACCGTGACCGACTTACCCAGTTTCACGAACAGATCCACAACCGAACCGTCGGGAACGGGAACCCTGGCAGCTATGCCGTGCAGCTTGCCCTGCAGTTGCGGCAACACCTCGCCCACCGCTTTGGCAGCGCCGGTGGATGTTGGAATAATGTTCTCCGCGGCTGCCCGGCTGCGACGCCAATCAGAGTGGGGAACATCGGCCAGGCGCTGGTCATTGGTGTAGGCGTGAACGGTATTGATCACCCCCTCCTCAATACCGAACGCATCATCGAGTACCCGCGCCATAGGCGCCAGGCAATTGGTCGTGCAGCTGGCATTGGAGATGATACGGTGTTCTGGCTTAAGACCATCATCATTCACTCCGAGCACGACCGTATAATCAACCGGATCCTTGGCGGGCACAGTCAATACAACACGGCCCGCGCCGGCTGTCAGGTGCTGCTCAAGTTGCTCGCGCGCGCGGAACACACCGGTAGCTTCAACCACCGCATCGATGCCCAGCTCGGCCCAGGGCAGATTGGCCGGTGAACGTTCCTTCAGCAACTTTACCCGCCCCTTGTCGGTGACAAACTCATCGCCTTCAAGCGTCAAGTTTTTACCAAAAGGGCCCATGACTGTGTCGTAGCTGAGCAAATAGCGCAGCGCGTCGTTATCAAACAAGTCGTTGATAGCGACAACATCAACGCCTTCAACGTTTTCCAGAATGCGGAAAACCGAGCGACCAATACGGCCAAAACCGTTAATTGCAACTCTCATTACGCGGCCTCCTTCTGTGCATCCAATGACGAGTAGAGCCTGACCACGTCCAGCAGGCGGGCGGCGTGCCCCAGATTTTCATACCAGCTCAGCGTCTTGATCGTATTGTGACCGGCCTTGATTGTGCCCTTCGTGTCGTAAAGCAAGGACAGCGAACTGCCGATTACGTCAGAGGAAACAATGGGGTCCTCCACTGCTCCGATGATGCCGGGCTTGGCAGCCGCGGCCGCGCGCATGGCGTTATTGATCGCCTCGGCATCCACCGAATCGTCTTTCATCACCAGATTGACATCCAGCAGGCAACCTTCCTGAACCGGCACATTGAGCGCTGAGGTGAGAATCTTGCCTTCAAACTGGGGCAGTACCTTGCCCAGCCAAAGTGAAGCCTCGTGGCTATTGGGGATAATATTCTTGGCGGCGGAGCGGCTGCGACGGAAGTCTGATCCGGCGTAGTCCTGCAGCGCCTGATCCGAAGTGAAAGCGTGGACAGTTGTCATGCTGCCGCACTCAATTTCGAAGCTGCCTGAAAGGCTATCGAGCAAGAGGGCAAGTGCACTGGTCGTGGCACTGCCAGCTGAGATCATGCGATCCGAAACGCTCGCACTCGCCTCGTTGATACCGGAAATCACGATCCGATCGATATGATCGGTGGGCAAGGTGCGCAAAAGCACTCGAGGCGCGCCATTGCCCAGATGGTCTTCCATGTAGTTGCGGTTGCGGTACTTGCCGGTGGAATCAATAACGATATCAACGCCAAAAATATCCCAGGGCATTTCCGCCGGGCTATCAATTTCCATCAGGCGAGCGCGGAAGCGATCATTGGCCAGGAAATTCCCATCGAGGCGATGCTGTGCAGGATCGGAGCCTTCTGAGCACAACAGGTAGTGAAGAATTTCGGGCTTGCCGATATCCGCAATTGCCACCACTTCTACATCGTCACTGGCCGCTGCCAGTTGATAGATCTGGCGGCCCGTCTGGCCGAAGCCCATGATGCCCACACGAATGGGCTTGCGCTGTGTCATCGTATCTCTCCTGTTTCCAATTACTGTTCTGACATGGCCTCGCGGGCCAGTGTCTCAATTTCATCCCAGCGACCATTGTCGACCAGGCTGGAAGCCACCATCCATGACCCACCGCAACAAACCACGTTGGGGAGTGCGAGGAAGTCGCGAAAGTTGTCCGGGTTTAGCCCACCGGTGGGGCAGAATTTCACATCGGGGAAAGGGCCGCCCAGGGCCTTCAACATACCCTTGCCACCCAGGGTCACTGCGGGAAACAGCTTGAGCAGCTCAAAACCGTGAGCCTGAGCCTGCATGATGTCGGACGAACTGGCCACGCCGGGAACAAAATCCAGCGGCGCGTCGGCAGCAGCCTGCAATAGTGCGGGCGTCGCACCGGGACTCAGCGCGAGCTCAACGCCAGCGTCCACGACTCGCGCGACCTCCTCCGGCGTATTTACAGTGCCGGCCGCCACCAGAAGCCCGGGAAGCTCTTCCCGCACGGCTACGATGGCATCCAGCGCGGCAGGCGTGCGCAGAGTGATCTCAATGGCGGTCATACCACCCTTTTCAAGGGCTCTCGCCAACGCTACTGTGGAGTCCACATCGCGCGCGGTGACCACCGGGAGAACCCGGCTTGCAGCTAATTTTTGTTCCAGCATCGCTCTCTCTCGACTGTAATTTTATTACATTTGCGAAACTTTAGACGCAAAGTTGCGATTTAACAAGCTATAGTTGCCATCCTGATGTATTTTTATTACATTTTAGAGAAACAGAGAGGATTTCACATGACTTTACTGGCAGATCTTGCCGACCCCCGGGTAAAGCGCAGCAAATCCGCCCACAAACTCGCCGCCTGCGTCACCGCAGACCCTGAAGCGATCGTCTCAATGAGCACCGCCGCACTAGCCGGACTGGCCGATGTGAGTGAACCCACGGTCAATCGCTTTTGCACAGGGCTGGGCTACAAGGGCTTCCCGGATTTCAAGATTGCCCTGGCGGGCGAGCTGGCGCGCCGCCAGCCACGCATTACCCAGGACATCGACACCGACGACTCGGCAGGTCAGGTCGTCGCGAAAGTGTTCGAACACACCCTTGCCAGCCTCGCCAATGCCCAGCAACACCTCGATCTGGAATCCCTGCATCTAGCGGTAGATGCCCTCGCCAACGCCCGCTCGATCGCTCTGTGCGGCCTGGGGGCCTCCGCCTCGGTGGCACTGGATGCCCAACACAAGTGGCTGCGTTTTCCGGTACCTGTTTCAGCCCACACTGACATCATCAACCAGCGCATGCTGGCCACCGGCATGACCAGTGAGGACTGTCTTGTGTGCATCTCCTACACTGGCCGCACCACTGCCATGGTAGAGCTGGCCCAACTCGCTCGACTGAACGGCACCCGGGTGCTGGCGCTCACGGCGCCAAACTCGCCCCTCGCTGATGCGTGCGACCTTGTGCTCGGGGTTGCCAGCGGTGAAGACACCGACCTCTACACGCCCATGAGCTCGCGTATTGCCCAACTCGTGATCGTCGATGTGCTGGCGACCTGCCTCGCCCTGCGCCTTGGCGACGCATTCGGGGAACACCTGGCGGCGGTGAAAGACAATCTTCGCAGCACCCGCAATCCGGTGTAGGGCAAAACCAGCCTCGCAAGCAGGGCCGATGGGAGCTACTATCATGAATATGCTCCATCGCGAGGAAGAGATCTCTTGAAGAAAATTTTCGCTGGTCTGGCAACGCTTGTAGGGCTGCTGGCAATTGCCTTGGCAGGCCTGTTACTCAGTGGCAATATCAGTAGCTACAGTTTGCCGATGATTCTCAATGTTATGACCGGTCGCCCCGGTGCGAGCATTGACGCTGAATCCGCCCAACAACACTACCGCCTACCGCCTGGATTTTCGGTCCAGATTTTCGCTAACGATCTGCCCAAGGCACGCTTCATGCGTTTTACCCGAAGCGGGGACCTGCTAGTAAGCAGGCCACACGCAGGGGATATCATTCTGCTGCAGCGGGACAGTGACGGCGATGGTTACAGCGATGGCCGACGCACGATCATCAGTGAACTCGATCGGCCGCAGGGCATAGACTTCTCCGGCGACTGGCTCTACATCGCCGAGCGTGAGCAGGTTGGCAGAATTCGGTTTGACCACGCCGCCGGCATCACTCGCGATCACTACGAGCCCGTCATTACCGGCCTGACCGGGGACGGCAATCACTGGAGTAAAACACTGCGCTTCGGCCCGGACGATATGCTCTATCTGGCTCAGGGATCCACCTGCAATATCTGTGAAGAAAAAGACCCCCGACGAGCAACAATCATGCGCTTTGCCCCCGACGGCAGCGACGGAGAGATTTTTGCCACCGGCCTGCGCAACAGCGTCGGCTTCGACTGGTCGCCCTGGGACGACGAGCTCTACGCCACCGACAACGGGCGCGACATGCTCGGCGACGACTTTCCGCCCTGCGAGCTAAACAGAGTGGAGTACGGTAATTTCTATGGGTGGCCCTATTTCAATGGCGCGAATGTCCCCGACAACGATATGGGACCCGACCCGCTCGCGACCCAACGCGTTCCCATACCCCCTGCGCACGCATTTCGCGCCCACAACGCGCCACTGGGCATCAGCTTCGTCGACACAAGCAACTGGCCAGGCGACTTCGAGAAAGTGGCTCTGGTTGCGCTGCATGGCTCCTGGAACCGCAGCGAGCCCGACGGCTACGAGGTGGTCTCTCTTCACTTCACAGACAAGGGTATAGAAGAGCGTGTATTCCTCGGCGGGTTCAATCAGGATGGCAACATCCTGGGCCGACCTGTCGATGTTGCCCAGGGACCGGACGGGGCGATCTACATCTCAGATGACTTCGCCGGAGCGATCTATCGCGTCTCACACAGCGAAGCTGTTGACCAGTTGGCAATAGAACCCTCGCAGCAGCAAGCGCCTGCCGCAGACACTATTCCCGACTGGGTCGCGGCAGCTGATCTTGAGGCCATGTCCAGCCGCGGTGAGCAACTCTATCTCCAGCACGATTGCGCCAGCTGCCACGAGCAGGGCGAAAATCCGGTAACGCTCGAACAGTCGAGCTACGCCGCCATCGAGCGAGCCCTGCTCTCACCACAAGCACCCATGCCATTACTGCCACTGAGCGAGCAAGAGCGCCGGGAGCTCGCCGCCTATATTGCGAGCGAGCAATAAAGCACCAGCGCGCCGTATGTTGAGGTATCTTCCCAATGCCCTCACCACACTGCGCCTGCTGCTGGCACTGCCGCTGGGCGTGCTAATCCTGCGAGAGCAGTACAGCAGCGCAGTGGCAATGGGGCTGGCCGCGGGTTTAACCGATGCACTGGACGGGTTCGCCGCACGCAAATTACATGCGCAGTCACAGCTTGGCGCCATGCTGGACCCTATCGCCGACAAAACTCTCGTCACCGCAACCTTTCTCTGCCTGGCTCAGGTGGGAGTCATCCCCTGGCCTGTAGCGATGTGTATCGTGGGGCGCGACCTGGTCATCGTGGCAGGCGCGGCGTGTTACCGCCTGTTTGTCGGCCCGTTCAAATTTGGTGCACGGCCCTTGAGCAAGCTGAACATGGTCTTGCAGATCGGCTTTTGCGTACTGTTGCTCGCAGCCCAGATTACCCCTGTCATCAGCCCTGCCGTGCTCCTGGCCGGCACGTGGACCGTGATCGTCATCACCTTGGTCAGCGGCGTGGACTATATCCAGGCCTGGAGCCGCTCAGCGCTGCGAGAACTCGGGGCCAGACGTTGACATGGCAGCAGTCACGCTCAAGGCGCTCACTTACAACATCCACAAGGGCTATACCACCGGCAATCGAAAGTTCATGCTTGAGTCCATGCGCGAGCGTATTGCGGAGACCGAGTCAGACATCGTATTCCTGCAGGAAATTCATGGCACGGCGATCAAGAGTGAGGCCAAGAAGCGCAAATTCTCCTATCCTGAGCAACCCCACTTCGAATATCTGGCCGATCAGGCCTGGCCGCATTATGCCTACGGCCGCAACGCTATTTATCGCAAGGGAGATCACGGCAACGCAATCCTGAGCCGCTACCCGTTCGTCGCCTGGGAAAATATTGATGTCTCCATTTTCCCCCGCTCCAGCCGCAGCATTCTGCACGGCATTATTGAAGTGCCCGGCACCTCGCGGCCATTACACACCCTCTGCGTACATCTGGGCCTTCTGGAGCAGGAGCGCAAAGAGCAGTTGCAGACTCTCACCGACCGTATCGACCAGCATGTCCCCCGGGACGAACCGATGATCATCGCTGGTGATTTTAACGATTGGCGTCGGCGCGCCGAGAATCACCTTCACGACGATCTGGGCCTGCAGGAATTGTTTGTCAAACTACAGGGACGGCACGCGCGCACCTTTCCAGTGTGGGCCCCACTACTGCCGGTAGATCGCATGTACTTTCGCGGTTTGACACCATTGAGCTGTGATCGCTTATGTCGCGGACACTGGCGCGACCTGTCTGACCACGCCGCGCTGGCGGGGGTATTTGAACTGGATTGCTGAGCGAATGCTCGCTAAGGTTGGCACTGAACTTTCTCGCTGAATCAAAAAGATGCAAAACGCTGTAAACATCCTCAAAACGCTCCCCATGCTCGCCAAACTGCCAAAGTTGTTAAAACCCAGGCCAGATTCCACCAAAGGGTGCATCTCTCTGCACGTCCAGCTTCAGGCCGAGCGATTTCCGTACCACACCGCTATTAGCTTTGAGGGCGACGAACGCACTTGGGACGAATTCAACCGCGAGGCAAATCGCTTTGCGCGCGCGCTGCAGAACGCTGGCGTAGCCCGCGGAGACGCTGTCAGCGTATTGATGGAAAACCGCATCGAGTATCTCAGCTGCCTGATCGCCATCAACAAGCTGGGAGCCTGCGCCGCACTGATCAATACCAACCTGAGTGGCGGGTCACTAGCCCACTGTCTTACCGTGACCAATTCGACGCACTGCATCATCGGCGAAGAGCGCTGTTCCACAATCGCAGAATTGCTGGATGAAGACCTGCCGGCCCTGCGCAAACCGCTCTATGTCGCCGATAGCGGCGAACTCAGCTGCCCTGACTGGGCGAATGATCTGGGCGTCTCGGCAGCAGCACAGCAGGATCAAAACCTCGCGGAGACTGACGATGTCACTATCAGCGAGGACTGCCTGTATATTTTCACTTCAGGCACCACCGGCATGCCGAAAGCGAGTGTCATGTCGAACAAACGGCTGCTTGCCACGGCCTCGCTGTCAGCTATCGCAGGACTGCGCTGTGACGAGCACGATTGCATCTACCTTTGCCTGCCGTTGTATCACGGCACCGGCCTGTTCCTGGGCGTGGGCGCGGCGTTCACCACGGGTGCCAGCATCTACCTCCGTCGCAAATTCTCCGCCTCCGCATTCGTGCCGGAAGTGCGCGAGTCCGGTGCAACCTGCTTTATGTATATCGGCGAAATTTGCCGTTACCTTTTGGCCACACCGGAACACGTGGATGACCACGCCACGTCGCTGCGCACCATCATGGGCAATGGCCTGCGTCCGGATATCTGGCACGCATTCAAGGACCGCTTCGGTATTGACCTGGTCTCGGAATTCTACGGATCCAGCGAGGGCAATATTTCAGCCATCAACCTGTTCAACAAAGATTGCACCATCGGTACTATCGCCCTGCCCCACGCGCTGGTTCGTTACGATGTGGACAACGACGAAATAGTGCGCGACCAACAAGGCTACTGCATACGTGCAGAGAAGGGAGAGCCGGGGCTGGTACTCGGAGAGATCACCCCCAAAACCCAGTTCGAGGGCTACACCAACAAGGAAGCGACCGAGGCAAAAATCCTCCGGGATGTGTTCAAACCGGGTGACGCCTGGTTCAACACTGGCGACTTGCTGAAACAGATAGAGGTCGGTTTTGCCCTGGGTTTACCTCACTATCAGTTTGTCGACAGAGTCGGTGATACCTTCCGCTGGAAGGGGGAGAATGTTTCGACCAATGAAGTTGGCGAGATCATCAACACGCACGATCAGGTGCACTTCAGCAACATCTATGGCGTTGAGGTGCCTGGCACCGACGGCCGGGCAGGGATGGCCGCGCTCATTCTGGAAGAAGGCTGTGACGCCCTGGACGTGGAGAGTTTCTCGAAGCTGGTAACAGCACAACTGCCGGCCTATGCGCGACCGCTATTTTTGCGCGTCCTGCCACAGATGGACACGACGGGAACGTTCAAAATGCTCAAGGGTGATTTGCGCAAGGAAGGTTTTGACCCCGCGCTTGTGGACGGCCCCTTGTATGCACTGAAACCTGGATCCGCCCACTACGAACCGCTCGAGCAGGCGTTTTTCGCGGACATTCAGAGCGGCCGCAGCGGTTACTGAAACCGCGGGCCGGAAGCGCGCCTAAGCCCGATTACCATTACTGCTGGAAGGCGAGCCAGCGCGTGACCTGCGCCGCCGACGGGGTGGCCGGCTGCCCTCATTGCGATTACCGTTGCCGCCGCTATTGCCCTGGCGTTGGCCACCGGATTTGGCTTTCCCTGCATGCTTACTCGGCTTGTGTGCCCGGCGCAGTGGTGCGTTCTCGGGCACGTCATGTTCGGGCTCAAAACCGTCGACGTACTCACGGGTAATATGGCGCTGGATCAGCTGCTGAATACCATTGAGCTGCTTGCTCTCGTCGGCGCTCACCAGTGAAAAGGCTTTGCCGGTAGCGCCAGCGCGACCGGTGCGGCCAATACGGTGAACGTAATCTTCAGCTACATTGGGCAAGTCGAAGTTCACCACCTGGGGCAGCTGGGCGATGTCGAGGCCGCGAGCCGCGATATCAGTCGCAACAAGTACTCGTACCTTGCCAGCCTTAAAACCTTCCAGGGCTCGAGTACGCGCGCCCTGACTCTTGTTCCCGTGAATGGCCGCAGCCTCGAGACCAGCTTTGTCCAACTGCTGTGCAAGACGGTTGGCACCGTGTTTGGTCCGGGTAAACACCAATACCTGCTGCCAGTTGTGGTCGATCACCAATTCGCGCAGAAGTGCTCCCTTGCGCTTCTTGTCGACTGGGTACACCCACTGCTCAACCGTGTCGGCGGTGGCATTGGCAGGGTTCACTTCAACCTCGACCGGATTGCTCAGGATACTGGCGGTAAGAGAGCGAATCTCATTGGCAAAGGTCGCCGAAAACATCAGGTTCTGGCGCTGGTCGGGAAGCAATTTGAGGATACGACGAATGTCGTGAATGAAACCCATATCAAGCATACGGTCGGCTTCATCCAGCACCAGAATTTCCAGCTCGGAAAAATCGATCTCGCCCTGTCCATGCAGGTCGAGCAGACGGCCCGGAGTAGCCACCAGGATATCCACACCGCGGCGCAACTTGGCAATCTGCGGATTGATTTTGACCCCGCCGAAGACCACAGTGGACTTGAGTGGCAGATGGGTGCCGTAAGTGTCGACACTTTCGGCCACCTGGGCAGCCAGCTCTCGCGTGGGCGTCAGCACCAGGGCCCGCAGGCGATGCGGATGAACAGGTGCGCTCTCGTGCAGGCGCTGCAGCAACGGCAGGGTGAAGCCAGCGGTTTTACCCGTGCCGGTCTGGGCGGCGGCCATGACATCGCGGCCCGACAGTACAGCAGGAATAGCCTGCGCCTGAATGGGGGAAGGTTCGCTGTAGCCTTTTTCCTGAACGGCCTGAAGCAGCGCAGGGGCGAGGCCCAATTGCTCGAATGACATGACGTGGTATTTCTCTTGAGGTAGCCAGATACGGCGAGGGCGCGCATCTTACTGTATTGGGCCCCGAATAGATACAGCCGCCGGTATCACGCCTTTGGGCAATATTGGTCCAAAATAGACTGCAATTTCACCGCATCATTGCTGAAAATCCACTCTACCGGGCGCCCCAACTCCCGAAACAGGCTGTTGCGCGAACGGGGAAAGCCGACACCAATGCGCTGACCGGCGGCCTCATGACGTTGCTGAACCTGCCTCCCCAGCAGCAGGAAGTGCCCCGCCAAACCACAATAGCCCCGCTCCAGGCTGATCTGGCTCAGTGCCGCGACATTGGTTTCCGCGACCGGAAGCAATGCCGCAGGCGGGCAGAAGGACACCAGGTCGAATAAATCGGGATCCAGCGCCAGGAAATGATAATCCCTCCCCGGCTGGAGCCTCGCCAATTGGGATTTAAGGATATCCTGCTGCTGCGTCAGACACTCAGGATTGAAGGCTTTGATTTCCAGCATCAAATGGCAGGCCGGGGCGAAAGCATCAATCAGCTCTGCCAGCGTTGGGATGTCAGGGAATTCGCGCCGCAGTTGCTCAAAGGAGGTCTCGACGATTACGCGTTTTTGCCCGAAAACACGCTCGGTATCCTCATCGTGGCAAATAATCGGAACGTTGTCGCGGGTCCAGCGGATATCGCACTCGATGCCCCAGACGCCCGCCGACCTTGCAAGTGCAAAGGCCTTCGCGGTATTTTCCAGCACTGTAGTATTATCGTGTTCACCGCGATGGGAGATGATTTTGCAATTGCGCAGCGCAGCATCCGAGGGTACGGCCCTCGGCAGGACGGCCACTGTGCTATCCACCAGGCCCATGGCCAAACTTTGTAGTCGTTCCTTCACGCTATGCTCCATTGCGGTGACTCTTGACCAGGCCTGAACCGTCAGCCGGCAAGTCCGCTGCCAGCCCCCGGGAAATTCTCGCCTGGGCGTTTTATGATTTCGCCAATTCAGGCTACACCACCGTGGTGCTTACCACCATCTACAGCGCCTATTTCGTGGCGGTTGTTGCGGCTGATCTGGAAATGTCGAATCCCGGCACCGCCACCCTCCTCTGGACTCTGGGGATTGGGGCTGCGAACTTGCTGGTGCTCTTCGCCAGCCCCGTAATCGGTGCCATGTCCGACGTGCGTGCCTGCAAGAAGCGCTTCTTACTGTACTCCTCCATCGCCTGTGTCCTGGGCACGGCCGCCCTCGCAGCCGCGGGCCCGGGCGACGTGGTGCTGGCCTTGTCTCTGGTCGTAGTTTCCTACATCGCTTTTTCCTTCGGTGAGAGCCTGATTGCCGCTTTCCTACCAGAGATCGCTACCCCTAAAAACATGGGCCGTATTTCCGGTTACGGCTGGGGTCTTGGCTATTTCGGAGGCTTGCTCACACTCGGATGCTGTCTTGCCTATATCAACCACGCCACCGAACTGGGCAAAGGAGCAGATCACTATGTGCCAGTGGCCCTGTTGCTGACAGCCACTGTGTTTGCCCTGACGGCCGCTCCCACCTTCATATGGCTGCGCGAACGCGCCACCCCCCGCCTGGCCGATGGCACCACTGGCTATGTGCGCGCGGCGTTCGCACAGGTGGCCAGCACCCTGCGCCACGCTGCCAGCCTGCCAGACCTCTTTCGCTTCCTGCTGTGCATCGTGCTATTCCAGGCCGGTGTATCCACCGTGGTGGTCGTGGCCGCCATTTACGCTCAGGAAGTTATGAGTTTCAGTAGCCAGCAGCTCATCGTACTGATTATGGTCGTCAACCTGACAGCCGCCCTGGGAGCCCTGATCTTTGGTTTTGCGCAGGATCGGTTTGGTTCAGTGCCGAGCCTGGCAGCCGCCCTGCTGCTGTGGATCACCGCCATCGTGATAGCCCTGCTGGGCGAGAGCGAAGCGATGCTGTGGCTGGCGGGCAATGTCATCGGCCTGGCTATGGGAGCAACCCAGGCAGGCGGCAGGGCCCTGATCGGCCAGTTGACGCCCGAGGCGCATAACGGCGAAATGTTTGGTCTCTGGGGCCTGGCGAACCGCGCTGCAGCCATCGTGGGCCCCGTCAGCTACGGCTTGATCAATAAAATCGGGAATGGCGACCATCAGCTCTCTATGCTGAGCACACTGGCCTTTTTCCTAGGAGGGTTAGCCTTACTACTTACGGTGAGGGAAGCCCGCGGCCGAGCAGCAGCCCAGGCCTACGCGGGCTGATCAGCGCGAGGTCATGGGCCGCATAAGCTGCGAATTGTGGTGCGTTGGGCGTTGCGGCTGAACCGCCGGTGGCCGAGGTCTAAGAGGCGGCCTTACAATCGGGTGCACCGGCCGCAACGGGTAGTCCGGCCGATAGTACCCAGAACCATAATAGCTGCCAGACGTGTACATATTCGGGGAGCTATCGTACTCCACCACCTGCTGTTGCGACCCGCCATAGGCGTCCGTTCTCGCGGCCATCTCCCGCATCTCGGCCCGATGCTTCTCGCGCGCCATGCGGTCCTCTGCCAGACGATCGGTGGTCTCACGCATCGCCTCTAAATTATCCTCGTAGACACCGTCTGCCTGCACCGCAGGCGCATCGACAACCACAGTCTCTACTCCGGCATCACTGGCCGGTGGCGTGTCAGAAAAACTGACCACACCCTCATCGTCTACTGTCTTGTATACCGTGGCTTGCTGCGCCAGCGTCACTGTGCCAGCCAGCAGGCATATCATGGCGAACAGGATTCGCATATCGAGTACCTCTTTGGAGGAGTATAGCCCACGGTGCTTCGACCACAGTAAAACTGTGAGGTTCATCACACAGGAAAAACCAAAATTGGGCCCCGGTCACAGTTTAGGTTTCAAGCACTGGCACCCCGGCCGCTGCGCCCTAAAATAGCCCGGATGAAAATGACAAATTCGAACACCTTCACTTCGGCACGCGCCGACACTGCATCGCGCATTGGCGCTTCAACCGGTGAGCTCGCTACCCTGACATTCGCCGTCGTGGCCGTTATCGGCCTGAGTAGCCTTATGCTCTAGCAGCGGGACGCTCTAGGCTGTGGCTTGTTCACGGCGGTAACACTGCAGCAAAAACTCCATCTGTACCTCGAACACACCGAGCTGCTCCAGCGTTGCCTTGCTCTCGCGCTGGCCCCCGTATGCATACGGTGTCATTGCCACAAGATCTGCCAACAAAGGCGGCTCCAGCGCCACTGAAAACCCAATCTTCTCCTGTTTCTCCAGCGCCAGCCCCGGCAGTGCGGCTGCCACCTCTTTATGGGGCTTTGGATCCGCATATAAATGCTCTCGCAGTTGCCACAGATGCCGCGCCGCAGGACAGATATTGAGGAAAAAGCCTTCATGACTTAGCAGCCGCGCCGGCTCACTCTCCCCCACGGGCGCAAACACAGAGAAAATCGCATCCATACTGCTATCGCCCAACGGCACCTCATAGGCACTGGCTACCGCGAACCGGCCTCGTGGGTGGGCCTTGGCCGCCAACCGCACAGCAGGCTTGGCAATATCGATACCCCACATTGAGATTTTCGGGGCATGCTCCAGCACTACGCCACCGTAATAGCCCTCTCCGCATCCGAGGTCAAGTACTGATGCATGCGACAATTCTTTGAAATACGCTGCCACCGCTTCCGCCAGCGTCCGATAGACATCCGCAGCGTGAACCCGCTTGCGTGCTTCCACCATTTCCCGGTTGTCTCCCGGATCTCGGCTGCGCTTGCGGTTGGCGGGCAGGAGGTTCACGTAACCCTCCTTCGCCTGGTCAAAACAATGGCCGGTCTCGCAGTGGTAACTGCGTTCCACTTTCACCAGCGGCTCTCTACAGTGGGGACAAATCCAATTCACAGGTGGCTCCCGGCTCCAGTGGTCTAGCGTATGCCGAACGGGCTGAAATCCTTGCTGCGACCCTCGGCGATTGGCTCTCCAGAATCGCGCTCGGCAACAGCCTGCTTGTAGCCGACATCGCGAGCGCGCTCCTCAAACCACTTACCTTCCGGAGAATGGCGGGCAAAGCCGTCGAACAGGGTAGCGAACCGCTGGGTATTGGCCATGCCCATCGCCTCGTAAGCCTGGTTTACCACCATCTTGCTCATCATCAACTGATTGCGCGGCACGCCCTTGATGCGATCGCACAGGGCCTGCACCGCGGTATCGAGCTCGTTGGCGGGAACCGACTGCTGGATCAAGCCCATCGTTTCCGCTTCCTTACCGCTCACCAGATCGCCGGTGAACAACATGCGTTTTGCCTGCTCGATGCCGAGGCGATAGACCCACATCATGGTGGTCGGGATTCCCCACACTCGGGTCGGCGGATAACCGATACGCGCATCGTCCGCCATCAGGATCATGTCGCAGCACAGAGCGATGTCGCTACCGCCGGCAACAGCGGCGCCGTGGACCTTCGCGATCACCGGCTTATTGCACCGCCAAATGCTCATATAGTGTTGGGTGCACTCCCACATCGCCTGGAAATCAGCGGTCTGGTCCCATGGCATCTCGTCCTGGCCGCAGGGGTGCTCACTTTGCTGCTCGGCGTATTCCTGTAGGTCGTAACCGCCGCAGAAGCCCTTGCCCGCGCCCTGCAGCACGATCACATGCACCTCTGGATCTGCCGCAGCGGCATCGATCACCCGGGGCAATTCCCGGGCCAGTTCAAACGTAATGGCATTCAATCGTTCGGGGCGATTGAAGGTAATGGTGGCCACTCGATCATTCACTTCATACAGAAAATACTGGTACGGCCCTGACTCAGCCATTGGCTATCTCCTCGAAAATCTCGTGGCCGAAGCTATTCGGGTATTCCTCCCAGTAATACTTACCTTCATCGTCCTGCCAGTTCTCGTAGATCGCCTGCCAGCTGATTTCCGGGAGACGAAAACCGTGGTGAGGATGCAAGTTGGTGGCAAAGACAGGGGCACCGTAATCGCAAAACCGGGTATCAACGCTAATGCGCACGGCCGACTCGTTCGTGTTCGCTTCCGCTCTGTGAACAGTGCAGGAACCGAAAATCAAAACGTCGCCCTGTTCGAAATCGGAGACATGCCAATGTGTTTCATCCTCGTGGATTTCGCACTGCACCCCGCCCACGCCCTGGGCCTGGAATACCTCGCGCACCCCGCCCTTATGGGAGCCCGGCAACACCTTAACGCGGCCCATGCTTGAATCTACATCGTGCAGCGCAACCCAGACACCCGCCATGGTCGGGCCAGCATGATGAGAATAGGCATCCTGATGCGGAGGCGTTTCATACCCCCGCATGCGCGGCGTCGCCAGGCGCGTCATCTTCACTGGATAGACGAATACCTCGGGGCCTGCGACCCGGGACATGATGTCCAGCATCCAGGGCTGGTGGAAAAAGCGATGAAATGACTCCAGTTTCTGGATACGCGGATAGATCTCATCCCAGATAGCGTCAGTTTCAAAAAAAGGTTCGCCCACCAACTGCGGTGCCTGTGCATTGCCAGCTCCTGCGACGACGTGCGGGGCGCAAACTTCGAGTACATCGTTCAACAGCGATTGACAGTGATCAGGGGCCACCGCCCCCTTGAGGAATAAATAGCCATCCTCTGCCATGCGAGCCTGCAAGTCTTCAATGGAATCCTGCAGTGAGGAACGGGTGAAATCAGATGATGTGGTCACGGAACTTCCTTAACTTTCCAGACAGCTATCGTATCATCTACTCGCGAAAGTCGAGAAGAATTCGCGCCCACCTCTGGTGAAAACCATGCGCAGAGCTTACCCGTTTTCCTCTTGAGGATTCACTCGGGTGGATTCGTAGGGCCACGATGAATAATTTCACGGATACTCTGGAAAAGCTTGAAGAAGACCGGCACCAGAATCGTGCCACCGATAGCTGCCATTATCGTGCCGCCGAACACGGTTAGCCCCAGTGACACACGACTGGCAGCACCGGCACCCGAGGCGATCGTGAGAGGAAATACGCCGACCACAAAGGACAGACCTGTCATCATCACCGGGCGAAAGCGCAGGCGCGCCGCTTCTACCGTGGCTTCCAGTAAATCCATGCGCTGCTCCTCGCGCAGCTGCTTGCCAAATTCAACAATCAGGATAGCGGTCTTCGATGCCAGGCCCACCAGCAACACCATACCGATCTGACCGTAGAGGCTCAGAGGTTGGCCAGCGAGCATCAGTGCCGCTACCGCGCCTATCATGGCGATAGGCACTGAGAAAATAATGGCCAGCGGTGTGGTAAATGATTCATACAGCGCGGCAAGAAACAGAAAGGTAAATACCAGCGACATGGCCAGCGCAATCGGTGCCATATTGCCGGATTTGCGTTCCTCGTAGCTGGAATCAGTCCAGTCAAATTTGTAGCCAGCGGGCAATACATTGGCACTGAGGCGTTCCATCGCCATCATTGCATCGCCGGAGCTATAACCCTGCGCCACATTTGGGCGGCCCGTAATAGTCGCCGAATCGTAGGTGTTGTAACGGTAGAGCACGTCGGCACCCTGGGTCGAAACCGTATCGACAAATGTACCCAGGGGGACCAACTCACCCCGGTTGTTGTTGACGTAGAGTGAATCCAGATCTGCCTCGTTCTGCCGGTAGGGCGCATCTGCCTGCACCATAACTTTGTAGGACTGGCCGAACAGATTGAAGTCATTGACGTACATGCCGCCGAGCTGGGTTTGCAGGGTGGTGAAGATGTCGTTGACCTTGACGCCCAGTGTCTTGGCTTTGACCCGATCCACCTCCAGCCATATTTGCGGATAGCCAGCGCGGAACGTCGAGAATGCCATTGCCATTTCCTCCGCCTCACTAGATGCCTGCACCATCGCCATGGTGGCTTCGTACAGGGGCTGAACACCCTGTCCCTGAGTATCCAGAAGAACATAGGATGCACCGGCAACTGCTCCCAGACCGGGAATAGCGGGCGCCCCGAATACCAGACTTCGCCCCTCAACCATCTGATTGAATGCGGCCTGGTATTTTTTCTGCAGCGCAAACTGATGCTGCTCCGGTGCTTTGCGCTCGGACCAGGGTTTGAGTTTCGCAATGATCATGCCCGCATTGGATTGCAGCGCGGTGTTGAGCAAACTGTAGCCATTCACTGTCAGCACATACTCGATCGCCTCGTCCGCCATCAGCATCTCGTTCAGTTCATCGACATAGTCTGCTGTACGATTGAGAGACGCTGCTTCAGGAAGCTGTACATCAACAATAAAAAAGCCCTTGTCCTCTTCAGGGACAAAACTTGACGGCACCGTGCTGAAACCGGCAAACAGCAAGGCGAACAATCCCGCAATGAGCACGCAACTAACGGCCATATGCCCGGCCAGGAAACGCACCAACTTCACATAGCCAGAAGCAATTACGTCGAATCCACCATTGAAACCGCGCACCATAATATTGGGCTTGTGGTGACCGGGTTTTAGAATCAACGAACAGAGTGCAGGGCTCAGGCTCAGGGCATTGATCATAGAGATCAGCACCGAGATCACCAGCGTCGCACCAAATTGCGCAAACATCTGCCCGGTAATACCCGGCAGCAACATGGTTGGACCAAACACGGCCGCCAGCACCATGGACGTTGCGAAAATGGGTGCCGCCACCTCATTCATGGCCTGCTCAGTAGCAGCCCTTGGAGACATGCCCTCATCTTCCATGAGGCGTTCAACGTTCTCCACCACAATAATCGCATCGTCTACCACTACACCGATAGCGAGAATCAACGCGAACAGGGTTACGGTATTGATTGTCATGCCCAGGAAGTAGAGAGCCGCCAGAGTGCCGATAATGGATACAGGTACAGCAATGGTTGGCACCAGGGTGGCCCGGATACTTCCCAGAAACAGATAGGTAACGAATATTACAAGGGCGATAGTGAACAAGAGCGTGAGGATCGTCTCCTCCAAAGATGCCTCGATGAAGAGCGTTGTATCGTGGCCCACGACATACTCTACCCCTTCAGGAAAGTACTGCTCGAGTTCATCCATTTTTTCTCGCACCGCCTCCGCAGTGGCGAGAGAATTGGCTTCCGACAACTTGTAGATCGCGAGCAGTACGCCGGGTTTGTTCTCAAATTCACCAAAACCCTTGTAGGCCTGAGCACCTAGCTCCAGGCGCCCCACGTCTTTCATTCGGATGACGGAGCCATCCGAGCTGGCGCGCAACACAATGTCTTCGAACTCTTCCACCGTGGCCAGTCGACCCTTGGTTTTCAGCACATACTGAAACTGGGTCACCTCGGGATTGGGCGGGCCACCCAACTGGCCCACGGCCGCCTGAATGTTCTGTTCCTTTATCGCAGCCAATACCTCATTTACCGAAATACCCTTAGCGGCAAGTTTGATCGGGTCGAGCCAGACCCGCATGCCGTAATCCAGGGCACCGATAATCATCGCCTCGCCGACGCCCTCAACACGGGCGAGTTCCGCCTCTAGATTGAGACTCGCGTAGTTGGAGAGATAAACACCGTCGAAACGGTTGTCGGGGGAGAACAGATTTACCACCATCAACATATCCGAGGAGCGCTTGCGCACGCTCACCCCACGCTGACGAACTTCTATCGGCAATTGCGGCTCGGCGAGTGCGACCCGATTCTGCACGTCCACCTGTGCGAGGGAGGGATCAACGTCAATCTCAAAGGTGACCGTTAGCGTGTAGCTGCCATCGCTGGCGGACTTGGAAGACATATAAACCATGCCCTCCGCGCCGTTGACCTGGTCCTCAATCGGTGCAGCCACAGCATCCTTCACAGTTTCGGCAGAGGCACCGGGGTAATTGGCCCGCACAACAATTTTCGGAGCGGCGATATCCGGGTACTGATCGACGGGCATCACCAGGCCTGCGATTAGCCCGACAATGACCGTGATAATAGCGATGACGAACGCAAAGCGCGGCCGTTTAATGAAGAACTGCGGTCCCATATTATTGCGCCCCCTATAGGCCCTGGCTGGATGCTTACTGAATCGCTACTTTTGCGCCTTCGCGCAGGCGTTGAGCACCTGCGGTAACCACCCTGTCTCCCACCTCGAGGCCGTCGATGATGACCCAATCAGCACCGTCCCTGATCCCCACGTCCACGTTGCGTCGCACCAGGGTATCCGAGCTATCAACAATTTTGACGTACTCACCCTGCTGGTCGCGCAGTACCGCTTTCTGGGGAATGACAATGCGATTGATACCACCTACGACCTTACCTTCCAGCGTGACGTTGTTTCCAGGAAGAAGAAGCCCGTCAGGGTTAGGGAAGAGGACGCGGCCGGTAATCGTGCCCGAACTTGCCGAGGAGGTGTTATCCCAGGCCTCAAAAACACCAGAGTGAGGATACTCGCTGCCCCCCGAAAGTTTCAGGCCAACCTCAAGCTCCGGGATGGTCTTACCGGCGTCTAACCAGGCTTTTCGTTTGAGTACGAATTCGTGATACTTCTCCAGCTGCACGCCCGCAGTAACAAATACCGGATCCATACTCACGAGAATGAACAAAGGCTCCGGCGCGTTAGGTGACGATGGCATGGCGGTATCACCAATTGCCCAGTAAGACTTGCTGATCTTGCCGCTAAAGGGCGCGGTGATAGTGGTGTGTGAAAGATCCAGCTCGGCTTTATTCAGGGCAGCTTTAGCCGAGGCAACCGCAGCGCGCGCGCTATCGATTGCGGCACGGGCTCCGTCATAATCCTGCTGAGATATATAACCTTTAGGCATGAGGTCTTCAGCCCGATCCCAGTTGGAATTAGCATTGACCTGAGATGCCTGCGCAGACTGCAACTGAGCCCGTGCTGTGTCGTACGCGGCCTGATAGGCGGACGTGTCCAACTCCATCAATACATCGCCCTCTTCCACCATCTGCCCTGGTGAGAACTTGATTTCTCGAATGGTCGCGCTGATCTCAGGCCGAACTCTCGCCATCTGGACGGCCTCAACCACGGCGGGAAGTTCGAAAGACGGACGCACCAGGCGTTTGGCGGCCACCGCTATGGAATCGCTGGCAATCTTGATTGCCGTCGACTCCGCAGGAGCAACGGGCCCCTCCTTCCCAGATTCGCCACAAGCGGCAAGTGTGATCCCCAGCATTAGCGGCATCAAGATTCGCAGCATCACGTACCAGTACTCCTTTGCTTATCGATTGGACTTTAGAATTATCAATATCTTATGGAGTATAGACACAATTTTGGAGTGTGTCGGGTCAGGCCAAGATACTGATGGATCGAGGTAAAATAGAAGTGCAATAATGTCCGCGTAGCCGCCGTAATTCTGCAAAAACACTACTTCGAAACCTTTTTGGGACAGCGCAATGTCGAAGAAAATAACAAACAACAACGACCAGGGCTCGCAAACCTCTGCCCCTCTCGAAGAGGCCGCGGTAACCCCCGCACAACACACAGAGACTCTGATCGAAAGCGATGTTCGGTTGCGCCCACTACTCAAGCCCGCCGGCATCATTTTCCTGTGCTCTCTCGCGATCTCATTTTTCGTGGCACAGACGGTGAATCCAGTCTGGGTTGAACAAAAAACCGTGTTCCAGGTGTATGAAAGCAGCAATGGTTCGCTGGTATACACATACAAGGGCGAAGAAGTTGCGTTCACCGCGGACACCGTTCCGTACGCCCAGGCAGAGCTCAATCAACAATCTCTGGACCAACTCGTCGGTGAACCGACTACTCGACAACAGTGGGTGACGGAGGTAGTCAGCAACGCGGGTGAAGAATCGGTGCAATATGCGCAACTAGAGGCCAAGTACCACCTGGGTATCTGGTCGCTGCTGCCTGCTGTACTCACGATTGCATTATGTGTACTCACCCGGGAACCGCTGACGGCCCTATTGGGCGGCGTAGCCGTAGGTGCTTTCATGCTGGGGCGCTTTGACCTCACCGGTGATGTACTTATTCCCTCTCTGGCGAGCCCCGGAACGGCGAGTGTCCTGCTTTTATACCTCTGGCTGCTTGGCGGTCTGCTTGGCATATGGTCGAAGACCGGCGCCGCCCAGGCGTTCGCTGATTACATGACGAAGCACTTTGTACGCGGCCCCCGATCCGCAAAGGTCGTTACCTGGTGCCTGGGAGTCTTCTTTTTCCAGGGCGGCACTATCAGTACTGTACTGGTAGGCACCACAGTGCGACCACTGGCCGATCGAGAGAATGTCAGCCACGAAGAAATGGCCTACATCGTAGACTCAACCGCATCACCCATCGCCTCCATACTCGCTTTCAATGCCTGGCCAGCCTACGTGCAGGCTCTCATATACGTGCCAGGCGTGGCATTTCTGGCGACCGAAGCAGACCGCATCAGCTTCTTTTTCAAAAGCGTACCTTTCAGTTTCTACAGCATTTTTGCCGTCCTGGGTACGCTGCTACTCAGTTTGGGAATCACGCGATTCGCTGGCGGCGGCATTCGCCGCGCCCAGCAACGCGCCGCAGCAACAGGCGAACTGGATGCACCCGATGCCACGCCGCTGGCAGCCGAGGAACTGCAAACCAGCAAAGTACCGGCAGGTTATGCTTCCCATGTGAGTGAATTCCTCATACCGATCATCCTGATTATCGGTACCGCGATTACAACGTTCGCGCTGACCGGGTCACCCAATGTGCACTGGGGCTTCGGTTTTGCATTGCTCACGGCTGCATGTATCGCACTCTTCAAGGGAATGAAACTGGGCGAATTGGTGGAAGGGCTTGGAGACGGGCTGAAAGGCGTTGTTGTCGCCTCGGTTATTCTCATGCTGGCGATCACCATCGGTGCGATCAGCAAAGATGTGGGTGGCGGCCTGTTCCTGGTGGAAATGCTGGGAGAGCGTATTCCTTTCTGGACGCTACCCGTCTGCCTTCAGCTGCTAACCATGGCTGCCGCCTTCTCCACTGGTTCAAGTTGGGGGACGTATGCCATCGTATTCCCACTGGCGATGCCGCTCGCCTGGGCTGTTGCGGTAAACCAGGGTGTTTCAAACCCTGAGCTATTCATGACCATCTGCTTTGTAACCGTACTCAATGGCAGTGTATACGGCGACCAGTGTTCGCCAATTTCTGACACTACTATCCTGAGCTCCATGACCACGGGCTGCGACTTGATGGATCATGTAAAGACCCAGTTGGTGCCAGCAACGATCGCATCGGCAATAGCCGCCGTGCTATGGACAGCAACCGTCTACTGGTTTGCCTGATCACTCTGAAGTGAGGTGGGCGCAGTAACGCCAAATTTTTCGAACCAGGGAAACAGGTCTTGCATGATGTGAGGCGACAGGATCACGCCCTGCTCAAGCTGTTGCCGGCGCAAGGCCAGGGCCCTATCACCCGGGACTCTCACGGGGGGCTCGCCCTCGCGCACCGCCGATGTTCGGCACATATCGGCCAGGAACTGAGCCTCGCGCTGAAAGCGCCCCAGTGAACCGTAGACGTCCGGATCCATCACCTGAATAAATACGGAATTCTCTTCCGATTCGTCGAGCTCGTCCGCCCGCCCGTAATTACCCAGTGCCATGGTCATCAGCTCGCTCCACAGGGTTAAGGCATAACCCTTGTAGCCATGATCCAAACCGCCGATAGGCATAATGGAACCCGGCGGCTCGGCTGAGTAGACAGCGGGATCATCACTGGGATTGCCCTCAGAATCCTTGAGACACTCGCTATCCATCAGTACGCCTTCACGTTTCGCTTTGGCGACATAACCAGCAGCAACAATAGACAGGCTCATATCTATCAATATCGGCTCTTCCTCGGTTGGGACCGCGAAGGCAAATGGATTGGGCGCAAAGATGGGCTCAGAACCACCGAAGGCCGACACAGCACGTTCCGCCGGACTGCTGGCGATAATCTGAATCACCAGCCCTCTGTCTGTGGCGCGGCGCAAATAGGCGGCCAGACAGGCAATGTGCTGTGCCCTGCGCAGATTCATCGTCGCAATACCGTACTGTCGTGCGCGGTCGCACAGCAGGTCTACCGCCCTGGCAACAACCAGTGGGCCGGGCAGCTGCTGGGCATCCCAGCTGACGACTGCCCCGCGATCAACCAGCACTTCCGGCTCGCGACCCGCAATCGTCTCGCCACGTTCGAGCCAGTCGAGGTTGCAGGCCACGCGATTCAATCCATGGGTAACAAAACCCAGGAGGTCGGCCTCAATAAATGCTTCAGCGACCAGACGCGCGTCTTCAAAGGCAAGACCGGACGACTCAAAAAGCTGGGAAACACTCCGGACAAGATCATCCGTGGCATAACGCATGGAAGTGGACATGACTGTTTTCAATACTGATCGGAGATTGCAGTCAGGATAACAAAATACGCAGCTTGGAACCGACTGTTCAAGGCTTCACTACATCGCCTGCAAGCGGGAAGAAATCATAGCGCTGGGTACCGACGCTAACCTCAAGCAGGAGCCCCCCCTTTACCTGGGAAAACATTGCCACCTCAGGATGGTAGGCGGGTGAAGCAGATACACTCGACTTTACCGCAGTCGCATTCGCCTGCCCGGTGAACTCAAAACGGCCCCGCTTGAACTGATCAAGGGCCCATTCGCCGCGAAAGAACAGGATTTTGCGGTAGCCCTGCACGCCAACATTTGCACCAACAAACAGTTCGGTCATCATGGCGCGACCCGTGACATCACCGCCCTCAAACAACCAACCCTGACCGTAAGCAGCACCGAATCCCGCGCCGGCGCGATACGTCGCAGGAAATACGGCAAAGGCGCTCGCTTCGTTGAAATACGTGGCCAGCTGCTCTTCCGCCCTGAAGGCCGCCAGCGCCAACTCGACCGATTCCTGTTGCTCATCTGAATAGGTAACTGGCTCCCACACCACACAGGCGCTGCACAAAACGACAAGCACCGTTGATGCGAGTAATTTAAAGGTATTCATCGCTTGCACTCCAGGTGCCCAGTAAGCACGTCCGAACCTCCAGAGACATTGCCCAGAATATCTACCCGGCCAAAAATACCTGACCGGTGCACGATTGTCAGACCGGCGTAGCAGTCCTTCCACCAGCCCCGGCTGCCAAACGTATTTCGCAAGGGAAAGTCCACCTGCGCTTCCAGGTAGTTGAGAAAATGGGACGTGTTCTTGTCGCGCTTTTCCTGTTTAACCTGCTCGACCCAGGGTACTTTTTCGGCATAGGAAAAGCCGTAGCCAAAACCATACCGAAAGACCTCTCGATTACTCCAGGGGGAATAGCCAGTGCCCATTAGCATGATGTAGGGATTGATTTCCCAGAAATCCTCCTGATAGTCCTTCTCCAGGCGACGGTTGACAGACAACTTGCCCCAGACGTCGACACGGCGCCCATCCAGCGCCAATTTCCCCAGAGTCGCGCCGGCGAGATAGGTGTGCACGTCGTCATTGCGCCGGACATCACCACGATGCACTTTGTGGAAAGTAGATTCAGCCGTATACCCGTAGTTGGCTCTCCAACTCCATTCGCCGACACGCTCAGGTCGCTGGCGACGCACCGCTGCATCATCAATCACATTCCCAAAAGCGTAAGCGAGACCCACCATTGCACTGGGCAAATAATCTTCATCGACTATCGGACTGTCAGTGATTTCATCCGAGAGCTTGTCCAGAGAGACGTTGGCAAAGAGTCGCATGCGCTTGGACCAGCGATAAGAGGTATTCAGCCCTGCCCGCCAGAACTCCGTCGAACCCGGCTGATAAGAGGGTATGTGGCCGCTGGCATCAGACTCTTTTGCAGTGACGCCGTAATAGTAGTTAGCGAGACTGTCGCTCCAATGCAGGTAGCTGAAGAAGGGCGATAGAGACCACTTCTCCCCCTGCCATCGGTAGCGGTACGTCAGGTCAAGCTCGTCGCCCTCATGCCTGCTCTGCATGTCGGTCACCCAGGCCAAGCTAACACTGCCCCAGTCGCCCTTTAGCGCTCCGCGAAAGCCGCCATCCAGCGATTGCTCCCTGTCCTCAATGCCATCAAAGAATTCGTCCCATTCAGTTTCAAGGCGATCAAAACGGTAAGCGATCAGCGCATCCAGAGAAAAGTTCTCACTATCCAGAAGGTGGACGCCTGCGGTACTTCCATGAGCAAACAGATAGCGACCCTCATAAAAGTAAAAAGGCATCAAGTCGCTCTTGTTGTCGTGCTCGACACTGCCCACATAGTCGAGCCCGGTGTAGGGGCTGTCCGCCCATCGCCAGCCCATACCCAAGGCCAACGTACCCTCAGGAACTTCCTCGGCTATGATTTCAGTAACAGGATTGGCAGCCACCGCTGGTGGGCTGACCATGAAATGGCCACCACCAACCAGCCCCAACGCAAAGGCGTAGACGGCTGATATCCGGGCTCGCACGGAATGGTATGGCATGAGGTCTCGATTGTTTAACTAAGCGCTTCGATGATGCCACAAACGAAAAAGGCGCGCCTGACACGATTCAAACGCGTGACGGCCTGGTTAGTCGCTAGCTGAAAGAAACATAGTCCTTTTTCTCATTGTATTTCATACAGAGAAACTCGCTACAACTCCCATAATTGCGGGGTATCCATGCAGAATGATCGACACCCCGATATGTTAGTATAAATCGGAATTGGCTCAGCCATACCACTCAGCACCCATCTGGTCATTTGATGTCTGTCATGCGCCGCAGCATCAGGCCCATCGCAGCACCGCTAATTGGAGCTTAAGTCATCAACACTGACGCACGTTACATAATCTGGTTGTTCGACTTTTTGTCTTCGCTGGGCCTCGATACCGAGGCACTGAGGATTCAGAATCAGATCAAGACGGCGCAATTAGAAAACCCTGATAGTGCGATCACAGCAGAACAGCACCGCGGCGTTCTCAGAGATGCTCAGCTAGCGAGCAACGACAGCGCTTTAGGCCTGCGCATTGGACTGCATCGTTCAATGGCAACGCTTGATCAGCTGGCTTACCTCATGATGTCCTGCGCAACACTGCGTGAATCAAGCACTGTAGGACTGCGCTACCAGAATTACTCTGGCCGTTTTTCGGGTGGACAAGTCGTTACTTCATTCGGCGAAATCAAGGGTGAGGGTTGCTACCAGATTCAGGCGCAGGCAAGCCTTGGAGAACTACGCTTACTTGCTGTTGAAGACATTTTGGCAAACATCGTCACGACCTGCCGATGGGTTCTCGGTAAGAATTTACCTATCACACGCCTGCATTGCGATTATCCCGCCCCGCCACACGCAGCGCTTTATGAGACTATTTTTAATTGCCCAGTTCAGTTCGAATCGACGGCTATTCAGCTCTTTTTCGAAGCCTCCATTCTGGATCAAGCACTACCGCAGGCGAGCCCACGCAGTGCCGCCCTGTATGAAGAAATGTGCGAAAGAAAAAGCATCTCACGCAATCAGGGCGATGTGGCCTGGCGTGTATGGCAGATTATTGTCGACAACCTCGCTGATCCCCCGCTTCTCGACGATATAGCCGAGATACTGCACTCCAGCAGCAGAACGCTGAGTCGTAAGTTGTTGGAACAAGGATGGACTTACCAGCAGTTGCTTGACCAGGTACGCGAGATACACGCGCGCCGCTATTTGAGTGACCCCACCCTATCAGTCACTCAAATAGCTAACTCTCTTGGTTATGCAGACAGTTCTGGCTTTCAGAGGGCATTCAAGAAGTGGACAGGGCATTCCCCCAAGACCTATCGCAATACTATTTTCGGCTGACTCCAGTCTGGCGTAATCGGACATAAACTTGGCTTGATTTGCGCTGCCAGCAGCGCCTGCATGATCTACTATCATACCCACAGAATTTCTCTGGAGTGTGTGACAAGGTGATAGCAGCGTGAACAAATTTGACGGATTGAATCAAGCGATGGTGGAGCACTACGCCCCCAGGCCGGGCCGCCGACCACTACTACCTCCAATGAGCGACAAAGCTCGCATTGCCTTAATGTGCCGAATGCTGTTCAAAGAGGGCTGGAACGAACACATTGCCGGGCATATTACCTTCCGCCAGGCCGACGGCACGATTCTTACCAACCCCTGGGAACTGGCCTGGGATGAATTGACCGCCAGTGACATTATGACACTGGATTCAGAAGGCCAAATTATTGACGGCGAGTGGAATATAACCCCGGCGATTGGCTTGCACGTTCAGTTACACGCACTGCGCCCCGAGATAGATGTTGTCATTCACAACCACGCAAAGTGGAGCGGAATCTGGGCCAACCTACAGCGAGTACCTCCGGTCTACGATCAAACTGGCGCGCACTGCGGTGCGGAACTGCCCATCTATAACGAGTACACCGGCACTTTTGAGAACGAGAAAAGCAGCCTGTCAGCGGCTGAAGCATTGGGAGATGCCAAATGGGCCCTGCTCGCCAACCACGGCTCACTGGTCGTGGCTAAAGATTTACGCCAGGCCCATCTGCGTGCCATTACCCTGGAGTGGCGCTGCAAGCGCGCCTACGAAGTGGAGCTGGCCGGCGGGGCCGAGCCACTTAGCAACGAGGAGATCGAAAAAGTCAGTATCACCGATACCCATGGCTTCCCCTTTTGCTGGGAAGCAATGGCCCGTCGGGAACTGCGCCTGGACCCCAGCATACTCGAATAAAGCTATCGCACCGGAATGGAATAATTCAAGGATATACTCATGACTCTCACAGTTACCCCCCTGGACAACGTCGGTGTGCAAGTTTCTGGTTTCGATATCAACGAACCTATCACTGATGAGCTTAAGGCCGAACTGAAGGCGCTCTGGTACGAACACGCCATCCTCGTATTTCGCGATCAAGAAATCAGCCCTGAGAAACAAATTGAATTCAGTCGAATCTTTGGCGACCTGGAAATACACCCACTCGAGACGATAACCAGTGGCCAGCACCCTGAGTTGTTTGTCCTGGAAAATGGCGGCGACAAGGACAAGTTCTTCACCGCGTATTATGGCGGTGAAGAAATTGTCGGGCGCCTCGACTGGCATATGGACCTGCACTACACAGCGCGCCCCAACCACGGCGCACTACTGCGCGCGGTGGTAGTGGCCAAGGAAGATGGCCTCACCGGCTTTGGCGATCTCGCCAAGGCTTATGACGCACTGGATGACGATACCAAGGCACTACTGGAAGAGCTGGAAGTTGCCTACACGTTCAGCATGCAGCGCCGCCATATGCGCTATGTGGATCTCGAAGGCTATGAACCCGGCCCCTATAGCCCGAAAAAACCCGCAGACGTTAACTTTCCGGATTTCGCCGACGCGGTTTATCCCGCTGTTGTTACCCACCCTATTAGTGGTCGTAAGATCCTTGAGGTGGTTGAGCAATTTCTGGATCGAGTCATTACTCCACAGCAGTTCGGCATGTCCAATGACGAGTCTATCGAGCTGCTGGAGCGATTGGTGGCACATGGCAAAAATCCAGAGTTCACCTATTTCCATAAGTGGCGTGAAGGCGATATGGTGCTCTGGGATAACTGGCGGGCCATGCACTGTACAACGGGGACCAAGCCCGGTATCAAGCGGGTCATTAACCGCACCACTATCGAAGGCGACATTACTTTGGGCCGTACACTAACCTCAGAATGGAACGGCGCTTGATCGCTAATTCGAAACACACGCACAGCATCTGATAACAATCACTCCCGAGGCAGTTAATGAACAAGCTAGATCTCTCGAATACCGCCGATAGGACTTTTCCGCTAATCCTCAGACAGCAGGCCACACATAATGGTGAGGCTGCGTTTCTCGTCACCGATTCTGTCCGCATTAGCTTTGCCGAGGCTGATACCATGACTGATCGGCTGGCAGCTGGGCTGCTAGGCCTCGGCATCACCAGGGGCGATATCGTATCCCTGTTTCTGGGAAATCGTCCGGAAATGGTGTTACTGGCGTTGGCCATTAACAAACTGGGAGCAATCTGGACACCGATCAATGGCGACTACAAGGGCGCCTGGCTGCTGGACAACCTGAAGATGGCACGCTCCAAGGTGTTGATCACTGATGATCAATACCAGGATCGCATCGCCGACATCGAAGACCGGCTTGGCATTGAGACCATCGTGCTTTTGGGCAATACGGAAGCGACGTCATTAAAAGGCCCCGTGAACTATCAGCAGTTACTAGATCACAAACCCGCTGCGCTGGATTATGCCGACCTGCACTATGGTGACAACTGCTCCATCCTCTGGACCTCAGGTACCACGGGTAAATCCAAGGGCGTGTTACAAAGCTATAACTCCTGGATACGTCCGATTGTCGATGGATGCAGCCTTCAATATAACTCACTGCCTGGCGACAGTATTTTCTGCGTATTGCCGTTGTTCCACACCGCCGCCTGGACCACTTCGATCTTTCGTGCCCTGATCGAGGGCATTCCTTGCATCATTGAGCCACGTTTTTCAGTAACCACGTTCTGGGAAAGAATTAAACAGTTCGGCGCCACTCAGACATTCCTGCTAGGCGCGATGGGTGCTTTTTTACTCAATGCACCCGAGCGAGATGATGATAGCGAAACGCCACTACGGCTTGCCCAAATCGTGCCGCTGGCACCTAACCAGTGGCCGATTTTCGAACAGCGCTTCGGCCTGCAATTGATTCGTACCGGGTTGGGCCAGAGTGAGTGCCAGCTGGTGATGACACAAATTGAAAACCGTAAGGATGTTCCCGTATACGCGCTCGGATTTCCCGCTGACGACACTACTATTCATTTACTTGATGACAATGGCATTCAGGTACCGACTGGTGAAGTCGGCGAGATCTGCATCAAACCACTAAAACCTTACGTGCTGTTTAATGGTTACTTTGAAAATCCTGAAGCCACCGCTGAGGCCTACTTCGGTGACTATTACCGCACCGGCGATCTAGCCAGGCAAGACCCTGCGAGCGGCGCCTATTTCTTCGCGGACCGGAAGAAGGATGCTCTTCGATACGCTGGCCGCAACATTTCCACGCTCGAAGTGGAGAGCATAGTTCGACGCCATCCTGCAGTGCAGGATGTGGCTGCCTTCGGCATTACCTCCACGGAAGTCGAGAGTGAACAGGAATTAAAGCTGAACATCATCTTGAAAGAAGGCAGCAGCGACACTGCAGAGGTGATCTGCGAGTTCATTAATGACAATGCACCGCACTATTTCGTACCGCGTTATCTGGAGTTTGTAGAATCACTCCCCTATACCCCAACCAACAAGGTTCAAAAGTTCAAATTACGGGAGCAAGGTGTTAATGAACGCACCTGGGATCTAAAGAAATCTGACTATATCGTTAAGAAATAGGTGTTTGGCTTCTTTCGCGAAAATACAATTTCGCAATCGATCATTCCAACAAACGGCTGTACTTTCGGGCGGTAACACGTCGTGGTGATGCGCCGATCACCATCTTGTGAGCTGCGGTCAACTACCAGTCTAACGGGATACGTATTAGGGGAACGTGTGCATCCTCTCGACCGTCGTCGTTAACAAGCATGAGCGTCTTCCCTTGATCATACCAGGCCAAGCCTTCCCAATTTTTATCGCCAGGAACTTTCAAGGCTTTCAGCTCGGGAGTAAGTTCAAACGGATCTCCGATGGGTTCACCGGTTAGGTCAAATCGCTGAAGTACTACTGGGCCATATAGGCTACTGTCGTCGTCACTTGGCATTCGAACACCAGACAGGAGCACAATAAACCCATTTCGGTGCCATACAAGATCGGGTGCTCGAAAACGAAACGCATGAGGTTCTTTACCCTTGGGCTCTTTTTCGTCAACCCACTTCGAGAGTGAATCGGTGTTGAGTACAATTTCCGTGAATGGCCTTGATACTTTTCCATCATTCACCGTATGCGTGATTACTACTGGTCGAAATGCCTGGGTGGGAAGTGCCGCTTCGGAGGGTAAATATCGAGATTCTGGGTAACCCCCCTCCCACAGAACAGCGATGTCATAACTCCCCGGCACACCACTTGTCGGCCGTGATGTAAGGCCTTCAAGCCCCACTTGAGCGTACTCCCCAAACCGACTTGGATACGAAATGATTGTGCCCCCAGCAGACACAAGAGACCGCAATCGCTCCGACAGTACAATAACTTCCCCGTCAGCGAGCATGTCGATACTTTCAAAGTCCACATGCAACTTTGTTTTAATGATCTGCTTTTTCTGTATTCGGTTCACTTCACTTAGAACGATGTGTCGACTATCAAGATTGGATATGTCGTATTCGTAGTAATTTTCCAGATCACCGTCGGCGACAATCAACAGTTTATCGCCCAACCGTACAATGCCAGAAACCTCTTTGATCAAAGGTTCAGCATTTGCCGTGTATACATTTAGCGTCAGCAGTAGAAATGTAAGTATTCGATTTATGGGCAAGATCGCTTCCTTCTCATTTGGGGCGAAGTAGGATTCCGATTTGGCAGCTTGGCCCAGCTTTGTGAACTGTATAGCTTGAAAAACCTGCGTTCGTATTGGCTGCACCCAAAGGACTTGCAGAAAGCGAGTGCTTCGGAGCGTTGATTCCCGCCGGGCACTTCTAACTCTACGCAACCATGAAGAACAAAGAAAGCCCGGGCCACTCGAACGAGAAGCTTAACCAAGACCATACCCGTGGACCGGGTTCAACGTCTTAAGCGCGTGTTCAATATCGATATTTACCGACGTTTATCCCGCTGCGCTAACCGTCCCCAGTCTGTTAATAGCGGCTACGGATACACGTCACTCTGTGGAACTTGCCAAAGATCAATATCGCTTTCACGGCACTGTGATTGACTACACGCAGGCGTCCGGCATTCACGGCACTGATGAGTGGGCCTCGATTGAAGATTTAGTCAATCTATCCAAGTGGCCGTCGGTATGTAGCGCCACGGCTCTCAATAAAAGGGGATACTGCAGTGATAAAAAAGGTTGTGCTGGCAACAGTTCTCGCAACCGTAGCGTTTCTGGCGTGGGACTTTTACTCCGCTCCGGTGTTCTGGAAGCGAATGGCGGCCACGTTCAGCGCCTCCGGCAAGGGTGCCTATTCCGAGGTCTTTGATAACCGCGAGGTGGTTCGCGGGGCGCCGGAAGAGCGCGACCTGCCCGTTGCCCCCTCGGGCTTGGCGAGCATCTCCGGGGACGCCCTTGCGGACATGGTTGAGTACGCCGCCTATTTTGATTCGTTCAGCCTGCTGGTTCTGCACAGGGGTCAGGTTCAGCTGGAATGGTATCGCGACGACTATTCGGCAGCGAGCCTGACACAGTCCCAGTCCATGCATAAGTCAATTCAGGCGCTGCTGATCGGCCAGGCGTTGGCCGAGGGGCTGATTGCGTCCATTGATGACCCGGTGGGCAAATACCTTTCCGAGTGGCGCGACGACCCGCGCGGTGACATCACCATCAACGAGTTGCTGCAGATGAGTTCGGGCCTTGAAAGCTTCAGCGGCGGGTTCAATCCATGGGGCGATGCATTCCGTTGGCTGTATGCCGATGATACCCGGGCGGCAACGCTGGCCTTTGGCCAGTCAGGCGCAGCGGGCGAGCAGTTCGACTATAACGATCTGAACGCGCAGCTTCTGGGGCTGGTGTTAAGCGAGGCGACCGGTGAGCGCTATGCGGACTATCTGTCCAGGGTGTTATGGCAGCCGCTGGGCAACAGCGACGCCCAGGTGTGGTTGGACCGGCCCGGCGGCGAGGCCATGCACGCCTGTTGCCTGCTGGCTACGACCCGCGATTGGGCGCGCCTGGGACAGTTGTTGCTGCAGGAGGGGCAGTGGGACGGTGAGGCCGTGCTCGATGCACAGTGGATTCAGCGGGCCGCCACGCCGTCGCCACATACTCCGCACTACGGTTTCCAGATATGGTTGGCGAGTAATGTCCAGGCCAACCCGCGTAAAACCGGTTATCAGCGGAAGGCAGACTGGTTGGATCCTGCAACATTTTACTTTTCCGGATACGGCGCCCAGCGAGTCTATGTGAGCCCCAACTATGATCTGGTGATCGTGCGCACGGGACCGGCGGCGGGGTACTTCCCCAAGATTATTGAAGAGTGGGACAACAGCTTTCTCGTGAATCGCGCGATACAAGGCCTGCAGCAGGAATCTCCCTGATAGGAATACATACGACTCTGGTCCGGGAGGAATTTGCCGAACGTAAAGGTACCTCTTGCGGCTAGACTCACCATAGAAACAAAAAAAAAGGCCACCCCTTCGGGGTAGCCTTTTTTGCTTGTATGGCGCGCCTGGCACGATTCGAACGTGCGACCGCCTGGTTCGTAGCCAGGTACTCTATCCAGCTGAGCTACAGGCGCGTTGAGGGGGCGTACTATAGGGACGAACTTGTTTACAGTCAAGGGCTTAGCAGCGAATTATTTTGTCCGCATTCTGTCCTCTAAATGGAGAGACCGAGGTTGTCGCTGGCCTCCTTCGCCAGGGCCTCACGGAAGTCTGGATGAGCGATATTAATGAGGTCCCGGGCACGTTCAGCGATGGACCGACCCCGCAGTTCAGCGATGCCATATTCCGTGACGATGTAGTCCACCAGGGCTCTTGTCGTGACCACGCCGGCGCCGCGCTCAAGCGCCGGCACAATGCGGCTCAATGTGCCCTTTTTAGCGGTACTGGGCAGGGCAATAATCGACTTGCCGTGATCGGAAAATGTCGCCCCGAGCACAAAATCTACCTGCCCGCCGACCCCGGAATAGATTTTGTGGCCCATCGAATCGGCGCATACCTGACCGCTGAGGTCGATCTGGATAGCGCTGTTGATCGAGGTGACCTGGGGGTTCTTTGCTATTACCACCGGGTTGTTCACAAATTCGATGTCCAGAAAAACCACTTCGGGGTTGTCATCCACGAAGCGATACAGGCGCTCACTGCCCATGGCAAAACCGGTAACTGTGCGCCCGTGGCTTATTTTCTTGTTGCTGTTGTCGATCACACCAGATTGTATGAGATCGACAACCCCATCAGAGAACATCTCGGTATGCACCCCCAGATGGCGTTTGTCTCGCATGCAAGCGAGAGCCGCATTGGGAATCGCACCTATGCCCATCTGCAGACAGTCGCCATCGTTCACCTGCTCCGCGATGATTTCACCGATGCGCCGCTCAATCTCCGTCTCAGGCTTACCCTCGGGCGAAATCAGTGGCCGGTCGTCCATGTAGGCATAGTCAATATCGCGAATATTGATAAAGCTGTCGCCATGGGTGCGCGGCATGGACGGGTTCACGTGGGCGATGATCCTGCTGGCAACCTCGCACGCCGCCGCGGTGGCTTCGACGGAAATTCCGAGTGAACAGTTGCCGTGCTGATCCGGTGAAGACACCTGAACCAAGGCCGTATCTACTCGCTGGTGGCCGCGGCGAAATTCCTTGGGAATCTCCGAGAGAAACATGGGTACGTAGTCTGCCCGCCCCTCGTTGATGAGTTGGCGCGTAGACCTGCCGGCAAAAAAACAGCGGTTGCGCAAATGCCCGTCCAACGCCGGGTGAGCAACATCTTCGGCGTGCTCGAGGTGTAACTGCATCAACTGGACATCGCTGAGCGTGCGCGCGTGCTGGCCAAGTGCCTGCAGCAATACGGTGGGCGTGGCTGCCATTGAATGGCACCAGATGTGTTCACCGGAGCCAATAATCTGCACTGCCTCAAGGGCAGTTTGGGTGAAGATGGCCATCCCTGTAACTCCTACCGTACGTGGAGTGAAAAATTCGCAGGTTCTCGATCAAGGTATGTCAGCAATTCACTCAGTCGCTCACTGTCACCGATATCGGCATTGACTTCCTTACCCGCCAATATGGAACGCAACTGTGCAATCGTGAGTCGCACTCGCGGCAGCCCCTCTGGCAGTTCTGTCTCATCGACCTCCAGAATACTGTTGCGCAAGGTCAGATGATAAGTCTGCGCGGGGATACTCTCGCTCGCGCCGACAAATTCAAAGCCGAGCTGCAACCGCGTCGCGCCGGCCTTATCCGCATCTACCTGATAGCGCCAGCTGCGCAGGAGTTCGCCGGGGGGCATTGAACCCGCCACGACGCGCTGGCCCATGCCCAGCAGCATGCGCGAATTGACCTTGCCCTCGAGCTCGTTGGCGCCATTGAGATACCAGGCGCGAGCGATGGTATTGATCTCGCCGTATCCCCGGGCACGCAGTGCTGCGGCCTTGAGATAGCGGGCATCCCAATCTAGGTGTTCGATACGCACCAGTAACTGGGTCAGCTCAGCGGCAAACTGGTAATCCTCGGCAAAGAACGCCCTTTCTGCCTCGGCAAACACCTTGTCCCGGCCGCCCATCAGCTTCACATAGCGGCGCGCCTTCTCCACCGGCTCTGTCGGCAGTAGGTCAGTTGCATCACCACTGAACCAGCTGACCCAGCCATGGAAAATTTCCGGCGCGATAATCCAGGGCGTGCCATACATCGGCCTGGTGTAAGGCGGGTGATCGAGATGCGGCGGCAGGGTGAGAAACTTCTGTTGTAACTCCGCGGCGTTATAGCCCTTGTTGATATAGCGAATGGACTGATCCCAGATGTACTGGATCGCATCACGGCTGACCGTCACCGCTCGCTGGATCTCTATCGGGTCGCCCATCGGCATGATGTGTGAACCCAGCAGCCAGTCCGGCTGGATCTCTCGGATCTTGTCCAGAGCGCTGATATAGTTTTCGGGCAGGCGCGGCTTGGAGCCACGGATTGAATGCACATTGGCCAATGCGTAGAAGAACTCATCCCCCATGATCATCATGTTCATATCCGGCAGATGGAGGCCGAACTCGGATATCGCCTCACCTCCGGTGTAGATCACATTGATCTTTACGCCGGCAATTTCCAGCTGCATATCCTGATCCATGGTATGCGTAGGAGGCAGGTAGCCCGGCGCGCCGCCAAGCACCTTGGGTGCACAACAACCGTGATAGTGTTGCTCTTCCTTGGGCAAAATATCAGGCCCATAGTAAAAAACGCCCATCAACTGGCGCGGCAGGATCGCGCCAAACTCTTGCGCCACCTCGCGCTCAAAGTTTTCCCAGGCGTAGATCTGTACCTCACCCCGCTCCACCTGCTCCTTGCTGACCAGTGCGGAGGTACCGTTGTAGTGGTCGGTGTGGTGATGGGAATAGAAAATTGCCTTGATCGGCTTGTCTGAAATCTTTCGGATTTCTTTGGCAATATGCGCACCGGCCTCAACGTTGACACTGGTGTCGTAGACGATGAGCCCATCGTCACCTTCGATGATCGTACTGTTACCGATCCAGCCACCCGGCACATGCACTGTCCACACCGGGTGCTCGCCGGCTCGATAGGTGCCCGACTTCTCGGTAAACAGTTTCTTGTGTTCGAGGAAGTAATCCGGCCACGTGCGTTCCACGTGATAGGGGCTCGGCTCTTCGATGACCTCTACCTGCGCGACTACGGCGGCACTGAAGACGCCAGCCAAAAATCCGATGGTTCTCGCTATCCGCATTCGGGCTCTCTCCCTGAGCAAGGAATAGATTATTTGGTATAGCCGGGCGCTGAGTTCATGAACAGGCGTATCGGCCAATTGCCCTCACCGATATGTATTACCAGGCCGTAGTTGTCGTTGTCATAATCGCGCAGCCATTCGTACTGCACCTCAAACGGCAATTCCATCGGCTCAGCTTGATCCGGCATGGTGCCGTATACCATGACCTCCTCAATAGCATCGGGATCAGCTATCGCATCCTTGGGCACCGCCAGAGTGACTTTGCGCGTACCCTGAGTAGCGCCCGGCTCAATCGACATTAACTCAACGCCGAGAGTCTCCCCTTTGTGTCCAGTGACAAACTCAAGCCAGTCAGACTGCAATGAGGTTGCTTCCTGCGTCGGTGCCAGGGATGCAAACGCCAGCAGTGAAGCGGCGGTAACCAGGGTATAAATTTTGTTCATGATGACTGTGCCTCGTGTTCAATAATGATGCCTTCCTGGCTTTGGGCCAGTTCGCGCCCTGCGTGACTGGACAACCACAAAGCCCTCAGCAAATTGACCGCTGCCATGCTCAGATGTTGCTCTGCTGCCTCAAGAGCAAGGCCCGCCGCCTGCGCTTTTTGTTCGGCGCTCAGATGCCCTGCTTTAGCGCTCATTTCGGCATCGACTCCGGCTATTACCGCGCGAATTTCGCGGGCAGCATCTTCAGATGCGAGACGAAGCTCTTCCGAGAACTGCTGAAACTCAGCCGCATTCATGGTCATCGCCCGGGCGCTGCGCCAGGTAAGGCGCGCGGGCATGGTGGCCAGATCAAAGCCCATCGACATCATTTTTCCGATCATTACGTCACTTCCGGATTCATCAACTGCAATGGGGAATTATAAGACCAACCCCCTGAAGATAGCACGCGCTGAAAGCTAGGAGGATGTGCGGGGAGAATCGAAATCTGGCAGGCCCTGGCGCTGACGCATCCAGTTAAGCGCTCGAAATACCCCCTTTCTCGCGACCACAGCGCGCTCCAAACGGTACTTGCCGGGAAAATTCATGAGCAACAGACCGGCCAATAGGGTCAGTAAGCCCTGGCCGGGCGTGAAAAGCAGCAGAATTCCCAGCAACACCAGAATGGCCCCAAAAAGGTTCTTGAGCCCCGCCAACAGATAGGCAGTAACGCCGCGAGGCTCATCAGCTGACAAGCGCTGAGGCCTGGAAAAATAGTCCTGCGGTAGCCGCTTCACGACCCAGGGCACGGCCACTAGTGCCGCGAGAAACGTCGCCCCCGACAACACCGTCACCCACACGAGTAGCTGCGGCAGCAGCGCGGCAATATCCATCAGCTGAGCGCGCCGAAGGCCTCGCGAGCGAGCGCAATACGCTCGTCGTGGTTGGCCCCCGTTGCCGCAATTGCCGCCGCGCGATCCAGGCGGTGGCGCAAGCCCTCCTGATTAGCCACCTGAATCGCCAGCCCAGGGCGCGCGTTAAGCTCCAGCAGCATCGGGCCCTGACTCTGGTCCAACACCACGTCCGCACCGAGATAACCCAGGCCTGTCATTTCCACGCAGCTCGCGGCGAGGTCGAGTACACGTTCCCAGTGGGGAATGACCAGGTCGGCGAAACAGGCGCCAGTGTCGGGATGCCTGTCCAGCAGCACATCATTCTGTACCGCTCGCACGCTGCGGCCACTCGCTATATCTATGCCCACGCCCACAGCTCCCTGATGCAGGTTGGCCTTGCCATCGGAGGCGTGGGTCGCGCACCGCATCATTGCCATCACTGGCACCCCGCGAAATGCGATCACGCGGATATCAGGTACTCCCTCGTGGCTGTATTGCGCCAGACAGGGGTCAAACTCTATTAGCGCTTCAATCATGGCGCTGTCATTGCGCCCACCCAGGCTATGCAACCCGGCGAGCACGTTGGTAACATGCCGCCGCACCTCCGCCGCATTGATCTCCAGGCCTGAGGATTTGACATAGCGGTCGCCTCGCCGCCCGGTGATCACCAGGATGCCTTTGCCGCCGCTGCCCTGAGCCGGTTTGATAACGAATGCATCGCGTCCCTCCAGCGTTTCTATCAGGCCCTTGACCTGGTGCTGGTATTCGACAACACCAAACAACTCCGGCACTGGAATCTGGCGCTCCTGCGCGGCCCGCTTGGTGAGCAGTTTGTTGTCCACCAATGGGTAATTCTTGCGCGGATTATGCTCGCCAATATAGCCAATATTGCGCTCGTTCATGCCCAGCATGCCGGCGGCACGCAACTGGCCCGGCGAGGCGAACAGTTTCACTGCTTATCCCCCATCGACCTGAATCGATACAGCTCGGTGAGACGGTAGCCCGTATATTTTCCGAGCAGCAGGATGACACCGAGCAGGCTCAGGGTCAGTTCAGGGAAATTGAACGTGAGATGAGACACGAGACGATTGGACATGGCCAGGTACGCCAGTGTCGCTACAAGCAAGCTGCCCGTGCCCTGCAACAGCACCTCGTGCGGCCCCTCCTCTTCCCACAGTATGGACATTCGTTCAATCGTCCATGCGAGAATGACGACCGGGAAAAATGTCACTGACAACACCTGGTCCAAACCCAGGCGATAGCTTGTTAAGGCCAGTGCTGCCATAAGGAAAATCACGACAATCACCACCGCCGAGATGCGCGACACCAACAACAGGTTCATATGCGAAAGCCAGGAACGAATCCACAGCCCTGCAGCGACCAGTCCCAGAAAAATCGCCAACCCCAGCAACAATGTGGTTTGGATAAATGCGATCGCTATCAGAATGGGCATAAACGTGCCGGACGTCTTGATACCCACCAACAGGCGTATCATCACAACCACCAGTGCGGCTACAGGAATAAGTAACAGGCCCTTGAACACGCCCTGCTGCTCAACCGGTAACGCATAAATTGAAAAATCCAACAGCGCATATCGGCCTGAGCGCTGCTCCATAGCCAGCACCGAGCGCGATGGCAAGCTGTTGCTCACAAGAGCAAACTCGAGACGCGAGGAACGCGCGCCAGTGACATCAAGCAGCGCATCTGTGCCGCGCTGCCAGATAAAGAAATCCTCACGCAGGCCCTCTTCGCCAGTGCGCGGATCGAATACCCGCCAGACTTCCCCGTCGTAAATTTCAAGCATTGCGCTCAGAGTCTGGCGGCGGCGACCATCTTCCAGCCGTATGCCCCGCAGGACAGTCGCGGGAATGCCGGCGAAGCCGAGAGTTTGCAACAGAATATTGCCGGATTCTTCGTCCCAGGTGCTGCGCAGGAATCGTCCATCAGGATCTTCGGAGCGCCGGTCCAGCGCCCGGATCAACAGTGTGGTGAAACTGCGACGATCAGCTGATTTTTCCTCCAGCACTTCCACCAGCCGTTCCATCGCGGCGCGCTGATTCGCGGCGAGCAAAGGCGCTTGCACCTGCGGGTCGGGCTGGCCGGACAAGGCATCTGGCTGCTGACGATACGCCTGGATTTTGTAGTACAGGGTAGTGGGTTCAGACAGGGATTTTCGCGTCCACGTGGCGCGACGCGGGTCACCGTCAGCCACAGAAAAACCGAAGCCAGACGACGCAAAGTGCTCGTCCAGCAACACCCAGCCTGCGTGTTCCTCAGGCAACGTCAGGTCCGCCTGCACCTGGCCCTCGCCAGGGCGGAAACTGATCTTGGACTCTATCGTCCAGACATCGCGGTATTCCCCCGGCAGCAGTGGAAACCCCAGGAAGAAGACCTTGTACACCATGAGGCCGACACCCAGGAGAATCAGCAGAGCGGCGACAAATTCAATTTTGACCCGGGTGCTCAGCATCACATGGCCTGGGTATGGCGCCGGCTCACGTCAACGATCGCCGTGTCTACCAGAAAGTTACGCCCCACCAACAGCGAATACTCAAACACCTGCCGGTCAGACAGGGTCACATCGACCCGAGAGCGCATCTCGCCCAGCGTGAGCCACATCCTGACCACGTACCGACGCTCCGGCTCACCGGAGTGCTGCTTGATCAGCACCTGGCGGCGCAGCCGCAACTCCATGTTCACCTGGTCCCCGGTCGCGGCGTCAGGCACGATGAAGCGCACGTATCGCTTGCCCTCCTTCTCCACCAGCCGAATATTCTCGGCGTGGATCGAGGTGGTTTCAGCGCCAGTATCGAGGCGGGCTTCCAGACGCAGACCCGCCGGCTCCACATAGACCCACTCCACCGCTCCCACAATTGGCAGATGCATCTCACCCGCGGTGGACGCCTGGGGCGGTATCGGCGCGGGCACCTCTACGATTCGCTCGACAATTTCGACCGCAGGCTCAGGGCACTGCATCACCTCACAAGCCGGGCAGGCCACGGGCTCAGGGCACGCGGGGGCGGCTTCCGGGGGCTCGAAAACTGCGCAGCCGCTAAGGAATAGCAAGGCGATAAAAACAGGAGAAAATTTCATGCGCGCAGAGTAATGAATTGACTAGCGGAAGTACAGATCGCACCAATCTGGTGCACCCCTCTACACCATTGCGGACCTCAATCACACTTTTTGCACTTTCTGGAGAAATCACCAACTTCTTCTGGACCCCTGTTGACCACCCTCCTAATCTCCTATGAAAAGCTAGTATTAGGGAGCACTCTAATGAAACGCACAGTACTTACAGCACTTTTGTTGCTCGGCAGCCTGGTAACAGCCCAGTCTGCGCTTGCTGGCGTTTACATGTGTGTCGACCCTGACACTGGCAAGAAAACCTTCACTGACCGCGCCTGCCCCTCCAAGGCAAGAGGCGACAAGGTCAAGGTGCAGACCACCAATTTTGGCGATGGCATCGCCAACCAGCGCCGCCAGAATGCCACCTGGACCAGCCATATCGACACCACAGTTTCCGGCCGCGAGAACTTCAAAGATGATCCCGCGGTAGCCACCTCGATCAGCGGCAACGGTCTCCTCGGCGCCGACAGTTAGGCTCCCACCCCCTCCACTCCCCAGTTTCGTACCCGAGACGAGCCTCGCCGCGGGTTTTAGACTAGAATTCGCCCTTTGGTCTACCCGGAACACACACAATGAAAGCACTGGTCAAGAAGGAAGCTCGTGAGGGCATCTGGCTGGAAGATGTGCCCGAGCCCGAACTGGGCATCAACGATGTACTTATCAAGGTTAAGCGCACCGCGATCTGCGGCACGGATATGCACATCTATAACTGGGACGCCTGGGCCCAGAAAACCATTCCAGTACCCATGGTGGTGGGCCACGAATTCGTCGGCGAAATTGTTGACGTCGGCGCCAATGTCAACGACTTCCACCCCGGACAGATCGTCTCGGGCGAAGGGCACGTGGTTTGCGGCCGCTGCCGCAACTGCATGGCAGGCCGCCGCCACCTTTGCAACCAGACCTCCGGCATTGGTGTAGACCGCCCCGGCTCATTTGCCGAATACGTTGCCCTGCCCATGTCCAATGTGTGGGAGCACACTCCCGGCATCGATCTGGACGTGGCGGCACTGTTCGACCCGTTCGGCAACGCCACCCACACCGCCTTGCAGTTCGATCTGCTGGGCGAAGATGTGCTGATTACCGGCGCAGGCCCGATTGGTGCGATGGCCGCGGCGGTGTGCAAGCATGCTGGCGCCCGCCATGTGGTGATCACCGATGTAATCGAATCGCGTCTGGACCGCGCCAGGGCACTGGGCGCCACGCGCACAGTGAACGTCGCGCAAGAGAGCATCGCCGATGTGCAAAGAGAACTGGGTATGTACGAGGGTTTCGATGTCGGCCTGGAAATGTCGGGCAACGCCCAGGCCTTCAATGACATGATCGACAGCATGTGTCACGGCGGCAAAATTTCGATTCTCGGCATTCCCGGCGAAGATACCGCCATCGACTGGAACAAGGTGATCTTCAATATGCTCACCCTGAAAGGTATCTATGGCAGGGAGATGTATGAAACCTGGTACAAAATGTCGGTAATGATCGACTCCGGGCTGGATATATCACCGGTGATCACTCACCGGCTGCCCTACAGCGATTTTCAGCACGGCTTCGACGTCATGAACAGTGGGGAGGCCTCCAAGGTCATCCTTAACTGGGAGGAATAAACGTGTACGACCGTTTTCAGGAACACCTTGCCAGTGAGTTACAAGGGATTGAAGAGGCCGGGCTATACAAGCACGAGCGCCAGATTACGACCCCACAGGGCGCCCATGTCGGTGTACGCGAGGGCGAGGTACTTAACCTCTGCGCCAACAACTACCTCGGCCTGGCTCAGCACCCCGAGGTAAATGCCGCGGCGGCTCAGGGGCTAGAGGACTGGGGCTACGGGATGGCGTCGGTGCGCTTTATCTGCGGCACCCAGACCCTGCACAAGCAACTCGAGGAGAAACTCAGCGAGTTCCTTGGCACCGAGGACACCATCTTGTACCCGTCGTGCTTCGACGCCAATGGCGGCCTGTTCGAGACCCTGCTGGGAGCCGAGGATGCAGTGATCTCGGACGAACTGAACCACGCCTCCATCATCGACGGTGTACGGCTGTCCAAAGCTCAGCGATATCGCTACAAAAACAACGATATGGCAGACCTCGAAGCACAACTCAAGGCTGCTGATGCCGCCGGCGCAAGGTTCAAGCTCATCACTACCGATGGTGTGTTCTCAATGGACGGTTATATCGCCCGCCTGGACGAGGTCTGTAACCTGGCGGACAAATACAAGGCACTGGTGCACTTCGACGACTGCCACGCCACTGGCTTTGTCGGCGCGGGCGGACGCGGCACCCACGAGTTGCGCGGCTGCATGGACCGGGTGGACATCATCACCGGCACGCTGGGCAAAGCGCTTGGCGGGGCCTCTGGTGGCTATACTGCCGCCCGACAAGAGGTGGTTGACCTGTTGCGCCAGCGCTCGCGTCCCTACCTGTTCTCCAACACGGTAGCGCCGCCGGTGGTGGCAGGTGCGCTCAAGGCCATCGATCTGGTGTCCGAGTCGCCGCAATTGCGCGAGCGCCTGCAGCAGAACACGACGGTATTCCGTGAAGGTCTGGAAAAGCTCGGTTTCGAGTTGCTACCGGGAGAACACCCGATCGTTCCAGTGATGCTCCACGACGCGGCCAGGGCAGCCAAATTTGCCGAAGCAATACTGGCCCAGGGTGTCTATGTGACCGCCTTCTCGTTTCCGGTTGTTCCCAAGGGCAAGGCTCGCATACGCACCCAGATGTCCGCTGCCCTGTCCAATGACGATCTGGAATTCGCCATCGAGGCCTTCGCCAGAGCCAGGACCGCATTGGACTAGGCCGTGCTGACGGCCTGCCCCACTTTGCAAACGCTATGAGCACATTCAACCCGCCTCCGGTGCTGCGCAACCCGCACGTACAGACGCTGATTTCGAGCACGCCACTGCGGGCCTGGCCCCTGGCAAGGCGCACACGCCAGCTCCAGGCAGAAGCACAGGACGTGATACTCCAGTGCAGCGACGGTATTCGATTGCATGGTCTGTACAACCCCAATCCGAACCCGGAGCGTGGGCTGGCAATTCTACTGCACGGCTGGGAAGGGGATGCTGAATCCAGCTATCAACTCTCAAATGCCTTTACCCTGCATCGCGCCGGCTTCAGCGTCTTCCGCCTGCACCTGCGCGACCACGGCCCAAGTCATGCACTAAATCCGGAACTATACAACTCCACCCGCTTGCGTGAAGTGATTGACGCTATCGCGGAAATTTTACGCCTCTACCCCCATGACAAGCACTTCCTGTCAGGGCATTCACTAGGCGGTAATTTTTCCCTGCGCGTCGCTGCCAGGGCACATGAGTTCGGCTTGAATCTCGATCGTGTGGTGGGTGTATGCCCCGTGCTCGACCCTTGGCGCACCATGATCGAAATAGAGAATGGCAGCGCTATCTACCACCGCTACTTTGTGCATCGTTGGAAGCGCTCCCTGAAAATCAAACTGAAACACTATCCAGAGCTGGGCTACGGCAACACGCTGCTGGAGCTGCAAACACTCGGGGATATGAACGACTACTTCGTGCCTAATTACACCGCTTACGATGACTCGCGCAGCTACTATCAGGCCTACGCCCTGACCGGCAGCACGCTGGAAAACTTGCGCGTACCCAGTCATATCATCCTCAGTCAGGATGACCCCATGATTCCCTGCGACGATCTCAAAGACCTCGCAAACTCGCCGGCGCTTTCGATCGAAACGCCGCGCCACGGCGGCCACTGTGGTTTTCTAATGAACTGGAAGCTGGACGGCTGGATTGACCAGCGGCTGCTGGAACTTTTGCGCTAGGCTGAGTCGACAGCGAGACACCACTCGCCCAACATCTGGGCAAGCTCTACCCGCCGCTGATCGGCCTTGCGATCATTGCGGATGTCGTCGAAGGCCCGCGCCAGTTTGCGCCGTTCCTTGTCGCTCAACCATTCCAGCGCTGGATCATCCAGCTTGAGCGTCTCGCGCACTGCATGCGTGCGCTGGCTTATCAAGCGGTGGTGCTGCATGGCCCTGCCCATGACCACGAAAGGAAAATTTGCATTACGTGAAGGGCCGTAGGCCAATTCAGTGCCGCCACTGGGAATGCCACTCACTTTCCACTGGGCGATATCGTCTGCGTGTTTTTTTACCTGACTGCGAGCGGCAAGCGCTCCACCTACACCCGAAATCAATGTACCCAGGCCACCTGTCAGGCCGCCCGTTGCACCATCAATCACCACGCCGGCACCGCCACCAACAACTCCGCCGGCCGAGGTTGCCGCAAACAATAGTTGCCGCTTGCTCAAGCCCCACAGATACCAGTTTTCCTGATTGAACAGATCGTCGCTTTCCAACGCGAGCCGCTCTTCAGATGTTTGCAGGTCAGTGTAATAGAACAGTTCCTCCACCTGGCGCCGGCAGCGGCGCTCGGAGGCTCCGAGGTGGTGCACGTACTGTTTGAACAGGATAGCTTTGACCGGATCTTCCGGCGCCCCCTCGGGAAGCTTCTGCCTCGCACTGTAAGTGAGCGCCTCCAGAATTAAATCGCAAACCAGATAAGCTGCGCCCTCATGCTGCGCTCTGCGGTCTGCCTCCAGAATCTCAACTGCCCGCTTCAAGGGTTGTTGCCACTCCGGATCCAGATGCCCAAATAATTCCAGCAACTCCAGCTGCTTGCGGTGCTCCGCACGGTGGGCATCAAAGGCGCGCACCGTCTGAAAATACTGCCCGAGCCCGGTCGTCCACTCCTGCACATAGTCAGTGCTGTCGATAGGATTGATCAGGGCCAGGCTGGGCCTGCCGGTCCAACGTAGAATCTCCATCTCAGCTTCATAGTCAGCGCCAAAGGGGCAGGAGCCATCCACCACATAGATAATGCCCGCACCGTCCATAATCGGCGCCAGCGCCTGACATTCGTGCTGGTACTGGGGATCTTCCGCATGGGCGTCGAGAAACGCGCGCACGGTGTCTGGGCGGGAGGCGGCATTATCATTATGCGCCTGCAACCAGGCCAGCACCGAGCGAGCGCGCTGAATCCCCGGCGTGTCCACCAGTTCATAGAGGGTTTCACCGTCAATGCGCATCGGGAATCGGCGCATCATACGCGTTGACCCCGCCTTCGCTGCAATATGCACACTGTCGTCGCGGGCAAGCGTTGCAACGATGGACGACTTACCCTTATTGGGCCGCCCGACGACGGCAAAGGCCGGAATACTTGGCTCTTGAATACTCATATCAGCCCCACCTCAATGCTTCACATCGCAGGGCCGGAACATCCAGTTCATGGGCAAAAGCCAGCCACTCTTCCATATCGTGCTCTGACACCTCGCGCCCGGCCAATGGCACCAGACACAGCGCGGCCTGAGGCACGCCATTTAACTGCGCGAGCACATCCGCCAGATCCGCCATGGGCGGCTCCCAGGCTTTTACCGAAATGAGCAACAACTCAGGCCGGTAAGCATTCACAACTTCAATAGCTGCGGTGTCCTCCGTCGGTGCGCCTAATCCTGCTTCCAGTCGATTATCCGAGGGCACCCGTGCCAGCAGCGGCAACTGCTCAACCTGGTCCGTCGACACAGCCTGGGCCCAGTTGAGTAACATCACACCTTCATCGATATCGTCCACAATCGAATCACTCACAACGTCTTTTTCCAGCGCCTGCGTGCGCACCGCAGGCGCGCGCATCCGCGACAGCACTGCTGCCGCACCGGGAGCTGCTACAAAGGCGCGCTGCAATTCACGGCGGTACGCTACACGCGAAAATACCCAGAGCACCAAACGAGGTAACAGCGCATAGCAAGCCATGCACATGAACAGGAACCACCACCACCCTGCCCTGCTCTCCTCGGTGAGCAGGCTGAGGTCGGATGCGGAAGCGTAGTAACGCGTAGCACTGATGACTTCGGGCGTTAAGGGGGTCGCCGGCAACCACCCCTGCCACGGCGTGGCCAGCGCTCCGGTCAGTGCAACCATCCACTCGTCTCCCAGGGCAAACGTGGAACCCCAGACGAAACCGAAACCTGTGACCGTAGCCAGGCCGAATAAAGCCACCATTGCACCGGCGGTAAACAAAGCGCCGAACTCCTGCCCATAGCGCAGTAGCAGCAAACGCACAGCACCGCTGTTCTCGCTTAGATAACGCGCATCAGGAAGCGCACGGCGAGTGATCAGGCGGGCGGGATTCAGTGGCGACACCGCCGGAGGGCTGCCGCGCAGGGAGCGCATCATGGTAATAGCGGCGACAAGCGAAGCGAGCAGTTGCAGGACAACGAATACCAGCAAGAATAGCAATACATTGACCAGTGCTTGCTTACTCGCCAGCAGGAAACCAGCCATGGCAAGCGCACCAAAAAGCAGGGCTGACAGACGCAGAGCGACCGCCATCGTCTCTGCGCGAATGCCTCCGGATGTCTCACGATCACCAGGATGCACGCAGCGCAACCAGTACAACAGCCGCCCGGCATCATCCTGTGCCAGGCAATCCTGCCCTATCTCGTGATCGCGACGCCGCAATTCGGCCAGCGAGTCCTCGCGGTCAGCGGCCATCTGTTCTCCGAGCGCGTATAGATCCTGTAATCGAGGCGAGCTGCCCTCTGCTGCCATCGGCAGTTCTCTTTTTACTGAGTAGAGCCACATGATAGATTAATCCGACACGCTTTTGGACGATGAATCATTTTATGCGCCGACGACTTCTTCTCGCTTGTTTGTTTCTGCTGGGTTCGCTGGCGGGCTGCTCTGAGCCAGTGGGCCCTGAAACACAAATCCGGGCCAACATCATGGCGATGGAATCGGCCCTGTCTGAGCGCAGCCCAGGTGACTTCCTAGAGCATCTTGCGGAATCTTTCACCGGCGGCAAGCAGGGCAGCGGAGACGTAACAAGAGACGACGCCAAGCGCATGCTCGGCGTGTATTTCCTGCGCTATCGCAATGTCGATATTCTGGTGTCGCAGGTAGACGTGGAAATCGACGCCTACGAGGATGCTCTCGCGACCTCAAGCGCCATGGTCGCGCTCGCCGGCGGTCGGGGGTTGATTCCAGATTCAGCGCGCCTATATCAAGTAACAGGCCGGTGGCAGAACTTCGACGGCGACTGGAAACTCACCCGACTGAGCTGGGAATAAGCTATGGAAATCCTTTTTTGGGCAGGCCCCGCGCTGCTGCTGTGTGCCAGCCTGTTGTTGCTTGCACCAGGATCGAACCGAAACGCGCCGATAATCATCTTGCTGATGACATTGGTGACAACAGGGTTCGGTGTGCTTCTCGGACTATGGCAGGCCGGCATCGGCGCGATATGGGCGGCGCTGTGCCTCGCAGTTCTCGGCTTGTGCAAATCCAGAGGCTGGCAACTTGCTCCAGTTGCCCGCTACTGCCTTGTGCTCGGCACGCTTTCTTGCGCAGCGCTGGCTGGCTACGTGAACTGGTCGGCACCGATCAGATCCCTGCCGCACCCGGATGGCAGTTTTCAGGTTGGGGTTGTCGATTTCGTCATTGAAGACGAGTCACGTCCGGGCCTGCAGGGAGCGCCACACAGTAGTCCACGCAAGTTACTGGTCCGGGCCTACTACCCTGCCGACTCTGACGTCACGGCCAATGTCGAGCCCTATATGACCGCCCAGGAGGCAGAAGCCGTCGCCAGCGGCGAGACTGCCCTGGGTGAGCCGGGCGTGCTCAACAAGCACTTACAGCACATACCCACACACACCTACCGGCGGGTCAGCGCAGCGAGTGGGCGCTTCCCTGTTGTCATTCGCAGCAATGGCTTCAGCTCCCATGTAGCCAGCAGCACCATCCTCCACACGCACCTGGCCAGCCACGGCTATGTGGTCTTCAGCCTCACTCATCCGGGCGACATGTCCGCCGTGGTATATCCGGATGGCAGTGTGCACCCGATCGCCAAAGAAACCTTAGCCAGTATGTCCAAGCGGCATCACCAGAAAAAACGCGTGGGTGAACAACTCCCTCCTCCAATTGAAGAGCATTTTTTCGACACCCTCTGGCGCGACACAGAGCAGTTCAACTGGGTGCGGCTCGCACCCGAGGGAATGCATCGCAGCCACGCTACATGGATGGCGGATATCGGCTTTCTGGCTGACCAGCTATTCGCAAATCAACTGCCTGCCGATGCGATGAAGCTGCTTCCCGATCTGGCGCTACAGGATCTGGCGTTCGCCGGAACTTCTTTTGGCGGCACCGCCTCTGTGGCTGCCTGTCACAGGGATTCCCGTTGCCGGGCGGCGATCAACATCGACGGTGCCAATTTTGACCCTGAGCTGGTGAACGCCACTGTGCGTATGCCCGCACTGTCCCTGCAGCAGGATTTTTCGCGTATCCCCCAGTTCGCCGAGGCACGGATGCACGGCATCCGCAATCCACGCGACACGGTCTATGAAAAAAATCAGGACGCAGGCCTCACTGGCCTGGTGGAGAGGGTGGAGATCAAAGGTATGCGTCACCAGAGCTTCAGCGATAGCACCTGGTTTGCTCGCGGCGCTACTGCGCGCGGCATTACTGCCACAGGAGCCTTGTCGCCAGAACGAACTGTAGCCCTGACAACCCAGCTGGTCACCGCATTTCTGGATGAGCAGATCAAGCGTGACGGAGGTGCTTTTGCAAAGGCAGTCGAGGCACTCCCCGAGGCAGAGCAGTACTCGCTTGAAGCACTGCGTGAATGGGCACTGGCGCGCCCAGATTAGCCGACGTTGTGGTAGACCTTCTGCACGTCTTCGACATCGTTAAGCATGTCGATAAATTTCTCGAACATGGGCTCATCCTCGGCTGAGATTGACGCCGTCTCGCGCGGTACAAACTGGATTTCCTCCACCTCGAACTCGATGCCGTCAAAAGCTTCCGTCAACGCCTCGCGTACCTTGGCGAACTCAGTATGAGGGGCGAATACAGTAATCTTGCCGTCTTCACACTCGATGTCTTCCACATCTGCATCCGCCATCATCAGCGCTTCCAGTGCGGCCTCTTCATCATCACCGGCAAAAACAAAGATCGCGCTGTGGTCGAAGGAGTGGCTAACACTGCCGGGAGTACCGAGTTTTGCTTTGGTCTTGGTGAAGCACACTCGGACATCGCCGATGGTGCGATTGGGGTTATCAGTGAGACAGTCGACAATGACCATACAGCCACCGGGACCGAAACCCTCATAACGGGCCGGCGCGAAGTCTTCGCCAGAGCTTCCCTTGGCTTTGTCGATGGCCTTGTCGACCACATGGGCCGGCACTTGATCGCGCTTGGCGCGGTCGATAGCACTGCGCAGTGCGAGATTGCCATCCGGGTCAACGCCCCCTTGTTTGGCAGTCACGTAGATCACGCGAGCGTGCTTGCTATAGACTCGGGCCTTCTGGTCCGAGGTCTTGGCCATGGATTCCTTGCGATTCTGGTAGGCTCTGCCCATGGGTTTGGCTCCTGAAAAAGGAGCGATTATACAAGGAGAAGTCAGTGATAAAAACAAACCGTGTAATACAGGCGCTTTCGGCGGCGATAATTACCGCACTCGCCCCCCTCTCGTTCGCCCAGGGGGTCACCATCGGTGGCACCGCCAGCGACAGCGAGGCCACCGGCGTGATGGCGCTGTTTAGCGGCGATCGCTATGAGAACTTCCGTCACATGGAACGCTTTGTCCCCACCTCGGCGATGACCGCCTCACCACAACCCTGGAAGCTGGGTGAAAACTCGGCATCACTGCGTTTTGTCGGCGAGATGGACGGTGAACCCATGGATGTGAACGCCTTTGTCGAGCATTCGGGCACGTCCTCTCTGCTGGTGATTCACGATGGCAAGGTAATCTACGAGCACTATGGACACGGTGACACCGCAGACAGCCTGCATATTTCCTTTTCAGTGGCCAAATCTTTCACCTCGACGCTGGTCGGTATCGCCCTGGCAGAGGGCGCTATCGAAAGCCTGGACGACCCTATCAGGAAATACCTTCCGGAGCTGACCAGCGCCACATTCGACGACGTCACTGTTAAGCATATATTGCAGATGTCTTCCGGCGTGCGCTTTAACGAAACCTATACTGACCCGAACTCTGACATCAATCGCATGACGGCCATGGTGCCGCCGATGAGCTATCTGGAGTACATCAACACCCTCGGGCGAGCTCAGGCGCCCGGGAAGTTCAACCACTACGCAAGTATCAATACGCAGCTACTGGGCTTGCTACTGGCGCGTACAACCGGCGAGACCATGACCGACTACATGCAGGAAAAACTGTGGCATCCCCTCGGCATGGAAAGTCAGGGGCTATGGATGCTGGACGCCCAGGGGCATGAGTTCGCCATGGGAGGGCTGGCGGCCACCGCGCGTGACTACGCCAAACTGGGGCTGCTATATCTCGACCATGGCAAACGGGGAGACAAACAGATCGTACCTGCCAGCTGGGTGAAAGCCGCTGTCACGCCAGACGAGCCTCACCTGATGCCGGGTAAAAACCCCGGTTCGTCAAATACCTCAGGCTATCAGTACCAGTGGTGGACACCGCGAGACTGGGACGGCGATTTCCTTGCGCGCGGCATCTGGGGCCAGAGTATCTACGTACATCCTGGCAATCGGGTCGTTATCGTCCGCCTGGCTGCGAACGCAAGGAACTTTGAGCCCGCGCACAAGCTGGCCAATATCGACTATTTGCAGGACCTGGCACAGTCCCTGACCGATTGAGTCAGCTGAGTGGCTCGAGCACCAGCGGCAAATCGTCCATTGGCTTGGCGAAGGGGAAGTGCTGGATTTTCGCCGGGAACTGCCCCTCTTTTGCGAAGCGGATGCGGTAACGTGTCAGCACCTGAGCCATGGTGCACTTAAACAGCATGTCAGCAAAATGCAGGCCGATACATTTGTGTGCTCCGCCGCCAAAGGGCGCCCAGAGGAATGAGTGTTGCTTGTGCTCATTTCGGGCAAATCTATCCGGGTCGAAACTGTGTGGGTCCTGCCACCACTCCTTCATCCGCATCGTGTACAAGGGGGAGGTCTGCACCAGTGTGTGCGGTGCCAGCGTGTAACCACCCAATTCCACTTCCTTCACCGTGCGGCGCTGATACATGGGCACAGGTGGATTGAGCCTGAGGGTTTCCTTGAAGCAGTGATCCAGGTCGGTAACGTTTGAGCCGAGGTCGTCGTAGCTCAAACCCTGCCGCCCCAGTGTCGCAACTTCCTCGCGGAGACGATCCTGCCAGGCCTGGTCGTTGGCAAGGTAGTAACTGGCCATTGTCAGCGCGCTGGTGGTTGTATCGTGCGCCGCCAGGAGCAAGAAAATGAGATGGTCACCCACGACCTTGTCGGAAAAGTACTCGCCGTCTTCGGATTTTTCATTGGCGAAGAACGTCGCCATGTCTGTGCCTGTCTGGCCGCGTCGCCGGGGTGCGAGTTCGGTGAAATAGCGCTCGAGAGCGCGGCGACCATCCATACCCTTACGGTATTGAAGCCCGGGCCAATCCTTGCGAATCAGCGCCAGCGGGCCCTCATTCAGATCGAGGAAAGCCTGGTTCAGAGTGCGAGTTTCTTCGCCCTCCATATCCAGCCCGAGAAACACCTTGGCCCCGACATCCAGCAGCAGGGTTTTAACATTGGGATAGAAGTGGAAACCTTCCACATCGCTCCAGCCCGCAACCTGCTCATCAATGATCGGATTCATGATGTCGACATACTGCCGCATCGCATCGACCTTAAACGCTGTCTGCATGATTCGGCGATGAAACTTGTGCTCGGCGAAGTCTTTCATCAGCAGGCCGCCAGCAAAGAAGTCACCCAGGGGGCCATCCCAGCCCATCTGCGCTGAGAAACTCTGACTGGAATCCAGGGTGAGCTGCTGGACGAATTCTGGCCCCAGTGCCACTACCATCTTCTGGAACGTCATACTGATTTTCGACACTGGCCCGTATTCACGGTAGCGCTGGTCCAGGGTTTCGAAAGGCTTGAGCACAAAGCGGAACGTGTCGCCAACGAACGGCAGACCGTAACGCCCTGGGATGTGATCGAGGTTCTTGTTGTCCCGATGATGCACGTAATCAGGTACTGAAAATTCCATTATCGTTTTCTTCCAGCGTCAGACTAATGGTCATTAGTTTAGGCGGGTAGACGTCCTTGAGCAACGTTGAATCAGCCAGATCTGGACCAATAGATTGACCTGTGGCCCTGTCATTGAGGCACAATAGCGCTCCGATTCACCGCATGAGCAGGCGCATGGCTTACTGGTTATTTAAAACCGAGCCCGACGATTTCAGCATCGATGACCTTCAGGCACTGGGGACAACCCCGGAGCCCTGGGATGGCATCCGCAACTATCAGGCCCGCAACCTGCTGCGGGACGTTGTCACAGCAGGCGACGAGGTGCTTATCTACCACAGCAGTTGCAAGCATGTGGGTGTGGCGGGTGTCGCCAGCGTAGCAAAGAGTGCCTATCCGGATCCGGACCAGTTTGACCAGAAGAACAAATATTACGACCCAAAAGCGACGCCCGAGAATGTGCGCTGGTATCGAGTAGATGTAGTATTCGAGCGCAAATTTCCACGCTTTGTCCCGCTCGGCGAAATCAAGGCCATGCCCGGCATGGAGAACATGATGCTGCTGAAACAGGGGCGCCTTTCAATCCAGCCAGTGACGCCCGCGGAGTGGGACGCCGTCATTGCCGCCAGTGAGACCGACATATGAGCAACAAGTCACGCCCGGGTGATGGCACCCTGGCTCCACTCGAAGAACTCAATGCACAGCTCGCCTTCACCGAGGATGCCCAGCGGCCGGATGCCGTCGCCGGACGTCACTCCCGCGGGTTTCGGACCGCCCGGGAAAACCTGGCAGACCTCGTAGACGAAGGCTCCTTCGTCGAATACGGCCAACTGGCAGTTGCAGCGCAACGAGGCCGGCGTGAACTCGACGACCTGCGCACCAACACCCCCGCCGATGGCGTCATCACCGGCCTCGCAACCATCAACGCCGAGCGGATAGGCGAGCCGTCAGCCCGCGCTGCGGTCATCATTAACGACTACACCGTGCTGGCGGGGACACAGGGCTACTACCACCACCTCAAACTTGATCGCATGATCAGTGTGGCCCGGGAGCGACAGCTACCCACCGTGATGTATACCGAGGGTGGCGGAGGCCGCCCGGGAGATACCGATGTCACCACCGGCAGTGGCGGCCTGAATGTAACGTCCTTCGTGGAATGGGCCCGGCTATGCAGCGAAGTGCCGACAATCGCCGTGAACAATGGTTATTGCTTCGCTGGCAATGCAGCACTCCTCGGTAGCGCAGACGTGCGCATCGCCACGCGGACATCCTGGATCGGCATGGCCGGGCCGGCCATGATCGAAGGCGGCGGCCTGGGCAGTTACGCCCCCAAAGAAATCGGCCCCATCGAGGTCCACCAGGGCAATGGCGTCCTTGACCTGATTGCCGAGGACGAGGAAGAAGCGACTGCACTGGCCAGGAAAGTGCTCGAGTACGCACAGGGAGACGTCAAGGGCTGGGCGTGCGCGGAACAGGGCAGCCTGCGCACGGCCATGCCTGCCGACCGCCGCTTTGCATACGACGTGCGCGGTATTATCGAGACAATCGCTGACGAGGGCACATTCACGGAACTCACTCGCGGCTTCGGCGGCGCGATCATCACCGGTTTCATTCGAATCGAGGGGCGCCCGTTGGGGCTGCTGGCAAATGATTGCAAGGTACTAGGTGGAGCAATAGACAGCGAGGGTTCTGATAAGGCCGCGCGTTTCCTCGCTCTGTGCGACAAATGGCAACTGCCAGTGGTCTCACTGTGCGACACCCCCGGGTTTATGGTTGGACCTGCCAGCGAAGTCGCCGGCGCACCCACACGCATGAGTGCATTGTTCGCTGCGGGGGCAACCCTCAAAGTACCTCTGGTTTGCCTGATTCTGCGCAAGGCCTACGGCCTGGGAGCGATGGCAATGGCGGGCGGCGGTTTCCATATCCCCCTCTATACCGGCGCATGGCCCACGGGAGAAACAGGCCCCATGGGCCTGGAGGGCGCAGTAAAGCTGGGATTCAAGAAAGAGCTAGAAGCAGAACAGGACCCGCAGGCAAGGGAGAAACTGTTCAACGAGCTGTTGGATGCGATGTATGAGAAAGGCAAGGCCGCGGAATCAGCCGCAGCCATCGAGATCGATGGCGTGTTCGACCCCGCTGACAGCCGGCGTACCATCCTGCGCGCTCTCGCTTAAGCGACGGCGTCGCGCAGCTCTCTGTAACTGGCTTTGAGCAGCGCTTCGAGGGTGTGAATCCGCGGCTGGTCTTTGGGGCAACTGGCAATGGCAAAGCACAGCTTGTTGGCGTGGCTGACCACCGTAATGTTCAGGCCCATCGCGTCGGTGAGTACCGATAGCGGATATATCGATTCCAGCTCCGAGCCATCCAGATACAATTTCTCTTTAGCGCCCGGAACATTAGAAAAGATCGCGTTAATCACCGGCCGAACGCGGGTCGCATTACCACTGTTGGAAAGTAGAATCGTAGGCACCATGACCATCGCAAAGAAGTCTTCAGCCGCGGTGACGGACAGATTCGCCATCTCCTTTTTAGCTCCGCTGGTAACTTTGATGATCCGCTGCAAGCGCTTGTAAGGATCTCTTTCCTGGGTGAAGAATGGCGACAGGATGTAACTCAGCTTATTGCCCTCACCCGGCGTGTCTGATTTGAGTGATACCGGCAACCCGGCAATAAGCGACGCGCGCGGCAGCGCTTGCTGCTCCAATAGATACGCCCGCAGCGCACCACCACAGACCGCCAGCAATACATCATTTACCGAGCCACCGCTGCGTTTGCCTAACCGCTTGACCTGCTTCAGCGGCAATTCACACAACACGACCGAACGCCGCGAATCCAATTCAGTATTGAACAGTGTGCGCGGCGCGCTGAACGGCAGCCGCATCACATCTTCATTGCCTTTAATGGCCTCCGCCCCCATGTGGGCAATTAGTTTGGACAGCTCTGGCACCGCCCTATACTGATTCAGCAGCCCGGTTCTGGCCTGACCAATACGCTTGAACAGCGAACCGGGTTTGCGTTTTGGCATTGGTGTTCCAGGTTTATCAAACCGTAGCCTGGTGCCCGGCGAGGTGCTGAACATACCCTCCATCATTTTCATCGCTCCCACCCCATCCACGAGGGCATGATGTACTTTGCAGTAAATCGCAAAGCGGTCGCGAGGCAGGCCTTCGATAATATGGAGCTCCCAGAGCGGACGGGTACGATCCAGAGCGCGTTCATGAGCCCGGGTGACCAATTGCATGAGCGCCTGCATACCGCCGCCTTCGGGCAGCGCGTAATGCAATACATGGAGCGAGGGATCGAAGTGCTCCGGTATGATCCAGGTCGCATTGGCGAGATCCCCCGGGTTGGCGAGTTGCTTATTAAACGCCGACCACAATTCATTAAGCCTGCCGCACTTGACCGCCAGCCTGCGCAGATAGCCGGCAGATGCGCTCTCTGGTTTCTTCAGAATCATCAACCCAGCCACGTGGAATGCACAGTGGCTGGATTCCATTTTCAGGAAGGCCGCGTCCTGAGCGCTCAATTTTTCCATGCCATATCTCCACTAGCTCAACCCGGCAGACGCTAACCCATCCAGGCGCCCGAGGGCACCGACTGGATCAAGAATAGGCCATTTTGTTCCAGCCGCGGAATACGATACATTGCACGGTCAAATTCCGAGAGCGTTCCAGAGAAACGCCTGTATCGCGCACCATGGAGATTACTGTGCCAACAAAGATGCTCAAACTTCTGCCGAAACTGCTTGTGCTGGGCACAGCTCTACTTATTACCGCTTGCGCCAACGACGAGACTCCTCCTGGGCTCCACACCGTGGTTGGGCCGCAGTCTGTAATGCTGACCGATACGGTGCGCGACCGGAAAATCGAAGTTGTATTCTGGCACCCCAAGCAGGTAGCGCAGAATTCCCCATTGGTTGTATACGCCCATGGGTTTGGAGGCAATCCCGAGGATTCCACCTGGCTGACGACCTACCTGGCCAGCCATGGCTACGTGGTTGCTGCAGTGCGTTTCCCCGGCACCAACACTGATCTGGGTGATGAGAACCTGCAGCTTAACGACGTGGTAAATCAGCCTGCGGATATCAGCCGCGCTATCGATCTCGCCCTGGGCGAGCTCCCCGGAGCGCCAGCAGCCATCAGCGGCATGATCGACCCGAACCGGGTCGGCCTGGTGGGGCTTTCTTTGGGGGGGCTCACCACCTACCTCGCTGGCTATGATCGGGATTTGATGGAACCGCGCCTGCAAGCCGCCGTTGGCCTCGCACCGGGTGCTGGAGATATTTTCTATCCGGATTTCTACCAGACTCGCGACCTACCGCTGCTGATCATTCACGGTGACATAGATTTACTGGTGGACTACGCCAGCACCAGTGTCGCCAGCTTCGAACGTTCCAGCGCACCGCGCATACTCGCCGAGCTCACCGGCGGTACACATATGGGCTTTACCGACTTCGGCTGGATGGGATTCAACCCGGATCATCTGCCTTGCATGTTTTTCGCCGACGCGCTGAACAAAGACCCCAGTGAGGTGACTTTCCACGGCGACCTCATGGCCAGGGAGCCCTCGACAGGCGTCGGCCCGTACACGGCTCCGCCGCCCTGCACCTATACCGTGCCGGACGTGCCAGCGATGAGTACACCGCGCCAACACGCGCTGAGTAAAGCACTGATTCTCGAGTTCTTTGCCGCGACACTCGGCAACAGCGACCTCCAACAATACGGCGAGTTGGTAACCGCGCTTGCGGCAGAGAATACTGACCTCAGCATAAAATCGGCTGACCTCGACGGCACCGCTGACGAAGCCTTCGAGCAATTCCTGGCGGAAAGCTATGCCGAAGACATGGTGCGAGCGCCCTATACAGCGAGCTATCGTGGCCAGGACACCGACAACGGCAAATGGAACTCGATTTCGGAGTCTCATCAAGAGGAAAGCCAGGCCATTCGCGAACAACGTCTGGCAGTGTTGGATGGCATCGACACCGAAGCACTATCCTCGAAACTGCAACTATCACAGCAACTGTATCGGAGTGATCTGGAGCGCCGCAGCGCCTCAGATGCCTTCCGCCATCACAAGTACGTGATACACCAGCACCGAGGCCCCCACACCCAGGTTGCTAGCAACCTGATCAATGTTCATACCGTCACAAACGCCGCTGACGCTGAAGCGTATATCAGCCGTATTCAGGACACAGGCCGCTGGTTTGACGAGGTGATAGAGCAGCTGAGAATCCGCGAAGAAAAAGGCATGTTCCTGGCGAACTGGGCCTACCCTAAAATGGTCGAAGCCTCGCGCAATGTGATCAGTGGCGCGCCTTTCTCCGAGGGTGATGACTCCACGATCTGGGCGGACTTTAAAGCCAAAATGGAGCGGCTTGAGTTATCACATGAGCAACAGCAAGACTTGCTGGCCCGAGCGAGCAACAGCCTGCTAGAAGCACTTTACCCGGCCTACGAGCGGCTGATTGAGGAATTCGAGCATCAGGCCCAGCTGGCGCCCGTAGATGATGGTGTGTGGAAATTTCCAAACGGAGAGGCTTTTTACGCTGAGCGGCTACGCTGGTACACCACCACTGAACTCACCGCAGACGAGGTACACAATATTGGTCTGAGAGAGGTCGCGCGTGTACACAAGGAGATGCTGGCTGTCATGGAGCAGGTTGAATTCGACGGTGACCTCGCCGCATTCTTCGAATTCATGCGAAATGACGAACAGTTCTACTACCCAGCCACTGACGAGGGCCGCGCGGCCTATATGGCTGAGGCGACACGTCTGATTGATGTGATGCGAACACGACTGCCCGAACAATTTGGGCTTTTCCCGAAAGCGCCGATGATCGTCAAGCGAGTAGAAGCGTTCCGTGAACGTTCAGGCGGCAAAGCGTTTTACCAGCGGCCGCCGGCAGACGGCAGCCGGCCAGGCATCTACTATGCCAACCTATACAACATGGCTCAAATGCCGAAGTACCAGATGGAAGCCCTGGCCTACCACGAGGGCATACCGGGGCACCATATGCAGCTAGCCATCTCGGTGGAACTGGAGGGTGTACCCGAATTTCAGAAGCACACCACATTCACTGCTTTCACTGAAGGCTGGGGGCTCTACAGTGAGTTCCTCCCAAAGGAAATGGGTTTCTATGCAGACCCCTACTCAGACTTCGGTCGCCTGGCAATGGAGCTGTGGCGCGCTGCACGCCTGGTCGTGGATACCGGCATCCACAGCAAGCGATGGACCCGGGAGGAAGCGATAGCTTACCTGATTGAAAATACGCCCAATGCTGCCGGAGACGCGAGCAAAGCGATCGAACGCTATATCGCCCAACCAGGCCAGGCCACGGCCTACATGATCGGCAAACTGAAAATTGTAGAACTGCGAGAGAAAGCGAGGACAGCTCTGGGCGAAGACTTCGACATCCGGGCCTTTCATGATGAAGTTCTTAAAGATGGACCAGTACCTTTATCGATACTTGAAGCCAAGATTGACCGCCTCATAGAGCAAAACATGAGTTCACCGAGTGCGTGAGGAATCGCCACAGTCTCGCAGCCAGCGTCTATTATTAGTGGGAACTCTTTACTACGGTAACTCGTCTCCCCAATGCTGATCACCGCGCAGATACGCTGCATTGTTCTCGCCGGTCTCTTACTGCTGGTCTCGGCAGTAAGCGCTGCCACCCCGACACTCGATGATATTGCTGCCGAACGGGCCGCAATTACGAGCGATAGCAGCCTGACCGAGGAAAATCGCAGCTCGCTATTGGCAAATCTGGATCGGGCTCAAAATCAGCTTGAAGCTGCCAACAGGTTCCGCGAGCAGACCGCCCAGTTCAAAGCGGTCATGAGCGAAGCAGACAACCAGACTGCCAGCTTCAACCAGAAACTTAAAGACGCCCAGGAAGCTGCAGAAGACGCACCCCCAACCGCCCCCACTGATGCCAGCGCTGCGGATCTCGAAGGACAAATTACCCTCTTGCTCGCTGAACGTCAGGCACTCAGCGAACGCCGGACACAGCTGCTTACAGAGGTCGATGAACTCCCCGCCCGGCGCAAAGTGATTAAGACAAGGCTGGTCGAATTACAGAGCCAGGCGCAAACACCTGTCAGCGAAAGCCTGCCGGAAATACCGCGAGAACGAGTACCTGCACTGCTGGCACAGGCCCAACTACTGGCCAACACCGCAGAGAAAGAGGCGCTGGAAACGGAGGTATTGAGCGAACCTTCGAGAGGTCAGATTGCCGCAGCTGAACGCACCTGGCTTGGTCAAGCTATTGAGAGTGCAGATTCACTGCTGGCGGTTCTAAACGATTCGCTTGAGGCGGCTCGCAGCAGCGCCACAGCACAGCAACTGGAAACCACTTATCAGCTACAGGAGCAGTTGGCGACGCAGGACCCGCGCCTGAAGACCTTTGCCCGGCACAATCGCGAGTTGGCACAACATCTTCAGCAGACCGCGGCTCTGACCGATACGGCACGCAACAATGGCCTGAGCATGCAGCGTTTGCTGGAATCTATCGAACAGGACGCGGCGCTTATGCAGCGCAGGCTGGATGTCGCAGGCCGCAAAGAGTTGCTCGGACGCGTGATGATCACTCGCCTGAGCAGCTTGCCCGATATCGACGAGCTGCAACGTGATATGGAGCGGCGCAATGAATTGATCGCCTCGACCTCGCTGACCCAGATAGATACGGAAGAGGATTTCCGCGCGCTCAATGAACGTCAGGAGTACCTGGATGTGCTTGTGCCAGATCTTGCCAGCTGGGACAAAGACTCACGCAATCTGGTCAATGAGCTTGTGGACCAACGCTCAGCGTTACTGGAAGACAACCTCAAAGGCATGTCATCACTTCTGAGCCAACTATTGGACAACAACGACAACACGGCGAGATTGATCGATAGCACAGAAGAATTTCATCGTTTCTTGCTCGGAAATCTGCTCTGGGTTCGCAATTTTAGCTATGTCGATATTGGAATGTTGTCCGATCAGCTGAAGAATCTGCTCGCTCCGCGATACTGGCAACAGCTTCCCAGGCAGTTGAGCAGTGGTTATCAGGAACAACCTTGGTCATCCGCACTGCTCATCCTGTTCCTGGCTTCGCTGTTGCTTCGCTGGCGCCTACGACCCACTTACAACGAATTGCTCAGCCGCCCTATTCTTGTCAGTGGTTCCACCCTCTGGCACATTCTGGCAGGCCTGATCTGCTCTGTTCTGCTGGTGCTGCCGTGGCCCCTGCTGGTCTATATCGCCGGCTACCTGCTGAAAGCCGCCCAGCCCGCCAGCGAGTTGTCCGACGCTTTGGCTGAAGCCCTAAAACTGACCGCGCGGGTGCTATTGGCCTTGCTGTTCACCCGGTTGCTGTGTTCGCGCCTTGGCGTCGGGCGCCGATTCCTCAAGTGGGACGCTCGCATGCTCGACAGCATACGCAACGAGCTCAATTGGGCGGGTCCAGTGGTCGGCATCGCCCTCGTTATCGACCTCACCGCATTCTATCTCGAGACCCTGGCCAGCGGCGGCCCTCTGGGCGCCCTCGCGACAGCGGTCATCGCCGGCAGCATTATTGTGTTCTGCGTACGCCTGATGCAGCAGGACATTTTCTCCGAGGACCGCACGCTGATCATTGCCCTCCGCGTTATCAGTGCGGTTGCCGCGGCAGTGATCGGCATGCAATTGGTCGGCCTGTTATTCGCGGGTGAAATTTACTTATTGGCACTGGGTCGGTCCATCGTTCTACTCGGCGCAATAAAACTGATTGGCGATGTCCTGGAACGCTGGCTGTTGATTCTGCGTTCCCGAATTGAGCGTCAGGCACGTGAAGAGCAGAAGAATCAGCTCGACGAAGGTGACGAAAGCAGTGAAGAGACCGACGACAACCTGGATCTCTCATCACTGTCCGAAGCCCACCGGAAATTACTCGCGATGGGGCGCTTTATTTCCCTCGCTGTCGGCCTCTACATCATCTGGTCACCACTGCTTCCCGCGCTGAGCCTGTTGGACTCGGCCGTGCTGTGGCAGGTGACCGATAGCACTGCAAGCGATGGCGCCCTGCGCTCCATCACCCTGTTCGACCTGTTCGTCAGTGGCGTTATCCTGACGGTGACAGCGCTGGTCACGCGACACCTGCCTTCGCTCAGCGAAGTCTTTATGCGCGAGTGGTTTAACATCAGTGCCGGTGCCCGCTACGCCAGTAGCATTCTCATGCAGTACCTGGTCATCGCCATCGGCGCATCCATGTTTCTCTCAACCATTGGCTGGGAATGGGGCAAGGTACAGTGGCTGGTAGCGGCCCTGGGGGTGGGTATTGGTTTTGGCCTGCAGGAGATCGTGGCGAACTTCATCAGCGGCATCATCATATTGTTTGAGAGGCCGGTCCGCGTGGGCGACATCATCAGCGTTGGTCAATCTGAGGGGGTAGTGCGCAAAATCAATCCCCGGGCAACGGTGATCGAAACTTTCGACAACAAGGAACACCTCATCCCCAATAAGGAATTGATAACCGGCCAGGTCATCAACTGGTCACTGAGCGAAACTGCCGTACGCATTGTGGTGCCTGTGGGAGTCGCCTACGGGAGCGACGTACGCAAGGCGATGGACATCATGCTGGAAACAGCGCTCGAGGTCGACCTGGTCCTGGCTGAGCCAGAGCCTGTTGTCACCTTCGAAGACTTTGGCGACAACGCCCTGGTACTTTGGCTGCGCTGCTTCGGCTCAGACAACCGACCCCGCGCGTGGACCGAGCTGCGTACTATCATCTATGAGAAGTTCACCGCAGCGGGTATTGTCATCGCCTTCCCGCAACGCGATATTCATCTGGACACTAGTGCCCCGCTCCAGATTGAGCTCAGCAACCCGGATCGCTGAGGTTGTCGACCAGCATACCGAACAGACCCCCGGTCACCCGTTTGCGCCGGTCACATTGAGCCCAGATAGACACAGCGTTTTGGTCAAAACTGGCAAATACCACTTCAAGCACACCGCTGTTGTTAAGGTCCGTGATCACAGGGCCTCCGGCCTGACCGTAGCCATCACTACTGGGGAACTGACGGGTGACAAAATTACCGTCTTCACCCTGCTCCATCCAATAGACGCCACGTGCGCCGTCACCGGAAACCGCGATATCCAGACGTCCGTTACCGTTAAGATCGCCGGCGCCCAGATAGCCAGGTGCGGCTTGCCCTATGGGCCCCTCCACCGGGAAATGTGCAGGCCCAGTCAAGGTGCGCACTGACCAAAGCTCCCGGGGATCATCGGCTGGGGTGAACTCGTAGACCGCGGGCTCCGGGTATTCTGAGAACGGCCTGAAGGCCACGTTCTGGTTGGTGTGATTAGCTGCGATGAAACGGGTAACGCCGTCGCCGAGCAAATTCTCAACAGGCACAATGGCAAAACCCGGCCCCTGATCCACCCCAATAGCATGGTGCAGAAAGCTGCCATCGCCCATGTTTTCAAACCACACAAAGGAAGCGATTCCCGCATTGCGATTATCGACAGGGATAAAAGGCTGGCCCAGCGGCAAACCGAAGAACTGCGGACTCACCACGTCCATCAGGCCGTCTTCATTCACGTCATAGGCGGTTAAAAGGCTGCCGCCGCCATTGCCAATGGTCATTGGTGCGCCGAACTCAGCGCCCCCCAGACCCGGGATTATCATGGTTTCGACCACATCGTCGAAAGCGTCCGAGGCATCGCCCGCGTCCTCACCCGTGGTCACGATGTCGGCAATGCCGTCACCAGTAAAATCTTCATACAACACTGAGTGAAACGAGAACGGGCTATTGCTAAGCAGATCGTGACGGACCCAACGCCGGCCCACAGCCTGGTTCTCCCACCAGGTGAGTGAGCCGCGTGAATTGCCTGCAAACGTGTCGAAGAAGTAACCACCGGGGACGATCACATCAAGGTCCCCGTCTTCATCGACGTCTGCCAGAGTGGGCCGATTGGGAAAAGTGATGCCGGCGGCCTCGTCAAAGATCGGAATCTGCTGCCACTGACGCAACGGGCCGTTGGGATAGTTGATACCCGAGGCGTTCTTGAACAGGGTGAGCTTGCCGGCCTCAGGGATAATAGTCCCCTCCGGGCCCGCTACCAGTTCACCAAAACTGGAGACCACCATTTCCGGACGATCGCCACCAATCAGGTTGCCTGCCACCACAAAGGCAGCACCAGGGAGGCTGTCTTCGATGGTGTGTCGTTTGTAAATGGTCGATTGGGCCTGGGCGCCAGTCGCCAGGATGGCCAGGTAGAGCGCAGCGATTCGAATCCACATATCAGTGTCCTTATTCTGTGTTGTCGGCGAACATGAATCGCCATGATAGGCGTTCAGGGGGCGGGGTTCGTTCACGAACGCGATTCTGAACGATTTATATTCTTATATATAACAACGACTTAAGGATTTTCTAAGAAAAACGAGGTAGATCTCAAGCAGATTGCCTCTGCTTGCGGTAGGCAGATGGCGTCAACCCCGTATATCGCTTGAACATGACATTGAAGGAAGTTTTGGAGTTGAAACCCACCCCCAGGCCAACATCCAACAGTGAGGAACCCTGCTGGCCCGGTGAGGCAATGAGCGTGCGAGCCTCTTCTACACGCGCTCGATTGATAAATTCGGAAAAATTGCACTTGTAGACATCATTGATGACTTCAGAGAGCGCACGGCCGGGCACGCCGAGGTCGCTGGCCAGGTCGCTCACAGCCAGTTGCGGATTGAGGTAAGGTTTTTCAACTGCCATAAACTCCGCAAGGCGCTCAGCAAGCGCCGGGTCGGATGGTCTGTCCTCGCTTGATACAGAGGTATCCAGGCCCAGGGCCTGCTCACCAGTATCAACCGCTGGCAACAGCGCCGGGCGCCGCATCCCCTGCAGTACAAGATAGGCCAGCGCAAGACAGACTCCCACAAGAAACAGTGCATGTCCCAGCGCCATGCGCTGGGGCGACAAAACGAAACCCAGCGCTGAACGCAGTAACTCCAGCACTATCAACGCACTGAAGGCATAAAGTATTCGCTCCAGCCAGCGCAGCCCCTCGGGCTCCCCGGTCGAGCGCGTGCGCGCAATAATCTGCTTGAAGCGCGCCACCAGATGGAAGCTGGCAGCAATGTAAGCAATCATCAACAGACCGAGCAGCGGCGCCAGCGTGCCACCCTCCTCTGGCACAATGAGACGCCATACCAGTACCCCCGCAAAGGGAAGCAGGTGCAATAGTTGAATTGGACGGTAGCGAAAGTCCCGATAGAGCAACTCACAAGTGGCGAAATACACCAGCGGCGCGTAGAAGAACCGCAAGCTGTTTGCGACGGCCTGCACATACTCACTCGCGACAAGGTCCGCAACAAGACGCAACAGGTTGTGCACAACCAGCGCAAACAGGAACACCGTCATGGCGCGGTTGCGCCGTGTACTGTGCAGGTAGTATCCGAGCAGGCTGCCCAACACAACCAGCAATATCTGCAGGACGTTTGTCCAGGTGATCAGCATTTAGGGCTAATGATTTTCCGTAGTTGTAGCGAGTCAGTATACGGAAAAAACCGGCATATTCCTGCCGAGGCGGGGATAGAAACCAGCAACTGAGTCAGGCCTATGGGCTGCTCAGTTGCCGGGGTTTACAGCGTTTATACGGCGTCGAGGATTTCTATTTCGGGGGGGCCTGCCACGAGCGCGGCCAAAACCTTATTGGCGTCGCGAAAATAGTCCGCCTTGCCATGCGCATCCAGGGCTTCGGCACTATCGTACTGTTCCAGGACCTTGTATATCTGACGGTCGGCCTTACTCCGATGCAAGGCATAGATAATATTACCAGGTTCGTTGGCTCGCACCTGTTCAGTCAAACTCAAAAATATCTGCTCAAACTCTGCGTTCTTACCTTCTTGGACCGTGATTGTTGCAATCAAACCTAAAGCCATTGTGGTTCTCCTGTTTTTCTAGAAACCAGCGCTGGGCTCACCCCGTGAGATGTCCCAACGCTTCTCTTCCTGGACTCAGGCAACCTCAAACAGGCCCGCTGCACCCATACCGCCGCCCACGCACATGGTAATTACCACGTATTTAACGCCGCGACGTTTTCCCTCGATCAGAGCGTGACCAATCATGCGCGAGCCGCTCATACCGTAGGGGTGACCGATAGAAATCGCACCGCCGTTGACGTTGAGCTTGTCGTTGTCGATACCCAGTTGGTCGCGGCAGTGTATTACCTGCACGGCAAATGCCTCGTTCAGCTCCCACAGGCCGATATCACCCACGGACAGACCGTGCTGCTTGAGCAGCTTGGGTACCGCATATACCGGCCCAATACCCATCTCATCGGGTTCCAGACCTGCCACGGCAATACCCCGGTAGATACCCAGAGGCTCAAGTCCTCTCTGTTCGGCCAGCTTTGCATCCATAACGACCTGCGCCGAGGAACCGTCCGAGAGCTGTGAAGCATTTCCCGCTGTAATGGTACCGCCGTCTATGACAGTCTTGAGGCCCGCCAGGCCTTCTATCGTCGTCGCACGCAGACCCTCGTCACGCTCGACAGTCGCTTCCACCTCAGATGCTTCGCCGGTTTCTTTATTCCATACGGTGCGCTTGCAGGTGACCGCCACCAATTCATCGTCATACTTGCCCGCTTCATAGGCTGCAGCCGTACGTTGTTGCGACTGCAAACCATACTCGTCCATTGCCTGACGCGAGACGTTGTAACGGCTCGCCACGACCTCCGCTGTCTGCAGCATTGGCATGTGGATATTCGGATGCATGGCCATCAGTTCCTCATCTACCATGCGATGCAGGTTCATGTGCTCGTTCTGCACCAGGGAAATAGAATCGAGACCACCACCCACAACCACATCCATACCGTCATACATCACCTGCTTGGCGGCAGTTGCCACTGCCATCAGACCTGACGAACACTGACGATCAAGAGTCATGCCGGAGGTGGTCACCGGCAAACCTGCGCGCAAAGCAATCTGGCGAGCGACATTGGAACCCGTGGCGCCCTGTTGCAGAGCGCTGCCCATGATCACATCTTCCACCTCGCCGGGTTCGATACCGGCACGCCTGACTGCCTCAGCGACAGAGGCGGCGCCCAGTGATGCGCCACCCAGATTATTGAAGCCGCCCCGGTAGGCCTTGGCGATGGGTGTTCTTGCTGTCGATACAATTACTGCTTCTTTCATGTGTTTTCTCCTTTGAATTCGAGTTTCACTATCCAGGGGTAAATGAGGGGACTGACCGCAATTTCTTCAAGCAGTATAGCTAGAAGCCAGACGGTCCACAGAGGCATAGAATCCCGCCATGGTCTCCTGGAGTATCTCCTCGGCGCTCTTCACCGCATCGATTCGTCCGACCACCTGGCCCGAGAGCGGTATCGCTGCCTCCATGTCACCACCAAAGTACAACTCCGGGATGCCCGCCATTTGCTCCATCACATTGAATTTGCCGAGTGGCAGCAAGCCATCAGTGCGCTCAGTGCGCAATGCACGCAAGGCTGGACGCGACGCCTGGTTGAGAAACACCGTGTCGGTTTCCTTGGCATCAACGACGGCCTGCTTCCAGTTGTTGTGAACCGGGGAATCGGCACAACTGAGCATACGAGTGCCCATCTGCACACCCTCTGCGCCCATGGCAAAAGCACCGGCCATGGAAACACCGTCACAGATACCTCCTGCGGCGATAATCGGCACATCAACCCTCGAGCGAATCAGCGGCAACAGCACCATGCTGGATACGGGGCTCGGATTCTTGAAGCCGCCACCCTCTCCACCTTCTACCACCAGGCCATCCACGCCGTAGTCGATGGCCTTGAGGGCCATATCCAGTGTCGGCACCACGTGAAAAACTTTTATGCCTGCTTCCTGGAAGGCCTTGGTGCACACATTCGGGCTGCCCGACGAAGTAGTGACGAACTTGATACCCTGCTCTATGACAAAGTCGATAATGTTGGTGCCCTTGACGTAGGACAGCGCCACATTCATGCCAAAGGGTTTGTCGGTAAGGTCGCGCATTTTTGCAACCTCAGCGCGGATGTTATCGAACTCGCCTGATGCAGTTTCGATAACACCCAGCCCACCCGCGTTACTGACAGCAGCAGCCAACTGGGACCGTGCGATCCAGCCCATCGGTGCTTGAATGATGGGATAGTCGGTGCCCGTCATTGCGGTCACTCGATTCCTTACTGGCTTTTCCGCCATGGATAACTCCTATTTTCTCACTAACTGGTTTTTTTAATTTTCTCTATCTGAAAACCGACCGTGCTCACGCAGTGGCCAGCATCATCTCTACCCCGGAACCCTGCAGCAGCGCATCCACGCGCGCGCGATCGTCTTCGCTGAGCGACTGGTAGCGTTCATTGGTCCATTTGAGACACTTGGCCTGGTAAGGGAAGGTCTGCTGGACCCATGGCGCTCCGTCAATCTCAGCTTCCCAGGTTTTCTCCCCCGCCTGAACAGCACGTGCATTAGCTATCTGCGCGGGCGCGTAGACACGGCCAATCTCTGCCATCAGGCCGCGCAGGCTGTCTGGCTGATCCTCGAGCGCAATCCAATCTGAATTCTTCGGCTCCAGACCACTCTGGTCTTCCATCAGGTCTACCCAGGCAACAGTGCGGGGCGACACTTCGTGGGCAATGGCCCTGGGTGTGGGGTCGAAACCGACCAGTTGGGTAAGTTGGCCATGTAGTCCAAAGTCACCGGCACCCGGGCGGCCACCCAGCATAAAAGGCTGGTTGGCCAGGTGATTTTCCATCGCCGCCAGGAAACGACGATAACTGGCGTCAATAACAGGAGCGGTAGTGTCATTGGAACCTACTACGTGAAGACGACCAATCTGGCGCTCCGCGAAAAATTGCTTGAAGTGCGCATGGTTTTCCTGAGAGACGCTCAAGTCAATACCAAGCGGTAACAGCGTGCCAGCGTTGTCCGCATCGATCTCAGGATACCAACGATAGTGGAACATAAACTTGGTGCACCACTCGTCGGCAAAATCCTCGATCAGGTAATCAATAAACGCTAACGCAGGGTCAGGCGGGAGTACAGTGCGACCGGGGTACATGGTCTCGAGCTTGCGAATGATAGGCGTGGAGTCACACTCAGCCCTTGTTTCGCCTCCCTCCTCAAAAAAGAACGTGGGATGAAAAGTCGGCCTGGGCTTCTCTACTCCAAGGGCATCACAGGCCTGCTCAGGCTGCCCCCAGCCTATGGCGTAAGGAACGCGCCGATAGCGCAGCAGGGCCACCATCTTCCGGGTGTAGGGTGAGGCGGTACCACCCACCAGCTTAATGGGTTCTTGTGAGGCCATAGTAATACTCCTTGTTGCGGTGCCATCTGTCGCCGGCAAATCGGCATCGATATTGACACATATAATGTCATTATGTAAACCTTGACTGAAGAACTGGGGGACAGTGACATGTATACAGGCGAGTACCAGCTGGTGGGTAGCGAGATGAGCTTTTTCACCCGCAAACTGGAAGCACAGCTCCGCTTCCAGCAGATACCGTGGCGCTATGTGTTCAAGACTGAAGAGCGTAAGGGCGAGGTGGAAAAACGCGCCAACACGCACTTTATCCCTCTGCTGATAACTCCTGACAAGTGGTTGATTCACGACACCATCGCCATAGGACCTATGCTCAGCGACCGCTTTGACCAGCGCTCTGTCGTACCGGAAACGGCCCTGCAGCGCATCTGTTGCTATGTCCTGGAGGACGCCTTCAACCACTGGCTGGGCCGCGTCTGCGTGCACTCCCGCTGGTGTTATCCAGACAACGTCGCCTGGGTTGGCCCCCGATTTGGTGCTAACTTGATGCTGGACCGCTCTGTCGACCAACCGTTTTCTGCTGAAGAGCTGACACAGCTCGCCCCCATTGGCCCCATGATGCATCAAGGGTTCGGCCAGGGCGTTTGCGAGACAAATGGTGTAGGACCGGACCAGGCTGAAGCAGTCCAGGGTGACTTCAAGAACATGCTGGACGCTCTTGCCACACACTTCGCCAGCAACGATTTTTTACTGGGTGACAGACCCTGCCTGGCAGACTTTGCCCTGGCGGGAGCCAGCAAGGCTCACTTTATCTGCGACCCCGAGCCTAAAAGTTGGCTGGGGGAACACAGCGAGATGCTGCATAAATATACCGAACGTTTTTACAGCGACTGGCAAGGCGAGCTTGTGCCCTGGCCCTCGGGCGACAAGGTTCCGGCTACCCTGCACGTCGTTCTGGATTACCTTCAGGAGAGCTACTACCCGTCTGCCAGAGCCAACATCACGGCGGGCCTGGCGGGTGAAAAATACTACGAGTACGAATCCGGCTTTGGCACTATCCGGGCGCGCACCCAGCGGCGCCTCAACCTGGCCAGGCTGCACGTACAGGACGAACTTCAGCGCTCAGGTGGCGCGCAAGACCCCGGTGTACTAACGCTGTTCGCCGGACGCGGTATCCTGGAACACTACCTGAACTAGCCCCGACTACCGCCATCTCCAACGCACAGGAAATAATCCATGTCCACTCGCATCAAACTCTGGCTTGTACCTGCACTGCTCTATGCACTGTTTGTTTACTGGTACACCGACTTTGGCGGCCCGCTGAACGACGCCGAAGTTGATCAATTCGTCGCGACTATGAAAAGCAACGGCAGCGACCCCGAAGTCGTCGCCTTCATTGAGAAGTTCGCACGCCAGGACAGCGGCCGCCAGTTCCTCATGGTCAACAATATCGATATGAACGAGAGCCCCCCCGATGTCGAAGGCGCGGAACCTGGCGAAAACGCCTCAGACCTCATGGCTCGCTATATGGAGCATATGATACCCGCGCTACTTTCCCGCGCCAGTCACCCGGTATTTATCGGTGCCGCTGTCTATCCCGCCCTGGATCTGGTGGGTATCGAAGGTGCGGAAAACTGGGACCAGGCGGCACTGTTTCGCTATCGCAGCCGCCGCACTTTCCTGGAGATCGTGACCAATCCTGCCTTCAATGGAAAGCACCACTTCAAGACAGCCGCACTGGAAAAAACTATCGCTTATCCAACGGAAACCAACGTCTATCTCGGTGACCCAAGGCTGCTGCTAGGGCTTGTATTACTCGCATTCACCGCGCTACTGGACAGCATCAGGATGTCCAGGAACGCTACGAAAGAATGAGCTGTAAGATCATCGCAGCAAGGGCCAGGACCATAGCGACTGTTACCCGCGGAGAGGCGTACAAGTTCACCTGAGACTGCGCTGGAAAAGCGAACGTCTGCTGCAATGCAGCAATCTTGTACTTGTGAATATCCTGGAAACTCGAACTCGCAAACGACAGTTCAACGAAGTCGCGCCGAGAGCGATATCGAATCAGACCCGCCGCATGCCAACCGGGATCGGATGGCGTATTCCATCCGTCCAGATAGCCGCCCACAGCGCGACTCGTGATTACGGGATGCCCAGCACGGCGAACGACTCGCCCCATGAAGGGCCTGAAGTATTCCTGCAGTACGGCATCGGCTCGCGCATCCTGCCCCGTGTCGGGGTGCTTGATCGGCGAGGCATTGAACTGCAGTAAGTTCACCATGATGAATTCCCTGCCGTCGTCCTTTTCGAGAAATTTCTTCATCACGGCGAGGTCAGTGGCATCAAGTTCCTCACTCTGTTCAAGCAGCCGAGTGTATTTCTCAACCTCCGCGACAGAGAGAGGCTTGCGCAGGCCGTCATACCAGAGCCGAAATGCCAGGTATATCGCCAGAGCTACCATCCAGATTGCTGTGATCACAAGGCCGTGCCCCCTTTTAGCTGTTATTTAGACGACAAGGTTTTGTTCGTGACGCTGCAGTATCTCCCGCAGCGTACGACTGATCCGAGTTTGCTGCCGAATCATCTCCAGTTTTGGCCAGGTACTGCGCTCGCCCGAGGCGACCAACTTGAGTACCTGTTTCTCCCCGGGGAAGCCGAGCAGAGAACGGGGGTTGATCAAGCGATAGTCCGGCAGAATATTGATATCACCCACGTAGTCCTGGTTTATGATTGATCGCATCAGGCTGGTGGCCTGGGTGATTGGACCATTCTTCTTGTCCGCTCGATCGAGGATCGTAGTGACCGCGTTAAACCATTCACGAGTGGTGCGACGGCTCGCGTTCTGAAGCAGCCCAAGGGTGGTTTGCTTGCGATGTCCGTCACTCACAAATGGCAGCACATGAGGGTTGGTTTGGCTGACGATATAATGATTAACCCCGTACAAACGCGCCAAACGCTTGGCGGGCATGTCGTCACTGACTGAACCATCTACCCAGCGACGCGACGGCAAATAGCTCTTGATATACCCGTCGTCATCCAATGCCTGCAGGGTCACGGGCGGGTATATCCCGGGCACCGCGGCAGAAGCGAGTACGGCACTGCGCATCAGCACAGAGGGCGAGGTCGTGGCATTAAGAAGACGGGATGTCTGGTGCGTTTCCGCCGGAGCGATAGAGACATTCATCGCCCTGCCGGTTTTCTCAAAGGCCTTCTGAAAGGTCATATCATCGGGTAAATACTGCCTCAGGCTCTCCTCTATATCCGCCTGATCGGTAGTTCCCGGGCGCTTGGAAGCGTCAGGCATTCTTTCGAGAAACACCTCGGGCTCCATGATTTCGCGCAACTCGTCGTCCGTGTGACTGCAGACAATGCTCCCTACAATAGAACCGCCACTGGAACCCGACATCACAGCAGGAAGCAGGTCAGCCTCTTGCAGCGCCCGCGCAACGCCCATGTGAAAATACAGCAGAGAGCCGGAGCCGCTCATCATAAATGCAGTGTGGCCAAAACAATGACTGGCCCGCCGGAAGAAATCGAGTTTTTCTTCGGGGCTTATATCTCCGGTATCTTCGCCGGAGAGGTGTTCAAGAGTATGGACAATCTCCTCGATGTAATCCTCAATAACTAGCTTGGTGCCAGAGAGCGCATGCCCGTAAAGACCCGCCCGGCCCATCCCCCCCATATTGCCGTGTATGCCCTCGTTCAAGGTATACAGCAAGCCGCGATGATCGTGCCGGGCCTTGAGACTGCGCAGGCGATCAAGGCGGGTTCGAATGGAGACGTAATCGTATTGTCGACTGTGATCACTCCGGCGCCAGCGGTCCAGACCCTGGCGCTTGTCGTAAGCCTCTGCAGCTTCGCGCCACTCCTGATAGCTGCCCGCACCTCTCAGCGCTCGTTTGGCTTGGAACTGCGTCGCTATACCCATTTGGCTTCCCTATACATCCATCACGTTAGTCGATAACTTCTACTGTCAGCAAAGACATTATGCACCCTCTCTGCTGAAAAACGCAGCTCGCATGCCGCGGAGTTGGGGCACTTTATATGCCTCGGGCAATGTGCAGATTCTGTCCATATGGGTAGTACTGCCGTCGGCATACTCCCACACCAGTTGGTCGCCCTGCATATAGCGCTTGACCACTACCGGACCCCAACCAAAGGGGTGGAAATCCAGCACCCCGTTATTCCAGATCATACTGGCTGACGTGCGCATGCAGTACTCGTTATCGCCAACGGTGAAGAGCACCGAACCCTCGGTATCGTCAGTATTTAGGCCCGCCGTGCTGTTGGGGCCATAGTCGTGAATAAGCCCGCTTGAAGTTACTACGACACGGCTGCCGCACTGCTCTACCCGCTCGACGTGCCCTACATGGCCACCCTCCACGCCGATCCACAGGCCCCGGATATCATCAGCGCCCTCTGTCAAAGGCTCGGTACATTGGGCCAGAATCGGCAGCGGAAAATGTGCGTAGCCGCAGCCCGGCGTATTACCCTTGGGTATTTCCACCGCCCGCATGCCGCTGCCGTCGAGTTCCGGCAGATCACAGTAATCAAGGGTACTGCCATCACCTGCCAGGGTGGCCGGGTCTGTCGTCAATGGCGGCCGCGACGAAAAGTAGCCCAGCCAGAACAGAAACAGGAACAGACAGAGCGGCACCACGACAAGCGCGATAAGTATTTTCTTGAGCATTTCAGTTACCCGGCCTCTGCAACAAGAGCGTCAGCCATGGGGCCAAACCACGTTTGCTTCAGGGTTTTGAAAATGCCTGGCTCCTTGGTGGCCAACTTATTTGCCAGCGCTTTTGCCTGGTCCAGCAATGTTTCGGCCGATGCCTTGCTATCGACGATACCTGCCGCCATCCCCTCAACGGCGGTATAGCGCTTACCGGTGAGCAAGGCATCGCGAGCAGTATTGGCTGGCAGCTTGCCTTGCAAAATACCCATCATAGCGGGGGGAATGGGCACGCCCACATCCACCTCTGAGATACAGAACCAGCCCTTATCCTCACGCATGATGCGATAGTCGCAGGACAAAGCCATAAATGCACCTCCGGCAAACGCATGGCCGTTAACAGCTGCTACCGTTGGACATGGAAGAATCAGGAAACGCTGGTGGATCTCGGCCATACGCCGTCCAAACGGGCCCATTTGCTCGGGCGATAGCGTCATCAGCTTTTCCAGATTGAGGCCACTACAGAAAAACTTGTCGACCCCCGTCAGCACCAGCGATGTGCCCTGGCCACAGTCTGCCTCCACCGTATCCAGAATTTCCAGCATGCGCTGATGCCACTCAGGGCAGATCGTATTGGCACCGTCGTTCATGGTCACCAGGTGGAGTTCACCTACCTTTTCGTAGTCGATCATTGTAATTCCTGTTTTCAAGCGGCCACGGCGGCGGCTGGTTGCTCGGAGGCGTTTACCAGGGCAGCAAAGCACTGCTGTTGGTAATCGGCATCGCCGAACAGGGTGTTGGCGATCATCAGGCGCTTAACGTAGGAGCCCACAGAGAGTTCCTCGGTCATACCCATGCCGCCGTGCATCTGAATGCCCTCACCGCCGATCTTGCGACCAGCACGACCTACCATGACTTTCAGCGCCAGCAAACTGCGCTGTGCGTCCTCATCGCCTGCTTCCAGTGCGCAAACCGCTCGATAGAGCAGGGATTTGGTGTTTTCGCAGGCAGCGAACATGTCCACCATGCGGTGCTGTAGTGCCTGGAACGAGCCGATATGGGTGCCGAACTGCTTGCGGGTTTTCAGGTAATCCAGCGTCTGGGTATTGAGGGACTCCATCGCCCCCAGGGCATCGGCTGCAACGGCGAGCATGGCCCGGTCTACCACAGGCCTCATCAGGCTGTAGCCCTCTCCCGGGCCACCGATCACCGCTTCAGCGGTGACATTGTCCAGGGTGATGTTTGCCGCTTCACGGCCATCAGTCATACGGTAAGCCGTTGTGTTCACTCCTTCTGCAAAAGCGTCGACGAGGAACAGACTCAGACCACTTTCGTCAGATTGCTCACCGGATGTACGCGCTAGAACCACCAGTTTCTGCGCAGCGCTGCCATTGAGCACGACCGTTTTTTCCCCATTGAGCACCCAGCTCACGCCATCCTGCCGGGCGCGGGTTTTCACATCACTCATAGAGTACCGGCTCTGACGTTCAACGAAGGCGAAGGAGCCCTGCAGCTCGCCGGCAATAATCTGCGGAATCAGCTCATTCGTTAACTCAGCATTGGCACCGGCTTGCAGTAGACCGCCAAACAACAATACTGTCGGCAGGAAGGGCTCCGATACCAGGCCTCGACCGAACTCCTGCATGATCACCATAGTATCTACCGGACCACCTCCAAAGCCGCCATACTCCTCAGCGAAAGGAATGGACAACCAGCCCAGTTCCGCGAACTTCTGCCAGTGCTCAGCACTGAAACCATGCTGTAACGCTACCGTCGCGTTGCGTTGGTCAAAAGCGTAATTATCCTGGACGAAGCGTGCCACGCTATCCTGGATCATGGTCTGTTCTTCGGTAAGATTAAAATTCATTGCTTATCTCCTGACGATCAGCCTACAGGCCCAGTACATGCTTTGCGGTGACGTTTTTCTGCACTTCATCGGAACCACCATAAATGGAGGATGCGCGCCCGCGGAAGTACAGCTTCTGTGCAACGTCGGCAAAGTCATGGCCTAGCTGCGACGAACTCAAATCCCCCTGCTGTGTCTGGCTGTAGTAGCCGGCCACGTCCATGCGCAGTTCCTGTAACGTCTTCTGGATGGTTGTGCCTTGCAGCTTCAACAACGAGGACTCCGGCCCGGGCATCCCACCCTCCGCAGCGGCTGCCAGCACACGCAACTCGGTAAACTCCAGTGCCATCAGGTCTATCTCTACCTCTGCCAGGCGATTTGCGAACACCGGGTCATCGAGTAACGATTGTCCGCCGTTGACCTCGTCGCGAGCCAATTCTCGCAGCTGTGCCAGGTTGCGCTTCGATTCAGCTACCTCAGCGATAGACAGCCTCTCGTGCACTAGGAGTGACTTGGCATAGGTCCAGCCCTTGCCCTCTTCGCCGATACGGTTGCTCACTGGCACCCGAGCGTTGTCGAAGTGCACTTCATTCAGGTGGTAAATACCGTCGATGGTGTCGATCGGGCTTACAGTCACGCCAGGGGTGTTCATATCGACCAGAAGGAAGCTGATGCCTTCCTGCTTCCGGCCACTGTTGTCGGTGCGCACCAGGCAGAAAATCCAGTCCGCAGCCTGGGCGAACGATGTCCATATTTTGCTGCCGCTGACTACGTACTCGTCGCCGTCTCTTTCCGCCTTACACTGCAGCGATGCAAGGTCGGAGCCGGCACCCGGCTCTGAATAGCCCTGACACCACCAGTCGTCACTGTTGAGGATACGCGGTAAGAAGCGTGCCTTTTGCTCTGCACTGCCATAGGTGTAAATCACCGGTGCCACCATGGTCACGCCGAAGGGAATCGGTGCGGGCGCCCCTGCCTTGCCACGCTCGGCATTAAAGATAAAGTGCTGGGTCATGCTCCAGTCCTGACCTCCGTACTCAACCGGCCAGCCAGGGGCCATCCAGCCCCTGGCATTAAGGCGGCGCTGATATTCGAGCATCGCAGCTTTAAGATTGGGCGATGCCTCCGCACCCTCGAGCTGGGCGCGTAAGTCATCATCAAGGGTATCGGCAAAAAACTGGCGGACCTCCGCCTGAAATGCGAGCTCTTCGTCGCTAAATCTTGTATCCACGGTTATCTCCTATTCATTAGCGGCCAGTGACATCCAGAATGGCCTTCACACATTGTTCGGGCTGGTCCTGTTGCGGGAAGTGACCGGCGGGGCCTATGGTTCTATGATCGACCCCCTGACAACCGGGCACGGAATCCAGAAACGGTTGCTCCATGCCGGCTGTCACCGGGTCATCATCGGCGAAAGCACACAGAAAGGGCTTGTCGAACTGTTTGAGCACTTTCCACGCGATTTTGTTTTCAGCGACTTCCGGTTCGTCTGCGAACAGAGGCACGAGTGACGGAAAGCGGCGAGCCCCCGCCAGGTAGGACTCGTCGGGGTAAGGCGCGTTAAAGGCCTCCTTTTCAAGCTCGGTGAGCGGTGCGGCATTCCCAATAAGGTCGATTGGATCACCCGGGCGCACTATTTCCGGGCTTTCAGCGCAGAACTTGCGCCAGTAAAGGAACCCCGGAACCCCAGGAGGGCCACCTTCATAATTGCCGCGAAAACACGCTTCCAGTTCCGCCGCCTTCACCACGGGCAGGGTCTTATAGGTTTCTCTGGCAGGCCCCGCGAACTCATCAGGTATTGGCCCGGCGGGCAACCCCCCATTGGACAACACTACGCCGGAAAATCGCTCCGGGAATGCCGCCACCAGGCGCAGGCCAATCAGGCTGCCCCAGTCCTGTAAGAACACTGTTATGCCGGTGAGATCCAACTGGGCTAACCAGTCGCTCATCCAGGCCACATGACGGGCGTAGGTGTAGTCCTCTAGCCGGACAGGCTTGTCCGAGCGTCCAAAGCCAACGAGGTCAGGGGCGATAACGCGAAAACCAGCCGCAACCAACGGAGGAATCATATGCCGGTAAAGATAGCTCCAGGCGGGCTGGCCGTGCAGCAACAGGACTACATCACCATCAGGCGCTCCCTCATCCAGATAGTGAATGCGCAGCTCACCCCCTTCGGTGTCATCTACCTGCAGGTAGTTGGGATTGAAGGGATAACCGGGCAGATTATCGAATCGCTCGTCGGGTGTACGTCTGGCTTGCATTGTCCGAAAGAACTCCTTGTTGTTGGTTCAGCAAAATCACTTTTGCCTAGTTATTAATCTCGAAACTCATCTCATCATCGCTTGATTTTCTGGACGTTTCAACATATCTTATGCCGATACTTTATGACACAAGTAGTGCCATTACAAGATAATAATCTTCAAAGGAGTATCACCATGTCCAAGTTAAAGCCTCTAGTATCCGGCCTCGCCCTGGCTATCTATGGCGCGGGCGCATTCGGCCAAACGGCCACACTTGAAGAAGTGATCGTTACCGCTACTAAGAAAGCTGAAAGCCTGCAGGACATCGCTGTCACCGTAACCGCATTCAGTGAAGACACCATCCTGGAAGCCAATATTCGCGATGCCGGCGATGTGGCGATTTTGACCCCCTCTCTGAACATCAACGCCAATATCAGCCCGTTCAGCACCCGGGTCACAATACGTGGCATCGGCACGACTGGCTCCACCTTCCTTGAGCCCTCCGTGGGCACATTTGTCGATGGGGTCTATCTCAATCGCTCCGGATTGGCGGTATCAGATCTGGTGGATATAGAACGCATCGAGGTCCTCCAAGGGCCACAAGGCACCTTGTACGGCAAGAACACCAACGCCGGCGCCATCAGCATTACCACCAAGTCTCCCAATTTCGAGGAGACTGAAGGACACCTGGAAGCCACGGCAGGAAACTATTCCATGCAGCGCTTCACCGGCTCAGCGTCTGGCCCTATCGCCGAGAATCTGGCCTATCGCATTGCCGGCAATTACCACGAGCGAGACGGCTATCTCGAGAACCTCGCGGGCCCGGATCTCAACGACGCTGATGAATGGAACGTTGTCGGCAAGGTGGCCTGGGAGCCTACTGACGAACTCGCTATTCTGCTCAAAGCGAGCAGAGTGGAACGCGACATGAATTGCTGTTCGCCAGACTCAGTTCACGACCCCCTAGCTGACCAGGCGATCATCGACCGCGGACAGCCACCCCTGGGAGATGATCCGTTCGATCACAAAACCTCCCAGGACGTACCCAGCCCCTTCGAGCAAGAGGCCACCGCAGCATCACTGCACATTGACTATGACGCAGACTGGGGGAAGATCGAGTCCATCACTGCGTGGGATGACTATGAAGTTGAGTCCTCCCAGGAAGCCAGCCGCTCTGTCTTGGATACAACCTGGCTGGACCAGCCCCAGTCGGGTGACAGCTTCTCCCAGGAATTGCGCTTCAGTAACAGCACCGACAACGTCGACTATATGGCAGGCGTATATTACTTCGAACAGGAAACCCGTGAGTTTGAAGGAGAGCTGTCCTCCGTAATCGGCTCTGACGTAGCGATCGGCGCACAGATATTTGGCCCACAACTGCCGCTGATCGTCGCCCCCGGAGATTACAGCTATCAGGACAGCGTTTTCGAAACAGAAACCATGGCCGTGTTCGGCCGCGCGACCTGGCATGTCGGTGATAACTGGCACCTCACCGGCGGATTGCGATGGAGCGACGAGGAAAAAGACGCAGACCTGTTTGTGGATGTGACATCGACAGCACTCACGGCACAGGACCCAGAGAACATTCCGCCCGCGATACTCGCATTGCTGGCACAACAGGGTATATTCCCTCCTTTCTCACTCCTGTCCTCAGCGCGCCCGGAGATTGATGAGTCTTTCAATCGCAGCAGTGACAACGTCGACTGGCTGGCAAGCGCGAGCTACGACCTGAATTTCGACACCCTGCTTTTTGCCAGCGCCTCTACAGGCACAAAGTCCGGTGGATTCAACGGGGTTGCCGGTGAATCCGAAGACCGGGAGTTCGACGACGAATCAACTACCAGCTACGAGTTAGGCATCAAGACAACCCTGATGGACTCGCGTCTGCGGATCAACTCCACCCTATTCTTCACCCAGATAGAAGACATGCAGACCAACCAGCAGGCAGCAAGCGGCCTGGGGCAGTTCACATCCAACCAGGGCGAGGCTGAAGTCGCGGGCCTGGATTTCCAGATGGATGCCCTGCCATTGCAGAATCTGACAGTGACCTTTGGCCTGCAGTATCTGGACAAGTATGAATTTACCGGTGGGCCAGACAAGGGTCTGGATCTGGCCTATGCGGCAGAACTCAGTGGCAGTCTCGCGGCAACGCTTGTCTTCCCCCTGGCGGACGGCGGCGTATATCTGCGCGGTGACTACAGCTTCATGGATGACCACACGACAAATCCAGCCCCGGCTGCACAACTGGAAGACAAGGACGTACAGGACCGACAGAACCTGAACATGGTCCTGGGCTGGCGCAATGACAATTGGAACCTTAGCGTGTGGGGCAAAAACCTGACCGACGAAGAGTATGCGGTGCAGACACTTGTGCCCTACCCCATCACCGACATGGACGCCTACTTTCTCGCCCCACCAAGAACCTACGGTGCAACCCTGCGCTACGACTTCTAAATAGCGGGGCAAAAAAAGGGGGCAGGCCACGATTTCTGAACATTCGAAATCGTGGCCTGCCCCCTTTTAGTTTTTCTTCTAGCCGGTCAGTTCACGAATGGTGAGCTTGGCCAACTGGGACATGTGCACTTCGTCTGGGCCATCGGCGATACGGCAAAAACGTGCATGAGTAAACACATCGGGAATCATGGTGTCCTGGCAGACGCCCATACCACCAAACACCTGCATGGCACGATCGGCCACATTCTGGGCCATCTGCGGCCCGACAATCTTGACCATGGAAATATAGGGCATGGCAGCTTTAACGCCTTCTCTGTCCATCACCTCGGCCGCTTGTAGCACCAGCAGGCGGGCCTGCTCAATGTCACAGCGACAGCGTGCTATTTCATGCTGGACGCTGGTTTTCTTGCTGAGCTTTTCGCCAAAGGCGACGCGCTCTTCTGCGCGTGCGCACATTAACTCGAGGCAACGTTGCGCTGCGCCCACAAGCGTCATGGCGTACTGAAAACGGCCTGGCCCAAGGCGGCCCTGGGCAATTTCAAAACCACAGCCCTCCCCCTTGATCATATTGCTTACAGGCACTCGCACATCTTCAAACAGGAATTCCGCCTCACCACCGGGCGAATGGTAGCTGTCGAACACCCGCAGCGGACGCACCAGTGTAATCCCCGGTGTGTCGCGCGGCACCAAAATAGTGGAGTGCCGACGATGACGTTCAGCCTCTGGATTGGACAGTCCCATCACCAACATGATTTTGCAGCGCTCCTGTACAGCATTGGTGGTCCACCACTTGCGCCCATTGAGCACGTATTCGTCGCCATCCCGCTTAATTTCCAGCTCCATATTGGTGGCATCAGAAGATGCCACTTGAGGCTCGGTCATCGCATAGGCGGAACGAATCTCTCCGGCAAGCAATGGCTCCAACCACTGCTCCTGCTGCTCTGCCGTACCGTACTTTGCCAGCACTTCCATATTGCCGCGATCAGGTGCATTGCAGTTGAAAACCGCCTGGGCCCACATGACCTTGCTCATGGTTTCAAACAGTGGGGCAATTTCGATATTGGTTAGACCCGGGCTCCAGGGCTGGTACTCGTGTGGAAGAAACAGGTTCCACAAGCCTTCGGCTTTGGCTTTTTCGCGCAGGCCATCAAACCAGTCAGGCACCTGCCACTGATTATCCTGGTTCAGGGTGAATTCATTCCAATCGTGCTCACGAGGATAGATGTGTTCCTGCATGAACGCTTCCAGCCGGGTGTTAATCTCCCGAACTTTGTCGCTTACTTCAAATCCCATTGTCTTGCTCCTTTTGCAAAATTCTCTAAGCCCAGATCTCGAGGTTGTCCGAGCGGGTGATTCGACGGTCCAGGGTGGTATTGAGGATCGCGGACATGCTGCAGGCATCGAGCATTTCGTCCACTGTGGTGCGGTCTGCGCTATCAAGCTGTGCGTAAATATCCTGCACACGCTGCAGCAAATAGAAACGGTAGGGCTGCGCCAGCGCCGCGATAGTTTCGCCGCGGACTGTGAATTCGGCAGTTCCCATCGCCTGCGCGAGGCGCCCCACTGCGGGTGCGCCGGCCTCGGGCTGATTCTCAGCCAACCAGGTGTTGATGAATTTTGCGGCGGCCTGGGTTTCCGGCACAAAATCTTCTGCCAGCACCCGCAGCACCGCTAGTAGCGTTTCCGGCACTTCATCGTCCGCCAGTAACTCAGACCCGGCGTTGAAATACTCCGGGGCATCCTGGTCAGGCCGGTTCATCCGCTCCACCCAGCGGTAAACGCGCGTGGCGCGCTGCTGCATCATTCGCGCGGGATGGGGGTCGCGGCCAAGGTGAGCGTACATCGGCGCAAGTAGTCCAAAGTCACCAACACAGGGCCGCCAACCCAGCAAATAGGGATACTGCTCAAAGTGCGCGTTCAAGGCCTGAATATATTCAAGATAAAGATTCTCGACCACGTCCCGGCTCTGGTCCGTGACACCAAAAATCATTGCAGCGTGACGCATGCGATTCATCATGGCCTCGGTTTTTTCCTCACGCTGGGGCGTATCCCGTTGTGAGTACAGGAAGTGATAGCGAACAAAATCAAGGTTGTCCTGTGGAAAGTTCCAGCGATAGTGCATGGCCGGGCGCAATAAGCCATCGGTACCTACCACATCAAACAGCGCGCTGATAATCTGCTGGCGAGGGCCCGCCGGCTGGGACGGCCGACCATTGGCCGCCTCGAAGTGTTCGATGATTGCAGCCCCGTCACGTATCACGTCACCGGACGGCGTGACCAAGGTAGGAATGGTGGCCAGTTTACCCTTGGGGAGCACTTCAGCTTTGAAGCTCTCGTGACCCGTGGACAGCTCCTGAAAGGGAATACCTTGCTTGATTAGATAGGAACGAGCCCGCCCTGAATACAGTGAATGGGTGATCGCATATAGCCTGTGGGTATCGGTCATGCTTGATTATTCCTTCTCATACGGTAAGCCACATAAAATGGGGTAAGTACCAGCAGTGTCAACAAAAACAACAGGAAGCCCTCCCGATACTGTTGCTGCAGGGTATTGGCTACCAGCTGGCGAATCTGCGTATAGCCCGCAGGCAATGGCAAAACACCGTTATCACGCGCATAGCGCTGGTAGCGGCTGAGCATGCGCTGAAACACCACCGGCTCGTCAGCGGCAAGGTCTACTACCTCACCGGGATCCACGGCGATATTGAACAGGCGCCACTGCCCATCACCCAAGGGCGGCTGGTTCACCACCAGTTTGTAATCACCCTGGAACAAAGCCGCATGCCCTGTCAGTTCATAGCCGATGGCATCATTCTCGCCGTAAACACGCTCCACATCACCCTCAAGCAAGGGGCTGAGGTCCCGGCCTATCATCGGCAGCACCGGCTTACCGGCATAGCGAGTACCGGGGGGCTCGACACCGGCCAAAGACAGAATCGTAGGCGTAATATCCGTGGCCCACGCGAGCGCCTGGCTCAATACCTGCTTCCGCGGCAGGGGTTCACCGGCAATGATCAGCGGGACCCGCATGCCTCCCTCCCCCGTGTAAAATTTGTAAAAAGACAGTGGGCTTGCAGCAGCGCTGGCAAAGCTGGGGCTGATCGTGTTGTAACTACCCTTGAGGCCCAGACGTTCATAATCGGTGTGATAGCCCATTCGGGCCGGCCCCAGCCTGGCGGGAAATGCCTGCGGGTCTGCAGGGCCACTACCCTCACTACCGTTGTCCGAGGTAAAAACAAAAATCGTGTTTTCAAACTGTCCGCTTGATTTGAGATACGCCACCAGGCGGCCGATGTGGAAATCCATGGCTTCTATCATGGCACCATACACCGCCATACGTTTGGCCTCGTAGCGCTTGCGCTCCTCTTCCAGGGCGTCCCAGTCGCCCGTTGTCGACATGTGGGTCATCGCAATATCCGCCGGCACCAACCCCAACTCGATCGCGCGCTGCATGCGCTGCTGTCGCAGCACGTCCCAGCCGGCGTCATATACCCCCATATAGCGGTCGATAAATTCCTGCGGGGCCTGCACAGGCATATGCACCGCCATAAATGGCACATAGGCGAAGAATGGCTGGCCGTCATTGATATTGCTGTCGATAAACTCAATGGTTTTGTCGATCAGAAACCGGGAAGAGTAGAAATCGTCCGGCAGCGTATAACGCTCGCCATCCGCGAACCAGTTGGCCTCGTCATAGAGAGGCAGGTAAGGGCGCTGTTCCCAGTTGTCAGCACCGGAATCCATCATCGCTACCGTGCGCTGGAAGCCGCGCTTGCTGGGGAGTTTTTCCGGGCTTGAACCCAGATGCCACTTGCCCGCCATATAGGTGTGATAGCCGGAATCCTCGAGCAGCGTAGCCACAGTGACCACGTTGTCGCCCAACACCCCCTGGTAGTGCGCGTGGGCGCGCTGCTCCGGCGCAAGCATCTCTGGGATATTGGGTACCCCCGCCAGATGATTATCCACGCCGGTCAACAACATGGCGCGAGCCGGCGCACAGTTGGCAGCGGTGTGATAATTACTGAAGCGCACCCCCTGCTCCGCCAACGCTGTAAGCGTTGGGGTATTGACCTCACTGCCGTAAGGGGCGATATCGGTAAAGCCCAGGTCATCGGCGAGAATAAATACGATATTCGGACGGCTTGCTGGCTCAGATGAATTCTCGACAGATTGCTCCACATTCTGCGCGAATGCGGTCGCCGCTATGACCAGTGAACCAACCAACAACATCAACCGTGCAACGGCAAAACTCACTGGCTCAATCCGTTTCAGGCAGACGCCGGGAAGCGACAAGCAGAATGATAGAAACAATCACTTCAGGGCCAATCAGATCCAGCGCCAATGTCGCGTCATGGAACATCCAGGCCACAATACGTCCAACGGCGGTGATCGTCAGCAGCATGATGCCCGGGTAATACCAGATGCGACGACGGCTGATCAGCGCAATCAGCATGCAACTCCCCAGCGTTAAGAAGAAACCCGCCATATCCCCCACCTGGGAACTCAGTGCCACACCTTCCCCCAGCGTGAGGCCAAAATTGGGCGCCACACCCGCGGGCGCTACCAGCCAGCGTAGACCGGTCACCATGAACAACAGCGCCGGCAACAGTACCAGAACTTGCAATACCCTATTGATAACAGACATGTTGCTCACTCCCGTTCTGCGATTATCTGCATCATACGATGCGCAGTTTCCAGACCCGAATTCTGGTTCTGCCCGGTCACAAAACGTTGCTCATCATCCACCGTGACATGGGTGGCCAGCAAATCCCTGAAAGCCGTCTGGCTTTCAAAAATGACGCCGGCCTTACGCAATTCCGTTTCCGGGTGCAACGGCGTGAGCTCAATGCCCAGTTCCTTGATCTGTTTGTCAGTCACTCCGGTCATCCGGCGCCCTGCGATCAGCAACTCCCCTTCCCGATCGCGCGCGTTCACCAGACCCAGTGCGCCATGACAGACGCTACCAATGATCGCATTCTTGTCACCGTAGTAGGACTCACTCACCTTCGCCGCCAATACAGGTGATTGCGCCAGGTCGTAGGCGGCGCCCCAGCCGCCGGCTATGAACACAATGTCATACTGGTCGATGTCCACATCGGCGATGGGAATAGAATTCTTCACCTTGGCCTGAGCGATGGCATCTTTGAGATAGCGCTCGTCTTCCGGCGACCTAATCTGGTACTGCAAAGTCTGGGGGTCAATGGGGATTTCACCACCCTGAATACTGGCCATGTCGACCTCCATGCCACCGTCGAGGAACGTATAGTATGGGTGAGTGAACTCAGATGCCATCACCCCGGTGGCCGGGCCCTCCGTCTCCCCGGGGGCCGCCAGTACACCGTGACTGGTCGTGATCACCAAGGCGCGCTTGCCCGGCAACTCGAAGGAGGGACCGTGATATTCCGGGTGCAGGCCAGCCTTGTGCAAAATGGTAGGCAGGGCCATCAGGAACACACCCACTACCACCACCACAACGGCGAGTACTGAAAAAATCTTTTTCATGATAAACCTCAATTAACAAACCAGGGCAGACGACGATTTGCGCAAAGGCTAAATCGTCGTCTGCCCTCGATTTCCAACAACTAGTTGGGCCAATAGATATATTCGTCGCCTGGCTCGAAACGCTGGTCCAGTGCCTTGTCGATGGCGATAGGCATTTCAGTGACGGGCGGATACAGCGGCCCCCGGGAACTGCGCTGGTGCTCGTCGAGCAAGGCCATCAACTCGGAGAGCTTCTCCGGGTGCGAGTCGGCGAGATTGTTCTGCTCGGTGGGATCTTCAGCCAGGTCAAACAGCCAGCGTTTATCGGGCCGGCCAGTAACCTGCAATTTCCAGTCGCCGTGGCGGACCACACGGTAGTGCCCGCTCTGCCAGAACAGGGTCTCGCGATCCCAGCCCTGCGCGCCCTGACCTTCACGCTGGATCAGCGGCAGTATATTCGCTCCGTCAATCTCGACACCCTGGGGCTCAGAAGCCTCGGCTGCGGCCACCAGCGTCGGCATCATATCGATATGCGCCACTGGAGTTTCCGACACCGTACCGGCCGCGATTTGAGCGGGCCATTTAATAAACAGTGGCACGCGTATTCCGCCTTCGAAATGGCTGATCTTCCAGCCGCGGAAAGGGTGATTAACCTCCGGCAATCCAAGGTATCCCGGGCCGCCATTGTCGCTGGTAAACAGCACGATGGTATTGCCTGCCAGGCCCTCTTCCTCCAACGCGGCATTAATTCTACCCACGCTGCGATCAAGGGAGCGGATCATAGCTGCATATACGCGCAGGCGATGGGGCTTGATATCACCCACGGCCTCGTAGTCTTCCCGGGTAGCCTGCAGGGGTGTATGCGTACCCCAGTGGGCCAGATAGAGGAAGAACGGACGGTTCTTGTTGGCCTTGATCACCTTGATGGATTCATCGGTCCAGTAATCAGTGAGATAGCCGCCGGGCTCAAAGCGGTCTTCATCACCGGTATTAAAACTGTTGGCGTAGGTCAGGCGCGCCCAGAGAAACTGGTCAATAGGATCGAAGTCCAGCCTGGCATTCACCACGTTCGGATCGTCCTCGGGCAGGTACAGGCCGCTGGCCATCAGCAGGCTCTCGTCGAAGCCCTGTTCATGAGGCGCCATGCCATTTTTTCTCCCCAGGTGCCACTTACCGATATGGGCCGTCTGGTACCCCTTGTCACGCAGTATTTCGGCAACCGTGACTTCTTCTGGCGGTAGGCCCTGCGTCTCATAGGGTGGCTTGGATTCCTCCAACTCGGCGTCGTATGTGCCCCGCGGCAGGCCATTGTCCATGGCGGCAGCGATGCTGGACACCATCCCTCCCATGCCCGAGGGGGTTGGCGTGAACTCAAACCCCGTTCGTGTGGGGTAGCGCCCGGTCATCATCATTGCGCGCGACGGAGCACAGGTGCCCGCGCCGGAGTAGGACTGGGTAAACACGGCACCCTCGGCTGCCAGCTGATCGATATGCGGCGTCTGCACACGACCACCGGCCACGCCTCCGCCAAAGGTGGAAATGTCGTTGTACCCAAGGTCGTCTGCCACGATAAGAATGATATTCGGGGGACGCTGGCCGGCCTCGGCAGTAGGCTTTGCGGGGCCCTGCGCCCAGTTGATTTCTCGCGCAGGTCCGGTGGCATACTCGTTGGCGGACTTATATTTGACCAGGGCCAGAAGCAGCTGGGTTTTCATCGAGTAGCCCGCCGCGGCTGCCACCGCAACCAGGACCAACACTGACACAAGTACTCTTTTCAACATACCTTACTCGGACACGCGGGATCGCTCCGCTGGTCAATTTATTTATGGCACAAATACTGTCATAATAAACAAATTATGTAAACCATGGAATGTCAGCCTATATTCCTAGGACACCGATCGAATAATGAGGGCGCAATGAAAAAACTGAGCTTGGTCGACAAGGGGTTCCTACTGAGTGAGAGCCGGGAGACCCCCATGCATGTGGGCGGGGTCAGCCTGTACACCTTGCCCGATGGCGCCAATGAAAGTGAATTCCTGCACGGCCTGGCGGCAAATATGCGCGACGCACAGACCCTGCTACCGCCCTTTGGTGATCGGCTTAAAACAGGCAGACTGGGCGTGCCAGGACCCACTTACTGGCAGCCGGACCCCGCTCTGGACATGGAGTATCACGTTCGCCACTCCGCCCTACCCCGCCCAGGGCGCTATCGTGAATTGTTTACCCTGGTCTCGAGGCTACATGGCACGCTGCTGGACCGAAGCCGACCACTGTGGGAAATGCACCTGATCGAAGGTTTGCAGAACAGACAGTTTGCCGTTTATACCAAGACCCACCACGCCGCAGTCGATGGTGCTCGCTCTACGCACGTGGCCCGCAGCATGCTATCTGCAGACCCTTCCCACAGGCTCGAAGAGTCTCCGCTGTCGCTCAACACCTGGGAGAAGTACAAGGCCAACCTGTCTCTCGGCAAGCGCCCCGACTACAGCACCTCAGAAATGCGCGATGTAACAGACGTTCTTAAAGCCAGCCTGGACAGTGGGGCGAATATCTTCCACGCCGTTAAGGGCTTCGCCAACGCCTGGTCCGGCCGCAATGACAAACTGGCCTTGCCGCACCTGAACGTGCCGCGCACCCCGTTAAACAGCAACGTAGACGGCGCCCGACGTTTTGTCGCCCAGTCCTGGCCATTTGCGCGCATCAAGGCGGTCGCGAAAGCCTTCGACGGGACGTTTAACGATGCGGTCCTGGCCATGTGTGCAGGCGCGCTGCGACAGTACCTCCAGACCCACGCCGAGCTTCCACAAGAATCGCTCAAGGCCATGGTGCCAGTTTCAGTGCGTCAACCCGGAGACGTAGACTCCGGCAATGCGGTCGCGGCTATTTCCGCCGATCTGGCAACCACCGTAGCCGACCCCGCCGAGCGATTTCGGCAGATACAATCATCAGTGCAGGCGGGCAAGGACTACTACGGTGAAATGTCTCCCAGTGAGCGGGAACTGTTTTTCATGATCATCCAGGCGCCAACAATGCTGCTGGTGCCGACAGGGCTGATTTCTCGCCTGCCCGCCTATAACGTCGCCATTTCAAATGTGCCCGGCATCAGGCAACCAATGTACTGGAACGGCGCTCGCATGGACGGCTCCTATCCATTGTCTATCGTCATGGATGGCATGGCACTGAATATCACCCTGGTTACTTACGACCAGAATGTAGATTTTGGCATCATCGCCTGCCGCCGCTCTCTGCCGCTTGTGCAACGCCTGATCGACTACATGGAAGAGGCATTGCAGGAATTGGAAGATGCGGCGGGAATACAGGCAAAAGTAACAAAGGTGGCGAAACAACGTCCCGCCGCAAAACGTAAATCCACTAGCGCGAACAAAGCCAAACCTAAGCCCAAGGCTAAGCCTAAGAAGGTGCGAGGAAGATCAACGAAACCGAAACAGTAAAGGCACTCGGCGCCTTATTCGGCCGACGCGTCCGGTACCATCCTCGGGTCGCCCGCAATCTGGCTCTTCAGCAAATTTTTAACAATGCTGCTACTGCTCTTCTTGCTCAGCCCCTGGTGATAGCGCAGCCTGTGCCACATTTCAAATGAGCTTATGGCGTATATAGCTTCACGTTGTTCACGAGGTGCAGCCTTGAGCTCAGGTAACCAATCATCCAGGTCCTTGCGTAAACCGCGTTGGTTGCGGGCGTAATTCTTGCGCAATATTTCGTAACGCCAGAGTAGAGCATGGGTACCCAAGACTATATTGCTGACACTTTCATAAGCATCGGCATGTCGGTCTACCGCATGATCAATTCGCTCAGCCAGCGTACCTTCCCTATCGCCGCCGAGGAAAAGCGCTTCGTAGGAACCGCGAATCTGATCGTCCGCAGCTTCAAACAAGGTTTCCATATCCTCAAAGTGACGGAAAAAAGAGCGAATACCGACACCGGCACGATCGGATATCTGCTGGGCTGTAGGCACGAGCACGCCTTCTTCCTGCAAAGCCAACGCTGCCTCGACAATGGCGAGGCGGCTGCGTTCACTGCGAAGTCGACGCCCATCTACAACCTCGGCACCTGGATTCTTTGACATAGTGATCTCGAATTAACTTCTATAACACTGATATAATGACATTAATTATGCAATAACACGTCGAGTTTTTCCAGCCATGACGAATATAACATTCTGGGGCGTGACTGCATCCCCCTACCAATTGAAGATGCAATCACTGGCCGACTACGCTGAAGCGCCCTGGCAACGCCTACCGGACCAGGCAAACCCACCCCGCGCAATCGCGCTATTACTGCGGCTGAAACTGGCTCGCCAGCGTGGCGCTGTAAAGCGATTTCCGCAATACCAACCTGATCTGGACGAGTACCCCGAGGTGCCTTACTACAGCCTGGACGGCAGACAGTTCTACTACGATTCGACTGGGCTCGCGCTGCACCTTGATGCGATCCAGACATCGGAGAAAAACCTGCTACCTGCAGACGCAACCACCCGATTCCTGTGCCGCTTGATAGACGATGCTTTCGATGAGTTCGGTCTCTACATGGTGCATCACAATCGCTGGATCACATCGGCACATACCAACGTAATGGCCTCGATGACGACAGAGGAAATGCGCTCTCTACTGCCGCCCGTCATTCGCAATCGCATCACCAGCAATCTGGCACAGCGCCAGGTGCGCCGCTGTCCCTATCTATTCAGCGTGGCACCGGAAGATTACAGCTGCGATATATCAGCGGAATTGACACCGCCACCACGAATCGGCTTTCCCGCAACTCATGAATTGCTCGATAAGGCCTGGCGCCGTTATCTCGCTGCGATGGAGCACGTACTGGAGCAGCAGCCCTATCTGCTGGGAGAGCGCTTCACCCTGGCCGATGCCAGCGCCTATGGGCAGCTGGGCATGAACCTGGTGGATGGCCGGGCCGCAGATATCATGCGCGAGCTGGCACCACAGACTTTCCAATGGTTAAACATGATCAGGAGCGGCCAGCATCGCGGAAGCACTGGCACAGTATGTTTCACAGACAGGCTGACACCGCTCTTACACGCTATCGCTGACACCCACCTGCCACTGATGCGACAGAACGAAGCGGCGTATGAGAAAGCCTCAAGCAACGGACAACAACTGTTTAATGAGGCAGCCTTTGATCGGAACGAAGCCCTCTATGACGGCAGCCTGCTGGGGCTGCCATTTCGCTCCGTTATCAAGAGCTTCCAGGTATCCAGTTGGCGGGAGTTATGTGAACAATGGCTGGCGCTGAAGAACAGTGCACGCCAGGAGATAAACACCGCGTTCCCTTTTCTGGACAGCGCAGCGTTTACGGTGAAAGGTGTCCACCGCGAGGTGGGCACCGCAAACGATCAGGCAGCGCTGGACTGACCTGAGGGCGCATCGGCAACGATTGAAGCGAGGCGGTCGCTAATAATCCGCTCAGCATCCGAGACGATATTTTTCACCAGCTCATCACAGCTGGGAATATCGTTTATCAAGCCGCCACACATGCCGACGGTAACCATGCCCGCCTCGACATCTCCGGTACTCCAGGCTTTCTCCTGGTTGGCACCGGAAACGAGGTGGTGCACCTGTCCGAAATCACCACCAGCAGCTTCAATGGCAGCCACCTCGTCAGCGATCCCATTGCGATACACCCGCGCGGTATTCTTGTAGCTGCGGAAAATCAGGCGGGTCTGGTTCTCATCCATCTCCACGACTTTCTGTTTGATGCCCTCGTGTATTGGCGCTTCCTTGGTCACCAGGAAGCGAGTGCCCATATTGATGCCCTCGCAACCTAGCGCCAGAGCAGCAGCCAGGCCGCGGCCGTCAGCGATACCACCGGATGCCAATACGGGAATTTTGAGTGCCTGTGTGGCCGCAGGGAACAGCACCAGGCCACCTACGTCCTGCTCACCCGGGTGACCAGCGCACTCGAACCCATCGATGCTGACAACGTCGACGCCGATGCGCTCGGCCTTCAGTGCGTGACGTACTGCCACACACTTGTGAATCACTTTTATACCGGCCTCTTTAAAGCGATCCATAAAGGGCTCTGGGCTTCGACCGGCGGTTTCCACAATCTTGACGCCGCTCTTGATAATCACATCCACGTATTCGTCGTAGTCGATTTCGCTGGCAACCACTCCAACCGTGAGGTTCACGCCAAAAGGATTGTTAGTGAGCGAACGGCAACGGGCGATCTCGGCTTCCAAACCCTCAGGCGTGGGCTGGGTCAAAGCGGTCATCACACCGAGGGCACCAGCATTGGAAGCCGCTGCCGCGAGATCAGCAGTACCAACACGCATCATCCCGCCACAAACAATGGGGGTTTCGATGCCCAAAAGCTCTGTAAGTCTTGTTTTCATCCGATAAATCCTCGCCTGTGTATTAAGTCTGTGTATCGCGCAAGGATACCAAATATGGCACCTACTATGCCAATAATATTCATGTGCTGCGTTTACCCAAATTTACATCAGACGGACAATACTTTCCGCTGAGGTGCCGATTCCCCCAGAGTGCCTTCTCCTGTTTCTCCGGGGGTACGCCTCACAAGTGACCTAGTTGTGTTGCTCTGGTGTCTGCTGGAGTTTCTGGCCACGCCAAGCCTGCTGGATGACGTAATCACGAATGGCTGCCCTGATACCCAAACCCCGTGTCAACCTCACCCGCTATCACGGCGTTTTGGCGCCAAATCACCGCTGGCGCGGACTGGTCACGCCAGCCAAGCGTGGAAAAGGAGTCAAGTCTATTTCCAATGCGGAGATCCGCTCTACAGCGGAGCGACATGCGGCGATGACCTGGGCTCAAAGACTCAAGCGCGTATTCAATATAGACATCGAGGTCTGCGCCCGCTGCGGCGGATCTGTCAGAGTCATCGCTTGTATCGAGGACCAAGACGTCATCGATAGAATTCTGGCTCATCTGCACGCGAAGGAACAGAACACCCCCACCCTGCCACACCTAGCACCGCCGACCAGAGCACCACCTGAGACATTGGCTCTTTTCGTTGGGAAGGATTCCAGCACAACAGCACTGCACCAGCAAGGAAGCCAGTGAAAACCGCATGGCATGAGCTGTTGCGTGCTCTCGTTCAGGAATGAACGGATATGAATGGCATGCTCAACGCCGCGAACAGAAATTTCAGGTCAATAGGCGGGAATTTCTCGAATTTCCATAGTTCAGCAAGTCCAGTCAACAGAGTCAGCGCGGAAATCTACTCTCAACAGGCCGTTAATATGCCCTATACTTCGGTCCTTCTGGTATTGTTCCTTGAGCGTCCGCTTTCGCCTAATAAGAGACACAATTAGATTATCAAATACTAGGGCAAATTAGAGAAACCGCCCGAAGGCGGTTTCAATGGGTTGTTATTCATGCAATTTAGGAATCTCTAACGTAGCAAGCGTCATCAAAGCAATCGACGTGGAGTTGCTCACCATCTCCGCATCCGAGCAACCAGGTCTCTTTGTCTTCTTCGACAGATAGTAGAGAAACATACTCTTCACACATCATTGCATTAGCAACTCCAGCTACTTGATCGCGATGCTTGGGGTCGAATTTCTTCGCTTCGGTTCGAGCGACCTGACGAGACTTTTGATCTTTACCTTTGATAATTTCCTCAGGTGAAAGCGCACTGATCGCGCAGTTCTTTTGTATCGATGTCTTCCGCAGTGCTTCGTACTCACCTTGAAGGTTCGCATATTCGGCAGCCTCAGGACCATCCCCTCCCTCGAGAGCGAATAGTGCTGGCCAAAAAAGGACTAGTCCTACGCCCATCTGCCAGTTGTCTGCCGTTCTCTCTCGCTTGAGCTGGTTATAGAGCGTCCGTGTACGCTGACCGACGTAGTCCATCTCTTCGGCGACCTGAGGGCAAGAAAACTGCTGGTATTTTGCCGTCGAGACATATGCCGCGCCGATTTTATCTGGATTTGAAGCGCAGCCCACTGTCAGCGTCAGTGCGCCTACTGTGACTGCCGCAAGCATATTTTTTGCCTTCATAATTTATCTCCCTTCTAAGTAGCTGATGATTAGCCGAGCTACATCTTCGGCCAGTGACATCAATTTTGGAGATTTCTTTGAGCTTCCAATATGATCAAATCCGACAGTTGATTGATCGATTCCGCCACGCTGTAGACTCTCGATCTAGTTATCGATGGTCAAGAGTCCGCTTTGAGGTGAAAGCGGAAGTATTTGCCGCTCACATCTAAGGCGGCCTGAAACGCCCGCAGGGGCTGTGGCCCTTTGACCGGCTGCTAACGACTCGGAAGGGAGATCGCTGTATCCTCACGGGACATCAAAAAAAGTGCTGGGATGCAAAGTATGAATCTACGACGTTTTGAATGGCTGGGAAGATTTTTCGCGGTGGCAGGTGTAATCCTCTCGCTTTGCTTGGTGGCATATGAAATGAAACTGGCCAGAGACGTTGCAATGGCTGACCTTTACCAGCAGCGTGTAGATATGGACCTGGCTGGATATCGGGAATTTTTTGATGGCGCAGAATACTTCGAAGCGCTAGTCCTCTATCATGACGGAGAAGAGCTATCCTTTAAGCAAGAATCGATGCTGCAGCTAGCCTACCTGATGACCCTTACTAGCATTGATTCTGCTTACTACCAGTGGGAGCTAGGACTGGTACCGGACGACGAATGGATTAGAAATCGCTCAGAAACTGCATTACAGCTCCAAGAGAATCCGCTTGCTATAAAAGCTTGGAACAACGGTGCAGGGTTTAGACAGGGCTTTGTTGACGAGATCGAATTGCTGGTTCCACAAATGCAAGATGAGCCAGAGACGTCTAAAAATAAATGACCGCGGTTGGCACATCGCTGTCGGTTATGAAGTCGAAAGCTGGCTGTAAATTTCGTCCGCTTTGAGGTGAAAGCCGACATCTACCCCCCCCCAGATTCAAGGAGTCTGACCCCTTGAACTCCGAGGAGTCTACGCAACCGAATCAAGCAATTTTGGTGAAAGAGGGCTTATCGGTCTCCTGACAAAACAGGTCGTTTAGTGTCCGCTTTCGCCTACTTTGCGACCTTTGAGGTATGCTATGTTTAATGTCCGCTTTCGGCCTCCAAGGTGGACAACAGATGTCCGCCAGCTAGAGATTATTTTATGAGATTAATGCAAATACGCCTGTGCATCTTATCGGCCATGATTTTTTCAACTAACGTCATGGCAGGTATTCCTGAAAAGCCCAATTTTCTGCTTATCGTTGTAGATGATATGGGTTATTCCGACATCAGCCCATTCGGGGGCGAAATAGAAACGCCGGCGATCCAATCAATCGCTGATAAAGGTCTTAAGTTTACGAATTACTACGTTGGTCCGAGCTGTTCGGCAACTCGTTCAATGCTGTTGTCGGGTAACGACAACCATGTAGCGGGTCTCGGCAATATGGACGAGCTCCTCACCTCCCACCAGAGGGGTAAGCCTGGCTATGAAGGCTATTTGAATGACAGAGTGGTTTCTTTGGGCACTGTCCTGAAAGGCGCTGGCTACAACACCTACATGGCTGGCAAATGGCATTTAGGACACGAACCAGAGCAAGACCCGTCTCGGCGAGGTTTCGACAGGTCGTTTACCCTCCTACAGGGAGGAGCTAGCCACTTCGATGATGAATGGATGATGTACGCCAATTACACGCCCACCTACAGGGAAGATGGCGTGCGAACCCATGTTCCATCCGGCTTTTATTCTTCTGAGTTTTACGCCAACAAGATAATTAGCTACATGGAAGAACAAAAAGACGACAAGCCATTTCTTGCTTACCTCGCGTTTACTGCCCCACATGACCCTCTGCATGTTCCTGACGAGTGGTTAGAGAATAAAACCTGGGATTACAAAAAGGGATACGACAAGATTCGGGCTGAGCGGCTGTCGCGGATGAAGAAACTGGGCATAGTTTCTGATGAGGCGCAGCTTTCTCCCTGGGTGACGGGGGTGCCAGAATGGGGCGACCTTTCAGAGGACGAGCAAGCCAAGGAAATAAGGCTTATGGAAATTTACGCTGCGATGGTGGCGAATATTGACCACCATGTTGGTCGAGTGCTGAGTTATCTTGAAGAGTCTGGCAAGGACAAAAATACTATTGTTGTGTTCATGTCTGACAATGGTGCAAACGGATTCGATATGGCGAGCTACCCACGCACGGGCCAAGACTGGGTCGATCGAAATTCAGATAACCGTTTATCCAACTGGGGGAGACGTGGTTCCAGAATCGCCGCCGGTGGCGGATGGGCACAGGTCAGTTCGACCCCATTCCACCTCTACAAGCACTTCCTCGCAGAAGGCGGAATACGATCTCCACTGATAGTCAGTGGACCTGGAATTCCATTCGAGGGAGAGACTACGGATGCGCTTGCCCACGTTATGGACATTGCTCCTACGTTCATCAGTTTGGCCGGAGCAAAGTATCCTGAGCATTCCAATGGCAATAGGCTACGGCCGCCGCTGGGTAAGCCCATGGGCCCTCTGTTGTCGGGGAGTAGCTCCAAAATCTATGAGGCTGACGAAGCTCTGGGTTGGGAGTACAACGATTCCAAGGCGCTAAGGATGGGGCAGTACAAAGCTACTCTAACTGTTGAACCATTCGGCAATGGCCAGTGGCAGGTCTTCGACGTTAGTGTTGACCCCGGGGAAAAAAATGACCTGTCTAGCGCTATGCCAGAACTTACAGAAGACCTGATTGAGGCGTGGGGGGACTTCGCCAACACGGTCGGTGTGGTTCCACTTGAGGCCGCCGAATAGTCCCTAACGAGGTGAACGCGGACCCTTTCTACCCTCTGGCGCACTCCAGAACCACAAGCGTCTGCTTTCGCCTAGGAAGAGACATTCCACACATGGTGTATGTTTTCGGCCGAAAATCACTCACTTGGTTGTCGTGTTACATCTGGAATCAGGCTACTCACGGAAATTGTTCCGTGCAAATTAAAAATCATTCCGCTGTTCGCCAGATTAAATAGAGCGTATAGTCCGCAACCAGTCCAATCCTGTATCGAGCCTACTGGCCACACGCCTCTATCCTCCTTATTGCGACTCTGTCTTGCTAGCAAGCGAATAGTGTCGATTCATAGTACCTGCGGTCTGCGCTTCTCAATCTTAATGAGGGCCGCCAGCGTTTTAGCATCACCCTGTTCTATAGAGCAGCGTTCTGCCACGCGTTTTCTTAATGCTAGGTGCACCTTAATTTGTAGTTAGTAGTTCTAGGATCACAATGGCCACAGGCAGCGAAGAATCTCACGAGTTACAACCCGCTATAATTTCCTACGTTAAAGATTTGCCTAACGTGTGTTCGCTTGCTGGCTTGGCCTGCACAATATTGGCGATTTATTTTAGTATCCTTGGTGTTTACCACGCGGCGATGATTGGCATGATCTGGGCCGTTGCTTTCGACTGGGCCGATGGGCTAATTGCTAGAAGAATGAAGGGTCGTACAGGCAGCGACCAGATATTTGGCGGTCAACTCGATCTGCTAATAGACATTGTGAGCTATGGCGTCACACCTGCGATTCTTTTGCTTAGCTATGGGGAGTTCGACCCCATATTTCTGCCGGTAGCGTTCGTAATGCTCGCTGCCGCAGCAATACGGTTAAGTTACTTCAGTACATATGGTTTGTCGGACGAGTCTAAGTACACAGGGCTGGCGCTGGATAACAACAACATTGCCTTGGTGTTCATCTTCATTTTTGAAAACGTTTTTCCTCACGAAATTTTCACTGTAATCCTATATGTCACTGCCCTGGGTCTTGCCGCGCTGAATGTATCACAGATCAAAACACCCAAATTTTCTGGCGTCCCCCGCAATGTTTATCTACTTACGTTTTACACATTTGGAATAACGGGCATTTATGGATGGAAACTTTTATAGCAGGCATCAAAGTCGGTGCCGAATGGTGCCGGAAGTTACTTTTTTCACAGGAAAAAATGCCACATGATTGTATATACCTTAGGTACTTTTGATTTGTTGCACGTAGGACATCTTGCTTTACTGGCATATTGTAAATCGTTAGGAGACACCCTGGCCGTTGGCGTTGCTTCAGATCGAGTTGTTAATTCATACAAGCCCAACGTGCCAGTTATTCCTCTTGAGGAGCGAATGGAAATGCTCAAAGCATTGCGGTGCGTTGATATTGTTCGACCCTACTATGAGCTTGAATACGTCTCTGGTTGCAAAGCACTAAATGCCGATATTTTCGTAGTTGGTGAAGATTGGGGAACTAAATCCCACAATATTGCGGTGGAGTCTTATCTGAAATCGGGAGGTAAGCAGATCAAACAGGTGCTTTACGATCCCCGCACTTCATCCACCAAAATAAAACAAAATGTCAGGGATCAAACTAGTAACGGAATCTACTCTAAATTGTCTGTCGCCTAGTGGCAAAAAGTAGACCTTGAACCACTGAAGTTGAGGCGTTTCTAGCGGGCGTTGAGGTGAAAGTGGACATCTAGCCCACTTGGGCCGATTCTGGCTCCAAAAGGTCCGCTTTCGCCTAATAGCGGTCTTCGGGGTATCCTTACTTCGAGATCCTGAGAACGCAGACAATGACTATTATGCAGTAGAGTTCTATGGCGGTGCACTACCTTCACCTGGGGACGATAAAGATAGTTCTGAATCTCCTAGATCAGATGTTTCAATAGTCGATATTCTAGAGGATATCTTGGATGAGGAGCCTGACCGAGATGACGAAAATGACGATCCTTTGGAGGTTGCAGCTAACGGCGATATAACTCCAGTTGAACAATGGGATGGCTATAATAATGGTAATGCATCGTCCTTCCCATCAACCACTGAGAATGAGCGGTTTAATGCATGTATGGATAATTGCCTAAATCCAGACGACCCTATTGCCGATGCACAAATATGTACCGTTTCAGGAACACTTACTGAGCAGGTTCTTCGGCGGAGGGTCATTACTCAGACACCCTATGGTGCCGGAGTCGAGGTGGTTTGTAGTGCGGCGGGCTACGTCTATACCCGTGGCTCTTGTCACCAAAGATGTGCAAACTACTGAGTCATGTAAGGTGCTTGCCATTGAGAAATTTCATGAATCGTAAAGAGCAGTACAGCATCATGAGAGGTGCAGGTAGCGTATTGGTAAAAATGGGGCCGTGCCCTATGTGCCACAAGCTGATTTTTGTTGATGAAGAGGATTGTCCGCATTGCGGCTACGCACTTACCGAAGAAGAGCGTCAACATATGATCAAGAGAATTGAAAAGAACAATCGATACAGTATGGCCTTCGGTGCATTGTTCTTTGGTTCTTTGTTTGGTGCAGTGGTCTACTTTATCGTATAGGCATTGCCTGAAAGACGTTTGATAAAAAATCCTACTTTTCGCAGTATTATCGCGATAACGGATGAAACAAATTAATCTTGAACAGTCGGAGTTTTCTACTTTTGGCTGGAGCGATTATGGGGGGCTCTACTGGACGTCCTGGCAAGTTTGAGGCCTATTTTTTTTCGTTCAGCATAGCGAGGAAGTGATGAGACAAATTTTCAGAATGCTAGTGGCGATAGCGGCGATGGCGCAAATACCCGCTCCAGTAGCAGAAGTTCTAGAGCTGCAATTAATAGACTTCGGGCTCTACAACATAGAAAACGCGATTGACCGGCCGTTGCCAGGCATCACTTCATCCAGCCACAAAATCCAAGGTAAGGAGACGCTGATTAGGCAGACTGATATTGTTCCAGCTGTATTGGGAAATAAATTCGGTTTCCGATACAAAGTGGTGGGGCAGAACGTTGGCTCGGAGATTGAGCTAAAAGTTGTAATAACGTACCCCAGTCAAGGTCTGCATGATCCGAAAACTGGAAAGGTGCATCTCAAAGATGTCTATAGTATTCCAGCGATCATCGGAGCAACACAGACAACATATTACAGTTTTGATCATGAGTGGGAACTTGTCGAAGGGGTCTGGGTTCGCCAGCTATGGCGCAATAACCAGCTGTTAATAGAGAAAAAATTTGAGGTGACCAAGAGCAATGAAGCGGCATGCATAGAACACCAGTGCCCACAGAGCTAGAATTGGACGAACAAGAAAACACCCATTCATGTGAATGAATCCGCTGTATTTTCCCAGTCAGTTTTGCATTCAATATTGCGCCGAGAATGAGTATGGAAATCAGTAAGTTGCTATGTCAAGAATCATGTTGCTGAACCCAGTGTTCGTTCCGTAGTCGAAAGCTGTGCCATGGTTTTGCTTCTCGCCGAGACCAGCAGGTAATCGGCCTGGGGGGCATTAAGAACACATATCTTCTCGCCCCGCAGCCGATATCCACCGCCCTGCGTATCGCCAAGCGGCTGGGCCGTCACGCCTACAAAACCGGGATTGCCCCGCGATCCGGGCTCTTCCAGGGCCAGGGCTGCTTTCCGACAGCAGCCGATTAGGGCTGCGAAGACGCAAGGAAGAGACGCACACAGGAACACACCGAGCAGATCTGATCTCCAACAGCAGTTTTACTGCACGCTTTGGACGTGGCATTACTCAAGCTACTACCCCAATCTGGTTCGTTCCGCACCATAGGGACCCAAGCCCGAACCACCATGTTGGCACAAGGCAGGAATGACCGCAGCAAAACTGTCTACCAGCGCCACCAACCAGAGCAGACACCGCTCTACCAGCTCGTCGAAGCGCACTACCCCGCCTTTAGACAGGACACATAAAAGCGATTGGCCCAAATGCAGGGGAAAGGTCAGAAGGCGTAGCACCCAAACAAGAATTCCGCCACAGACATACCACACGGACGCATGGTCGGCAGAATTAAGATAATGAATCTAAAGGAAAAAATGGCGGAGAGCGAGGGATTCGAACCCTCGATAGGGTATAAGCCTATACACCCTTAGCAGGGGTGCGCCTTCAGCCACTCGGCCAGCTCTCCGGAAGGATTTTCGAACGAAATATAAACGTTGCGAACTGTGTCAGACAGGCTGTCCGACACAGGCGCGGCATAATACCACAACTAGAGCGAAATCAAAGCCATAGGACGGCTTTGAGGTGCGATTTAATCGTTACTGCCGGCAACCTTTGAACGTTTTTCATCGTCCTGGATACGGGCGTAGATTTCTTCGCGGTGAACGGCAACATCACGTGGCGCATTAACACCTATGCGCACCTGATTTCCTTTGACGCCGAGCACTGTGACGGTAATCTCGTCCCCTACCATCAGTGACTCGCCTACCCTGCGGGTGAGTATCAGCATATTGTTCTCCAGTCTCTTGCCTGCCTGCGGGCGTACGCCTCTTCTGGCAGTTCGCACTCCCGACGCGGATCGGGTCCCTGCGATTATTCGAGTATTTGTAAGTGTAGTTTGCCGCCTTTCGATTGCCAGTACAAAAAACCTTGTTTCTTATACTTGCAACTTGGCATGTTCGTTAGTCAGCGTTCTCGTCATTTGGTTCCCCTTCCAGGCCAAAGGATGAGTGCAAAGCACGCACGGCCAGTTCGAGAAACTTCTCTTCGATGATCACCGAAATCTTGATCTCGGAAGTCGTGATCATCTGAATGTTAATGCCTACTTCAGCCAGCGCAGCGAACATCTGGCTCGCCACCCCGGCGTGGGAGCGCATACCCACGCCCACTACCGACACCTTGGCTATCTTGCTGTCTGAACGCACTTCCCTGGCCTTGATCTCGTTAGCCACCGCCGTCAACACTTCCTCGCCCCGGGGCAGGTCGTTCCGGCCCACGGTGAAGGTGAAGTCAGTCGTGCCATCCTCGGCCACGTTCTGCACAATCACATCGACCTCAATATTGGCATCGCCAATGGGCCCGAGAATACGGTGGGCTACGCCTGGCATATCAGGCACGCCCAATATAGTGAGCTTGGCCTCATCGCGGTTAAAAGCGATACCAGCAATAGTCGGCGTTTCCATCTCGTCGTCTTCCTCAAGTGTGATCAGGGTTCCAGGGCCTTCCTGGAAACTGTGCAATACCCGCAGGGGCACGTTGTACTTACCTGCAAACTCCACGGCGCGTATCTGCAGCACCTTGGAGCCCATGCTGGCCATCTCCAGCATTTCTTCAAACGTAATCTTGTCCAGACGGCGGGCACCATCGACCACTCGAGGGTCGGTGGTATATACGCCGTCCACATCGGTGTAGATCTGACATTCGTCAGCTTTTAGCGCCGCTGCCAATGCCACAGCGGTAGTGTCGGATCCACCGCGACCCAAGGTGGTGATATTGCCGTGCTCGTCCACCCCCTGGAAACCCGCCACCACGATGACAAAACCGGCATCGAGATCAGCGTGCAGGCGGGCATCATCAATCTCCCGAATACGCGCCTTGGTATGGGAGTCGTCGGTGAGAATCCGAACCTGGCTACCGTTGTAGCTCTTGGCCTGGACGCCGCGTTTGTTCAGCGCCATCGACAGCAATGCCGTTGTCACCTGCTCGCCAGTAGACACCAGCACGTCCATCTCGCGAGGCACGGGTCGGTCCTGAATCTCATGGGCAAGGCCAATCAGGCGATTGGTTTCGCCAGACATCGCCGAGACCACCACGACCACACTGTGGCCATCGGCGCGAAATTTCTGCACCTTATCTGCCACTTGCTCGATACGTTCGATACTCCCCACGGAAGTACCACCAAATTTCTGTACGATTAAGCTCATTAACGCTCGCAAAAGCCCGATGTTAGGGCGCTTCAGACAATTTTAGCCGGATAAAAAAGGGGCGCTATTAAACACCAGATTGGTGAAAAATTAAACCGTTTGCGGGGAGAGAAAGAATGGGAATTTGTCGGGGAGATATGCAGGCGCGGTTCGCACCGCGCCTGCTGCGGAAAATTACAGCTGGGAGGCCACCCAATCGGGCACTGCCTTGAGCACCTCAGGCAGAGCAGCGGCATCGGTGCCCCCACCCTGAGCCATATCCGGACGACCGCCGCCCTTGCCACCAAGGCGCGTGGCAAATTCACGCATCAGATCGCCCGCTTTTACCTTGTCTGTAAGATCCTTCGTGACACCTGCTGTGAGTGCCACTTTGCCATCATTAACTGCTGCCAACAGGATCACACTGGAACCCAGTTTGTTCTTCACCTGGTCCAGGGTGTCGCGCAAGGATTTTGCATCCGCACCATCGACGTTGGCGGCCAACACCTTGATGCCTTCAATCTCAACCGCGCTGGCGGTGAGATCAGAGCCAGCGCCTGTCGCCAGCTTTTGCTTCAGGCGAGCGATCTCTTTCTCCAGGTCGCGATTTTCAGTGCGCAGACCAGCAACCTTGTCTGCCACATTTTCGGTGGTGCCTTTGACCACTTCGCAGACCGCCGCGAGGCGGTCTTCCGCGGCATCCAGATACGCTAGCGCGCCGGCACCGGTCACGCCCTCAATCCGGCGCACGCCAGCGGCAACGCCCGATTCTGATGTGATGCGCATCAGGCCAATATCACCAGTGCGCGCTGCGTGCGTGCCGCCACACAATTCCACAGAGAAATTGTCTTCGCCCATCGCCAGCACGCGAACTTCATCGCCATACTTCTCGCCAAACAGCGCCATGGCGCCCGCCTCTACGGCGTCATCCATAGACATCAGGCGTGTACTCACCTCTGTGTTGGCGCGGATCTGGTCGTTAACCATCGTCTCGATCTGCTTGAGCTCGGCCGGCGTTACCGCCTCGAAGTGCGAGAAATCAAAGCGCAGGCGCTCGGAATCCACCAGCGAACCTTTCTGCTGTACATGGTCGCCGAGCACCTTGCGCAGGGCGGCGTGTAACAAATGGGTCGCTGAGTGATTCAAGCGGGTGCGCTGGCGCAAGCTGCCGTCGATCTCGGCAGTCAAGACATCGCCCTTGCTCACAGCACCTTGCAGTACTTTCACATGATGCAAATGTTGATCGGAGGCTTTGCCAGTGGCCGTGACTTCCAGTTTCACGCCGTCAGCGGTGAGGAAACCTGTGTCGCCTACCTGGCCACCTGATTCTCCGTAGAATGGGGTATCGGAGAGCACTACAACGCCCTCCTCGTCGCTGCCCAGGTTATCGACCTCGACACCGTTGTTCAGCAGCGCCGTGACCGTCCCCTCTCCCTGGGTGCTGTCATAGCCAGTAAACTCGGTGCTGCCGTCCAATTTCAACACGTCGTTGTAATCGACCTTGAAACTGCCACCTTCCTGTGACCGCGCACGCTGTGCAGCCATCGCAGCTTCATAGCCAGCGATATCCAGGCCAAGATCACGCTCACGAGCGATATCGTTGGTCAGATCGACCGGGAAACCGTAAGTGTCGTAAAGCTTGAATACGACATCCCCAGGGATCTCGTCGCCCTCGAGGCCGGCGAGCGCTTCCTCGAGGATCTGCATCCCATTGTCCAGAGTCTTGGCGAACTGCTCTTCTTCGGTGAGCAGCGCTTTCTCGATCTGGCCCTGCAGTTTCACCAGTTCGGGGTAGGCATCGCCCATCTGGTGAGCAAGCGTTGGTACCAGCTTGTAGAAGAAAGGAGCGGCGGCACCCAATTTATTGCCGTGGCGAATGGCACGGCGAATAATGCGCCGCAGCACATAGCCGCGCCCCTCATTACCCGGCAACACGCCGTCGGCTATCAGGAAGGCGCAGGAGCGAATGTGGTCGGCGATAACGCGCAGTGACTTGTGCTCCAAGTCCTTAACACCCAGAACTCTGGCTGCCTCGCCAATCAATGCCTGAAACAGGTCGATCTCGTAATTGCTGTGAACGTTCTGCATCACCGCGGCAATGCGCTCGAGGCCCATACCCGTATCGACCGAGGGCGCCGGCAGCGGATTCATTTCACCGCTGGCATCGCGGTTAAATTGCATGAACACCAGGTTCCAGATCTCTATATAACGATCGAGGTCGTCGTCCGGGCTACCGGGAGGGCCGCCGGGCACGTCTTCGCCGTGGTCGTAGAAAATTTCGGAACAAGGCCCACAAGGGCCGGTGTCGCCCATTTGCCAGAAATTGTCTTCGTCCAAACGAGAGATACGCTCGCGAGGGAAACCAATTTCGTTCACCCAGATTTCCTCTGCCTCGTCGTCGGAGGTATGGCAAGTGACCCAGAGTTTTTCCGGAGGCAGGCCCAGGGTCCCGGTCAGAAATTCCCAGGCAAAACGAATCGCTTCGCGCTTGAAGTAGTCACCGAAGCTGAAGTTACCCAGCATCTCGAAAAAGGTGTGGTGGCGAGCGGTGTAACCGACATTTTCAAGGTCGTTGTGCTTGCCGCCGGCGCGCACACAGCGCTGGCTGGAAGTCGCGCGAACATAGGAGCGAGGATCCGCGCCAAGGAAGGTATCCTTGAACTGATTCATACCCGCATTTGTAAACAGCAAGGTGGGATCATTGCCCGGCACCAGGGAGCTGGATCCCACCCGGGTGTGCGCTTGCTGCTCAAAGTAATCCAGAAAAGCTTCGCGTATCTCTACGGTCTTCATAGTGTGTCTCGGTTGTTTCGTGAGACGGGCCTCAGCCCGCCATTTGCCCTTCGGCGAATTCACGCCCGGCGATGATATGCAGGTGCAGGTGGAACACGGTCTGGCCGGCGCCTTCACCATTGTTGATCAGCAGGCGAAACGCGTCCTGCACGCCCAGTTGCTCCGCGACCTTACCCGCGGCCAACAGCAGATGACCCAACAGCGCCTGGTCAGCGCCCTCGGCATCTATCAGGCGGGGTATGCCCTTTTTGGGGATAACCAGCACATGCACTGGCGCCTGGGGGGCGATGTCATTGATGGCGATGCAATGCTCATCCTCGTAGATAAACTCCGAGGGGATTTCGCCGGCAATAATCTTTCCGAAAATGGTCTCAGACATACCTCAACCCAGTTTCTCGTCTGCGGTGAGCTGGCGCGCTTCAGATTCCAGCATCACCGGGATACCGTCGCGCACTGGGTATGCCAGGCCTGACGCCTTGCAGATCAGTTCATCTTTCTCTGGGTCATGCTCCAGTGGCGCTTTGCTCACCGGGCACACCAGGATGCTGAGCAGTTTTTTGTCGATCATTTCGCTCTCGCGGGCTATAAAAAAAGGAGCCGCATTATACGGGTTTTTGGCGGGCTGGGGCCAGCTATTGCGCGGGCATTGCCGGCACCAGCAATTGCGGGTCAACGCGCTGGTCTCGCCAACTCATGCGCCAATCCAGATGGGGGCCAGTCGCCCGGCCGGTAGCCCCGACTTCGCCCAGCAGATCACCGGTCTTAAGCTCCTGCCCCACCGTCACATGGAGCTTGCTCATATGCAGGAAAGACGACGACAAACCATAGCCATGGTCGAGAATAACCGTACCGCCAGAGTAAAACAGATCGTCCTCTGCCAGCGTCACCACACCGGCAGTCGGCGCGTAGACCGGTGTGCCTGTGGGCACCGCGACATCCACCCCGTAGTGAGGATTGCCGGGAGTACCGTTATAGACGCGCTGACTGCCATACACACCCGAAATACGTCCTGTGGCCGGCCATTCAAAGCCCGCGAGAGCGCCAAGCAGCAGATCCTCCCGCTCCAGCCGCTGCCCTTTGGCCTCGCGCACAAGGGCCCGCTCACGGCGGATTCGCTCAAGATGCTCCTCCGAGGGTGTCACGGTTTTCTGGGGTACGCCCTCCACCCTGGAGATACGGTACTCCCTGGAGGCAATAGCCAGAGTCTCAGTACAAGCAGACTCGCCCTCGACCACAAGCTCTGCCGTCGCGGCATTATTACGGCCGAAACCGGCGAAAAATGTGCCATCAGCCAGCACAGTCAAGGGCTTGCCATCGAGTGTCACGGCGCTACCGGGCGCAACCTCGCCGTAAACCAGCCCCCCCTGCATCAGCTGCCCCTCAATGTCGGGGCAGGCTGCATGGGCGGTCATGGCAGTGGAAAACAACAGGGTGACGGCAACGATTCGGGAAAACACGGCGCTAAAGACCTCGCAAATATAGATCTATCCATTTAACCACAACAGCAGGCATGGAAAAGGGGTCAGACCCCTTTTATGATGGCGCGATGGGAAGATACAGACCACCGCGTAAGCGCGGCTCGAAATACATCACACCGGAAGGCGAGGCCACACTGCGCGAAGAGGTGCACCAGTTGTGGAAAGTGGAACGACCTCAGGTGACCAATGCCGTGCATGAGGCGGCGAAAAATGGTGACCGCTCGGAGAATGGTGATTACATCTACGGCAAGCGGCGCCTGCGCGAAATCGACTCCCGGGTACGCTTTCTCAATAAGCGCCTCGACGAACTGGAAGTTGTCGAACGCCCGCCTGCTGACACCAGCAAGGTGCGTTTTGGCGCCTGGGTTACCCTTGAGGACGAGGCAGGCGTTGAGAATCGCTGGCGCATCGTCGGGCCCGACGAATTTGACCTGAAGGCGAATAAACTGAGCATGGACTCGCCGATGGCGCGCGCCATGCTCGGCAAAGGGCTCGACGACGAGGTCATCGTCCATAGCCCCTCCGGCGAGCAGCTCTACTACGTCACCGGCATCGACTATGCCTGAAGCTCGCTCGTCGCAGGCGAACTACGCGCTGTTCGTCCTGCTGTTGGCGTATATTCTGTCTTTTATCGACCGCAATGTGATGGCGGTGCTCATCGGGCCTATCCGTGCCGAGTTCGATATTTCTGACTTCCAGTACAGTCTGCTGCATGGTTTCGCTTTCTCCATGTTCTATATCGCCCTCGGTCTGCCCATCGCGCGCTGGGCAGACCGCGGCAATCGCAAACTCATCATCACTGTCGGAGTATTTCTGTGGAGCATCATGACCTGCCTGTGCGGTCTGGCTAAAAGCTTCACAACACTCTTTCTTGCGCGCGTGGGTGTGGGTGTCGGAGAAGCGGCACTCTCGCCCCCGGCGTATTCGTTGCTGGCAGACTTCTTCACTGCTGAGAACCTGCCGCGGGCGACGGCCATTTTCACCCTTGGCATCACTCTGGGCGGCGGTCTCGCCTACATTATTGGCGGTGCCATTTACCAGCATTTTGAAACAACAGGCGCGGTTCTTCCCGGGATAGGAGAGGTCAGTGCCTGGCAGATGACCTTTATCGCGGTCGGCCTGCCGGGGCTACTTATCGTCGCTCTGCTCTCATTCATGCAAGAGCCATCTCGTGATGGCGCTGCTACGAAAGAAGCCGCGGCGCCCGCTTCAATCGCCGACCTGACTGACCAAATCAAACAACACCGCCGCGCCTACATCGGGCTTATCGGTTCCATGTCACTACTGGCCGTATTGGGCTACGGCACCATGGCGTGGTATCCGGAATACCTGATGCGCAGCTTCGGTATGGAGCGAGCGGCAGCCGGCGGACAATTCGGCATTATCTTTCTCATTGCCGGTAGCCTTGGTGCGCTGGCAGGCGGCTGGAGCGTGCAACCCCTCGCCCGCAGGGGCTACCGCGATGCGCCGATGCGCGTGATCTTTGCCTGCGCCCTGCTATGGCTTGTGCCTGCCGCGCTGGGCCCACTGGCCCCTGACGAGAGCCTGGCGGTGTTGGCTGGGTGGCCCATCGTATTCTTCCTTAACGCCTATTTTGGCGTCGGCATTGCCGCTATTCAACTGATCACGCCGAATCGAATGCGGGCCCAGGTATCTGCCCTGATGCTTTTCTCCACCAATCTGTTCGGTCTCGCCTTTGGGCCCACTGCCGTTGCCCTGCTCACCGACTTTCTTTTCAGCGACGATCAGATGTTGCGTTACTCGCTGTTATTACTGCCTTTGATTGTCTGTCCGTTGTCAGCATTACTCGCCTGGCAAGGCTTTGCAGGCTATCGCAATGCGGTTAAAGTCAGCGGTCAGATGACAGACTCTCACTAACAATGCCGAGCCAACAAACATCCATAAAGAACCGCCTGCGGCCCCTTGCGGCACTTGCCGGCTGCCTGCTACTACTCAGCGGGTGCAAGATTTTGATTCAGGTGCCACCGGGCGCCCGTGTCGTATCGGATAACGTCGAGTGCACTGCTGGGGCCATTTGTGAAGTCGACGTCACCACCACGAGCTTCAGTGAGGCCTTCACCGTCGAACCAGAGCCCGGCTACCAGTTCGCTGGCTGGCGGAAAGCCGGGCGTCATCTCTGTGGCGGCAGCACCGCCGCTTGCGCCATCGACACCTCCGGCTTTGTGGGTCAGCCTGCTTTGCTGGCTTTTTTAGACAATGATGAAATCTTTTATCTGGCGCCCAGGATTGTCCCGGCCAATCCCTCTGTATCCGGCAAACTCACCTACGACCGGGTACCCCAGTTAAGCAATGGTCGCGGGCTCGATTACAACAACATCACGAGGATGCCAATCCGCGGGGCAACGGTGCAATTGCTGCGGGGATTCGACGAACAGATTCTGCAAGAAACGCGTTCCGACGCGGACGGCGCCTATGCATTTACCGCAGACAGCTCCGACGAAGTGTTTGTCCGCGTTAGGGCAGAACTCCTTCGGCAGGGCACACCCGAGTGGGACCTTTCGGTACGCGACAATACGCAAGGCGGCGCTCTATATGTCCTGGATGGCGCGCAGGCCACAATAGATGATGCCGCACAACGCAACCTGCACGCGCCCTCTGGCTGGGGTGGCAGCCGATATACCAGCGAGCGTAGGGCGGCGCCCTTTGCCCTGCTGGACACAATGTATGGCGCCCAAATGCGGCTGGTCGAAATCGATATCGATATCAACCTGCCGCCACTCAAAGTGTTCTGGAGTGAGAACAACAGCACCGCTGCTGGCAACCTTGCTGACGGCGACATCGCCACCAGTTTCTACTTTCGCGAGGCCAATGAATCAGCGCTGTACGTGCTGGGAAAACAGGATAACGATACCGACGAGTACGACGTCCACATCGTTGTTCACGAGTGGATACACTATCTCGAAGATCGGATTTCGCGGTCGGACTCCCGCGGTGGCCCTCATGCGGAAGGCGACATTCTGGATATACGGCTAGCGTTCAGCGAAGGTCTGGGCAACGGACTGGCCGCAGTGCTGCTGGACAACCCGTGGTACGTCGATACCAACGGTCCGGGGCAGCAGGGATCCTTCAGCTTTTCAATGGAGTCTGCAGCGCGTTTCAATCCTGGCTGGTTCAGCGAGACCAGTGTGCAGGCGCTGATCTACGACCTATATGATTCGAATAATGACGGTGCCGACACACTGGCTCTCGGCCTGCGTCCGATTTACCACGCACTGACCGGCGCCCACAAAACAACGCCGGCCCTGACCAGCGTGTTCAGCTTCTTTGACGCTCTGTTACAGAATTCGCCGGAGTTGGCAGGCCCGGTCTCCAATATGCTGGAAGCAGAACGCATCACCGGCGACCTCATTGATGCCTATGGTAGCCGTGAGCAATACCGCCCCAGCGGCGATCGGAACGGCACCAGATCGACACTGCCCGTTTATCGCGATCTCTCGGTCAACGGCGGCGCGGTTGAAGTCTGCAGCCAGACCCATCTGGACCCGTTCGACGAGGGCAACAAGCTGGGCGTGGGTACTCTGGTGAGTTTCAACGTGCCCACTGCGGGAAGTTATGAGGTAAGTGTCGAGCGAACTTCCGGCCAGCTCGGCAGCGACCCCGACTTTGCCGTCTACGCCAATGGCCAGACCGTCATTTCGGGGCTCACGATCGCTGGAGATAGCGAATCAATGCAAGGCCGTTTGAACGTCGGCCCACATGTCCTGGACGTCTTCGGCTACTACAACACCCGGGAGCCCGGCACGAATAATGCCGGAGACGCCTGCTACAGCGTTACAATTGAGTCTTCGGGTTCATAAGGAATCAGCCAATGAATATTTTCAGCCGAATTGTTTTCTTTTCGCTAGCTTCGCTGACATTAATGGCCTGCACAGAGCAAAAATCACTCGAAGTAGCAGCCTCAGAGCCTTCCGCCTACCGCAAACCCAGCGCCCCCACAGAACTGCTCACCGAGGGAACACAGAGGTCAGAAATAAGGAGTGAAATCGTGATACCGATTACGCTGAGGACACGGACTGGACACCAGCTCACAGTGGAACTACAGCCCGATGAAGGCCTCAACCTGGTGTCCCCTACCGGCCCGGTACAACTCACACCGGATGAAAATGGCAGAGTGAATCTGGAGGCAATTGTTCGAACTCCGGTGCAAGGCCGTCATTACCTCGGGATATCTACATCCTCAGGCGCCGGCATGTCGCGCAGCTTCTCGATCGCGGTGCAGGTAGGAACCCAGGCCATACAACCCAAAGTCGACCGCGATGAACCAGGCAGCGAAAACATCAGGCGCATGCCGGCTGAGGAATCAACGCGCTGAGCACAGCAGCTCAGGGCTCACAGCAATGCCGCCACCCGCTCGCGCATGGCGGGTACCACTTCGTCCTCGAACCAGGGGTTACGCCTTAGCCACAGTGTGTTTCTTGGCGAAGGATGCGGAGTCGGAATAAACCGTGGGCCAAACTCCTGCCAGCGGTGCACGCGCGCCGTTAAGGTCTCTCGGCTGTTGCCCAGATAGCGCACCTGGGCATAGCGACCAATCAGTAAAACCAGCTCTATCTCCGGCATCGCGGCGAGCACGCGCTCGTGCCACAAATCAGCGCATTCCGGCCGCGGCGGCAAATCGCCTGACTTGCCCTTACCCGGGTAGCAGAAGCCCATCGGCACAATGGCGATTTTGCCCTCGTCGTAAAATGTATCGTGATCGAGAGCAAGCCAATCGCGCAAGCGATCCCCCGATGGGTCATTCCATGGAATCCCGGTTTGATGCACGCGGGTACCCGGTGCCTGGCCCACGATGAGCACCTTTGCGGAGGTGCTTGCACGCACCACGGGGTTGGGCCCTAACGGGAGATCGTCCTCACAATGCCTACAGGCGCGAATCTCCGCCAGTAGGTCGACCAGTTCCAGCGCTTTAGGCACCGAAACTGTCCAGCTCTGGAAGGCTCAAAAAATAGCCAGCTTTATTGCCGCCGGTTGGCCCTGCTGGTACCATCGCGCCCTTCACGAACACCCTCAGTTTTACCTGTATTTTTTTAGCCGGAGCACCTATGAGCCGCCCCTCCCTGTTTGAGCTGGAAAATCATTCGGATTTCATCCAACGCCATATCGGTCCCACTGTCAAACAGCAACAGGAAATGGCCCAGACACTGGGCTATGACAGCCTGGATGCGCTGATTGACGACACCGTGCCTGCGGCCATTCGGCGCACCGTACCAATGGACCTACCGGGCGCCCAGACCGAACAGAACGTCCTCGCAAGGCTCAAGGCCCTGGCCGGCCAGAACGTCATCAATAAGTCCTATATCGGCACCGGCTACAACAATACCTATACGCCCCCTGTCGTCCAGCGCAATGTGCTGGAGAACCCGGGCTGGTACACCGCCTACACGCCCTATCAGCCCGAAATATCCCAGGGGCGGCTGGAAGCACTGCTGAGTTATCAGCAGATGGTGATGGACCTCACAGGTATGGACCTGGCCAACGCCTCCATGCTGGACGAGGGCACGGCCGCCGCTGAAGCGATGACCCTGCTGCAGAGGGTGAACAAGAAGAACCGCAGCAACGTGTTTATCGTGGCGGAAGATTGCCACCCCCAGACTGTGGCCGTGGTGCAAACCCGTGCCGAGGTGCTGGACATCGAAATCCTCGTGGGCAACCCCGATGAACTGCTGGGCGAAACGGAAGCTTTCGGCGCCCTGCTCCAATATCCAGGCACCCACGGGCATCTTCACGATATCGAACCGCTCATCGAAAAAGCTCACGCGGCCAAGACCCTGGTCACCGTGGCTGCAGACATCATGGCCCTGCTAATGGTGAAGGCCCCCGGCCAACTCGGGGCAGACGTGGTCGTTGGCAACAGCCAGCGCTTTGGTGTCCCCATGGGCTTTGGCGGGCCGCACGCGGCCTTTTTCGCCACCCGCGACGCCTACAAGCGCTCCACTCCTGGCCGTATTATCGGCGTCTCCATAGATCGCCGCGGCAACCAGGCCCTGCGCATGGCAATGCAAACGCGCGAGCAGCACATTCGCCGCGAGAAGGCCACCAGCAACATCTGCACCGCGCAGGCGCTGCTGGCCATCATGGCCACTTTCTACGCCATGTACCACGGCCCGGATGGCTTGCGTGTGATCGCCAGCCGCATCCAGCGCCTCGCCGCCATTTTTGCCGCAGGCATGAATGAACTGGGATACAAGGCAGACAACACGCACTACTTCGACACCCTGACTTTTACCGTTGGCGACGATGCGCAGGCCATTACGGACCGGGCGCTGGCTGCAGGGATCAACTTGCGCATCGACAGCGACAGCCGTCTGGGCGTCTCCCTCGACGAGACCACGACAGCCGAGGACATCGAGCAACTGTGGCGAGTCTTCAGCGGCCAGCAAGACGTGCCCAGCACCGCGGCACTGGATGCAGGCATTGAAGGCCACCCCGGCATTCCAGCAGCTCTCGCTCGCGAGGTAGATTACCTACAGCACCCGCTGTTCAACGACTATCACTCCGAAACCGAAATGCTGCGCTATATGCGCTACCTGGAAGACAAGGACATCGCGCTCAACCGCGCCATGATCCCGCTCGGCAGCTGCACCATGAAGCTCAATGCCACTACCGAGATGATCCCGGTGACCTGGCCCGAGTTCGCCAATCTGCACCCATTCGCGCCCTCAGAGCAGACCAAAGGCTATCAGGCCATGCTTGCCGAGCTGGATCACATGCTGCTCGAAGCCACCGGCTACGATGCCATTTCCATGCAGCCCAACTCCGGTGCCCAGGGTGAATACGCCGGTTTACTTGCGATCATGCGCTACCACCAGAGCCGTGATGACCATCAGCGCAATGTGTGCCTGATTCCATCGTCGGCCCACGGCACCAACCCTGCCTCAGCGGCACTGGCAGGGATGAAGGTAGTGATCGTCGAGTGCGATGACAACGGCAATATCGACATGGAAGACCTCAAGACCAAGGCCGAGCGGCACACCGACGACCTCGCCTGCATCATGGTCACTTACCCCTCGACCCACGGCGTGTTCGAAGAATCGATTATCGAACTCTGCGACGTGGTTCACCAGCATGGTGGCCAGGTCTACGTGGACGGCGCCAACCTTAACGCCCTGGTGGGTATTGCCGCCCCGGGCAAATTTGGCGCTGACGTCTCCCACCTGAACCTGCACAAGACGTTCTGTATCCCCCACGGTGGCGGCGGCCCCGGCATGGGCCCCATCGGCGTCGGTGCGCACCTGCAGCCCTTCCTGCCCAGCAACCCAGTGTCGCCGGTGCCCGGCGTGGCAGAGAGCAACGACGTGGTCTCAGCTGCCCCCTACGGCAGCGCGTCCATCCTGCCGATCTCGTGGGCCTATATCGCCCTGATGGGCGGCGATGGCCTGGCCCAGGCCACCAAAGTGGCTATTTTGAGCGCCAATTACATCGCTCATCGCCTCAAGGATCACTACCCGATTCTCTACACTGGCACCACCGGCAATGTGGCGCACGAGTGTATTGTGGATATCCGACCCATCAAGGAAGCTTCCGGTGTGTCGGAAGAAGACATTGCCAAGCGCCTGATCGACTTCGGTTTCCACGCCCCCACCATGAGCTTCCCTGTGGCAGGTACCTTGATGGTAGAGCCGACAGAGTCGGAGTCCCAGTTCGAGTTGGACCGATTCTGCGACGCACTGATCGCTATCAAGAGTGAGATCAACAAAGTTCAAGCGGGCGAGTTGGACGCACAGGACAACCCCCTGGCAAATGCTCCCCACACACTGGCAGATGTGGCGAACTCTGAGTGGAATCACCCCTACTCCCGCGAATTGGCGGCCTACCCCGTTGAGTCGCTGCGTCGCTACAAATACTGGGCACCGGTAAATCGGGTGGACAATGTATACGGCGACAGGAACCTGTTCTGCGCCTGCCCGGCAATCGACAGCTACCGCGAAGAGAACGCCTGAACAAGGTCGGATAGCCCTCCAAAGCCCCGCTCTGCGGGGCTTTTTTATGCCATATCACAAAACCCTCAACTCAAAAAATGCGAAAAATTACCGCGCTCATTCTTTAAACAATTGGCCTTAGAGGTCTAGGGTATATAGCCAGTACAAACTTATAGTGCGTACTGCCGTCGAAGAACAGGGTGATCTGTTCTCGCCGCTTACCGTAGAAAAAACGAGCAACAACTAAAAATGGTGGAAAAAACATGAAAGTATTCACACCCCGTAAGCTCGCGCTTGCGATCTCTGCACAGATCGCTCTGACCGCGGGCTACAGCCAGGTTGCCCTGGCTCAAGACGGAGCTGAACAACTAGAAGAAGTCGTAGTAACGGGTACTCGTAGGGAAGCCCGCTCAGTCTTCGATTCAGCCGCACCCATCGACGTTATCGGCGGCGACGAGTTCCGCAACCAGGGGGCCAGTGACATGACCACCCTGCTGCGCAACTCGGTGCCTTCCTACAACGTTAACAACCAGCCCATCTCCGATGCGGCGACTGTGGTTCGCCCCGCCAACATGCGCGGCCTGGCCTCAGACCACACCCTGGTGCTGGTCAACAGCAAGCGTCGCCACCGCGCGGCTGTTATTTCATGGTTGGGTAATGGCGTGAACGACGGCGCCCAGGGCCCCGACATCTCTGTCATCCCCTCCATCGCTGTCAAGCAGGTGGAAGTACTTCGTGACGGCGCCGCGGCCCAGTACGGCTCGGACGCTATCGCAGGCATCGTCAACTTTATCCTCAAGGATTATGACGAGGGCGGCAGCATTGAGGCCAAGTATGGCCAATACAGCGAAGACGGCGACGAGGACCTCTGGTCTGTAGCCGGTAACATTGGCCTGCCCTTTACCGCCAATGGCTTCTTCAACGCCAGCTTCGAATACGGCGAAGCAGCGCCAACCAACCGCAGTGTCCAGCGTGACGACGCAGCGGCCCTGATCGCCGGTGGCAACACTGACGTCGCTAACCCCGCTCAAATCTGGGGTAACCCGGATGTCGCCGAAGACCTCAAGACGTTCTTCAACATGGGTGTCGACCTGAACGCCAACAGCACCTGGTATGGCTTCGGTAACTACGCTTCCAAGACTGTGACCGGCGGCTTCTACTTCCGGAACCCTGATACTCGCTCCGCTGTTTTCGCCAATGGCGACGGCAACCGTCTGGTGGGCGACGAGACCGGCGACATGTCCGGCAACTGCCCCACAGCACTGGATCCGTCCGACGCTGCGGGCCTGCAAGCAGTAATCGACGACCCCAACTGCTTTGTGTTCAACGAGATGTTCCCCGGCGGCTTTACCCCCAACTTCGGTGCTGACACCGAAGACGCCTCTTTCGTAACCGGTGTGCGCGGCACAACCGACTACGGCATGGCTTGGGATGTGAGCGCGGGAGTTGGCTACAACGAAGCAGACTACTTCATCGTGAACACGGTGAATGCTTCTCTGGGCTCACTCTCTCCCACCGAATTTGAGCCTGGCTCCTACGCTCAGCTCGAAAAGAACTTCAACGTCGATGTGTCCTACCCGATTGCCGTTAGCTTCCTGGCTTCGGACCTGAACATCGCCGGTGGTTTTGAGTGGCGTGACGAGGAATTCGAAATCGGCATCGGTGATCAGGCTTCCTGGGAAGTTGGTCCGCTGGCTGACCAGGGTTTCTCTGCAGCATCCAATGGCTTCCCGGGTTTTGGCCCGATCGCCGAGGGTGACTGGAGCCGCTCCAACATCGCCGCCTACATCGACTTCGAAGCCGACGTGACCGACAACCTGCTGGTTGCCGCCGCTCTGCGCTGGGAAGACTTTGATGACTTCGGCACCACCACTAACGGCAAGATCGCTGCACACTGGCAGATCATAGAGAGCTTCGCTCTGCGTAGCACCTATAGCACTGGCTTCCGTGCACCGACCCCTGGTCAGTCCAATGCCTACAACGTATCCACCGAATTCAACCTCGCGACCAACGAGCTTGAAAACAACGGTACGATTCCTGCCTCAAGTGCAGTTGCGGCCCTGCGTGGCGGCACGGACCTCGACCCTGAGGAATCCACTAACTTCACTGCAGGTGCGATCTGGCAGGCAGGCGACTTCAGCATCACCTTCGACTACTTCGACATCGATCTGGAAGACCGCCTGGGTGTATCCCAGAACTTCGCGTTGACCGATGAAGAACGTCAGGCGCTGATTGACGCTGGTGTTGCAGGCGCTAACAGCTTGCAGACCTTCCGCTTCTTCACCAACGGCATTGAAACCAACACCAAGGGTTTCGACATCGTAGCCACCTACGACCTGGACAGCAGCTTCGGCATGACCACCTTCAACCTGGCTTACAACCAGACCGAGACCTCAGTTGAGGACTTCACGGTGGGCATTATCGACGAAGTGCGTATTCAGGAACTTGAGGAAGCACTGCCAGAGACTCGCTGGAACCTGATGGGCCATCACACCATGGACAACTGGCGCTTCATGGCTCGCTACAGCTACTACGACGACTGGTATGATTCTGAGGACACCCTCACATACGACGGTTACGGCATGTTTGATGCTGAAGTTGGCTACACCTTTGACGCTGGATTCTCCATCGTCGTCGGTGCTGACAACATCAGTGATGAAACGCCGGACAGAAACCCCAATGCTGCAGCTGGTGTTGGTAACCAGTACAGCCAGTGGGCACCCGGTGGCTTCAACGGTCGCTTCGTCTACACCCGCCTGATGTACGATTTCTAAGTACCAGGCAGGCACAAAAAACGGGAGCTTCGGCTCCCGTTTTTTTTACCCTCTTTTTTGACCAGTGAAGCCTTAAGCAATCAATTGGATGCCTCGCGAATAACCTGACGCAGACGCTGTTCCTTCTGCTGCTGGTCCTGCCGCTCCCGCTGATCCGCCTGGCGCTGCGCCTGCTCTTCCATCTGGCGGCGCTGGTCCGCTTCACGCTGCTCTCGTTGCTCCCTTTGACGCGCTATCTGTGCAGGGTCAGCGCCGTTTTCAAGCTGCTGCTGCTCTTGCTCATAGGCTCGCTGGCTCTGTTCTTCCATTTGCTGCAATTGGCGCTCATAGTTTTCTGCTTCGCGGGCGAGCTGCTCATCTTCCCGCTGGTGCTCCTGAACCTCGCGATCCACCGACCGCAAGATGCGATTAAACTCCTCATCAGCCGCAAGTGGCGGAATAACGCTCATCCCTATCAATGCCAATATCCCGGCTCTTGTAATATTCAGTTCCATTGTAAAATCCCTCGATAGGTTTACGGCGCAAGGCCCAGAACGCCCTTCGCGTAGGCCAGCGATGACAGCGCATCGACGCGGCTGCTATAAGCCTCCACAAACAACTTGCCGCGAACAACACCTCCGGCATCAACCACAATCATGCCCGGGTGCGGAATACCGTAATTGTCCTCCCCCGGGGCATACTTTTCATTCAGGATACCCAGGGTCTTAAAGGTCAGCGCGTCCACGTCCTGCAACAGGGGGAATTCAATACCCTGTTTTTCGACAAAGGCCTGCTGCAACTCAGGGGCATCGTAGGTTATCGCAACCACACCCAGGCCGGCGGCATCATAGGCCGCCTTATGCTGCTGCAACTCGGCGACCTGGCGCATGCAGTAGGGGCACCAATCGACGGAGCGAACCGCGAGAAAGACCGTCCCGTTCTCCCCGGCAAAATCGTCCAGCAGCCGCACATCGCGGCCCTGGTAACGGGCATTCAGCCCGGGAAAATAGGAATCCAGCTCCGGACCGGGGTCGAAGGCGTCCGTATCCGCGGAAACAAACATCTCCTGGGTTAATTTGTCGTAGGCGGCGTCTTTTAAGGGCGCACGAAGAGCAACCGCGATGGCCGCAATCATCAACAACAGACCGACCGAAAAAGCTATTTTTTTCAAGAGGATTCACCACTGGATTTATTCGAGATGCCCAGTATAGAGCGTGTCAGGCGAAAAGGGTTCCCCGAGGGTCGCATTCAATCTCAAGCGTCGCTAGAAAATCAGGCTTTTCCGTCGGTCAGCGCCTCGCCAACGCCCTGGCCGCCAACAGGCTCGAGCAAGGTGCAGCAGGGGAAGAATGAGGTCGCCCAAGTTTTCGCCACAGAACTAATAATGGAAAAACCTTAAATAACAACATCTTATAGACAGCATGGTGATAATTTTAGCACCCTTCGCCGGCAATGCTGACCTGCAATGGAAGCGGCTGAAATCCACCGTCAGGTCGCCACCTGCCCGATAATTCACAGCGGAGTGCTGCGATCCCTTGCAACCCCGCCGACAACCGGGATAATAGCCCCTCGAGCCTCTTGGCTCAGTCCCGCAGGACCAATATAAATTCAATGACCCAAGCGCTTCCCCAAGTCTCACTGGGCAGTTCCCGGCTTGTCCGTTTCCTGTCCGATCTGTCTGTGAGCAACACGCAGATTTCCCACCGCCAGTTTACAGAGCGGCTGGGAGAGTGGATTGATTTCTCGGATTCGATCACGCTCTCCGACGCCCATGCGCGGGAGCTGGCTGTGGAAGACAATGCGGTAGCCGACTTCAGTGCAGGTATCACCCAGGAGTTTCTGCGCGCGCGAAGCACTCTGATCCAGGCTGCGATGCGATCTTTCTTCCCCAGCAGTGGGCCGGCCCGTATCAAGTGGCCTGCAGCCACTGCACAACCCCCGGCGAACACCGAAGAAGCAACCGCGCCGTACCTGAAGTTTTACCTCGCCCAGCAGGTCGACATCGATGCGAAAATTCGCGGCCTACACCTGCGCACGCGCGAGGCCAGTAGCGGATTGTCAACGCGACTAGAGCGGATCTGCGCCATCGATGCTGCCCTCGGCGACGCGCTGGTACCGCGCACCAGGCGTTACTTCAGCGCGGTTCCAGCCCTGCTCAAGCGCCGCCTGGAATTCCTGTTCAGCGAGTACCAGACAGCCGTAACAGCCGGCGCTGACAGCAACGAGGCCTGGGCAGAAACCCGCGAGCAGTATCGCCGCGAGAGCCAGGGCCTGTTGTTGGCAGAAATCGAGGCGCGCCTACTGCCTGCACTTGGCCTGATAGAAGAATTAAACGAAGAGATCCCCAATGAAGACTAACCTGTTGTTCACCATAGCCGCCGCACTGGGCGCCGCCGCCATCTTGTGGATGGGTGTAGATTTTGTAGGCGCAAACGGCCTGGCTCTGATGGTCACCGCAGTCATTGCTTTCGTCTACGCAATGGGATTGATGGAACTGGTGCGATTCCGCAGCGATACCGGTGCTCTTCTCTCAGCGCTCAAGGCGCCACCGGTGGAGAGCGAACTCGCGCCATGGCTCGACACACTGCCCGCCACGCTGCGCAATGCCGTGGGCCTGAGGATCGAAGGTGAACGTGTGGGCCTGCCAGCGCCAGTATTCAGCCCCTATCTCGTGGGTCTGTTGGTCATGCTGGGTCTACTGGGAACCTTTGTCGGGATGGTCGACACGCTGCAGGGCGCCGTCATCGCGCTCGAAGGCAGCACCGAGCTGGCGGCGATTCGCCAGGGGCTTGCAGCTCCCATTGAGGGCCTCAGCCTCGCTTTCGGCACATCCGTGGCCGGTGTGGCCGCTTCCGCCATGCTCGGCCTCAACGCCACTCTCAGCCGCCGTGAACGCATGCTGGTGACCCGTCAGCTAGACACGCTGATTGCCGGTGACCTTCGCCACCATTCACTGACCTGGCACCGCCAGCAGACATACAATGCCATGCAGCAGCAGGCGGACACCCTGCCTCGCGTCGCGGAGCGTCTGGAGGCCATGGCCGGAGAAATTGAGCGCATGGGTGGGTCATTGGGCACACAGCTCCAGGGCAACCAGCAGCAGTTTCTGGATGGCGCTCAACAACAGTACAAGGAGCTGGCGGCTGAAGTAGGCAAGAGCCTGCGTGACAGCCTCGCCGACAGCGGGCGCCTGGCGGGCGAGAGTATCGCACCCGTGGTCGAGGAAACACTTTCACGCCTCGCCGAGCACTCGGAAACACTGCACAGCACACTGCAGAGCGCAAATGAAACGCATCTGCAAAGCGTTCAAGCCGAGCTGGAGCGCAGCTCCGGCGCCATGATTAGCCATCTGGGTGAAACCGGAAAGACCATGGCGGCAGAAGCCAGCAACACGTCCAGTATGCTGGTGACGAAGATCGCCGATCTGCTGGCGGGCACTGAGGCCCTGGTGCAACAGCGCGCTGCCAATGAGGCCCAATGGCTGGAACAGCAAAGCGCCAGCATGACCGAACTCACTGACACCCTGCGCAGCGAACTTAGCAGCTCCCGCGAAGAGGACCGCGCCCGCAGCGCCGCCAGCCTTGAGCAACTCACTGCACTGCAGACCGAAGCCAGCGAGCGTCTAGCGCAATTGCAGCAACAAACGGCGCAGCAGCTGGAACAGTTACACGCCTCCTCCGGCGAGGCACTGCGCCAGCTCGACAACAGCAGCAGCGACAACGCCGCCCGTCTACTGGCAAGCCTGGAAGAATCACTCGGCACAATCGGCACAGCAGCAGCGGACCAACTGACCAAGTTGACAAACGAGACCGCCACCGGCTTGAACACGCTCGAAGCCACCGCGTCCGCCCAGTTAGGCAAACTCACCGATGAAGCGAGCGCGCAATTGGCGACACTCGAAAGCACCGCGGCGGCTCACCTGGCCAGCCTGGGTCAGGCTTTGGAAGAACCGATGACCCAGCTGATCGAAACCGCGTCCGAAACCCCGCGTGCCGCAGCCGAGGTCATCGGCAAATTGCGCGAAGAGGTTGCCAATAACCTCGAACGCGACAACGCCCTGCTTCAGGAACGACAGCAGATCATGGCGGAACTGGCCGAACTCACCAGAACCATGGAGAGTTCTACCACCGCTCAGCAGCAGGCCATCACCGAGCTGGTGACCTCTACGTCCGGCATGCTGGGAGAGATGGGCGAAAATTTCCAGAACAGCCTCTCCCAGGAAGCTACCCGCTTGTCTGATCTCACCGTAGATGTGGCCGGCAGCGCAGCAGAAATGGCCAGCCTGGGCGAAGCGTTTGGCCTGGCAGTCCAGCTCTACAGCGAATCGAACAACCAGTTAGTCGATAACCTCTCCAGGATCGAGGAATCGATGGAAAAGTCCACCGAGCGTTCCGACGAGCAAATGAGCTACTACGTGGCCCAGGCGCGCGAAATCATCGACCAGAGCATGTTGTCCCAGCGCGAAATTATTGAAGAGCTACGCCGCCTCGGGCAGACCGGTGACCTGTTCGCCGAAGAGACCGCGAGCTGATGGAGGAACTGCAACAGGAACTGACTGACGACACCCCGGTATGGGCGGTGTTCGGCGATTTAATGTCGGGGTTGGTGGGTGTATTCGTCTTGCTGCTCGTGTGGGTTGTTGGCTACCAGGTAGAGTTATCGCAATCGCTTAAGCAGGAAGTTGACCTGCGCGAGGCAGAACAGCAGAGGCGCATCGTGCTGGAACAGGCACTCGAAGCACCGCTGGCCAGTGGCCGCATCACCCTGCGCGACGGCCGTATCGGCATCAGTGGCAGCGTGCTTTTCTCACTCAACTCTTCCCAGCTTCAACCAGAGGGCCGGGAGCTGCTGCAGTCACTGGTTGAGCCGTTAAAGCTTTACCTGTCAGAGCAGGACGAGTTGCTAATGGTGTCGGGCTTTACTGACGACCTGCCCATTCACGGTGACAACTTGCACTTCGCTGACAACTGGGAACTGTCGGCACAGCGCTCACTGACCGTTACCCGCGAGCTTATCGCTGCCGGCATGCCCCAGGGCATGGTCTTTGCTGCGGCCTTTGGCGACCAGCATCCAGTAGCCTCCAACGCAGATGGTGAAGGCCGTGCGCGAAACCGCAGAGTAGAAATGGCACCCGTACCGAAAACCTCAGCCGAACCACAGGCAATCAATGAGTGAGTTGAGAGCGGATCTGACGGCGATCAAGAGCTCAGCTCAGGGGCGTTACGACCTGCCCCGGCTGCGCTACATAGAAAGCCTGCTGCGCCGCGCCGAATCCGCGCGCGAACCACTGGCAAAGCGCCTGAACGCTAAAGTTCTCGCCGCTTTATACGACTACCGCATGGCGATGCCCGCGACACCCGACCACAGCCCGGTACCGCCGACCACCGCCAGCCCGCTCCATGATCTCAATCGCCTGCTGGACAGCCTGCAGGGGTCAGACGACCCGGACATCGCGCCGCTGGAACAAACCTTGCGCCAGCAGGAACTCGAGCTGGTCGACGCGGCCTCGCTCCAGGCTGAGCAAACCAGCGCGACTGCGCAACCGCCGCGCCAGGAAGAATTGAGGGCTGCGCGCCGTTTTCACAGCGCGATGGTGCGCCTCAATGCCGATAAGGTGGTGACGGACGCTATCGCCGAAATCCCGGAATCTTGCGGCCCCCTGAACCCTCAGCGCCTGGCAACCCGCTCACTGGAAACCATGCGCGACCTCTCACCCCACTATCTCAGCCGCTTTGTCAGCTATATTGATACCCTGTTCTGGCTGGAAGAAGCAGACAAAAAACACCGCAAATAGGCCTCTGGAGAACCCGATGCGCTCACTGACTTTTCTTATCCTGATCATCTGCAGCTTCCAGGCGCACGCTAACGCCAGCGACGAGCTTGACGCGCTGCTGCAACAACACTGGGATTGGTTTCTCGAGCAATCGCCTGAAACCCGCACTTACCGCGGCGAGACACGTGGTAACGACCGTTGGAACAACAACAGTAGCGAGGCTATAGAACAGCGCTACAAACAACGCGCGGCATTCCTCGATACTCTCGAGGAGATCGACCGCAACTCGCTGAACGCAGAGCAACAGCTGAATTACGATATGTTCCTGCGTCTGCTGAGCTTACGACAGCAGCGCCAGGACCTTGGCCTGCACCTGATGGCAATGAATATGCGTACCGGCCCTCACACACGCTATACCATCAGCGCTTACACACGCTTCGAGACGGCCGAGGACTACCGCATGTGGCTGGCCAGGATGAGTGCTATCCCCAGCTACCTGCAACAACAGCAGGCGCTGCTGGACGAGGGCATCGCACGCAAACGGGTGCAGCCCAAAGTAGTTATCCAGCGTATTCCGCCCCAGCTGGACCAGATGCTGGAGACGGAAACAGAAGCCAACCCTTTCTTTAAGCCATTTCTGACCATGCCGGCCTCTATCGACAAAGAGGAAGCAGATAAACTTCGCGCTGAAGCAATGACCGTCATCGAGACCGTTGTGAATCCGGCCTACCAGAATTTCAGGGACTACGTTGCCAACGTCTATCTTCCTGCCTGTAATCCAGAGCCCGGCATAGGCAGCCTTCCCGACGGTAAGGATATGTATAAGTTCCTGGCAAAACAGTTCACTACCACTGACCTGAGCCCGACAGAGATTCACGAGATCGGCAAATCCGAGGTCGCCCGCATTCTTGGGGAAATGAACCAGGTCATTGATGAGGTTGGCTTCGACGGCGATATCCAGGCGTTCAACGAATTTCTGCGCACTGATCCACAGTTCTACTACGAAACACCAGAGGCTCTGTACGAGGCTTATCTCGCCGTGTCAAAGCGGCTCGACCCTGAGCTGGTCCAGCTGTTCGGCAAACTGCCCCGCATGCCTTACGGTGTCACCCCTATCCCCGAGCAGATCGCCCCAAATACCACCACCGCCTACTACCAGCAGCCGGCGAACAACGGCACTCGCGCGGGCTACTACTACGTCAACTTGCATCGACCTGAAGTGCGGCCAAAGTACGAAATGGAAGTCCTCAGCGTGCACGAGGCCGTTCCCGGCCACCACTTGCAAATCGCGCTAGCTCAAGAGCTGGAGGGTATCCCACCCTTTCGCACCGCCAGCAGGGTAACCGCCTTCACCGAGGGCTGGGGGCTCTACTCGGAACGTCTGGGCTACCAGATGGGCCTGTATCAAGACCCTTACTCGCGCTACGGCCAACTGGTCTACGACATGTGGCGCGCCGTGCGTCTGGTGGTCGATACCGGGATTCACTATTTCGGCTGGAGCCGCGAGCGGGCAATTGCTTATTTCAAGGCACACGCTGCGAAATCCGAGGCCGACATCGTCAACGAAATCGATCGCTATATTGGCTGGCCCGGCCAGGCCCTCGCCTACAAAATCGGCCAGTTGAAAATTCTGGAGCTACGCGCTGAAGCGGAAAAAGCACTGGGCGCTGACTTTGACATCCGCAGTTTCCACGACGAACTGTTAGGTGCTGGCGCCATCCCGCTGGACGCGCTGGAGCGGCGCATGGACCGGTGGCTGGCACGGCAGCTCGCCGCCGCACCATCCGCTGGCTAGGCCTGGCAACGAGCGCCCGAACCCCCTTTCGCCACCACTCCCCGCGCAAAACACTCAGCCCATCGCAAATAACAGGGCGTGGGCAGGGAACTTGGTACTATCGCGCCCATAGCAATGACCCCGGTGAAACAGCGTATTTTCACGTAGAATGAGGTCAGATAAAGAGCAAGGGATAGGGATATAGAGATGGCAGGAAAGCTCGTAAAGATTATTGCACCTATTGCGGTTATCGCCGTAAGCGCAGGCGCGTTCGCCCTGCTGCAGGCCTCACGGCCAGAACCTGAGAAAAACGAGGAGGGCCCACGCCCTACTACCGTCTACACAGCGCCTGTCATTCAGGAAAACACCGCCCTGGAAGTAATAACACAGGGTGAAGTGCGTTCACGTACCGCCATCGACCTGATGTCACAGGTGGGCGGGCGTATCGTGGCCGTATCAGATGAGTTCGTAGAAGGTGGCCGTATCGAGCCCGGCGTCACTCTGGTCCAGATCGATGACACCGACTATCAACTGGCCCTGAGCCAGGCCCAGGCTCGCCTGGCCGAAGCCGAACTCGGCGTGCAGCAGGCCCTGGCAGACCAGGACGTCGCCCGCAAACAACTGCGCAATCAAAAAGATGTTTCCGATCTGGCGCTCAAGAAACCCCAGGTAGCCCAGGCCAATGCTGTGCGCGCCGCCGCCAGAGCGGGTCTTGAGCAGGCAAAAGTTGACCTGCAGCGCACCCGCGTTACGCTGCCCTTCCGCGGCCGTTTCGCCAGCACCAATGTTCATATCGGGCAGTTCATTGCGCCCGGCACGGTGATCGGCAAGGTGTTCGGCACTGACAGTGTCGATGTGCGCCTACCGCTCAACAATGCCCAACTCGCTTCGCTGGGGCTGCCCATCGGCTATGTTGCGGACGAGGGCGCTGGCCTGCCTGTGCGATTTACCGCCCAGGTTGCCGGCCAGCACCACACATGGCATGGCACTCTGGTGCGCCTGGACGCAGCGGTAGATCCCAACACGCGCATGCTCTACGCCCTGGCAGAGATTGAAGAGCCATATGCAAGCGGTGTCTCCGACAAGGGTATGCCGATGGCGGTAGGTCTTTACGTCGAGGCGCATATTGGTGGCCGTGACATGGTGGACGCCACGATTATCCCTGCGAACGCCCTGCGAGCGGGCGACAAGGTGTTTCTGGTTAACGAAGACGGCGTTCTTGAAATTCGGGACGTCGACGTCGCCCATGCCAGTCGCGAACGCGTTGTTGTCAGCGCAGGCCTGAACTCGGGCGAACGCGTGATCGTTTCTGCCATTCGCAACCCCATTCAAGGGATGGCACTCGCCACCAGTGAGGAGGGTTAAGCCATGAGACGCGTCGTAAACTGGTGGGTCAACAACCCCGTCGCTGCCAACCTGCTGATGGTTGGCATTCTACTCTCCGGCTATCTGGGCATGCAGGGGATGGAAAAAGAAGCTTTTCCCCAGTTCAAGATAAATCAGGCACACATCGCTGTAGCCTGGCCTGGCGCGAACCCGCAGGAAATGGAAGAGCAGGTCATCGCCCGGATTGAGCAGGCGCTCGATGACGTCGACCGGGTCTATCACTACTACTCCAGCGCAACCGAGGGTTCAGGAGAAATTCGCGTTTCTACGTATCCCAACGTGGACATCAATGAGTTTATCAACGAGGTGAAGAACGCGGTCGATTCAGTCACCTCTTTACCAAGAGACATGGAACCCCCGCGCGTCCAGCGACTGCAGACACGCGACGAGATGCTCCGCGTCGTTGTCTTCGGCGATGCCACAGAGAGAGAACTGACCCGCCTCGCCGAAGACCTGAAAGACGACATGGCCTCACTGCCCTTCGTATCGACCATCAACCTGTTCGGCACGCGCAACGAAGAGGTGACGATTGAACTCTCCGAATCGGCAATGCGGCGCTACGGGCTGACCTTCGCCCAGGTGGCAGATGCTATTCGCGCGAACTCCATCAACCTCTCCTCTGGCCGTGTTCGAACCGAAACAGGCGATGTACAGCTCCGTGCTCGCAACCTCGCCGACAACCAGTACGATTTTGAGCGCATTGTTATCCGCCAGACGTCTGAGGGCGCGGTGATTCGTGTCGGCGACGTCGCAAAGGTGATTGATGGCTACGAGGACAACGAAATCCTCGCAACCATGAACGGCCAGCCGGCGGTGCTGTTGCAAGCGCAAAGCACCGACAATATGCAGGTTGCCAAAGCGTCTGCTGCGGTCAACGCATGGATGGAAGAAGTTCGCCCGGGCCTGCCACGCGGCATCGAACTCGAGATGTGGTTCGACACCGCGGACATTTACAATTCACGCATGGACCTGATCGGTGAATCGGCCTTTCTCGGTTTGGTTCTGGTATTCATCGTCCTGATTCTCTCGCTGCGCCCCAAGGTAGCACTGTGGGTGACGGCCGGTATTGCAGTCGCGTTTCTAGGTACCTTTTCGCTATTGCCGATGAACGATGTCTCACTGAACATCATGTCGACCTTCGCATTCCTGTTAGTGCTGGGCATCGTGGTGGACGATGCGATCGTCGTGGGTGAAAGCATTCACCATGAAGCACACATTTCCGGCGGGGGCGCAAAATCGGCTGTCGACGGCGCGATGGCTGTGTCCAGACCGGTGATATTTGCCGTATTGACAACAATTATCGCCTTCGCCCCCTGGTTGTTCGTATCCGGTGAAACTGCACAGATCACCCGCCAGATTTCCATCGTCATAACCGTGGCCCTGGTCATTTCCCTGATCGAGGCGTTCTTTATTCTGCCCACTCACCTGAGCCATCTTGAACCGCGCAAGGAACTACGCGGCCTGGCCAAGACCCAGCAGAAAATTGAACACAGTATTATCGATTTCGCTCACAACAAGTTCCGCCCACTGCTGGCGTCGGCGGTCAAGCATCGCTACCTCACTGCAAGTATCTTTGTCGGTGCGTTTGTTATTGCTATTGGTATCTTCTCTAGCGGCTGGGTGCGTTTCTACTTCATGCCTCAGGTCGAATCCGAGACTATTAATATCAATGTGACTCTTCCTACCGGCACCCCTTACTCCAGAGCATTGGAAATCCTCGACCACCTGCAAGCGGCGGAGAGAGAGCTCATCGAGGAAGTGAACAGCGCCGCTGAAGAATCTGGCGAAGGGTCTGGCAAGCTGATCGAGGGCTGGTATACACGTTCACGTCGCGACAGCGTGATCGCAATCGTGAAACTGGCACCCCCGGAAGTTCGAGACATGTCGGCCAAGGAAGCCGCTGAACGATTCCGGGAACTGGTCGGGGAAATTCCCGACGCCGATGAAATCGACGTGAACTACAGCCTCAATGGCGGTGGCGGAGACGTCACCTACCTGCTCAAACACCGGGACGCAGAACAGCTGAGCAACGCCAGCCGTGACTTGCAGGCTCACCTGCGAACTTACGATGGCACATTCTTCGTCCGCGACAGTCAGCGCGGTGAGTCCGATGAAATTCTGCTAAACCTGCGCCCCGGTGCGGAAAAAATGGGGATAACACTCGCAGATGTCTCGCTCCAGGTGCGTCAGGCCTACTATGGCGAAGAAGTACAGCGACTGCCGCGGACCAATGGCGACGTAAAGGTCATGGTCAAGTACCCACAGGAGCAGCGCAGAAATCTCTCCAGCCTGAACAACTTCCGGATTCGCACAGCGGATGGTCGCGAAGTCGCCTTGCTGTCGGTGGTAGAGGTTGGTCTGGCCAGAGGCGCACAGCGTATTCAGCGACGCGATGGTGAACGCTACATCCGCGTGCGCGCTGACATGGATCACGACCTTATGGGCGACATCACCAAGGAAGTGAACGACGATTTCCTGCCAGTGCTCGAGGCGCGCTATCCTGGCCTGGAGCTTCTAAAGGGAGGCCAGCAGGAAGAAGAAGAAGTTTTCTTCAATGAGATCATAGCGCTCTACGCCGTCGCGTTTTTCGTTATGTATGCACTGATCGCTGTGGCGTTCCATTCCTACTGGCTGCCACTGCTGGTGATGACGGCAATCCCCTTTGGATTCATGGGCGCCGTCTTCGGCCACCTGCTGTTCGGCACGCCAATGGCACTGTTTTCATGGTTCGGTATAGGTGCGGCAGCGGGCGTTGTCGTCAACGACAACCTCGTTCTGGTTGACTATATAGGCAGGTTGCGCGCCCAGGGGCGCAGCGTCGTTGACGCCATTATCGAAGCCGGCGTAGGCCGCTTCCGTCCCATCTTGCTGACCACAGTCACCACCTTTGTCGGCCTTATGCCGATTATGGCGGAACGCTCTACCGACGCGCAGTTTCTCAAGCCGGCGGTACTATCGCTGGCATTTGGTGTTCTATTCGCCCTGTTCGTCACCTTGCTGATGGTGCCCGCACTCTACGCCATCGGTGAAGACGCCGCTCGCGGCTGGGCCTGGCTGAAGGCCAAGGTATTTGGACAGCGCACAAGCTCGGTTAAACAGAGTTAGCGATTGCTGGCGGAGGCCAGCCTTGTGAAAAACCAGCGCGGCGGCCGCCGCGCTGGCGTCGTAACGATCAGTTCAGATCTTGCAGATATTTGTCGGTCAGCTTGTCGATAGACCAGGAATCAGGGCGCTGGCTGGGCGGGTACTTGGCGAAAGTCTCAAGATACCGTGTGGTCACCGCACCAGACATATACATCCATGCACCCTTGTCGATAACCCAGTCCCAATAGGTATTGGAATTGTGGTCCGCGCGCTCAAACGGATCCCGGCGCAGGTTGAATATCTTGGGAACTCGCAAGGTTACCGAAGGCTCGGCCCAAAGTGCCATCGTCTGGGCGCGGTTCTCAGCGTAAACAATTTTCCAATCGCCAATGCGCACACATACCGGCATCCCACCATCGTTGTGGTAGATAAATTCGGTGCGTGGACCCGCGTCAACTTCACCTTTCATATAAGGCACGAAATTGTAGCCATCCAGATGCAATTTTGAGTTCTTTTTACCGACCCGCTTACCTTTCAACAGGTCTTGCTTCAGGTCTGCATCGCCCGCCGCCGCTACCAGCGTGGGCATCCAGTCCAGATGGGACATCACCGCGTTTGAGACCTGACCAGGCTTCACCTCTGCAGGCCAGCGCATCACCGCCGGCACACGGTAAGCACCTTCCCAGTTGGAGTTTTTCTCACTGCGGAACGGAGTGATACCGGCATCGGGCCAGGTGTTGTAGTGCACGCCATTATCGGTGGAATAGAATACGATCGTGTTCTCAGCGATCTTCAATTCATCCAGCTGGTCGAGCATTTCGCCCACCAGTTCGTCGTGGGCAACCATGACGTCGTTATAAAAATCCTGTCCGGATTTACCCAGATGCTTGTCCGCAGGATGGGTGCGGAAGTGCATCCCGGTGGTATTTACCCAGACAAAGAATGGCTTGCCGGATTGCACCGACTGGTCGACGAATTTCTTTGCCGCAGCAACAATTTCCTCGTCCACATTTTCCATTCGCTTGCGCGTCAGCGGGCCTGTGTCCTCGATACGACCATCAGCGTAGGAGCGAATAACCCCCCGCGGCCCAAACATCTGCTTGAACCAGGGCGCCTGGGGATAATCGACATCCTCTGGTTCTTCCTCGGCGTTCAGGTGATAAAGATTACCGAAGAATTCGTCGAAGCCGTGGTTGGTCGGGAGATGTTCGTCCTTGTCGCCAAGGTGATTCTTGCCAAACTGACCAGTGACATAGCCGTGATCCTTGAGCACCTCGGCGATCGTCAAATCTCTATCCTTAAGGCCGATCTCTGAGCCAGGCATGCCTACTTTGGACAGGCCTGTGCGCAAAGGCGACTGCCCGGTAATAAAGCTGGAACGGCCCGCCGTGCAACTCTGGTCACCGTAGTAGTCGGTAAATCGAATACCCTCGTCAGCAATCCGGTCGATGTTGGGCGTGCGATAGCCCATGATGCCGTCGCTGTAAGCGCTGATATTGGTGATGCCAATGTCATCGCCCCAGAACACCAGAATATTGGGTTTTTCGGCGGCGAAGACAGGAGTCGCAGCAGCCGCGCAGAGGGTCAAGGTACTAATGATTCTCTTCAACATGATGTTTCCTCGATTAGAATTATTTTTCTGCCGTTCCGCTGGCTAACGCAGCAAGCTGCTCAGCGGTAGCCTCGGTCTGGTGCTTCTCCTTCCATTCCGGATAGGGCATGCCATAAACCCTTTCGCGGGCGGCGTCGTAGTCAACCGCGGTGCCCTGCTCTTCTGCGGCAGCGACATACCACTTGGACAAACAGTTGCGACAAAAGCCGGCGAGGTTCATCAACTCAATATTCTGCACATCCTTACGGCTGTCCAGATGTTCCAGCAGTCGGCGAAAAACGGCCGCTTCAATTTTATCGGTATCGGACATTGCGGTTACCTCTCTACTCTATGCGTCTATTGTTGTTGGTCTGCGCCGGGCGAGGCGTTCAAAATGTCCCACAGGGCTGCGCCCTGCCCTGGAAAACGCCACTCCACATCATTGAATTCGTCCAGTGACAACCAGAAGCCGCGCCGCGCTTCCAGCAGGGCCGGATCAATCGTTCCCGAGCCTGTATGGATTTCGCAGTGATACAAGTGGAAGCCCGTATCGAAAACCGCGATCAGTTCGCCCGGCATCAAGTGCAGCCCGGTTTCTTCGTAGGTCTCGCGAAAAGCAGCGCACTGCGCGGCCTCACCTGGCAATGCTTTGCCGCCAGGAGGCGAAATCTTGCCACCCAGATTTTCTATGACCAGAACCTTTCCGTGCACGACGGCAAGGCATCCGGCTGACGGTGCATAGTCGGCCTTACCTTCAAAAGGGCATGACTGCTCTTGCGCGCCACAAGCCGCCAGCAACAGCGGGAGCAACAGGCACAGCGCGCGGATCACCGGTACTCCAGTGCCACGCTGCCGTGTCCGAGTTGGTCACGCAGCGATTGCAGCAGTTCGTCGGTGGGTGATACCCGCCAGCTCTCCCCGCAGACAAACCGCGCCTTGTTCCGGCCCTGCAGATACATCATGGAAACAGGACAGCTGCCACCTCGAGCGCCCTCTAGTGTCTGCTGTAGCTGGCTGATGAATTCCTCGTCCAGCAGTTCCCCACGCAATTCGATACTGAGTGCAGAGGCATAGCTCTGCCGCGCCTGAGTCAGGTCACGCACGCCGCTGACGCGCATCGCAAGCCCGCCGGAGTAATCGTCATGAGCAACCTTGCCCTCCACGATCACGATCTTGTCTTTGCCCAGCAGTTCCCGCGCCTCATTGAAGGCCTCAGCGTATACGGTCACCTCAAGCCGAGCACTGCGGTCATCCAGCGTCAGAATGGCCATGGTGTCGCCGCGCTTGGTTTTCATGGTGCGCATGGCGACAATCAGACCCGCCAACACCTGGTTACCCTGTTTGTCTGCACGCAGATCGGCAATACGGGTAGGAGCGAATTTTCGCACTTCCTGTTCGTACTCATCGATGGGATGGCCGGTGATATACAGGCCCAGCGTATCTTTCTCGCCGCCGAGACGCTCTTTATCCGGCCAGGGACGCACATGCCGAAATGGCGCGTATACATCATCGTGACCGGTTTCCTGACTGGGCACGACCTCGCCAAACAGATCATCAATACCTGAATCCCGATTGCTGGCACTCTGCTCGGCAGCCTTGAGTGCGTCCTCCATGGACGCCATCATTACCCAACGGGATTCACCCAAAGAGTCCAGCGCACCAGAGCGAATCAATGCTTCAATCGCCTTGCGATTTACCTTGCGTGGGTCAGTGCGGGCGCAAAAGTCGAACAGATCCTTGAATGGGCCGTCCTCCTCCCGCGTTTTAAGAATGATCTCGATCGGGCCTTCACCCAGGCCCTTGATCGCACCCAGGCCATAGATAATGTCGTTTTGCTCGTTCACCGTGAACATATACTGACCCTCGTTCACATCGGGCAGCCGCAATGACAATTTCATCCGCCGGCACTCTTCGACAAAGATCACGATCTTGTCGGTATTGTCGAGTTCCGAGCTCATTACCGCCGCCATAAAGGGCGCGGGGTAGTGGGTCTTGAGCCAGCAGGTCTGGTAGGACACCAGCGCGTAGGCAGCAGAGTGGGATTTGTTAAAACCGTAGCCCGCGAACTTTTCCACCAGGTCAAAGATCTTCATGGCGAGGGTAGCGTCGACACCTCTGCCTTTCGCGCCGTCTTCAAAGATCGCGCGCTGTTTGGCCATTTCCTCGGGCTTCTTTTTACCCATGGCTCGGCGCAGCATGTCTGCACCGCCAAGCGTATACCCAGCCAACTCCTGGGCGATCTGCATCACCTGTTCCTGATACAAGATGATGCCGTAGGTGGGCTGCAGAATCGGTTGCAGCCATTCATGCTGATACTGGGAATCCGGGAAGGAGAGTTCCTCTCGCCCATGCTTCCGGTTGATGAAGTTGTCTACCATGCCGGACTGCAGCGGGCCGGGACGGAACAGCGCCACCAGGGCCACAATATCCTCAAAACAGTCTGGCTGCAGACGTTTGATCAGGTCCTTCATACCACGGGATTCGAGCTGGAACACGGCCGTGGTCTCGGCCGACATCAGCAATTTGAAACTGGGTTGGTCATCCAGCGGAATCTGCATGATGTCGAGGGGTTCCTCGTCATTGCGCGCCCGGACCGGGTTGATCATCTTGACCGCCCAGTCGATGATCGTGAGCGTGCGCAGACCAAGAAAGTCGAACTTCACCAGACCGGCGTCTTCAACATCGCCTTTATCGTACTGGGTGACCAGCCCGGAACCGGTCTCATCGCAGTAGAGCGGTGAAAAGTCAGTTAGTTTGGAGGGTGCGATTACCACGCCACCAGCGTGCTTACCCACACCTCGGGTCACCCCTTCCAGTTGCTCCGCCATGTCCCAGATTTCCTGGGCCTGCTCGTCATCGGCGAGGAATTGCCGCAGGGGCTCCTCCTGCTCCAGCGCTTTCTCCAGAGTCATACCCACTTCAAAAGGAATCATCTTGGACAGCTTGTCGGCGAGGCCGTAGGACTTGCCCTGTACCCGCGCGACATCACGCACCACAGCTTTCGCAGCCATGGTGCCGAAGGTGATGATCTGTGACACCGCCTCGCGGCCGTAGTGATCAGCCACGTAATCGATCACCTGATCGCGCTTCTCCATACAGAAATCAACATCGAAATCCGGCATGGAAACCCGCTCAGGGTTCAGAAATCGCTCGAACAGCAGGTCGTATTCAATCGGGTCGAGATCCGTGATCTCCAGTGCATAAGCCACGAGTGAGCCCGCGCCAGAACCCCGCCCCGGTCCCACCGGAATATCGTGTTCCTTGGCCCAGCGGATAAAGTCCATGACGATCAGGAAATAACCGGGAAAACCCATCTGGACGATCACATTGAGCTCGAAGTCAAGACGATCACGGTAGAGCTTCTGGGTCTCGGCAAAGTCCGGCGCTGCGGTATCGAACAGTACTTCCAGCCGCGCATTCAGGCCGTCATGAGAGAGCTCGCGGAAGAACTCATCCATGGTCATCCCCTCGGGGACGGGGTAATCCGGCAGGTAAGGCTTACCCAACTCCAGGACAACGTTACAGCGCCTGGCAATTGCCACGGTGTTGGCCAGCGCCTCGGGAATATCTGCGAACAGTTCCGCCATTTCCTCAGGCGACCGCAGGTACTGCTGATCCGTATAGGCCCGCACCCGGCGGGGGTCGTCCAACGCCCGGCCCTCGCCGATACAGACCCGAGCCTCATGGGCCTCAAACTCGGAGGCCTCGAGGAAGCGCACATCGTTCGTCGCCACCACCGGGCACTGCAATTCGCCAGCCAGTGCAACAGCGGCATGCAGATGACTCTCGTCACCCTCGCGACCTGTGCGGTGCAGCTCCAGATAGAAACGCCCCGGGTACAGATTCATCCAGTACTCAGCGCGCTCCCGCGCCAGCTCGGGCTTCTCGGCCAGCAGCGCCTTGCCCACTTCCCCCGCAGCACCCGCTGACAGGGCTATCAGGCCTTCGGCACATTCTTCCAGCCAAGCTTTGCTCACATAGGGCTCACCGAGGTACTGGCCGTCGGTGTAGGCCTTCGAAATCAACAGGGTCAGGTTTTTGTAGCCTGCTTCATTCATCGCCAGCAGGCACAGCGGATAAGATTTCTCCGGATCGTCACTCTCCATCACCCGGAGGTCGCTGCCAAAGATAGGCTGTATCCCCGCCCCGAAGGCGGCCTTGTAGGCCTTTACCAGGCCATAAAAATTGGTGAAGTCAGTGACGGCTACCGCTGGCATCCCCAGCTCTTCTACCCGCTTCATCAGGGGCTTCAGGCGCACCAGGCCATCGACGATGGAGTACTCTGAGTGGAGGCGTAAATGTACAAATGAAGTCATTCACGCAGTGTACATTCGTTGCGAATTCTCGGCAGTAGTTTTCTGTTGTGTGAGCGGTCTTCGGAGCGAGCTGCGCCAACCCGGGCTGCAGAATTAAAGAAGGTCCCGTACAGGGCCGAATGAGCGCCGGTGAACGGGAGTGACGCCCAGTTCGCGAAGTGCCTCGAGATGAACGGCCGTTGGATAGCCCTTGTGTTTGGCAAAGCCATAGCCTGGATATTGTTCTTCAAGGGCCTTGAGTTCATTGTCACGCTGTACTTTGGCCAGGATAGAGGCCGCTGCGATGGCGGGAACCCGGTCATCGCCCTTCACGACAGGCTCAGACGCATAATTCCACACCGGCAAACGGTTCCCATCAACCAACACATAGCCCGGCTGAAGCTGGAGGGCCTCCACCGCGCGTTTCATGGCAAGCATGGAGGCGTGCAGGATATTGAGTTCGTCGATTTCTGCGACCGAGGCCCGCGCGACAGCCCAGGCTATGGACTGCTCCTTGATCAGGACAGCGAGCCTTTCACGGCGGGCCTCCGAGAGTTTTTTGGAATCCCTCAAGCCCTCGATCGGCCGTGCCGGGTCGAGGATTACCGCGGCGGCGACGACATCGCCCGCCAGTGGCCCACGACCCACTTCGTCCACCCCAGCAATATCAATGCCCTCGTAACTCACCTGGAAGAGATCATCCACGGGCGAGCTCCAGCAGGGCTTCAGCGGCTCTATGCGCATAGTCGCGGCGCAATTCACTGTGTATCTCGTCGAAGGCACTGATTTGTTCGCGGGCAGCTTCAGCCCCTTCCAACAGGGGCTGGGCTTCGGCTGCCATAGCCTCAGCGGTCGCCGCATCCTGCAGCAGTTCAGGCACAAGGGCCCGGCCCGACAATACATTGGGTAGCGCGGCAAATGGTGTAGTCGCCAGGCGCAGTACCAGCCACCAGGAGAGAGCCGCCATGCGGTAAGCGACCACCATCGGGCGCTTCACCAGAGCCGCCTCCAACGTGGCGGTACCTGAGGCCAGCAAGATAGCATCGGATGCTGCCATCACTTCACGGGATCTCCCGTTAATCAGGGTCACCGGGAGGTCTGGCTGCTCCGCCAACAGTTTTTGTAACTCGAGCTCGCGGGCGGGATTGGCCGCCGGCAGCAGAAACTCGAGCCTGGGATTTCGCTCCCACAACAGTCGCGCAGCCTGCAAAAACACCGGTGCCAACATGCGCACTTCGCCGCCGCGGCTGCCCGGCAGCAAGGCCAGTATCTGACCTTCAGACGCCAGCCCCAGGGAACTGCGTGCAGCTCGTGTATCGGCGCGATTCGGCAACTCATCCGCTAGCGGATGACCGACATAGCGCACCGGCACACCGTGCTCTTCATAAATTCTGGTCTCAAAGGGAAAGAGACACAACATCAGGTCTACCGAACGCTTGATTTTGTGAATGCGGCGCCTACGCCAGGCCCATACCGAGGGGCTAACCAGGTGCCCTACTGGAATGCCCTGCTCTTTCAGCTTGCGCTCCAGGGTCAGGTTGAAGTCGGGAGCGTCGATACCCAGAAACAGGTCAGGTGGATTGTCTCGAAAGTGCTCGAACACCGAGCGGCGGATACGCAGCAGCTCTGGGAGCCGCTTCAGAGGCTCGACAAATCCAATCACCGAGAGCCGGTCCATGGGGAACATGCTGCGCAAGCCCTGAGCTTCCATCAACGGCCCGCCGATGCCCTCAACAATCAACTCGTCACATTGCTCGCGCAACGCAGCCAGTACCCGTGATCCTAGAATATCACCGGAGGCCTCGCCGGCCAGAATACCGATACGCAATGTGCCCGAAGGCATGGAATGCTACCTGACGATGCCGCGCTCGGACGAGCGCACTGAATCGATAAGCACCTGTAATTCAGGTGTCTCGCCCAGCATTGACTCAAGTCGCTGCAGGGCAAGATCCAGGGTCAGGCCCTGGCGGTAAAGGATCTTGAATGCCCGCCGCAACTGCCGGATGGCATCTGCAGAAAACCCCCGGCGCCGCAGGCCTTCAATATTGATGGTCTTGGCCTCGGCAGGTGAGCCGCTCACCGTGACATAGGCCGGCACGTCCTTGCCGATGGCTGTGCCCATACCGCTGAAGCTGTGGGCGCCGATTTTGCAGAACTGATGTACCAGCGTGTAGCCACTGAGAATCGCCCAATCGCCGATATGAACATGTCCGGCCAGCGCGGTGTTGTTCACCAGGATAGTGTTGTTACCCAGCACCGAGTCGTGGCCGATGTGAACGTAGGCCATTATCAGGTTGTCGTTGCCGATAGTGGTCTCAGAACGGTCCTGGACAGTACCGCGGTGGATAGTCACGTTCTCGCGAATGATATTGTTGTCGCCAATGACCAGGCGGGTGGGCTCATTGCGATACTTGAGGTCCGGTGTGGCCTCGCCGATGCTAGAGAACTGGTAGATATGATTGTTGGCACCGATCACCGTGGGACCGCGCACAATCACATGGGGCTCGACAATCGTACCGGGACCTATCTCGACATCGGCGCCAATCATGGACCAGGGACCTACCACAACGTCGTCCGCCAGTTTCGCGGTAGGGTCGACGATGGCCAGCTCGTGAATCATCGATCGGCGCAGAGAATGGTGGCAGATGCGGCCAGTTGGCCGTCGACGTCAGCTTTTACGTCGAACTTCCAGATGCCGCGGCGCTCACCCACGATCGATGCGCGCAACATGACCTGGTCGCCAGGTACGCAAGGGCGTTTGAAACGCAGGTTGTCCGCGCCGACAAAATAGTAGATCGAACCGTCCGCCGGCGTCTTATCCATGGTTTTAAAGCCGAGAATACCCGCCGCCTGGGCCATTGCTTCAACAAGCAATACACCGGGGAACACAGGTTTATCTGGAAAGTGGCCATCGAAAAAAGGCTCATTCACCGTCAAATTCTTGTACGCGACGATAGACTCGCCCAGATTCAACTCCACCACACGGTCCACCAGCAAGAAAGGGTAGCGGTGCGGCAGGTATTTACGTATTTCTACGACATCCATCATGAAATGTTGTTCCTTTGGAGCTATTGCCCTTGCTCGCTTTCAAGAGCGGCAAGCCGCTGGTGTATGCGTTCCAGCTGGCTGAAGCGGACGGCGGCTCTGCGCCAGCCCCGCGAGGGCATCATGGGCGTACCGGAGGAATATGAGCCTGGCGTAGTAATGGACTTGGTCACCATGGTCATGCCCGATACATGGACTCCGTCACAAATCTCCAGATGACCCGCCACCCCGACCATTCCGGCCAGTGTACAGTTAGCGCCTATGATCGAACTTCCGGCCATTCCGGTGCAACCTGCTATCGCGGTATTTTTTCCGATGCGGCAGTTGTGGGCAATATGCACCTGATTGTCCAGAATAACGCCATCTTCAAGCACAGTGTGCTCCAGCGCTCCGCGGTCAATCGTGACACCGGCACCGATTTCAACATCGTCGCCTACCCTCACTCCGCCCAGTTGGTGGATTTTCTGCCAGCCATCGGCCTTTGGCGCAAAACCAAAACCATCAGAACCGATCACCGACTGGCCGTGAATCTTGCAGCGCTCACCGAGATGCACATCGTGGTAAATCACCACACCCGGCATCAGGTGGCTATTCGCCCCTATCACGCTGTGCTCCCCGACATAGACATTAGCCGCCAGTTGACAGCCATCACCTATGATAACGCCTGATTCCACCACGACATTGGGGCCAATGCAGCTCCCCTCACCAATTATCGCGTCGGCGGCGACCAGGGCGCTGGGATGAATACCGCCAGGAACGCGTGGCGTCTGGTCAAAAATGGCCGTCATCCTGGCGAACGCGAGATAAGGGTCGTCTGTTACCAGGGTGTCTACCGGGCAATCGGCCGCGATATCCGCGCGCAAAATAACCGCAGCAGCGCGGGCTTCGCCGAGTAACGACTGGAAACGGGGATTGGAGAGAAAGGTCACTTGCTCGGGCCCGGCATTCGCCAGCGTCCCAAGACCAGACACGGGGCGTTGCGGATCACCTGATAACACCAGGTCAAATCGTTCCGCCAACTCCCCGAGAGTGACCATAGGCCGCGCCTTAGTTGGACTGATTGAGTTTGTCAGTGACCTTGGCGGTAATGCTGTAACCGGGGTCGGCGTGAATCACGGAGGCGCGCGGCATCAGCAGCCCGATGCCTTCTGTTGAGATCAGATCGCGCAGTACTTCCTGCACTTTAGGCGACAGCTCTTGCAGCAGTGCCTGACCGGCGGCCTGCTCGGCCTGCTGTAATTTACCGCTGACGTGCTCCAGATCAGACTGCTTGCTGGCCAATTTCTGGCGTGCGGCCACCTGCTGTTCCTGGCTCATCACTGCGGCGTCTTTTTGGAACGACTTGACCAGCTCATCGAACTCGCTCTTGAGTTTATCGAACTCAGCCTTGTCGGCTTTGTAGTCGTCGCTATTACGCACATCATTGATGCGCTGCTGGGCCACATCGGTCTGCAGTATGGCTTCCTGCAGATTTACAACGGCAATCTTGCCCTGGGCCATGGCGGCGCCAGACAGGGTAAATGCCATTGCGGCCAGGGTTACTTTCAAAAACTTAGACACGGTTATCTCCAATGGTCAGGTAAAAATCAGAAGCCGCGGCCGAGTGTGAACTGGAAGGCTTCTTCCTCGTCCTCGTCGCCCGCATTAATAGGTTTGGCCAGGCTGAATGTCATGGGGCCGAAGCCCGTAATCCAGGTTACGCCCACGCCTACGGAGTAGCGCAGCTCATCGACATCGACATCGAAGCAGTTGATCTGGCTGACACTACAGTTGGTGTTGAATACGTTGCCAACGTCTACAAAGAAAGCAGAACGAAGCTGGCTGCGATCCTTAATAAATGGCAGCGGGAACAGCAGTTCGGCGCTACCCTCTATCAGGACATTACCGCCGAAGGGGTCCGGATCATCGTTGACAGTTTCAACGAGTAGCTTCTCATCCACTGCACCATAGCCGAAGTCACCCAGCGCGGTTGCCTCACCGGTTTCCTCATCCACTTCGGTGACGGCCTGGCGGCCATTGTAAAGTCTGGCGGGCGTGGAACGCGGACCCAGTGTGTTGCTTTCGAAGCCACGCACGCTGCCGAAGCCGCCTGCAAAGAAGTGCTCATAGAAAGGCAACTCGGTCGCATCGCCATAGCCATCGCCATAGCCGAGCTCACCGCGGAAGCGCATGACCCATTGACCCTTGATCGGGAAATAGATCTCACCGCGATAGTTGAGCTTGTAGAACTCAAGGTCAGAACCTGGCACCGCCACTTCGAGTGAGAGCGAGTTCGAAGCGCCACGGGTAGCCATGCGGCCTCGGTTCAAGGTGGACTGGGTCCAGCTCGAGGTGATCGTCCAGTTCAGGAACTCGTCTCCGTTTTCATCGAGGAAGCCCGGGTCCGCCGGCCTGGTCAGGTAAGACGGCGGCAGGGTAGCAATCGGGAACAACTGTTCGGGCCCGGAGAACGTGCCATCGGGTTGCTGAGTGCTGTCAAACCAGTAGTCGACCCCCTCTTCCAGGCGCGGGCTAGCCTTGATCTCCTGTACGGCAAAACGGCCCGCGGTAATTTCTGTATCCGACACACCAAAACTGAAGCCCAGGCGCTGGGTTTCCTTGATCGGGTACCCGAAGTTCAGTGCCGCGCCCATGGTATCGGTGGTGTAGCTCGCCACATTAACCTCAGAGAGGTCAGTGGACCGGAAGAAGACATTAAAGCCGCGGCTGACGCCGTCTTCCGTGTAGTAAGGATTGGTGTAACTGAAGTTGTACATATCCTGATAGCGCGAGGAATTCAGGTTAATACCGACGCGTTTACCGGTACCCATGAAGTTATCCTGTTGCAGGTTCAGGCCAAGAATCAATCCAGCGTCCTGGGCGTAGCCGAAGCTGGCGCCAATGCTGCCGGAGGATTGTTCCTCAACAGCGTACTCAACGTCAATGAGATCGTCGTGGCCGGGAACCTGGGGAGTCTCCACGCTGGCCCTGCTGAAATAGCCCAGCCGTTCGAGACGGATACGCGATTGTTCGATCTTGGCGGAAGACGCCGGTGCGCTTTCCATCTGACGCATCTCGCGACGGAGCACGTCGTCGGCCGTCTTCAGATTGCCTTTAAAGCTGATCCGACGCACATAAGTACGTTTACCCGGGTCGACGAAGAACTTCATATTAACCGTGGTTTCGCCGTCTTCCACCTCGGGAATACCGGTCACCTTGGCGAAGTTATAGCCTTCGTTACCCAAGCGGCGAGTCATGTATTCCTCGGTGCTGGTAACCAACTGCTGGGAGAATGTCTGCCCTTCAGCAACCAGCAGGAAGCGACGCAGGTCTTCCTCGGGTAGAACCAGGTCACCGGAGAGGTCGACGCTGCCCACCGTAAACTTATCGCCCTCGGTCACATTGGCGGTGATATACACCTCTTCCTTGCTTGGAGAGACAGATACCTGGGTGGAGTCTATGCGGAACTGGAGGTAACCGCGGTCCATGTAGTAGGACGTCAGGGATTCTAGGTCGCCGGTGAGCTTCTCCTTGGAATATTTGTCGTCATTAGTAAAGAATGAGAGCCAGCCGGTGGTCTTCAGCTCAAAGACATCACCAAGATCATCGTCGGTATAGACTTCGTTGCCCACCACATTGATGTGCTTGATGGCTGCGACAGTGCCTTCGTTGACATCGATGTTGATGGTTACGCGGTTGCGTGGCTCAGGCACCACCTCGGTTTCAATACCGGCGTCATAACGCCCTTGCTGGACATACTGGCGCTGTAGCTCAAGCTGCATACCTTCCAGGGTAGAACGCTGGAAAACCTGCCCAACTGAAAGGCCCGCGCCTTTGAGGCCTTCAAGCAGGGCCTCGGTTTCAATTGCCTTGTTGCCGTCGATGTTGATCTCGCTGATGCTCGGGCGCTCAGCCACCACCACTACCAGGACATTGCCATCGCGGCCGATGCGAATGTCATCAAAGTTGCCAGTGGTGAACAGGCTACGGGCCGAGGCGCGAATAGAACGCTCGTCCACCATATCGCCAACAGCCACCGGGAGGGAGGCGAATACGCTGCCCGCAGAAATACGCTGCAGACCCTCCACCCGGATATCGGAGATGATGAATGTCTCGGCGTAAGCCGGTGGCACCAACAAAAGCAGGACCACGGCCAGGAGTTTGCTAAATCGCTTAATCAAAATTCACTCAATTGACGGATTCAGCCTGTAGCTGACTTCTTGTTAATGTTCGCTACAGGCGCGAAAAATCGTTGTATAAGGCCAGACCCATCATCCCGAGGACGAGGAACAGGCCCAGTTGGTATCCCAGAGCCTGTATTTTCTCAGGTACAGGCCTTCCCGCCAATAGCTCGACGGTGTAAAACAACAGGTGGCCACCATCCAGTACCGGCACCGGTAGCAGGTTCAAAACCCCCAGGCTCACACTCAGCAGCGCAAGGAAGCCAATATAGGACTCCAGGCCCGACTTGGCGGAAGCGCTGGCCACTTTAGCAATGGTGATGGGGCCGCTCAAGTTTTTCGGCGATATGAGCCCCATGATCATTTTTTTGATCGAATTCAGCGTGAATCCCATCAATTCCCAGGTCTGAACGACAGCGGCGCCGGCGGACTCAATGGGCCCCCGCTGAAAGCTGCGCACCAGCTCTGGGGGCATCTCGGGCAGGGCCACGCTCACCCCAACCCTACCGAAGGGCTCAGCGGCTCCCTCGACGACCCGCTCCGGAGTAATGACCGCCTGCTGAACCTGACCGTCGCGCTCAATATCCAGAGTAATCGCCTCACCTGGCCGAGCGCGCACATATTCGACCCAGTCCATCCACTTTTCCATAGGCACAGCATCGGCTCTCAGCACCCGATCGCCCTGCTGCAGGCCTGCTACTGCTGCCGGGCTGCCATCGCTCACCGTGTCCACTACAGGGGGAACTTCCGGCGTATACATGGCAATACCCAGCCCCCCAAACAGGTCTGGCTCTTCCTGTTCGGACAGCCAGCGATCGATAACCGCTTCAGATTCGTAAATCATGTCTGAACCGGGGTAACTCACGGCGAACTCGATAGTGCCGGAGTCGCCAATGCGATCCAGAAGCGCAAAGCTCAGGGCCCGCCAGGTAGGCGTGTCAGCGCCATCGACGGCCACTATTTCTTGCCCCGCCTCCAGGCCAGCCACCTCGGCGATCGACCCGACCTCAACCTCGCCGATCACAGGGGCGTAGCCTTTCTCACCGGCCATAAACAGGAACCAGTAAGCCACGACGGCGAGAATCAGGTTGGCCAGGGGCCCGGCGGCCACCACTGCGATTCGCTGGAGCACGGGCTTGCGATTGAAGGTCTTGTCCAGATCCTCCTCGGGGACATCACCTTCGCGCTCGTCCAGCATTTTGACGTAACCGCCCAGCGGGATTGCCGCGACCGAATACTCGGTGCCCTGGCTGTCGCGCCAGCTGCCCAGGGATTTACCGAAACCGATCGAAAAGCGAATCACGTGGACACCGCACTTTCGGGCTACCCAGAAGTGACCATATTCGTGCACCGCCACCAGTACCGCGAGGGTGAACAGGGTAATCAGAATTGTGTACAGCATATCCATCAGTGGGAAAGAGCCCCTATCGCTTCACGGGCGGCCTCACGGGCCTCCCCATCAGCAGTTTCGACAACACTGAGATCGGTGGGTTCAACTACCTTCACCTGGCCCAGTGCGGTCTCGATAACACGGGGAATGTCGGTAAAACGAATACCCCCTCCAAGAAACGAATCTACAGCCACTTCATTGGCGGCGTTACATACCGCCATGGCCGTGCCGCCGGTCGCTACGGACTCGCGAGCCAGGCGCAGGCAGGGAAAGCGTCCCTCATCCGGCGCCTCGAAATCCAGCCTGGCAGTCGCTATCAGGTCCAGCGGAGCCACGCCTGCGGCCACCCGCTCGGGCCATCCGAGGCCGAAAGCAATCGGTGTGCGCATATCCGGGTTGCCCAATTGCGCCAACACGGAACCATCCACGTATTGCACCATCGAGTGAATAATACTCTGGGGGTGCACTACCACATCCACCTGCTTCGGGCCCACATCGAAAATCCAGCACGCCTCGATAAATTCCAGCCCCTTATTCATAAGGCTCGCGGAATCTACCGAAATTTTTCGCCCCATCGACCAATTGGGATGGGCGCAGGCCTGGTCTGGAGTTGCGTCGCTCATATCAGCGCGGCTCCAGTTGCGAAACGGCCCCCCCGAGGCAGTCAGCAGTATTTTACTGACGCCTTTTAACTTGGGGCGGGCCTGGCCGTCAGCGGGCATACATTGAAATATGGCATTGTGCTCGCTGTCGATAGGCATCAGGCGTGCACCGGATTCGCGCACGGCCTGCATCAGCAGATGCCCGCCCATAACCAGCGATTCCTTGTTGGCCAACAACAGAGTCTTACCTGCACGTGCCGCAGCCAGGGTTGAGGGTAATCCCGCCGCACCGACAATCGCGGCCATCACACTGTCTACCTCTGGCGCAGTCACAATCCGCTCGAGACCCTGCTCCCCCGACAATACTTCCGTATCCGCCACCTGCGCCATACGCGCACGCAATTGCTCCGCGGCATCTTCATCCGCCATGACAGCATAACGAGGCTTGAATTGTTCACACTGGGCCAGCAGGGCGTCGACCGAGCGGTTTGCCGCCAACGCGAAGACGCTGAAGTCGCCGGGATGCCGGGCGATCACATCGAGGGTACTCACACCAATAGATCCAGTAGACCCGAGCACGGAGACCTGACGTATGCCTGAACTCACAACTACCAGGCCGCCAAAACCAGACCGAGGGTGAATACCGGTGCCGCACCACACAGGCTATCCAGCCGGTCGAGAAAGCCGCCGTGACCTGGCAGCAAGCTGCCGCTGTCTTTGGTGCCACTCTCGCGCTTGACCATGCTGACTGTAAGGTCGCCGACAACGGAGGCAACGCTGGTGGCCAGAACGACGGCAAGCACCGCAAGCAATGAAATGTGCGCCCCCTGGGCCGGCATGAAAAACCAGAGCCCCACGCCTACAAGAGCGGCGCAGATTTCACCCCCCCAGAAACCCTCCCAGGTCTTGGCAGGGCTCACAGCTGGAGCCATTTTGTGCTTGCCCAGCGACTTGCCCGAAAAATACGCGCCAACATCAGCGGCTACGACCACTACAACCATGGCTATTAACAAGAGGCCGCCCCGGGGGAAGCTCAACAAATAGATCGCTGCTGCCCAGGCTGGCGCCAACACCAGCAAGCCGATGAGGGAACGCATGACGCGATTACTCCACAGCGCTGCGCTACCGGGATAACCCTTGACCCACAACAGTGCGAACGACCACCACAATGTGCCGAGGCCCAGCACCGGCTGTATCTGTTCCCTGCTGGGCGCGCCGCCAAGACCACAGAGGGTATACAAGCCTGCCAGCACAGCTGCGAGCACGATAACAAAGGCCAGCCTCGCGCCGACATGCTCCCACCCTGCCAGCCGGGACCACTCCCAGCCACCGGCGAGGACAATAAGCCCCAGCAGGGCCGCCAGCGCCTGATACGGCAGGAAAAAAATGGCCGCCAGGAACAGGGCCGCCATTATGACGGCGGTGATTATGCGCTGCTTAAGCATCGATCTCTGCTCCCGCTACCAGACCGTCAGGGTCACGCAGGCCAAAGCGCCGCTCACGGCGGCTGTAATCCGCGAGCGCACGGGCGAACTCGAGCTCGCCAAAATCGGGCCATAAAGTGTTGGTGAAGTAGAGCTCGCTATAGGCGAAATGCCAGAGCATAAAATTGCTAATGCGCGCGTCCCCGCCAGTACGAATACACAGGTCCGGACGAGGTAGATCGGCAATAGAGATGTTGCGGTCAATCATATCTGCGTCAATAGTCTCAGGGTCCAGCTCACCGCGCTGTGCCTGCCGCGCGAGTTTGCGTGCGACCTCCGCGATGTCCCACTGGCCGCCGTAGTCCACGGCGATGACAACAGTCGCCCCGGAATTGCGCGCTGTCAGGTGTTCTGATTGCTGCATCAGCCGTTGCAGACGAGCGCTGAATCGCGAACGCTCACCAATAAACCGCAGGCGGATACCATCCTTGTGGAGTTCCCGCACCTCACTGCGCAGATAACGTGACAGCAGCGCAAGGAGTGCACGCACTTCCGGCAGGGGGCGTCCCCAGTTTTCACTGCTGAAGGCAAAGAGGGTAAGAACTTCGACGCCGTGATTGCGACAGGCTCGCAGAATATTGCGCACAGCCTCCACACCCGCACGGTGGCCCGCAGGGCCAGAAACACCGTTGCGTTTGGCCCACCGATTGTTGCCGTCCATGATAATGGCGACATGATGGGGCACTACTGTCTCGCGATTTTCTGAGTCGCCCCGCGACTGGGAATCGGACATGGCTTCAGGCCAGGGGATGGACCCCTAGATCTCCATCAGGTCGGCTTCTTTCTCAGCCAACATTTTCTCGACTTTAGCGACAAAACCATCTGTCAGTTTCTGGACCTCATCCTGGCCCCTGCGCTCGTCGTCTTCTGAAATCTCTTTCTCTTTGACCAGATCCTTGAGCATGCCGTTGGCATCGCGTCGGGCATTGCGAATCGATACGCGCGCAGACTCCGCTTCGTGGCGCGCCTGGCGAATATAGCCTTTACGCGTTTCCTCGGTCAGCATCGGCATAGGGATACGAATCACCTCTCCGGCGGTCGCCGGGTTGAGGCCGAGATCAGATTTCATGATCGCTTTCTCAATGGCAGGAATCATGGTCTTGTCCCACGCCGTCAGGGACAGCGTGCGCGCGTCTTCTACGTTGACGTTCGCCACCTGGTTCAGGGGCGTCTCGGAGCCGTAGTATTCAACCCGCAGGCCGTCGAGCAAGCTCGGATGTGCGCGCCCGGTACGAATTTTATTGAAGTTATGATTCAGCGCATCAAGGCTCTTCGCCATGCGCTCGTCAGCTTCTGATTTTATGTCGTCGATCACGTTACTGTTTCCTCCTGTGGCACCAACTACTCGATCAGGGTGCCGTCATCGCCACCGCGGACGATATTGAGCAGTGCGCCCTTTTTCTCCATTTCAAATACCCGCACCGGCATATTGTGATCCCGGCAGAGGCAAATGGCTGTGAGGTCCATAACCTCCAGCTTTTTATCCAGTACTTCATCGTAGGTGAGGCGTTCATACCTGATCGCGTCCGCTACCTTCATCGGGTCGGCGGAGTACACGCCGTCGACCTTGGTGGCCTTGAGCACAAGCTCCGCATCCACCTCAATTCCCCTGAGACAGGCGGAGGAATCAGTCGTGAAAAACGGATTGCCGGTACCGGCCGCAAAAACCACCACATCGCCATTGTTCAATGCACGGATTGCCTTGCGACGATCGTAATGGTCCACAACACCGCTCATGGGAATCGCTGACATTACCTGGGTGGAAATATTGGAGCGCTCAAGTGCATCGCGCAGTGCCAGTGCATTCATGACAGTCGCAAGCATACCCATGTGGTCGCCCGTGACCCGATCGAGCCCGGCTTCCTGGAGTGAGGCCCCGCGGAACAAATTGCCGCCGCCAACAACCAGCCCGACCTGAACGCCGATACCGACCAACTGGCCAATTTCCAATGCCATCTGGTCGAGCACTTTTGGGTCGATGCCAAAAGCTTCACTACCGGTCAGCGCCTCGCCGCTCAACTTGAGCAGGATGCGTTTGTACTTCTTTTCACCACTCATCTGGGGCATAACTGGCCTCTCCTGAACTGGGGCGCTATCTTACAGGAACAAGCCCCTCCACCCCAGCGGGAATTTAGCCAAATTGATAACGATAATGGCGCCGTAAAGGCGCCATTTGAGATGCTAATGAGTACCGGGAGCGCGAGCGAAGTCACCCCCGCGGCACAGCTAGCTCAGACGAACGCCAACAGCGCCCAGATGACAGCCGTAAGCGCCAGGCTACAGTGAATCACACCCTTAACACTGGTCATCGGACCGGTCTTGCCGAACAAGGCATTGGCCTCAAGTGCCAGAATCAGTGCGATGCAGGCATAGAAGCCCACGGCGCTCACATCGGCAATGTACAGGTGCTTCGAGCCCAGCATTGCGAACAGCATTGGACCAGAGAGCAGCGTATTGGTGCGCGATGCCAGGCCGGCCTTCGCCGCGGCTACCGGGCCTTCACCCTCTTTCAAGCCGATAACGATTTGCTGGTTTGGCCAGATAATCAGCCAGACGTTGAGGAACATGAGAGTCCCGGCCAGAGCGCCAACCCAGATCACCGGCATACCAAGAATATTGGTGGACGCGCCAACCTGGTGCAGCAGAGTCAGGCCCGTGAGGAACGTAAACATGGCGCCCCAACGGAACCACCAAAGAGCGCGCGGAGCGAGCTTCTTCACGGCATCAGCTTTTGCGTCTGCCTCGGCTTCCTTGAAATACTCGGTCTGAACAAAATTGAAATAATACAGCATGCCAATCCAGACGATACCGAACAGCACGTGCGCAAAGCGGAAAATGAATTCAAGAATCATGCGACAACCCCCTTTTATATTGTTGTATTCGCGGGTTGATTATACACTTCCATGACCGGCGCGAAAGCTGCCTTTCCATAGCCCGCACACACCGTGAGGGCTTTCCTGTAATACATCCACCACCACACCAAGGAACCTGCACATGGCCTTTGAACTGCCTGCTCTTCCCTATGCCCAGGACGCACTCGAACCTCACATCTCCGCTGAGACCCTGGAATTCCATTATGGCAAACACCACCAGACCTACGTCGACAAGCTAAACGGCCTGACGGAAGCCAACGGCCTCGAAGGAAAATCACTCGAAGACGTGGTCAAAACATCAGAGGGTGGCGTCTTCAATAATGCCGCACAAATCTGGAATCACAGTTTCTACTGGAACTGCCTGAGCCCCAACGGCGGTGGCGCAGCCACGGGCGCAATCGCAGAAGCCATTGACGCTGCGTTTGGCTCCTTCGATGCGTTCAAGGAAGCCTTCACTACCAGCGCAATAAACAACTTCGGGTCATCGTGGACCTGGCTGGTAAAGAACGCCGACGGCTCCGTTGCCATAGTCAATACTTCCAATGCCGCTACGCCGCTGACCGATTCAGGCGTCACCCCCCTGCTCACCGTCGACCTGTGGGAACACGCCTATTACATCGACTACCGCAACGCTCGACCGAAGTATATGGAAGCGTTCTGGGCGCTGGTGAACTGGGAATTCGCCAACGCCAATTTCGCCTGATAGAACGGTGATACAAAAAAAGGCCCTGCACTTCCCGGTGCAGGGCCTTTTTTAACACCGGCAAACCCTAGCTCATTAATTCAGCCAGGCTCTCGGCATCCAGTTTTTCGGCTTCAGCGAGTGCCGCATACAAAGGTGCGCGGACGCGATCCTTACTGCCCTTGTGAGCGTTCATATTGATACCTGAGAGCTGTTCTGCAACCGCGATTGCGCGATTCATCAGCTGATCCACATCCACCGCCTCATCGACATAGCCAGCGTCCACTGCGCCATCGGCATCGTACAGAACACCGCAATTTACGGCGCGATCGAAATGGGAAGGGGTCAATTTTGCGCGGGCAATTTCCACACCGAAATACGGCAGAGTCATACCAATGGCCACCTCATTGAGGCCGATCTTGTAAGGGCCTGCAGTTCCGATTCGGTAGTCTGCCGACATCAGCATAATGGCGCCCATAGCCAGCGCATGGCCAGTAACCGCCAATACCACAGGCGTGGGGAACCTCAACATACGGCGCGCGAGATCGCCGCCGCCTGCTACCAGTTTGACCATGGCGTCGCCGCCCTGCCCCATCACGGACAGATCGAAACCAGCAGAAAATTTTCCCGGACGCCCGGCGATGACAACAACTTTGCCGGCGATCTCAGCTTTATCCAGCGCAGCGCCCAATTGCGCCAGCATGTCGAATGACACGGCGTTGGCCTTGCCGTCGTCCATCTGGATCAGGCTGTATTTCTCTTGTTCTGTATAAGTGACGATCTCGGACACGCGGGACTCCTGAATATTCATTACTGCGGACGACAACGGTAGTCGAAAGCCCGTCAAAAAAAAAGGGCCCGGTATGCGAATACCGGGCCCTTTCGGTTCAGTCTGGAGGACTGGGCTTACATCATGCCGCCCATGCCGCCCATGCCGCCCATGTCAGGCATTGCTGGTGCAGCCGCGCCGCCTTCAGCAGGTGCATCGGCAACCATGACTTCTGTGGTGATCATCAGACCAGCAACAGAACCAGCGGCTTGCAGTGCGGTACGAGTCACTTTAGCTGGATCCAGGATACCCATCTCGATCATATCGCCGTACTCACCGGTCGCGGCGTTGTAACCGAAGTTACCTTCACCCTGACGGATCTTGTCCAGCACAACAGAGGCCTCATCACCGGCGTTGCCGACGATCTGGCGCAGAGGACCTTCCATGGCGCGCAGGGCTGCTGCGATACCGTGGTTCTGGTCTTCGTTGTCGCCTTTCAGTTCAGCGATAGCAGCGATTGCGCGAACCAGGGCAACACCACCACCGGCAACAACACCTTCTTCAACCGCAGCGCGAGTAGCATGCAGAGCATCTTCAACGCGAGCTTTCTTCTCTTTCATCTCGATTTCGGTGGCAGCGCCAACCTTGATCACTGCAACACCGCCAGCCAGCTTGGCCACGCGCTCCTGCAGCTTCTCGCGATCGTAATCGGAAGAAGTATTTTCGATCTGAGTGCGAACCTCATTAACGCGCGCAGTGATTGCGCCGTGGTCGCCAGCGCCATCGATGATGGTGCTGTTGTCCTTATCCATGGTCACGCGCTTGGCGCTGCCCAGGTGCTCAAGAGTGGCAGATTCAAGATCCATACCCACTTCTTCGGAGATCACAGTACCGCCGGTCAGAATGGCGATATCCTGCAGCATGGCCTTGCGACGATCGCCGAAGCCAGGTGCTTTACAGGCTGCTACTTTCACGATGCCACGCATGTTGTTCACTACCAGGGTAGCCAGCGCTTCGCCTTCAACATCTTCAGCGATGATAACCAGCGGCTTGGAGGCCTTGGCTACCTGCTCCAGCAGAGGCAGCAGTTCGCGAATGTTGGAGATTTTCTTGTCGACCAGCAGGATGAAGGGCGCTTCAGCTTCAACGCTCATGCTGTCCTGATTGTTGATGAAGTAAGGGGACAGGTAGCCGCGGTCAAACTGCATACCTTCAACCACGTCCAGCTCATTTTCGAGACCGGAACCTTCTTCAACAGTAATAACGCCTTCCTTGCCAACTTTTTCCATGGCTTCGGCGATAATGTCGCCAACCTGGACGTCGGAGTTGGCAGAGATGGTGCCAACCTGGGCAATAGCTTTGGTGTCTGCACAAGGGATAGAGGCAGTAGATACCTGCTCAACCGCTGCGGCAACCGCCTTGTCGATACCGCGTTTCAGGTCCATGGGATTCATGCCAGCGGCAACAGATTTCAGGCCTTCGTTAACGATGGACTGGGCCAATACGGTAGCAGTGGTAGTACCGTCACCTGCGGCGTCGGAAGCCTGGGAAGCAACTTCCTTGACCATCTGCGCGCCCATGTTTTCGAACTTGTCAGCCAGTTCGATTTCTTTTGCTACGGACACACCGTCCTTGGTTACGGTGGGTGCACCGAATGCCTTGTCCAGAATTACGTTGCGGCCCTTGGGCCCCAGAGTTGCTTTAACTGCGTCGGCGAGGACATTCACGCCGTTCAGCATACGAGAGCGAGCGTCGTCGCCAAAAAATACGTCTTTAGACATTGTTCGAAATCCTTAAATTCTCAATCGGGTTCAGTGGAGTGAAATACCTTGCTTAGCTGTTACTCAACAACCGCGAAGATTTCGCTCTCACCCATGATGACTAATTCTTCACCATCGATTTCGATAGTGTTGCTGCCGGCGTACTGACCGAATACCACGGTGTCACCGACCTTAACGGCCAGAGGGCGAACTTCGCCGCTGTCCAGAGCCTTGCCTTCACCTACCGCGACAATTTCGCCCTGATTGGGCTTTTCCTTCGCGGAACCGGGCAGCAAAATTCCGCCTGCGGTAGTTTCTTCCTCTGCGTTGCGACGAATGACCACACGGTCATACAGGGGGCGAATACTCATCTGTCTAAATCTCCTAGTGACAATATTATGAGGGCCCTCAACGGGGCGCTGCTAGTTTCATGGGGTCGCCCCAAGGCTTTTCAAGGGGCGATTAGCACTCTTTTTAAGAGAGTGCTAATTTTAGTGTGAGCTGTGGATGCGTCAAGTGCCGGATCGGGTTTGAACGAAAACCCAGAAAATCAGATATAGTTCAATAAAATCAGAAGCTTAGGGGGTTCTCTCGTCATCGACCCGGGTGTACTGTCCCTCGATAGCCGAATCGGCAGATTGGTCGTACTGGGGGCGATACGGCTCCGGCTCAGGTGCGCCAAACAGCCGCGCCAGGCGTCTGCGCAGAGGGCCTATCAGCACACACAGGGCGACGAAGTCAGTGATCATACCAGGGAAAGCCAGCAGCACGCCGGCCAAGCCAACGGCCATGTCATCAACCAGCAATTGGCGCCCCAGCACGCCACCCTGCTGCGCATTGCGCATCTGATTGAACATCTCTACGCCCTGCCGGCGCAGTACCGCCAGCCCGAGCACAAAAGTGGCCAGGACATAGAAAATTGCCGTCAGCGCACTGGTCTCAACGCCCAGTTGAATCAGGGTAAATAACTCCAGCCATGGCAGGAGTAGAAAAAATAGTCGCATCATAATCTCTCGTTGTCTGGGAAATTATGGGGGCAATGGGCCCATTTACAAGGCCAGTCGACGGGGCATCTAGAAGGCGTAGTTCACTCCTACCGACCACTTCCGGTCTACCTTATCGATGGCCTCTTCAGCGGGCAGGTTGTCGTAATTGTATTCCAACTGCACCACCGAGCTGAGCTGTCCGCTAATGGGATATTTGAAGCCGGTGGTGGTATTGAGTTCGTAATCAGTGCCCTGCTCAAAGGACTGCAATATCGCATGACGATGGAACAGCTCCATACCATCGCCGTCTATGCGCCATGCGAAGTCGAGGTTCCACAGAAACGCCGGTCGGCTGCGCGATTCGCCGGTTGTAAAATCTTCATTGACGTAGTTGAGCGTGCCCTTGCCAAGCAGATCAAAATAGGCCGTCTCCAGGAACTGGTAACCCATTCCCACACCCATTGAATATCGCTCATCCAAATCACGAAATTCGTCCGTCTCATAGAATGCGTTCCCCGTGGCGAACCACTGGTCGGTAAAAAATTGGTCATACTGGTAACTGCCGAGCCAGGATTCACGGGTTTTTTCGCCGTCGGCACTCTCGTCCTGATAGCGAAGGGCCAGCGTATGCCGTGTGTCGAGCAAGCGTATCTCGCTGCGGGCATTCAAATCGTACTTGGCAATATCGCTATTGCCGGAAGAGTCCTCCAGCGCCAGAATGACGGAGCCCTTTTGCTGCAGAACCGGCGGGGCGTCTATCAGGCTTTCACCCGCAGCTACCACCAGTTTCCAGTCTGCCAGTGGCCGCACGCCCTCATCGCAGTGCAGGTGCTGCTTCTCGCGCTGAATAAACATCCAGCAGTTGTGCAACTCCGTGCCGGTGAGTCTTAAATCGAAATGATCTCCGCTCTCGATATAGTCGACATGACGCAGTTCGATATTGAGATCACCCAGCATCGCCGAAGTCCAGAGCACCTTGCCCTCTTCTATTCCGACCATGGTGCCGGTGATAGACTCACCGTCAGTAAAATAAATGCGATCAGCGAGTGCGTACTGGGGCAGGAGAATGAATGCAAACAACAGCAGGATTGGGTGCGCCGGCCGAATAGCGGCGCCGAGCCAGGTTATTGTGTGGAGCATGGACAGTCTTTTTTCTCGTTGTATGGGTGACAAGCTTGAACACTGATATCAACGAACGTATCTGGCAGGTTGTCTCACTCATCCCCGAGGGGAAGGTGTCGACCTATGGCGATATAGCCCACAAGGCTGGACTGCCGGGCGCTGCACGCAGAGTCGGCCGGGCGCTTCAGGGGTTACCCGAAGACACCCGTATTCCATGGCACCGCGTGATCAATGCCCAGGGCCGCATTTCCCTGCCAGAAGGTTCCGCATCGCAGTATACCCAAAGGGACAGGCTGGAGGCAGAGGGCATCAGCTTTCGGCCCAACAAATCTATTGATCTTCGTCGTTATCGCTGGGACTGAGTTCTTCCAGGCGAGCTCTCAACTCGACCCCCTCCTCTTGCAGGCGCTTCACCTCGCGCCCCAGATGGCGCCGATCTGCTTTTTCGCGTTCGAGTAGTTGCAGCAAGCCATTCGCAATGTCGGCAACGTAAGCTGGGGGAAGTTTGTCTGGGTCAGGTAGATGCGATTTACCCGCACTTGCCTCGACAGGTGCAAACCTGGCTGCCTCGCTGAGAAAACGGTTCACGAAAGTAATTTCACGATTGATCGCGGCCGCCTCGTCGGCGCTGAACTTCACATCCAGCACCAGGGTCTCGTCCGCAGTCTCGCGCATCAATCGATAGAGCACTTCCAGATTCGAAGCCATACCTCGGTCGGCGTTGTATTTTCCGTCGCGGTACTGTGGATACTGCCCATTGAACTGGATCAGGAAGGCCGTGCCGTTATGGCCAATCGAGGTATTGCTGGCCGCTTCCACTTCCCCCGTGAGGGTGAGGCTTTCCAGACCAATGCTATGAAGAAAATCCTCGACAAGGTCGCCGCCCTGAAAGTGCTGCGGGTCGAAGGGGCGGACCACCAGGTTCCCCTCACCCACCGCTTTACTCCAGCGCCTCACAGCACCGAACCGGGTGCGCCGCTTGCATTCCTGCAGCAGATCTTCGCCACTGCGGGGTTCATCCAGCTGCTTGACCGCCTGTTCCCACCGACTTTTGATTGAGGTAAGCGGGTGGCGGACGTAGATCACAGCCATACAACGATCAAAGCTGGGCCGCGCAAACTCCAGCAGCGCTTCCACGTCCTCGGCAAAAAACTGCTCGAGGCCCTCTGCCGAAATAATGGCCGTTCCTTCCGTAAACGAATCGAAGAATGCACGCCACTGCAGGCGCAGACGCTCGCGCTCAGCCTCCCATTCCTCGTCGGTTTCAGCGCCAAACTGGCGATAGTAATACCCCGCCTTGCTGTCGCCACGGAATAGCGCCGCCAGTTCATAGGAGTGGTTATAGGGCCGCCAATCAGGGTAGTAGACCGCGTCCGACTTCAGCGCCTCACAGGCTTTCCCGAGGCTATCCTGTATCGTGGTTGTGCCGGTCTTGGCCATACCGGCATGAATGACCAGGCGCTTCACGCCCCCGCCGCCTCGTTCCTGTGCCAGGGAGCAACCCAGAACAGGAGCAACATACCGGGCAGAGCCAGCACCGCACACAGGAAGAAAAACTCCACCCAGCCGATCTGTTCCACGATCCAACCGGTGCTGGCATTGGCAAACGTTCGCGGCAGCGCCGCCAGCGCTGTAAACAGGGCAAATTGCGTGGCGGCATACATTCTCGACGTTTCGCGCGCTATGAATGCGGTAAAGGCAGCGGTGCCCAGCCCAACGCCGAGATACTCAAAGCCGATCACCAGGGCCAGCAGCCAGAGTTTCGCACCGCTGGCTGCGAGCACGGCAAAGCCCAGAATACTGACCACCTGCACCACGCCAAACAACCACAGGGCACGATTAATGCCCAGGCGAATCATCAAACCACCGCCTAGTAGGCCGCCAAAAATAGCCGGCCACAGAGCCGCATTTTTCGCCACCAGACCAATCTCGGTCATACTGAAACCCAGATCGAGATAAAATGGCGTGGCTAGCGCGGTGGCCATATTGTCACCGAGCTTATACAGGAACATAAAGCTGAGAATGAGCACCAGCGCCGACCAGCCTTTACGCTGCAAGTACTCCTTGAACGGCGCCACTACCGAGCCATAGATCCCCATGGGCGGGGGTCGCTCGGTATTCGGCTCCGACACAGCCAGCGTCATGCCAATGCCGATAACCATGAACGCAGCTGTAATCCAGAACACCGAGTCCCAGGGCAGAATATCCGCCAGAATCAGAGACAGGGAACCGGGAACAAGTCCCGCCAGTCGGTAGGCCTGAACATGGATTGAATTGCCAAGCCCGAGCTCTTCATCGGGGAGGATTTCACGCCGATAAGCATCGATCACCACATCCTGGCTGGCGCCAAACAGCGCTACCAGTACTGCCGCCCAGGCGATCGTGGCCGTTTGTGAGCCGGGCTGGAACCAACCCAGCACGCCAATCGAAAACAGCAGGCCTAACTGGAACAGCAAGAGCCAACCGCGCCGACGCCCCAGCAAAGGCAGCTCCCAGCGATCGAGGAAAGGGGCCCAAAGGAACTTCCAGTTATAGGGCATGAGGACCAGCGCGAAAAAGCCGATCTCTGTCAGCGAGACTCCGCCCTCACGCAGCCACGCTGGGATAAGCTGAATCAGGACGTAGAGCGGCAAGCCGGATGAAAAACCGGTGAAGATACAGATTGCCATGCGGCGATTGAATACCGTTGCGCGCCAGCCGCCTACTGCTTCGCTCAAACCCTCTCCTTCTCACGCCATGCGGGCGATGAATCAGTCAACATCAAAACCCATGTGTCGCACAAAGTCGACATCGGCGGGATCAAACCGGGACAGGTCTTCACTGCGGAAGCGCCCAGCCGTTGCAGGCGCTCGGACAGAGTCCGCAATCTCCGACAGTTCCTTCTTGCTGATCTGAATGGCGGCGAACTCGCGCAGCGCTTCGAGCTCTCCCTCGGGATCAGCACACAGGCGGTCAAAGCTCAAAAAGTGCAGGCGATGGCCCATCCGCTTGCGGAAGCCCTGCATCCGTTTGTGGCTGGCCACCCAGTAGCGCAGGGCGGCTTCAGGGCCTGGCTCAAACGGCTGATCCAACATGAGTTCGCCCCAGAAGTACTTCAACTGGTTTTGATTGTCACTGAACGCCATATCCAAACCGTTGCGCACGACATACACGTATTTCATCTCGGGAAAGCAGCGATCCAGGTGCGGCAACAGGATATGGGAGTTGGGCTCCTTCCAACCCCAGTGCTCGTGCCTGCGGTCGTGGGTCGGGCTGCGCAACAGGGTATCGCGAGCGCGCTGCAGATGCTCGAAAGGCACCACCGGACCTCTGTCCAGCGCACTGGCCTCATCCAGCAGCGACCTGAGCTCATCCGAGAGCTCGACGCCATGGCGCATACCGTTGGCAAACAACCAGCAGAGCTTTTCCACCTCGTCATCGGACTTCAGCAATAGAGAGCGTCGCAGGAACAACAGCGTGAACCAGAGATTATCCAGCGACTCATTGAGTTCTCCACCGAAGTGCACACCCATTTTTCGCAACAGGGTTACCACCAGGCGCGTACCGCTGCCCCCGAGGCCGCCAATCACGATAGGCGAAGCGTCCTCGCGTGCAATGCGATACACCGGGACCGCCTGTGCAGCAGATAGAACACTGTGGGAGAGGAACCTGGCCGAGTGCCTAATCTGGTAGGCCAGGTCGTCCTTGTGCGCCGTGATCTTACTCGCCAGGTGACGCATCAGCTTGGCGTCCTGCCCCTTGATATAAGCGGTAATTTCCTCCGCATCTTCGCGAGACAGATCGATTCCGGGCCAGGATTCATCACCGCTGGGCTCGTCCTCATAAAACAGGCGCCCGTCAGGTCGGCCAAAGTACTCTTTGGCGATCACTTCATTGGCGTGCCGACTGGCATCAAGCACCTCCCTGCGCTGGGCCGGGGAGAGCAACGACTGGCTGGAAAAATAGCTGGTGGATGACTGGTCCTTCTCTGCTGAGAACTGCATCAGCAACTGATTGAAGCGGTCATTTTTCTTTGGTTCGGTGACCAGAGTATTCACCATCCGCTTGTATTCGCCAGCGGCGAGCGAAAGGCGCGGATTGGAATTACCTTTCTTGAGGCTGAAAGATTCCTCCTCGATCTCCTGGCGAAACACGTGATACATAAAATCACGGCGAATATCGCCCTTGTGGAACTGCTCGCGCTCATAGGGGCGCACGATGAGCCTGCCGGGTTCCAGGGAGTCGGCCCAGGGCGCGAGCACCTTGAGGTAATCAAAGCGCTCCGACTGCTTGCGATAAATGAGATCGATACGGCGCTTCTGTGGCCCCGCCTTGATCTGCTGGTTGTAGCTAGCCATGATGATATTGTCCTGCCGCCGCAGGTACACCACGACGTGCACATCAAACCATGCTGAAACCTGAGCACAGAAGCGTCGGGCCTTGGATTCCTCGGCCCAGGCCATGAGCTCGGAAGACAGTAGAACACTCCCTTCAGTGCAGTCGGCAAGCTTCGGCGCCCAGTCCTCTACTTTCTGGAAATCCCACTCGTCTTCGAGAAAACGTGGAATATGTGGCGACAGTAGATGGTGCGCGTTGGACATAGTGCCGAGGCGCGGGTAACAGATATCGAGGCTGGAAAGCGCCTTGCGATTATCCCAGAAGAAATTCTGCAATGCCGTGGTACCGGTCTTACCCATGCCGATATGCACGTACAACTTCTTCTTCATCATTCCTCTCTATTCCCAGTCACATTCGCCGGGTTCAGTATTCAGGCGGTGTCCCGCGGGCCCGGTTCCTGCAGCGCAAGGCGATAAGCCTCATCGTGCTTGCGAGCAAGCACCGCTGGATCAAATTTACTGGCGGCTGCCGCTACAGCAGCCCGCAGTTCAGCATAGTATGTCGGCTCGCTCGACAGGCGCGCCATCTCCGCTGCCAGGGCCGCTATATCGATGTCATCACCCTGCAGGGGTACAACGCTTCCGGCCGGGCCGGCCTGGCTCGACAGCATTCGGGAAATTTCTCCCAGATCCGAGGCCAGAAACGGAACACCTGTTTGCAGGCACTCAATAATCACCAGCGGAAAGCTCTCGCCGCGAAAGCGAGAGGGTAGAAATCCGACATCTGCCAGCGCGAAATAGCCACGCACATTGCGCTGGAAGCCCTGCAAGTGAACATGGCCCGGAAGCTCAACGTTGAGCAGACGGTCATATTCGGGGCCGTCCCCCACCAACAGCAAGTGAATATCGGCATCACTCTGGCTTCGGGCGATCTCAACGGCATCGATTGCCTCCTGCCAGCCTTTTTCAGCCATCGCCCTGCTCACCAGAGTGAACACAAATGCATCGTCTGGCACGCCAATGTTTTGACGAGTGATGACCTCGAAAGTTTCATGCTCCAGGGCGTTGTCGATACAGCTGGTGCGGGCGTACTGCAACAAGCCGTGCCTGTCGATCGCCTCCAGGTTTTTCTCCGCCACGTAGATCAGGCGCGCACTGCGCTTGACCAGGCGCGGAAGTATCGGCCGCAGGTCGTATTCATTGATCGTTTCGTACATACCATGAAGTGTCACCACGGTTTTGCAAGCAACATCCTCGGGCAAAATATCGAGGATGGTGCTATCCATCCAGGCGTGATGTGAATGCACAAGGTCGATCTCGAAATCATCGATGATTCGTTCGAGCTGCCCGAAGTCGGATACGATCGGTATGTCCTTGCGCAATTTCTGATAGACGCCTTCAATACGAGGCTCACGCGCGCAGTCGAGGTAAGTGACGTTGTAACCGTGCTGCTTCATTATATTGGCGAGGCTTACCGGAAATGTTTCGCCGCCACCTGAACAGAAGGCATAGGAAGCCATCAGCAGGTTAGGCGCGCGCTCCTTAGCTTCCGCTTCTATGCGCGCAAGGCTGTAGCAACTCTCCAGCGCCTCGTGGGTATATTCTCCACGAGTTTCACGCCAGTGAATTTCCAGGTTGTCCCGCAGATTTGAGAAGACTTCTGCCGGCACAGAAAAATAGCGCTGCACCGTTTTCGCAACGAGTTCGTGTTCACGATAGAACTCGTCCTCTGAATGCGACTTTACGGATGTATTCTGACCGTGCTGGCGGTAGTAATTACAGGCCTCCGGCGAGTAAGCCAACATGCCGCCACGCAGCAAGTGCAGATAAAGCACCCAGTCGCCACATGTGCGCATTTTGCGCCACTGCGGATCCTTCAATATCTCGAGTTGCCGCGGCGTGCGGAACAGGGCCGAGCTTACATTAGGCACGATGTTTTTGACCGCGAATGCCTGCCGCACCATGGCCGGCCCGGTCTCGACTATAGGCGCATTCCAGCGCTGCGGATCGATATCGTGGAGGTATTCATTGATCGACCAGATCTGTTTCTCACCCTCACCATCCATGAACACAGTGCGCGCATAGGCAAGCGTAATGGCCTCGTTTTCGAAATACGGCACCAGGGTCTCGAGGAAATTTTCCGTGCACCAGTCATCGCTTTCCGCGATCCAGACGATATCCCCAGCGGCAAGATTCAGGCCGCGTTCCCACTGGTGAAAGACACCCCCTGAATTCTCCTCGTTAATCACCAACGTCGACTTCGATGGGTAGCGCTCGTGGAATTCACGCAGGACCTCGGCACTGTCGTCACTGGAGGCATCGTCCAGCAAGATCACTTCATAGTTCTCGTAAGTCTGAGAGAAGATCGATTCCAGGCGGAGCCGCAGGTATGGCGCATGGTTGTAATTGGGAACGATCACCGAAACTAGCGGGTCAAAATCCTCGGCCTCTTCTTCTTGCTGATAACGCATCGGTGTCAGCAACCCTGCACTTGCAGGCGTGTGCATATCCCTGGCTTCAACATTCAGCAGCCTATTAGTGAGGCGGAAGAAGGGTCGCACCAGCCGACGGATTGTCCAGGCCACCGCGGGTTGACGCAAACTCATGCGGTGATAGAGCAAAATCGCTTTTAGCCGAAGCTGTACCCACTGACCCGAAGACCAGGCTCTCAGGCGCTGGAGGCGAAAGCTAAGGCTTCGCAGTGGGCGTGTCAGACGCCATGAGCTTGACTGCTCCATCTCATGGATACGTTCGTCGAGAAAATCACGCTGCTCACCCAGCGAGATAATTTCATTCCCCAATTCATCTTCGAGACGAGTCCATTCTGCTCGGCCTTCTTCCAGAGTTGTTTCAAGCTCACCAATAGTCTCCCAATGTTCCTCGGCCACCTGGCTGACTCGGGCAATCTCAGTGCCTTGTTCGGCCAATTGTGTTTGCAACTGGCCGGTACCGGCTTGTAACGATTTAACCTCGGCTTCCAGCGGTTCCACCACTGCCTGATGCTCTTGCTGCATTCTCCGGGCGTTCTCTGCCAGCTCACTTGCTTGCGCCTGCAGGTCAGTGATGACATCTTCACCGCGCCTGCGCTCAAGGCGATCATCACGACAACTATCACTCAGGCGGGACAGCGCCGGGCTCACTGCGTCCATCATGGCACAGCGCGTTTCGGTCGCATTCGCGATGGCGAGACAAGCCTCAAGTACGGCGTCGATATGCCGCCCCCCATCTAGAACGGGCGCCAACGCTGCGTCGAACGCCAACACTTGGGGTATTTTCCGCTGCAGCAGCTCACGTGAATCTATGTCCGCACTACTGCGATAAAGCTCACTATCAACAAAGCTCTCGCAAAAAGCCCGAGCCCTGGCCGGCTCAGCTTGCAGCCCGGTAAAGTCCATTAGTTGCTCGAGAAGGTTCTCTGCAGCTGTCATTAGCCCCGCGTAAGAGACGTAATACACAGATTCTCGCTGGGTAGCCGACAAGGCCTGAGCCGTCAGCGAGAGCCACAGGGCTGCGCCCTCAGGCAGCTCCCGACCAAACTCATAAAAATCTTCATTCGCCAGGGCACGACTGCGCTGGGACAGCGCGACTTCAACCGGGTCGCGTAGGGTGTGGACGTAATAAACATCAGCAGACTCGTATCCGGCAGCAACAAATACGGGTTTCCAGAAATCGAGCAGCTGGCACACCCGGGGATCCTTGAGAACCGCCACGGATGCCTTGCCGTAAATGCCCTGTAACAGATTGGAACCCGCCTCAGACCACCCTGCCAGATCTGCGGAGGCAATAGCTGCAGCGCCATCAAACAGGGGATTGTCCCAACTACCGCCCAGGTGGCTCAACAACCGGTCGTTGAAATCAACGATATCCGGGTGCTCAAAAAAGCCTTTGCTGTTCTCAGCATTAGCATAGTGTTCACCCAGGCAGGCGTCTGCTCCCAGGGCTTCAATAGCGGCTGCGCACAGGGATGTACCAGAACGATGCGCGCCGAGTACCACAATCAGCTTTTTGGGCTTGGACATAAATTCAGAAACTAAGGCAGCGGAGAAAGGTTCGGCTTATGTATGCGTATATAGGCGCATTATACGTGAAATACCTAGATTTTCTTTAACAAAGTGGCAGCAAGGAGGCCCAAATTTCCGGTTGTTGTTTGCGCATAGAACCCGCCATGACGAAGAGCCTTTAGTCGCCGCAACAATCCACCGCTGCGCAGTTCCTCAAACCTCGCCAGTACATCCCGATTTTCAGGGGTAAAAAACTCAGCAGCGGAGTTGAGGGCAATTAAATTTCGCGCGTTCCACTCCCTGTTTCGCCCAGACAGAAAACCCAGGTAGCGCTGACTTCGGTTGCGCAGCCCCGTGTTGGCTCCGATGGAGTTTCCCGCATGCTGGCGATATGACAGAGAGGGCTGGGGGTCGTAAATAACGCTGCCGCCTGCACCGCTGACCAGCATATAGGTCCACCAGTCATGACTGACCACATCCACCTCGCCCGCTCGCTGCAGCAACTCGCGTGCCGCACGGTTGAATACCATGGTGTTGCCGCCAGCAATATTCTGAATCACGGCATTGGCAAAAGAAGGGGCACGGGCGAAGAGCGGGCTTTTACCCTCGTTTACGCCGTGTGCGGAAACAGTACGTGTGCGGCTGCAGTACAGCGCTGGTAGCGCCGGATCGACGACTTGCAAGCGACCAATTGCCCGATCCAGCTTGTCTTCATCCCAAAAGTCATCCTGATCAGCGTAGGCAAAGTAGTCCGCACTGATATCCCCTGCGGTTACCAGAGACATGAAGTTGGCGGCATGCCCTTTCGATGGACCTCGACGGACCTCTACCGGGAGCATCGATTCTGCAGCGAAAGCTGCGAGTACATCCGGGGTATTGTCGCAGGAGCCATCGTCCGACACAAAAATAGCGCCAGCTACGGAATCAGAAACAACTATTGAATTTAACTGCTCAGCAAGATACCGCCCTCCATTATAGGTACAAAGAAGGACGGCAAGTCGAGACTTGACCAAGCTCACTACTGAGGGTTATAGGGAGCCAAAACACGGGAAACGACTTCGTCATCGATCACAACATTGTCGTCAAAATTGTACTTGGTCACGTAGTCTTTCATCGAGAGTTTGATATATTCATTCTGCAGGTCTGTCACGATTTGACCAGCCACCTCTTCGAAAGGCTTATAGCTTTTCTCCTTGATGCCATCGAGCCTGATGATGTGTAATCCAAACTGAGACTGCACAATCTCGGAGTAATCACCAACGCTTTCAAGAGTGAACAGCCCCTCTGTGTAGGGCGGAGTCACAGAAGTATCACCAAACTTAACCCAACGATCGAACTTTCCATTTCGCTCTACGGCCCCTGGCTCATCGGAGTGCAGCGTCACCATTTCATTGAAGTCTGCGCCAGCGCGCAATTGATCAAGCACTTCCTGCGCCTCTGCCATAATCTTAGCCCGACTCTCGGCATCCAGACCCGGCTTCCTTTCAAAGAGAATATGTGACGACAGCCTTGTCTCTGGAACGAGCGCATACTTGTCTCGCTTAACCGCATATTGCTCTCTTGCCAAATCGGAGAAATCTGGAATCTCGAGGTTTTTCCGGTAATTCCTTAATACGAAGTCTCGCTTGAAACCCTCCAGCGCATGCAAGTACTCGTAATATAGTGCGGAGTCCTCGTCGGCGACTACATCGGCCTCAGCCGCGATACGCTTATTGGCCATCATCAGGTTGAGCAATTCAAGGCGATCGCCTTCATCTTCGGTAGCTACAGTGCGCATCTGCGGGGTCCAGGTCGACACCAGGTAAGCTAGCTCCTGTTCCGTGATAACCGTATCACCGTCTTGCAGCGCTATCGGGTTATCTTGCTGGGCGTAGGCGGTAAAACCAGAGGTCGCTAGGACCAGAAGGGAGAGAAATAGAGTTTTCAGTGAATTCATCGCTTAACCAATACTTTTGTTAAATAGTGAAAACAAAAAAAAGCCGACACCCTGAGGTGTCGGCTTTCTATGCAAACAACCTACAGCTTAGCTGGAGGATTGTACGCGGCTGTGCTCTACGATACGACCGTAGTTTGCAGCAGGCAGAGAAGCGAAAGCACGCTGCCAAGCTACGAAACCAACGACTGCAGCAGAACCTTCAGCTGCGGCACAAGAGTAGCCAACAGCAGGAGCTGCGGACAGATCCCAGTCACATACCATCAGGTAGTCATCAGCTGGAGTAGTCTCAAGGTTCGCCCAACCAAACTTAGAACCTTCAGGAGTAGTCAGACCAGTGATCGCTACAGGAGCGTTCAGGACTGGAGCTTCGCCCCACTGGATAACGTTAACTTCGTGCGGCAGTTCCAGAGTAGGTGTGAGGACTGGAGGCTGAGGAGATACAACCAGCTCGCCGTCTTCAACTACGATGCCTTGCTCTTCACGATCGTAAACAGTGATAGAAGCAGTCATTGGAATGTCACGGAAGTCACAAGGAGCTTCAGACGCCAGACCAGCAGGTACAGTACGCAGACAGTCAGCAGCGCCGATCAGGCTCTGCAGGTAAGTCGGCAGAACCAGCATGGCGTACTGGCCGGGGTATGTGATAACCCAGTCAGTGTCGACAGTGAAGTCGCCAGCAGAGTTAGCGGACCAATCGTTGATCAGTGCTTCAGCGCCCAGAATGCCACGCAGCTCGTTGTACTTGCCACGGCTAGCGGGGTCAGTCGGAACACCACCGTTCAGGTCTGGATAGTCAAAACCGGTAAGGTCGGCAGAGAAAATACCCTTTTCCTGGTTGGTCATTGCGGGGCCATCGAGGAAGCCAGCAACGTGTACAGCGTTGTCGCCGAATTCTACACCGGTCTCGTCAGACTTGATGAAGTAAGAAACCTTCAGTGAGTCAGGAGAAGCTACATACGTTGTAGTCTCGCCGTCAGAGTCAATGGTCTCAGCGAAGTTCACGTTACCGTAAGATTCACCTTCCATGTCGAAGAAGTTATCACGAACCAGGTCGCAATCTTCGGGCATGCCGTCTGCATCGTGCAGAGCGTTTACAGCCAGTGCCATAGCCTCATCTTCGGGAGAACCCATGGAGATGATTTCGATGTAACCAGTGTCAGCGTCGGCGCGGTAGATGCCAGGCATGGTGAACTTGTTGCCAGTCATCGCCGGAGCAGTACAGCTGTTGTCGTTAGACGTCCAGGTGATGTCGTCGCCAGCTGCAGACAGGAAGCCTGTGTACATATCGTAAGGTGACAGAACAACGTTAAAGTCCAGCGCGTCCATGGAATCAGTTGCGCGACGGAAGCGGAACTTGATGACCTGGGTCTGGGCTGAAGTGTTGATGATGTTTACGCCGGTGGCATACCCTTCCAATACTGTGTAGTAAGGAACGATAGCCAGGTCGCCAAGCTCAGTCGAACTTGCGTAGGACTGTGCATTCGCAACACCCGCGTAGCCAGCGGTTGCAGTTGCAACTGCAGCGGCGAGGCCAAGAGGCTTGAAATTTGCGTTCATAGGAGACTCCTAATATTTAGTCTTGTTTACAACCTAAAAGTAAAGTTGCTAGCGCTATTATTGCTAGCTGCAGCCAGCTGTCAACTTACATATACAGCTAATAGTTGGCACTAAACCACCACTCACTGTCGACAAGGATCCACCTCTCGTGCAGTTCGCGTGGCATCGCACCAATCGCCTTAGCCGCTGCAGAGGTTTGTTTGGTGGGTTTGGACATGACCCGAACCACCACACTCGCTACAGCTGCAGACGGATCATAATTGGTGACTTCCAAACCTGTCAACTCCCAGTTAGCCGTATATGAAAACTTTTTTACATACAGGTGCTTAGGGAACACTTCTCGATAAGCGGGCGAAGTGAATTCCCAGGCCTTTTCCCAGTCGTGCGCAATGCGTGCGCGCCACCGTTCTTCCACCCGTATTTCGAGGGCCTCGCGCTGACTATCAGTCAGCTCAGCAGACTCCTGAACGGGCTTATCACAGGCAACTAAAAGCAGGGGAAAGAGAAGTAAAAGGGGGCGCAATAACTTAGCTAACATACTGTTTTTCTTGATCATTTGGTTTCGAAGGGGCGCGATTATACGCGATGGCAACTAAAATTGATATGCGCTCCGAGGCTTCACCTCGCAACGCTAAATTCAGACCTGTTTTCCGCACAGCCCAAGGTCGGGCACGCGTTCAAGCCGAACAATAACGAGAGCGCAGTATGTTGACAGTGAACCAAGGGTGGCTCGTCATCGCTGCCCGAGGCCGGCCGTTTGTGAAAAGTACCATTTTGGTGCAGCTGGCGCTCAAGTGGCCCGCGAGGGTCACTGGAGCACGGGCTCCTGGACGTCAATTAGCTCAAGATTGCGCAGCCGGGAACGCATTTCCTTACTCACTTCGCGCAGCTCGCTCTCGTTATACATCACTCGGGGGGTAATAATCACAAGTAACTCAGTCCGATCCGTCGTCTCAGTATCGGTTCCGAACAAACTGCCCATCACCGGGATATTGTGCAGCCAGGGCACCCCCTGTGAGGCTTCAGTAGCATTTTCCCGGATCAGGCCACCCAACACCACTGGCTGTCCAGAACGGACCGCCACGCGGCTCTGGATATTGCGTTCAAGAAAACGACGCTGCCCAGAGGCGTCGTCTATCGGGCCCACATCTGTCACAGACTGCATCACATCCATGGTCACCAGGCCGCCCGCGTTGACCGAGGGCTTAACCTCCAGCTTCACACCCGTATCCCGATAGGAAATTGACTGAGTCACCCGATCGCTATCGCTGGCGAGAGACTCTGTTTGCGAATCGACCACAGGTACCTGCTGACCGACGTGGATATACGCCTCGTGATTATCGAGGACCATCACTGAGGGCGTGGAGATGATATTGAGCAGGCTTTCCTGTGCCAGTGCATTCAGAACCGCGCTCACCTGGGCAGCAGAGTTGGTAATGGTGTATGAGAAACCAGGGACGATCGACGCTGGACTACTGACGCCCTCAAGCGATGACAGGAAGCCGGTGCCGTCGTAATCGCTGCCCAAACTGTTATTAAAGGTCCACTCTAGGCCGTAACTGAGTTCATCAGTGAGGCTGACCTCCATAATACTGGCCTCTATGATCACCTGGGTCGCGACAATATCGAGCTGCTCCAGCGCCGACTCGATAATCCGGTACTGCATCGCGGTAGCGTATATCATCAGCGCATTGTTTTCATCGTCGGCCACCACACGCACGTCGGACACAGCTTCCATATCACCCACGACGCCGCCACCAACGCTCACCGAGGTGCTACTACTGCCGCCACCTCGGGAACCGGAGTTACCGGTGGAGAAACTACTATTGGAAAGGCTGCCACTGCGCGTGCTGCTGCCGAGGCTCTCTGAAGTCAGGCCGGGCGCTACACCACCTGCATCCCTGCTTGAGCCATTGTTGCGATCATTGCGGTTGCGGCTCTGGCCCGAATAAATTTCGTTGATCAGGTCCGCGAGACGGCTCGCCGTGGTGTTCTGCACCGGGTAGACATACAAGCGCTGGTCATATTCCGAGTAGTGGGCCTCGTCCAGGCGCTCCACCCATTTCTGCATGGTCGCCAGATAATGGGCTCGTGGGGTGACCAGTAAAATACTATTGAGGCGCTCGACCGGAATCACTCGCACAAGGTCCTTCAGATTGGCACCTTCTCCGCCTGCATTCATCATCGCATCCAGCGCGGTGGTGACTTCATCGACACTGGAGTTCTCGAGCGGAAACAGGGCCACGGACATTCCCTGCAACTGGTCCACGTCAAAGGTGGCGACCATATCCAACCAACCATCGAGCTGAGTCCGGGTTCCCGCCAACATCAGAAGATTACGGCTGCTGTCAACGCGCACAAATGCGGATTCCTCCGCCACCGGGCGCAAAACCTCCGCCATATTCTTGGCGCTGATGTACTGCAAGGGCACGATGATTGTGGAATAACCAGCAGCAGAGTCGCCCGCGTTCGACAGTGTTGGATTGAGGCGAGTACCTCGGCCAACGTTAGTCACCAGATAGCGGCCGTCACTGCCACGAACCATAATCGTGTCATTCGCCTTCAGCAGTGACTCAAGCACGGTCAGCAGCTGATCGCGCGGGATCGGCGTACGAGTGCGCAGGGTCACCTGCCCCTGGATCTGGTGATCCACGGCGTAGTCCAGCTTCAGAATGTCGCCCATAATCGCATGAGTGACCTCGGCTAGCGGGGCCTGTTCAAAATTCAGGCTGACGTCTTCGCCAAGAAAACTTACGGGCTCGCGTTTGGCCGGCAGGGCGACTGTTCTGTCGGTCCCCTTGTAGACTATCGCCTCGCGTGCTTTTGCCTCTTCATCCTGTTCAGCAACGACAGTGTCCGCCAACTCCGAAGCAGAGGTGGCCAACTGAGGCTCTGGGGTCGGCGCAGTAGCCTCGTCCTCCGGAGTATCCTCCAGAGTCGCGCAACCAGCCAGTGCAAGCAGCACCAGTGTCGACATCGAATTTCTAAGCGTTTTCATCCCATTAGACCTTTTAATTCTTGTCTGTTTCACTTTTTGTCGCCGCCTCTGTTACGGTCCCCACCGCCCAGGCCCAAGCCCGAACCACCTGAGCTACCCGCTGCCGGAACCACTGGTGCCGCACGATGTCGAGCACTCGCAGGCAAAGGCTCTGCAGGTACCGGTTCTGGTTCGGCGCGCTCGGGGGCTGTTGAGGCTGCAGCGCTGCCATCCGACCGCTTGGCTGACTTCGACAGCTTACCCCGGTTCAATTGCAGCACCGCCTCATTGGCGCCGTCCACGAACCGGACTTCCGTAGGCTGCACCGAATCAAGCGTCCAGCCATTAAGGCTATCACCTACCAGCAGGCGCCGCTTTCGATCCTTACTGAGTACGATCACGCCTGCATCCTCTCCAGCGCCAAATACACCCTTAAGCGTGACACCCTTTAGCGGTTTTGCCGCGGTAGGTTCATTGACCGCGGTGAGAGGTTCCTCAGCAGCGGGTTCAAGAGGTCTGCGGGAAGGCCAGAATAATGGCCGCGACTGAATCTCCACTCGCTGCTCCTGAGCCAATTCTCCAGGGCCACCGGCTACGGTGACACCGAGCGAATCCAGCGATGGAGGAATCGGCGCGGACAACGATGGGGACACAACCCGGAAGGCACCGAAAGCAACGAGCAACAGCAATAATATGACTGCCGCCAGCAAAACTAACTCGGCCCGGCGCTCACTTCGCAGAGGCTCTTCGGCGCTCGAATACCTACTCCCTAGAGAGGTCATAACAGAGACCTCAAGGCTACGAGCTCAATCGTCGCTGTCACCTGCTGCGTTGGCTCAGCCCCCTTGCTTCGGCGCTGCCGGGTGGGCCAGACATCAAAAGTCGCAACTGTGACTCGCGGAGAAAAGTCATTGAGAGATGCCAGCGCCCGATCAAGTGCGGGCAATTCACCCGCTACCGTCAACTTCAGACTGACGCGATCGAACTTTTCCTCTTCCCGGACTGGCAGCAATTGGCTATTGCTAACCGCAAGACCAGCGCTGCCCATCAACTGGCGAACTTCCTTCTGCAGTGAGGTGCCCGCGGAGGCTGCGTCGATACTTGGCGGATAGACCAGATCGGCTACCTGACGGCGAACGGTCCCTGCAGAAGCGCCCAACTCTTTCTCGAACGCCTGAATGCCCTGCATACGCGCGATACGGGGCTGCAAGCGCTCGATGTCTTCCTGGTAAGACGCACGTAGCCCCCATGCGTCCACGACCAGGCTAAGATAAACCAGCAGCGGCACTAACAACGTGAGGCCACAAATTGTCGCACTGCGCCTATGCATTTTGGCCCAGGCGATCATCAACCCGGCTCTCCCATGGTGATTTTCAAATGGAACTGTTCCTTGTCCTGCCCTGGCACACGTCGAATCGGACTGGCAGCCGATACCCGACCATAATCAGCCTGCTCAGTTAGTACTTGCATCAGGCTCGAGGCGTCAGTCGCACGGCCACGCAAATCGATTTCAGTACCGGACATGGAGAAACGCTCAATAAAGGCATCGTCACTCAATAGACTGGTTAGACGAGCCAACTCCAGATGGGGGCTCGGATGATCCTGCTGCAGCGTGTTGATCTCAGCGATCGCCTCGTTGGCCTGGCTCAACTCTGCCCGCATCCGCGAGGCCTCAGCCGTCTCCATTTGGGTTCTTTGAGCTATCTCTTCAACGTTGCCAAGTTCCACTTTTTTCAAGCCGGCAGAGGCTGCAATCGCGACCAACACTACCAGCGCCGCACCGCCCAACATTGAAGCAACGCGCACCAATCGTCTTTTGTATCTTTCTCTGCGCTGACCTTCACCGAACCCCTCTACGACGACCTTGGCACCTTCGCTATCGACCCAAAGCTCCTGGGCTAGAGGATCATGACTGCCATATTCTTGCGCCACGTAGGTCATCGCAGCACTGCGCGATACGATAACCAGCACGACCTTGAGTTGTTGTTCGCCGCGTTCTATTACGCGCCAACCATAGCCCGTATCGTCAGCAGAGAAAGGGCTGTTGGCGTTAACCTCTAGCGCCACCACCGCGGGCAGATCGCTTTCCACGGCCAGCGGCAGTCGCAGCAGGCGGCTCAGAACCAGGTCTTCTGGCAGTAAAACAGCCGCGCAATCAGCGCCGGTCCCAGTGCACAATTCACCCGCCTGGTAGCACGCCACGCCGTCCATTGACTGCAGCCTCACAGGTTCGTCCAGGCGCGCGCGCACTGGCGAATCATATGCCCAGAGAAAATCGCGCCAGGCAGCGGTGAAGTGCCGCCCCAGATCGCGCATATCGTAGCCGAACAACTCCCAGTTCTGCTGCGATTCAAACATTGCTTCGTCCCATTTATTCTGATTCCCGCATCCCTTGCGCTACCACGCGCGGGGCTTCGGTACGCACCACCCGCCACGGCAGGCTCGAATTTGCACCTGACACCACGCTCACCCAACGTCGCCGCAGCCAGGTCCTGCCACCGTATTCAACAAGCGCATCTGCCCTGAACGCCGTCGGTCCGCGGTTCCTACCAGAACTCTGACCCCTTTTCAGGCCACTAGTTCGCGACTGAGCGTCCCGTCGTTGCCGCACCGTATTGGCGCGCTCCGGATTCACTTGCTCCAATAGCCCCATCACTGCTTCTGGGGAAGCATTCCAATCGATGCCACCAGATGCCCATGGTCCAACCACAACATAGTCCCGAATAGAGTCCAGCAGACTGCGTGTCATACCATCCACCCGGAGCACGTCTTCCGGCGCATAGAAGCGATTTATGCTGCTCCCACGGCCCATGCGTGCGCCCGTTTTCGGCTGGCGCCACTGTACCACATTGTCTGCTACGATTTGCGCCTGCCCTACATCCACAGCGCCTCCCAGGACAAAAAGTCCCATTAGAATTTCTTTGGGGGCCGTATTCAAATCGACGAGGCCATTCGCGGGCATCAGCTGCACGCGCACCCCGATGCTGCCCAACATGTGAGCGCTCTGTGAAGCAGCCGACTGCGACGCTGCGCTGGAACCCTCGTTCAATCGCTCGAGCATGGCCAGAGCAATGGCACCGTCGCCAGCAGCAATGGTTTTCGCTCTGGCGAGATGCAATTGGGTCATACCCGCATCGACCCGCGCATGAGAAACAATTCCTGCAACCAAAAGCGACATACCCGCGATAAACCAAACCACCAACGCCAGCGCCACCCCACTCTGATGTCGTCTCATCGCTGCACCTGCATAATCAGCACAGGCCAGAAACGCCCGGATGACTTGATTTGCATCCGGGTCAGCGCGGGCGCTATATTTTCTTGTTCCCAGCGGTCCACCCAGTCGTCAGTGAACTCGGGGCGGAACTCGACATAAAATTCCTCTACTTCGGCAAGTAACACCCTGTAGGGGCCATCGTTCCAAAGGTCTGGCGAGTCACCCGACTCCGTGGGCTCTGCCCAGCGCAATACCAGCGCATCACCTTCCTTGGCAAGCCGGACGATGTGCGACCCACCATAGGCCTCGCCGAACAGGATGGTCGACTTCCACTCAACTCCGCCGTCGCGAAGACGAAAATACGTAGTATCCTTCCCGCCAGTACCGAGCGTGAGCCCGCCGGACGACTCCCCCACCACGGCGGCTTCCATCAAGTCACGCAAGAACCCACTGAGAGTGCGAATTTCATCGACGCGCTCCGTCTTCCGCTCCAACGCCACCTGGGTATTACCGAGCGTGCGCAAACCCGTCACCAGCGCCAACATCACCAGCGACAAAATACTGATAGCAACCATCACTTCGACAAGAGTAAAACCGCTGGAGGCGCGCTTGCGAGGCTTCATCGATAGGCCTCGACCACAGAATCGAGCACTATTTGCCGGGTTTTACTACCATCGTCCCAGCTCACGACAACCCGCAAATCATGCAACTCGGCGCGCACCCGGCTGCTGCGATTCTGCTCGCGTGCATTGCTGCTGACCTCCCAGCGATAACCGCTTTCAGTTTCACCCGCATCTCCAACGCCCTTAGCCGGCACCTGGGCATTCTGCGCAAGCAAAGATCGCGCAAGCTCCACACCGTAGGCGTAGCGTTCCGCTGTACGCACATTGCGTGTTGCCCCGGTGGCTGCCTGATAGAGCGCTCCGAGCGAGAGTGAGAGAATCGCAATAGCTACCAGCATTTCCAGCAGCGAGAAGCCGCGGGATTTACGGTACATCGAAAGGCTCCTGGCTGAGACCACCCATCAGCCAGTCAACGGAGATCACGACACCGCGCCCGGTGGGGGATTCCAGCACCACGTCTCCACCGCTGGAGCTGCCCTCAGGGTAGAACCGAATAATGCCGAGCCCGTCGCGGTTAACCTCTGCCGCGGTGGTCACCGCGAGGTTGAAGTCATCAGGCAATTGCTGCTGATCGTCTCCCAGCGCGATGACGTTGCGCTCAAGGTCAAAAGAAACATCCAGGGTACGGCCGGTGTCGAGAGAGCGCTGGCGCGCAGTGCCCAGAGTGGTAATCACCTCGCGAACCGCCTGGCGATACTGAATTGATTCGTAAAAATTTAGAGCGCCGGGCACCGTCACTGCCATCAACAGGCCGACGATGGCGATTGCTACCAACAGCTCCACCATAGTGAAGCCTGCGCTCCTACCACCGCCTCGCTGGCAGCTCATTGCCCCGACCAGGTGCCAGGCATTTACTGTTTCCAGTTACCCACGTCGCGATCCTCACCCTCACCTCCGGGTGTGCCATTGGCGCCGTAGGTGAAGATGTCCACTTCTGACTTCTCGCCGGGGTATTTGTAGCTGTAGGCCCGATTCCACGGATCCATGGGGACATCGGACTTGAGGTAGGGGCCGTTCCAACCGGTGATGTTGCCGGGCTTGTTCACAAGCGCTCCCAGGCCTTCCTGGGTTGATGGGTAACGACCCACGTCCAGCTTATACATCTCCAAAGCCTGCTCCAGATCCTTGATCTGAATGCCCGCTGTCTTGGTTTTGGCTCCGCCCAGCTGATTGAGAACATTGGGGCCAACAAGCGCCATCAAGAGGCCGAGAATAGCCAGCACTACCAGCAGTTCCATCAGGGTGAAGCCGCGTTGACGGCGCTGCCCGAAGCGAGCTCTGTTGTTCAGTTCCATCTCTTTTTCCTCTAAATAGCCAGATTATTCACTGACATGATACCCATCAGGATGGCGATAATAATAATTGCGATGACAAAACCCATGGTCAAGATAAGTAGCGGCTCCAGTAAGGCGAGACCGCGTTTGACGCCGGACTGCACATGGTCATCAAAAACCTTGGCCAGCTCCAGCAGCATTTTATCCAGGCTGCCGGACTCCTCGCCCACGCGAACCATCTGGATAACCATGGGGGTAAATTTTCCGGACTCTTCCAGCGCGATCGACATGCGCTGACCGCCTTTCACTGCCGGCGGCAACACCTGCAACGAATCCCGCATCACCCGGTTGTCCACGGTGTCGATCGCAATCGATATCGCCTTCAGCAGCGACACGCCGTTGCCCACGAGGGTTCCGACGGTGCGAGCAAATTTCGACATCTCGAATTCGAATATGATCCCACCCGCGAGTGGTAATTTTAACAATCGCTCGTCAAACGCCACTTTGCCTGCATCAGATGCCATCCAGTTCCGCAGAGCGATACCGCCAGCAACGGTCACCAACGCAAGCAACCAGCCCCAGGACTTGATAAAGTCCGCACCCGCCAGCACCCACTGGGTGAGCAATGGCAGGGCATCACCCATATCCTCGAATAATGCCTCAAACTGGGGGACCACAAAACCGAGCATCAAAACTACGGACAATACGGCCACCACCAGCAATATGGTTGGGTAAATAAGCGCGGAAACTACGCTGTCGCGATTAGCCTTTGCGTTCTCCAGGTACTCCACCAGCCGGTCGAGCACGCTCGAGAGTTGACCACTGGCCTCGCCTGCCCGAACCATGCTGATATAAAAAGAGCCGAACACGTGTTCATGAGGCTCAAGGGCCGCGCTGAGAGGCTTGCCGCCTTTGACGTTCTTGAGCAGGTCTTGCAGCAGCATTTCCACTTGCGGGAGGGACGCCATGTCGATCAATACCTTCAGGGCGCGATCCAGTGGCAGGCCAGCGCGCAGCAGCACTGCAAGCTCGGTCGTCATTGACAACACTTCCTGCCGTCCCGGCGGCTTCGCCACCACTTTCTTGCCACCCGAGGCAAGTTTGTCACCCGGCTCCAGCTTCAACAGGGTGAGACCCTGGGCCCGCAGTTGCCGCGAGGCCAGCTCCATACCGTCTGCCTCTACGCTGCCATTGTGTGGCTTACCGTCACGGCCTACCGCTTTGTAGCTGAATGTGGCCACCGTTTAGACCGTGGCCTGCGTTTCGACGTCTGCTGCCACATCCACCAGTTCTTCCAGTGCACCGTCGTCGCTCTGATCCTGGGTGACCCGCAACACCTCTTCCATAGAGGTGAGGCCCGCAGCAACTTTACGCAGGCCATCCTCGTACAGGGTATACATTCCCTGGCGACGCGCCGCGGCGTGCAATGTCGTGGCATCCGCACCGGTCATGATGACCCTGTGCATTTCGTCATCAAGCGGGAACAGTTCATGGATCGATGTTCGGCCCGAGTAGCCAGTGTGCATGCAGTGTTCACAGCCCGTCGCCTGATAAATCGAACGCTGGCCCGGCTCGAGGAAAGGTGTAATGCCTGACGCGGCCGCAGCCTCCGAACTCAGCGGAGCTTCTTCTTTGCAGTGCCGGCACAGCCTGCGCACCAGACGCTGAGCCAATACACCATTGACGGAGGAAGTAATGAGGTAACGCTCCACGCCCATGTCTTCCAGCCGGGTAATCGCGCCAGCAGCAGTATTGGTGTGTAGCGTCGATAACACCAGGTGCCCGGTGAGCGCCGACTGAACACCGATCTGGGCGGTTTCGGTATCGCGCATCTCACCGATCATGATGATGTCCGGGTCCTGGCGCAGAATCGCGCGCAACGCACGGGCAAAGGTGAGCTCTATCTGGGCCTGCACCTGAATCTGGTTGACGCCCTGCAACTGATATTCAACCGGGTCTTCCACCGTAATAATTTTAAGTTGCTCGGAATCCAGGGACGCCAGCGAGGCGTAGAGAGTGGTTGTCTTACCCGAACCGGTAGGCCCGGTCACCAACAGCACACCGTGTGGGCGCGCCAGCAAGTTCTGGTATTTTTCGAGCGTATCCTGGGAAAACCCCATGTCCGGCAGGCTGAGTTGAATACTCTCCCGGTCTAACACGCGCATCACAATGCTTTCGCCGTGCACGGTAGGAATGGTCGACACACGTAAATCGAGCTCGTGGCCTTTGACCCGGGTCATGATGCGCCCATCCTGGGGCAGGCGCTGCTCGGCTATATTCATCTGCGACAACAGCTTGATCCGTGAGGCGATCGCGGCGGAGAGATTTGCTGCCGGGGGGTCCGGATGATCCTGCAAAACGCCGTCAACCCGATAGCGCAGGTGGAGGCCATCTTCGAAGGGCTCGATGTGAATATCTGATGCTGAATTGTCTACCGCGCGATGAATGATCTGATTGACCAGACGAATCACTGGCGCTTCGCTCGCCAGATCCCTCAGGTGTTCGATAAATTCGTCGTCGCTCTGACCGCCAAACTGATCAAAACCTTCTTCTTCGTCGTCTTCACCCTGCTGAATATAGAGCTGTAGCGCGCGGTTAACGTCAGATTCAAGTCCCAGAGATATCTCTACCGGGCAATCCAGCGCCATCTGCAGGGCCTTGGCAAGAAATGGATCCTGCGGCACCGCTGCAGCAAAACGGATGCCGGCATCACTTTTCGCGAAGGGTACCACCAGGTGGCTGAACATGAAATCCTGCGCAAGGGCTTCCAGTATGACAGGTTCCTCCGGGTAGTCGGCGGCAGCCAGCAGTGGAATATCGAGTTGCGCAGAGAGGACCGTTGCGAAATCGAATTCAGACACCAAGCCCAGCTTGATCAGGACTTGTCCGAACATATCGCCCATTTCGCCCTGGGCAAGCAGCGCGCGCTCCACATCTCGCTCGGAGAGCTTCCCCTGCTCGACCAGCATTTCGCCGATTTTTTTCATTATGCTCCAGTTCAAGCAGCTGTTTAAAAATTCATCAGCGCGACCTGGAAGGGCCACTCCGAATGGAATGGCCGACATTGTAGCAGTAGATGCAATGACAAGGGAGAGACAAGCGGAGCAGGATCACTCCGCCGCAGGATACAGATCAGGCGACCTCGAAGAGACCCGCTGCGCCCATGCCACCGCCGATACACATGGTAACAACCACGTATTTCGCGCCGCGACGCTTACCCTCGATCAAAGCGTGCCCCACCATCCGCGCACCGCTCATCCCGAAAGGATGGCCGATGGCAATGGAGCCGCCATTGACGTTCAACCTGTCATTGTCGATCCCCAACTGGTCACGACTGTAGATAACCTGACAGGCGAATGCCTCATTTAGTTCCCACAGGTCGATATCATTTACGGTCAGGCCGTGACGGGCCAACAGCTTGGGCACAGCAAACACAGGACCAATACCCATCTCATCCGACTTGCAACCGGCAACAGCCAGTCCGCGATAGATACCGAGCGGGGCGAGCCCTTTCTGTTCCGCCAATTTACTGTCCATCACTACACAGGCAGACGCACCATCGGACAGCTGGGACGAGTTGCCAGCGGTGATAAAACGGCCCTGTTTGACCCACTGGCCATCTTTAAACACTGGCTCCAGTGAAGCCAGATTCTCCAGCGTCGTGCTCGGGCGGTTACAATCGTCGCGATCAACTACAGTGTCCTGAAAGCTCGTCTCCTTGGTCTCGCGGTTGAATACCGACATGGTGGCATTCATCGGCACGATCTCATCGTCGAACAGCCCCGCCTGCTGTGCTGCAGCTACGCGCTGCTGACTCTGTAGCGAATACGCGTCCTGAGCCTCGCGGCTGATACCGTAGCGATCGGACACCACTTCGGCTGTTTCGAGCATCGGCATATAGGCAGTGGGATCGATCGCCGTGACCGTTTCAGAAACCGCCCGGTAGGTATTCTTGTGCTTGGTCTGCACCAGGGAAATCGATTCGACACCGCCGGCCACGGCGATATCGTATTCATTGCACATAATGCTTTTCGCAGCGGTGGCGATGGTCATCAGGCCGGAAGAGCACTGACGATCCATGGACATGCCCGCCACAGTGTCGGGCAATCCACCGGCAATGCCGCAGAGACGGCCAATGTTATAGCCCTGTGAGCCCTGCTGGGCAGCTGCGCCGAACAGGCAGTCGTCCACTTCCGCCGGGTCGATGCCAGCGCGCTCCACCGCGGCGCGCACAACGTGCCCCCCCATGGCGGGAGCCTCGGTGTTGTTGAATCCGCCACGGAAAGACTTGGCCAACCCGGTGCGGGCGGTAGATACGATAACTGCTTCTCTCATACTCATTCTCCGATTGAAATTTTGTTGCTCAGGCGTGCTGACTGGACACTGAAACATTCTCGCCTGTCATGTAGCTCGAATAGTCGGATGCCAGGAACATCATGACATTGGCGACTTCCCAGGCCTCCGCCGCGCGTCCGTAGGCTTCCTTGGACTCCAGCTCCTCGAGAAGTTCCTGAGAAGCAGACTTGCGCAGCATCGGGTGTAACACGATCGATGGCGACACCGCGTTGATGCGCACATCAAACTCTGCAGCTTCCAATGCGGCACAACGCGTGAGCGCCATGACCCCGGCCTTGGCCGCCGCGTAATGCGCCTGCTCTTTCTGAGCGCGCCAGCCCAGCACCGAGGCGTTGTTAACAATCACGCCGCCCTGCCCCCGCGCCTTCATCGTGCGCATCATGCAGCGCGTCATCCGCATGGTGCCGTTCAAGGTGACGTCGATGACCTTGTGCCACTCGTCATCTTCCATTTCGATCAGAAGTTTGGAGGTACCGAGACCGGCATTGTTAATCAGGATATCTGCGCCGCCCAGCGTTTCCTCGGCATAAGCAACCAGCGCCTGCACCTCATTTTCCACGGCGACGTTACAGGTCTTACCGTAGATATCGGCAAGGCCGGTCTCTGCCTTCAGCTTATCGACCGCCGCCGCAAGGCGTCCTTCATGTATGTCGCTGATCACTATGGCACGCGCGCCCTCTTCGGCAGCCCGGGTCGCGGCAGCAAAGCCAATACCGGCACCAGCTGCTGCGGTGACCAGCACCGACTTGCCTTTGATCAGCCCGTGACCAGGCACATATTCAGGTGTTTTAAGGCTCATATCTGTATTCCTATTTCGCTGTGCCTTTCGGTTCCCGAGGCATCCCCAGGCCGCGCTCGGCGATGATGTTTCTCTGAATCTGGTTAGTGCCACCGTAGATGGTGTCGGAACGCACAAACAGGTACATGGATTGAAGTCGGCTCAATTCATATGGACCACCTTCGAGAATGTCGCATTCTGGCCCCATCACATCCATAGCGAGCTCCCCAAGGCTGCGGTGCCAGGTTGCCCAGAACAGCTTGTAGATCAACGCTTCTTTCTGCAGGGAACCATCAGAGCCGCTCTGCCCGGATAGCATGCGCAGCGAGTTGTAGCGCATGATCTTGAGCTCCGCATGCGCCCTGGCAATTCGATCGCGAATGGATGGGTCTTTTGCAGCGCCGTTTTCCCTCGCCAACTCGACGACATCGTCAAGCTCATTCTGAAACTGCATCTGCTGGCCCAGAGTTGATACGCCACGCTCAAACCCGAGCAAACCCATGGCAACCTTCCAGCCATCACCGGGCGCTCCAACCATATCACTGGCATCGCAATGGGCGTCGTCGAAAAACACTTCGTTGAACTCGGAGGTGCCGGTGATCTGCTCAATTGGCCGCACATCAATACCCGGCTGATCCATCTTGATCAGGAAAAAGCCCAGGCCCTTGTGCGCAACAGAGTCGGGATCGGTGCGTGCAATGACAAAACAATAGTCGGATTCATGGGCAAGAGAAGTCCAGACTTTCTGGCCATTGATGATCCACTTGCCCTGCTCATCGTCGAAGCGCGCCTTGGTTTTCACGTTAGCCAGGTCGGAACCTGCGCCGGGCTCAGAGTAACCCTGACACCACAATTCGGTTCCCGCCACGATACCCGGCAAGTACTTCTGTTGTTGTTCTTCCGTGCCGAAGGCAATGAGTGTCGGACCAGTAAGGCCCTCCCCGATATGCCCTACGCGCCCTGGGGCGCCGGCGCGAGCATACTCCTCGAAAAAGATAACCTGCTGTTCAATGCTACAGCCACGACCGCCGTGCTCCTTCGGCCAACCCACACAGGTCCAGCCACCTTCAGCCAGCCTCTTTTCCCAGTCCTGACGCTCCTGCGGGAACATATGCTCGTCCCCCGGGCCGCCGCGATACTTGAGTTTGGCGAACTCTCCCGTAAGATTTTCTGCCAGCCACCCTGCAACTTCGGCGCGGAACAGTTCGTCCTCAGCACTAAAACTCAGTTTCATGCCACATCCTCCCCGTCGAGAAGCGCCGCGGCTATTCGCTCTCGATGTTGTGCACCATTGCCCAGCAAATGCTCTGAAGACTTGGCGCGTTTAAAGAACAAGTGCACATCGTATTCCCAGGTAAAGCCAACCCCTCCGTGCAATTGCATCGCATCTCCGGCAACAGCAAAGTAAGCGTCCGAACAGTAGGATTTTGCGACGCTGGCAGCCTCGGGCAACTCACCCGCGAGTTCTGTGCCGGCCAACGCTTCCTGGGCAACGCAGGCTGCGTAATAGATCGCGGAGCGCGCCACTTCGGTTTGCAGCATCATATCGGCGGCCTTGTGCTTCACCGCCTGAAAACTGGCGATAGTGCGACCAAACTGCACCCGCTCGCTGGTATAGGCGATCGTGCTGTCCAACAGCTGCTGACTACCGCCAACCTGTTCAGCAGCGAGTGCTATTGCGGCGAGATCCTGCACCTGACTCAAAGTATCCCAGCCGGCACCTTCTTCTCCCACAAGAGCTTGCGCGTCCAGCACCACTCCCTGAAGTGCCAGTGCGGCCTGCTTGCGCGTCTGATCCATCGTGGGCAGCCACTCGCGCTGAAGACCTGGAGCGTCTGCCGGCAAGAGAAAAAGGCTTATTCCCTGCTCGCCGCTGCTGCCCTCTTCTCTCGCCGCGACGATAATGAGTTCCGCGGTGTGGCCGTCGATGACATAGCGATACTCGCCATTGAGTTCAAAGCCACCGGCACAATGGCGCCAGGTAGCGGTGACAGAATCTGCAGCCCAGTGAGCAACACCCCCGTTACTCGCGATCGTCGCGGTAATGCCGCGCTCGCAGAGCGCTCCCAACCACTGGGCTTTCTGCGTCTCACTGCCCGCCAGCAGCAACGCGTTTGCCGCCTGACAAACTGTCGCGAAGTACGGCGAGCACAATAAGTGACGCCCCATCTGTTCCATCATTGCGACAACTTCAACATAACCCAGGCCCATGCCGCCGTATTGCTCAGGGATATGAATGGCCTGCCAGTACATCTCGCCGCAAACACGCTGCCACAGCTCTGCGTCGTAGCCGATGTCGGTGGCCATCGCCGTGCGCACGGCCTCGCTGGTAGACACCTCCGCCAGGAACGCAGCGGCAGTGTCGCGAATCATTTCCTGCTCTTCGGTAAATGCAAATTCCATGATTGTTCTCTTGAACTATTTTCGTCGCTGATTCTGATCGATTCCGAGGCGGCTTCAGGTGCCCCAGACTTTCTGGGCGGGTGTTTCCTGCGCCAGTAACTCAGTCATAGCCTCGCCAATCTCGGCAGGCGCCCAGGCAGCGCCTCGATCGACGCCCTCCGTGGTTCGCCATCCATCACAGATGCAAATGCGCCCGCCTTCAGATTCGAAGACACGGCCCGACACATGCGCCGCTTCAACAGAGCCAAGCCAGGCCAGCAGGTTGGAAACATTTTCGGGAGCGAAGTGATCGAAGCTGCCGTCTTCAGGCTTTTTCATTCGCTCGGCCATGGCTGGAACCGCGCTGGTCATGCCTGTGCGCGCGGAGGGGGCCACTGCGTTGGCGGTGATACCGTAGCGCCCCAATTCTGCAGCCTGGTTGAGCGTGAGTGCGGCGATGCCAGCCTTGGCCGCGGCGTAGTTTGACTGACCAATAGAGCCCTGCAAGCCGGCACCGGAAGTCGTATTGATAATTCGCGCGTCGACCTCATGCCCTTCCTTGGCCCGGCCACGCCAGTAGTGCACAGCATGTGAACTGATACAGAAATGTCCCTTCAGGTGAACACTCATAATCGTGTCCCACTCGTCCTCCGTCATGGAGGCGAACATACGATCGCGATTGACCCCCGCATTGTTCAGTACAATGTCCAATGTGCCGAAGCTATCAATCGCCTGTTTGATCGCGTTCAGACTGTCGTTGTAATTGGTAATGTCTGAGCTGTTCACCGCGGCCTGGCCACCGGCAGCGACGATGTCATCGACCACGGCCTGCGCTGCGTCTGTGTTGATGTCATTGACAATCACTGCACAACCTTCACTGGCGAACACTTTCGCATGGGCAGCACCGAGGCCGCCGCCAGCACCGGTAACAATGGCTACACGCCCTTCAAGAATTCCACTCATCACTTTTATCCTTTTTACAGTCTTTCCAGAATCGTGACGTTCGCCTGACCGCCACCTTCACACATGGTCTGAAGACCATATCGGCCCCCGCTGCGTTCGAGTTCATGCAGCAGCGTTGTCATCAGCTTGGTGCCGGTGGCACCCAAAGGATGCCCCAGGGCAATAGCGCCGCCATTAACATTGGTTTTAGCGTGGTCGTAACCGGTTTCTTTCAGCCAGGCCATCGCCACCGAAGCGAAAGCTTCGTTGATTTCAACGCAATCGATGTCATTCATGCTCATACCCGCTTTCTTCAACGCGTATTCTGTCGCAGGAATCGGTGCGGTCAGCATCCAGATAGGGTCGTCAGCTCGCACGCTCATATGCGCTATGCGCGCACGGGGTATCAGCTGATAGCGTTTCAAGGCTTCTTCGGACACGATTAGCATCGCAGAGGAACCATCACAGGTCTGGCTGGAAACGGCTGCTGTCACCTTGTCGCAGCCAAACAGGTAATCCAGCTCTGCCATTTTCTCCAACGTGGATTGGCGGGGAGTTTCATCCGTGGCCACGCCTTCCAGCGGAGCGATCTCTCTCTCGAAACGCCCCTCCTCAATCGCTCTCAGAGCGCGCGTATGCGATTCGAGTGAGTAGCGCTCAAGATCTTCACGAGACAGATCCCATTTGTCCGCAATCATTTGCGCCGAACGAAACTGTGTCGGCGGAACATCACCATAGCGCTCCACCCAGCCTTTGGAGCCTGTAAACGGGTCGGTAAAACCCAGTGGCTCCGCGGCAGTCATGGCCGAGGAGATCGGAATCTGGGTCATGGTTTGCACGCCACCGGCAACGACCACATCGTTCACTCCCGCCATCACGGCCTGAGCTGCAAAGTGCACCGCCTGCTGCGAGGAGCCACACTGGCGATCGATGGTGGTTCCGGGAACAACATCAGACAAGCCGGCCGCGAGCCAGCATGTGCGTGCGATGTCACCGGCCAGGGGGCCGATGGTATCGACGCAACCAAACATCACGTCATCATACTCGCTGTCCGGAATATCATTGCGCTCGACCAGAGTCTTGAGCACATGAGCACCCAGGTCTGCGCCGTGGACATGCGCCAGGCCTCCCTTGCGGCGCCCTGTGGGCGAGCGCACTGCATCTACAATATAGGCATCTGCCATGATTCTATCTCCTCGATTAGCCGAAGGTGCCATCGGCACCCAGTGCCGCGCCCTCAGCAAAAATATGTTGTGCCACGCGCTCCTTGTGGAATGCGGCGTCGCCCCAGGTATTGGCCAGAGCCCAGGCCTTTTTCATGAAAATATGCAGATCCACCTCCCAGGTGTACCCCATCGCGCCATGCACCTGAATACAGTTCTTGGCTGCCAGACTGGCCGCTTCACAAGCGACCAATTTCGCCTGGGAGACCGCGTGTGAGGCAATCTCTTCCCCGCCCGCAATCGCATAGGCAGCGCGATGGACCGGCGCTTTGGCGTACTCCAGGCGAACGGCAACATTCGCCATGTGGTGCTTCACCGCCTGGAAAGCACCAATCGCCTGGCCAAATTGCTGACGCTCACTGGTGTACTGCACCGAAATATCAATCATCCGCTGGGCAAGACCCAGAGCCTGGGCAGCAGCGCCGAGAGCACCGCGATTTCGCGTGGCTTCAAGCAGCGTGGATGCCTCATCGCCAGTCGCCACCGCGGCGACGCCGTCATTGACCGTCAGGCTGAACAGCTTGCGTGACGGGTCTACCGACTCGTTGAACTGCAAAGTCATCTGTTCCGGCGTCAGCGCAAACCACTTTCCATCGGTGTACCACAGCACGAGATCGGCGACATGGGCGTCTTCCGCCAGCATATTCTGCTCGATGCCTGCCACCACACGCGCTTCACCTGCGGCCACTTTCGGTAACCACAGCTCCGCCAGCTCTCCCCCCATCGCCTGCAACAAGGGAACCGCCACCAGCACGGTATTGACCAGAGGTTCGGGCAGGGCGACATAGCCGCACTCCTGCGCCAGCAGTACGAAATCGAGTTCGCTCATGCCGAGACCGCCATGCGCTTCAGGCACCGTCAAGCCTGTTAATCCGAGCTCAGCCAGTTGCGCCCACAATTCGGGACTGCGGCCTGTTTCGGTTTCCCAACTGGCACGAATCCGCTCCGGTGTGATTTCGTTCATGAGGAAATCGCGCACCGATTCCTGAAACAACAGTTGGTCTTCAGTAAACGTGAAATCCATGGCTTACTTCCTCGGCATTCCGAGCATGCGCTCGGCAATAATGTTTCTCTGGACTTCGTTGGTACCGGCATAGATGGGCCCAGACTGGGAGAACAACCAACCATCCAGCCAGCTGCCTACGCCTACCGCATCCGGTGCATGGGGCAGCAGTTCGGCGCGGGCACCGAGAATACTCATGGCGGTGGCGTGCATATCTTGGTCGAGTTCGGACCAGAATATTTTGTTGGTGGATGACTCAGCGCCGATCTTGCCCCCCTTGTTCAGGCGACAGGCTGTCTGGTAGGTTGTCAGGCAATAGCTCTCCGCCGCCATGTAGGCACTTATCACCGCATCCTTGACGGCCGGATCACGCTCGGCAACTGCACGGTTTTCACGATAAAGCTCTACAAGGCGTCGCGCAGTCTCCTGGAAGCGTGCCGGAGAACGCAGCATCAGGCCTCGTTCAAAACCGGCAGTGGCCATGGCCACACTCCATCCTGCACCCTCGTCACCAAGGCGATTTGAGACATCCACTTCAACATTGTCGAAGAAGATTTCAGCAAAACCAGGCAAGCCATCCAGCTGTGGAATCGGCCGCACAGTGATACCCGGCGAATCCAGTGGCACGAGGATAAAAGTCAGACCCCGGTGGCGCTCGGAGTCAGGGTCAGTGCGAAACATGCCAAAGCACCAGTCCGCCCACACCGCGCGAGTAGACCAGGTTTTCTGGCCATTGATAATGTATTTGTCGCCTTCAAGCTTCGCAGTGGAACGAATCGCTGCCATATCGGAACCAGCGTTAGGCTCCGACCAGCCCTGGGCCCATACCTCTTCGCCATTCGCCATCTTGGGCAGGATCCGGGCTTTCTGTTCTTCGGTACCGTATTCCATCAGCGTGGGCCCGAGCAGGAAAATACCATTCTGGTTAACCCGCAATGGCGCGCGAGACTTGTAGTACTCTTCCTCGAAGATCAGCCACTCGATCAGGTCGCAGGCGCGCCCCCCTAGCTCTTCGGGCCAGGTCACCATGCCCCAGCAGCCCGCATTCAGTTTCGCTTCCCACTCGCGGTGCTGCTCGAAACCCTCAGCGGTGTCGAAAGTCGTCAGCGGCTCGGCAGGTACGTTCGCCGCAAGCCAGCTGCGCACTTCTTCACGGAAGGCGTTTTGTTTCTCGGTAAAATTAAGATCCATAATTGTTCTCTAGAATTTGGCGTCGCGCTTTTCGACAAAAGCGTCGCGAGATTCCTGGGAGTCACCTGCGGTATAGGCTTCCAGGGTAAAGCCCTGCTCCCACCGGTATTTGTCTTCCAGGTTACCGTCCTCAATACCCGTGAGAGCCTCCTTCGCCAGCTTGACCATGGCGGGAGATTTCTCGGCTATTTTCGCCGCGATTTCGCGCGCGGTAGCCATCAGATCATTCAGCGGCACAACCTTTTCAACTGCGCCCAGACGATAGGCCTCCTGAGCGTCGATAAACTCGCCGGTAAAATACATGTAGCGAACTTTCTGCACCGGGAACATGCGCTGCAGGTGTGCGCCGCCACCCATGGCGCCACGGTCGATCTCGGGCACACCAAAACGGGCACACTCTGAACACACAATGATGTCTGCTGCGCCCGCCATACCGATACCGCCGCCGAGCACAAAGTTGTGCAACGCAACGATTACCGGCTTGGGATTGCGATGGATGGCGCGGAAGGTTTCGTAATTGCCCTTGTTAACATCGACAATCTTGCTGCCATCCGCGGCGAGTTCCTTGATATCAACGCCGGCGCAAAAACCTTTGCTGGCGGAACCAATTACAATCACACGGACGTCATCATTCGCGCCGAGTGCATCGATTTCGTCGGCAATGGCAAACCAGCCGGCACTGTCAAAGGCGTTCACCGGCGGATGATCGAGCATCATTTCAGCGATGCCGTGTTCAATACTGGTGGTAAAGGGCTTGGTCATCGTCAACTCCCTGTTAATTGACCCGCTGGGCGAGTATTTTGAGCCGCTCTTCAGCTTCGCTCACAATAGAATTCATCAGCTCTTCACAGCTGAGCAGTTGGTCGATCACACCGGCTACCTGCCCCGAGGGCAATACGCCTTCAGACGGTTGCCCATCGACCATGGCTTTCTGGATAATCATCGGCGCATTGGCCGACATCATGGCCTGCGAGGTCGTAATGTCGGCGTCCTTGTGCATTTGCCAGGCCGACTTCAGCAGGCTGGTGAACGTAGCGCCGGTATGCTCACGAAAGGCGAGGCCATTGCGCAAAGCGATGATCAGCTTCTGCAGTGGTCCGGCCTTCTCCAGGCCCGCGAGTAGTTCATTCATGATCATGCGCTGCGGCAGACCATCCATCGCCCGGGAAACAATGATCGCGCCCGGATTGTTGCAATCGATGTAGCGCTGCAAGGTTTCCCGCGGCACCGGGCTCTCCTCGGTCATGAGGAAACGTGTACCCATCGCAATCCCATCGGCGCCCCAGGAAAGCGCAGCGGTAAGGCCGCGGCCATCTTTGAAGCCACCGGCGGCGACCACTGGCACTTTGTCGCCAACAGCATCCACAATTTGCGGAATCAGCAGTGTGGTGGGTATGGCGCCAGTATGGCCACCGCCCTCGCCACCCTGCACTGTGACCACGTCGGCGCCGAGTTCCACCGCTTTGATGGCGTGTTTCGGTAAACCCACGGTCGGCATGCAGACAACGCCGGCGTCCTTTAACTTGCCGATCAACTCGGGACCCGGAGAGCGCGAATAACTCACGGCCTTCACGCCGTGGCGAATAACCATGTCGACAATGTCAGCCGCGTTGGGCTGGTACATGTGGAAGTTCACACCAAAAGGCTTAGCGGTGAGATCCTTTACCCGCAAGATATCCCGTTCCATTTCATCGGCGGGAATAGTCGCACCAGCCAGAAAGCCGAAACCGCCAGCGTTGCAGCTGCCTGCTACCAGCCTGGGATCAGCCACCCAACCCATCGCGGTTTGCACGATGGGGTATTGGCAGCCAAGTAGTTCTGTCAATCGCGTCTGGAGCATGACCTAGCCGCGCTCCCCGGCGGGATTGTCCTTAATCTGATAGGCGCGCTGATTATGCGGATCCATCTCAGCGATGATGGCCAGCTGCTCCAGGGTAGGTGCTTCGGTGGTGGGTATATCACCCTCAACAAAGACCGGATAGGCGGTGTTCTCCTGCACCTGCGCAGCGGTGATTCCCGGATGCAGGGACACCAGCCGCACCTGATGATCAGGGCCACCAAAATCCATGACGCACAGATCGGTGACAATCAGGCGGATATCGATATCGTCGAGACTGTGCCCTTTGGGCAAGCGCTCAGGGTTGTAACCAATGGACGATACGAAATCACACTCACCTTCCATGAACACGCGCGTGTTATGGCTGGGAACGAAAAAGCTATTGGGATGTGAAATAGAGTTTCCCGGGAAGCCGCGGGCGCCCAGCATCATCACCTTGGGGGCCTCGTAGGTCCCGCCCAACGCGGACGTGTTGGTCTGCCCGTATTTGTCGATCTGGGTAGGACCCAACATCGCGTGACGCCGCCCGCTCCAGACATTGTCAAAGATACGGGAGAAGCCCATCCAACTCTCATTGGCTTGCACGTGGTCGTCACCGCGCTTGCCGATGGGATTAGGCTCGCTCAGCATCCAGGCTTCTGAGTCAGTCATCATCAGATCCGGATTCGATGTCTTCATCGCCAGGCTGGCTGCCAGGCGTGGAATCACGCCAATGCCCGTGGCGAGTACTTCGCCGTCATTCGCAAAAGCCTTGCTTGCGGCCACGATGCAAAGTTCGGCCAGGGTGTAATCGCTTGCTACAGTCATTTCTCTCTCCTCGCCGATCAGTAAGTGGGCAGTTCAATGGCACGGATAGCGTCAAGGCCACCCACATTCTGCTGATATTCTTCCTCATTGGCTCCGAGGAACGTGTCCAGATACCCCTGAAACCCGGTCTCCTCCTTCGCGGAACCGGTATATGCCTTGAAGTGCGGCACATCAAAACCGTACGCCGGTGAGCAGGAAGTCGGATGAGCCCCGCCGGCAATTTCAACCACACCAGTGGTCTGGGAGCGTTCCCAGTGCACCAGGCGAGCCTGGGCAGGGTCGTGGAAGTATTGGCTATCTACCATCTCGTCACAGGAGACGAAGGTCTTGTCGGCAGCACGAGCAAACCAGTCATCCATATAATGGTCCGGCCCGGCTATCTGACACACACCCCGGTCATCAGCCCGGTCGGCATGAATGAGCGATACGTCGAGTTTCAGTGCGGGCATGGCAACCCACTCTTTGTCGTCATAGGGGCTGTCGACAACTTTGATGTCAGGGTTTTTAGTGACGATATCAGTACCCAGCCCCACTTCAGTAGGTATATAGGGCACTCCCCAGGCGGCAGCGCGCAGGCCCAGCAACATCATGCCTTCGTCGATTTCCATCACCTCGATAGAGCCAGACTGACGCGCTTTGCGGAAGTAGGGTTCAAGAGGAATAAAATCCAGCGATACAAAGGCAAAAACCACCTTCTTTACTTTGCCCGCTGCACACAGCATACCCACGTCGGCACCGCCGTAGGACACGATAGTCAGGTCCTTGATATCGGAGCGCAGAATCTCCCGCACCAGAGCCATGGGTTTACGCCGGGGGCCCCAGCCGCCAATACCGATGGTCATACCATCTTCCAGTTGGGCGACGACGTCAGCCGCTGTCATCTGCTTGTTCATATCGTTTTCCTTACTTAACTGACGATCCGCGCCATGCGGTAATCGTGCTTGATAAAATTAACCCCGAGCGTGCTTTCTGTGCGCCGCACCCCGTCGATACTAGTGATTCTTGCGTGGACGAACTGGGCCAGGTGTTCAGCATTACGCACCATCGTGATGGCGAGAATGTCGGAGCGACCGAGCATCACACCTACGAACCCGAGCTCTTCCACTTCTGACAATTTGCTGGCGACCTGCCGGGCCTGATCACTGCGCTCTACTTCTATCCAGATGTACGCGAGCGCGTGATTTTCGAAACGATCGATATTGGTCACCGCGGTGATGCGCACCTGCTTTTCTTCTTCCATGCGCTTGATCCGCGCGCGCACCGTGCCCTCACTGACGCCCAGACTCTCGGCAATCTCGCGATTGCTAATCCGTGCATCGGGCGCCAGCCGTTCGACAATAGCCTTGTCGACTTCGTCGAGCTTACGCGTCATGGAATGGCACCCAGTCCGGCTGATTCTTGAGTACGTCCACCGCGAGTGAAGGGGTCAGCTTGCACACTCCAGCAAGCGTCGCCAGCGTCTCACTGAGCAGGGTATTCAGGCCCTGCTGGTCGGCGGCGACAACGAGGATTTCTATATCGTGGGTGCCCACCACTGCGTTCACCGAGAACACTTCCGGTATCTGTGCGAGTTCGCGCGCCACCTCTTCCGGTGCCCTGCCCTCTACCTGAACCCCGACGGCGAGCAACATATCGAAACCTGCCGCCTGGGTGTCGGTTACCGCTACCACGCGCATGGTGTTGGTTTCTTCCAGCCGGCGAACCCGGCTGCGCACCGTGGCTTCGGTAATGTTCAATTCACGTGCGATGGCGCGATATGGCATGCGGCCATCCGTACGCAATAATTCGATGATTCCGATGTCCGTCTCGTCCAGGTCGATGGATGGCCCGGAGTTATCGGTGCTGGCAGCGAAATTCACCGTGACTCCTCAGCGGCCAGATCACGCAATTTGTTTTTAAGGATTTTTCCGCCTGCGTTCATGGGAAACTCTTGAAGGAACCCCACGCTACGAGGCACTTTGTAGTTCGCCATCTGCTCACGCGACCAGGCGATAACCGCAGCCTCGTCAATATCAACACCAGCCTCAACCACTATATAGGCATGCGCCACTTCGCCCATGCGCTCATCGGGAACCCCGATCACCGCAGCGCGCGCTACTCCGGGCATGGAGCAGAGAATGTTCTCTATTTCAGCCGGGTACGTATTGAATCCACCGACAATGAACATGTCCTTGATGCGATCGGTAATGCGAACATAGCCATCTTCATCCATCACCCCGACATCGCCGGTTTTCAACCAGCCATCCTCAGTAATGGTCTTGTGCGTTTCCTCGGGGTTATCAAGGTAACCGCGCATAACATTGAAACCCCTGAACCAGATTTCTCCCTCTGCACCTGGAGCGACGGTATTGCCTTCGCTGTCCACGCACTTCATCTCCACACCATCCATGGCGCGACCAGAACTGTGGGAAATTCGCTCGGCACTGTCATCAGCGCGACAGATGGAAACCACGCCGCAGGATTCCGTGAGGCCATAGGCGGTAACAACAACTTCAAAGCCGAGTTCACCTCGCATCTGGTCGACCAGCGCCACAGGCACCGGTGCGGCCCCGGTCACGGCCAGGCGCAAACTGGAAAGATCGAATTCGTGGCGTCGAGGATGGGCTAGCAGTGACTGATAGATCGTCGGAGGGCCAGGGATCATGGAAATGCGATCGCGAGCGATCTGCGCCAGCACTTCGTCCAAATCAAAACTGCGCACCGGCAGAATATGGGCGCCGCGAATGATTGCAGCCAGCCACCCGGCCTTATAGCCAAAGGAGTGGAAAAAAGGATTGATCACCAGGTAATTGTCGTCTGCGCGCAGACCAACAGTGGCACTCCAGTTTTCGAAAGTGCGAATGTTCTGTCCGTGGCAGGTCACCACCCCCTTGGGATTGCCCGTCGTGCCTGACGTGTAGAGAATATCCAGCACATCATCGGGCACAACTTGCGCGGCTCTGGCTGCCACCTCGCCAGCGGCAATAGCTTCTCCGGCAGCGAGAAAATCCTCCCAGGCCGGGCCGCCCAAACCACCATCGAGCATCACCGTACTCTCCAGAGCCGGCAGAGATTGGCCCTCGAGTAAAGCAGGGTAATTTACCCCGAGAAATTCCCCCACGGTGAATAGCAACCTTGCGCCACTGGCGTTGAGCACATAGGCCGCTTCAGCGCCCTTCATCCGGGTATTCAAGGGCACCAGCACACCACCCACTGACTGGGCGCCGAGGGCAGCAATAATCCACTGATAGATATTGGGCGCCCAGATCGCGATACGGTCGCCCTTTTCAAGTCCCGCTGCAATAAAAGCCCGGCCAGCCTCGACACGTGCCGCATCGAGCCCCGTATAGCTCAACTGCACATCGCCATCGGTAATAGCAGTGCGATCACCGTGCTGGGCAGCGGCTTCGGCCACTAACTGGGGCAGAGTTCGGGGCTGGTAGGAATCCGGCATGGTAGCTGGCGTCCTCATGCAAACAAGTGAGGCGCAATAATAGGCCGCTAGCGGACGAGCAACAACCGGATTTCGTAACTATTGGTTCAATTTTCTACGAATAGCGTTATTTATTCTTAAAATTAACGGCGTTATTCGCAGAAGCTCTAAGAATACAGGGGCGCCCGTCTTTACAGAGTGATCAACTCCCAGGTGTCGTCTTCCGGATGCTGCAGGGCTCGATTCTCATGGTGCAACTTGATCAGATGAGCGCTCATGGAAAGCTTGGCCATCTCGTGCAGGCCCTCGTCCACATCGTCGTAAACCACCTTTACCAACGTGTCCAGCCCAGCCCTGCCAATGCTCTGCAGGCCTTTGATGACCTTCGCTTCGCGTTGCAGGCGGTGATTCACCAACCAATCCACAATAGCCCTGGAATCTTCCATCACCTCGCCGTGACCGGGCGCTATCAGGTGCAAGTCGTAGCGCAACAGTAATTGCAGCGATTCGATATACGCTTTCATATCGCCGCTGGGAGGCACGATCACCACGGTGGAGCCATTCATGATGTGGTCGCCGGCGAACAGCATGCGCTCCTCCTCCAGAAAGAAGCAGAAATGATTACTCACGTGGCCGGGGGTATGGATGGCCCTGAGGGTAAACTCATCACTGCGCAACACATCGTCGTGTTCAAGCTCCCAGATAGGCTTGAAGGTCTCATCCTGAAACATATTGTCACCAGGAGACATTCCCAACGGCTTGGCGCCGGTGGCCTCAGCAATCGCCTTCCAGGCAGGGGAATGATCAACATGCGTGTGAGTGCAAACCACCCATTTAATCCGGTCGCCGCCCGCCTCAAGAATCGCGTCGATATGCGAGGGGATCGCCGGGCCAGGGTCCAGTACCGCAACCTGTTCGTCGCCCAGCAGGTAGGTATTGGTGCCCGCGCCAGTCATAGCACCTGGATTAGGCGCAACAATACGCCTGACCAGTGGGTTCAGCCGAAAAGGTACGCCGTGATCAAGCATGACTTAAACCATATTCTCGATGTTGGCTATCGGATCGACATCGGCGTCGTAATCAACACCATCGACCTCGAAACCAAACAGCTGCAGAAACTCACGCTTGTAACCCGCGAAATCGGAAAGCTCTCTCAGTGTCTCGGTATTGATGTCCTGCCACAGATCAGCAACTGCAGCCTGAACTGCAGGATCCAGCTCCTTACGATCTGCCCGCAAGCGGCCGTCCTCATCAAGATAGGGCTCGGCGCCATACAGTGAATCGCGGAAAAGGCCATCGACCTGCTCAATACAACCCTCGTGACTGCCGTTCTCTTTCATCACCTTGAACAGCAGCGCCAGATAAATCGGCATGGCGGGAATGGCCGCGCTGGCCTGCGTGACCACGGCCTTGAGTACGGAAACCCTCGCATCACCACCCTTGGCGGCAAGGCGTTCGCGAATATCGACAACGCGCTTGTCGAGATCTTTCTTGGCCGCACCGATGGTGCCGTGCCAGTAGATATCCCAGGTGAGCTTGTCACCGATGTAGGTATAAGCTGTCGTCTTGGCGCCCTCGGCCAGTACTCCGGCCGCATCCAGGGCCTCGATCCACATCTGCCAGTCTTCACCGCCCATAACCGCCACGGTGTTAGCGATTTCTTCATCGTTGGCCTGCTCGATATGGAAGTCCTGCACCTCTTCCTTGTCGGTGTTAACACCCTTCTGCACAGTGTCTTTGCCGATGGGCTTGAGTGTTGAGTTGTGTATCTCACCCGTGACAGGGTGTTGGCGGCGCGGCGCGGCCAGGCTGTAGACCACCAGATCCACCTGGCCCATATCGGCCTTGATTGTCTCGATGGTCTTCTGCTTAATCTCGTCGGAAAATGCATCGCCGTTAATGCTCTTGGCATACAAACCTTCCTCGCCAGCAAACTTGTGGAAAGCCGCTGAGTTGTACCAGCCTGCGGTGCCGGGCTTGCGTTCAGTGCCCTCTTTCTCGAAGAAAACTCCCAGTGTGGACGCGCCCGACCCAAAGGCAGCACTGATCCGGGACGCCAGGCCATAGCCGGTGGAGGCACCGATCACCAATACGCGCTTGGGTCCGTCAGCCAGCACACCCTGGGACTTTACGTAGTCGATCTGCTTTTTGACATTGGCCTCACAGCCGGTGGGATGGGTAGTAATACAGAGAAAACCGCGAACGCGTGGTTTGATGATCATTGGCTAAAAATCCTGGCTTGAATAGTTTCCAAGGCCGGGAGTTTAGCACAGCCTGAGGCGCCTGCTCAGGCCTTGCAGCGTAGAAGAAAAGCGCCCCTCAGCGGGGAAAAATCTCAGAGAGCGTCGGAGTATCCCGCCAGATTAGTAATCCACAACGTTTGGTAGGGCTGCACGTCAATGACCTCGTCGCGACCGTGATAGTGAATACCGCTGATCAGCTCTATCCAGTCATCCGTGCCAATCAAATTGATATCCGAGAGTGACAGCGGCAACACCTTGTCGGAAATATTGCTGATGCAAAATACACTCTGGCGGCGATCCATACTCTGACGCCAGAAGCCAAATATGCCTTCACCCAGATGCAGCGTGAACTGGGTGGCATTGGGGTGGAAAGCTGCCTGCTCCCGGCGAATACCGAGCAAGGCCTTGATTCGGGCCAGCACCTGAGCGTGAGTGGACTCCTCGCGCGCAAGAGCCGCCTCCAGGGCCCCATACTCCCACTGATGCCGGTTGATGGCCCGATAGTGCCCGGCGTTCTCGACCCGATCGTAGTCGTTGCGAGTACCCAGCAAACTGTGAATATAAATACCCGGGATACCTTCTAGACCTAGCATGATGGCGTGAGCACAGACAAAGCGGTCAACACCCCAGGCATCAGGTCCAGAGGTGGTTCCCTGCAGCGCATCGAACAGGGATATGTTGATTTCGTAGGGTTTGCTCTGGCCGTTTTCCAGCGCACGGTAGGAAACATGGCCACCAAAATGGCTCATGGTGTCGACCAGCGACTCCAACTCCTGGTCACTCAGCAACCCCTCTGCCGGCCGCAGACCGATGCCGTCATGTGACGCGATAAAGTTGAAATAAGCGGTGCCGTTCTGGGCGGGCGGCATGCTCATCATCCACATCTTAAGGTGCTTGCAGTTGCCGGTGACAAGCGTGTTAACCAGCAGCGGCGGCAGTGAAAAATTGTAGATGCAATGAGCTTCGTTGGAATTACCGAAGTAAGAGAGGTTCTGCTGGTTGGGAATATTTGTTTCGGTAATCAACAGCGCCCCGGGCACCGCGTGCTCGACCAACGTACGAAACAGGCGCACCACCTCGTGAGTCTCCTCCAGATTGAGGCTACTGGTACCAGGCACCTTCCAAAGAAAGGCTACTGCGTCCAGGCGAAAAATACGCACCCCCTTATCCAGGTAGTGGCGCACGATGGTGACAAATTGCTTGAGCACCTCCGGATTGCGGAAATCAAGATCGACCTGATCGTGGCTGAAGGTGCACCACACATAGCGGGTGCCATCGGTGGTTTCCACCTCGCGCAACAGATCGGAAGTGCGCGGACGAACGACATGACTCAAATCGTCATCCGGTGACGCGGTATAAAAGTAGCCCTTACCTGGCGACTCATCTTTCAGAAAATTCTGGAACCAAAGACTGCGAGAGGAACAGTGATTAATCACCAGGTCGGCCATCAGGTCGTAATCAGAGGCAATGCTCTCTACGTCATCCCAGGCACCTAGTGACTCATTCACACTGGAGTAATCCAGTACCGAAAAGCCATCATCGGAACTCCAGGGATAGAAAGGCAGAATATGGACGCCGGTAAGCAGGCCGTCGCTGTACTTATCGAAGAAGCGCTTCAATGTAACCAGCGGCTTCTCGCCCTCTTGAAGAATAGTGTCGCCGTAGGTGATGGCAATGGCGTCGCGCTGGGTCCAGTAATTGACGTATTGTGCTGGCGGCGTGATACACGCATCCAATCGCATCAACCCCAGCAGCTCCTCCGCCAGGCCATCCAGGTTAGCGTCCAACGGATTGCTCCGGTAGATCAAATCCACATGGTGTTGAACCCTATCCAGCAACATCGCTTGTTCCCTACCTCGCTGCAGCATTTACCTACCTACTCCCCCTGCCCAAAGTCCCGGTGATCAGCTTCCACCGCCTCGTGCAGCTGCTCAAGTACATCCGGGAGCGCACTAATCACGCGACTCCAGCTGGGAATAAACGGCCGCTCCATAGGCCTGGCCAGGAAGGCCTCACCCGCTTTCATAATATTCTCCGCAAACATCTCAACCGCCTTCTCCTCATTGTGGATATCGAGGGTTAAGCCATTCATCACTGCATCGTTATGGTAAGTCTCGACAAAATCCAGGGCGATGCGATAGTAGGTAGCCTTGATCGAACGGAAAAGCTCCGTGTTAAAGGTCACGCCGCGAGTCGCCAGTTTACGGATCAAGGCTTTGGTGATATCGATGGACATTTTCGATAGCCCACCCTGGTCATCCTCGGCCGAGAGCTCCTGGTGCTTGTGGTCGTAGATATCGGCGATATCTGCCTGACACAGGCGATTGTTCGCATAATTGCGATACATCTCGGACAGTACGCCAATTTCAAGCCCCCAGTCGCTGGGAATGCGAATGTCGTTTAGCACATCCCGGCGGAACGAGAACTCACCCGCCAGGGGATAGCGGAAACTGTCCATGTACTCCAGGTACTCCATCTCACCCAGACACTTCTTGAGGGCCCGCAGTAAAGGCGTCACCAGCAAGCGACTAACGCGGCCATTGATCTTGCCGCCGGCAACGCGAGCGTAATAACCCTTGCAGAATTCGTAATTGAAACGCGGGTGGGCCACAGGATAGATCAGCCGCGCCAGCATTGAACGTTCGTAAGTCACGATATCGCAATCATGCAGGGCTACAGATTCCGTGCGATTTGACGCGAGCACGTAACCCATGCAGTACCAGACGTTGCGCCCCTTCCCTAACTCTTTTGGCGCAAGATCCTGCGCCTGCAACTGTGCGTCCAGCGCTTGTAGCCGCGGACCCTCATTCCACAGCACACGGTGACGCTGTGGCAGTTGACCAAAAAATTTCAGCGCCGCCCGATACTGGCCTTCAGTCGCCCGATCGAGACCGATGACAATCTCCGAGAGATAACTCGCCGGTTTCAGCTCGTCGATAATCTTCGGTAGCGCCTCCCCTTCCAACTCGGAATAGAGTGACGGCAGTATCAGGCCAAGCGGCCGCTCACGAGAAAAACCCAGCAAGTCTGCCTCGAGCTCCTCCACTGGCCTGTCCGATAAATTGTGCAGCGTCGTGATGATGCCGTTCTGGTAAAAATCGCCCATCTTTTATTCCTTTTATTCAGCTTGCGCTGTGCGTGGAGGCAAGCCAGTGCTCGACTCCTTTGGCCCAGCCCGCGGGGCCGAACGCATCGCTGTAAATGACATCACCGGTACGCTTCAACTCAGGGAAATCGTTAACCGGCGAACGTATCACCAGGGCAGTCTGTGCCGCCTCTAACATGGCCACGTCATTGCCGCTGTCGCCAGCAGCCAGGTCCGCGACCTGTTCAATCTGCCAGGCCTCGGCGAACGCCTGGCGCAGCCAGACGAGCGCTCGGCCCTTGTCACAATCGCCCGCCACTGAGAGAAAGCGCCCACCCTGTAATGGGTTGGCACCTTTCTGCCGTAGCCGGGCGACAAATTCGGCCTTGTTATCATCACTGCCCAGCCATCGCACGGGCTCGCTGTATTCGCGATGATTGGCAAGTCTCGCTGCCTCGGATGAGAGCCCAGTCATCGCCACGATACCGTCAACGCCTGCACTGGAGAATGACTCAAACTGGCCTGGGTACTGATGACTCAGCACCGCCAAGTGCTCAAGCCAGTGACTGCGTGATAGCGAACGCTCATGGATCCAGTATCCATCGCGCTCTACTGTGCCCAGCGGTTGGCTGGAAAAATAGCCCACAGGAATGAAAACAGCCGCGCCATTTTCGACGATGAACGGATGCTCATTGCCAAGCGCCATCCTGATAGATTCGATCTCCGCCCGGGTTTTACTGGTGGTGGGAATCACCGGCACCCCGAGCTGCGCCAACTGCTCCAGAGCAGGTAGTGCGGGCGCAAAGCTATAGCTGTGATGGTCGAGCAGCGTGCCGTCAAGGTCGGTAAAAACAAGCCGTCCGGTCATCCCCTAACTCCGGGTGCAGCCAGATAGGATTCGATCTTGCGATCAGAATCCAGGGTAAACAGGTGGTTAACCCGCCGCGGCAATTGCTGCAGGCAGTGATTAGTTACACGCTGGTAGTGCTGGATAAAGCGACCGACTTCTTCAGCCGACATAACACCGCTTCCGGCACGCCGCTGCGCGAGCTTTTCCTCCTGTTCCAGGCGCCAGCGATAGACGCAGTCAAAGGACGGCGCCTTGAGCATCAACCACTCGTCGACAAGATCGTAGAGCACGGGAAAATCCGTCGCGAGTGCCTGGTTTACTCTATCGCGCCAGGCCCCATCAGTATCCTCGAGCGACTCCAGCGCATTGACCGGGACTGCGAGCTCTGCTGTGTCCACCGACCGAGCCCCGAGGCACCAGCCTTCCAACAGAATAATATCTACCGGGGCCTCAGGGTATTCCCAGGCCTCGGCAGGCGCTCTGTCATCGGTCGCTTTGTCGAAACGGGGAATGACCGGGGTCTCACCTGCCAGCATCGCCTCAAGCGTCTTTAGCAGCAACGCCATATCGTGCGTACCAGGCACGCCCCGGGTCGCGAATAGCGGGTGAACACTTGCCGCGAGTTCTTGCCGCTCGGCGCGCGTCAGATAGAAATCATCCAGAGAGAGCGAGAGCGCCACGAGGCCATGCTCGTGGCGAAAGCGGGAGACGAGGTACGCACAGAGGGTACTCTTGCCCGAGCCCTGGCTGCCATTCACAGCGACCAACAGCGGCCGGCGCGCACCGTTTTGGTGCTCCACCAACAAGTTCGCCACAGGGGCGAACCATTTCAGTGCGCTATCCAGATAAGCCGGGGGCAGTGCATGCGCCTGCAGGAACGCTTCTTGCCAGTCTGGGCCTTGCTCGGCCATCGTTTTACCATCTTGCGGAATAGTATTACTCCGAATGTAGCAGTTTCTATGCCAACGGCACCAAGAGTGGCCAATGGCACCAAAATGGTGAGCCCTACATGATGATCTGGCGGATATCCCCCAGTAGAGATACCAACTGAGTCATAAAGCGGCCGCCGTCACCGCCATTGATCACGCGATGGTCGTAGGACAAACATAGAGGCAACATTTTCCGAGGCTCAAATTCTGCACCGTTCCAGACCGGCTTCATGTCCGCTCTGGAAACGCCCAGAATGCCAACTTCCGGCGCATTAACAATCGGCGTAAAACCGGTTCCGCCGATGCCACCCAGGCTTGAAATAGTGAAGCACCCACCCTGCATATCCACGGGCCGTAGCTTGCGATCGCGCGCCTTGCCCGCGACTTCAATCACTTCCTCAGCCAGCTCCCAGATGCTCTTCTTGTCGACATCGCGGATCACCGGGACCACAAGACCGGCGGGGGTATCCACCGCCATGCCTATGTGGATGTACTTCTTGTAAACCAGCGACTCGCCCCCGTCGGCTATGGAGGAGCAAAACTTGGGGTTGTCCCGAAGGGCCACTGCACAGGCCTTCAGCAAGAACGGCATGGGCGTGAGCTTGACACCCCGGCGCTCTGCTTCAGCTTTCATGCTCCCGCGGAAGGCTTCGAGATCAGTGATGTCCGCGTCGTCATACTGAGTGACGTGAGGCACGTTAAGCCAGCTGCGCTGCATATTATTGGCAGTGACCTTGTCCATTTTGGACCGCTGGGTCACTTCTACATCACCAAACTGACTGAAATCCATTTCCGGTATGACAGGAATGCCGGCACCAGTGCTGGCCGCTGCAGCGGGTGACTTGATGCGCTGCTGCACAAAGGCATGCAGGTCTTCCTTGAGCAAACGACCTCTGGGGCCAGTGCCGGTGACTTCCGCCAGAGGCACGCCAAATTCGCGGGCTAATTTGCGCACCGCAGGCCCTGCATAAACACCCGCACCGGCGCTGGCAGGCTCTGACTGAGTCAAAGGCGTGGGTTTGCCTGGTGCAGGCGCAGGTGACGCCGCGGCAGCTACTGGCTGAGAAGCAACCGGGGCAGGTGCCGGCTCACTGACTGCCGCGGGCACAGGCGCAGATGCTGCTGAGCCTTGCAATACGAGCAACTCGTCGCCCTGCTTGACCTGATCGCCTTCACTGACACGAATCTCCAGCACCTCTCCCGCGAATGGAGCGGGAACCTCCATCGAGGCCTTGTCTGACTCGAGCACGACCAGTGAATCGCCCTCGGCAACGGTATCGCCAACGCTGACGGGAATCTCTATCAGCTCGACAGCATCGTCGGTTCCTATGTCTGGGACCGCCACTATCTCGGGCGCAGCCGCAGCTGCCACAGGTGCCGGTTCTGGCTGGGATACAGGTTCTGTTTCGGCCGCAGGGCTGGACGCAGGCGGCGCCTCAGGAGTCTCTTCTGCCGGGGCAGCGGCAGGAGCGTCGCCCGCTGCTTCAATGATCGCGACCAGCGCGCCCTCGGCCAATTCCTGACCTTCAGCCACCAACAACTCAACCACGGTGCCAGCTACTGACGAGGGAATTTCCATCGACGCCTTGTCTGACTCCACCACACAAAGGCCCTGGTCGACTTCAACCTCGTCGCCTACTGCCACCAGCAGCTCGATGACTTCGGCCCCTTCGGCGCCACCAATATCGGGTACGGTTACTTCTTGCTTAGCCACGTTATTGTCCTTTTTTATTACACCGTCACAGGGTCAATTTTGTCCGCTGAAATACCGAGATCCGCCATAGCCGCGGAGACGGTGGAAACTTCTATGAGACCTTCGTCCGCCAGTGCCTTAAGTGCCGCCAGCACCACAAATTCGCGGCTCACCTCGAAGAAATCACGCAGCTTGGCGCGCGTGTCGGAGCGACCAAAGCCGTCAGTGCCCAGGGCAGTGAAATGCGTCGGGATAAATTCACGAATCTGGTCGGTGTAAGACTTCATATAATCCGTTGCTGCGACCACAGGGCCTTCGGCACCTTCCAATAACTGGGTAACATACGGCACCTTCGGCGTTTCTTCCGGGTGCAGCATATTCCAGCGCAAGGCTGCCTTGCCCTCTCGCTGCAGCTCATTGACGGACGTCAGGCTCCAGACATCCGCACTCACGCTGTACTTGCTCTCCAGGATCTCCGCAGCAGCTTCTACTTCACGCAGGATCGTCCCGGCACCCATCAACTGAACCCGCATCCCGTGCTTGGCGTCACTCTTGCGCAAGCTGTACATGCCCTTGATGATGCCTTCTTCAGCACCTTCCGGCATGGCGGACTGCACGTAGTTCTCATTCATCGTGGTGATGTAGTAGAACTTGTTCTCACCTTCCTGGTACATGCGGCGCAGACCATCCTGCACAATCACCGCCAGCTCATAAGCGTAAGTAGGATCATAGCTGACACAGTTGGGAATGGTGCTGGCCTGAATGTGGCTATGGCCATCCTGATGCTGCAGGCCTTCGCCATTGAGTGTCGTCCGGCCAGCAGTCGCGCCAATCAGGAAGCCGCGTGCCTGGCAATCGCCGGCCGCCCAGGCCAGGTCGCCGATACGCTGGAAGCCAAACATGGAATAGTAAATATAGAACGGCACCATGGGGTAGGCACTGGTGCTGTAGGAGGTAGCCGCTGCCAGCCAGGCGGAAAATGCACCGGCTTCATTGATACCCTCTTCCAGAATCTGACCCTGGATATCTTCCTTATAGAACATGATCTGGCCGGCGTCGTGAGGCGTGTAACGCTGACCAACAGAAGAGTAAATACCCAGCTGACGGAACATACCTTCCATACCGAAAGTACGCGCCTCATCCGGCACGATAGGCACAATGCGCTCGCCAATCTCTTTGTCCTTCACCAGATTGGACAGCATGCGCACAAAAGCCATGGTTGTCGAGATAGCCCGCTTGCCACTACTTTCGAGCTGTTTCGAAAACGCATCCAGTGGCGGCGTTTTCAGCAGCTGCATCTCGCTGCGGCGGGAGGGGATCATTCCTCCCAGCTCTTCCCGGCGCTGGCGCATGTAACGCATCTCCGGGCTGTCTTCTTCCGGCTTGTAGTAGGGTACGGTCGCCAACTCTTCATCATTGATCGGGATGCCGAAGCGATCACGGAACGCCTTGAGGCTATCAATGTCGAGCTTTTTCAGGGAGTGAGTCTCGTTATTCGCCTCTCCCGCTTCGCCCATACCATACCCTTTCACGGTCATGGCAAGGATGACTGTCGGCCGCTCGGTTTCGGCGACTGCCTCGGCATAAGCTGCGTACACCTTGTAGGGGTCGTGACCGCCGCGATTGAGATACATGATCTCATCATCCGAAAGATCCTGAACCAGTTCGAGACTCTCAGGATACTTGCCGAAAAAGTGCTCACGGGTATAAGCGCCACCGTTGTACTTGTAGTTCTGCAACTCACCGTCGCACACCTCGTCCATGCGCTGACGCAGGCGACCGCTTTCATCATTGGCAAGCAGGGGATCCCACTTGCGGCCCCAGATCACCTTGATCACATTCCAGCCAGCGCCGCGGAACACACCTTCCAGTTCCTGGATGATCTTGCCGTTGCCGCGCACCGGGCCATCCAGGCGCTGCAGATTGCAGTTGATGACGAAGTTCAGGTTGCCCATCTTTTCGCGCCCGGCGAGGGAGATGGCCCCCAGTGATTCGGGCTCGTCACACTCACCGTCGCCCATAAAGCACCAGACATTGCGATCACCGTGCTCAACCAGGCCTCGGTGCTGTTGGTATTTCATAACCCGCGCCTGATAAATCGCCTGGATCGGGCCAAGACCCATGGAGACTGTGGGGAACTGCCAGTAGTCAGGCATCAGCCAGGGATGGGGATAGGAGGACAGACCATTGCCATCCACCTCGCGGCGGAAGTTATCCAGTTGACCTTCACTCAGGCGCCCTTCGAGATAGGAACGAGCGTACATACCGGGGGCGGAGTGGCCCTGATAGAACACCAGGTCACCCGGATGATCGCCGTCGCTGCCGCGGAAGAAGTAGTTGAAGCCCACGTCGTAGAGAGTGGCGCTGGACGAGAAACTGGAGATATGCCCGCCAAGACCCTCGTCATTGTCATTGGCGCGCATGACCATGGCCAGCGCATTCCAGCGCACCAGCGAGCGAATCCGACGCTCCATGAACAGGTCGCCGGGCATGCGCTTCTCGTCCGCGGGGGAGATGGTGTTTACAAAAGGCGTGGTGATGGAGTCGGGCAATTTCACCTGGTTGTCCAGGGCGTGACGCCCCAATTCCATCATCAGGTGGTTGGCGCGCTCCGGACCACTGTTGCGAATGACCTCGTCAAGCGCGTCCAGCCACTCTTTCGTCTCTATAGGATCTTTATCTTCTGCCATGCTATTCACCTGCGAACATCAGGGGATACTTATGGTTTTCTTATAGTTTCCTTTTGGAACCAACAGCTTGAAAACACGTCATCCCAGTATAGTAGATACAAAGAAAGTCGCCGGGCTTTATTGCCCAGGCGACTGAATCTGTAAAAATATTACACTATGCAGGGGTAAAATGGAACATCAGTTCCATTTTGGGACGTTAATTAGGGCTAAATCAGCCTATTTTTTGTAGTTTTGTTACAAAACTACTCAATGATGTAAACATTGTGGGAAGCTTTGATTTCGGCGGCAGAGGGATACTCCTGCTGGTCACCTGTTGGCAATACTCCCCACTTGCCAGGCGCCGCGACCTGCAGGGAACGAGAGAGGCTGAGGAAGTTCTGCCGGTAGTACGCCGACCAGTCGGCAAGTGTCATAGCCTCCACTGCCTCGGCTAACTGCTCCCGGCCATCGAACGCATAGCGCTTCTTGGCGATTGACTGCCAGTAAAATTCAGCACGCTCCCACATGTTCTTCTGCGGACGATTAATTTCATTGACCAGTACTCGGCGATGGCGGAGATACTGCTCTTCATCCAGTTCCCCCTCTACCCTTCCAAGGTAGGCCTCCATCGCCTCTGCCAGCGCGGCACTGTCAGCCACTGGAGACTGAATCAGCATCACCAGGCCGGGCACATCCAGCTGCGACCATGAGAACGCCTGCACAATGTAGCCCAATTGCTGTTCGGTACGCAGCTGCTGGAAGAAGCCGGACTTCATAATCTGCGCCGTGAGCGCTGTTGCCGCGCGATCTTGCCAGCTATTGCCCGCTCCCTGCAGGTACCAGGCCAGCACGGCGTCGTCGTGTTCTACGCTCACTGGAAAGAGCGCGCGCTCCCCTTCAGCGAGCTTTGTCACCTGAAGTGGTGACAGCGCGGGGGGCTTACCGGAGGGCACCACCATATCGAGCATGCCTGCCAGGTCGTCCACTGCGGCATCGGTGTAATTGCCGTAAATGAGTGCTTCCGCACTCGCACTGGCCCAGAAACTCGCTGCATAGGCATTGAGCGTATCGAGCTCTGTAGATTGCAGCGCTGCAATCAGTGCCTGCTCGCCCCACTCTCCGTGCAAAAGGGATTCGCGCAAGTCGTCGAACACCTGGCTGGACGGTCGCTTGGCCACTGCGTTCTCCAGAGAGCGAACAAAGTTGGCGCGGATATTATCGAAACGCTGCTGATCGAACCCCGTCTCGGCAATGTCGGCCAAGATGTCTTTCAGCAACACGAACTGCTTGTCGGTATAACCACTGATGCGCAGACTGACCCCCTGCGCATGCTTGTAGAAGCTGAAATTGAGACCTGCCAAGAGTGCGGGATAAGTGTACTCGTTGACCTGATCACGCAGCAGGGACGTGTAGAGCGCAGCCATCGCCGCCTGCTCCGCGTTTTGCCCGACTTCCGGCGAGCGGAAATTCACATACATCGCGCCCTTCGGAATGCGGTACTCATCATCCTGGGCAAACCAGATGCGCTTGCGTGGCTCGTTGAGCACCAGCTTGGGGTTTCCCGCAGAGGCCTTGTCGACACTTACCAGCGCAACATCGTCAACAATAAATTCGTTAGCCGCCGGCAGCGCCAGCGGCAGCTCACCCGCGTCGCCCTGCCATACCGCGAGTTGCGCCTCGCGGACTTGTGCTATCGAATAAGGCGCACCATAGTGCTCGGACACGCGATCTGTGCTCACACTCTGATCATCAAGAATGACCAGCGCATTGGCTGGCTCAAGATGACTGAACATATCCTCAAGCATCTGCGCCTGGTAATCGCTCATGATGTAGTTGCCCTGCAACACATCCTCGGGCGCGTAATAGTGCATGCTACTGGCAAGGGACGCGACATAGTTTATGGGCTCCGCGCGCTCCTTGAAACGAAACGCCAGCTCTGCCACGCGCGATTGCTCTTCGTACAGCCAGCGCTTCGGCCCCGCCTCGCGCACCATGTCCAGATAATTGAACAGCAGCTGAACTACCCGGTCGTAGTTTTCCACCCCTTCCTCTGTCAACGTGACGCTGACATTGAACAGCGAACCGCCTCGCCAACCGAGGCCGGAGCCCGCTGACAGCGATTCGGCCAGGCCTTCGGCCTTGAGCTGCGACAACAAACTGCCCTCGCCCTCATGGCCCACCAGATTGCCCAGATAGGACATCGGTTTTACGCGGTAATCGTCGCGATAATCGTCAAGTGGGAACATCACCTGCAGCAAGCGGCGCGTCGCCTGGGGCTTAATCTGCAGCATCGCCGGCAATTCACCCGCAGTAAACAGGGGTGCAGCTATTGTCTCGTGCTCGAATGCCTTGTTGGGCACCGGTGAGAACATCGGGGCAACCATCGATTCCAGCTCATCCAGGGACCCAGCACCCAGCACCACCAACCGCATCAGATTGGCGGAATAGTACTTGTCGTAGAACACCAACAAATCATCGCGCACGCTGGCCTGCGGCGTATCCGCCAGCGTGTCCAGGCTGCCGACCGAGAATCGGCTGAAGGGGTGCTCGGGATTCATCACTTCCTGCAGCACATCGAGGCCGCGGCGGGAGTCGCTCTTCAAGCCCATCTGGTATTCGGACTGAACTGCATTCTTCTCCTTGTCTACCAGCTCTTCATCAAAGCGTGGAGAGATAAAGAACTGGGCGAAACGATCCAGGGCCTCCGGCAAGTAGGCAGCATCGATATCAAAGAAATAGTTAGTGTGCTCGAAGCTCGTATAGGCGTTGCGATTACCGCCATGCTCGGTGACAAACTTCTCGTATTCTGCCGGGTCCGGGTACTTGTCCGTACCCAGGAACAACATATGCTCAAGGAAATGGGCAAGGCCTCCGCGGTCATCCGGATTTTCGGCGTGCCCTACATTCACATCCAGGGACGCGGCGGCTTTGGGTGTCTGCGGGTCGGAGATCAATAGCACCTGCATCTGGTTTTCCAGCGTAAGCAGGCGATACTGCCTGTCGTCATTCGGGCTCTGTACCGGCGATACCCCTGGGTTAGGCGAACCCGTACAGGCAGTAATCAATACGACTAAAAAAGAAACAACAAACGACAAGGGCATCAGCGAACGCTGGCGCCCGGAGGTTACAACCGACATCAATTACTCCAAAGCAGTTTCGGTATCAGGGGGTGGCAACTCAAGCGGATTACTATCCCGGCTCGGCCAGGCATAGATAATGGCTTTGATAAGAGTCGCCAGGGGAATTGCAAAAAACACCCCCCACATACCCCAGATACCGCCAAAAAACAGTATTGCGAGAATGATGGCCACAGGATGCAGGTTCACCGCCTCTGAAAAGAGGAAAGGTACCAACACGTTGCCATCCAGACCCTGGATCACAAGATAGACAACACACAGCGTATAAAATTCACTGGCGAAGCCCCACTGAAAGAAACCTACCAGCACAACCGGCAGGGTGACGATGACTGCGCCGATATAGGGAATGATCACAGAGAGGCCGACAAGCAGCGCCAACAGCGCGGCATAGTTGAGCCCCATCCACGCGAAAGCCACGTAGCTCACAGCCCCCACCACAATAATTTCGATGACTTTGCCGCGAGCATAATTGGCGAATTGCAAATTCATCTCAGACCAGATTCGCTTCAGCAACGGCCTTTTCTCCGGCAGGAACTCACCAAGCCAATTGAGGATCAGCTCCCGGTCACGCAGGAAAAAGAAAACAAGAATAGGTATTAGGATCATGTACACCATCAGTGAGAACAGCCCGCTGATATTGGCCAGGCCCTGGGTCACGACGAACTGCCCCAGATTGGCCGCCTCGGCCTGGGCCATACTCACCAGGTCACTCATCTGCTGCTCACTGAAGAAATCGGGGTACCGCTCAGGTAACACCGCCAGCAACTGCTGGCCTTTGCCCAGCATTGCAGGCAACTCCGAAGCCAGGCTCAGGAACTGACGCCAAGCCAGCGGCAACAGCCCCAGGGTCACCGCGAAAAACGCGCCGACAAAAATCAGGAACGAGACACTCACCCCCACCCACTGAGGCAGGCCATAACCCTGCAGCTTGGACGAAATCCCCTGCATCAGGAACGCCAGTACCATCGCCGCGAGCAGCGGCGCGAGAATATCGCCGATAGTCACCAGCAACGCTATCGAGATCGCCAACATGACCAGCAGGAGGATCGCCTCCTCCTCGAATAGATAGCGCTTGTACCACTTGTTGAAGATGTCCAGCATCAGTCAGTTCCGTCCCTAGGCCTTTTCGATGAGGTGGATGTAAACGCCGTCGGCGGTTTCCTGTGAAGACAGGAGCTCATTGCCCGATTGCTCGGCAAATACCCTGAAATCACGCATGGATCCCTGGTCGGTCGCCAGGATGCGCAGGCGCTCCCCCGCGGCCATGGTATTGAGCGCGCGCTTGGCCTTGAGCAAGGGCATCGGGCAATCCAGGCCCTTGGCGTCCAGTTCTACCGGTTCTGTCATGTGCGATTCTTACCTCCAGAAGCGCCACAGTATACGCATTACACTCCTGTGAATGAACTTTGACTGAACCCCGCCCTCTAACTCACCACGGGGTATTGCCCCAAGTGCGGCCGGTTGCAGTACAATGCCCGGCACCTGAAGTTCACAAGCAACCTGGTCTGAGTTAGTGCTATTTATCCGCCAATCGGCAGCCCCCTTTCTGCGCCTGACTGCACTGCTGCTCTGCACCATGCTGGCGGCCCCCGTTTCAGCCAACACTGAAGAGCTCAAGCTGCCCAACCTGGGCGAATCCAGCACCAGCTTGTTTTCCGCAGAGTATGAACATCAGTTGGGCCGAACCTGGCTGAAGATATTTCGCAGCCAGGTGCCTACCGTCACCGACCCCTTGATGTTCGACTATCTCGAAAACCTGATCTACGAGTTGGCGATTCACAGCAAGCTGGAGGACCGACGCCTGGAGTTGGTGGTGGTCGACAATGCAACTATCAACGCCTTCGCCGTACCCGGCGGGGTGATCGGCGTGCACAACGGCCTGCTGTTGTATGCCCAGACCGAAGACGAATTGGCCACGGTCCTCGCCCACGAACTAGCGCACCTGAGCCAGCGCCACTTTTCCCGGGGCGTGGAATTCCAACGCTCCCAGGCGCCGGTGAATCTGGCGGGCATGCTCGCCGGACTGGTGCTCATGGCCACCGCCGGTGGTGACGCTGGCATGGCAGCCCTCGCGGCGAGCCAGGCCGCCGCCCAGAACAATGCCTTGCGTTACAGCCGCAGCAATGAGCAGGAAGCCGACCGGGTAGGCATGCAAACCATGGTTGAAGCCGGGATGGACCCACATGCGGCCCCGGCAATGTTTGAGCGTATGCTGCAGTCTTCGCGCTATTCCAGTGGCGAGCGCATTCCTGAGTTTATGCGCACCCACCCACTATCAGAAAACCGAATTGCCGACACCCGCAACCGGGCCCGGCTGTACCCGAAGATGATGCGCCCGATAAGCCTGGACTACCAGCTCATGCGCGCACGCGCCTACGTGCAACTGGCCAACACGCCTGAAGAGGCCGTGCAGCGCTTCAAAGGGGAGCTGTCCGGCACGCCCCGTTCAGAAGAAGCGGCGCAATATGGCCTGGTGCTTGCACTGACAGAGGCGGGCCGCGCGGATGAGGCAGCTCTTACGCTGGACGCTATCTGGTCGAGCAACCCCGATCGATTGGAATACATTCTGGCAGACGCTGACATCGAGATGGCACGCAACGCACCGGAAAAAGCGGCGAAGAAACTCGCCCGACAACTGGAGCTGAGCCCAGGCAATCATCCGCTCACCATGAGCTACGCCACTGCTCTCATGGCTAATGGCGAATCGCATATAGCGGAAGAAGTGCTGTTGGCACAAAGCACTCGCCGGCCCCACGACCCAGGCCTGTGGTACCTGCTTGCGGAAGTACAGGGCCTGTCGGGAAATATCGCCGGGCTGCACCGTTCAAGAGCGGAATACTTCATTCTGAATGGCATCCTGGACGAGGCAGAGCGACAGCTTAACTACGCCCTCAAACTCACCCAGAATGATTACCACACCTCGGCCCAGATCCAACAGCGCCTGCGCGATGTGGCGCTGCTACGACAGCAAATGGAAAGCCTCTAGCAGAGGCGCTTGTCTACGTCAGGCATTACCTTTCACAGTGACATTGAGCTCGGCGGCAAAGTCGAGCATGCGCCGCAGCGGCACCATGGCCCGCTCACCCAGAGCAGGATCGACGAAGACTTCGTTGTCATTCCGGTCGAAAACGCTTGCCAGGGTTTCCAGTTCATTCATTGCCATCCAGGGACAATTCGCACAGCTGCGACACGTGGCCCCTTCACCCGCGGTGGGCGCGATAATGAACTCTTTGTCCGGCGATAGCTGTTGCAGCTTGTAGAAAATGCCCTGATCGGTGGCCACGATAAAGCGCTGGTTGTCCATTTCCTGGGACGCGCGAATAATCTGAGTGGTCGATCCCACCCGATCGGCAAGCTCCAACACCGACGCGGGTGACTCAGGGTGCACCAGCACAGCGGCGTCCGGATAGACGTTCTTGAGGTCTGCGATGCCGCGCGCTTTGAACTCCTCGTGCACGATGCACGCGCCGTCCCACATGATGATATCGGCGCCGGTCTCGCGTCTCACGTAGTCGCCCAGATGCTGGTCCGGCGCCCAGATGATCTTCTCATCCTGCTCGGCCAGATGCTCGGCTACGTCCAGAGCGATACTGGACGTTACCACCCAGTCAGCTCGCGCTTTGACCGCGGCGGAGGTGTTGGCGTATACAACCACTTTGCGATCCGGGTGCTGATCACAGAACTCGGAAAACTCCTCGATGGGGCAGCCCAAATCGAGAGAACAGGTCGCCTCGAGAGTAGGCATCAGAACCCGCTTCTCAGGCGTGAGAATCTTGGCCGTTTCGCCCATGAACTTTACCCCGGCCACCACCAGAGTCTCAGCGGGGTGATCGTGGCCAAAGCGCGCCATTTCCAGGGAGTCTGACACGCAACCGCCGGTTTCCTCGGCAAGTGCCTGCACCACGGGCGAGGTGTAGTAATGGGCCACGATGGTCGCATTTTCCTCGATCAAGCGGGCCTTGATCAGGGCTTTCAGCTCGGCTTCGCGAGCAGGATCACTGCGGCGCTGTTCAGCATGGTCAAGATGATGCTGTACCTGCTGGCGAATCGTTTCCAGTTTGTCGGTTGCTATGCTCATAAATTTCGGAATGTGGAGGGGCAAACAGGCCGCGATTCTAGCACAGATTGGCAGCAGTGAAATCGTCCTATAAGCTGTCGCATCCAATCTGCGGATAGAACAACAATGAAGAAATACGATTATGTAAAAACCAAGCGCGAGGACGTGTTCCAGTACAAGGAAAGCCAGTTGCCGGCGATCAAGGCATTCCTGCGCTGGGGCAGCAAAGCCCAGGCCAGCGTCTTCCGCATGAGCAAGGGCCGGCTGATGAAGTCGTTCCTCGGCGGGCCGGTGTGTCTGGTGACAATGACTGGCGCCAAATCCGGTAAGACTCGCCATATCCCCCTGATCCACATCCGTCATGGCGAGAACAAACTACTGGTGGCGTCCTCGGGCGGCATGCCCAAGAACCCAGTGTGGTACTACAACCTGAAGGCACATCCACAGATCAAGATTATGGCGGACGGCCAGGAGCGGGAATACATTGCCCGGCAAGTCGATGACGAGGAGAAAGCCGCACTGTGGCCGCTACTTGTAGACACCTACGCCGATTTTGACGAATACCAGGCCCGCACCGACCGCAATATCCCGGTCTTCAACTGCGAACCCGTGTAATTAGCCGCGAGGTGTGTACCAGATCGGTGAACTCCAGGCCCGTTCCTGAATAACAGGTTCAAACACCGGGTCGGCACAATCAGCCGGCCGGTCCGCCTCAGGCAGCGCCAGGCACTGCTGGGCTGAATAGCGACAACTGGGGTTCTCCACCGCGCGCAAATAATAGATGGCTGAACTCTGAGGATCGAACTCCGGGTCTTGCCACACGGTACAGAGCTGGGCAAAGCCCTCGCCTCGAGGGCGACAGGTATCCATGTCCACGTCGGCGCCGTTATCTGGGTCGCCAGCGACCTCAAATACTCGCTGGTGGTGGTTACCTTCATCGTCGGCCCATCCTTTTATCACCTGCAATTGCTGTAACGGCGTACCCGGATAAGCCGCGGTGCCGCCGTCCGCATTGGCTGCCACCAGGAAAGTAGGCGCATCAGATGCGCGCGCAGGAAGATCTGCGCCCATCGGGACCGCCTGAGCATAAGCCTTATCCAACATTTGCGGATCGCCGCATAGATCTGAGGGTAAATCCCAGGCGCCAAAAAAGCGCGGCTGGATGCGAGGCCCACTGGTACCGAAGGTTTCCTTGCGCTGCATGGCATCAAAAATCGAGTCGCGTGAATTCTCCGTTGCCCACACTCCGATCAGGCCGCCCGGATTATTGTAGGCATTGCCTTCATTCTCACTGCTGAAACTCGCGCGCTGTTCGGCGCGAGAGTCACCGTTACCCAAATGTCCTTCGAAGGCCGCTTCCTGCACGCCGCCGCTAGTAGCATTGTGCGTGTCCGTGCTGGCCATGATGCCGAACTTAAAGGGATTGACGCCAATACGCTGCTCCTCCTTGAGACCTTCTACCAGGGCATAGCGCACATAACTCTTGCGATCCAGGCAGTTGGGACCAAGATGCGGCAGCCAGTCGGCCAGAGGGCCGCTGTAACACTGGCCCGGTTGCTCGCCTTCCCCCACGAAACGGGCAAAGGCCAAATCCTCGAAGCGCTCCAGATCACACAGCTCATCTTCCGCTCCGAGCACACCCTCGAGCCCATTGCGGCACTCCGAATCGCCCTTGTGCTGGGTAATTTCCACCAGCGGTTCTATCTGCTGACGCAGCCGAGCGCGATCAGCTTGTTCCTCGATACTATCGGCGCCGGGGTAATCCACTGCAAACATACGTCCGTTGCTAATGTTGGGGTTGTGGGGGATCGCGAGTACATCGCAGCCCGTACCGCTCTCTATGCACTGCTCCTTCAGAATACGCCACAGGTCCCACTCACGGTGCACATCGATATAGCTAACAGGGCGCTGCAGGACGGCCGCATTGCGGAATATCACGTTGCGGTGCAGATTGGAGCCCAGGCGGAAAGAACTGTATTCATAGGCCACGAAGGCTGTGCGCTGGCAGTCGCTACTGGTGTCCTGCCAGGCTTGTGCGGCATCAATGGTGTTGCGCCAGTATTCGGCGGCGCGTGCGGCACAGTCAGCACCCTCTTCGCCACACACGTCCGCGCGGCGCTTGGAAAACGGCGACATAATTTGCATCACCAATTGTGGGGCGCGACCATTGCCGCTGCGCATCACCTCACAGAAGCTACTGCTATAGCCAGCAGCCACCGGATCGAAACACACATCCTGCTCACCAAAAAATTCCGCGTGGTCGGTAACGCCAGCGAAATCCAGCGGCCGGTCGATATACACTTCCCGTGCCTTGTGGTCATCACCCAAGGGCAGTTGCAGCGGGCCGCCGAAGGCATAGCGATAGGCATCCGCCGGCTCCATGCGGACATCAAAATTCCAGGCGTCATTGGAATAGGCCGTGTGAATGTGCAAATCACCAAACAGTGCCTGTCGATTGGGGTCGCTGGATGCGCAGGGTTCAGCCACCTGGCCAGCACTGAAGTCCTTCGCTGCATAGGCCGACTCGGAGGGAGGTTCAAGACCTTTGCCGCAGGCCGACAACACCATGCCTGCCAGCACAATTGAGACTACTCTCACTCGGCTATGCATCGCCTCAATCCTCCATCCAATCCGGCCACTCTGTGGAGACCGACCCCGTCCATTCAGGAGGGCGCCGCTCAAAATACGCCATACCGCCCTCAATCGCGTCCGGCTTGGTCATGCTGAGGTTAAGCGCCCTGCTCTCTAGCCCGGCGAATTCCCCAAGGTCCATATCCATGCCTTTCCAAAGCAAACGCTTGTGGAAAGCCATTGCCAGCGGTGCACTGTTCACAGCAATATCCCGGGCGATATCCATCGCGGTGTCCAAAACCTGCTCGGCAGGTACGCTGCGACCGGCCAGGCCCCAGGCTACCGCCTCCTGTCCGCTGAGGCGCTGACCGCGCATCAGTAATTCCAATGCCCGCTCCATCCCGATCACTCGCGGCAGCACATACTCCATGGCGAAATCGGTGACCACGCCTCGGCGCGCCTGCAGAAAGCCGTACTTAGCCTCATCGGCGAAGACCCGCATATCTGCTTGCATCGCCATTCCCAGACCAGCGCCCACTGCATGACCATTGCAAGCCGCAATGACCGGCTTGCGCACATCCCAGGCCTGGGTGCTGAGGGGGCAAGAGTCAACTTCCACCGCGACCGAATCACTGTCGAAGGTTGCCCCGCCGCCACTCATATCAGCGCCGGCACAAAAACTCCTGCCGGCGCCGGTGACCACCACCACACGCACAGCATCATCCTCATCGCACTGCTTATAAGCTGCGCCCAAGCCTTCTATTACACCCGAAGTCAGGGTGTTGTGAGCCTCGGGCCGGTTGAGGGTGATAAGCCCAATACCATCATTTATCTGCAGTAGTAATTCGTCATTCATAATAGTTTTATAGGCTGGAATACTCACTCAGCTTAATACATGCCCACCCCGCCACAATGCCGGCGGGGGCCACGAATCGTTAGCGGCTTCGCTCACTGAGCGCTAGTTCGGTAATTTTTAATAAACATCCACTAGAATTCCGCTGAATTATTCCGTATAACTTCATGTTATATAAAGAATAAGGGGCACCGCTTCGAAATTGGGCAGAGAGCGGGCTTCACGACTATAAACGGGCATTCAGGGCGAATTGGTGGCACAACACACCGTACTCATCATCTCAGAGAACCAGACAGACCACCTGGTACTGTCGGAATGCCTTGAGCGCTCGCCTCTCAAGCAGTTTCAGCTGGCAAACTCCGAATCGATGGAGCGCCCGCTGGAGGCCCTGCTAGACCCGGCTATTGATGTCGTCATCATGTCCTACGGCCCGGAGACCGAGTACCTGCTCCGATTGGCCCAGAAGCATGACGCTACAATTCCCCTGATACTAGTACTGGATAACCCCGAACAGACCACACTGGAACAGCTGCGGGACCTTGGCGCGCAGGACTACCTGATTCGCGGCCAGATTCAGGACGCTCTCGTTCACCGCATTCTCGATTACTGCATCCAGCTCAAGCAGGCCAAGGACAAAATCCAGCAGTTGTCCAATCGCGACAGCCTCACCGGCGCACTCAACCGCGTCGGCTTCCGCGCGCATCTTGAGCGCGCTATGGAACGCTCCTCGCGCTACGGATTCAATACTGCCCTCCTCTATATCAACATGGATCAGTTCGCCAATATCAACGACCACTACGGCGAGGCGGATGGCGACCTACTGATAAAAACGATTTCACGCAGGCTGATCAACAAGATGCGCAGCACCGACAGTATTGCGCGCCTCGGCGGTGATGAATTCGCAGTAGTGCTCGAAGACGTTAACTCGTTTGCTGACGTTGAATTGATTGCCGAAAAAATGCTCAAGTCCATCGCCGCACCCATGATCCTGAGTGAGCAACAAGTCTCTATCGACGCCAGCATCGGCGCGGCGATGTATCCGGATGACAACAAAGAGTTTTCCGAGCTTGTAGAGAGTGCTCGCAGCGCGATGCAGCAGGCCAAGACCGTTGATGGCAACAAGTTTATTCGCTACTCCGAGCAACTGACCTTTGACGATTCCGGCGCCACCTCGCTGGCGGCAGAACTCCGCACCGCGGTGCGCAAAAATCAGTTTGAGCTGCACTACCAGCCCCGCGTCGACCTGGAAACAGGTGCGCTGGTGGGCCTTGAAGCGCTACTGCGCTGGAACCACCCGGAGCGGGGTCTCCTCTGCCCAGGTGAATTCCTGTCTGCCTGCGAAGATATGGGCCTGATGAAAACCATCGGTTACCAGGTGATTCAACACGCTTGCGCAGCCCAGGTCTGGATCGAAGAACAGGGTATTCGCAATGTGGATGTTGCTGTCAACATCTCCTTCTCCCAGATTCAGGACGATCGCTTCGTAGACATCGTCAAGGACATCATCAGCCGCACCGGCACCGATGCCTCCAAACTTGAACTTGAGTTGACCGAGACCACGATTCTCAAGAGCCCGGATGCGATTAAAGAGCGAATGGATGAACTGCGCCTACTGGGCGTCTCTTTCTCGCTGGATGATTTTGGCACCGGGTTCTCGCAGCTTTCGCACCTGACCGAGCTACCGATTTCTGCCCTGAAGATTGACGCCTGTTTTGTACGTGACCTGCCCTACAATGCGCACCAGGAAGCCGTGTGCACCATGATCATCGAGATGGCTCGCCGTCTGGGTATGTTAGTGGTTGCAGAGGGCGCAGAAACCTATGAGCAGGTGGAATACCTGCGCGAGAAACACTGCCAGCAGGTGCAGGGTTTTTACTACAGCCCGGCAATACCGCTACAACAAATCCCCCGTTTTGTGGAAGAGCAGCGCCTCAAGCGCAACGACCCACTCTTTTCCTGATTACTTTCTCGAGCCTGGCCAGGCTACGCGATTGCGCCCCCCGCGCTTGGCGCGATAGAGCTGCTTGTCGGCTGCCGCAAGCACTTCCTCGGGCGTCTGCAAATCGTCGTCGCGATTGGCAATCCCCGCACTGACCGTGACATACACCGATTCAGCAGAGAGCCGTGTAGCGCCACGGCGGCGCGTGCCCTCTTTTGCTTTGACCGGGCGCTTGCCCTGATCACGAATAGACATACGGTAATTTGATATCCCCTCCCGCGCCTTATCCAGCGCGCCGGCGCATTCGTCCGCCGACTTCCGCGGGAAGACAACGCAAAACTCCTCACCACCATAGCGGTAAGCTGTGCCGCCGCCCCCAACCCGGCGAATACGCGAAGCGACAAGCTTGAGCACCTCGTCGCCCACGTCATGGCCATGGGTGTCGTTGAATTTCTTGAAATGGTCGACATCCACCATCGCGATACTATAGTTGCGCCCAAGGCTTTGCAGACGCTCGTTAAGCGCCCTGCGACCCGGCAAGCCAGTGAGTTCGTCGCGATAAGCCATGGAATGCGAGCCACGCAGTAACCCCCAACCCACCGACAGCAGGCCGGCACACGCCATCACAACAGAAATATACTCGAGATGGAGAAATGCGAGCGCACAGAAACCTGCCAGCAGCGCCCCGAATAAGGCGCTCTCTGTTTCATCGTCGCGCGCCAGCACCAGATAGATCGCGACCAGGGCCGCCCCTGCAATCAGCCAGGACACCGCGCGTGAGAGCATGTACTCCTCATGCGTAGGCGCGGCGAATTTCTCCGCCCAGACAGCCTCAGTGGTGCCTATCCAACCCGACGCCGCATAGCAAAGCCCCAGCAGCGCGGTGAATACGACAACCATCAGCAAACTACGCAGCGTGAGCAAGCCATAGTCCCGCACCACCAGCAGATAGGTGATACCCACAGCGAGGGCCAGACCGGCAAAAAGAAAGAGCTGACCGGCTGCCGGCTGGGTCAGGCTCACCTGCAGGTGGAACTTGATCAGTAAATAGAGGCCAGTAGAGGCCAGCGCAGCCAGCGCCAGACGCAGACGATTAAACATCCACGCCAGCCCACAGCAGATAAGGCAGAGGAAATAAGGTAAATAGTCGAGGAAAATACTGGCTTCCTGCCCCAACTGAGAGGCAAAGCTGCGCGCCCACATAGCCAGCGCAACGAGCAACAAAGGAACCACCAGCCTGTATCCTGCAGACAGATGTACTCGCATGCTCAGTCCGTCACTCCCCCATAAATGATTCTGCTCCACCGATAACCCCGATGCTTTTATTATTCGGGCTAGGCGGGCGTTGTTAGTGATGATAGCCTACCTCACTCTCAAAAAATTTTCCGCTTCTAATCATGCCCAGCGACGACCGCGCTCACTACCGCGCCAAAATTCTAGTTTGCGACGACGACTTCAACGTTCGTCTTCTCACACGCCAGTGTCTGGAAGCAGAAGACATGGTGGTAGTCGAGGCCGCCGATGGCACCGAGGCGCTGGATGTGTTCGCTCGAGAGCGCCCCGACCTTGTGTTCCTCGATGTTGAAATGCCTGGAATGACTGGCCTGGAAGTCTGCCAGCGCATTCGCCAGATGCCTCAGGGTGAATCGATCCCGATCATGATTGTGACGGGTTCCGATGACCGCAAGTCCATCGACCAGGGCTTTGAAGCCGGCGCCACCCAGTACAAAACCAAGCCCGTCAACTGGTCACTCCTGGGCCGCGACGTGCAATATATGCTGCGCGCCTCCGACGCATTCAACTCGCTCAAACGTCAGGAAGACCGCCTGCGTTACCTCGCCTACTACGACCCGCTCACCAGCCTGCCCAACCGGCGCAGCTTCAACGAGCAGTTGAATCGAATTCTGAAACGCTGTCGCCGACACGAAACCGGTGCTGCGCTTCTCTTTATCGACCTTGACCATTTCAAACGCATCAACGATTCCATCGGTCATAGCCGTGGCGATCGCCTGTTGGTAGAGATTGCCAAGCGGCTCACGGTAGAACTGCGCGAAGACGACGCGATCAACTACTACACCGACAATGACGCAAGCACAGAGGAAGCCTTCACCAGCAACACCGAGATCGCGCGCCTGGGCGGCGACGAGTTCACTGTTGTACTGTCCGATGTGAACGACATCAGCCACATCGAAAAAGTGGCCAAGCGCATACTGCACACACTGTCGGAACCTATTTCACTGCAATCGCACAATCCGGTGGTAACCCCAAGTATTGGTATCGCAGTCTTCCCGCAGGACGGCGAGGATCCCGATGCCCTGATCCGCAATGCCGACACGGCCATGTATGTAGCCAAGGCCGCCGGCCGCGCATGCTTCCGCTTCTACAATGAGGAAATGAACGCGCGTGCCGTGGAACAGCTCAAGATGGAAGAAGAGCTGCGCTACGCAATGAGCAGCAATCAGCTGGAACTTCGCTACCAGCCCCAGATCGATACCCGCACCGGCGCGGTGGTTAGCATGGAGGCCCTGATGCGCTGGAAGCATCCGGAGCGCGGCATGATCTCGCCACTGGATTTTATCCCGGTTGCCGAGCGTACCGGCCAGATCATCGAACTGGGTGACTGGGTACTGGGTGAGGTAGACCGCCACTGCCGCTACTGGGACTCCCTCGGGTTGCCAGAATTTCGGGTGTGCGTGAATATCTCACCCATCCAGTTCAACCAGGACGACCTGCCCCGACGCATCAAGCGCTTTCTGGATAATGCCAAACTTCCAGCCAGCCGCCTCGAGCTGGAACTCACAGAGAGCGCGATCATGACCGATGCGCCGGCAAACATTAAGAAACTCGGACAGTTGAAGGAACTCGGGCTGGATGTGGCCGTGGACGACTTCGGTACCGGCTACTCCTCGTTGAGCTATCTGAAGCGTTTCCCCATCGACACGCTGAAGATTGACCAGAGCTTCGTAGCAGACCTGGACACCACCGACGGTGCGGGCATTGTCGATGCGATTATCGCGCTTTCCAACACCTTGAACCTGCGTGTTATTGCCGAGGGCATAGAAGAGAAGCCTCAATTGGATTATCTCGTCGCCAAAGGCTGCCACCTGCTCCAGGGCTACTTCTTCGCCCGACCTCTCTACCCCGAAGACGTACCAGACATGCTGCAGCAGAATTTCTCCCAGGACCTTATTCCTGCAGAGCAGCACTGATTCAAACCCATGAGATTGATGGCCCACACAAGGGCGATACTGACAGCCGCCATCGCGGCTACCAGCCTCTGCACCAGCGCGAGCGAAGAGCACCTCCATGTCATGCTGCAGGGCGAGTCTGCATCAGCCATGGCCGACCTCGTGCAAGCTCAAGGTGGCGAACTCACGCACAAACTACCGGTTATCGATGCCGTTGGCGCCCAGCTGAGCCGCGCCCAACTTGATGCCATTCTCACGTCAGATGAAGTACTACGCCACATCGACGATCTCGCGTTTGATCCTCCGGACGATAACCGCCCTGAACGGACCAGCTGTGATGTAGGCGGCTATCTGCAGTTGCAGTTCGATGAACTCGGCCTGGAGTGGCAGCTCCTCAATAAGACCGACAAAGCCGTCAGGGCCAGCCAGCTTACCCTGGACTGGCCGCATGAGTGGGGCGCTGCCACCATGCTGTCACTGGGTGACACCCAATGGACAGGGAGCCAACTTCCCTCAGCACCGGGCGGGCTCACACTGAACTTTACAGGCGACAAAGCGCCAGCACTGCGAGGAAGCGGCCACCTGAAAGTACGCTTTGCCAATTCCAGCAAGAGGCCCGGCCCTGAACGCCAGAACCTCTTCAGCAGCGAAATCACCTTTGGCCCCGACTGCACACTATCCAGCCCACCCGCCTATCCCGACAATCACAACGATTTTTACTACGCCACTGTCACTGGGGCCGACAACCTGCATAGACACCATATCCGCGGCCAGGGCGTAACTGTGGCCATGCTCGATTCAGGACTCTGGGAACATGACAGCCTCGCACTAGACACATCAGGCGCTCCACGCGTGGTAGCGCGCTACGACGCCATCAGCGGCCACGAAGTCAACGAGGCCTTCGACGAAAGCGGACACGGATCGCACTTGACCAGCGTGCTCGCCCACAGTGGCCCTACGCTAAGAGATGGCAAAGCCACCGGCACCTACAAGGGCATTGCCCCGGATGTGAAGCTCGCCGTCATCAAGGCGTTCAATGTAGAAGGCCAGGGCGGCATGCTCGACATCGTACGCGGCGTCCAGTGGGCCATCGACAACCAGGCGAAACACAATATCCGCGTGCTGAACCTGTCTTTCGCTTCCCGCCCGCGCTGGCCCTACTTCCTGGACCCGGTAAACCAGGCTGTTATGCGCGCGTGGCAGGCAGGTATTGTCGTAGTCGCAGCCGCCGGTAACGAAGGCCCCGAGCCGATGTCTGTCGGTTCTCCCGGCAACCTCCCCTACATCATCACCGTGGGCGCCGTCACCGACTCATGGACACCACTGGACCGGTCCGACGACTACGTACCCGACTTTTCCTCACGAGGACCCACACCGTCGGCGCACATCAAACCCGATATCGTTGCCCCCGGCGGCCACATGACCGGACTAACTCGCCCGGGCTCCAGCCTCACCACCGATCACCCCGAATATCTGCTCGATACCGGCGAGTTCGTGATGACTGGATCGTCCCAGGCTGCCGCACTGGTATCGGGATTGGTGGCACTGCTGCTGCAGCTGGAACCTCAGCTGACGCCAGACAATGTCAAATGCATGCTGACGAGCTCCGCTGATCCCGCGATCAACCGCGATGGGCTATTGGCCTACAGCCCCTTCGAGCAAGGCCAGGGCTACGTGAGCGTGACCCGGGCACTCACCCTGGGCGCCAGAGATTGCGCCAACGAGGGCCTTAACCTGGAGCACGACATTTCCGGAAAAGACCACTTTGAAGGCCCCGCCGTAATGTCAGAAGATGGCGAGATCACCCTGCCCGGCCTCGAGCAAATGCTCTCCCCCGCACCGCCCGCCAAAGGCGCGAGCGATATCCGGACCTGGGGTGTTAAAGCCCATATCGAAAGACTCCCTCCCGGCGCCAGTGACAGCCCAGATTCACCCTTCAATTGGGAGCAGCTGTACCAAATCGAGAAAAAACGCATGGAGGAGATAGGTAACTAGCTGTAATTGCTTACATGACCGACTCGCGTACATTACCCCTCACGGGTCAATCTTTAACCAGCCCCCTCCATTTCGGCCAATAGCTTTTATTTTTCAACAGCTTAGAGCCACCCCCGCAAGCCCGAAACATACTTTCCAGTCCTAACCACCAGCCCGAATAACCCAAAATGGTTATATGGTGTGGTTTATTTTGGTTAGTTGTTACTCGTATAACGAAGTCAAGCACCGCTAGAGAAGAGTGTGACCCAGGTCGCAAAGACGACCCTAATCAACCCGAATAACCAGATGCGCGTCACATTTTCCCCGCGCGCATGCATTCCCAGTCTGTAAAAAAGGTAGGCAAACATGAACGCTATGAAGAACATCAAAAACTTGGGTCTCGGCAGCATTGCAGTCGTGATGATGGCGACGTCCGCGGCAACTGTTGCAGAAGTTTCACAGCCGAACATAACCACAGGTGCCGGCGGCCATAGCCTTGTGAAGCGGGTTACGTATTCTTTGGCGGAGTCAACCTCCTACACTCGCTCGGAAACCACTGGGTACAAGTGGGGCAAAAGAACTGAAGCTAGCACTCAAGCCTTCAAGTGGGGCAATGCAGATCATAGTCGAAGCGGCTATAAGTGGGCTGATAAAGGCTCCAAAAACCTGAGCTCAGAACAGACAGTGATGACGTCGGCCGCCTACCAGTGGGGCTCTAAGAGCTTCTCTGAGCAGTCTGCCTTCAAATGGGGGCTCAAATCCTCAGGCGAGCAGAGTGCTTTCAAATGGGGCCTCAAGTCCTTCGGAGAGCAAAGTGCATTCAAGTGGGGGCTTAAGTCTTCTCACGATCAGAGTGCATTCAAATGGGGTCTCAAGTCTTTCGGCGAGCAAACAGCGTTCAAATGGGGTTTGAAGTCATTTTCCGAGCAAAATGCATTTAAATGGGGCCTCAAGTCTTATTCCGAGCAGAATGCATTCAAGTGGGGTCTCAAATAGCATTCAGCCTCTAGTCAGCGCCTTTCGCTGTCTTTACACATATTTTCATCGCTACATTTAGCCGCGACATCTGAAAAAGTCCGGCTAGGCTTTTGGCGCGGAGACTCTAGGGCCGCCTACCCCTAGCTCCGCGCCGACTTTACTCCAAATCTTCACTTCCCTTTTGAAATCTGTGTCAACAATGACATAGAATTCTTACTCCGAATAAAAAGAAGCTAGGCATGCAGCGCGTATTTCTAATCATTGTTCTGTCATGGGTCGCTAGCTCCTCACTCGCGTTCGATCAACATCGCTATATTAGATTCAGTAAATCCGCGATTTCAGATCAGCTTACTCAGCAAACCGTACGACAGATTCATCAGGACTCACAAGGCGCTCTATGGCTCGTAACTCAAGAGGGACTTACCAAATACACCGGCAGACATCTCGAAAGTTTCACTTCGTCTGCAAGCATCCATGATTCCCTAACGTCAGACACCGTCTCAGGCATCGATGAGGATAATGATGGCAACCTATGGGTAGCTACGCATGGGGGAGGGCTAAATCTTTACAACCGGGTCACCAATGGATTTTCAGCTTTTCGCTACAATCCGGCGGATAAGAACTCTCTATTATCGGACGATATACAGTCAATATTCGCGGACAATAGCGGCAAAATTTGGGTCGGATATATTGATAGAATTAGTGTCCTCGATCCAAGTAAGCGAACATTCTCGCACCTCATCCCAGACAACCGGAAAATACCCAACTTCGGTATCGTATACGCATTCGATCAAGCCAAAGATGACGATGTGATCTGGGCAGCAACTCAACGCGCCGACCTGGTCAGTATCAAGGAGAATGGACTATCGATAGAGGCCCATGAGCTCCAGACTACTTCAGAGATGCCGTCAGAGAAACCCAGGGTGACATACATCGAAGCCTACTCCAAAGACGTCATTTGGATAGGGACAGAGAATCACGGAGTCTATAAGTATAGCCCTACCACAAAAAAAGTAACTCACTACGGACACGAAGAAGACGACCTCGATTCAATTTCCAGCAACAATGTCACTGAGATCTTTATCGACTCACAACAGAACACCTGGTTTGCAACGCAGACTGGGCTAAATCTCTACAACCCCGAAAACGACAATTTCATACGCTACTCAGAACAGAACTCGGGGCTCCCTGAAATTGCCGTGTATTCCATTTATCAATCGAGAGACGGGCAATACTGGGTTGGCACCCTTCACGGACTAGCTAGCGGTAGTGAAAATAGATTTGAAGCTTACGACGAAATCCGGGGCGGGCTGTCGAGCAACTCAGTGAACGCGTTCGCCAGAACCTCAGATGGCAGTCTTTGGGTCGGCACAGATCGCGGGCTTAACAGGTTACGCAGTGACTCCGAGAGATTTGAATGGATAAATCCATTCACCGAGCCAGGTATCTCATCTGACACTGTAATGAGCCTTCTCGGAGAAGAGCAGCATCTCTGGGTGGGAACCTATGATGGAGGACTAAACCGGCTCAACCTTGAAACAAATGACATCGACATCTATCGCCATTCGCCACTATCAGAGGGCACCATCAGTAGCAATGGAGTGACATCACTCTTGCGACTATCGAGCGGCGAACTACTAGTTGGCACATACGGTGGAGGATTAAACGTCTACCACGATGAAAGCGGCTCATTTACTCATTTCCAACATGACGAATATGACATTCAAAGCATTAGCGACGATCGCGTGCTAGCAATGATCGAAGACAGTCTGGGTTATATCTGGATTGGAACGCAAAATGGACTGAACAGATTCTCGTTAGAAGACGGCACATTTTCCCGTATCTACGCTGATAACCAGATTCCAAAAAGCATCGAAAGCGACATGGTGTGGTCCTTTCAAGAAGACAATGAGGGCACGCTGTGGCTAGGCACTGCAGGTGGTGGTATTTCTCGCTGGAGAAGTGACTATCGAACAGAACTTCGACCAGTTTTTGACAATGGCCTACCGAACATTACGCTGCCAAGCTCGAGCATCTATGGCATTCAAATCGACTCATCGAATAGTTTGTGGCTATCACACAACAGGGGGCTCACTAGACTCGACCCATCACTTGCATCTTCCACAAATTTTGGAATAGAGGATGGACTGCAAGCTCTAGAATTCAACATGGGAGCATCTTTCCAGGACTCTGACGGTAAGATTCTCTTTGGAGGAGTCTCAGGGTTCAATGTTGTAGATCCAGCCCTAATTCAACCTCGTGAAAGTCTGCCGGAAGTATCCATCTACTCTATCAAGGTAATGAATGAACTCCGAACCTTCGATGTACCTTACCATGAGCTCAATAAGCTCGAGCTGAGCTACGAAGACAAAATGCTATCGATAGAGTTCTACGCAGCAGAGTTTTCTGCCCCTGAGCTTGTTCAATATGCATACAAGATTGAGGGACTAAATTCGACTTGGAATATTTCTCCAGACTCACGAATCGTATCTGTCACAACCTTACCACCAGGCTCATATACGCTAAAACTTGCCGCGGCTAGTACTGCTGGCGATTGGAACTGGGATGCTCTCAGCCTTCCAATCGTCGTCTCACCACCACCGTGGCAGAGCCCGTTAGCGTATCTTTCTTACACCGCTCTATTTTCATTCATGATCGCGATGTACATACGCGGCCAGCGACGACAAACAGCTCTCGCCATCGAAAGACAACATGAACTCACGCGAATGGTGGAGGAGAGAACGCAAGACCTTCAAGAAGCGCGCGTTATTGCGGAATCTGCAAACACCGCGAAATCACAGTTTCTGGCAACGATGAGCCATGAGATCAGAACCCCAATGCATGGGATGATCGGCATGACCGAGTTACTGCTGCACACCGAGCTAGATGAGCAACAGCGCCAGTTCGCCACAGCAGCGCATAAGAGTGGTAATGCGCTTTTAGACCTAATAAACGAAATACTCGACTACTCTAAGCTAGAAGCGTCAAAAGTTGAGTTAGAAAATATAGAATTCAGCCTAACCGCATTACTTGACGAAGTGTGCTATCTACAGGCAGAACCAGCTGCTCGCAAAGATCTAGACATTAATATAATTATAGGCAGCTCTGTCTCTAGTGGTTACAGAGGAGACCCTACCAAAATTCGCCAGGTTGTAATGAACCTCGTAAGCAATGCAATAAAATTCACTCATCACGGTTGCGTTGATGTCTTGGCTTCGACCAAAGCTCATGGAAATATGGATGAACCCGATCTAGTACTGATTTCAGTGCGCGATGACGGAATCGGCATGGATGAACAGACACAGTCAAAGATCTTTGACGCTTTCACCCAAGCCGATGCTAGCACTACGCGGCAGTACGGAGGAACGGGACTTGGGTTATCTATTTCGAAGCATTTCGTGGAAATTATGGGCGGCGAAATAGACATCCGATCAGAGAGCGGTGTCGGAACCGAAATTTCTATTGCGATTCCACTATATTCAATGCCCGAAAATGAACTGCCTATGACTAGAGAATCCAAGCCTGTGTACATTGCGACATCGTCGCCGGCTTTCTTCAAAATGGTTGAAAGTCATTTGACATACATGAATGTCGATTGCGAATGGCACGATGACTTAAAGACAATAGAGCAGCAAGGAATATATATTGCTGATTTCAATGATATCAAAGACTTTCCGAAGCTCGCTGAACACATTCAAGAAGACGAAGGCACGCATGGATATTTAATGCTGCGCGTGAACGAGACTCCGCCGCCATCTGCTGCGAGCTCCTGGTCAGTCATGTCTAAACCATTTACGCTTGAAAACGCAGCTGATATCTACGACTCAGTTCGATCAAACATAGGTCTAAATGAAGCAGAACCGCACCAACCTCAAGAAGGAGTCGGTCGAAAATTGTCCATATTGGTTGCTGAGGATGTGACGACCAATCAAGAAATCGTAGTTGAAATGCTTAGCATGCTCGAGCAGGAAGTTACGATTGCAGAAAACGGCGCGGACGCACTTCGCAAGTATCAGAGCACGCCATTTGACTTAATTCTTATGGATTGCCAAATGCCAATCATGGATGGATTCCGAGCCACTGAAAATATCAGAAAATTTGAACGGGAGAGCAATCTAAGTTCGTCGAAAATAGTCGCTCTTACCGCAGGAATAAACCCCACCGACAGAGAGAAATGCGTAAAAGCCGGAATGGATCATTTTATCTCAAAACCGTTCTCCATAGATGACATCAAGCAAGCAATAGATCTCACTAGGCAAAGTACGCCAGATACTGAAATCAATTTCGAACTCAAGGGCTCCGTATCGCCACCCCCCCAAAGGCTCCATGAAATTCTCGACACTAAGGCAATTTCTAACATTCTCGAAGTCGAAAGATCGACGGGCAAACCGCTGCTCTCGAGAGTTTTCGATGGATACAAGAGTCAGTTCTCGCAAAAAATCGGCGAGATAGAAGACCATATCGGCGCCGATAACTATGAAGAAACCGCTCGCGCCGCCCATGCGATAAAGTCACTAAGTGCCAACGTTGGTGCTACTAAAGTTCGAAGCATTAGCTCCGCCATTGAAGATGCAGCAAAGATTAAAAGTAGCTTATCTATGGTGTCAAATTTAGAAATTCTGCGCACTGCCGATCGAGAATTTCAAGCTGAATTCCAGAAACAGTATATCGCCTAGAAATACAGTCGAGCTTTTTTCACCTGTATTGAATCGCCACTCAAGACGCGATCCAAGGGCACAGAATCTGTACTAAACTGTTCACCTATAGTCGAATAGTCATAGGGTGACGTCCCTTCAATGCCTCGCCAGAAACAAAACCCGATTGTCTTGATCGTGGCATTGTGCCTCTTCGCTACTCCCGTTTTTGCAAGCACGGGCTATCAGATCGTCACACCACAATTCGTCAAGCAAATTGCCCAACCAACTATCACATCACTAATGCAGGATTCTCTCGAGAACCTTTGGATCGGCACACAAGAAGGTCTGTATAGGTTCAACGGAACCACTCTTTCGTCATATCGTGAAGGGATATCTAAGAGTGGCCCGATTCACTTCTCGGATATTCGAGGCATAGTTGAGTCGCAGAATGGCCAGATTCTTGTAGCTGCGTATGGGATCGGAATTGTCTCTATATCGCAAAAATCGAGCCAAGCTACTTTGGCGTTCGAAGATCAAGACATCAGCCTCAATTCTGTAACTGGAATTTCCAAAGGTCCAAATGGCACCATCTGGATAACTACAAGAAGTGATGTATTCCGCCTGCAAGCTAACCAACGAATATCGAAAATCGAACTTGGAATGACTGAGCCAAAGGAATCCGCGGAGTTGCTGTACATCACCCACACTAGAAATGGTGATACGTATCTTGGAGGCTCCTTTGGTCTTGCAAAATATTCTCGCAAAACCAATTCTTTTCGCATCGATACATCTCTAATCAGGGACGAACACATTGTAGCTCTAGGTGAGGGACCGGAAAACTCTATTATTGCTGCCACACAATCTGGCCAGATCTATCAAATCCCTAGCAATTCCGCGACATCTCCATCGTCCAAAATTCTCGATGTCGAACAGGGTCTGCATATATCTAAACTAGCTACTAACAAAGAAAGGTTCTATATAGCCACCAATAGAGGAATCTACATATATTCATCAAACTTCTCTCTTTTTTCTGTTATTAGATCAAAAGACTCCGCACTGGGGAATGACGCCATAATGAGCTTGCTCTTCGTCGGCGAAGACATCTGGATAGGTACATTCCAGGGGTTATTTGCTGCAACAGAAAGGGAAGTCGAACTCTACAACAAGTCTAACGCAGAAATACACGACGAGGTCTTATCCTTTACACAGGATGCCGAAGACTACCTTTGGATTGGAACCTACAATGGACTTTATCGGGCCAACTTCAAGGGAGAACAACACTACCCTTTTGGAAGGATATACCAGTCGAAACTTACAGATCACCGGGTAATGTCTCTGGCCAGCGACAAGGATAAACTTTGGATAGGCTATCAAGAACACGGCGTTGATCTGGTTGACCTTAGCACGGGGAAAGTCACCCGGCCTTTACCGGAGGGTACAGAGAATTTCGCGGTCACAGCAATACTTCCTACTGAATCGAATACTGTATGGATTGCCACATACAACTTAGGACTCTACCGACTTTCAGGTCAGGTATTGAAGCGCTTCAGGTCTCTTGGCGAGCCATCAGTTACTGTAATAGCTCAAACCAGCAGTGGCTCGATTTACACCGTGACTGAAAAAAATTTGTACCGACACAATGCTAGTACGGACGAGTTCCAAAGAGTCGACCTAGAGTTCGATTCATTGGAAGAGACACCACGAATCCTATCATTCGCTGAACATCCTAACGGAGCCATTTTTCTAGGAACCAAAGACCACGGACTATTTGAACTAAATGGCGAGTTCCAGCATCTCACAGGACCGGTAAAAGCTATTGCAGTTTCAAAGCTCTCAATGAGCAATACAATTTATAGTATCGAGATCGACTCTACAGGCCAAATTTGGACTGCCACAGAGGAAGGAATTCGTGTTTTCAGCGCGAACAAAAAGCCACTGCGACACCTACTCGTTAGAGACGGCCTACAGGGCAACGACTTCAATTTCGGGGCTTCATTAGTCGACCGAGAAGGAAATTTGCTGTTTGGCGGAGTTAATGGATACAACAAAATTACGCCTAACAAGGTATCTACGGATATGGTTCCGCCTGTCCTCCGGATCACAAACATTCGAACTCTTTCTGATAATATTCAAACAAACTTTGAAAACAGCAATGGAAGAGCTTATCTAGATTACACTGACGAGTTCATCATGTTTCAGTTTTCGGTCTTGGACTACATCGCACATGATTCATACAAGTATCGATATCGACTAATAGGGTTCAAAGACGAGTGGATCTACTCTGGATTCGAGCACTCAGCAACCTACACGAACTTACCTGCAGGGCTTTATAGATTTGAGGTACAGTCGACCAACCTTTCAGGCGCCTGGACAAATAATCCAACGAAAGTTGATCTAATAGTTAACCAATCTCCTTGGTTAACTCCATGGGCGCACGGACTATATCTATTCGCATTTCTACTCTCAATTTTTGCGCTCAAGAAATTCTATGATGCCATCATTGTTCGTGAGAAGGCCTTGTCTTATGGGAGAGAAATGGCCGCCACGGCTGACACTATAGAGACTGAGCTCAATGAGCTATTTGACTCGCATCAGGACGACTTGAAAACAGTTAGGGTTTTTTACGCCGAGAGACTACGGTTACTCCAGCACGTATTTTCTAATCAAAAAGGTAAACAACGAGATGACATCCATGAATTGCTTAGTGCGTTCGAGCTTCTAGACCGCTACTGTGCCAGACAACCACTAAACCAAGGGATAGAACTCTGTAGCTTCACGGAACTAGTGATCGCACAAAATATCAGTGCTCAGAGTATTGAACCATCACTCTTGATTTCCATTAATCGGGTGCCAGAGCAATCTATTTCACTAGAAAGATCGCTTCACATCGCCATCTCGATTTTCGAGATGGTGCGTATCAACCTGTCCGAGATCAAGAACGAGAAAAAGACAGTAAGGTACTTTGAAATTGAACTGACTTTTGAACCCCGAAAGAGAAGAGAGGTCGTCATCAGAATCAATACCTCACTAAGTCCAAAACCGGCGAACGAGCTGATCCAGGACGATCCAGCACTGGTACTAAACTCTATTTCCGAAATCACAGGCGGCCGCCTCGAAATCATTTCCAAAGAAAATTCACTGAACATGGAGACAAATATGACATTTGGAATCCCTCCACAAATCTAGAATGACTACTTTGTATAGTAGGTTTATGAATAAACTGTCACACTAACGTCAACAACTACGATACTGGATCGCAAATGACCACCAAATCCAGACTCCAAACCTTCGGTCGCTCATGTTCCCTTGTCATCACTGGCTCTGGAGATAATGAAGACGAACTCGTGGCAGCTGCTGAATCGGAACTGAGGCGGATTGAGAGTAAGTTCTGCTCTTATCAGCAGAGTTCGCTCGTTAGTCAGATTAACCAGGCGGCGGGGACAGGTGCCTTTGTTGAACTGGATGCTGAGGCGCGCGGTTTGTTCGACTTCGCCTCACGCCTTTGGGGGCAAAGCAATCATGTTTTCGACCCTACTACCCGCTTGCTGCAGAATTGCTACTCGGAAGGTGGTGAACTCATCGCCACTGAATCTCAGTTGCAGCAGCTGCTATTAATCATTGGTTGGTCCAAGCTTGAGGTCACAGACCAAGGTGCGAGGCTCGCGCACACGGGCATGCTGATAGATCTCAACAGCATCGTGTGTGCCTATGCCGTCGACGCGGTGCGCAAACTCCTGACCAAAAAAGGCGTCACCAGCGCCCTGATCGAGCTTGATCAGGATGTCGCGACGATCGGCAAAGCCGCAGACGGTGCGAACTGGCTGGTGGGTGTACGCCATCCGCAGGGCGCACGCACTGCGATTGCCCGGATCAAGGTTAACAATGCCGGTTTTACCCGGCGTGGTGACTTCGAAAAACGCATTGCGTTCAAGGGCGAAAATTTCGGCCGGGGCCTGAGCCCGGTAGACGGCCACCCTGTGCCGGGGCTTCTCAGTGTGATGGTCGTCGCCGAGAATTGTCTCGCCGCCTGTGGTGCAGCCAGCATCGCAAGGCTCAAAACTGAAAAAGCCGCGATGCAGTGGCTGGATGCTATCGGGATGAAGTGGCTCGCTATCGACAGGGATCTAAACTGCCATGGGCCGCTCGCGCCGGGCGACGGCTACTAGCTTCCTGTGAAATCTGGCGCGCGCTTCTCGCGTTGCGCTGCAAATCCTTCCTGCAGGTCATCAGATTCCAGGCACCTGTGTGAGAGCACGCTGGCGGCCTCAGGATCGATGCCTGCGCCGGCAGCTTGCTGCAGAATTTCTTTCATAGCACGTACCGCCAGTGGCGCAAGACCGGCAATGTGCTGAGCGAGTTCCTGGGTCTTCTCAACCCGTTCTGAAGGCGCAACTAAATGATCGACAAAGCCAATCTCGAGCATGGCCTGCGCCGAGAACTGCTCAGACGCCACCAGGATACGCTTGGCCAAGTTGACTCCCAGACGCTCCACAAATCGGTTAATGCCGCTGATCGGGTAACACAGGCCGATGGCGGCAGCGGGAACCCGCATTCGGCTTCCCTCTATACCGATACGGAAGTCGCAGCTCAGGGCCAGCTCCACCCCACCGCCGAATACATTGCCATTGAGGGACGCAATCGTGGGTATAGGCAGGTGCGCCAGCATATCTGTAGTGGCCTGGAAGTGGTCGCCACTGATTTTGCCGGCACCCAGTTCGTTCAGCGCCGCACCCGCACAGAAGGTCTTCTCCCCTGCCCCGGTCACGACCAGTACCCGCACATCGCGGTCGGCTTCTACTTCACGGAGGTAGCCCTGAATCGCTTCCAGTTCTTCCTGACCAAGGGAGTTGTGCTTTTCGGGTTTATTCAGGGTAAGTTCAGCAACATGGCCGCTGCGGCGATAGAGAATAGTGTCAGTCATTGCGGTTTCAACAGCGTGAGGGGACGCAAAGTTTGGCACAGCCCGGTTCGCTACACCAGTACTCGCTAGACAGCACCGTGGAGCGGGACCATACTGCTACCCCACACGGAGAGATGACCATGACCAAGCGCTGCACATGGTGCGGAGATGACCCTTTATACGTCAAGTACCACGACGAGGAGTGGGGAGTGCCAGTGTGGGACGATGAGACCTTGTTTGAGTTTCTCATTCTGGAAGGCGCCCAGGCGGGGCTTTCCTGGATCACCATCCTGCGCAAGCGCGAGGGCTACCGCACGCTGTTCGATAACTTCGACGCCAAAAAAATCGCTCGCTATCGCGACAGTAAACTCGACAAAATCCTGCTGGACCCGGCGATCATCCGCAACAAGCTGAAGGTATACGGTGCACGCAAGAATGCGCGCGCTTTTCTAGAGACCCAGGCCGAGTTCGGCAGCTTCGCCAACTATATGTGGGATTTCGTCGACGGGACGCCCATTCAGAACCGCTGGAAGAGTATGAAACAGGTTCCAGCGACTACGCCTATCTCAGATGCCATCAGCAAAGACATGAAAAAGCGCGGCTTCACTTTCGTAGGCTCAACCATTATGTACGCTCACATGCAGGCCACCGGCATGGTGAATGACCACACCACAGATTGCTATCGCCACAAGGAATGCGCTGCGCTGGGCAAGAAGGCCCGCTGAATGCCTGCTGATTCGCAAGACTCTGGCTCCACCAGCCGCCGCGTCTGGCAGCTTGCCTGGCCCACTATCATCTCCAACCTGCTGTTCACCACGGTAGGTTTTCTGCATATCAAGATCGCATCGCCACTTGGCGCCAGCGCCGTAGCGGCCGTAACGACCGGCCACCGGGTCTTCTTCCTGATCCAGGCGGTACTCATGGGCCTGTCTGTGGCCACGGCAGCGGTGGTAGCCCGCAACTGGGGGGCCCAACAGCCGTCAGAAGCGGCGATGGCCACCTGGACATCTATGGCCATGGCCGTGTTCTTCGGCTTTGTACTGGGCCTGCCAGCGCTCCTGGTACCGGAAGTCATCGTGGGCTGGTTTGGCCTGGATGCCGAGACCACTGCCTCGGCAGCCAGCTTCATATTCTGGCTGGGGCTATTCAATGTGTTCTCTGCCTTGAACACGATTCTTTCCACGGCCCTGCGCTCAACAGGCGATGTGATTACCCCACTGTTGTTTCTTTTTTGTAGCTCGGTGCTGAATATAATCGCAGCCTGGGTACTGGCCACCGGGGTCGGCGGCTTACCCGCCTTCGGGGTTCAGGGTATCGGCCTGGGAGGGAGTGCAGCCGCCGCAATTATTACCACAGTCTTTATCGCCATCTGGTGGCGTGGCGCGTTTAACATCAAGCCAGTCAAGCGGCTGCGCATTAATGTGCTCACAGCCCGCCAGCTCGTGAGCATCGGCATTCCTTCTGTCGTAGAGCAGGGCTTCGTCCAGACAGCGTTTCTCGTGTTCTTCGGTCTGGTCGCCACCTACGGTACCAAGGCCTACGCCGCCTATGGCATAGGCATCAGCCTGGTATCGTTTTCCATCGTGATCGGTTTTGGCTTTGGCATCGCGGCGGCAACCCTCGTAGGACAACAACTCGGTGCCGGCAAGCCCGAACTGGCAATGAAGGCGGGATGGCGCGGCCTGCGAATGGCGTTAATCGCGATGGTATCGCTCTCCATCGTGATGGCTTTCTATGCCGGTGAGCTCGCGACTTTCATGATTGAAGACACGGAGGCTGCCGAGTTCACCACCGCGTTTATCTACGTGATTGCGCTATGTCAGCCGCTGATGGCTGTCGATGCGGCGATTGGCGGCGCTCTGCGCGGTGCTGGCGATACGCGCTTCCCACTGCTGGCAACGGTGAGCGGCATCATGATGGGGCGTTTACTGCCCGCCAGCCTTATTCTCATGATGGAGCTATCGATCTACTGGATGTTCCTGGTGATGTTCCTGGACTACCTGATCAAGGCCATCCTTTTGTTGTGGCGCTATCGGTCACGCAAGTGGATGCAGGTCAAAGTGCGCTAGCGGTAACTGACCAGGTTCTCGCCCTTCTCAAGGCTTAACATTTGCAGAAATGAGCGATCGTTAAAGTAGGACAGGGAAACGTTGTCGCCGCTGTAGAATAATTGGGTCACTGAACAATTGAAGATAGGTTCGTAAAACTCGTACACCTTTTCACCGGGCAAGCCCAGGACATGGGCTACCAGCGTCGCTATGGTGCCGCCTGAGGTAAAAATTCCTATCGTCTTGCCAGAGCCTTCATTCGCCATAACCTCGCGCAAGGCCGAGTGCGCCTTGCTGGAGTAATCCTCCCAGGTCTGGATACCATAGTGAGCGCAGTCGTTGCTGACCCAGTAGTTAAAGACCGCACGGATGATTTTCTGATAGTCCTTGCTGACAAGCTTTTCACTGGACATCAGGCGAGCGAGTTCATCATTCTCTTTCGCTAACACCACTGCCAACTCACGCACTTGTTCGTCGTTATCGACCTCGTTAAAACGGGGGTCGATATGATGTGGCACGCCCTCAGCCTGCCCTGCCAGTGCGCGAGCACAGGTCTCCCGCTGGCGCGAAAGGTCGCCACTATAAGCGGCGTCCAGTTTAATTCCCACGCTCACCAGATACTCTGCCGTGGCATCCGCCTGACGCTGACCAAGCTCCGACAGCTGATCATAATTGGCCGCGCCAAAGGACGCCTGTCCGTGGCGAATCAGATAAATCGTTGCCATCAGCTCGTTCCCAGATTCAGCATGCGGCGCATCTTGCGCATTCCGCCGATCCAGCGGCCATAGTCTTTTGCTTTGTTGGCGCGGTACTGCGCCACTTCCGGGTGCGGCAGAATCAGAAACTCGTCCTCCGCCAGCCCCTGAATCACAGACGCGGCAACAACCTCGGGGCTGATCACGCCATCCACTCCGGCTGTGCCACCCACCATGTCGCCATCGCTGTCGTCACCGACACCCACCATTCGGGTGGCCACCGCCTGGGGGCATAACACCGACACCTTGATGCCGTCGTCGCCGTGCGTGATAGCCAGCGATTCAGCGAAGCCAATAGCCGCGTGCTTGGTCGTGGAGTAAGCTGCATCACCGATCTGGCTCAAAAGGCCAGCCGCTGAAGCAGTATTGAGAAAATAGCCTTCTCCCCTCTCGAGCATGCCAGGCAGACACGCCCGTGCAGCATAGACATGCGACATCACATGGATGTCCCACATGGCTTGCCAGGTTTCATTGGGCGCTGAGGTTGCCCACCATGGCTCACCATCGAGAGCGATGATGCCGGCGTTGCTGCAAAACAGGTCAATGCGTCCGTACTTCTGCTCCACGTCGGACACCATAGCGGCAATCGCCGCCTCGTCCCGCACATTCACCTCATAGGCATCAGCATCGATCGTCGCTGCAAACGCGCGGGCGTTATCGCCTTCAAGGTCTGCTACCACTACCTTTTGTGCGCCTTCGCGATGAAAGCGCTCACACAGGGCGCGGCCGATACCGTTCGCGCCCCCGGTGACAATAACGACCTTGCCGGCCAACTCCATCAGAGCATTTCCTGGGCCAGCAATTCCAGAACTTCGGGGTCATGGACGCCAAGCAGCATAGTGCCGACTTCGCCGCGCTTGCCCGCTTCTTTCCAGGGCTGCAGACGGTCGCGAATACGGTCCTTGGAACCGACCAGAGAAACCTCGTCCAGCAGTTCGTTGGGCACTGCTGCTGCAGCTTCGGCCTGCTTGCCGTCCAGGTAGAGGTCCTGAATCTTCTTGGCCGCGTCGCCATAGCCCAGGCGAGTGGCATAGTCGTTGTAGAAGTTCTTGTCGCGTGCGCCCATGCCACCGATATACAGGGCCAGCCAGGGGCGCAGGGAATCGAATGCGGCGTCCAGATCGTCATTCATAGCTACCGATACAAACGGCGCGATGTCGAAGTCTTTCAGGGTGCGACCGCTCTTCTCGAGACCAGTGCCGATATGATCACCAATTACCCCGTACTTGTTCGGGTCCATCCACACCGGAAATACGCCATCGGCTACTTCACCTGCACAGCGCAGGCCGGCGGGAGTGATTGACGCGGTGTAAATCGGGATATCCGGGCTGCCATCCAGAATGGACTTCAACGGCTTGCCCATACCGGTAGTGCCCTCACCCTTGTTCGGCATTTGATACATCTTGCCATCAAATTCCACGGGGCCGGACCGCTCAAAAATCTTGCGCACAATCTGGATGTATTCCCGGGTGCGGGTCACAGGCTTGCCGTAGGGCACACCATGCCAGCCTTCTACCACCTGCGGACCAGAGGCACCAAGGCCCATGATGAAACGGCCATCGGAAAGCTGGTCAAGGGACATGGCTGTCATGGCCGCCATGGCAGGTGTGCGAGCAGGCATCTGCATGATCGCGGTACCTACCTTGATCTTTGATGTCTGCGCCAGAATCCAGGACGCGGTAGTGATGGAGTCGTTGCCATAGGCCTCGGCGGTCCATACCGAGTCGTAGCCCATGGATTCCGCCTGTTTAATCAGATCCATGGGAATATGTATTTGCTTGCCGGAATAGCCGAGCAGGAAGCCTAGTTTCATTGGAGTTCTCCTTTGATGGGACAGCTATTACTTATAGCGCAGTGCGTTGAATTTTGCCTGATGATAGTCGCCGTCACCAAACGTGGCATTAATCATCATCAGACGCTTGGCGTAATGGCCAATATCCAGCTCGTCGGTAATACCCATACCGCCGTGGATCTGAATCGCCTCACCAAAAATATGTTTGCCCGATTTGCTGATCATCACTCGCAGGGCGTGAATGGCCTGGGTGGTATCTCGCTCGTCGTCTGTCAGTGCACAAACCGCCCGATACAGCAGCGACTTGGCTTGCTCAAATGACATAAAGGTATCGACCATGCGGTGCTGCAGTGCCTGGAAGCTGCCGATCGCTGTACCGAACTGCTCGCGAGTGCGCGCATATTCGACAGTCTTGGCATTAAGCGTTTCCATAATGCCGATGGCTTCGGCAGAGAGCGCCAGGTTGGCCTCGAGCACAACTTCCTCAAGGATGCCCCAGGCTTCCCCTTCGGTGCCGATTAAATTGCCCGCGGGCACGGAAACATTCTCCAGCACGACATTGGCGACAACCTGGCCGTCCATCATGCGGTAACTGACCCGCGATACGCCCTCAGCGGACGCTGGCACCAGAAACAGGCTAATGCCTGCTTCGTCGCTCTGCTCACCGCTGGTGCGAGCGGAAACCACCAGATAGTCGGCGTTGGCGCCATTTACCACAGCGACTTTTTCGCCGCTAAGCACATAGCCGTCGCCTTCTTTGCCGGCGGTAGTCTTGATATCCGCCATCTCGTAGCGACCCTGGCGTTCCAGATAGGCAAAAGCGCCCAGCTCGGAGCCATCGATAATCGCGGGAATCCTCTCTGCTTTTACCTCGTCGGTCGCGCCTTTCTGCAACAAGCCGCCGTACAGCAGGACCGTCGAAAGGAATGGCTCAAGCACCAGGCCTTTGCCCAGCTCTTCCATGACAACCATCACATCGACGGCGCCGCCGCCGAAACCGCCGTACTCTTCCTCGAAGGGAATAGACAACCAGCCCAGCTCGGCAAAGGTCTGCCACTTGGCTCGATCGATACCCGTGTCGGAATCAGCGATTCCGCGGCGGGTATCAAAATCGTAGTCGTCCTGCACATAGCGGGCCACGCTGTCACGCAGCATCACCTGCTCTTCACTGAAATCAAAATTCATTGCGATACTCCCTGCTTACAGACCGAGAACGGCCTTGGCGATAATGTTGCGCTGCACTTCGTTGGAACCACCGTAGATGGTAGCGGCGCGGCCATACATGTACTTCTTGAACGCTCGAGTACCAAACTCATGACCGAGCTCTTCCGGCCCAGGTGCACCTGGGCGCACGCCCTGGTAGTGAGCCGCTACGTCCATCAGCAGTTCCTGGCTGGCCTGCTGCAGTTCGGTGCCCTTGATTTTCAGCAGGGAAGATTCGGCGCCGGGCGCTCCACCCTTGGCCACTGAGGCCAACACGCGCAGCTCTGTGAATTCCAGCGCCATCAGCTCAATCTCAACATCGGAGACACGCTTCTGGAACAGCGGATCATCAATCAGTCGCTTGCCACCATTGACCTCGGTAGCAGCGTACTCTTTAACCATCCTGACCCAACGTGTGGTGTCAGCAACATCCGCAATGGCGGTACGCTCGTGGGCGAGCAGCGCTTTGGCGTAAGTCCAACCCTTGTTCTCTTCACCGATAAGGTTGGCCACTGGCACACGCACATCGTTGAACTCCACCTCGTTGAGGCTGTGGTGATCATCGATCGACACAATCGGATTCACCTTGATGCCGGGTGACTTCATGTCGATCAACAGGAAGGAAATCCCCGCCTGTTTCTTACCTTCATTGCTGGTGCGTACGAGGCAGAAAATCCAGTCGGCAAACTGCGCGTAGCTTGTCCAGATTTTGGCACCGTTAATAATGTAATCGTCGCCGTCGCGAACCGCGCGGGTCTTCAGGGAGGCGAGATCAGAGCCCGAGCCGGGTTCTGAATAACCCTGGCACCACCACTCGTCGCTGGCGAGAATCTTGGGCAGGAAGCGCTCTTTCTGCTCATCCGTGCCAAAGGTATAAATGACTGGCCCTACCATCTTCAACCCAAACGGCAGGACGTCGCGGATACCGCGGGCGGCCCGTTCAGTTTCGTAAATAAAGCTCTGGGTGGCGTTCCAACCCGTGCCACCAACGGCCTCAGGCCAGCCGGGCGCTATCCAGCCCTGGGCATGCAGGCGTTTCTGCCACTCGACAATTGCCAGGGGGAAAACCTCCGGGTCGGGGTTGTTCAGGCGGGCTTCAAGCTCGGCGTCATAGGCCTTGTCGAAAAACGCGCGTACCTCGTCGCGAAACGCCAGTTCTTCGGCGCTGAAAGATGTATCCACTGTGTTACCTCCTGGGCTATTTGTGCGCGGGAATTTGGGCAAAAACCCATACCGGCCAGTACCATAGCGAGTGGTACCGGGAGGCACAATGTTGACAGGTATCACAATAATTGACCGCAGCGTACGCGGCCATTAGCAGGAGGGATCAGTAGAGCAGACTGTAGAGCTTGCGTTGGTACTCTGCGGCGAGGGGATCGCCTTTGCCAAGGCTGGCAATTGTGTCTAGCAGCGCCTTTTTGGTGGCACCATCTCCGTGATTGAGGTCCTTGCGCAGAATGGTCACCAGGTGCTCCATCGCGTCTTTGAACCGCCCGCCACTGGTAAGCTGCACCGCCAATTCGGCCATGATGTCGAGATTGTCCGGGTCTGCTGCCAGCTGTTGTTCGAGCGCATCCACCTCGGGAGACTTCGCCGCCTGGCGTTTGATCTCGAGCTGCGCGCGCAGTTGCTCGTAGGCAGCGTCCTGGTCCGCCATGCGCACGCCATCCAGCAGCGTTGCGGCCTCGTCCAGGCGCAAGGCCTCGATCAGACAGTGACAGTAGGCCACGGTAATTTCGTACAGCTGGCCCGATTCATCCCAGGCCTGGCGCAGCGGCGTGAGCGCAGCGGCAAAATTGCCCTCGTCCATCGCTTCTTTCGCCAGTTGCAGCAGTCCGTCCCAGGGTTTGGGAAGGTATTTGCCGAGCAGTGCCCGGATTTCATTCTCTGTCTGGGCACCGGCGAAGCCGTCCACCGGTTGACCATCTTTAATCACCATCACGGTGGGCAGGCTGCGCACACCGAACTGCTGGGCAATCATGCCCTGCTCGTCGGCATTCACTTTCGCCAGCAGAAATGCACCGTTGTACTCGTCGGCAATTTTTTCCAGCAGCGGCATGAGCACCTTGCAGGGCTCACACCAGTCCGCCCAGAAATCCACCACAACCGGGCGGTTATGGGACTCCTCGATCAACAACGCCGCGGCGTTGGTTTCATCAATATTGACGATATGTTCAGACATAAAGTGTTCCTACAGGCCGAGCACGTCGCGCATATCGTAAAAGCCGGGTGCCTTACCAGGCAACCAGCCCGCAGCGCGCACTGCACCGCGGCCGAAGGACATACGGCTTGAAGCCTTGTGCGTAATTTCAACTCGCTCCCCGTCAGCCATAAAGCTCACGGTATGGTCGCCAACCACATCACCGCCACGCACTGTGGCAAAGCCGATGGTGTCTCGCTCGCGAGCACCGGTCTGGCCCTCGCGGCCATAGACGGCAACCTGTTTCAGGTCGCGACCGAGGGTGTCGGCAACGACTTCGCCCATGCTCAGTGCAGTGCCTGAGGGGGCGTCAATTTTGTGCCGGTGGTGCGCTTCGACAATCTCGATATCAACGTCATTACCCAGCACCTGCGTCGCCACTTCCAACAACTTGAAACACAGGTTTACACCGGTGCTGAAATTGGTGGCCTTGCACAGGGGAATCTTCGTCGCGGCATCATCGATCACTGCCTGTTGGGCATCATCAAAGCCGGTGGTGCCTATCACGATGGCCGTGCCGGCAGCGGCACAGACCTGCACGTTGGCCACCGTCGCGGCTGGAATAGTGAAGTCAATCAGCACGTCGATGTTGCCGATCACGTCTTCCAGCGATGCGGAAACCGCAACGTCTATCTTACCGATACCTGCGAGCTCACCCGCATCCGCGCCTACCAGGCTGGATTCAGGTCGCTCTATGGCGGCCGCCAACTGCAGTTCATCGCCCGCCAGGCTCACTGCTTCGATCAGGGTTTTGCCCATGCGACCGGCCGCGCCGGTAATACCTATTCTTGTTGTCATGATGAGGTCATATCGTCAAAGAAATTCTTTACTCCCTCGAACCAGCTGTGCTGGCGCGGGGACTGCTTTTGCCCCGATTCGCCCAGAGTTTCCGCCAGTTCTTGCATCAGTTCTTTCTGTCGCTTGTCGAGGTTCACCGGTGTTTCCACTACCGCCCGGCACAGCAGGTCGCCCACGCTACCACCGCGCACTGGCTTAACACCCTTGCCACGCAAGCGGAACAATTTACCGGTTTGCGTTTCCGCAGGGATCTTCAACATCACCTTGCCGTCCAGCGTGGGAACTTCCAGCTCGCCACCGAGGGCTGCATCAGTAAATGTGATTGGAACCTCACAATACAGGTGCTTGCCATCGCGTTCAAAGATCGCGTGCTGCTTCACTGACATCTGTACAAACAGGTCGCCGGCAGGGCCGCCCATGGGGCCCGCCTCGCCTTCGCCTGAAAGGCGGATGCGATCGCCGGTGTCGACACCAGGCGGAACTTTTACAGACAGGGTTTTGGTCTTTTCGACGCGGCCCTGGCCGTGGCAATCCTGGCACGGGTCGTCGATAGTCTTGCCCTGGCCATGACAATGGGGGCAGGTTTGTTGCACTTGAAACAGGCCTTGCTGCATACGCACCTGACCCGCGCCACCGCACGTGGAGCAGGTAACAGGACTGGAACCCTTCTTGGCGCCAGAACCGTCACACGTGTCACAGCTGTGCAGTGTTGGCACCTTGATCTCAACCGTGGTGCCCTTGACGGCATCTTCCAGCGAAATATCCAGGGTGTAGCGCAGGTCGGAACCACGCTGTGGGCCGGCACGACCACGGCCGCCGCCTCCACCGCCAAAGATATCGCCAAACACATCGCCGAACACATCGCTGAAGCTACCGCCGCCAAAGCCGCCGGCACCACCGCCCATGTTCGGGTCCACGCCCGCGTGGCCATACTGGTCGTACGCCCCGCGCTTCTCCGAGTCCATCAGGACATCGTATGCTTCGGTGGCTTCCTTGAATTTATCCTCGGCTTCGGGATCGTCCGGGTTCCGGTCAGGGTGATATTTCATCGCCACCCGGCGGTAGGACTTTTTGATCTCCTTCTCGTCAGCGCTTTTGCTGACCCCGAGAATTTCGTAGTAATCGCGTTTTGACATGGCTTCTCAGCGTGCTTTTTTCAGCTAATCCTTAAATGACTACGCGGGCAGCTAGGGCCCGCGTGGTCGAACTTGAATCGTAGGCGCCGCTATAGCGGCGCTCACGGGGATAAAGTGCGGGACTTACTTCTTGTCGTCCTGTACTTCCTCGAACTCGGCGTCCATGACATCTTCGCCCTGGGGCTCAGCCTGTGCAGCGCCTTCAGCAGCCTGGGCCTGTTCGGCCTGGGCAGCGTACATCTTCTGCGCTACAGGGCCGGTGGCTTCAGTCAGCTTTTCAGCCGCAGCGTCAATGGCTTCCTTGTCGTCGCCCTTAACAGTTTCCTCTGCTTCAGTGACGGCGGCTTCAATCGCGGCCTTCTCTTCGTCAGTGGCGTGCTCGCCGGCTTCTTCAAGCGTGTTCTTGGCAGCATGGATCAAGCCCTCGCAAGTATTGCGGGATGTGATCAGCTCCTCGAACCTGGCGTCTGCTTCAGCATTCGCTTCAGCGTCTGCGACCATTTGCTCGATGTCTTCATCGCTCAGGCCACCCGAGGCGGTGATACGAATCGACTGTTCTTTACCGGTTGCCTTGTCCTGGGCAGACACGTGCAGGATACCGTTGGCGTCCAGGTCGAAGGTAACTTCAATCTGGGGCATGCCGCGCGGTGCGGGCGGAATGTCGGCCAGGTCGAAGCGACCCAGTGACTTGTTGCCCGTGGCCTGCTTGCGCTCACCCTGGACCACGTGAATGGTCACGGCAGTCTGGTTGTCGTCCGCAGTGGAGAACGTCTGTGACTTCTTGGTCGGGATCGTAGTGTTCTTCTCGATCAGCGGCGTAGCCACTCCACCCATGGTCTCAATACCCAGGGTCAGAGGAGTCACGTCCAGCAGCAGTACGTCTTTTACGTCTCCGGACAGCACCGCACCCTGGATGGATGCACCCATGGCCACAGCTTCGTCAGGATTCACGTCTTTGCGCGGCTCTTTGCCGAACAATTCTGCAACCTGGGTCTGCACCATCGGCATGCGGGTCTGGCCACCGACCAGGATCACATCGTCGATCTCGGAGGGAGACAGGCCGGCATCCTGCAGAGCTGTTTTTACAGGCTCCATGGAGCGCTTGACCAGGTCTTCGACCAGGGATTCCAGCTTGGCGCGAGACAGTTTCACAACCAGGTGCTTGGGACCCGTAGCGTCTGCCGTGATATAGGGCAGGTTCACTTCAGTCTGCTGACTGGAAGAGAGCTCGATCTTGGCTTTCTCGGCAGCTTCCTTCAGGCGCTGCAGTGCCAGCGGATCGTTGTGCAGGTCGATGCCCTGCTCTTTCTTGAACTCGCCTGCCAGATATTCGATCAGGCGCAGGTCAAAGTCTTCACCACCGAGGAACGTGTCGCCGTTGGTAGAAAGCACTTCAAACTGGTGCTCGCCATCGACTTCCGCGATCTCAATGATGGAGATATCGAAAGTACCGCCACCCAGGTCGTATACCGCTACGGTGTGGTCGCCCTTGGCCTTGTCCATACCGTAGGCCAGTGCTGCAGCTGTCGGCTCGTTGATGATGCGCTTTACTTCGAGGCCAGCAATTTTACCGGCGTCTTTGGTCGCCTGGCGCTGGGAGTCGTTAAAGTAAGCGGGAACAGTGATAACCGCTTCGGTCACCGGCTCGCCCAGGAATTCCTCGGCGGTTTTTTTCATCTTACGCAGCACTTCAGCTGACACCTGAGGGGGTGCCATCTTCTCGTCGCGTGCCTGTACCCAGGCGTCGCCATTGTCGGCGGCGATGATCTTGTAGGGGACCATGCTGATGTCTTTCTGTACGACATCGTCCTTGAACTTACGGCCGATCAGGCGCTTCACCGCGAACAGGGTATTGGTGGGGTTAGTCACCGCCTGACGCTTGGCGCTCTGGCCTACCAGGATTTCACCGTCGTCGGTGTAACCCACGATGGATGGTGTAGTGCGATCGCCTTCAGCGTTCTCAATGACGCGCGGCGCGTCGCCGTCCAGTACGGATACACACGAGTTAGTGGTACCCAGGTCGATTCCAATAATCTTGCCCATTGTTAATCTCCAGTTTGGGTGGCGCCTCGGCGCCTTATCAATTGCGTTGTTCTGTATCTGGGGTCAATCTGGCCGGATTCAACCCCCCTTGTTTATTTACTGACCATCACCATCGCGGGACGAATCAAGCGGCCGTTGAGGGTGTAGCCCTTCTGCATCACCGCGATCACGGTGTTGGGCTCAACCTCGGGGTTCTCGATCATGCTCATGGCCTGATGCAGGTTCGGGTCGAAGGGCTCGCCGTTGGGGTCGACCACCTCGATATTCTGCTTGCCCAGCACATCAATCAGGCTTTTCAGGGTGAGCTCTACGCCTTCGGCGATAGGCTTGATCACCTCGTCATCGCCGGAAGCGCTTTCCAGAGCGCGCTCCAGGTTGTCGGCTACCGGAAGCAGATCGCCAGCAAACCGCTCGAGCGCGAATTTACGGGCCTTTTCAATGTCCTGCTCTGCACGGCGCTTGGCGTTCTGAACCTCGGCCTGGGCCCGCAGAACGGCGTCTTTGGCAGCGGCGAGTTCTTCATGCAGCTGCGCTACCTCGTCGTCCTCAGCGGGCTCCGGGGCGATCTGTTCAGCCGCCTCGGCCGCGGCTTCAGCTGCTGCGATTTCTTCGGCGGTTTCCAGCTCAACCTCGGGAGTATTTGGCTGGTCTTCCTGGGTGTTGTTTTCCGGCTGTTTTGAGTCTTGCTCGGCCACGTTTGCACTCCGTAATGGCATCAATTCAGGGGATGCAAGGGATATGGGGGCAAATTGGGGGGGTTCAAGGGGTGATTCGAGGGGTTTTTTGGCGGTTTTGCGCGGGCAGAACTGCGCGGAGGAATCGAGCTATTTAGCGAGCGCCTGGCTCAACATCTTGGCGGTGACATCGACTATCGGAATAACACGTTCATAGGCCATGCGCGTGGGGCCAATCACCCCCAGCACACCCAGGGTTTGCACCCCATCACTGTAGGGTGCGGTCACTACAGAGTAGTCACCAAAGACCTCGTAGCCGGCCTCTTCCCCAATGAATACCTGTACCCCGTCGGCGCTGGAACAGCGGTCAAGCAGGTGCAGCAGGTCTTTCTTCTGCTCGAATGCATCAAACAGCTCGCGCAGCTTGAGCACTTCCTCGGCGGTCGCATTGCCGATGAGCTTGCTCTCGCCGGCCATGACGTATTCTTCCTCGTTCACTTCCTGGTCCAGCGCCTTACTGGCCAGTTCCAGAGAATCGCGTAAATAGGCGTCAATCTGGGCGCGGGCATCGTGCATTTCGCGCAGGATATCCTCCTGGGCAATGTTTAGCGGCCGGCCGGCGAAGCGCTGGTTGACCATGGCGGCCGCTTCCCGTAACTGTTCTTCAGTAAAAGGCCGCTCGGTATAGATGATACGGTTCTGCACCTCGCGCTCATTCACCACGAGAATCACCAGCACCCGGTTGCCCGAGAGGGGCAGAAACTCCACCTGGCGCAACTGATGGGCCTCCTGCCGGGGCACTGTTACCAGGCCGGCCTGGGCAGAGATATTGGCGAGCAGGCTGGAGGCACTCTGCACCAGTTCATTGGCGGATTTATCCGGATTGAGTTCATGCCGCAGTGCCGAAACGGCTTCAGAGTGCAGCGGCTGCACCTGCAGCAGGCTGTCGACGAACAGGCGATAGCCCATCGCCGTAGGGATGCGACCCGCGGAGGTGTGCGGAGAGATCAGAAAGCCGCGATCCTCGAGATCGGACATCACATTGCGAATAGTGGCGGCACTCACCGGCAGGCCGGCCTCCTCCATCAGCGTTCGCGAGCCAACGGGCTGCCCGTCGCGAATGTGGCGCTCAACCAGGGTTTTGAGCAGAACGCTGGCGCGGTCCGATATCACATCAATTGTCATGCCCCGGTTGTATCACAGCAGGCGCGATTTACAAAACCTGCACCGGAAAGCGACAGGTTAACGCCGATGATGTTTATGCAGATCGGCATCTGGGGTATAACTGCTGAAACCATCGGGGAATCCCATGCTCAGCCATATCAGCATCAGTAATTACACCATCGTCTCGGAACTGGAGATGGAATTTGCTCCGGGTATGACCGTGATCACCGGCGAAACCGGCGCCGGCAAATCGATCACCCTGGACGCCCTGGGCCTTTGTCTGGGAGACCGGGCCGACCCGAAAGCCGTGCGCCACGGCGCACCGCGAGCCGAAATTGCCGCCACCTTTGATATCAGTCACATCCCCGCGGCCACCGCGTGGCTCAACAGCCGCGACCTGGCTGGCGGCGATGAATGCCTGCTGCGCCGGGTGATCACCGCCGAGGGCCGCAGTCGCGCCTACATCAATGGCTCCTCATCCACGCTACAGGACTGTGCCGAACTGGGTGCCTTACTGCTGGACATCCACAGCCAACACGCCCACCAGTCGCTGTTGCGTAAACCCGTGCAACGAGCACTACTCGATGCCTACGCGGGCCACCAGAAACTTGCCGGCGAAGTGGAACAAAGCGCGTCAGACTGGCTCCGCGCCCAGCGCGAGCTCGAATTACTCACCGGTTCAGCCGATGAGCACGCCTCCCGCGCCCAGTTACTGGCCTACCAGGTGGAAGAGCTGGACCAGCTGGATCTGGGCGAGAACGAGCTACAGGCACTGGAGCAGGAGCAGAAACTGCTAGCCAATGCCGAACAGATTCTCTCCTCCGCCCACTCCGCGCTGGACCTGTGTGACGAGCAGGAAAATGGCACTCGCCAGGCCCTGCAATTGATCAGTGACGATGCTCACGCCAGCGATGCCGCCGGCAGTGCACGGGAGTTACTCGACAGCGCCGCCATCCAGATCGCCGAGGCCCGCAGCGAAATCCAGCGCCATCTCGATGCCGTGGAAATCGACCCGGAGCGCCTCGACGCCGTGCAACGCCGGCTCGAAGCCATTTACGATGTAGCGCGAAAACACCGGGTGATGCCCGAACAGGTGGCAGAAGTGCACCAGCGCCTGCGTGAGGAACTGGACAGCCTCGCCGGGAGCGAGGAGCGCATCAACGAACTTCAGGCGGAGATGGTCCAGCTTGAGGACACCTACGCCAAGCAGGCCAGGAAACTCAGCAGCGGCCGGGCCAAAGCCGGCAAGAAACTGGTGAAGGCCGCGCAGGAAATTCTTGCCACACTGGCCATGGCCCAGTGCACCCTGGAAGTATCGCTAAAGCCTCGCGAGACCGAAGCGCCCCACCCTCACGGCGTGGAGGACATTGAACTCCTGCTCAGCACCAACCCCGGTGCTGCACCGCAGAGCCTGGGCAAGATAGCCTCTGGCGGTGAGCTCTCACGCATCAGTCTTGCAATTCAGGTTGTGACTGCCAGCGCCGGCACCGTGCCCAGCATGGTGTTTGATGAAGTAGATGTGGGTATCGGCGGCGCCGTGGCGGAGGTTGTAGGCAAATTGCTGCGAGACCTCGCCAGCACCGCCCAGGTACTGTGCGTAACCCACCTGCCCCAGGTGGCGGCACAGGGCCACCAACACCTTCAGGTGAGCAAGCGCTCCAGTAAGGAATCCGTGGAAACCAGCCTCAGCGAGCTGGCCGCCGAGGAGAAGGTAGAAGAAATCGCCCGGATGTTAGGCGGAGTGAAGATTACCGAACAGACCCTGGCGCACGCCCGGGAAATGTTGGAGAGCGCCTAGCTCGCTATCAGCTCTTCTTGCGGACGTAGAGCACCAGCGAGTGATCAGCCAGTTCGAAGCCGTGTTGCTCGGCAATCTCGCGCTGACGCTGCTCGATAAGCTCATCGTGAAATTCAATAACATCACCTGACTCCACGTCCACCATGTGGTCGTGGTGCTCGCCCTTGGCAAGTTCGAATACGGAATGGCCCGTCTCGAAATTGTGCCGGGTCACCAGGCCTGCAGTCTCAAACTGGGTCAGCACCCGATAGACCGTGGCAAGGCCCACATCCTCACCCGCATCCAGCAGCGCGCGATAAACGTCTTCCGCGCTCATATGATGGGGGCCCCGGTCAGCTTCGAGAATCTGCAGGATCTTGACGCGGGGGAGTGTCACCTTCAGGCCTGCTTTACGCAGTTCCTGGTTTTCTTCGGCCATGCTTCGGGGCTTCTAGTTAGGATTGAGTAGCGGTATGATGCCACCCCAGTTAACGAAGTGGAAGTTTTACCCGATGCGTATTGCCCTGTTAGTCCTCACCCTCACCTGCCTCAGCGCCTGCGGCGCCGTGGGTTTCCCAGGTGTGTATCGGATCGACGTTGAACAGGGCAATATCGTGACCCCGGACATGGTAGAGCAACTGGAGCCCGGCATGAGCAAGCGCCAGGTGCGCTTTATCCTCGGTACACCGCTGGTAGAAGACCCCTTCAACAACAACCGCTGGGACTACACCTACCGTCGCAGCAACGGCCTGGACATCCTGTCTGAGAACCAGCTGACCGTGGTTTTTGAAAATGATGTGTTGGTGGAAGTACGCGGCGATGCCTCCGAGGATCGCGCAGGGGCCTGAACCCCGGCAACTGAGCGTTAGCCCTTCGCCCGCTTCTCTTTAGCCCGCGCCGCCCGCGCCTTGCGCACCTCTTTCGGATCGGCAATCAGCGGCCGGTAGATCTCTACCCTGTCGCCCTCATGCAGCACCTGGGTGGGTGCCACTACCTTGGAGAAGATGCCGAGCTTGGCGTTCTCCAGATCGATCCCTTCGAACTTCTCAGTGATGCCCGACTGCTCTGCCGCCGCAAGCGCTGTAGTGCCTTCGGCCACATCCAGCGCGAGGATCATCTGTTTGCCTTCCAGCGCATAGGCCACTTCCACATGAATGGTTTCGCTCATCAGATCACCCGTACAGTTGCTTGGCGCGCTTTTCCACTGCGCTCACCAGATTAATCGTTACAGAATCAAACAGCTTGGCTGCCGCAGCGCCCAGCACCGCGTTGTTCACTTTGAAACTCAGTTCAAGGCTTACCTTACAGGCTTTCTCACCGAGGGGCAGGAATTCCCAACTGCCCTCAAACTGGTTGAAAGGGCCGTCGACCAGCTCCAGCGCGATATGACGCGAATCTACCACCCTGTTGCGCGTTGAGAAGCTCTGCTTGATGCCGCCCTTGGCCAGATCCAGCCGCGCTTCGACGATATCGTCAGCGCGGTGCAGCACCTCGGCACCGACGCAGCCTTCCATATAGCGCGGATAGGCTTCGATATCGTTGACGAGATCAAACATCTGTTTGGGCTTGTAGGGCAGCAGCGCACTACGCTGGATATTAGTCATGGCTGATCGTGGGTGTTCGCGTATTTTGCATTAAAAATGTCGTTACTAAAGTGGTTTCAATCGGTGTTACAGCAGCCGTGCCAGAACCAGGGCAACAATGGCCAGCGGCGCAATATACCGCAACAGCCCCCGCCAGAGCGAGAACATAGCATCCGACTCGCGGCTCAACTGCTCGCGCAAGACCGCAGGGTGCAACCGCCAGCCCACCAACAGCACGGTGAGCAAACATACCAGAGGAATCAGGATTTCGGTGGCCAGCTCGTCAAATACCAGTAACAGGTTGTGATTTCCAAACCACCCCTCCCCGGCTAATGACGATGTGATCGCCGCCGCCAGCAACCAGACCACGCCAGCACACACCAGCACCGCCGCCCAACGCTGGCCGCGCAAGGCCTGGCGCAGCGTACCGATTGCCGGTTCCAACAGCGCGAGGCCGGCCGCTAGCGCTGTGATCACGGTGAGCAGAAAGAATGCGACCCCGAAACCCTCGCCGTGAGGGATATTGCCAAAGGCATAGGGCGCGCTGATGAACAGCAGCCCCGGCCCACCATTAGGCACCAGGTTGTTGGCCAGAATCAGCGGGTACACGGCGAGCCCCGCCAGCAGCGCAATCGCTATATTAAAGATCGCCACCGCGAGGATGGATCGCAGCACCGGGATGCGCCGCGGCGTGTAAGCGCCGTAGGCCATGCCAACGCCGAGGCCCAAACCGAAGGTCAACAGCGCGTGGCTCACCGCGGCGAGCACCGCCTCACGGGTAAAATCAACGGCCTTCACACTGAACAGAAACTCGCGCGCCAGCACCAGGTTGCCGTTATCAAGGTTAAAGCGCACCAGTACCGCGAGCAGCGTAATCAGCAGAGGCACCGCGAGCCACACAAATATGCCCAGACCGCGCCGCACCCCCTGGGCACTGACAATCAACAGCACCGCTACAAACAGGGTCTGCCACAGCAACTGACGCGAGGGGTCGGCCAGCAGCGCTGTGAACGCATCTGCCACCATCGGTGCGCTGGCGTCGGAGAAAGTATTACCAAGCATCAGCGGGATATAGGCCAGCGCCCAGCCAGCCACCACTACCAGGCAAGCTGCCAGCAGCAGCCCGCTCACCGAGGCCAATACGCCCAGTGCCATCCAGCGGCGGGAAATAAGGTTGCGGTCAGCCACCCGCCGAAGTGCCAGCGGCGGCCCCGCTCTGCCGTGGCTACCGATCACGATCTCCGCGACCATGATCGGCACACTCAATAACAACAGGGAGGCGACGTAAGTCAGCATGAACGCGCCGCCACCGTTGGTGCCCATCAGCCAGGAAAAGCGCCAAAGGCTACCCATCCCGATGGTGGCCGCCGCCAGCGCCAGCACGAAGGTCGTGCGTGAGTGCCAGCCGGGCGAGGTACCCCACACTGCTGCTACCACTAAAAAATACCTAGAATTATCATGAGTTTAGATTGCACCAGCGACACCGGAGTGAAAAGGGAAAGATTACCGTTTATGTCCTTTCCCGCGTCCGTATAATGCGCGCCATGGCTAAAAAGAAACACAAGACACCGGAAAACGTTATCGCCCAGAACAAACGGGCGAGCTTCGACTACCAATTGCTGGAGACCTTCGAGGCGGGCGTCTCGCTGGCCGGCTGGGAAGTCAAAAGCCTGCGTGCAGGCAAAGCCGATCTGGCGGATTCCTATGTATTCATGCAAAACGGTGAAGCCTTCCTGCTGAATGCACATATCACCCCGCTGCTCAGCGCCTCCACTCACTACGTGACGGAGCCCACTCGCAACCGCAAGTTGTTGCTGAACAAGAAGGAGCTGGCCAAGATCCTGGCGGCCACCACTGCCAAGGGCCAGACCTGCGTGTGCACGTCGCTGTACTGGAAGGGCCATCTGGTGAAAGCAAGGATCGCGCTCGCCGTGGGTAAAACGGCGCACGACAAACGCGACACAGAAAAAGACAAAGACTGGAACCGGCAAAAGCAGCGTATTATCCGCGACAACGTTAAGCAGTGACGTTCTTAGACTAACTCGGTCTATAAATCGCCTTGCCGAACCTGGAGACCGGTACCATAGTTAATACTGTGAGTCCCCGAGCTATCTCCGCCCCTGGAGCAGAAGGGGTAACTCACGTGGTATACGGTGATAACCGCAATACTCTCCCATGGAGGAGAGCACCTGGCGGAAGGCCCTGACGATAGCCGTCTATTGCTAGCTGTCATCCCCCGTCAAAGGTCACCACTTAACCGCAGTCGACTGCTCCCCTGTATTCGATTGCGGTTTTCCGTTGCCGGTAAACTTTAGCCGAACGCCCGTGCCAGCATGCGCACCGACACAATCAGCAGAAAGACACCAAACAGTAAACTCAACTGGCGCTGATTAAGCTTGTGCGCAAGCTTTGCACCCAGCGGCGCCATCATCACCGTCATCGGCGAAATAGCCGCCACGCCAATCAGGTTCACGTAGCCAATATTCATCGCCGGCAGGCGCGGGTCACCCCAGCCGTTGATGATGAAACCGATGGTGCCCGGAATGGCGATCAACAGCCCGAAGAACGCCGCCGTTCCCACCGCCCGGTGAATGGGCTGGCTCATCATGGTCAGCGCCGCCACACTGAAGGTGCCACCACCGATACCCATCATCGAGGAAAGCCCGCCGATCATTGTCGGCAAGACAATTGCGGCCGGGCGCCGGGGCACATCTTTCCAGGGCCGAAAATTTTCCAGCGGCAGCATCATGTGAATGGCGATGACCAGGGCCACCACACCGAAAATACCGGCGAGCACGATACTTTGCACCTGAGCCGCCAGCACCGAACCCATCAGCGAACCGACAAAAATGAACGGCCCCCAAAACTGGACCAGGCTGACATCCACCGCGCCCTTGGCATGATGGGCGCGTGAGGAAGAAATCGAGGTGAAGATAATGGTCGCCAACGACGTCCCCACCGCGATATGCATACGGATGGCGGGGTCGACCCCGCGCAGTGCTAGTGCGGTATCGAGCACCGGCACAATCACGATGCCACCACCCACACCGAGCAGCCCGGCGATAACACCCGCCACCGCACCGGTAGCGAGCATGGTAAGAATCAAGGGAATGAGGCCTTCCACGGGCAGCTCCTTATGAGATCAGCCGGCAGAATACACCGCACAGACAGCCAAGCTCAATCGGGACGGTAGAGGCCCTTACCCGTAATCTTGGGAAGATCCATCGCTGCAACCAGGCCCGGCGTGTGATTGACAACCGCGGGAATGGCATTAACGATGGCCGTGGCGGTTTGAATCACACCCGCCACCGCGTGGTCGCCGTTGCGATCCTCCATGTCCATGGTAATTTCCATGCGTGGCTCACCTTCAATAATGGCCCGGTAACCTTTACCGCGGGGCCAGTCGGGCGCGATGTCTTCGGTGAGGCGAGTGACATGCTCCAGGACAATCGCGTCGCGGCCGTCAATCACCCCACGCACCTCAAAGCGCATTGCGCCTGTCGTGCCCGCTTCGAACAGGCCCATGCCGTTCGTCACGTCCTCATTCAGAGGGAGCCGCTCATGAACTTCATAGACCCGATCAAGCGTCACGCCCAGCCCCTCGGCGACGGAGTGCACTGCCCCACCCCACCCCAGCGACAACATGCCTTCCTGGAACAACATACAGTCGTGGTCGGTCGGATAGCCGAAGCCCATCACTTCGCGAATGGTGTGTTCCTGTTCGTAAGTGGAGTAATTGATAACCTCCTGCATGCGCACACTGGTCCAGTACTCGGACAGCCCGGTAAAGACCAATGGCATGGTGTCATTCGCAAAGCCGGGATCGATACCATTGTTGAAACAGGTGACACCGCCCTCCTCGCACGCGGCTGCCAGAGGGTCCGCCAGAAATGCGATTGAGGGGTTGCGCGGACACTGCAACATGAAGAGTGAACTGGCAACCACATTGATCCCGGCCCGCAAGCAACGCGTCTGATCTTCAGCCGCTTCCATCATCCGGGTTTCGGAATGCGCGGTGTACACGACACAGTCAGGGCCCAGGGCCAGTGCAGCGTCGATGTCATCGGTGGCAAGGATACCCGTCGGCTCTCCGAGGCCCGCCAGTTCGGCCACATCCTTGCCCGCCTTGTTTTCGCTGGAAACAATATGCCCAATCAGCTCCAGTTCAGGGTGATTAAGCACAGCTCGCACTGCGTACTGGCCGACGTTACCCGTACCCCAGGTCACCACATTGATTGTCATTATCTATTCTCCCGGTGATTGATTGTCATGAAACGTACGTAAGTGAGCCGCATCCGGACTAGAGCCGGGTCACCAGGCCGCTATCCCCATCGAGGCGGACCCGGTCACCGGTTTGCAGAACACGCGTGCCGACACGTGTATTCACCACGCAGGGCAGCCCATATTCGCGCGCAATCACCGCACCATGGGACACTGAACTCCCAAGGTCAGTCACAAGCCCTGCGATCATGCTGAAGTACGGCGTCCACCCGATATCAGTGATAGGGGTAACCAGGATTTCTCCGGGTTGCAGGCTCGCTGCATCCGCCAGGGTTAGCGCCACCCGCGCCGTACCCTCGACGACACCTGTCGACGCGGGGCGCCCTTCCAGCGCACCATCGCCCGCTGCTGCAGCGGCGACTTCCACAGGCTGCGGCTTGCCCACTGAAATTTCAGGAAACGATAACTTCTGCTGAAACGGCAAGGCCTTGCGTCGCAGCTCTGCCTGCGCCACGCGTGCGTCACCTGGCGCGGCTACAAATGCCGCCAGTTCGTCCATGCCAAAAAAGTAGACCAGGTCTGCATCGGGCAGATGGCCTTCCTCTGCAAGCAATGCGCCCAGTTGCGCAAACGCCAGCTTGAACCTGTGCGCTGCTCGCACCAGATGTGACTTGGTGTGCTCCCGCCGGCGAATAGCATTATGGGCGCGCGGCAGCACAAAACGCAGCCCGCGGCTAAGGCCGACCTCGTCGATCGGGGCGTGCGACGCCTGCTTGATAACGCCCCCGGCGAGCCGGGCACTCACTGCAGCCTGCATGCTCTGCACAAGCGTGGCGGGGTCATCGCCCCAGGAGGGATCGCGAACACAAAGTTCACGGTAGCCACGATGGCCATGGTCGCGAAGAAACGTCGATAGCCCTTCAGCCAGATCCGGTTGGCTGCGCAGCCAGCTGAGCGCGTCCTCAATGGAAGCTTGTGCAAAGCCAGTGGGCGCTTGAGGATGCTCCGCCACTTGCGCGACCAGCTCATCCAGCTCTGCCAACATCATCGCGCTCTCAACTTCGCTGGCACCCGCCAACAAACGCACGGCCTCAGCCTGCTCCTCCAGGCTCGCCTGGTTGGAACGCCTGGCGACCATGTTTTCCACAATGGCTGACGTGAAGCCAGACAACGCAGAGCTCTGAATATGAACCGCCATAGCGTGATTGAAGAACCACGCCTTGCCTTCGATCTCGGCCCACTGTTCACGGCTGGTGGCGCACGACGCCAACTGGAATGCCGCCATCTCTGCATCAAAATCTTGCACCACACTGGGCGCTCGCCAACAGTAGTGCAAAAGCTTTCCGGTATTGATGACCCTGCGCCACAGCGGCTGTGGCGGCAGCGGTTTGAGCTCGGGCACCACGCGGCCACACAATGTCTGGGCCGTCTGTTCCACACTCGAACCAAGCACAGCCGCGCCCATCACCACGTTACCGGTAAGGTTCAAAAAGAGATGGCCGAAGCCCCAGGCAGTGACCTGCCAGGCCGGGTCTATGGCAGCCCGCGCACCGACCTTCACCTGCATGTCCTGCAAGCCGTAGTCGATACCCCAGCCGGTAAATGACCCGGTGAGCGGGCTCACGGCACCGGGCATCATTTCGCTCACATTGGAGATGGTGAGCACGTCGTCCGGCCGCGGGAGCTCAGTATCGAATTCACCCAAATCTGCTGGCAATGTCGTGATAGGTCGGGCCTGTAACCAGTACAACACACCTGCTTCATCGATCGCCCACTCCAGGTCCAGAGGCTGCCCCGCGACTGCCTCGGCGCGTCGGGCATCCGCTGCAATTTCCTCGAGGGCTGTAGCGTCCAGCAACAATTGATCACCCGCCGAGTGACTGGCGACGCGAACACCGTCAGGGTCGATGACATAATGATCCGGCGTCGCTTCACCGCTCACCAGTGCCTCGCCAAGTCCAGCCACCGCATCGATCACAAGATGATCCCGGCGCGCACTCACCGGGTCAGCGGTAAACACCACGCCGGCATAACGTGCGTTGACCATACGCTGCACAACCACATTCATGACTGCACCAGCGTTGCCCGTCTGGCGCTGCTGATAGGCTTCAGCCCGGGCATCACCTGCAGATTCCACGCACTGACGAATCGCAGCCTGCACCGCGTCTTCGCCCTGGACGTTCAGCACAGTATCGTACTGGCCGGCAAAGGACGCCTCGGCGCCGTCTTCACCCTGAGCGGACGACCGCACGGCAACAGGACCGGTGCCCAGGGTATTAAGGTGCGTGGATAGATCAGCCGGCGGCGCATCAGCACTGGCAGCGAGAATAACGAAGGCCGGCGGCACTCGCAGGCCCATGGATTGCAGTTGGGCCAGGCCGTGAGCCTTACCCCCGCATGAATCGTCCGTGATCTGATCGAGCGTTATTATTTTGGACGTGGTCAACTTTGGCTCCAGCGGCTTGTGACAATCAGCCTCGCACAACCAATGCGCAGGTCAATTTACCGGGAACGCCTATTTAAACCACGTTGTTGGATTTACCTGGTTGCAATAGCTCTCAGCGCGCAGCGGACCCGCGCGCTGAGTTAAGGCGACGACCACCTGCAGCCATCAACAGCATGGCGATCAACCACACCATACCCTGCGGACCAACCGGAATCGCCTGCGGGGTATTGGTGTCGGTCGTTGTGGGCGAACCGGGTGCAGGCGCTGGAGAAGGCGCAGGCAATGTGCCGGGAGGCTGTGTCAGACAAGCCGGCGTCGCCGGTGGATAACCCAGCGTTACTTCCACTTCCGGATTCACGCTGAGTCGCAGAACCAGTTCTGGTACCCGGTCATCTGGCACTTCTGACCATACGCCATCTTCTTCGATCCAACCCGGCCAGCCCACACCATTGTCGAACGCATCGACCACCATACCGGGCCACAGAACGGTGCCTGTAGATGGCTGATTCTGCAGGCGCTGGACCAGACGGCCTTCAGTGCTGAGTAGCTCCACCGTCACATCAGAGCCGTCGTAGTTCAGCAGTTCATAGTCGATATACGCCGCATTCTGAATACAGGCAGAAGCGCTGCTGACCAACAGATCGACGGCCGACAGGTTCTCCCCAAAGTTGTTGTCGACACTATCTTCACCGGGTGCGAGGACAATCACACTAATCACGTCATCCACCGAATCATCGCCGCGCGAGACACCGTCGACGGTGCCCGCGGTATCCTGCCCATCGGTCCAATCCTCTGGATGCGTTTCAGTCACGGTGTACTCGCCCGGAGGCAGCCCTTCAAAGCTGTAACTGCCGTCCGGGCCAGTTACCACCACCAGGTTCACAGGCCCAGTCAGAGTGATAGTCACACCTTCTATACCCGCTTCACCCGGGTCAAAGACGCCGTCATCATTGGCGTCAAAATAGACATTGCCGGAGATGCTGACAGGCAGTACCTCGGAGAAATTGTTATCAGGAGAACCACTCACCTCGGCAGCATCACCACTGTCGGTAAGAATAATCTCTGCAACCTGACTGGTAGGGCTACCGCTCACGGGATTGGAAGCCACACCTGGAGTGCCGCCGCTACCCGCATACGTCTCGATGGTGCCGGGCGTTGTAACGCTGTTGAGTGTATCGTCGGGTTGAGTTGGCTGGCACACCGAGTAAGTATCGGCAGCCAGCTCACTAAAGAGGTAATTGCCCTGGTCATCCGTCAGCGTCGAATCCAGAAGAGCGCCGCTACAATCAGCCCCAGTGCGCAGTTCGATCACGTTTCCGGGTATGGGCGTAGAGTCCCCTGCCAGATAAGTGCCGTCTGGTACCAGTTGGTTGTCCAGGAACACCTTGCCGGAAATGTAGCCCAGCGTGCTGACCTTGAGAGGCCCATTCGCTGGCGCGAGGTTAGTACCAAAGTTAGTCACCAGGGCACCAACAGGAATGCTGTTGAGATAGTCACCTGCCTCGGGTGCTGTCACGTCTACGGACACCACACAGCCCCCTTCAGGGACCACCGTGCCACTCGCAATGGTAATTACAGACTCTCCGGCATCTGCATCAACTATGCCGGTTCCATCCGGACAGCTTGTCGTTATATTGGCGGGGTCGGCTACCACCATCTGCGCAGGATCACCTGGCAGATTATCAACAAGATCTGCCTCCAGCGTCATCTCCGCTTCATTGTCATTGCCGATAACAATAGTCAGTGTTGAGGCAACGTCCGGCGCTACCACAGGTGGCGCAAATCCCTTGCTGACGGCCGGTGGTTCAGCCACAACAATTTGCGCCTGGGTGCCAGGCAAGTTATTGATGCCTTCGAAACTGGTGACTTCCCCTTCCGCAATTTCATTAATGTAGGTACCCGGGATGTTACTGACGACATTGGCAGTGACAGTACAGATGGCACCGGTTTCACCCGCAGGTGGCAGGGTCGCTCCCGTCAGACGCAACTCACGCCCGGCAGCTACGCCAGTGACGAGGCCATCAATACAGGTCGTTGCAATATCAGGCACGTCCGCCAACACCAGTCCATCTGGCAGGCTGTCGACAAAATTCACCTCCGTCAGCGTTCCGGTATTCGGGTTTTCCAGACGGATGGTCAGAGGGGCGTCTGCGCCAGGCAGCCTCGCTGCCACGCCGGTGGTAAAGTCGAAGGGATCGTCCGCATCGAGGGTGAGGTCATCGAAGGCCTTGGTAACGATCAAGCGTTGACGCACTTCAAGACGGGCGGTGGTTTCCGGGTGAGGAACTGTCAAGCCGTTGGAGGTCAGGGAGTCTGCCTCGATGACGTTGAGATAGCTGTCTTCCACCGTGGAGTAGACATCAACTTCGAGATAACAAGATGCCGCTTCAGCACCCTGGGCCGGACCGATAGAACCACCGCTGAGGCGTACACTGGCAGCATCAGGGAAGTCCACCAGGGCACCGCCGCCGCAGTTGGAGAAGGCATTGGGTTCGTCCGCCACGAGCAGCCCAGAGGGAAACTGATCAACCAGCTCCATCGCGGTGATACTCTCGGCACGCGCATTGAATATGGTGATGCGCAGTGTTGAAATCTCATTGGGGCCCACGACTGACGGCGTGAAGGTCTTGCTGATACCCGCGTCAGACGTTGTACTGAGATTGCTCTGGGCAAAGGAACTTGAGTTCGTCGCTCCCTGATCGGACTCGATGCTGTTTTCCGGGATTGTATTTGTAATGGTACCGACAGTCGTAGAAGTGACTCTTACCTGAACAGTACAACTGGCATCTGCCGCCAGGCTTGCTCCAGACAAACCGACACTCTGGGACCCAGGCGCCGCTGACACAATGCCGCCCGGGCAAGTGGTGGTCGCCTCAGGCGCTGCTGCGATCCGCATGCCGTTGGGCAAGGTACCGGTGGTGCCATCCATGGTGAAGTAGTCAGTGACCTGAACATTGGTGAGGTCCTGGTCTGCGTTGCGAATCTCAATTGTCAGCAGAGAAGATTCACCTGGCACAGCCACACCGGGTTCAATCGATTTGGAGATCAGCGGGACTTCCAGCGGGATGTAGTTCAACGTGGCGCTGATAGGATTCCGATTGAGTAGGCCACCATCGGCCGTGACACCGCCAGCGGGAATCTCGTTAACCCAGTTCTCAGTGCCGGTCGCGATAACATCAAAGCGCAGTTCACAACTCGCCAGGGGCGCCAGCGTTGCACCGCTGAAGGCGACACTGCTGTTTCCCGGCACGGCGTCGATAACAGTTGGGCCGTTACAGGTGGTGTAGCTGTTATCTGGATCTGCCACCAGCATGCCTGCGGGCAAATCATCCGTGAAGGCGACACCCGTAATCGGACGGGAGGCGTCCAGACTCACCAGCTCGATGCTGACGGTGGAACGGCCGCCGGAGCCCGCCGAATCCGGCAGAAACAGTTTGCTCACTGCCAGCGCATCCGTGTAGGTGAGCGTGGCATCGTCCGATTCATTCAAGATGGTCGTCGTTCCATTGGCGTTTTGGCGCACTGCAGAACTATTGACCGTATTTGGATACTCACCCGCAGGCCCAACCACGTCGACGGCGACCATGCAGGTGCCCGGGTCTGAACCATCGTAAGCTGGCACAGTGCCACCATTCAGCGCAATCGACGTTGAACCGCTTACCGCGGTCACCGAGCCGCCACAGGTATTGCTGATGTTCGCCGGGCTTGCCACACGCAGCTGCTGGAATGCACCGGCAGACGGCAAAGTGTCACTCAGGGTCAGACTGGACAGACTGCTGACAGAGCGATTTGCAACCGTGAAGCTCACACGCGAGGGAGTGCCCTCATTTACCGCAACGCTGTCCTCGCCATCGAACTGCTTGAGCACGGTCATGGTATCCAGCGGATTCACCTCTGTGGAGCCAGACCCAACGTTATTACAGATGCGCGGAACAGTGCCGTAGCAAACATCGCCGGCAGCTATTTCATTTTCAGTGTCGCCACTGCCGTCAGGGTCGAGCATCGCCCAGAAAGAAATCGTACAAGTGCCAGGGGTGTTGGTAGCGGCACTTCGTCCCGGCACCGTTGGGATAGTAAAGGTGAATGAGCTGGCGCCAGGTGATGCGCCATTCAGATCCAGAGCGCCACAAGCTGGGCTGAGCGTGGGAGCAAAACCACCACTGAGAAGCAGGGTAGAGCCGTTCTGTAAGCTGTCGGTGACATCAACATCTGAAAGCACGCTGGTGGAGTAGTTCTGAATTTCCACCTCGTAGTTCACCGGGTCACCTGGTGATGCATCCTCCGGGCTAACCTGTTTGAGCACTCGCAAGCGGTCAGCCACCAGCACAGTTGCAGACTGCGCCTGGCTCACGACACCATCCACCGTATCCACTGCGCCAGCAGGTATCTCGTTCGTATAGGTGGTTGGCGTGTCTGCGCCAGGCGTGGTGCCTGTATAAGCCACCCTGATGACACATTCGCCGCCACCGGGGATATCAAACCCGGCAACATTGAAGCCCTCGCCACCGCTCTCGAGTGAGGTGCTGCCACCACAGCTGTTAGCGATATCAGCGGAGGAGCCGATCAAAAGGTTGCCGACGTAGGGAGCTGCTGAAATAGGATTGTCCGTAAAGCCATCAACGGTCAGGTCAGCTGAACCGCTATTGGTCAGCGTAATAGTGAATGTATTCTCTTCACCACTGGCGACAACTCCGGGGTTAAATCGCTTGCGAACGGCGAGCGGCGAGCGGGCGCGCACACGCTGGGACGCATCGCTGGCCGGGGCCAGGCCCTCGTCGCTGGTGAAGGTGTCAGTAGAAATGGTATTTGTGCGGGAGCGGGTGTAAACGCCATCAGAGTGGCGGGCCCGTACCTCCACATCGATCGTGCAGCTGGTATCTGGCGCCAGATTAATACCGGACACCGCCACCTGGGCCGCAGCACCTGTAGTCAAGTCGACTGTGCCACCACAGGTGCCCCCCACCGGGGTGCCTGCAGGCTCGATAATTGCACCGTCAGAACCGGCCGTCGGGAATATATCCAGAAACCCGATATTGTTGAGGGAGACAGTGGAATCGCGATTATGCAGAGTAAAACGCAGCGTCTTGAGGGCACCTCCGACGATGACAACGTCGTCGCCCACGAATGATTTCTCCCACTCGGGTTGATCAGCGGACTGCAGCGTGATGCCTTGTGGGCCACCCGTATTGTTGGCGCCCTGGTCAGAATCGACCTCGCCCCTCAGCAGCGAGTAGACCAGCGTGGAGCTTTCGCCATCCACAGAATAGGCGACGATCGGAATATCCAGGTAACAGAGCCCCAGTGCCGGGATGGTCAGGCCTGCGAGAGAAATATCTGGATTGCCCGGGGTGGTCGTGAGCACGCCTCCGCACTCTCCCTCATCAACAATGCTTGCAGGCCCGTTGACCAGCAGTCCGTTGAGCGCATTTGTCGGCAATGCCTTGCTGAAGTTGACGCCAGTAATAGGCGTGGCGGAGCCATTCGACAGGGTAACTCGCAGGCTCGTCGCCTCGCCCGGGTACACCAGAATACTGTTGGGTGTCGTCGCTCCCGGATTAACATTGACGCTGAAATCGGCATTGGTCGCCTGGGCCAACACCCCCTGCGACATGGCAAGCGACGCTAGGGCGACCACTGCACGAAACGAGGTATTGGACGGAATACGCCGGCCTATATTGCGGATAATGTTGCGGAATTTCACTACAGACTGCCTCTTACATTTACGTGCTTCACGCCATGGGGACTGAACTCCGCCAGTTTTCTCACCCGATTCGCCGCGACTATACAGAGTATGCTTACGCAAGTTTTGCCCAAAACGATGAGTTGTGGACCAGGTCACGAAACCCGCTAGATAGCGGTAATAAGCACGAGAAATAGATAATTTTGACTAAGTTTCACGACCCCAGGATGACTCGTCCGGAAATTTCCGCATTCAGGTGCCAAATTGGGTATAATGCGCGGTTCTACGGGGGTGATTTGGATTCGACGACGGATACAAAACCTTCTGGTGCATGTCGTGATGACAGCCAATCACGTTAATCGAAAGCTGTAACTTTATAGTTGCCAACGACGACAACTACGGTGCTCAGCTGGCTGCGTAAGCAGTCAAAAGACACCATCTAGTAGCTTCGGCTCTAGCGGTCATAAACAAGGTGCCAGTACCGCGCTTACTGACTGTCATATAGAACTGGACCGCAGCAAGGTATGTTCTGGGCTTTGCTGTTAAAAATTACAGAACTCGCCAATCACGTCCTGCCCGTTGGGCTGTGTGCGGTTAACTTAATTAACGGAATCTAAGCATGTAGAGCCAAAGGCAGCGGTCTGACGGACGCCGGTTCAATTCCGGCCACCTCCACCAACTCAAGAAAAACAGCCCCTTAACCGGGGCTTTTTTATGCGAGCATGAAACTTACACACATCAGCGACACTCTCCTCGATGAGGCCAGCTCCCCCGCCCTACTGCGTGAGGCGCTGGACGCGTTCAGCGACCTTTGCAGTGCAGCCAGCGGCATCGTGCCCGACCGCAGCTTTGATGCCTGGGCTGGAGACTCGCTGCTGGACAACGGGGTAGCCATTAACCCACAGGCCGCCGCCCACTGCGTAACCGACTATCAGCGTAGTGTGATCTATATACGCGGTGCCTATGCGGCAATTAAAGCCGCCCGTGAACGGTTCAACGGCCCGATTCAGATCCTGTACCCCGGCTGCGGCCCATTCGCCACATTGCTGCTGCCACTGCTGGAAAAATTCCACCCCGACGAACTCGAAGTGCACCTACTGGACATCCACCAGCAATCACTCGAAAGTGTTAGCGCGCTCATTCAGATTGTTGGCCTGGACGGGTATCGCATCACCTACGTGCAGGACGATGCCTGCCATTATCAGCACCCCACTCGCCCCCACGTCATCATCGTTGAGACGATGCAGAAGTCGCTGGAGCAGGAACCGCAATTCGCCGTCACCGCAAACCTGGCGCCCCAGTTACACGAACGTGGAATATTCATACCCCAGAAAATCGAGGTTGAGTTGTGCCTGGCTGATCTGGACAGTGAGACAGCTGCATTTAAACAAGGTGCGACGCTGGACCCTGACATGCTGACAAAGACGGGCAAACGCCACCCACTGGACACTGTGCTCAGCCTCACACCCCAGCGCGCTGCCGCGCTGCTACAAAATGCTCAACAAGACGACACCACTGGCGCAATAACGCTGAACCCGGTGTACGTCACAATTCCTCCACTCGCCAAACTTGAAAATTTTGACGCCGTTTTGTTTACGCGTGTGCAGGCGTTTGAGCAGTACCAGCTACTGGACTATGAATCGGAGATCACCCTGCCGCTACGCTGCAGTGAACTGGCGCCGCTGCGGGCTGGAACGAGCTACCGGGTTAGTTTTCGGCTTGGGAGCTATCCGAAGTTCTGCATTGATCAGGGTGAGGATGAATGAGGGGCTGTGGGTTTGGGTTCAATTCCCGCCGCCCCAAACAACTCAATACCGGTAATAATGTATGTGTTGTTTCAACATTTCCCGGAAATCCGAACTGGAAGTAACGAAGAGCAACTAGGGAAGTTAACGAATTTAACGGGAATGAACTTAGATATCGTAATGTAGCGGTCAGCTTATCCTCTGGTCTATTTGTACGATTTACAAAAACCACCTGAGGTATACATGCCTGTCGGGCACCTATCCCCCACCTTTTCGATCACTTCCTCTTCCGCCGCCTTTGCACCATAGGCTTTGCAGTAGCCTCCCGATTTGTACCAGCCCGTTGGGCACCGGCCACCCGAGGTATTCGCGACTATCTTGATGCCACGCTTATCCGTGCTGGAAAAGGTCTTGCAGTAATCGCCGGAGGAATAGCTCCCGGTGGGGCAGTCGCCATCTACTTTCGGGAATACGTCAGCGTGGGTGTACGCGGAGAACAACAGGCAGGTGATCAGTAGTTTCGATTTCATAGGACTAAGGATAATGCCTTGGGGCGCCAAATAAACCGTGTACGCATATACATGTCGGCTTTTCAGGCGTGTTCGGTCGAGTAAACAAACCTGCGCCAATCCTGCGCCACGCAATCAGGCACTGAGCTGATTCATATCTCCCTCCGTATCTACCGTATAGCGTTCGCGGAGATCAACCCATGTGGCAATACACTGGCAAACAGCGCCCACCCTTCGCCGATGAGCCCGGCCCGGACCAGGAATCGGTATGGGATTACCCACGGCCACCCGCTCTGGTGCCCTGCGATGCGCTCGTTGAGGTATTCGATGTGAGCTTACTGTTGGCGTCTACCACGTGCTCACTGCGCATTTTGGAAACTGCCAGCCCACCCACCTTTTATCTGCCGCCTGACGCCGTGGACTGGAGCCAGCTGGTGGAAGTGCAGGGCTCGTCTTTCTGTGAATGGAAAGGGGCCGCCACTTACTGGTCTCTGGCAAATGATCCAGGTGGCCCTATGGTGGGCTGGAGCTATGAGCAACCCAGCAGCAGCTTCGCGGCGATCATGGGCTACACCTCCTTCTATCCTCGTCTCCTAAAGTGCCATGTTGACGGCGAGCGTGTTCAGCCACAGCCCGGGGGCTTTTACGGAGGATGGATCACCAGCAAGGTAGCGGGCCCGTTCAAAGGCGAGCCGGGCACCGGGCACTGGTAACAACGCCCGGGACTACTGTCGATACTGCGCGGCCGTAATGAACTGCCCAAACGATTCGCACCACACTATGACCGTGTTGTAGTCTTCGATGCTCACGCCAGGGGGTACGTTGACCACAAAGTTTTCAAACGTATCGATATTACCGACCTGCTCCATCTGCGGCTTCAGGGCCTCGAAGGCAGCCTCGGTTTCCACAAAGCGCGGTGACAGGTAGAGCCGGTAAGCGGGGCCGGGTGCCAGAGAGCCCCTGAACACCACGGCGTCTGGCGACAGAGATACTGTCCCCTCGCCCCAGTGAAGAAAATCACTGTCCTCGAGATCGCGCCTGAATTCGCCCTGGTATTGGGCGCCCTCCTCTACCGCGCTTACCTGCCCGAGTTCGGGAGGCGCCGGGGCCATCAGGATCGGCAGGGTGTAGATGCCCAGCACGAAGCCAAGCACCCCGATACCGAGGTGGGACACTATCAACAGGAGTTTTCTTGCGATCGTCATAGCGCTGATTGGCGGGGAGTTTCCATCACGCAGGTAACTGCAGAACCGACAACATCAGAGCCAGGCTGGCCACCGCGCTGAGGCGCAGCCGCAAGGTAGCGTAGTAATCAGGCTGCGGCCCGAACATCGGGTGCATGCGTTCGACAACTATGGCCCCTGCCAATAGCAACGCCTGCAGGAGCAGGTTGGCCCGCAGGCCCAAGAGCACAAAACCAAGGCACGCCGCGATCACCACCACATTGCTGGCGACCAGGATAACCGGAGCCTGACGCAACAGCGCAATGCCCCACCAGGCGCCCATCAGAAAGCAGACAATGGCTAGGCTATAGGCAGCTATCGCGGGGCCGACAATCTCCGCGGGGTTTGTCGATACAGACACCGCCAGCGGCGCCGCAAGAAACGGCAGTAAGCCGGCCCAGCCCAGACGCGAGGCTGTGCGGGCGGTCGCCGTGGCCATCAGGGCTGGCCTTGTTGTACAGCGCAGCCATACATACGCGCATACCGCCTCTGGGCCCACACATTGTAGGCGCGTTCCGCCACCCACCTGATCCCGGGCAACATCAGAATCCGCCACAAAATTCCGAAAGAGGTGTGCTGCCACATGGCAACGTTGGCTGCCAGACCAGTCACCATGGCACCGTCATCGCGCTGCAAGTGCAGTGATCTCAACAGCGCATCCGTGGACGGCAAGTTGTCGCCGCTCGCGGTGTGGATATTCTGGAAGCCAAGAGTCGGCCGCGCGAGTCGCTGCAACAGGGCGACCTCTCGGCGGCACAGGGGGCAGCTACCGTCGTAGAACAAGGTGTCCATTTCCAACCATTCTCCGTTCATCGTCATGCAGTTATTTCACACCGAAACAGGGGGCACCAGACGCTCGAGTTCCGTATCTGCCCACGTCAGAATCGCGAGCTGGTCATCCCGGTCTTTGCGCCGCCAGTTATTCAAGGCCAAACCCAGCCGTGGATTGTCACCCAGTTTCTCGGCGTGGCGATTGATGAAATGCCAGTAAAGGCTGTTGTATGGGCAGGCACCCGGGCCTGTCATCTTCGCGGGCTGGTAACGGCAGCTGGCGCAATGGTCGCCCTGGCGCTGAATGTACTTGCCGCTGGCCGCATACGGTTTGCTGGCCATCAAACCTCCGTCGGCATACAGCGCCATGCCCAGCGTGTTGGGTAGCTCGACCCATTCAAAGGCATCCACATATACCGCGAGATACCATTCGCACACCTGCTGCACCTGCAAGCCGGCGAGCAAGGCAAAGTTGCCAATGATCATCAGCCGCTGAATATGGTGACCATAGCCCAGGTCGAGTGACTGCCGCAGGGCCTTCTCCAGGCAACGCATATCGGTTGCGCCGGTCCAGAACCACTCCGGCAGTGGCCTGTGCGCGTCCAATGCATTCCTGTCGGCGTAGGAAGGTGCTGTCATCCAGTAGATACCGCGGACATATTCGCGCCAACCCAGTATCTGCCGAATAAAGCCCTCCGCTGCTGCCAGGCTGCAGCGTTCTTCGCGCCACGCCCGCTCTACGGCACGACACACCTCCAGCGGGTCAAGCAGCCCGGTATTGATGTACGCTGATATCAACGCGTGATAGAGCCACGGGGATTCCTCCGCCATCGCATCCTGATACTCGCCGAATTTTGGTAAACCCTGGTCGATAAACCAAAGTAGCTGGCTCTGCGCCTGCGCGGCTGTGACGCCCAGATAAAATTGGTCGAGGTCGCCGGGATGGTCAGGAAAATGTTCGGTTACCAGCGCGATCACCTCGGCGGTAATGTTGTCCACCTCGATCGTTGGCCGGACCGGAATCGTGTCCTTACCACGCCAGCCCTTGCGGTTCTGCTTGTCGTAATTCCAATTCTCGCCCTCGGGCTTACCCTGAGCGTCGATCAGGATTTCATACTTACGCCGCATAGTGCGATAGAAGTATTCCATGCGCAGTTGTTTTCGGCCTTTGGCCCAGTCGGCGAAGTCGTCCCCCGAAGCGAGAAAACGGTCGTCTTCAACCAGTTCGACCGGCACTGCCAGATGCCACTCTGACATTGCTTCGAGCAATCGGTATTCGCCGGGCTTACAACAACGCACCCGTTCCGCTGGGCACTCTTGCAGCGCGGAGTGCACTGCATCCAGCAGCGAAGTCTTGCCCGCTTCATAGGGGTAATAGATCACCTCAAATCCTGCGTTTTGCAGTTCGTCGCGAAAGTGACGCATCGCTGAAAAAATAAAGACGATCTTGTGACGATTGTGGCGAACGTAAGAGGCTTCCTCCGCCACTTCCGCCATCACGACGGTGTCTATACCGGGCCGGGCGTCTTTGAGTGCGCCTTTACCTGCCGTCAGCTGGTCGCCGAGCACCAGGATCAGTTCGGGTGGGTTCATTGCCGGGCTATGCTCATGAGTTTTCATAATCTCGATACGCTTGTTTTACCACCTTGTCTTTGCGCAATTTATCCAGAGCGGAACTTTCTATCTGCCGAATACGCTCGGTGGAGACATCGAACTGCGCCGCGATTTCCCGCCGGCTCAGAGCTGGCATATCGGACAAGCCCCAGCGCAATGTAATGACCTTCTGCTCTTGCTTGGTCAGAACGTACAGGCTGCTCATCAAACAACGGTGCAGCGACTTCTGTTCGGCTTGGAGGGCAGGCGCGGGGTAGGTCCAGCCACTCATTTTTTCACCCATGGTAAGCCCGGCGGGATCATTGTCGGAAGGTTGATCCAACGAGACCGAGAGATTCCCCATACTTCTCCACTCTCTTACCGTCTCGGGTTCCGTCCCCAGCTTGTCGGCCAGATACTGCACGCTAGGCTCACGTCCATTGATACTGATATACGACAGGCGCTCCCTGTAGAGCCTGTTAACGCTGGCTGCCACATTCGCGGGCATCCTGACCACGGCGCGCTGTTCTTCCAGAAACCGGCGCGCTGCCTGGCTGATCCAGTTATAAGCGTAGGTGCTAAACCGATGCTCTGATCTGTAATCGTATTTTTCAGAGGCTCGAATAAGGCCCACAATGCCGCTCTGCACCAGGTCCGGGAACGCGACTGTCGCCGTAGCCAGCCTTTTGGCGATCGAAAACACCAGCCGCAGGTTATGATTAACAAGGCTTTCGCGGGATGAAAAATATTCGCGCAGCCAGCGGCGCAAGTCGTCATCGCCGCTCAACTTCGAGATCGTAGAAAACTCCACCGTTTCAAGCCAGGATGCCTGCCAGTCACGCAGGGCCTGTGCCATTTCACAAGCGGGCTCTGTATTGACCGCCAGTTGCGCAAAACCAGCAACCAACGGCGGCGAAAGTTCCAAATCTTTCAGGGTGTTTCCAAGCTCCCTATTGGCGAGTTCATCACCCGCTTTTTCAAACGCTATGTGGAGTTTCTTAAGTTGCTCTTTTCCCACCTTGCTTGTGCGCAACTCTCCTTGCTCACGGCGCAGCAGATAATAATTACTCCTGTCCGCAATGCTTTCCAGCGATGGGGGGTTATCCAGGATATTACTTGTCCAAAGGCGGAGATAGGATCGCCCTGCACTTTCGGCAAGGAGAAGCTTTAACAGCTCGTCGCGCGACTCCCATTTTCTCGCATCTATTTCCCGTTCTTCTACAGCACTCAGTAAGGGGTAATCACGGGCCTTCTCGAACAGCCACTCTACGCCACTGTCGTCCTGAGTTCTCTTCGCTGAGTTCACTCGGTGTTCCTCCTGTTGCATATCTTGATACGGCAACAGGAATCGTTCGGGTGAGGATTGTGGGACGAAGACCCAGACAGAAAGCCAACGAAAACCCGCCTTGGCTAATATTGCCGGCTAGACGAAAAAATCTCCGTTTCCCGCGCCCAGTTGGGTGGCCCCTAAATTGCGGGCAAAAGACGTGGGATTATTCGCGACATGCGCGCGAGCGGTATGGATATCAAGAAAGCGCTGCTGGATTTGGCTGCCAACAAACACCGAGGAACCACCCGCCGAAGAGAACAGGGAGTCCACTACCTCAATGGATTTCTCTATCACCAGGGAAGCCTGGAAGCGGTAGAGAATGCGATCATCGATCTCGATCTTCTCGCCCCTGCGCAGGGTTTCCATCATCGTATCGAAATTGGATAGCATAACGCTGCTCATCTCTTCAATGCTGTTGCGAGCCCGGGCGATACGCATCTGAGTGCCTGTGTCCTGTGCCAGCTTCGTGATATCGCCGCTGGCCTTGCCCTTCACCAGGGCACAGTACTGCGCTAGCGCATCACGTGCAGCACCAATGGCTGGCGTAGACACGACACGAATAAACAGCTGTGCCCAGGGCATGTGATACAGCTCCGCACTATCCGAAGACACGCCCGGGTTAGTGCCCGCGAAACCGTCCGACTGTTTGTGGGTGCGGTAGTCAGGCACAAAAGCGTCTTCCACAACAATATCGTTTGACCCGGTACCCTGCAGACCCATGGAATGCCAGGTATCTTCGATGCGGTAATCGCTCTTGGGCAGCAGGAACGTGCGATACGTTCCGTCCGGCAAAATGCCGCCCAACAGCACCCAGGTGCAGTGATCGCAGCCGCTGCTCCAACCCCAACGGCCGCTGAAGCGGAACCCACCCTCAACCGGCTCTACCTTGCCCATGGGGGCATACGACGATGAGACCCGGGTGTGGATATCATCGCCCCACACATCTTCCTGCGCCCGGGGATCCATCAGGGCCAGCTGAAAGGCATGCACCGCCACAATCCCTGACGCCCACGCAGTGGACATACACGCTTCGGCAATGGCCATCTGCATCTGGAAAAAACACTGGGGATCCACTTCTGCACCGCCCCATCGGGCCGGCTGCAATGCCAGGAAAAATCCCGCGTCCTGCAGCGCTTGAATGTTCTCTGAAGGTACTTTGCGTTCAGTACGCGCCGCTTCCGCATTATTGCGAAACAAAGGCTGCAGCGCCTGCACCCTGGCCAACATCGCGGCGCCCGTCTCATTCGTTTCCTGCAGGTTTTCGTCAACCGCTATATTCACTGTCTTTCCTCTCTCTGGTTATTTATTTTTCTACTGGGACTATATTTGCCGAGGTGGCATGCCCGGCTTGGCATACGCCATGCGCTTCAGCTCAACACCCTCGTGATAGGCGTCCAGGCCAGACAGCGCAACGCTGCCCGCCGCCACCAGGTCGAGAGACCCATCCGATCGCTGCGAGCCTTCCGGCACCTCCGCCAGCACGACTTCTCCTATCACCAGGTGAGTGTTGTTCACTTCCAAGGGCATATGCTCTCGCAGTTCCATGCCCAACCTCACTTTGGCCTCGAGCACCAAGGGGGCCGCGAACCCGTCTTCCCAGGTTGGCGTCAGCCCGGCCTCGTCGAATTCCGAGGTTTCCGATGGATAGCGGGCCGCAGTCTGGTGGGCCGCTGCAATGAAATCTGAGTGCACGTGATTGAGGCTATACACCCCTGTCTCAAGAATGTTTCTCAATGTATGGCGCTCATCCCCGCCCGGCCGCACAACCAGCCCCAGCAGGGGTGGGTGAGAGCCCAGGTGCACGGTTGAACTCATAATCGCGAGGTTCGTCTTTCCCTCGGCGTTACGGGTTCCCACCAGATTCGCCGATTTAAAGCCGGACAGGCAATTCACAAAGGCGGCGCGCGCCCTCGTTTCCATGCCCGCCAAATCTTCTGCTTTGAGCTTCATAGAGACGCGGCGCTATGCCTCGCTATCCAGCTGCCAGACACAGCGGGATGCGTGGGAAAATTGCCCAGCAGATGCCGTATCTGCGCCCAGTGCACGCTCACTCTCCTTGAAGACCGCCACTGTGAACGCAGCGCCACCAAATACCAGCAAGTGAGCAACCCATACCAGGCCGAAATTGTAGATAGAAAGAAACGAGAGGCTAAACACCATGCTCCACATCCACGCTAATACCTGCATGAAGTAGTGCTGTGATGCGAGATCAAGATGCCTCAAGGGGTTGCGTCGGTTGTCCATCACCACGCCCCAGCAGTCGACAATAAATTTTGTCACGGGCGACGGCCCTTTGCGCCGCTTGCCAGGTGATGCAGTCATCGGCCTCTCCTCGACCGCCGCGCTGTGGTGCGCGTCTGGAACGCCGTTTTCAGCGTACCACTGCTCCCACTCGTAGGGCGTGAGCGTAGTTGGCACACCCTTCTCCATGGCCCTGCGCATCGACTTGCCACGCAGGCTGTTGTCTGTTTTCTTGCTCGATTCGTTACCGGACATATGCATCACCTTCCCTTTACAGGGTTTCAACAAATGCGGCGATATTGTTCATATCATCGTCGCTCAACATGGCGGACTGCCCCCACATGAGGGCACTCTGGTTACCTCGGGTCTCCCCGTTCTTGTATTGGACCAACTTTTCATAAATCTCTGAGGCTGTCTGACCAGCGAGCGCTGGCCCCACGCCCCCCTCGCCTTTTTGACCGTGGCAGGCGATGCATCCAGCATATGCAGCCTTACCCAGTTCGGTTGGCGAAGCGGCCGCCCGGGCCTCTGCCTGAGCCGCAGCCATCATCACCACGCCGCCTGTTTCGTCTTTCCACTTCTCGTAACACTCACCGACACAGCCATGAACGCGCGGCTGCTGAAAAGAGTTCGTCTCCATGGCGATCAGAGGCAAGCCAAGGGAAAAACAGGCGAACAGCCAAAGGTGAAGGTTTCGTTTGAACACAGCGTCCAGCTCCGAGATGCATAGTAGTTATAGCAACGTACGCCCGCTGCTGAACCCCGGACGTTCCAGTGCAGAGGCAATGCTGGTCAAAAGGCGGACGGCATGCTCGGCGAGCAAGAAGGGCGACAGCGGCTAATTCAGGCGCGCGCAAGCCCGAATTGGCCAAAAAGTAGAGAAAACCCCGCCGCAAAAGTGACCCACTACTCATTTTGCCAATCTCCGGGTTTCCCCTCCCCAGCGAGGGCTCTAACATCGGCTTTATAAACTAAGAAACCGCGCCAGCAACGACCTGACGCGATATCGCAGGGAACCCTACATGAAACCACGCCAAGACTCCCTTCTGGGCCAGGCCTCCGAGGAAGAACTCACCGCCTGCATTCGCTTGCTGGCCCTGAACGTGGTGCAACACCGCTCCGCCGGCAGCTTTACCTCATTCCGCGACTCTGCAGAAATGCTGCGCCCCGGGAGCGCCGATCCTAACAAGCTCGATCTCATCGTGGGCAGCCGCGACGTGGTGGAAGAAGCACTGGAAGTCGTGCGGACCATCGCCGCTGAGAAAAAACCGACCGAGGACGAACCTGAAGCCTCTGCTGAGGAGCGCCGGAAGCACCTTCGCATCTCTGTCACTGCACCTATCAAACTGATCTGGCCCGGTGAAGACACACCGACAGACGCAAGGCTGCAGGACATCTCATGGGGAGGTGCCGCGATCAAAGTAGACAAAGTGAGAATGGCCAGTGGCGATACACTGATCGTCGTGATTCCCGGCACCAATGGCCAGCCCATCCACATCGAAGCCAAATACCTCCGAAGCTGGAAAATGGATGATCGCGGCGGCGAAGGCCTCGCGGTACGTTTCTCCAGCATTGCAACGAGTGACGAAGACGAACTCGAAGCCGTACTGCAGATGCTTGCACAATCAGGCGACAGCGACGGCCTGCGCGCACACGCCCGCCTGCATCAAAGGCTGGACCTCCAGTTCGAAGGCGATGAGCTCAAGGCATCTCTCGAGGATATCTCGGCGGGTGGCCTCGGTGTCACCGTGCCGGAACCCCTGCAGATCGGCCAATCTCTACAAGCGATCATCAGCACCTTTGATGAGAAGCACAGCCTGAAGCTGCGCGCCCGCGTGGTGAGGCAGGAAAAGATCAGTATGGGCAAGGCAGAGCTTTACCAGGCGGGGCTGAAATTTGAGCACCCCTCGGAAGAACTGGCTGAGCTCACCCAGGCGTTGATTAGCAAGATGGCGCGCAGCGGGCGCTAGCTGATAACCGATTGACGGAAGCAGGTATACTCACGACAGCCCACCACCACAGGGACTCGTCGTGTCCAACAACAAAGTCACCGTCATCGGCTCCACCAACTGGGACATCTGCCTCTACCTCCCCAGCTTACCGACCCCCGGCGAAACCGTGGGCGGCGGCGACCTCAAGTCCAATCTGGGTGGCAAAGGCGCCAATCAAGCTGCCGCGGCCCATCTGGCAGGGGCAGAGACGACGTTCATCAGCTGTCTGGGAGACGACGGCAGTTCAGCCGACATCCTCGCCCAATTCGAAACGCTGGGCCTGCCCGCCCACGGCATAACCCGGATCCCCAGCACGCCCACCGGCACCGCATGCATATTCATTGATGCCAACGGCGAAAACTGCATTGGGCTGACTGCCGGGGCAAACAGTGCACTGACCCCAGCGCTGCTGGATGAAAAATCTGGCTTACTCACTTCCGCGGACGTGGTGGCACTCCAGCTGGAGATCCCCATGGAGACCGTTCTACACGCTGCGACACTGGCCAGTGCGCAAGGGCAGCTGCTGATCCTCAATCCAGCACCGGCCCAGTCGCTGCCGGAAGAAATCTACCAGCACATCACCCTGCTCACCCCCAATCGGGGGGAACTGGCCACCCTCACCGGCATGCCCACAGCAAACGCCACAGAGATTCTGGCGGCAGCTTCAGCGCTGCTCGCGAAAGGTGTAAGCGCGGTCGTCGTTACACTCGGTGGCGAGGGGGCGATGCTCGTGACAGCGGGCGGAGAAAAGCACTTCCCTGCCCAATCCGCAGACGTCGTCGACACTACTGCAGCGGGCGATTGCTTCAATGGTTATCTCGCGGCCCACCTGGCAGCGCACGGCATGGCCGATATCGAGCACGCCATCACAATCGCTATCGCCGCCTCGGCGATTGCGGTGAGCCGGCCCGGGGCAGTCGTATCATTGCCACGCGCGGAGGAAGTCACCGCGCAATAGGGCTGAGATTCATCTATGATTCCTGTCATACGACACAAACAACGGGCACCACAATAATGCTTCAAAAAGCCACTACGCTAGCAACAACTCTATTGTTCGCACTGACCCTCGCAGCCTGCGGTTCAGAGCAGCCAGCTTCGACCGAGACGGCAGCACCGGACGCGGAAAAGCCCGTCAGAGTGGCCTTGATCATGAAGTCCCTCGCCAACGAATTCTTTATCAATATGGCCGACGGCGCCAGGGCCCACCAGGCCGAGAACGGCGGCTACGAACTGGTCGTAAATGGCATCAAGAATGAGAGCGACCTCGCCCAACAGGTGTCGCTGGTCGAACAAATGATGGCCACACGCGTGAATGTCATCGTGATTGCTCCGGCCGATTCCAAGGGCTTGTTGCCGGTGGTGAAGCGCGCGATGGACGAGGGCATTGTGGTAGTGAACATCGACAACAAGTTTGACAACGCGATTCTGGCGGACATGGGCATCAGGGTGCCGTTCGTGGGGCCCGACAATCGCGAGGGCGCAAAGCTGGTGGGCGATGCGCTGGCCGCAAAACTCGAGGCGGGCGACCAGGTCGCCATTATCGGCGGCATACCGGGCGCGTTTAATGCCCAGCAGCGCCAGCTAGGTTTCGAAGACGCCATGCAGGCGGCAAACATGGAGGTAGTCTCCACCCAGGCCGCAGACTGGGAGCAGGCCAAGGCAGCGAGTGTCGCGGGTGCCATTCTGGTGGAAAACCCCGAGCTGGCCGCCATTCTTGCGGCCAACGACAGCATGGCCCTGGGCGCTGTTGCCGCGGTGCGCCAGGCCGGCAAGACCGATGACGTACTTGTCGTCGGCTTCGACAATATCTCCGCCGCCAACGACCTGGTACAGAGCGGCGAGATGCTCGCCACCGCCGACCAGTTCGGCGACCAGCTCGCGGTGTTCGGCATCGAGTACGCCCTGCAGATTCTGGCATCCGGCGATATACCCGAAGATCGTAAAACACCCATCGAACTCATCACGAAATAGTGCACTTGAGGGACTCAGCCAAGCCCCTGCTAAGCCTCAGGGGGATGTATAAATCCTTCGCATCCCCCGTGCTGACCAACCTCGACCTGGATATTCTCCCGGGGGAAATTCACGCCCTCATGGGCAGCAACGGCGCCGGCAAGAGCACGCTGTGCAACCTGATCACAGGCATTCATCCGCCCAACGCTGGCAATATGGAATTTGATGGCCAGCCACACGCACCAGCCACCCTCAAAGCCGCCGAAACTATCGGCATCCAGATGGTGATGCAGGAACTGAACCTGTTCCCCACCCTGAGCGTGGCGGAGAATCTCAGCTTCAGCAGCCTCGGTGGGCGCGCCGGCCTGATCAACCACAGCAGCGTGGTGGAACGCGCCAGGCATATGCTGGCCCAGCTTGAAATGGATGACATGGACCCGGAGACACCGGTGTCCGCTCTGGGCGTCGGCCACCAGCAGCTGATAGAAATTGCCAGAGCGATCAGCCAGGACGTCAAGCTACTGATCCTGGACGAACCCACCGCGTCCCTCACCGACCCGCAAATCGAGACTCTGTTCAAACGCCTCAATGCCATGCGCGAAAAAGGTGTGAGCGTAATTTACATCTCGCACCGCATGGACGAGATCGCGCGCATCGCAGACCGGGTGTCGGTGTTACGCGATGGCGAATTGGTGGCCACCCTGGCCATTGCCGACGCGGCTCCGGATACCATCGTCAACCTGATGGCAGGTGAATTACCCGAGCAGGACGAGCACTCCTCCCACAAGACGTCGGCCGAAACTTCCGCGGAGGTTTTGCTACGCGTAGAAGGCCTGAGCGTGGCCGGTTCTATCGACAACGTCAGTTTTGACATCCGCGCCGGCGAGGTACTGGGCATTGGCGGCCTGATCGGCTCGGGCCGCACGGAATTGCTCAGAGCCATCTTTGGCGCGGACAAGGCTTCGGGCGGCCGACTCAAGTTCGCATCCGATGGTTTGAGTAGCTCTCGCCTGATGCAATCCCCTCGCGAGGCTATTGCCGCAGGCATCGGCCTGGTAGTGGAAGATCGCAAAGACCAGGGCCTGCTCCTGGGCGACACCATCTCGAGCAATATCTGTCTTGGTCAGCTGCAGGGCCTCAGTAACCGCGCTGGTGTCATCGCCGCCGACAAAGAAGCGGCGATGGCCACCGACGCGGCGCAGGAGCTACAGATAAAATACGATGACCTGCAACAGCCTGTGACCCAACTCAGCGGCGGCAACCAGCAAAAAGTCCTGATTGCCCGCTGGCTGCTGAATGACCTTCCGATTCTGTTGTTCGACGAACCCACTCGCGGGGTGGATGCCCGGGCCAAAGCCAGCATCCAGGCACTGCTGCGGGAGCTGGCGGCAAAGGGCAAGGCGGTCGTGGTGGTCTCCAGCGAGACCGACGAATTGATCAAGGTGTCCGACCGTATCCTGGTGATGTCCAACGGAAGGCATGCCGGTGAGTTCAATGCCGCAGATGTCACCGAAGAACAACTGCTCGAAGCGAGCTTCAAACACTATTCCAAGGCCCAGCATGCATAAGATCAAACTCCCCTGGAATTCGCTTGGCCTGGTCGCCGTGCTTCTGGCGCTGGTATTGTTTTTCAGTGTCTCCAGCGAATACTTCTTCACCGGTGTCACCTTCCGCACCCTGGCAAACCAGATCCCTACCCTCACCGTGATCGCAGTGGGAATGACCTACGTGTTGCTGATTGCCGGTATCGATCTGTCCGTGGGATCGGTGATGGCACTGTGCTCTGCCGTCATGGGCGTGGTGATTGCAGACATGGGTATGCCTCTACCGGTTGCGATTGCGGCGGGCCTCGTCAGCGGCCTCCTCGCCGGTCTCGTGAACGGCGCGGTCAGCGCGCGCTGGGCCATCCCCTCCTTCGTGGTGACATTGGGCATGCTGGAAATCGCGCGCGGTGGTGCCTACCTCGTCACTAATTCAGAAACACGCTACCTCGGTTCAGCCGTCGAAGTCATTGGCTCGCCTATCGCTGCCCTCGGCGTTTCCCCGGCGCTGATCCTCGCCATTCTGGTGGTGATCATCGCCCAGTTCGTACTGAGTAAAACCGTGTTCGGACGCTACATGATCGCCATTGGCACCAATGAAGAAGCAGTGCGCCTTACCGGTATCAATCCGGTTCCCTGGAAAATTCTTGTGTTCTCGCTTTGCGGCCTGCTGGCCGGCCTCGGTGGTGTGTTTCAACTGGGCTACCTGCAAACGGCAGACCCTAACGCCGGGATTGGTCTCGAGCTCTCGGCGATTGCCGCTGTCGTGATTGGCGGCACCAGCCTGGCAGGTGGCCGTGGTTCGGTGGTAAACACATTTATCGGCGTGCTGATTATCGCCGTCATCCAAACAGGTCTCGCACAGATGGGTGTCTCTGAACCTTCCAAGCGCATTATCACTGGCGCGGTCATCATTGCCGCCGTGCTGTTCGACCAGTTCCGGGAGCCTGTAGGGAAATGGCTTGGCGCACGGCTATCTCGCGAGTAGTCGCATAAATCGCGGCCTTCGTCGCATCGGTCAGCACATTCGGCGCAACTGGCCTATTATCAAAACTCACTTGGAATCTCAGGGCTTCGTTGCATGCGCGTGCTAAAAACTATTCTGCTGTCCATCTTCGGGCTTTTGCTGGTCGCTATTTTGGCGCTCGGTTTTGTCATAAGCCGCACTGATGACTGCCCCACCCCTCCGGTAGCCTCGACAGCTAAAGAAACCGCCACCGTGATCACTTACCAGTGTTACGGTGGCACTGAAGTCCTGCAGCAAACTGTGATCGAGAAACCTGTACCCGGCCCTGAAGAAGTGCTGGTGAAGGTGCACTACGCCGGTGTTAACCCGCTGGACTGGCACCGCATGCGCGGCTCTCCCTATATCATGCGCCTGAGCAGTGGCCTGGGCGCGCCGGAGTCTCATCGTATTGGCGCTGACTTCGCAGGCACGGTGGAAGCCGTGGGCGAGACAGTGAGTGCTTTCAAGCGTGGCGACCGCGTCTTCGGCGGCAAGACCGGTGCGTTCGGCTCACACATTGTGATTAACGAGGGTAGCGCCATCGCCCACGTGCCGGACAACGTGACCCTGGAACAAGCCGGAGTCATAGGCATCGCCGGTGTCACCGCTCTACAGGCACTGGTAGAGCACGGCCAGCTCGAAGCGGGAGACACGGTGTTGGTCAATGGCGCCTCCGGTGGCGTTGGTACCTTTGCCGTACAGATTGCTAAAGCGCTGGGCGCGCAAGTGACGGGCGTTAGCAGCGCGCGTAATCACGAGACCGTGCTCGGCCTCGGTGCCAGCACCATGATCGATTACAAAACTACCGACTACACCGACCTTCCTGCGCGCTATGACCTCATCATAGACATGGTGGGCAACCACTCGCCGCTGGCAAATAGTGGCGTACTGAAACCCGACGGCAAGCTGATTCTTGTCGGCGGGGCTAAGGGCGACTGGATCGGGCCGCTGCAAGGTCCCATCGCCTCGATATTCAGCGGGCCCTTCATGGATCAGGAGGCGATCGTACTCTTTGCTGAAATGCGCAAAGAGACGCTGGCGGAGCTGGCGAATCTGATGAAGCGCGGCGAACTCACTTCTATCGTCGGCCACCGCTACCCGCTGACGGACATCGCCGAGGCGATGGCACTTTCAGAATCAAGCCGCGCCCAGGGCAAAATTTCAATCGCGATCGCGCCGTAGCAGCGCCCACAAAAAAGGGGCCTGCCGGCCCCTTGAGTGCACTGCGCTAGCAACTCATCACTTCACATCGAAGCGATCTGCATTCATCACTTTCACCCATGCGCTGACGAAGTCGGAAAGGAAGGTGTCCTCAGCGTCCGCAGAGGCATAAGTCTCAGCCACTGCGCGCAATTCGGAATTCGAACCGAAGATCAGATCAACAGAGCTGGCCTTGTAAACAACCTTGCCTGAGGCGCGGTTCTTGCCTTCGTACATGCCCTCACCCGCCTTGGACCACTCAGTATCCATGCTCAGCAGATTGACGAAGAAGTCATTGCTCAGGGTTCCTGGTTTGTCAGTGAGTACGCCAGCAGTTGAGCCGCCGGTGTTCGCACCCAGAGAGCGCATACCGCCCAGCAGCACCGTCATCTCGGGAATAGTCAGCCCCATCAGATCCGCTTTCTCTACCAACATCTCAGTTGGTGGAAGGTAAGCGCCACTGGAATAGTAGTTACGGAAGGCGTCAGCCTTGGGCTCCAGCACCGCAAAGGACTCGACATCGGTCATGTCCTGGCTTGCGTCTCCACGCCCTGTCATTACCGGCACTTCGATTTTATGCCCGGCATCCTTCGCTGCCTTCTCGATGGCGGCAGCACCACCGATCACGATCAGGTCGGCCATGGAAACCTTGCCAGAATCTGCACGGACCTCGCCAAGCGTGTTCAACACCTTGTTGAGTTCCTGCGGATTATTGACCGCCCAGCCCTTTTGCGGTGCCAGCGCAATGCGAGCGCCGTTGGCGCCGCCGCGCATATCGGTTTGACGATAAGTCGACGCGGAAGCCCAGGCAGTGCGCACGAGCTCCTGCACTGTGAGGCCAGACTCGAGCACGGCTTTCTTCAGCTTTTTCACTTCACGATCACTGAGTTCCTTGCCTTCAGGCACCGGGTCCTGCCAGACAAACACCTCGTCAGGCGCTCCAGCGCCTACATAGCGTGACTGCGGGCCAAGATCACGGTGAGTCAGCTTGAACCAGGCACGGGCGAACGCCGCGTCAAATTCCTTGGGGTTCTTCCAGAACCGCTCTGCCACCGCGCGGAAACCGGGGTCTTCCTTGAGCGCGATATCCGTGGTGAACATCACAGGTGGATTGCGCTTACCTTCCACGTGCGCGTCAGGCACGATCTCATGCATGCGCTTATCCACCGGGCGCCATTGATGCGCCCCCGCCGGGCTCTGGTGCTGCTCCCACTCAAAGCGGAACAGGTTATCCAGGTAGAGGATCGACCAGGCGGTAGGCGTCTGGGTCCAGGCACCTTCCAGGCCGCTGCTTATGGTGTCTTCAGAATGGCCTTTGCCGCATTTGTTTTTCCAGCCAAAACCCTGCTCTTCGATAGGTGCCGCACCGGGTTCCGGGCCGACACAGTCAGCCGGCTTGCGCGCGCCGTGGGCTTTACCCAGAGTGTGGCCACCGGCGACCAGTGCCACAATCTCTTCGTCGTTCATGGCCATGCGGCCGAAAGATTCGCGCATGTCCTGCGCGGCGGCCATCACATCCATATTGCCGCCGGGGCCTTCCGGGTTCACATAAATCAGGCCCATCTGCACTGCGGCCAGGGGCTTCTCGAGTTCGCCGTCCTTGTAGCGTTCCTCGTTGTCCAACATCGTGGTTTCCTTGCCCCAGTAGACCTCGTCGGCCTCCCAGTCATCGACACGGCCACCCGCAAAACCCAGGGTTTCAAAGCCCATGGACTCCAGCGATACATTGCCCGCCAGAATCATCAGGTCTGCCCAGGAGACGGCGCGGCCGTATTTTTGCTTCACCGGCCACAACAGGCGGCGCGCCTTGTCCAGGCTGACGTTGTCAGGCCAGCTGTTCAACGGGTCGAAGCGCTGTTGGCCGCCATCGGCACCACCACGCCCATCGTGCACACGGTAGGTACCGGCGCTGTGCCAGGCCATGCGAATCATCAGGCCACCATAGTGACCCCAGTCAGCCGGCCACCAGTCCTGGGAGTCAGTAAGTGTTTTCTCGATATCGCTCTTGAGGGCCTTGTAATCCACCTTGGCGAATTCGGCGGCATAGTCGAAATCGGCCCCGTAGGGGTTGGAGCGCATGTCATGGGCACGCAGCGGGCTCAAGTCCAGCTGTTCGGGCCACCAGAACTTGTTGGTGGGCGCCCCAATGGGCGTGGCACTTGCGGCTCCTGCCATGAGCAATGGAGCCAGGGTAGCGGCTGCGACAGCCGAGGCGATTTTGGCGCGTTTCAACATGAGATATCCCTCTGATGGTTTTATACAAACACTGCACTTTTCCCTACAGCGTAGAGCCTGCTAGCGAGAGTGCTAAATTGAAAAAACTGAACATGAGGATCAGATTTATGGATTACATTGAATTGACCGAGCGTTTAGCTGCCATAAAACACGGTCACGATCAGAAATATCTATCAAGTTCATTCAAATGATCAATTTGCCAGAACTATGACCTATACTTTCTAATACTCACTCAGCGTCATCCACAGCAAGGGCAGCAACCGATGATCTCGCTTAAACAGATTCACTACGCGCTGGCCGTCGAGCGCCATCTGCATTTCAAGAAAGCGGCCGAGGAGTGCAACATCTCACAATCGGCCTTGAGCACCGCCCTGTCGGAACTGGAAAAGCAGTTGGGTTTCCAGGTCTTCGAGCGGGATAACCGCAAGGTACTGGTCACCCCCCTGGGAGAGCAGGTACTGGAACGTGCCCGGCAGATCGAGTTGCAAATGGAAGATCTGGTCAAGCTCGCGGAGAGCACCGGTGAGCCCCTGAGTTCACCACTCGCCCTCGGTGTTATCCCCACCGTTGGCCCCTACCTATTGCCGCGGGTCTTACCCACGCTACAACAGCAATTTCCGGCCCTCAAACTCAACATCGTGGAAGACCAGTCCGCAGAGGTACTGGACCAGTTACGCAGAGGGGCGCTCGATGCGGCGATCATCGCCCTGCCTTACGACTGTGAGGGCCTGCTAACCTTCCCTTTCTGGAGCGAGGATCTCTTCTGGATCGTGAACCGCCGCGATGAGGCAGCCTCCCATGAAGTAGCCAGTGTTGACGACCTCTCAAGGTCCCATCTCATGTTGCTCAAAGACGGCCACTGCCTCACCGAACACGCGCTGTCGGCCTGCAAACTGGAGAGTATTTCGCCACACAGTTTCAGCGCTACGAGCCTCTCGACCCTGATCCAGCTCGTTGTGGGCAATATCGGCTCTACCCTCGTCCCGCAGATCGCCCTGGAACAACTGGTCGGCAGCAACGAGGAATTGGCAACTGTACCTCTGGAGGAGCCGGGGCCGCATCGAGAGCTGGCCATCGCGATACGCCCCAACTACCCAGGCATGGCAAATATCGAGGCACTGCTGGCATTATTCCGCAGGGAACTGGGCACAGAACTGAATGGTAAGTCCGCTGGAAAAGTCGAGATTTAGCCGCACAGGTACATACCCTCGCCGCACGCTGGCATATAATTCCGGGGACTAGAATCAACGGACCACACCATGGGCTTGCGAGAGATCCTGATCCTTGGCGCAATTTTCGGCGCGGCGTACTGGTACTACGACGATAACTTTTCGCGGGGCGGCAGCGACCTGCGAGAAGCCCAATGGGAAATCAATCGCCGGGCCATGGCAGACTGCATGGACCGCGAAAGTCGTCTCGCCACGATTGCCGGTAATGCCGGAGTGACACGCAACACGTCAAACGCTCAGGGCGTCTGTGCCGAGGAACTGGGGCTCTATTGGGAAGATGGCCGCTGGAATAGTTTCTAGCGGCCGTTTCGATACGCGGGCTTAACCGCCCAACTGCCAGAACAGGAAGCTGTAGATATCCGCAGCCTCTTTCAATACCTGGGCGCGGGTCGAACCGATACCGTGGCCTGAACCAAAGTCGACTCGCAACAACACGGGCTTTTCACTCCCCGACGCCTGCAGCTGCGCCGCCATCTTGCCTGACATCCAGGGGTTCACGCGCCGATCATTAAAACCATGTGTCAGCAGCACTGCGGGGTATTCAACTCCCGGTTTCACATGGTGGTACGCGCTCATGGCATACAGCCCATCAAAGCCGCTCTGCTCTGTCACGGTGCCAAACTCCTTGATATTGGGCACACCGTTGGTGGTGGTCTCGGCGCGAATCGCATCGAGCATACCCACCTGAGCTACCGCCGCGCCAAACAGATCAGGACGCTCGGTGATAGACCGACCCACAAGAATGCCGCCGGCGCTGCCACCCATGGGAGCCATGTGCTCGGGGCTCGTATAGCCCTTCTCCACCAGGTATTCAGCAGATGCAATCAGGTCCTTCCAGGTATTGGGTTTGTTCTGCATGCGGCCAGCATAGTGCCAGGCCTGGCCGTATTCGCCGCCGCCACGCACATGGGCGATCGCGTAAACACCGCCCCGCTCTAGCCATGCAAGGCGCACGGCAGAGAAACGGACGTCCATGGAGATACCGTAGCTGCCATAGCCGTATACGATCGTCGGGTTACTGCCGTCGAGTTTCAGGCCTTTCTTGTGAATGATCGACAGCGGGATTTTCTCGCCGTCATGGCCGGGGACAAGAACCTCATGGGACACATACCCCGGCAGATTGTCGAACTCACCCTTGGGAATCATACCTGTATCGGTGAAGCTGTCGTCAGCTGGATCGTAGCTGTACCTTGCACCACCGGTGGTCCAACCCACGGTGTAGGCGAGGATACCCGGCACCTGAGGTGACACCGAGGACACAAAAGCGGCGCCATCACCGGGTGCTTGCAAGCGCTTCACCCTGTCGTCGCTATCTACCTGCAGCAGGATGCCCACGCCATCGTTCTTCGCATCTATGTACAGCGCATCCGCCGCCGCGTAGATACTATCGAGCACCAGCTCGCCAGCAGGAATAACTTCCGCAGCACTGGCGAGGTCCGGCTGAGAGAGGCCCGTCTTGACCAGCTTGAAGCGAGGTGCACCCTCGGCGGTTAACATGTAGATGTCACTTCCTGCTACGGCGAAATCCACGACCAGGTCGGAGGCCGAGCAAACCTGTTGCCAGGGAACATCACCACTCCGCAAGGTATTCACCGGAGCGGTGTAAATGGAAATCTCGTTGGAGTCACCGTGTTTTACTTTCAGCACAGCGTGATCGGACCCGGGGGTAATCACAATGCTTGGAAAATCCGCTTCTGCCAGCGGCAACTTCGTGGACAACCCATAACCGGCAATAACCGGGTCTTTCGCAGCCTCGCCTCCCAGCGCGTGATACCGAACAACCGTTTTCTTGTAAATCTCGGTTGCCGGTGCATCTGCGGGCAGGTCACGGCGGCGGCTGTAATAGTAACCACTGCCATCCAGCGCCCATTGGGGCCGGTTGTATGCCGTCTCGATATTACTGATGGGCTCACCGACAAGATCGCCGGAGGCCATATCCATCACCCGGTATGTCGTCTCCTCTGAGCCGCCCTGTGCCATGCCGTAGGCAAGGTACTTGCCGTCCCAGGAAGGCATAAACACTTCCAGTGAGTAGTGCTGTTCACCATCTTCTGCCATGGACTCAGGATCGACCAGTAAGCGCGCCTCAGTGGCGCCCGCTGGCTGATGGTAGAGCTTGGCAATATTTTCGTCGGCATTGCGGCGCATGAAGAACATATCGCCATTGGCCAGACGTCGGACGCTGTGGGTAGTAAACGGCTTGCCCTGATCCAGCTGCTGGATACGCTCAAACAACTCATCCGCCTGCGGCAGAGAGTCGAGCACACCAGCGGCATAGCCTGCCTGCCCCTCAAACCACTCGCGCACGTAGGGGTCGTCGACGTCTTCCATGTAGCGGTAAGGGTCTTGAACTGTCACACCCCAGTGGGTGTCCACCACATTGTCCACTTTGGCAACAGGCGGCCCGGCGGGCTTGTCGGTTGAACTGCAAGCGCTGACGACAGCTGCTGCAAACGTCGCCAGGGCGAGGGATTTAAAGAGTTGATTGGCGCTGGTCATGGAGCTTACCTGTCAGGAATGTAAGCCATTAACTGTATAGCAGAAAAACCTAGACTTCCATTCCCCGCTGCAACACACGGGTGGCCAGTTGCACTTCCTTCAGAAACAACAACAGCGCGCAAATCAGCAGCACCATCGCGATCACGAAAAAAGCCACGATCACCTCGTCGCCGTTGAACGCCCAAACACCACCGACAAACAAACTCACCACGAGCACACACACCATCAGCGCAGACGCGGTACAAAGACCGATGGCCCAGTTGATGATTTTTATCCGCCGCCACAGCGTGCGCAATTCGACGTTCGCCAGTTCGAGGCGCACCGATTCTTCCAGCTCGGCAACCCGCGCCTCCAGGACCCGAGCGCGGTCAACAATGCGACCCAGGCGCGAAGACAACACATTCAAAAATCCGGCGATACCTGCCAATAGAAATACAGGGGCCACGGCGGTCTGAATGGTCACGGCCAATGCAGTTGCGGTTACGTCCATCAAGGCATTCCAAGTCGAGTGAGTGCACCTTCCAGCAACGCGCGGCGCACCGGATCACGATGGGGGAAGCTGCGAAAGAATACTTCGCGAGTGTAGCCCGGGTGACGCTCGTGAGCCATCGCCAACTGGGCCAGCGCGTCTTCGCGCCTGCCCGTCAGCTCAAGGCATATGGCGGCAATGGTGAATATATGAAAATGCGCATTGGGCTGGCGGGTGGCTCGCAGAGCCCAACGTGCCGCCTCCTCGGTCTGACCGCTGGCTGCCAGCGTAAGCGCACGGGCCGAAGTAATGGCAAAGGTAAGAGGGTCAAACGGGCTGAGGCGTTGTGCCATATCAAGGTTTTGGAGGATGCTCACATCCTCGCCCGCGTGAAAACCAATGTACCCCTTGGCGTAATGGCCCTGGGCATTATTCGGGTTTACCAACAGCGCATCGTCCATGGATGCCATCGCGAGGTCATGTTCATGGCTCAACAGGTGGGCACGGCCTAGGGACCAATGACCCATGGCGTCGCGGCCATCCAGGCTCACACTTTCTTGCGCAGTGGCGTGGGCCATTGCTATCTCCCGATCGATGTCGTCGCTCGCATTGAGGAAAGCGCGCGAAAAATGCACCAGCGACATCGCCGCATGAGCACGGCTGAATTGAGGATCCAGCTCTAGCGCTCGCGCAAGGAAACTATTCGCGCGCTCGGTATCACCTGCCGTGAACCGGAAGCTGTGCCACAGGGCCATATGGAAGTTTTCCCAGGCGTCCAGGCTCTCCGGTGGTTTCAGGCTCGCTCGATTGTATTCGGCGCGCTCGATCTCGGGTTCCACGGCGGAGACGATTGCGCCGGCCAGCTCATCCTGCACTTCAAACAAATCGTCGCGAGTACGATCCCAGGATTCAGACCACAGCTGCGCTCCGCTGGCAGCATCTACCAGTTCTGCGTGCAGCCGGATACGGTTGCCCTGTTGCTGCGCCGATCCGTGTACCAGATAGCGCACCCCAAGACGGCGGCCCACTTCCTGATAGCTCGTCCTGGCCGGGTCGAACTGTGTAGAGGAGCCACGGGCAATAACGAACAGACCCGAGAGACGCGACAGGCGGCTGATCAGGTCGGCGGTTAGGCCAACGCTCAAAACGCTGGGCTCCCCTATGTCATCAAAACCCAACACAGCCACCGACGGCTTGGAGGGTAGCTCGGGAAGCGCGATTTCAATATCGGCAACGGGCCCTGAAGAATCGGTCTGGATATCAAACGTCTGCACCGCGCCACTGGCCTGACCTGAAAGGCCAAGCCACCCCTGCAGCAGCGGTGCGTCGTCCATCTTCTCATCGCGCAGTTGCTCGCGCGCCCGGTCGAGTTGGCGGCGGGCACTGGCCATCCCCTCTCGAACAAGCAGAGCCTGGCAGAGGTCGAGGTTGGCGGCGGTGTCCAGTGGGTCCAGTCCTACTCGACGGCGCGCGAACACCAGGCGCATGGTCGGGTCGTCGGCGCAGGCCTGTTGAAGGCGGGCAAGCACATCGAGATGGCTCTGACGCAGTTGGTTGCGCTCGGTCTCCAACCACTGTTCGAACACCGGGTTGCCGTCGCAATCAATGCCGGGAAGATAACCGCCATCCAGCGCTGCCTCCGCCTCGCGGAGTTGATCGGGGTCGGGAGTGTCCGTGAGAAGCAGGTTTTGGAGGGCGCCGAGGTCACTGTTAAAAGCATCGGCATCCAGGGCTACCGATTCGCGGTCTGCCACCAGGGCATCCCCGAGGTTGCCACGCAGTTTGCTAAGCGCCCAGCGTAGACCCCCGCGGGGGTCGTCGGTGTCGGCCCAGAGCAATTCACACAGGGCCTCACGGCGGTGGCTACGGGGATTTAGCACAAGCCAGGTCAATAGCGCGCGACACTTACGCGACGCGGGTAACGGGCAGGCTTCGCCCTGCGAGTATACGGCCAACTCGCCCAACAGCCGGATATGAAGCCCCTCTCCCGGGGATTCTTGTGTCATTCTCTTTGCAATCCCTGCCCCTGACTGAGCTATGGTCCCTCAATTACCACGCCTGTTGCAACGGTCGTTTACACTCTGGCAGGAAACACTGTACCAGTGATAAAACCAACCCGAGGGAACATCCTATGAAGAAGCACATGGAATCGCTGTTAATTACAGGCTGCTGCGCACTGGCACTATCCACGTCTGCCATGGCTGCGGGCCCATTGGCCATCACCGGCACAGATAAGAACATTCAGTGGGCACCCTGCCCTCCGTTCTTTGAGCAAACCTGTCGACTGGGGGTGTTGCACGGCAACCCGGCTGAACCGAACGCGGATGTATTCTTTCGCCTTGATGGCGGTGAAGCGTTCCCCACCCATACCCACTCCTCCGCTGAACGGATGGTATTGGTTCAGGGCAAGTTGAGGGTGGAATATGAGGGTCACGATGCCGTGACCCTGGAGCCCGGCACCTATGCTTACGGTCCAGCCGAGATGCCGCACAAGGGGCAGTGCCTGAGCGAAGAGCGTTGTATTCTGTTTATCGCCTTCGAAGCACCCGTGGACGCTTTCGCGGTGGACTAAGCTACTTCAGCTTACTCCACAGATAGGCGAACTCCAGGGCATACGACCGGGCTCGCTGCGCGTTGGTCGAACCCTTCCCGTGGCCGCCCTCGGTGTTCTCAAAGTAGAGCACGGGGTGACCCTGGCTCTGCAGCTTTGCCACCATCTTGCGAGCGTGGCCGGGGTGTACCCTGTCGTCCCGAGTCGTGGTCCAGAAGAAGGGCTCGCCATAGTCCTTGTCCTTATTCACCAGATGGTAGGGCGACCAGGTCTTGATGTAAGCCCATTCCTCCGGCTTGTCAGGGTCACCGTATTCGGAGATCCAACTCGCGCCGTTGAGCAGCTTGGTATAGCGCTGCATATCCAGTAGCGGTATCTGGCTGATGACCGCGCCGAACAGGTCCGGGCGCAACATCAGCGAGCCGCCCATCAGCAGGCCACCCTGGGAACCCCCGCGAATGCCGAGATGTTCAGGTGCGGTGATCTTGCGCGCAACAAGGTCTTCGCCGACTGCGATCAAGTCCTCGAAGTTCTTCATGTGGTTTTCCTGCACCGCTGCCTGATGCCAGGCTGGGCCAAACTCGCCACCGCCGCGGATATTGGCCAACGCCAATACCCCACCGCGCTCCATCCAGGACTTGCCAAAAATACCGCTATAGAAAGGCGTTTTACTGATTGCAAAACCGCCGTAGGCGAGCAGCAGCACGGGGGAATTGCCATCGCTGGGCTGCTTCTCCGGGCCTACCAGAAAGTAAGGGATTTGGGTGCCATCGGCAGAGGTAGCCTGCAGCTGTCGAACTTCGAGGCCTTCGGTGTCATAGAGGGCTTTCATTTGCTTCAACTTCGAAGGCTTCGCATCGCCGCGGGTGTAATACATCGTGTCGGGCGACAGGAAGTCCTCGTACAGGTAGTAGAGCACATCGTGGTCGTAACTGAGAGTCTCCGAGGGACACCTGCAAGTGAAGGGGCTGGAAGCCACTCCCAGTCCGGGCAACTCGATTGCGCTGGATTCCCAACCCGTACTGCTGCGGTTCGCTCGATACAGACGGCTGGTCACATTATCCAGGGTGGCGTAGAAGAGTTCACCATTCAATGCATGAATCCAGTCCAGCGAGACGCGCTCAGATGGCGTGAACAGTAGGGTTGGCGCAATCTTACCTGCAAGCAATTGCTCGATATGTACCGAGACCAGTGAACCCATGGCAAAGGTTGTGCCGGCAACGGACCATTCCCGAGGCACTTTGAGGATCAACTCGTCGCCGAAAAAAGCAAGAATCTGTATGTTCTGGGGCAGCGCGAGCTTGTGAACTTCTTCGCCATCCCAAATAAACTGCTCGCCGTTGAAAAAATCGATAGCGCGAGTAAGCACAAAGTAGGTCTTGCTGCTGGTATATGCTGGGCGACCATACGCGACGACATCCTCCCGGCCTACCTCGAACAGCAACTCGGCGTCCGCCAGATCCTGGCCGCGTCTAAGCACTTTGAGCTGGCGCGGCAAGGTGGAGACAGTGAGGCTACCTTCGCCCCAGTCGGTGCCGATCAACCAGCTGTCTTCATCAATCCACTCAACGTCACTCTTGGCCGTGGGCAGGTGCAACCCGCCTTTGACAAAGGTCTTCGTTTCCAGATCAAATTCGCGTATCTGAGATGCGTCACTCCCGCCGGGGGAAAGCTTCAACAGGCAGCGCTTGTTGGCAGGTGCAAAACACTCCATCTCCTTGTACACCCAGGGACGATCTTCCTCTGCAGAGAGAGCATCCAGGTCGAGCACCGTTTCCCACTCGGGCTTGTTCGCGCGGTAGGCAGCACTGCTGGTACGGCGCAGAATCCCGCGCGGGTGAGCTTCGCTCTGGTGATAGTTGTAAATGTCATCACCCACCGGGATAGGGGTCTGAATAAGATCATCTGAATCAAGAATCTCTAACGTGGCGTCATAGGCCTGCTGGTAGGCCGGCTCGGCCATCAACCGCTTGGTGGACACCGCATTTTGCTTTTCTACCCAGGCCAGGGCTTTCTCACCCTGGACATCTTCCAGCCAGATAAAGGGATCTTCATTCGCGGTCACCACAATCGGCACCACCAGCACAGCGGCCAGCAGCAGAGGTTTGAACGTCATGGAATGCTCCCTGTTATTGCACAGTGCCGGGTATTACTCGCAACTGCGCTGATCGGCCGGGGTATTGAGCAGTTCTTCCAATAGAATCGGCCGGTCTGTCATGATGGCATCCACTCCGAATGCCATCATGCGCAGCATTTCCTCACAGGTATTAATCGTCCACACCTGTACCGCGAGATTCGCAGCGTGAGCATCTGAGACGAAGTCATCGGTGACTACCTCAAGAAAGAAATCCTCAGGCAACTGGCCCGGGCCGGTGATCTGACTGGTGTCTGGTGGCACCTGGAAAGCCACATGCTCGGGCACGGGAGGTATTACGCCATCGCCGAGTGCACCCAGCACCAGCGCCGAACCCTGGTTCAGGGGGATAGAGGTGTGCACGCAGGGAGCAACAGCCTTGAATGTCATCGCAGCATCATCCACAAACGACGCCGCAATGACATCGGTCTGGCGACCGTAACGTTGCAGCACCTCTGCGATCTGGCTCTCGTAATCACCCTGTCCATCCACATCGGGCTTCAGCTCCACATTGAGCAGCTTGTGAGGGAAGCGCTGCAGCGCCTCCTCCAGTGTGGGTATGCGAAAGTCCTCAGCGCTATAGCCCGGGGGGGGCGGAATATCGCCGGTGGCTACACCGCGATAAACATAGTCCTCGTCGGGTCGGTCGTGGGGCGTACCCTCGCCCGGCACAAACCAGTAGGCAGCATCCAATTGGCGCAGTTCGGCCAGGGTAAGGTCAACAACCATGCCCGTGCCATTGGTGGTGCGGTCCACATCGAGATCGTGCAATACCACCAGCTGATTATCGGCCGTCTGGTAGACATCCATCTCCAGAACGTCCGCTCCCGCCAGTGCCACTTCGCCGTAGGCGAACAGGGTGTTCTCAGGGAAATCAATCACACCACCCCGGTGCGCATAGTTGAGCGGATCCGCACCGTACACACGCCAGGGGTTTTCGGTATAGCTGTAAGGGGCATCGCAGGCCGTATCGTCGTTCGAGATCGTGCCCGTGGTCGTCTCGGAATAGAGCCTCGCGTTACCAGCCACCGACAGCTCCAGGGCAAAGGTTTCAGCGGGCTCTTCATCGGCGTCGCCAAATAACTCAACCGGGATCGAGGCTGCCAGCGTACCTGCGGTAATCACCACCTCCCCCGAGGTGTGCAGGTAGTCATCCCCATCTGTGGCCGTCTGCGCTACCGTGCTGTAATTCAGGGTGACATCCCGGGGCTGGGGAACATCCAGCATGGCGCGGAATGTGAGCACCGGCATTTCCCCTGGCGCGCCCTCGGGGTAGGCCACCGGCATAACACTGAGCAGGGAAGGATCGACCGCGGGCCGCGGGTTGCTGTCGGAACAACCCACCAGCAGCGGCGCGGCGATGCAGGCGATGCCCAACCCGAGAGATTTAAAACTAATCAACTTGGACTCCGTAAAAATCAGTGCGAGGCATTGGGTGTCTCAACACCGAGTTGCGTCAATATGAACGAATATTCCTCCGCCCATTCGTACAGGGATGCATAGCGACCCGTCTTGCCCTTGTGGCCCGCGCCCATATTGATCTTCATGATCAGCTCGTTGTCATCAGTTTTCAGGGCGCGCATTTTCGCAGTCCACTTGGCGGGTTCCCAGTAAGTGACTCGCGGGTCATTGATACCACCAGAGACCATCATCGCCGGGTAGTCGCGAGCTTCAATATTGTCGTAAGGGCTGTAAGACTGGATCAGCTCAAAGGCGTCCTTCGATTCGATCGGGTTGCCCCACTCCAGCCACTCTGGGGGCGTCAGTGGCAGGGTGTCATCCAGCATGGTGTTTAGCACGTCGACAAAGGGCACCGCCAGAATCGCCGCCTGATACAACTCGGGTGCCTGGATAATCGCTGCACCCACCAGTTCGCCACCCGCACTGCCACCCATGATCGCCAGGCGATCGGGATTGGTATATTTGTTGTCGATCAGATAACGACTCACGTCGACAAAATCGTTGAAGGTATTGGTCCGCTTCTCCAGCTTGCCATCCAGGTACCATTGATAGCCCATTGCGCTGCCGCCGCGGATATGGGCGATCGCCCAGATCACGCCGCGGTCAAGCAGGCTGGAGCGCAGGGTCGAAAAGGTTGGGTCAATCGTATGACTGTAAGCGCCGTAACCGTAGAGCAAGACAGGTGCATTGCCATCCATCTTCACGTCTTTGTGATGCACTATGGATACCGGCACTTGAACCCCGTCTCGCGCGGGCACCCAGATGCGGCTGGTGACATACCGTGACTTGTCGTAGCCACTGGGGATCTTTTGCTGACGCCGCTCTGCCAGGTTTTTCTTCACCGGGTTGTAGTCGTACACCGTCTTGGGCGTAATCATCGACTGGTAGTTCACGCGCAGAAACTGGGAATTGATGTCTGAATTGGTGCCAATCGAAGCGGTGTAAACGTCCTCAGCAAAGCTCACATAGTGTTCGTCGCCGGCATTGGTGCGAACCCGCACACGGCTGAGGCCTTCAGAGGTTTCTTCCACCGCGACAAAATCGCGGAAAATGACAAAGTCGCGGTAATAGACATCGTCGGACGGGGGAAAGAGGTTTTTCCAGTTGCCCTGCTCCGGGTCAGATTCGGGCGCTGTGACGATGCGAAAATTCACATGCTGGTCGTTTGTACGGATATAGAATTGGCCATTGGCGTGGTCAGCGAAATAGCGCACACCTTCACGGATTGGGCTCACCAGTGCAGGCTTCGCATCGCTGGCCGCCGTGGAAAATTGGTAGGTATAGGTGGTGGTGCGATTGTCCATGGTAATCAGGACATATTCACGCGACGTGCTCTCTCTGAGACTGAGAAACTGCCCACGGTCGGGATTGTAGAAGATTTCGCGGTCCGCACTGGCAGGCGTGCCTATCACATGCTGCTTAACCCTGAGTGTGTGCCAGCTCTCCTCCTCGACTTCCCCGTAATACAGCGACTCGCCGTCCGCCGCCCACGCCAGGTCACTGGCTGCAACCCGTTCGAGACCATCATCAAAACGTTCGCCTGAGACGAGGTCATCGACAATCAGGCGCTCGCGCTCGGAGCCATTGAAATCTGCGCTCCAGGCCAGGCGCTTGCCGTCGGGGCTGATCCTGAAGTTCCCGCGGGAGAAAAATTCCCGGCCCTCAGCTTCCTTCGCCTCGTCGAGGATCGTGACATACTGATCCGAATCCAGCGCGCGGCGCTCCCACAGCTTGTACTCGGAACCCGGGATATAGCGCCAGCGGTATTCGTAGCCACCATCAACCCAAGGCACCTCGGCGAGGTCCTCTTCCATGCGCCCTTTCATTTCTTCAAAGAGGGTCTCGACCAACTCGTGACGCGGTGCCATCTGCTGCGCGTACCAGTTGTTCTCGGCCTTGAGATAGTCCAGCACATCCTCGTCGTCAGTCTCGGGATAAGACGGGTCTTTAAGCCAGAAATAATCGTCGTGCAGGGTGATACCGTGGTAGTTCCGCTCGGTAGGGCGGACATCCGCAGACGGAGGGCTGGTAAGGGCTTCGGTGTCAGACATATTTTGGCAAGCAGAGATAAGTGGCAGTGCCAGCAGCACTGCAGAAAGTGTCTTGTACATAGATGGAGTCAGGCCAGGGTTTCTTAAAGCGCCATCATGCGCGAAGTTGGGCACTCAACTCAAGCAGTGAATCCCAATCACCATTGGAGGCTGCTTCAGCCTCCACTGCCTCTACCATGGCCAGGCGGGTGCGCGGCATTTCGCGGCGAGCTTGATCGAGCTCCCAGCGCAGTTGGGCCAGCAGCCAGAACTCGGCACTGTACTCACCGTCAGTGGCGCGCTCGAGTAGCAATGCCATCTTAGGCGTAATACCCCGTTTGCCTTTGACCAACTCGTTCACCGGCTGCGGCTGATTAAAACCCAACTGGCGGGCGAGCATGGACTGGGAGATTCCCGCTGGCTCAAGAATGAGCGCGGGGATCAGGCTGCCGGGATGGACCGTGTGCTTGCTCATGTGGCCTCAGGTGTTTTCGGCGCATCTGGCGCCGTCCCCAGCAGGGCTTTGTAGCCGCCAATAAACGAGCCCAGGTCGGTAGCGGAGTGCGGCATCCACACTACGTTCTGGTTGCCAGCCATCTGGTCGAGGGTCTGCATATAGCGCATACCGATCAGGTAATCGCCCGTGGTATCACCCAAGGCTTCCTGCACTCGCTGTAACTTGGCTTTCTCGGCATCGGCAAGTCGTTCGATAGCCTGGGCCGCACCTTCCGCCTCGCGGATGGCCGCTTCTCTTTCACCGTCGGCCTCGGCGATACGGGCATCGCGTTCACCCTCTGCGCGCAGCACCGCAGCGCTCTTAAAGCCCTCAGCCTCGGTCACACGCGCGCGGCGCTCACGCTCGGCCTTCATCTGCTGCTCCATTGAAGCCAACACATCCTGCGGCGGTGTAATGTCCTGCACTTCCACCCGATTCACCTTTACACCCCAGGCCTGAGCCGCGCCATCGATGGTTTCCACGAGGCTGGCGTTAATGGTCTCGCGGGAAGTGAGCGTGTCATCCAAATCCATTTCGCCGATCACGTTCCGCAAAGTGGTCTGGGTCAGCGTCTCCAGCGCAATAGGCAAGTTGGAGATCTCGTAGACAGATTTCTGCGGATGCGTGATCTGGAAATACACCACCGCATCTACCTGAATACCCACATTGTCACGGGTAATCACCGACTGGCTGGGAAAGTCATACACTTGCTCACGCAGGTCCAGGTTAGTGATATTCGATACCACATAGAATTTCTGGCCGGCATCTTTCACCGTGGTGCGCCAGGGCACACTGCGGGGCTTGTCTATTACTGGAATGATAATGTTAAGACCCGCATCCAGCTGGGTGCGAAACTTACCCAGACGCTCGATCATCACCGCCGACTGCTCCGGCACAATGCGAATGCCCTTGACCAAAAGGGTGACAACGAACACCCCGATCGCGGCAATTACTACCATTACTGCTTCAGTCATATCTGTTACTCCGTTAACGGTTAATGCGCTTCACCACCAGCACAGTGGATTTAACCTCAATAATTTCAGCCTCGTCCCCTTCCATAAGATCGTCGGCCGATTGAACATTCCAATGGGTGTCGCGAAACGTGGTTTGCAAATCGCCGCCCATGTCGGGGCTGTCGCTGATCGTGACACGCTTGCCAATCATTGCGTTGACCCCAAAGGGAGAGGGCTTGTCATCCATAAAAGTTTTCAGGGCGAGGGGGCGTATGCCGAAGAAGAACACCAACGCGCCGGCAGAGAAAGCCGCCAGCGCCCAACCGGTGCTACCGGTGATGAGCTGGGCGATACCGGCCACCATGGCGGCAAAACCCAGCCCGGCGAGAACAAATCCAGGCACCAGAATTTCAGCAGTCAACAGTACCGCGCCGACTATCAGCCAGAGATGCCACAGTTCAAAGCCGCTCGTTTCCATACTCGCACTACCCTTACATATTGCTCATGTAAGAGTAATCCATGAAAACACGGTTAATGTCAAATCAAAGATTGGGGGTGCAGCACGTCCGGGACAGAAAATGCCGCCCATTCAGATATGACGATCAGTCCTGAACCTCAAGACTCGCCGCCAGGCTGTCGAGCTGCTCCTGCTGAACCCCGGCAACGATGGGGGCGAGTTCTTCAAGATTCATTTGGGTAAAACCTGTGACACGGTAATCGTGCACCACCCGGGTTCGCCCATCGCCCAGGTCTGCAAAGGTGAACACCGCCGGGCCGCTGAGGCCAAGTGCCTGCAGTGGCCCGAGGCCACCCAGCATGATTATTTTCTCTCCCGGCACCACAGTGGAGACGGTCAGGTGAAGCACTGATTTGTCGCCTAGAATTTCGCAGAAGCAGCCCCCCGCCACCGGATCCAGGCTGAAGTTTTTGCGACTGCCAAACCAGGTATGTCCTTCGCTCCACCAGCGCTCCGGGTGGATGAATTGCTCCCAGGCAGCATCCTTGGAAACCGGCAGATCCACCTGCACCCGGATATGGAAACCCGAGTCCCCGACCGCAACGACTTCAGCGAACGCTCCAGGTGAAATCAAAAAAATGAGGGCAAGCAGTGCTTGCTTGAACCAGGAAGATCTCATACTTCGTGTCTCGGACTGTCAGGGCAACACCTGTTGGTATAGCACGGAATCGACATTGCCGCCGGTGAGCACCAGGCCCAACTTGCGACCGGCGTTGTCCTCGCGCTCACTCAATGCGGCGGCCAGGGCAGCGGCTCCCGCGCCCTCGGCGATATTGTGCGTGTCCTCAAAATAGTGAGACATCGCCGCTTTAACCTCATCGTCAGTCACGGCGACAATACGCGAGACACTGCCCTGCATCATGGCCAGTGCCTCCGGATTAGGTACGCGAACAGCCATCCCGTCGGCGAGGGTATTTGCACTGGCGGTACTGACACACTCACCCGCTGCCAGGGACTGCTGGTAGCAGGTGGCCTCACTGGAGACCACACCGATCACCTCGGTGTTCAAACCCAGAGCGTCGCGGGCACTGATCACGCCGCAGATCCCGGAACCGAGCCCGATGGACACATACACGCGCTCAAGCGTCGGCTGAGCGCGAAACATTTCCAGTGCGTAACTGCCCACACCACACACCAGATCGGCATGGAATGACGGAATGCGATGCAGGCCCTGCTCCTGCTCCAAGTGCAGGGAATGCTCTACCGCCACATCGAAATCGCGGCCATGCACCACCAATTCACAACCCAGCGCTTCCATCGCCCGGTTCTTCGACTCGCTGTTCCCTTCGGGCACAACTACCACTGCACGCAGGCCCACCAGGCGCGCTGCAAGCGCGATACTCTGGCCGTGATTGCCGCGAGTGGCCGTCACCACGCCTGGGCAATCGGGCTCGCGCTCTTGCAAACGCTGCAGATAGACAAGACCACCGCGTACCTTGAAAGCACCGGTAGGATTGTGATTCTCATGTTTCACCCAGGCCTCGCAACCCAGACGGCTATCCAGCAGCGGCCAACGCAATAACGGGCTTGCCTGCATGTGCGGATAGACAAGCGCCGCCGCTGCCTCGAGCTCCTCGAGAGAAAATTCCGCCATGCTTATTCGTCAGCCATCGCCTTTTCCGCCCGCTCTGCGTAATCCGTGCACGCAGGGGTCTGGAAGCTCTCTTCGTTCTGGTAATCCTCGCAGCTGAGTTCGGCCATGCTGCGCATGCAGGCCACGGCTGGCTGGTACAACTCGTGATTGTTGGGCACTTCCTTAACGCCTGCGCGCATGGCGTCGCACATGCCGTTAATCATGGGCTCCATCATGGCGCGTATTTCCGGTGTCATTTGCGATTGGTCAATTTGCGACAGGGTGCACTGCTTCACTTTTTCACACACCTGATTGGCAGCGTCGGTGAGTTCATCGGCCTGGGCGAGCGTGGAGGACAGCGCGAATACGACCGTCGCAATCATGGAGTACTTCATCATATGGGTAACCTCGATATACATTCAGGCCCGGCTACATCACCTGGCCATTGAGAGTGAATTCTACTTGATGGGCGATCAAGTGCTCGCCGCATTCGTTGCAACAGACGCGGGCTCGCACGCGCTTGCCACAGTTTACATGGTTGACCAACATGGGAGCGCCACCGGCTTTTGCATCACACCACTTGTCGCCCCATTGCAACAGGGCCAGGAACCACGGAAAAAGATCGCGCCCCTTGTCAGTTAACTGGTACTCCTGCCGCATGGGCCGCTGCTGATATTCCACTTGCACAAACACGCCCTGCTCCACCAACAGGCGGAGGCGGTCAGCAAGAATATTGGTCGCGACCGGCAGCTCCCGGTGAAATTCCTCGAAGCGCGTGATGCCGTGATAGGCCAGCGCGATGACATTCGCCGTCCAGCGATCACCCACCAGATTGATCAGGTTTCGATAGAGCGCGCGCTTACTGGGAATCTCCGAACTGTCAATGGAAGACCGCCGTCGCACTTTCTTTTCGCGCACATCACGTGTTGCGCCGGGGCCTGGCTTATAAGTGACCTCGCCAAACACAACCTGCTCTCGGCAGCTGCCGCACTGCATCTCCGGCTGAAAGACTTTGCCGCATTTCAGGTGCACAAGCTCGACGGTGTCCAGCTGCGGGTTATCGAACCAATTCCGCTCCCAGCGATTAGCCATCAAGGCGCAATCGTAGAGGTCGATGGATTTGCTGGTGAGGTGGTAAGTCGGTTTACGGCCAGCGTCGTCAGTCTCACGGCGCAGGCAATCGATCTCCTGCATCCATTTCAGGCGATTGGACAACACGCCGCGAGAGACACCCATAGCCTCCATCATTTCGTTGAAAGTATTAATGCCCCACAAGACTTCCTGGATAATCAGCAGGCACCACTTGTCACCGATCTGGTCCAGGGCGCGGTTAATGGAACTGGCCCGCGTAATAAGTTCAGCCATTCAAAACAATCCTTCGATCTGTCCCCGCGCATTGACAGAAATATTGTTGGCGGCAGGCACCCGGGGCAAACCCGGCATACGCATGATATCGCCACAGACCACAACAAGGAACTCAGCACCGGTCGCCAGCGACACTTCACGTACTTTTACCCGGTGATTACTCGGCGCACCCATCAGGGCCGGATCCGTGGAGAAACTGTATTGTGTCTTGGCCATACACACTGGAAAGTGGCCATATCCCTGCTGTTCGAAAAGCTCAAACTGGTCGCGGATTTTCTGGTCCGCCTCAAGATCGTCCGCGCCGTACATCTGGCGCGCCACCGTTCTGGCTTTTCCCCACAGGGGCATATCGTCATCGTATAGCGTGCGAAACTGGGATTGGCCGCTGTCTGCCAGCTGTGCCACCGCATCGGCCAGATCAGTAGCACCGGCACCCCCTTGAGCATGGTGGTTACAGAGGTGTGCTTCCAAGCCTCGTTCGCCGACATAATCCTGTACCAGTTTAATCTCGGCAGCTGTGTCAGAAGCAAACTGATTGATCGCCACGGTCATCGGCACGCCGTACTGACCGACATTGCGAATATGCCTGCCGAGGTTCTCTAACCCCGTCTGCAGGGCATCGAGATTTTCAGCCTCCAGGGCACTGCGCGCCACACCGCCGTGCATCTTCAAAGCGCGCACAGTCGCTACGATGACGACAGCATCCGGCGCCAGGCCCGACTTGCGACATTTGATGTTGAAGAACTTCTCAGCCCCAAGGTCAGCACCGAAACCTGCCTCAGTAACAACGTAGTCGGACAAACGCAGCGCTGTCTCGGTGGCGATCACCGAGTTGCAGCCGTGCGCGATATTGGCAAAGGGCCCGCCGTGAACAAACGCGGGGTTATTCTCCAGCGTCTGCACCAGGTTGGGAGCCAGAGCGTCTCGCAACAGCGCGGTCATTGCCCCGGGGGCCTGCACCTGGGCAGCGGTGACCGGTTCCTTGTCGCGAGTATAACCAATCAGGATTCGCCCCAGGCGCTGCTGCAAATCCTGCAAATTGCGGGCGAGACAAAAGATCGCCATCACTTCAGAAGCCACGGTAATGTCGAACCCGCCCTCCATCGGAAACCCGTTGGCGGGGCCGCCGGCGCCGGTAATGATCTGCCGCAACTGGCGGTCATTCATGTCCACCACCCGCCGCCAGGTAACACGGCGCAGGTCCAGGCGAACCTCGTTGCTCCAGTGGATATAGTTATCGATCATCGCGGCGAGCAGGTTGTGGGCGGCGCCGATCGCGTGCATATCGCCAGTGAAATGCAGATTGATATCCTCCATGGGTACCACCTGCGCAAAGCCGCCGCCCGCGGCACCTCCCTTGAGACCGAAACAAGGCCCAAGGCTGGGTTCGCGCAGACAAACAGACGCACGTTTGCCGCGTTGGTTCATGGCATCGGTCAGGCCAATGGCAACCGTTGTCTTGCCTTCACCCGCGGGTGTGGGGCTCATGGCAGTCACCAGTACCAACTTCCCCTTGGTCCTATCCGCAAGCGAGGCAACATAATCCATACCCAGTTTGGCCTTGCTGTGGCCGTAGGGCACGAGATGTTCACCCTCTATTCCCAGCTCAGCGGCTACTTCTACGATAGGTTTTATGTTTGCGTCGCGGGCAATTTCGATATCGCTCTGCATGGCCGTTCTCCTCTACTTATTATTCCAACCCCGTAACTATTTCACAGATGGCTGGCGTTCCATTGACCAAGCTCAAGTACAGGCGCAGTATAGGCGCTTAATTCAGAGCGCAGCACAAGCTGTGCGAAAAAGGCAGATTGATGACCATCCTCACTCAGACATATTCGGAAAAACGCAGCGGCATGCATGCCGTCGCGCCCGTGTGTCTATGGACACGCAGGATGGTTTGAGGAAGCACTTGAGTTAATCAAGAATTTAAAAAAGGCCTCCGAGAACCCTGATTCCGGAGGCCTTTTTTCTATCTACTAAAAAAGATCTTCGACAGGGTTCTCCCACTACTAGGGATAGGAACCGTGAAAAGGTCACTCGAAAACAATATCAAGGCAATCTACCTCATGGGGTTCTTCCAGGGCTTCCTGGTGGTCGTACCTGTGTTCGTGCCACTGTTGCAGGGACACGGCCTCAGCATGAGCGAGGTGCTGCAAACCCAGGCACTGTTCGCACTCACTATCGCGCTGTGCGAAGTTCCCTCCGGTTATGTTGCGGACATCTGGGGCCGACGCAATGCCATTCTGCTCGGCTCTGGCCTGAACGCATTGGGTTTCCTCTCGTTGCTGTGGGCGGACACCTTTGTCGACTTCCTCATCTACGAAGCGATTCTGGGCGTGGGCTTCAGCCTGATATCCGGAGCGGACCTCGCCTTGCTGTACGACACGGAGGTGTATCTTCGCAAAATTGGCAAACGAGGTGCCGGTGCAAGCAAATCCCTGAGCCGGTTAATTTCGGTGGAAGCCGCTGCCTCGGGCACCGCAGGCATTGGTGCAAGCCTGTTGCTGATGTGGTCCATGGACTGGGTGGTCACGGTGCAGGCCTTCACCGGCTTCGCGCCTTTCCTGCTCGGCCTGCTGGTCGTGGAAGCGCCGCGCCCGGGGGACACCGCGCGCGACACCGACCATGGTGCCAATGCCCGGCATATTCTGGACCTGCTGTTGTTTGGAAAACCAGTGGTTCTCTGGACTGCATTTGCGATCGCCGTGTTCGGCCTCTTGGCCGTGTATGTATTCTGGGTTTACCAGAAATACTGGGAAATCCAGGGCGTACCGCTGGCGTGGTTCGGCTACATCTGGGCAGCATTTGCGCTGACGGTCAGCCTTGCTGCGCGCTACGCTGAGGCGCTGGAGAAATTTCTCGGCTACCGTAAGTTGCTGGTGTTAATTGCCGCGCTGCCGCTGTTAGGGCTTTTCGGGATGGCGTTCGGTGTTGGCTGGTGGGGTGTTATCTGCGGTTTCGCGGTACAGATATCTCGCGGGCTATCCATGACGATATTCTACGAAGCCCTGAACAGTCGTGTGCCCGGAGACTTCCGCGCCACCGTTAACTCTCTGGTCAGCCTGGGTGTGCGGGGAATCTTCATCGTCACCGGGCCTGTGTTGGGCATCGCGCTGGACAGCTACGGCGTAAGTGCGACGCTTATCGGCCTGGCGGTGCTGTTCGCCCCACTCATGGGTCTGGTGCTGATCCCGCTGGTGGTGCGTATACGTCGAGAGGAAGCAGAGGACACACTGCAGCCTGAGCCTGCCGCCGCCCTGTAGATGGCGGCGGCTTTTTTCTGGACAGCAAGCAAACCAAGACAACGTTGTCTCGAGGCGAATATCAGGGTAGGATTAGGTCAAAGCCTGACATAAAGCCTCGCCCAATGAAAGCAACCATCAAAGACGTGGCCAAACTCGCCGGCGTTTCCTTCAAAACCGTCTCCCGGGTCATCAACCGGGAACCCTCGGTGGGTGAGGAATTACAGGCCAAGGTGTGGAAAGCCATTGAAGAGCTCAACTACCAGCCGAACCTGTCTGCCCGGCAGTTGCGCGGCACCCCCAGCTTTATTGCATTTATCTACGACAACCCTAACAGCCACTATGTGGTTGAGATGCAGCACGGCATTCTCGAGGAGTGCAAGCGCCAGGGTTTCGAGCTGTTGATCCACCCGGTGTCCTCAGCAGAGGAAGACCATATCGATGAAGTGAAGAAGCTGCTCAGCAACGGCCATATCGCTGGCCTGGTGCTGACCCCACCCTTCTCCGAATCCGCTGAGTTGATCGACGTGCTCAACAGCCGCGATATGGCGCATGTCCGCATACTCTCCAGCGATAGCAGTTCCGAATACGAGGGCCCCTGCGTCCTGATTGACGACTATAACGCTGCCTTCGACATCACCCGGTACCTGGTTGGGCTGGGCCATCGCGATATCGCATTCCTCGGTGGCCATCAGGAGCGCGACTCTTCCAGCGAACAGCGCCTTGGGGGTTATCTGGCAGCACTGGAAGAGGCCGGTCTCTCCCGCCAGGACGAGCTGATTTTGTCCGGGGAGTACAGTTTCGACTCCGGCAGTGAGCGCACGACCAAATTACTTGGCCTCGATGCATCACCTACAGCGATTTTTGCCTGCAACGACGAGATTGCTGCCGGCGCGCTGTTTGCGGCCCGGATTCAACAGGTAGCCGTGCCACAGCAACTGTCGATTATTGGTTTCGAGGACAGCCCTTTCTCGCGCCAGAGTTGGCCCAAGCTAACCACCGCGCACCAGCCGAATAGCGAGATCGCGGCCGGAGCAGCGCGTATTCTTACCGAGAACATTCGCTCCTCACGTCAAGGCAAGCAGAGCGAAAAGCCCGCGGTTCTGGAGTTCAAACCCGAACTGGTGGTAAGGGATTCAACATGCCCAGCGTAAACCCCGGCACGGTTACCGCGCGCCGTATCTTCGACGGCGAACAGTTTCTCGAAGGCCACGGACTGATCCTCAACGGCGAGGTAATAGAGGCGATTGTTCCTGCGGGACAGCTGCCCAGCGACACCGCCCACTGTGATCTCGGTGACGCTACCCTGGCGCCTGGCCTGATCGACATTCAGGTCAATGGCGGCGGCGGTGTAATGCTGAACAACGCGCCCTGCGTAGAAAGCGTTATACGCATGGCCAGCGCTCATCGTCGCTTCGGCACCACAGGCCTTGCACCCACGATCATCAGCGACACACCGGAAGTCCTCAAGGCCGCCGCGGAGGCGGTCAGCGCAGCCCGGGACGGCGGCGCCGCAGAAGTGCTGGCACTGCATATTGAAGGCCCCCACTTCGACATGGCTCGCAGAGGTACCCACAAGGCGGACATGATTCGGCCACTGAACAGTGCCGACATGGCCTGGCTGTGCAGCCTGCAATCCCTGCCAGTGATCCTCACCCTGGCGCCGGAACACACCCAGCCCGGGCAGTTGCGTGCACTCGCCGAAGCCGGACTGCTGCTATGCGCCGGCCACACTGACGCGAGTTACGAGCGCATACAGGAAGCGCTGGCAGAGGGCCTGCGCGGCTTCACCCACCTGTTCAATGCCATGAGCCCTTTAGCTTCGCGCGCGCCGGGCACAGTGGGCGCGGCACTGGACGCGGACAACGCCTGGGCCGGCATTATCGCTGACGGCCATCACGTCCACCCCGCCGCAATTCGCGCGGCCCATCGCGCCAAGGCGGCGGGCAAGTTGCTACTGGTCAGCGATGCTATGGCTACCGTGGATGGGCCCGATAGTTTTGAGATTTATGGCGAGACAATCACCGTACGCAATGGTGCGCTGATCAATGCCGAGGGCAGCCTGGCGGGAAGCGCCATCGCCCTGATCGATGCCGTGCGCATCAGCCACCACCAGGTCGGCCTCGAACTTTCCGAGTGCCTGCGAATGGCCTCGCTCTATCCGGCAACTTTCCTCAAGCTCGACGATCAACTCGGCCGGCTGCGACCGGGCTATCGCGCAGACCTCGTGGCTTTCAACGAAGATTTTAACGTCAGTGACACCTGGGTTGCTGGCCAGCACCAACACCACGCCACAACGGAGCCCCGCACATGAAGGTCGTCATTCTGGAAGATGCAGCAGCTGTCGCACATTACGGCGCAGACATCTTCCGCGAGCAACTGGGCAAAAAGCCCGCGTCTGTATTCGGCCTGGCGACGGGCTCCACACCCCTCAGTCTCTATCGTGAATTAATCCGCAGTAATCAGCAGGGCGATATCTCGTTCGCACAGGTACAGAGCTTTAATCTCGACGAATACATGGACCTGGCGCCGGATCACCCCCAGAGCTATCGCCATTTCATGAACCGCGAGTTTTTTGACCATATCGATATCGACCCGGCGCGCACGCATGTGCCACCGGGGAACGCGCCGAACCCTCTCACTGCCTGCGACGAGTACGAGACGGCGATCGCTGCCGCGGGGGGCATCGACATCCAACTGCTGGGCATAGGCCGCAATGGGCATATCGGGTTCAATGAACCCACCTCCTGCCTGAGCTCACGCACACGGGTTAAAACCCTCACCCGCGAGACCATAGAAGACAACGCGCGCTTCTTTAGCGCAGATGAGCACCAGCCCCAGTTGTCCATTACCATGGGCATCGGCACTATCATGGAAGCCAAATTGGTGGTGCTGTTAGCCACTGGCGCCAGCAAGGCAGAGGCGATTCGCGCCATGGTAGAGGGACCGGTAGCGGCCTGGTGCCCTGCCTCCGCCCTGCAGATGCACCCCTCCACTGTCGTCATCGTCGACGAGGAGGCCGCGTCAGGGCTTACCAACCCGGGCTTCTTCAAGCATATTGAAGAGCAGAATCAGGCCCTACTGGCCCGTCTGAAGGCGCAGGGCTAAACGCACAGCGCCCTCTTCCGACTGTGCCAGCGCCGGCGCCAGGCGCTCTTTTACAGGCTTCGACATGCGAGCCGCCATGATGTTGGCGAGGCCACCCAGCAGGCTCAAGCGCTCCGCACCCGCAGCCAGCATCTTCATTGCCATCGCATCCAGATAGGCAGCACCCTCGTCCAGAATGGACCGGGCGACCTCATCGCCCTCTTCGGCGGCCGCGATCACCAGTGGCGCAAACGCACCGAACTCCCTCGAGGAAGCTGCCGACATCACGTCCACTACCTCAAGGCCAGACACACCCAGTTGCGCCTGCGCCAATCCAGTGAGCTGCGTCGCTGGCCCCAGCTCATCCCCCGCAAGCATCACCGCCTGCAATGCTCGCCGGCCCAGCCAGGCCCCACTGCCCTGATCTCCCAGAGTGAAGCCATGACCGCCGTAACTGTGGCCCTTGCCGTCTACCAGGTTGTAGCCCACCGACCCTGTGCCCACCACGATGATCGCGCCCTCGCCGCCGTGGGCCGCCACACAGGCGATATGAATGTCAGTGAACACCTCGAAACGGGCAAAGGGGTGACTCCACTGCGTCATCGCGCTGTGGCAGCGAGGGACGTTTACCCCGGCTAATCCGGCCACCACTACCAGTTCATCCAAACGCTCGGCGGCAATGCCTGCGCTGGCCAGCGCTGCTTCGGCACAGTTCACGATTGAGGCGCGGGTGCCCTGGAGGTTCTGGAAGGCATTGGCGGAGCCGGCCAGGCCCTCTCCCAGGACCCTGCCAGAAGCATCTACCAGGCGGCCAAGACACTTGGTACCGCCCCCATCAATGCCGAGAAATAGACTCTGGTGCGGGCCTGTTTCACTCATCATTCTGTCTCTTGTTGTGCGAGAAATTTGCATTCCCGATGAATCTATGACAACGTTGTCCCAAATAACGTACCCAGAGATGACAACGTTGTCAATTTGTTCCTCAAAAACGCCTGAGAATCCACTGGTCCTGCACCTCGACATACAGCGAGCCGACAATGCCGGGCGCCTGGCATTCAAGCTGCACAACCCAATGGCAATACCCCTGCAGCAATGGCACCTGCATATGGACCTGCAGCGCCAGCTCACGGCGGCCGACGGTACGGTGCTGGAGCGCGAGGGCAGTCATCTCCGCCTCCGGCCTGCTCAGGAGCATGTGCTGGCGCCTGGCGGCCACTGCGAGCTGGCACTGCTCGTCGCCCCCACTGCGCTGCAGCGCCACAGCGACCTGCCATCCGGCTGCTATCTGGAGAGTGAAGGTGCGATTTATCCCGTGACCCTGGCCACTCACAATCTGCCAGCAGCTAAGGAAATCCCACTGGATAGCGAGCCCGTGAAACAACTGCCAGCGCTCGCCACCCTGCTGCCCACACCACGGCATGCGGTTCAGGCTGACGCTGTTCGCCATTGGCCAGAAATCCCGGTGTGGACTGGTCCCGAAACCTGCGCAGGCGCCCTCAAGTGGGTCCAGCAGATGTTGGGACAGTCCTGGCGCTTCCAGCACAGCGCCGAGAAAGCCGACCTGGTTTGCAGCGAAAACCCGGGCCTCGGGCCAGAGGCATTTGAGCTCAACACCCTCGTTTCTCCGGCAACGCTGCAAGCTGCGGATGCCGAGGGCTTCTGCCGCGGCGCAGCCACCCTGCTCCAGATGCTGCATGCCACCCCCGGCGAGCTGCCCGCACTGAACATCGAGGAGGGCCCACACTACAGCTACCGCGGCCTGATGCTCGATTGCGCGCGCCACTTCCATTCGGTGGAGACCCTCATCGATGTACTGGACTGGATGGCCCTCTACAAGCTCAACCACTTTCACTGGCACCTTACCGACGATGAGGCCTGGCGCCTTGAAATACCCGCCCTGCCCGAGCTGACCAGAGTGGGCGCCTGGCGCGGCCACGGGCTCACCCTGTCGCCCCAGCTGGGCAGCGGCCCAGAGCCCTACGGTGGCTCTTATAGTCGGACCGATGTGCAGCGCGTGATAGCAGCGGCAGCACAACGCGGTATTACCGTGGTACCGGAAATCGACATACCCGGTCACTGTCGCGCAGCGATTCATGCCCTGCCGGACTTGTTGCGGGAAGCGGAGGATCAATCTGCCTATGAATCTGTCCAGTTCTTTGACGACAACGTGCTGAACCCGGCCCTGCCCGGCACCTATGAATTCCTGGACAAAGTGCTGAAAGAAATCTGCACCTTGTTCCCCGGCGACAAAATCCACATGGGCTGCGACGAAGTCCCGAGTGGCGCGTGGCGCCATTCACCTGCCTGTCAGGCACTGATGGAGCAGGAAGGCTATACCAGCCCAACGCAACTACAGGGCCATCTACTGCGCTATGCGCAGGACTTTCTCGCCGCACAGGGATGCACCCTGGTTGGCTGGGAAGAAGCCGCACAGGGCGATATTCTCCCCACACGCACACCTATGTGTGTGTGGAGCAGTGAGGAGATGATCCAGCAGGTGGCGGCGCAGGGTTACCCGGTCATCAGCTGTGCAGCGCCCCGCGCTTATCTCGACCTCGCCTGGAGCGATGACCCCGCGGAGCCCGGTTTGCATTGGGCCGGCACCGTTAATCTGCGCCAGAGCTACGAGACGCCGCCCTTCCCCGCCGGCATGGCCGGTGGCCTCGGGGTGCAGGCGAATTTATGGGGCGAACTCATTAACAGCCGCGAAAAACTGGAATACATGTTGTTTCCGCGCCTGCTGGCAACGGCTGAGTGGGGCTGGTGTGGGCAGGCAGGAGAGGCATGGCCGGAGTTTCGCGCTCGTGTCGCCGCGCAACTGGAGACTCTGCGCGGGATGGGGCTGTCGCCCAGGTCACTCGACCAAGAGCCCTGATCCGCCGTTCACAGCTGCTACCGCTCGGCGTCAACCCGGGCCATACCGCGCACCACGATAAACAAGCTCACCGCACACACCAGCAACAGCCCTACACCCATCGCTGTCTGCAGGCGCAGCAAATACCCCACCCCGAACATGCCCGCATAGATAGAAAGGCCTGCCATAGCAAAGTACAGCAGCGACTGGGCGAACCCTCGCTCGGGGGTATGGTTACCCGCAAACCGGCCCCACCAACCCATAGGCCGAATGCGGCGGGTGAACTCACGCAGCAGTGCGTCGTCAACCGGCGGGGTGGCAAGTGTTGCCGCGATCGAAGCGATGGCAGCGATCAGGGAAATCCAGCAGATAACATGAATCGCATGGTTTGCCATAAACGCAGGGAAGATCGACATCTGCCCCGGCGGCAACCAGCCCTGCTGACTGGATACGTAGTTCACCAGGGCCAGGGTAAAGCCGGTGAGCATGCCCGCGATTTCGGTCCAGGCATTGGCGCGCCACCACAGCCAGCGCATCAAGTGAGGCAAGCCCAGGCCTGCCATCATGCCGCCGTACAGCTCCCACATGGAGCCAATATTTTTGACCGTACTCGCAACCACCACGGCAATGGCTGCAATCACAAGCGTCGCCAGGCGGCTCACTCTCGTCAACTGCTTTGCCGAAGCATCGCGATTGATAAAGCGGGCGTAGAAGTCGTTGGCGAGATAGGACGCCCCCCAGTTGATATGGGTAGACACGGTGGACATAAACGCCGCCATCAGGGAAGCGAGCATCAGGCCCATCAATCCCGCCGGCAATAACTCGCGAATCAGCGCCGGATAGCCGCGCTCGCGGTCTTCACGAAACGCCGGTGCAGCAGCGGTGGCATCGTCCTCTCGCACTAACAGGGTGTATTCGGGGATGGCACATTGATAGCGGTTGTCGAGGCACTGCCTCATCTCCTGGGTACACACCGCTTCGTCCTGCACACACAGGCTAAAGTCCTGTGCCGCCTGATCGACATCCATGCGCGGAAAGATCACCAGCGCAGCCACACCCGCTATGGCCCAGGGCCAGGAGCGCAACATAAAGTTGGCAAAGCTATACCAGAGCGCGCCCTTCTCCGCTTCTCCCGCATCTGCTGCCGTATACAGGCGCTGGGCCATAAACCCGGAACCGTCCACCGTCCCGCTGGACCACCACATGACCCCGAGGGTCAGCACAAAGGCTGTAAAAGGTATGCCGAGAGAGCCAACCACACCCTCCCCAAAGTCCGGCGCAAAAGCTCGCACCCGCTCGTGGGTGAGGTAGGGCTCGCCCGCAAGACTGGTCGCAGAACCATCCGCCGGATAGAGCGTGGCGAGCCCGCTCCACATGGCGTCCAGGCCGCCAAGGTGGCTCACCGCCAAAACGGTGAGCAGAATGGACATGCCCATGGCCAACGCAAATTGCACCAAGTCGGTAATGATCACGGCACGCATACCACCGAGCGCCGAGTAGGCCAGGGTAACCGCGACCAGCACGGCGATAGTGAGTGTATTATCGAAGCTGCCAAACAGCAGCACCTCCGGATAGGCGCCAGCCAGTGAATCGTAGAAACCGGGGCCAAGTAGCCAGCGCCAGTCCATGAACGATTCGGAGATCTTCGACATACCGGCGAATACCCAGCCGAGAATAATGCAGTTCACCAGAGTAGCGTTGATAAACGCTTTCACTGAACGCAGGGTAGCGGCTGGTTTACCGCCGTAACGCAGTTCGATCAGCTCAACATCCGTCACCACGCCCGAGTTGCGCCAGGTACGCGCAAAGAACACGGTCATCGCCACCGAGCCCAGCACTCCGCCCCACCAGAACCAGTTACCGGCAATGCCGTACTGGGCAATCCAGCCGGTAATCGCAAGCGGTGTATCAGAAGCGAATGTAGTCGCGACAATTGAAGTCCCCAGCAACCACCACTTCATCCGCCGGCCGGCAGTGAAGAAGCCCTCGACCCCACCTTCACTGGCACTGTCCCTGACCATGAAGCCTACCAGCAGCGAAAAGCTGAGCATGGCGGCAATGATTAGCCAGTCAATTGGAGCGAGAACTGTCTCAGGCACTGGGTGGGAACCTCAACTTAGTAAAAAAAAGGGCCGGTACTTTTGGTACCGACCCTTAAAGGGTATCAGAGAAAACTCGTCACCCACTGCAGGGGCGTCACCGCAACGCCCGACACACAATCAGAAGTGATAATTAAAGCCAATCACGTAGCGAGCACCGTTGTCGTAGAGGCGCGCGGGGCGGCCGTCATCGATGTGGTACTGCTCCTGTTCTTCACCGGTAATGTTGATGCCTTCGAGTACGATGTCCCAGCTCTCACCGACACCGAATACCACGCTGGTGTCCAGCTGGCCGTAGTCGTCGACATACATTTCGGAACCGAACTCAGACAGGCCGTCGTACCACTCGGAACGCCAGTTGTAGGACAGGCGAGCACTCAGCCAATCGTTTTCGTAGAAGCCTGTCAGGTTGGTCATGTGCTCGGAAGCACCCACCACCAGGCCCGAACCCGGGTTGTTAACGGCGTCGCGATCGTCCTTGCTGTCAGCATCGGTGTAGGTGTAGTTGGCGATCACACCAAAGTTACCGAAATTCTGCTGGTAGCTGAATTCCAGGCCCTGTACTTCGGCGCCCTTGCCGTTTTCAGGCTGCACAAACAGTACGTCAACCTGCTGACCGGTGCGGTCGTTGGTGCGCTTCTCAACCGAGGTGCTGTTGATAATGCTGTCGCTGATGTCCTTGTTGAAGTAGGTCACGGCCAGCAGCGCTGCATCCGCGAAGTACCACTCGTAGGCGACATCAAACTGATTGGCCGTTTCTGGATCCAGCTCAGGGTTGCCCCGGGTGCCGGAGGCCGTGTCGATGTTGTAGCCTTCCTGGTTCGCAATCTTGATGTAGTCAGGACGCGCCATTACCTTGGCGGCGGAGAAGCGCAGCACGCTGTCTTCGCTCATATCCATGGACAGATTCAGGTTGGGCAGGACTTCCGTGTAGTCGTGATCCACAGTCTCCTGGCGCACATTGAAATCGTCGCGTGGGTCGAAGAGATCAACCAGCAGGTCGTAACCGCCAACCATATCCAGGCTGGCAGCTACCCAGTCGCCTTCCCAGTTGTAACCGGTGGAGGCCACGTCGGTTTGCACCACGCGGACACCGAAGTTACCGCGAATTGCGTCCGCCTCGAAATCAGCCTTGAAATAGGCCGCCATGATTTCCTCGTTCACATCCCAGGTGTCTGGCAGGAACTGGAAAACAGTGGCATTTTCGTATGCTTCGGTGGGGTAAATCACTGAATTAGCGCGACCCAGATCCATCAACGGGAACGGTGCACCGTCGCGGCCACGGGTGTAGTCACCCAGGGTGCCTGCGTTCAGGTTGCCCCACAGCCAGCGATCCCACCCGGAGGTGTCGGAACCGCCGCTGTACTCGGTGGCATCGTCAGAATGCATGGCGTCAGACAGGAAGTGGAAACGTGTTCCGTCCTGGTCCTGGCTCTTGTCGTGGTCACGGTACATTGCACCGACCTTGATGGCGTTGACCACACCCCACTCCAGGGGGATTTCGAAATCGGCAGACGCGTAGTCTTCCTCGTCTTGCATGATGCGCGAGCCTTCCATCATCCAGCCCAGGCCGCGAGTCTCAAGTGCCGCGTCATCTTCAACTGAACCTTCCCAGTAAGGGGTGTGGCTCAAGCCATTGAAATCTGAGCCGTCCAGGAAACGGTCGAAACCGTAATGACGGTCACGCTCGGTGCCGCCCTCAGCTTCAGTGTGACCGACACGCAGGTCCATTGTGACGCTGTCAAAGGTGTGGCTGTACTGCAGGTCGAGCGACTCGGTCTCACTGTAGGAGACACGATCAATGACGTAGTACTCGGCATAGTTGTTTTCCACGCTGCCGGCAACAACACCGCTGCCAACGCGAGTAGCCGTTGTTGGGTCGATCGTGCCGCCACCCGCCTGGCCGTTGAACCACTCATAGCGGTTGTAGTTGGTGTTGTCGGCCTCGAGTTCGGAGTTCAGGTAAGTCAGGGTCAGCTCGCCTGCATCGGTGGGGCGCCACTGGCCTGTAAAGAGCGCAGTTTCACGCTCACGCTCCTGCAGGAAGTGGGCGTCGCCAATGGCGCGGGGCGTCCACAGAGGTGACATACCGAAATCCTGGAACTGGTAGCCCAGTACTTCCTGACCTTCACGCAGCATCGTGCGATCCTGCTTGGTCAGCGAGATATTGAAGCCCAGGGTCTCGGCATCGTTCTTCCAGGAGTACAGGGCGGAGACATTCGGATCCCACTCCTCGGAAGTTTCAGAGTACATGCCCTGCACCTGGATCACACCACTGTTCGCATCCATATCCAGTGGACGACGGGTGCGCAGCATTACAGTGCCACCGAGGGAGCCTTCCTGAATGTCAGCCTGTGGTGATTTGTAGACCTCAAGGGCGGACACAATCGTGGAAGGCAACAATGTGTAGTTGAATGCGCGAGACGGGTTGTCCAGTACAAACCAGTCAGCAGAGCCCACGGCTGCGCCGTTGAGCAAGGTGCGGTTCTGGTCAGGAGAGGTGCCGCGTACAGCGATCTTCTCGCCTTCGCCGAAACCGCGAGTCACAGAGACACCGGTAATGCGCGCCAGAGAATCTGCCACGTTCTTGTCGGGGAACTTACCCAGATCTTCAGCGGTGATCGCGTCTACCACCGAGTCGGCGTAACGCTTGGTATCCAGAGACTCCATCAGGCTGCTGCGGATGCCGGTCACGACAACCTCTTCAAGTGCCTGCTCTCCCTGGGCAACGGCCTGCACTGAACCCAATGCACCGCTGAGAGCGAGCACGCCCACAGAGCTGTGCAGGAACGTACGCTGGTTGCTGCTGAACTTACGAATACTGGAAGTGATGCTATTCACGGTTATCCCTCTTTGGCGTTGTTATCGTGGCGCTTTTTCGCGCATTTCGCTATCTCCGATTACATTTGCTCACACGATCGGGACAACGTTGTCGCAGATAACACTATGTTCGCAGGACAACGTTGTCAACGATTTTTTTCAACAACACCAACCCGGGGGCACTGCCAGTACCAGGCGATTAGCCCTAAGCCCCTGAGTTCACTGGAAAAGCGGTTTGACGCGGCAGGCAAAAAACGCAATGCTGATTGGCCCTATAACAAGAGTCAGGAACGACCTATGCAACAACTCTCCGGCCAGGACGCCATGTTCCTGCACGCAGAAATCGACGGTTTGCCCCAACACATTGGTGGGGTCAGCATTTACGATCAGTCCACTGCCCCGGGCGGCAAAGTCCGATTCAAGCAAATCCTGGAGATGCTGGAGCGGCGCAAACACCTCTCTCCCATCTTCCGCCGCAAGCTGCAGTTCGTGCCAGGCGGTGTAGGCCGGCCCTACTGGGTGGAGGATCCGGATTTCGACATGGAGTACCACGTACGCCACATCGCCCTGCCCAAGCCCGGCGACTGGCGCCAGCTGTGCATTCTCGCATCGCGCATTCACTCTGTGCCGCTGCGACGCGACAAGCCTATGTGGGAAATCTACGTGATCGAGGGGCTGAACAATGTCGAGGGTTACCCCCCTGGCTGTTTTGCCCTGCTGCTGAAAGTGCACCATTGTGCAATGGACGGCGCCACTGGCACCCAATTCATGAATATCGTCCACGACCTCACGCCTGAAATAAGCGATCCGGGCGAGGCACCCCCGTGGATAGTCGAACGCCCATCGAAGGCCCGCATGCTCGGCAAGGCCTACATTGATGCCTGGAAGAAGCCTGGGCGCGCCATAAAGTTTTTCCGCGACAGTCTCCCGGCTGTCGGCCGCATTCGCGCTGGGCGCAAGGCGGGCAACTTCGAGGAGATGAACGAGCGCCAGACCACGCGTTTCCAGGGCAAGATATCCCGACACAGAGTTATCGACGCATGCAGGTTCGATTTTGAAGACGTGCGAGCGATCAAGAATGCCAGCCCCGGCGCCACTATTAACGATGCGATGCTGGCGATCGTGGGCGGAGGCATGCGCAAGTATCTCGACGCCAAGGGCGAGTCGCCCGATGAGAGCCTGATCACAGGCTGCCCCATCGACGTTCGGACACCCGAGGAGCGCGCCGCCGGCGGGAATATGGTGGGCTTCATGAACGTGAGTATGCACACTGACATCGAGCAACCCGGTGAACGTCTGGGCGCCATTCACAATGCCACCCAAGCGGCCAAATCTTACGCCGAGGCACTCGGGCCGCGCTTCGCGGTAGACCTGACCGACGTACTCCCGGGAAATGTGCTGTCGCTGGCGATTCGCACAGCTGCTGCGACCGGTCTCTCTGAGGCGAGCACGATGTTTAATACGATCGTGACCAACGTGCCCGGAGCCCCATTTCAGCTGTATATGTGTGGCGCCGAACTCATCGACTCGATCAGCCTGGGGCCCTGCCTGCCCAATGTCGGCCTGTTCCACATTGTGTACAGCTCAGTCCAGAACAAGAAGGGCTCAATCACCCTGTCGTTCACGGCGTGCCGCGACATGCTGCCCGACCCCGCGTTTTACGCGGAGTGTCTGCAGGCAGCGTTCGATGAGTTGTACGCGGAAACGGTGGGCAAATAGCGCTACAGGAACTGCTGTAAAAGCTGCTGTACGTCGACTCGCGCCTTGAGCCTGCTCGCGAGCATGAACATCCCTCCCAGTTTGCGGTGAAAATACACCGCATCGGTGGGGGGCGTTCTCCAGAAATCCTTATAATTGGTGATCTCTTCCGCCATCTCTGACATTCTCGCCGCCATATCGGAGCGGGCGAAATCGTAAGGGCCATCGTGCTGCAGCGGTTCCAGTGCCACGAAAAACAGATCGAGAATCATCGCGCGGTATTCACTGTCTTCATCACCAACGGCGTAGCCAATTTTTTCTGCCGCCGCCAGCAAGCGTTTCTCGTTCCCGGCAATTGCCGCTTTTGCCAGGCTGCGATAATTATTGACGAACCCTGCCTTAAAGCGGCGGGTAGCACCAAAATCCAGCAGCACGATCTTGCCGCTGGATCGGTTGTACTGATAATTGGCGAAGTTGGGGTCGGTCTGCACCATGCGCAGTTCGAATAACTCCCGGAACATCAGCTCTACCAACGCCGTCATCACCGCGTCCCGCTCCGCCTGCGGCAAAGTGGCAATTGACTCTATGTCCGCGCCCTCCACATAGGTCATGGCCAGCACGGTTTTGCGGGTCAGGTCGGGAAGAAGCTCGGGCACCACGAAACGGTCGTCATCCGCCAGCAGGTCGCCGAAGGCCGCGAGGAACTCGGCCTCCTTGTTGTAGTCTGCCTCGTCGTGAAGCTGCGCTTTGGCATCTTCCAACAGCGGCTGGATTTCCAATTCCGCTGGCAGCAAGCCTGAAAGTTTCAGCAACGATGCGATATTGTCCACATCGGAATTGATACTGGTCGCCACCCCCGGATACTGCACCTTGAGGACAATCTCGCGCCCGTCCGGCGACATCGTTTTGTGTACCTGACCGATGGAGGCCGCCGCCAGCGGCCTGTGCTCGAAGCCATAAAACAGCGCCTCCCAGTCCTCGCCATAGGCGTCACTCATGACCTGATCAAGCTGGCCCGGAGGCATGTAGCGCGCGTCTGAGCGCAGGCGAGCCAGAATGTCGGCGAGTTCACGCGGCAGGAAATCGCCCGTATCCATGGACAGAATTTGCCCAACTTTCATCGCCGCGCCGCGCATGGTGGCCAACTGATCGGCAACCCGGCGGGCATTCCCCGGCGTGAGCAGCATGTCGCGAGCCTTGGGCCGTTTGCCGGCCTTCAGCTGGCGGGTGCCCTCGGCGATCATCCCACCGGCCACCCCCCCGGCCATTTTTGCCACGCGCGCAAACCGCCCTACACGGCTGGTAGGTATGGCTTTGTGGTCGTCATCTGATGGTTTGCGGCCGGCCACGCTATTCGCGCTCCTGCCAGGCGGCGATATGTGCTTCGATCATGTCACAGGCATTGAACTGGGCATCCAGTACGGAGATAAAGTTAAATACGCCGGTAAGCTTGCGGGCGATCAGTGCAAAATCACGCGAGGGCGCAGTAAAGTGCCGGCTTGTCGTGGATGCCGCGGCCTGCTTGCCCGCCCGCCGCATCAGCCGGGACGTACCCCAGCAGTATTCGCCCGCCTCATTGAGGTGCTCAGGCGGCAAGGCATGCGCCGGACGCAACGGTTCCAGCAGATTGAGACAGAAATCAGCAAACATCTGTCGGCCCTCTTCACTGGCATCCGGGGTCAGGCAGCCCAGGCCAATCAGCCCCTCCACTATCGCCGGCACGTCCTGGCGCTGGCTCGCGGCAATGGTGTGCCTCAGGTGAAACAGGAATTCATCGGAGCAATCGAGCACGGAGCCGAAGTCCAGCAAGGCAAGCTCGTCTGCCGCTTCGCGCTTGCGCCGATCATCCAGCCTTAGCAGATAGTTGCCGAAATTCGGGTCGGTCTGCAGCATGCCCCAGTCGTACAGTTCATAGAAAAACAGTTCCAGCATTGCCTTGCCAAGTGCATTGCGACGCTGCTGCGACAGGCCAGCAACCTCGTCGTCAATGACTGACGACCCCTCGATAAACTCCATCGCCAGCACATCGTGGGTACAGTAGTCGCGATACAGCTCAGGTACTTTATAGCTCACTCCTTCAGTCCTGACACCTGCAACGAGCCTGCCCATCTCCTCTGTCAGGGACGCCTCTCGGTGATAGTCAATTTCATTGTGCAGATGAGAGCGCAGCGACTGCATCCAGTGATCGAGGTCGCGGCCGGACTTCACCCAGCGCGCCAGAACCAACATCTTGATGACGGCATCAAAGTCGCTGTCGATCATCTCAGCCAGCCCCGGGTACTGCACCTTGATGCAGATCCATTCTCCGGTAGCGCGCACCTGGGCAAGATGCACCTGAGCGAGCGAAGCCGCGGCAATTGCCTCGGGGTCGATATCCAGCTCGTCGAAACGTTCACCGAGAGAACCGCGCACAAACGACTCCAGCGCGTCCCAGTGCAGGGGCTCAGTCTGATCAGACAGATCGCGTAGCGCATCAACCAGCACTGGCGGCAGAAAGTGCTCGCCAAACAAGGCGAGCATCTGGCCGATTTTTACATAGGTGCCCTTGAGCCGGCCGAGTTCGGCCGCAAAGCGCTGTGCCTCTCGGCGGGCAAATTCGGATTGGGGATCGTCCTCACTCTTGCCCATCAAGCGGGATACGGCACCGTCGACGGCAAGGGCACTGCCAGCGCGCACGCCGGCCATGGAAACACTCAAACTACGGCGCAGGGCGCCGGTGGAAAACGTGGGCTTCTTTTTCGCCACGACTACCTCTTCTCTAACACCGGGATCACCGGTTACAACATTAGTAATTATTATCGACCGCGGATACTACCGGAGAGTTTCACTGCTTGAGAAGTGCGACAGGTCAAGTAAATCGTGGTAAGGGGGTGGGCCCATCGTTGCGCTGCCCGCAGCGATCGGGGCTGTGCCTGAGGTCGGCCTGGGGCCCCTAGTCCAGGCGCAGATCGGCCAGCAAAAAAAAGCGCCGCTAAAGCGGCGCCCAGGTATTCAGAGCAACTCGAAGATCAGTGCTTCTTGGCCGAAGGGGCATCTGCCTCGATCTCGCCAGACGCCAAGCGCTTCGCATGTATCAACTCCAGCTTGTACAGATCCTGCTGCAACTCGAAGAACCCATGCCAGTGCGCGTAATCCGCAGCACCCATCATGGCGCCCTGACGCGCACGGCGGCCCTCGTGGTGCCAGAGGTAGTAGTAGGTGATCTGGAACTCATCTGCCCAGGGGTTTTCCTTGAGCAGGCCCTTCTCCTTGAGCTCATCCAACATGGCGGTCGCTGGCTTGTAATAGGCCTCGTTGTACAGCATCACCGCCTTGTCACCCTGGGCGAAGAAGCCATTGGTGTGGGTAGTGCTGTGGCAGTTGTTACAGACCTGCTTCATTTTTTCGCGCCCGGCAGGGCCGTCGCCGTGCCTGATGTCATACATATCGTCAGAGCCGCGCACCGGGGAGTACTTGGCCCAAAGGTTCCAGTACAGGCGCTCGGTGACGTTGTGCGTCACGGAGAGGTCGCCGATGCCGCTCATATGGCAAGTGGCACAGGTCGGCGCGCGGTAATCACCGGGCTCCCAGGCATCCGGGGCTGTGTCCATCTTGTAGGTGTGGCCCTCGGTATTGAACACGTGGCCGTGCTTGGAATTGTTGAATATCTCGATATTCGGATGGTCCGGGCCAAGGTGACAGGAGGCGCAGGCGTTGGGGTTGCGAGCCTCAGCGATAGAAAACTTGTGACGGCTGTGGCACGCGGTACAGCTGCCGGTTGAGCCATCCGGGTACACATTGCCCATACCGTTGTTGGGCCAGGTCTCAGGCGTGGGGCGGTTGCTCTCGTCCAGTTTGATTTCGGTGCCATGGCACTGCATACAGCCGGTTTCATTCGGCGCGTCGCCATACTCCTCGTGGCTACGCCCCTCATGCACCATTGTCAGGGCGTGCAGGCTGTCTTTGGGAATAATCTGGCGATAGGCGCGGAAGTGACCGGACTGCTCGAACTGTTCCTTGGCGGCAACGTGACAGCGCCCACACACCTTGGGCGATACCAGCGGCGATACGAACACCGGGGTATCTTCCACATTGGCGTGGCGGGCAGCGTGGGGTGCATCCTCGGGCACCGCGTGGCAATCGATGCATGACACACCTGCATGCGCGTGGCGGCTCTCGCGCCAGTCAGCTACCTGGCCGGGTGTTATCTGTTGGTGACAGGTAATACAGGCTTTACCTTCCGTACTCAGGTCGCGATTGATCTTTAGTGTTTTCACCGGCGCGATACTGATCGAAGTGTCAGCAGCTACCAAAGATGCAAAACCCATTGCGGCCAATACAAGCCCTAGCTTGATAACACGCTTCATTCTGCTTCTCCTTCGGCTTCAGGCTTCGGCCAGCCCATTTCTTCGAGGTGATAACCCAGACGATTGTGGCCCACATTCTCGTGACACTCGACACAGCTGTAGTCGTCTGGATCATTGAAGTACCGGCGGTGCGAACGGAAAGCCCGGCGGTTGCCTTCTGTAGCCTCTTGTAAATAAAGATGGCAGCTCAGGCACCCTGAATCGTAAACAAACTCTGTCCGTCGTTCGCGATTGCCATGCCAGTCAATATCGTAAGGATCCTTGAGGAGCTCCATGGTGGGATCAACTATCCCATGCATGCCTTTTACCCACAGATACTTGAGGGCATTGCCCTGAGGGATATGGCACTGGGAACAGGTAGCGCGCCAGCCGGCTTCGTTATTGCCACCGTGCAGATCTTCGCGGTAAGCGGCGCTCATTGGCTCAAGAGAGTGGCAGGAGCCACAAAAAGCGTCATCGCCGGTGGCATGAATCATGGTGTCCATCACCGCCCAACTGGCGGCTACGCCCAGGCCGAGACCTGCGAGCACTAGCGCGATCTTAAGAAATTTCACGATTCAATCTTCCCCTACGACTGAGAATTGCTCTCAATACCAGTACATTTTGTATGACTATGATATTAGCAAAGGATTGCGACTGTGCAATTCGATCAAGGCCCGGCAAACACCGAAATAGTAACGAAAATTCGCAGGCGAGAAGAAATAGGTTACTCTCACAATCAAAGCAGCGGATGTGAACAGGCACAGATGATCGATGTAAAAATGTGGGGCCACGCCCTCAACCGCATGCCCAAGCTCTCCCAGAGTGAATGGCAGGCGCTGGACCCGGTGGCCAAGTGGCTCATAGCCTCCCGCGCTTCCGTTCTGTTCATGACATTCACCGCCGCCGCCCTCGGAGGCCTGATGGCCTGGCGCGCCGGCGTCTTTCAATGGGACCTGTGGCTCGCCACCGTGTTCGGTTTGATGTTCGCTCATGCCACGAACAACCTGCTCAACGACTACACCGATTCTCGTCGCGGCATCGACAAGGAAAACTACTACCGCAATCAATACGGCGTGCATGTGCTCGAAGACGGCTTGATGGACGAGCCCCAGTTCTGGCGCTATGTCGGGGTCACTGCCGGTATCGCCCTGGCTCTCGGTGGCTGGTTGGTTTACCAGCGCAGTGGTCTCACTTTTGACCTGATGCTGGCGGGCGCCTTTTTTGTGCTCTTTTACACTTGGCCGCTTAAATACTACGGCCTGGGCGAGCCCGCAGTCTTGCTGGTTTGGGGCCCGCTGATGGTTGGCGGAAGTTTCTATGTGCTCGCCGGTTTCTGGAGCTGGGATGTCACCTGGCTCAGCCTCGTGTTCGCCCTGGGACCCACCACGGTACTGTTCGGTAAACACACCGATAAGCTGGACGCCGATAAGGCCAAGGGTGTGAATACCCTGCCAGTGATTCTGGGCGAGAAGATTTCCCGCTACGCGGTACTGGCGATGATGGTGGCGCAATATCTGCTGTGCATCGGTCTGGTGGTCACAGGCAGCTTCGCGTGGCCTTTGCTGCTGGTATTGGCCAGCCTCAACAGCATGCCCCGCCTGTTCAGTCTGTACTCTGAACCCAAGCCTGAAGAACCCCCTCAGAACTACCCCGAGGGCATCTGGCCCCTGTGGTTTTCAGCCCAGGCGTTCCGCCATACCCGGCGCTTTACCTCGCTGTTCCTGGTTGGGGTTATTCTGGATACCTTGATCGCGTGAAAATATTTGTAACGATTTGCCTGCTGCTACTTCCAGCTCTCGCAATGGCCGCGACCGACAACGTCGATCCGGCGACGGCTTCTGCCATCCAGGTGTGCCTGGACTGTCACGACTACGGCGACGACGCACCAGTGCACCAGGTATTACAGGGCTCCCACGGTATTGAAGGTGACCCGGAGGATATCGCCGGGCGTCGCGCCTGCCTCGATTGCCATGGCGAAAGCGAGGCCCATATTGCAGCGCCAAAGAAAATGGCACCGGACCGCAGCTTCGGCCCCCGCTGGCCCAGCGAAGCAGGTGAACAGGATCGCCCCTGCCTCGACTGCCACGAGGACAATACCGCCGAGAACTGGCGCAATGCATTGCATATGGTGAATGGCCTCACTTGCGTTACCTGCCACGACATTCACGCCGAGGTTGACCCGGTACTATCCCACCAGGATCAACAAAAGGTCTGCACAGATTGCCACGAGAGCCTGAAAGAGGGCATTCACGAGCTTGGCGGCATGGGCGACACCGATCCGCCCTGTAGCGCATGTCACAACCCCCACGATCACGAGCAAGCAGAGCCGCGCATGCGAGCTAACCAGAGTGCCGGGTGCGTGTTCTGCCACAACGGTGAAGAGATGGAAGCCATCGGCGCTTTCAACAGCAAAGCGGCGAAATACCACGGCGTGCTGGGACGCAGCGAACGCAGCTGTATCGACTGCCACCAGAGCATTCCCCATGCTCCGCTTCCGGCCGACCCCGACGAGTAAATAAGTTCCCCGGGCTTTGTTGACTCAAGTCAAGAAAGCCCATAGTTTCGAAGTTTGCGGATGGTACCCTCAGCTCGCTTCATCAATAATGCAATAGGGTTGTTGTTCGTTTCGCCTGCTCACGGAAGCGCAGCCATGATAAGAAAGCAGTTACAGTTCGCCATAATCGCACTATGTAGCCTCGCCCTGCCGGCGCTAGCGCAAGATGAGCCCGGCTGCCTGGACTGCCACGCGCAGGAAGACTCTCCGGAGCTGCATCAGGTGTTTAACAGTGCTCACGGCGACGTGAATGGCGGTGGCGCAGCGGCCTGCACCGCATGCCACGGTCCAAGCGAGGCCCATGATCGCCGTGGCCGCCGCGTCTCCCCCGATATCAGCTTTGGCCCCAAGTGGGGGTCCGAACCCGCAGCACAGAACGATAGCTGCCTCGCTTGCCACGAGAGCACCGGTGGCAAACTCGCCTGGCTCGGCAGCGAGCACGAGCAGGAAAACATGGTGTGTGCCGACTGCCACGACTCACACACGACCCGTGACCCAGTGATGGAGGTGGAGACCGCACAGACTCAGTGCCTCACCTGCCACAGCCGCCAACGCGCGGAGTTGAACATGCCGTCGCGCCACCCGATTGCTGAGGGCAAGACCGCCTGCACCGATTGCCACAACCCCCACGGCAGCACCACCCACGCCGCGCTGCATCAGGTCACCCTGAATGAAAACTGCTACAGCTGCCACGAGGAAAAGCGCGGCCCAATGCTGTGGGAGCACGAACCGGTCACTGAAGACTGCGCCAATTGCCACACCCCTCACGGCTCAGTACACGACAACCTGCTCACCGCGCGAGGCCCGGCCCAGTGCCAGCAGTGCCACTCTGCCGCCTTCCACCCCAGCGTGCCCTATGGCGGTGAAGGCCTCAGCGGCAGCATGAATGCCAACGTTGCCGGCAAAAACTGCATGAATTGCCACAGCCAGGTTCACGGCTCCAACCACCCATCCGGAGCGAGGCTGACACGATGACCCAACGCTCGCAGATACCCTTTCGCCTCAGCGCTATCGCCGCGTTGGTGTTGGCGGCAAGCACTGCCCTGGCGCAGGACAAAGCTGAACCGGAAGAAGAAGCCATTTACCGCCCACTGCAAGTGACCGCGCTGGCGTCTCCCGACGTACTGCTGAGCGAGTATCGAGGCACGGTTGAGCTTGGGCTGGGTTACACCTCAGACGACAACTTTATGTTCGGCCGCTACAACGGGCTGCAGGAAGATGGCGCCACACTGATCGGCAACCTGAACTGGCAGGATTTCAGTGGTGACAGCAACTGGCGCGTAACGTTGTCTGATCTGGGTCTGGACACCCGAGAGGGCGAAGTGACATGGCAGAACAAGAATGCTTTCAAACTGAGCCTGGGCTTCGACTCACAACAGCAGGTCAACAATAACAGTGGCGCAACGCCCTTCCGCGGCAGCGGCACCCTCACCCTGCCAGACGAATGGGTATACGGCTCCACCACGGGCGACTTCAGCGAACTACAGGCATCACTGAATTACTTCGATCAGGAAATTACCCGCGACAAACTGTTCGCCAATCTCTCCACCCGGCTGGGCGACCGCTGGCACCTGAGCGGTGGCCTCAGTTACGAACAAAAAGAAGGCACCGGCGATATCAGCGGTGCCATGTACACGGACGCAGCTTCCGGCGATGCCGCCTACCTGCCCATGGACATCGACTACGAAACAACGGAGTTCGATATCGGCCTGAGTTATGCAGCCACCGGGCTCAATCTTGAAGCACGCCTGGACTATTCTGATTTCAACAATCAGGACGACATTCTCATCTGGGAAAATCCCTATCGCTCCCGCACCCCGGACTCCATGGGTGGCATGAGCCTCGCGCCAGACAACGACCAGTTGCAGGGGCGTATCACTGGCCAGTACATCATTACCCCGACAGCTCGCCTGCAGTTCGACGGCAGCTACGCGGTAGCATCGCAAGACAACGACTACCTTGCCTACAGCGTGAATCCCAATGCAGTGGTCACAACCCCCCTGCCCCGTGAGTCTTTCGATGGTGAAGCGCAGACCGGCACCCTGAATGCCAAGCTGTGGCTGCGGCCGATCAACAAACTGGACGTAGAGCTGTTCTATAAAGGCCGCGAGCGCGACTACGATAACCCGCGCGATGGCTATACCTATATTCGGGGCGACGGCCTGTCACAACCGCGCGATGAACTGACGGTGTACAACACGTCACACCATTATCAATCGCAGATTATCGGCCTGGAGACCACCTGGCGTTTGCCCAAGCGCACCCGCTTCACCTTTGAATATGAGTACGAAAAGGAAGAGCGCGAGAATGCGGCGGTGGAAGAAACAGAAGAAGATCGCGTCGTGCTCGGCTTGCGGGCACAGCCGCTGGACGGGCTGACTGCGCGACTGGAATTTGGCTACGCTAACCGGGCTGCAGACACTTACAACTGGGATCAGCGCTACTACGCCCTGCTGGATGTGGAACTCATCAACGCCACGCCTGACAGCCAGCGCTATATCAATCATCCCGAGCTCAGTCAGTACCACCTGTCGAACCGTGAGCGCACCCACGGCAAACTGGATCTGAGCTGGCTGCCGACCGACAACTGGCTCCTCAATTTCAACATGCTGTTGCAGGCGGACGACTACGACAAGAGCTATCTGGGCCTGCGTGACGCCGCCTGGGAACGCTACCATCTCAGCGCTAGCTACACGGCAGTCAAGGATGTGACCGCCACACTCTATGGCGGCTTCGACCGCTACGAGACAGAGCAGATGGGCCGCGCATTCCGTGGCGGCGCCGAGAAGAATGCTTTTGAAATTTACCAGCCTCTGCCCCAGGCCAGCGACCCCGATCGCGACTGGCAGCTGGATGCGGGCAACGACGCCATCACAGTTGGCGCCAATATTCAGTGGATGGTGGCAGACGACCTCAAAATCGAAGCGGACTACAGCTACGTGGACACCGAGGGTGACCAGACCTTCAAGACCTACGGCGCAGCGGACCTCAACCCCGAGGATCTGCCCACGGTGGAGACGACCCTCCATCACCTGAACGCGAGCGGCACCTGGCATATGCGCAAGGATCTGTCGTTCAAGCTGCAATACCAGTACTACAACTACGAGTCCAATGACTGGGCGCTCGAAGGTGTGGCGCTAGATAGCATCGATAATGTACTTACTTTCGGGGCATATAACCCCGACGAAGATATTCACTACGTGGGTGTGTCAGCGCTTTACCGCTGGCAGTAACACCAGGGAGACGGGAACCATGCTAAGGACAACAAGGAACTGGCTTACAGCTGCGTCCATCGGGCTGTTAGTGGCCTGCGGCGGCGGTGGCGGCGGTGATCGCGCGGAGGGCGTCGAGCCGGGCGATGGCGGCGGCAGTATCGTTGTACCGCCACCGGTCGTACCGGACCCCACACCTGCTCCCTACGTAGAAGCGGAAGAACTGCTGGCCACCATCACCTCGATAACCCTTGATGGTGAGAACCGTGCAATCGTTGAATTCCAGCTTACCAACGGCTCCGGCACCGCCATCGTCGACCTCGAGATCGACAATCTGCGGTTCGTGATTTCCAAACTTCAGGTGAGCCCGCTGGGCAATCTGACCGGCACCTGGCAATCCTATGTCAATGTAGTAGCTTCACCCGAGGTTGGCACCGGCACTGAGCCGAGACTGCAGGCGACGTACGAACGCGGCGAGAACTTCGTCAACAACCAGGACGGCACCTACCAGTACACCTTCGACCAGAGCCTGACAGACATTCCTGCAGACGTGCTGGCACAGGCAGAAACCGAGGGCCTGGATCTTTCCTACGACGCGAATCTCACGCACCGGGTTGCAATGCAGTTCGATGGCAACCCCAACACCACCGCCAACCCCTTCTACGACTGGGTACCGGCTAACGGCGCGACCAGTGCGATCTTCACCATGGATATCGCCGCTACCGCTAACTGTAATAACTGCCACGACCCACTGGGGATCCACGGCGGTAATCGCCGCGAAATACAGTACTGCGTGACCTGCCATAACGCAGGCTCAACTGATCCGGACAGCACCAACACCGTGGACATGAAGGTGATGATTCACAAGATCCACATGGGCAAGAACCTCCCCAGCGTGCAGGAAGGGGGCCAGTACGTGATTTACGGTTTCCGCAACAGCCCGCATGACTACTCCGAGCTGGGCTATCCGCAGGACATTCGCAACTGCGTTAATTGCCACGCGGGCCCCATCACAGGTGAGGGCCGCGATGACCTCGTGCTGACCGCACAGGGTGACAACTGGTCTGAATACGGTTCTACCGCCGCCTGTGGCAGCTGCCACGAGAACGCCACCGGCCATATGGAAGCCAACGGCGACGAAAACTGCGCCAGCTGCCACTCCAGCGGCGGCGCCGCGGGCAGCATCGCCCAGAGCCATGTCAATCTGGTCACCGAAGCCGGCCAGATGTTCGCCTCGAAAATCGAGGGCGTAAGCAACACCATGCCGGGTGAGTTCCCCGCGGTAAATGTCAGGATCAGCAACCCCGAGACGGGTGAAGACTACGACCTGCTCAGTGACCCGGTCATGGCAGGAATGCGTGTCACACTCGGCTGGGATACCAGGGATTACACCAATACTGGCGCGGGTGGCGACAATGCCAGCACCGTATCAGTGGGTATTCCAGATAACGCCAGCGCCAACGGCGATGGCAGCTTCACCGTCACCTCGCCCACCGCTATTCCCGACGGCAGCGAGGCTCCGGGCATTGCTGCCAGTGGCAGTGGCGCGGCCACCGTCGAAGGTCATCCCGACATGGATGTCGACGGAGACGGCGAAACGGAAAGTATCCCTGTGACCAATGTTTCCATGGCGTTCTCCATCAATGAAGCTGACGGCGCAGCGGTAGATCGTCGCACCTCGGTGACGATAGAACAGTGCAACGCCTGTCACAGTTCCCTGGTGCTGCACGGCGGCAATCGCACCGACGACATCGGCACCTGTGTCACCTGTCACAACCCGCGCAATACCGATGCACGCGTACGTGAAGTGGCTATGGATCCTCCCACCGACGGCAAGGATGAGGAATCCATCGACTTCAAAACCATGGTGCACGGTATCCACGCCCCTTCCATGCGTGAGAACGCCCTGGAAATCGTCGGCTTCCGCGGCTTCAGCACTCACCGCTACGACGAAGAGCACGTGCACTACCCGGGCGATCTGTCCAATTGCACCAGCTGTCACGTCGACGGCGGCTTCACCCTGCCGCTGGCAGACGGTGTGCTGGGCACCAGCATCGACACCGGCGAGAATCGGGCCGATCCAACCGACGACACCGTGGTGAGCCCGGCCTCTGCGGTGTGTTCAAGCTGTCACGATGACGCCGTTGCGCAGTCTCATATGACGTCCAATGGCGGTAACTTCGCCACTACCCAGGCCGCGCTCGATGCCGGTGAAGTGGTAGAGGAGTGCTCCGTGTGTCACAAAGAAGGCGCTACTGCGGCCGTGTCCGACGTGCATAACCCGCACTGAGCCGCACTCACAGGCAGTGACTGACCAGGGGCCGCGACTAGGCCCCTTTTCTTTTCAAAAAAACAATCCACCCCTTGGCGACCAGCGTATCCACACGTATATTGGCGCCCCATGGACAAGAGCAGTACTACAGTGACCGATTCACAACGCCCACGGACTGGTATTCTTCTCACCAATCTGGGCACTCCCGATGCGCCTGATAAGGCGGCAGTAAAACGCTACCTGAAGGAATTCCTCTCCGACTACAGAGTGGTCGACCTGCCGCGCTGGCTGTGGATACCGCTTCTCAATGGCGTCATCCTCAATATTCGCCCGGCGAGATCCGCGGCAGCCTACTCCACCGTCTGGACTGAAGAAGGCTCGCCCCTGATGGTTCACACGCGCGCCCAGGCTCAGGCGGTCGCCAAAATCATGGAGGAGCGTCACGGCAGTGAAGTCGTCGTCGACTTTGCGATGCGCTATGGCAATCCCTCTATCGCGAGCGTCGTGGACAGAATGCTGGAGCAAGGCGTCGAGCAGTTGCTCGTGCTGCCGCTATTCCCCCAGTACAGCGGAGCAACGGTGGCCTCCACATCCGATGCCCTGAATCACTATCTCGAAACGCGCCGCTCCATGCCTGCCATCCGGTTTATATCCGGCTACAGCGACAACGCCGACTACATAGCCGCCCTGGCGCTCAGCATCAGGAGCTATCAAGCTGAACACGGTGTTCCACAGGAATTGATTTTTTCCTACCACGGCATTCCCCAACGCTACTGCGATGAGGGAGACCCCTACGAGCAGCAGTGCCACCGCACCACACAGCTGGTGGTGGAACTCCTTGGCCTCAAGGAAGGCCAATACCGAACTGTGTTCCAGTCGCGTTTCGGAAGAGAACCCTGGCTCAAGCCCTACGCAGACGAAACCCTGGCCGAGCTGCCCGGCAATGGCGTTGAGTCAATTCAGGTGATTTGCCCGGGCTTTTCAGCTGACTGCCTCGAGACGATCGAAGAAATGGGCGAAGAAAACCGCGACGTCTTTCTCGACGCCGGCGGTGATAAGTACGGTTTCATTCCCTGCCTGAACAGTAGCCCTGAGCACATTGCTGCGCTGACCCAGCTAATTGATGAACAGTTGGCAGGATGGGTGGAAGAACCTCTGGGCTAGCGCCCCCACATCACTCCGCGAGCAACGTTGCGATAATAGCTTTCAGCTGATCTTCGTTGAAATCAGCGTTGTCCGCATGGCGCTTGATGCTGGTGTCAGAGGCTGTCGCCAGAACTTCTTCAGCACTCATGCCTTCCCAATCTTCTGAAGGCACATGGCAATCCAGGCACAGTTCCTCGTCACCCGAGAAAGCAGGCGCGGCTACAGCAAGACAGGTGGCAGAAACGAGAATCGCGAGTTGGCGTCTCATGGCATCACTCCTTTGTGGTTAGTGGGTACAATATAGCCATATCCTGGCCAGCTGTCCCGCACAGGCCCGGGAAAAAATCACTATCGAGGCAACTTATTATGCTCAGATCACTCAGCTTCTTACTCATGCTCATCGCCCTGCCGGCCTTCGCCCAGGCGCCTGTGTGGATTGATGTGCGCACGCCCGCCGAATTCAATACCGACCACCTGGAGGGTGCTCACCACATTCCGTTCGACCAGATCGAGGCGGGGATCATGAGCCTGGCTCTATCCAAAGACAGCGAAATTTACGTGTACTGCGCAGTCGGTGGCAGAGCAGAGGTAGCGAAAGAAAGCCTCGAACGGCGAGGTTATACCCGGGTTGTGAATGTCGGGAGTCTGGAAAACGCCCGCACGGTAGCAGGGACTCTGGAGCGATGCGCTAAATCCAGCGACGCACCCGGCTGCAATAAGCCGGGAACTCCTCAGGAAACAACTCCCGCAGCATCTGTTCCTCGGGAAGGATAAAGCGTACGTGAATAATCGCCATGAAGATCGGCGGCACAAGGTAAGCGCTGGCGGCACCCACCGTAACTGCACAGCCAAGTAGCACCAGTGCCATCCCCAGGTACATTGGATTGCGGGTGTAGCGATACACGCCAGTCGTCACCAGAGCGCTGACATTCTTGAATGGGATCAGGTCCGTATCGGCCTGCTTGAACAAGCCGCCGGCGATAACCAACAGCGCCAGGCCGATAACCAGAATAACCCCACCGATCATCTGCCCAGCCACTGAGGCGAAGCTCGCAATCGGGAAATATTCGTTACAGACAAACTGCACAATAACGCCGATCGCCAGCCACACCGGCGGGTAAATAATCCGTTTAACGCTGGCCATACTGTTCTTCTCCTATAGGGTTTAGCCGCGATGCAGCGACGCGGGTTCAATTGAACCGATACCGTACGCGATGACAATACCCAGCAGAAACACGAGGGTCAATTTGCCCCGATCGTGGCTATGAAAATGCACTTCCGGCAGCAAATCACTCAGCGCAATACAGATAAACGCACCGGCGGAAAAGGCCAGGGCCGCGGCCACTATCAGGTCCTGCGACCCCGTCAGCAGATCTACGCCAAAGTAGAAGGCCAGCGCACCCAGGGGACACATCAGCGCGAAAGCGAGATTGGCCAACCAGCGAGAACGCAAACTCCAACCGCCCGCCTCCATGATGGTTGTGATGGACATGGCGTCCAGCGGCTTGTGCAGCAGGATAGCCAGGAAGACACCAAAACCGGCCAGGGTCACGTGCGCGTGACCACTCACCCCGCCCAGCATCACAGCACCGAGGGCTACCCCATCGATCATGGTGTGAACACCCAGGCCTAGCGCAATCCCTACCCAGCTGAGCTTGTGCACGCCATTATTCTGGTGATTGTGGTCGTGGTGATTGTGGTCGTGGTGTACCTCTTCCTCGCCACTAAAGTCGTGCTGATGGAAGTGGAACATACGCAACATCAAGAACATGCCAATCAAGCCCAGCATCAACCACCAGACCGAGCGATCTACATCGCCGTGTTCCATGGTGATGCTGTGCGGCAATAGATGATAGAAGGCCACGCCCAGCATAAGGCCCGAGACAAAACTCATCACCAATTGGGTGCGGGTGTGAGTCATCTTCACCCAGTTCGGCAACTGCCCGCCGGCCAGCGAGAAGCAGGCGATGGCGAAGCAGTAGAACAATAGCAGTAGTACGGGTGAGCCCGTCATAGTAGGAAAGTGCCCAGACATGGAAACCGCGCATTATTCCACATTCAGCCCGGCACCGCACCGCACTGATCGTTTTCATCACTGCCGGCGAACTTAGAAGACATTGACGGCCAGACTAATGCCCATTAGTTTGACATGATCAACAAGCCAATTATCAGTGGAGCACCGCATGTCTCTCTACGAGCCGATCGAATCTGACGACGCCCGCCGCCACCTGCAACTGCGCAGCCCGGCCACCCTCGAGCCCACAGGTGTACTCGTGTGCGCCAATGTTGAGGACGTGACCGCTGCAATCAGCAAGGCGCGAGCGGCACAGCCGGCCTGGGCCGCCACCAGCATGAAAGAGCGCGCGGCGATCGTTGAACGTGCCCTCAAGGTGCTGCTGGCGCGCCAGGACGAGGTTATCGACACGGTCGTTGGCGAAACAGGCAAGGCGCCCACAGACGCCATGAGCATGGAAGTGTTCTCAGTCGCTGACCAGTTGTGCTACTACGCCAAGAACGCCGAAAAGTTCCTGGCTCCTCGCAAACGCAAGGTGCATGGCCTGCTGGGGCTCATGAAACAGCTGCGTATCGTGTATAAGCCACTGGGGGTGGTCGGCCTGATCACACCCTGGAACGGCCCCTTTGTGCTACTGATGAACCAGGCGGCCCAGGCGATCCTGGCGGGCAACACGGTAGTCGCCAAGGGCTCCGAGGTTACCCCCTATTCGGCCAAATTGGCGGAGGACATCTTCCGCGAGGCCGGCCTGCCCGACGGTGTACTGCAAGTCATGCTGGGCGACGGCGACACTGGCGCGGCGATTGTCAGGGGCGGCGTCGACAAGGTGTCGTTCACGGGCAGTGTGGCCACCGGCAAGAATGTGGCCATGGCCTGCGCAGAGCAACTGATACCTTGCTCACTGGAGCTGGGCGGTAACGATGCCATGATTGTCTGCGCCGACGCCGATCTCGACCGGGCAGCCGACGGCGCCTGGGTCGGCTCCTGCATGAACACCGGCCACTACTGCTGCGGCACCGAACGTATCTATGTGGTGAAGGAGGTCTACGACGAGTTCCTCAAACTGGTGATGGAGAAAGGCCAGGGCCTGCGCCAGGGACAGGAACATGGCTGGGACGAGGACATAGGCGCCGTGTTCTGGGATCGCCAGATGGCCATTATCGAAGCCCATGTCGAGGACGCCCGGGCCAAGGGTGCAAACATCCTCATGGGCGGCAAGCGCAACCCCGACCTGCCCGGTCTCTACTACGAGCCCACTGTGATAACCGAGGTGGATAACAGCATGGACATCATGTTGCTGGAAACCTTCGGCCCGGTGCTCTGCATCCAGAAGGTCGACAGTGAAGAGGAGGCCCTGCGCCTTGCCAACGACTCTGAATTCGGCCTCAACGGCAATGTCTGGACGCAGGACAAAGACAAGGGCTATCGCCTCGCGACCGCCATCGATACCGGCGCCTGTTCAATCAATGACATGGCGGTGAGCTACGGTATTCCGGCAGCGCCTTTTGGCGGCAAGAAAAACTCCGGCCTGGGCCAGGTGAACGGCAAGAAAGGCCTGCGCGGCTACACCCACGAAATGCCCATCGTCATCGACCGCTTCGGTGGCAAAATGCAGAATGGCTACCCCTATAGCGCCAAAAGCGCCGAAGGCATGAAAAAATTAATGAATTTCCTCTGGGTGAAGACACCGCTGGGCAAGTGGATGAGCTAACAGCTAGAACAAGCGCTGATAGCTGATCGAGTAGATATTGAAGCTCTCGTCGGAATCGTTGACCGAGCCGGTCGCCCAGCTCGCCTTCAGGCCGTGGCCCCTGGCGAGAGGAAACACCGCGGTCAGGCCAAGCTTGGAATCCCGCTGCAGGTCGTCGAGGCGCACGTCATCCAGAGTACTGCGCCCCCCCTTATAGGCGGTCATGTCAACCGACACCCAAAAGCCGGGTGAAAAACGATGCACCAGATGCGCTTGCGCACTGTAGATATCGTTCTGCTCCTTGGTCAGTCCCAGAAAATCGTCGTTGTCCCCGAACAGCCAAACCCCCGCATGGAGTTCCAGCAGCCAGCGTGGTGCCAGCAATGCGATGTAACCCAGTTCCGCCTTGGCAGCCCAGCGGTTGGCGCCCACATTGAGAACTTTGTCATCCTCATATTCACCGGTGGGGGCCACCACTTTGAGGCTGGCACCCAACACGGGCTTGGGATCATGCCGGAACTGACTGAAATCCGCCTTGGTCATCGCAGGCGCGCCCATCAGGTTGACTGAAACTGTCGCCGCGATATCCCCAAGGCCACGATAATCCCGTTCGACCAGGCCCAGCTCGGAGTGCTCTACTTCAGACGTGCCGTTGGAGTAAGGTACTTCAAGAATGAAATTGGCCGAGCGACCAAACAGGCTCATGGAGCGTAAATAGCCGAGCAAGCCGGTGGCAATTTTCGAATCGAGCCCCGTCACAGGCAGGGAAGGATCCGGCACGATATCACCGGTGGTATATAGTGCACCCACGGTTAATACCTGGGTTTCCAGCGGAATTGGCCAGTACGCCCGGGGGGTCATTTCCTGGGCAGTCAGAGGCGCGCCTATCAGCAGCCCAAGACAGAGCAGAAGTATTCTCATGCCGAAATTATCGGCCTGTAACCACTGCTTGGCAATCCTCACGCCCTACTTTGAATTAGCTCGCGCAATCCCCTGATCTCGTCGCGCAACTCGCTCAGGGTAGGTTCACCGGCAGCCAGAGCCTCTTCCCGGGCCTGGGCCTGGTGCTCCTCTTCCAGCACGTTGACCACAATGCCGATAATCATATTGAGGAAAGCAAAGGCCGACAGGAAAATGAAGCTAAGGTAGTAGGCCCAGCTCAGCGGATGCACAGCCATGGTTTCATACATGACATCTGTCCAGTCCTCGAAAGTCATAATCCGAAACAAGGTCAGCATACTGATCGCAATATCGCCCCACAGCGCGGGGTTAATCTCTGCAAAGAAGGTGCTACCCACGGCGGCATATATGTAGAAGATGATAAACATCATCAACATCACATAGCCCAACTGTGGCAGCGCCTTGAGCAGGGAGTTCAGCAAGGTGCGCAACTCGGGAATGATCGACACCATCCGCAGCACCCGGAATATCCGCACCAGACGCCCCACCAGCGCCAGTTCCGAATCCTCGATGGGAATCAGGCTCACCACCACGATCAAGGTATCGAACACATTCCATCCACTGCGGAAAAAACGCCGTTTTTCTGTCTCCCCCAGAAACCTCACCGAGATTTCCACCAGGAAGAACAGGGTAATACCCCAATCCATAACCACGATGGCCTTGGTCGCCAGCGGCGGCAATGGATAGGTATTTACGCCGATCATCAACGCCGACACCAGGATGACGCTGATCACCAGAATTTCAAATAACTTGTTGCTGCGCAGGCGCTCAAACTTTGCCTGCCAGACATCCGTCCGGGCACTCATATTGGGGGGAATCTCTCGCTCAAAAAAAAGGGGGATTGTCGAAGCCCGCCATTCTAATGAAATTTGAGCGTAACTGCATCGACACAAACTGTTAACCAATTCGTCACCCAGGAGACACAGAAGTGTCAAACATCAGGAGTAGCTTTGAGTGTTTAAACACTCACCAATGAAAAAAGGAATCTTGCACATGCCTTCCACTCTCAAAGCCCTCGCGAGCGCAATCACATTGATGGCCGTTGCCAGCACAGCGCACGCTGCCCCGTTCAGAGTTACCAGCAATGCGGACAGCGGTGCCGGTTCACTGCGCGCTGCCCTGGCCAGTGGTGCTACACATATCACCATCCCCGATACCGTCGGTGACATCAGCATTAGCGACACACTGGTCTACGAGCACACTGATGCCCTGACTATCGTCGGCAATGGCCAGACGATTTCCGGCGGTGGTGCGGGCAACACCCTGCTGCTCATCAGTCAGGGGGCGGACCTCAGCGTCTCTGGCCTCAACTTCGATGACATGCGCGAGGGCGGCTGGCAGATTATGCAGGGCGGCGGCAACGGCATCCTGGTGGATGTTCCCATCACTCGCGAAGGCATGGTGTCAGTATCTCTGGCTAACG